>NZ_JOJE01000048.1 GCF_000720255.1 Streptomyces griseus subsp. griseus | reverse complement strand
GGCCATCATGGGCATCGAGAACAAGGTGTACATGGACCGCGGCTGGGAGCACGACGAGCACTGGCTCGGCTACGAGCGGATCACCGACATCGCCGACCTCCCGGTCCTCTTCGGCCTGCCCCGCCCTACTGCCTAGGGCGATCTGGACCGTCCGGATCGTGCAGATGCTGGTCTTCGTGGTCGGCACGCGGGACTTCGGTCCGCAGTCGCAGGTCGCCAACGCGGCCAGTGAACTGCTCATCGAGGTGCTGGGCGAGAACGGACGGCCCGCCCGCACCGCGATCGGTATCGCAGGGCTGCCCCTCAACACCCCTGTCGAGATCGAGGTGATCCGGCACTGCGGTGCAGCGGCGAACCGATCATGAGCAGTGCGCCGTGAACTGGTTCCAACAGGCGCTCGACGCCCTCGGTCGAGCGAATCGGCACCCCAGCGCCGATCGTGAATGGGCTCCCGGAACATCCCGGTCAACGTCGCCGCCCGGGGGCTCACCGCGACCCCGGTCCTCGAAGCCTCCTTCCAGCGCAGGTCCGGCCCCGAGGCCACCCGCCGCCGGCGTGCGGGGCAGATCCCGCTCCAACGCGTCGCCACCAAAACCCATCGGATCGTCCTGACCTGGTTCATCGCCCAGGACGGCACGCAGTTCTCGCCAGGGAATTTCCCCGCCTTCAGCCGGCTGTACGGCGATCCTCCCTGTACGGCGCACCCGCCGTCGACGGCGTGACGGTCAAGGCATCGGTGGACGGCCCGCTGGACGGGCGCGGAAGAGAAACTCCCGACCCGGCCTCCGTGCCCAGAGAACTCACCCGGGAAGAAATCGAAAAGGTCACCGATAGCGTCGCCGAATTCTTTCCCGGCCTCACCCCCGCCATCGTGCGCTCCGACGCCTTCCCCGACCTTTTCACCGAGGACAGGCATCCCCTCCTCGGCTGGCTGGACGAGAACAGCAGGGTCTACTGTGCCACCGGATTCTCCGGAAAGGGCTTCAAAATGGCCACCGGCTATGGCCACATCGCCGCACACGAGGCGCTCGGCAAACAGACCATCGAAGGCCTGGACTTCGTGCGTCCGGACCGGTTCAAGAGCAGGTAGCCCACCCACTTCCGCCGCCGCGGGACTCATCTCTTGATGTCCCGCAAACGACCGTCTGTCATCCGCTGACCAGTCCACCCGTGAAGAGACGCCGCTTCAACGCGGCTGCTGCACCGGACCGGGGTCGCGTTGAAGGAGATGACGGACGACCGGACGCGGCAGTCGGTCAATCATGCCCGGTCGAGCAGGGCCGTCAGAGAGTCGTACTCCGAGATGACGGCGCAGCGGTGGCCGGTCGACCTGGCGAGCACGGGTAGACGATCGTCCAGTCCGCAGTGTCCTCCTCGACCTCGGCACGGCCCTCGGCGATGGCGCCGAGGATGCGGTAGTCGCATCCGTAGAGTCCGCCCTCCAGGTCGTGCCATCCTCTTCCCGGCAAGATCACCTCACCGACGGGCGGCCAAGCACACATGGCCGGTCAGTTGATTCCACTCGGTCAGCGCATCGCCGGACTCGGACCGCGACCAGTCTTGCAGGCGCTCGCCGGGGTTTGCCAGCCGAGCGTGCTCTTGGGAAAGTACTGCCGCAGCGATCCGTGGGTGTTCTCGTTCGAGCCGCGCTGCCAGTGGCTGGCCGGAGCACAGAAGTACCCGGGGATGCCGGTAGCGATCGTGAACTCGCGGTGGCAGCCCATCTCGCTGGGAAACAGAACAAGTGGGGCGTGCCACGGACTGCCGTTCAAAATCTGTATCCAATACCCAGGATCATGCCGTCATTCGCCGGATGTCCTCGGTGATGCCCTCCAGCGGCGCCGTGTTGTCGATGGAGGCGAACCAGTCCCACAGCTCCAGAGCGTGGTAGAGGCGGTAGAGGGCGACCCGCTCGCTCCAGTCGGCGGGCAGGGTGCCGTAGCCGTCGCAGAGCGCTTCACGCTTGTCCTGGTCGTCCTGGACGGAGTAGTAGTCGGTCTTGGCCACGTCCATCAGTGGATCCGCGGCGATCGCGTTCTCCACGTCAATGAAGCCGCTGACCTGCCATCCGCCGCCGTCCTCAGCGACCAGGACGTTGCCCTCGTGGAAGTCGTTGTGACACAGCACGGCATGGCGGCACGCGCCGAGCAGCTCGGTCTGCCGAGCGACCTTGGCTTCGATGGCCGTCGCGAGTGCCGCATCGCCCCCGTGATCGGCGTACTCCCTGAGCTTCATGCGGAACTGCCGTGTCATGTAAGCGGTGTTCGTCGGTTCGGGGTCCAGAACCTGAGTGGTGAGGTATCCGTAGGCGCCCTGGGGGATCTGGTGGATCGCAGCCATACAGCCCCCGAGCCGGCGGTAGATCTTCCGCAGCGATGCCCTGTCGAGGGCGTGGCTGACGGCGGACAATGGCTGCCCCTTGAGCATCGTCATCACCGTGTAGCAGCGGCCAAGCGCGTTGTCGGCGTCCCCATGGTGCATTACGGCAGGCACCGGCCCGACACGGTGCTGCTGAAGCAGGTGGTAGACGTGGATCTCCTTCTCCTGTTTCCACCGCCATCGATCGTCATAGATCTTGATGACGACCGGCTCGGCCGCCCCGACGAACCGGATCTCGAAGATCGTGCTCAGCTCCCCGCCGGCGCGCGGAACGGTCTCGCTGACGGACGCGGTGGGAAGGATGGGACGCAGGAGTTCCTGGGCCATCGCCGACGGCAGCGCTGTCGTAGCGGACACGCCGAAACCGTAGATGAGCCAGGGCGGACGTCGCGAGCGAAATATGGACGGTGCGGGGAGCGTCGGCGGGGGCTTCGGGCATGCCTCCTCGGCGGCAGGTTTTCAGTCGCCGACCACCTCGCTCACGGCGGCCCGGGTGGCGGCCTCGTCGCCGAGGTTCTTTCCGGTGGCGAACGCGGCGTGCAGGGCGAGGTTGTTGACCGCCTGTGTGGCTATTGATCCGAAACTCAGTCGGTTCCATTCGAGGACGCAGCAGACCTGCGGGTCTCGGCGGCGAGTCAGGTCTGTCCGCGGGCCCGACTGTGCATCAGCAGGCTGCGCCTGAGGTCGGCGTTGACTGGTTCGTCGGGCGCGCCCCAGGCGCGGTCGGTGGACCTGGTCGGAGCAGATCCCGGACTGGTCGGCGAAGGGCTCTTGGCTGCCCACGACATTCGCCATCGCAGGTTCGCCGACGACGACGAGAACCTGGTACGTGGGCTGTACCCACGACACAGGCGCCACACAAAACGTCGACAGTGCACAGCAGTTGCTCCATGATGTGGCTACTCGACGTTGCCGCAGCGATCGATGGGGGATCGGCATGACGGGTGCGCTGGTGTACGTGCTGGTCCTGACCGTCGCATGCGTCGGCCTCTGCGCCGCCGCCGCCCACGCCTTCCGCCGTCGTGGTGAGTGTCTGCGGCTGCAGGCGTCAGGTGTGGAGACGACAGGGCGGTGCACCTCGCTGTCATGGCGCCAGGACGACGTCTCGGTGCGCTTCTCCTACCCTCTCGCGGACGGCACGAAGTACGAGGCGGACTCCTTCCATGTGTCGCGGACATCCTTCTCGCCCGGCAGCACGTTCCCCATCGTGTACGACCCCGCGTCCCCGGCCGTCGCAGAGGTGGCGGACCTCCTGAGCGAGGCCATCCGCTTCCACCGCCTCGTTCTTGCAGCCATCACTCCCGTGCTGCTCCTGCTCGCCACCCTGGATGTGTGGCTCGCCCTCGCTGTTCTCCGCTGACCCCGGCCGCGTCGTAGGAGTGATCCTGCGGTGTCTCGCTCTTGCCGAAGCCCATGTGGTCGGGAACGACCACGCGATGGTGACGCGACAGCGGCTCGATCAGGTGGCGCCACTCGTAACCCCACGTGGGCTCACCATGCACCATGACCAACCTCTGATCGGGCCGTTCGGGACCCTCGTCGACGTAATGCTGGCGGAAGCCGGCCGCCTCGTTGAAGCGGGCGAGATACGGCCACGTGCCGTCGAACGTCTCGTCAGCAGCAATCACGGGATCTCGTGCGCGACAAGGTTCCGGCCGTGGCCGGAGTCGTCGGCCGGCCCCGGCGCAGGCCGGACAGCCGTTGCGCCTGGTAATGGCAGTCCTATCGTCGCGGAGGGCACTGGTTCTCCTGTCGTCACGGGCCGAGAGTGGACCTATGACAACAACATTCATCACTGTGAGGGCACCACGAATGGGAGCTCTGCGATGAGCGATGGCATGGTCTCCAGCGGTTGGGACGTCCTGGACGCCTCCCACCAAGCACTGCGCACGGCGGTCCGCGGCGTCCCAGCCGACGGTTGGCACCGGCCGACGCCCTGCGCGGGCTGGACCGTCGCCCAGGTCTTCCAGCACGCCGTCGGCGACCAGATCGGCTACGCCGCCGCGCTCACCGGTGAACCCGGCCCCGACTTCAACCCGTTCGCCCCGTCGGGTGAGATGGAGGGGGTGGACCCGGCGGTGTTCCTGGAGGACGCCCTGGCACGCGTGGCGAAGGCGTGGGCGGGGGTCGACCGGGACGCCGCCGAGGTGCCCACGCCGGTGCCGCCGCACAAGATGTCCCCGTGGTCCGGCTCGGCGGCGTGCGGACTGGACGCAGCGGTCCACGCCTGGGACATCGCCATGGCGACGGGCCGGCCGTCGCCGCTCACACCCGCGCTGGCCCGCCCCCTCCTCAAGGCCGCCAGGGAGACCGTCGAGCCACTGCGCCCCCGCGGCGCGTACGTCGCCGCCCTGGTCCCCGAGCAGGGCGACGACGACGTGGCGGTCCTCCTGCGTTACCTCGGCCGCGACCCCCGCTGGAGCGCCTCGTAGGAGCCGCCCGGTCGATCACGTTGCCGCGACGGTGACTGTGGCGGAGGGACCTGATGAGTGCAGCAGAGGTGCCTGCACTCGCCAGAGCGCGAGACCACCGCAGGCGCCTCGCCGGTATCAGGCCAGCCACCGCCAATCAACCGCGTCGGTCGCGTCGGCGCACGTCCATGACGAGAGCCGTGAGCGGTCGTTTTCACTGACGGACCTGACCGGACCTGACCTCTGATTGCTGGACGAGATCCGGCAGGCCCGATCGTTACGGCGTGGAGAACAGACCGGGCCCCGGAGGCGAGGAGCCCTCGGCGCGGACGCCGTTGGTGACCCGCAGGAACTCCAGCTTTTCCGCATCGGCGGAACCCGCGGCCACCGTGTAGACGACGAGTCGGATGTCGCAGCCTGGGACGGTGAGCACGTCGCAGTCGCAGATCACCTCACCCACCTGGGGGTGTACCACGGTCTTGCGGGCCGAGACGTGCGGGCCGACCGTGCCCTCGTCCCACAGACGGGCGAACTCCGCGCTGGTCGAACGCAGTTCCTCGACGAGGTCGGTCAGGCAGCGGTCGCGGGGGTAGTCGATGAGAGCTGTGCGCAGGTCGGCGACGAGGGCAAGTTCCAGGGCGTCGTCGTCCCGGAGCACGGGCCAGGACGCGAGCCGGCTGGGCCCTGTGGCGAAGACCGCTCGTGCCAGGTTGCGTTCGTCGTGTGTCCGTGCGCTGGGGTCGCCCATCAGGACTGACCATGCGGGCGTCCAGGACAGCAAGGTCCAGTCGGCGCTGAACACGCCCACGGGGAACTCCCCTAGGCGGGCCAGCATCCGTTGGACCCCGGCCGGAACATGCGTGGAGACCGTTCCCTCCTGGGGAGGCAGGAGGCCGGCCAGCCGGTAGGCGTGATCGCGCTCCATGGGCTGCAGTTGCAGTGCCCTGGTCAGGCTCGCGACGACCTGCGCCGATGGGCTTTTGGCACGGCCCTGTTCCAGGCGGACCACGTAGTCGACCGACAGCCCGGCGAGCTCTGCCAGTTCCTCGCGGCGCAGCCCCACCGCGCGTCGTCCGGGCCGTGAGGTCAGTCCGACGTCGGCTGGAGAAAGGCGGTCGCGCCAGCGGTGCAGTGCCGTGCCCAGGGTCTCGTCCACTCTGCCATTGTGTCTGCCGGGCCGTCGTCGTGCCTGGTACTGGCTGTCCTACCGTCACGGAGAGCACTGGTTGTCCTCTCGTCACGGGCCGAGAGTGGACGCATGACCACAACGTTCATCACCGGAGCCAACAAGTCCCTCGGGTATGAGACCGCCCGCCGCTTGATCGAGGCTGGCCACACCGTCCTCATCGGTGCGCGTGATCCGGAGCGCGGCCGGGCGGCCGCCGACGCACTCGGTGCCCGTTTCGTCCAGATCGATGTGAAGGATGACGCGTCGGTGGCTGCCGCCGCCGCCGATATCGAGGCTCGCGAGGGCGGCATCGACGTCCTGATCAACAACGCTGGCGTCTTCGGGACGCACAGCCCCGCCGACCAGATCACGGCCGCTGACGCCAGTGAGGTGTTCGAGGTCAATGTCGTGGGGATTGTCCGGGTGACGCACGCGTTCCTGCCGCTGCTGCGCAAGTCCGCGAGCCCGGTCATCGTCAATGTGTCCAGCGGTATGGGATCGTTCGCGGCCACCCACGACGCAGAGCGCGTCGAGTCGAGGAACCTCGCGCCGCTCTACACGGCGTCGAAGGCTGCCGTGACCATGCTGACCACGCAGTACGCGAAGTCCTGGCCGGACGTGAAGGTGAACGCGGCCGACCCGGGCTACACCGCGACCGACTTCAACGGGCACAGCGGCCCGCAGACCGTGACCGAGGGAACCGACGCGATCGTCGAACTCGCCACCATCGGAGCGGACGGACCGACGGGAACCTTCCGCGACCGTCACGGTGAGATGGCCTGGTGATCCACCCCTGAATTCGGGGCGTGCCCGGCACGGACGAGGGTTCCAGAGTGGCGAACTCGTGCCGAGATCCCATCTCGCCGGGCCTGGCCCCCAGGGTCGTCTTGGTCTGTTGGGCTGGATGATGGCGTGTGAGAAGCCGTATCTGAACCGATCATGGAACGTGTGGATCGAACAGGTTTTTCGCCGGGGTGATCTTCCCGTCGTACGCGTATGAAGACGGGGCCTCTCGGTAGCTCGAGGATGCGAATCCAACCGAGCAGTGCCGGGAGGCCCTGATGTCGTTGTTGTGCGCCTCCGAACGCCTCCCGTCCAACGCGGCTGCACGATCGTGTGATCACCTCGCGAGCGCGTACGGCAACGCGGTCGGCCACCGGGACCGGGAACGCTGGTATCCCTCCGACAATGTCGGACGCGGAACGGGCGGCCGTCCGGTCTCTGCTGCCGGTGCCGGCCTGGCTTTGGGGGGGGAGGAGGGAGGGGCGGATCGCCCGAGGGTCACTGTCACCGGCAGCTGCTGGACGTGATCCGTCACCTGGTCACGGGCGGGATCTCGTGGCGGGCGGTGCCCGCGGACTTTCCCGGCTGGGGTCGGGTCCGCGCCTTCTTCCGCCGCTGGCGCGAGCGCGGGCTGATCACAGACTTCCACGACCGGCTGCGCGGGAAGTCCGTGAACGGGAGGGCCGCGAGGCAGGGCCCACGGCGGGGGTATCGACGCGCAGTCGGTGCGGGCCGCCGCGACGGTGTCGGCAGCCTCACGCGGTTACGACGGCGGCAAGAAGGTGCCGTGCCGCAAACGGCACATCGTGACCGACACCCTCTTGCGTCAGTGGCCGCATCATCGATGTCACCGTCGGCCTCGCGGCGTCGTCGGCCGTGTTGTCAGTGGCCTGCGGCATGATGCGGGGCACGTGACGGCCTGCCCGACAGGGGCTTTGAGGCCGTCCTCGACGAGGGGAGTGCTGTGCGTAGGCCGGTCGCAGGCGAGGTGCGTGTTCACGATCGTCAGATCTACGTCGAGAGCGATCCGGACAGCGCAAGGCCTGACCTCGCCAAGGCGCTCGCGTACCAGATCGGGGGGTTGTGCGGGGCTGCGGTCCCAGGTGTGATCGTCCTGTCCACCGGGCTGTACGCGGGCGACGTCGGTTTTGTCGTGGAAGTCCACGACGCGGCCCCTGTGCTGGACCCGGTCTGGGATGACGTGATGGAGGTGTCCTTCCGCCCCAAGTCGGAACGCACAAGTTTGGTGCAGGGGAACGGCGAGGCCACGTGGGACCTGGGTCTCGCCCGAACCGACTACCGGGTCCGGTACTGCGCCCGGGGGATGGACGAGGGACGGGAACTCTCCACCAGAGTGGCTGGGGAGTCCCGGGCGGACAGCTACCTCCTGCAGTTCTGGCCTGCCCCACCCCGCCCGGACGAGGTGATCCGCCACACCTCGCGGATGGCCGGGGACCTGCACTGGAACGTGCGCCAGACGGCGCGTACGCCCGAGCAGCTCGCCGAGGCCGAACGCCTGACTCGCCAGGTGTTCCAACGGGCGGCCGAGGAGCGGGCCGAACAGGCCGCCGAGGGGCGCCGCCTGCACCACGAGGAGTGGGAGTGGGGCGGGCGGCTGCCGAGCGAGAGGCTGCGCGGTGCCCGCGAGAGCAACGTCCTCGGTCTGCTCCGCTTCGACAGCGACCTGGTGCACGCCCTCGATGTCGTGGGTCCCGAGGTCCAGCGTGCAGTGGCATTGCTGGCCGCGCGGCGGGCCTGCGAGGCTGCGGGCCTGACCGATGTGCCGTGGGTCGCCCAGGCGCTCTCGGAGTCGGCAGAGGGACGCCCTCTGCCGCCGCCGTTCGACGACCCCGCCCGGATGTGGGAGGCCCTGCGCTCCGACCCTCGTGTACCGGACAGGACGGTGCTCGAAGCGATACCTCCGGAGTGGCCGCCGTACGTCCCGCCGCCGGTCGCGGACACAGGGCGCAAGGTCGTCGTGGTGCCCCTTGCCGTTACGCCGCGCACCCCGGGACGGATCTCACAGCCGCACTTCGCTCTTCCCGCCGTGCTCGCCGCGGCCAAGCCCGCCCCGCTCGTGGCAGCACTGGACGCGGTGTGGCATGCGCTGAACACGTACGGCGAGCACTACCCCGAGCTGCTGGACGAGATCCGGTCGGTGTGCGCCGAGCGGGCAATGAGCATTGCCGCCGCACTCCGTATCCGTACCACCCCGCCGCGGCTGGTCGACGTCACCGCGGTCGCCCCGCAACTGGCCCCGCTGGCACGCACGGCGACCCGGCTGCATCCCCGCCCCGGGTCGCCCACGCCGTACGACAGTTCCGTCGGCGGGCCGTTGCTGTGGCCCGCCGACGAGCCGTGGCCGCACTGTGAGGGACCGCACGAGTGGGACGGGTGGAACGAGATCCTCTCGCCCGAGGACGTGCGGCAGCGGCGACGCATCCGGGCAGCGGTGGCGAACCGGCCGGGCGGCGATCCCCCGGGGACCCCGTACACGCCCGAGGAGCTGGCGATCGAGGAGCGGATCAAGGCCGGCCGCCCGTGGCCCGAGGGCCCGATCGCCATGCTGCCCGTGGCCCAGTTGTACGTACGCGACGTCCCCTTGCTGCGCCCGCCCAAGCAGGCCGAGGCAGATCTGCTCCAAGTGCTGTGGTGCCCCTTCGACCACCCCGCGCAGCCCGAGACCGCGCTGTTCTGGCGGTCCGCCGCCACAGTCACCGACATCCTCGACACACCCCCCGAGCCGCCCGCGATCCAGTTTCCCGGCTACCTGCCGGAGCCGTGCCTGCTCGCGCCGGAGCAGATCACCGAATACCCCAACATCATGGAACTGGGCAAGGAGCTCCAGCGGCAGCTGGAGGACTGGCGCAGGTGGCAGACGGCCGGCGCCGCTCTGGACAGCTTTGACAACACGCCGTACCCGCTGGACAGCTCTGACACGCCCTACTCGAAGGATTTCTACAACGAGCTCTACACGGGCAGGATGTCCGTCGCTCCCGGCTGGAAGGTCGGTGGATGGACCCGTTGGGGCCTCACCGATCCCCTACCCCGGCTCTGCCTCTCATGCGGCACCGAGATGGATCCGCTGCTGACCATCGCCTCGGGCGAATGGAACTCCAACTATCCCGACTGGATTCCCGGCGAGGACCGAGCCCGCTCTCTGTCATCCACCATCCATCCCGAACCGCACAACCCGACCATGCTCGACCTCGCCGGAGGCTACGATCTGCAGCTGTACGTCTGCCCGGTATCCCCCGACCATCCGCACATCGAGCTGATCCAGTGAGCCGTTCCCCAGTCAGCGGCTGCGCCGCCGTCTGCCGGACTTCGGCGGCGCCCGCCAGCTCCAATTCCAGCAGGTGATGCTCCGGCGTCGGCGATCTCCAGCCGACCGGCCAGGTACTCCGTGACCTCCACCGGTACCTCGCACGGGTCCAGTAGGAACCGCGCGAGGTGAATGCCCGTCAGTTCAGGCGTCCGCCGCTGGCCGCGGAGGTCGACGAACGCGGACGCACCGCGGTCGTGATCGACGAGTCGCACCTGCGGACACCCTGCGGGACCACCAGGAGTTGATGAGGACGATGACCACCAGGCCGCCCACCATGAACACTGTTTCCGCCGGGGTGATCTTCCTGTTGTGCGCGCATGAAGACAGGGCTTCTCGGTAGCTCGGGGATGCGAATCCAACCGAGCAGCGCCGGGTGTCGCGGTTGCGGTGCACTGCGCCGAGATGCGGGCCGCGGGATTCGGTCGCAGGCTGGGAATATAGGTACTCGAGATGGACGGGGGCGTCCATCATGATGCAACGGGCGCAACTGGCTCAGACTTCACTCCCCTTGAGATACCGAGGATGGCTCGTCACTGGTCGCTTGCCAATGTTGCTGTCAGCAGTGGTAGTTGGCTTCATGGGTGTTGGCGCATCTATCGGGGCTCAGCCGGCGCACTCGAGCTCCACGCAGCCAGGCGGTATCGTGCACCCTTCATCAACTCTTCCCGTAACTTCGCAGTCAGCCCCTTCCGCGCCAGGACCGCAACTCGCTGGTTATTCGGTGTTGCCCATGCAAGCCGATCCAGATCCTGCTGATGTGGTAGAGGGGTACTTCAGTGCCGTCAATGACGGCGATTACGTGGCTGCATGGGCGCTCGGAGGGAAGAACATCGTTGGGGGGAGGTACGACGATTTTGTGGAGTCGTTCGCAGACACGGCCAATGATAAAGTAACCATAAATTCCGTAGTTGGCGAAACAGTAGAAATTGAGCTCGATGCTGCACAGTCGGACGGCTCCCATCGTTTCTTCGCCGGCACGTACACCGTCCGGGATGGCGTAATCATTGACGCGGACATACATGCCAGTAAGCAACCTCCCTCGGCGAAGACACCTTCTCTTTATGTCCGAACGGGATACGAACGTGGGGCTCTCTACGAGCCGGCCGATTTCCCGAAAAAAATCGCCTTGGACAATCACAATTACATCTCAGACCTCCAATGGAAACAACCTGGGGCAAGCGATATCAAAGCTACCGGAACGCTGAACGAAAACAAATGCGAACCGAGTTGCGCCGAAGACGATTATGTCACCTACCCGATTGAAGTGCGCGCCTCTGAGCCGAGGCAATGTGCAGTCGAAGTCTACAAGCCTTACAGTGACGAGAAGCGAATGGTGGGAGCATACGTCTACGACAGGATCTCGGTGCGCACGTTGAACGGGAATCCGGACCCATCTCTTGTCGGCGACGAAGTCTTTTCAGCGCCATGCAATGAGTCGCGATAGAACAGTCAATCTCGTTGTAGCCACGAGATTGGATAGCTGCCGTCACCTGCACCGTCGCTACGAGCGTGAGGTAGGGGATGCATATGTTCAGGGAGCTGGCTACTTGCTTCGGGGCAGCAATTCTCTTCTTCGGTATGGCAACGCCTCAGGCGACTGTTAACGCCAGACAGCAAATACCCGAAGATTGCCGAGATTTCTACTTCCTTGGTGGGCACGGCCTAGGTGAAGGCGGTATAGCCAACTGGGGGAGTACGGTCCAAGGCGTATATGAAAACTACGTAAAGGAGATGAACAACGCTGACCCCGATGTGTCGATTGACAGTGAAGCCATTGAATATCCAAGGACGGAATTTCCTGAATTTGGGCCCAAGGGGCTCCTGAGAGAATGGATAGCCTCGGAGCGGGATGAGGTTGTGGAAGGCGCCATAGCGCTGAACAAGCAAATCACCGACAGGATAGGTCATTGCCGGGGTAGAGAACGCTACATTCTCGCCGGATTCTCGCAAGGTGCATGGGTGATTCATCGATTCTTGAAGGATGCACCCCAAAGCATCGTTGATAAGATCTCAGGGGTTGCGGTACTTGGCGACCCCCAGTACGCGCGCACTGGAATCATCCCCAAGGTGTTTCCAGGGTACGAGATCAAGCCCTATTTTCCACCCGGAATCAGATATCAGAGTTTGTGTCTCTCGTATGATCTTCCAGCGGCAGGTCGGGCAGTGAATGACCCAATCTGCCGGTTCTCGCGCAGGGACTTCTTGACAAGAGGGGATGAATCGGACCTGAAGAACTGTGAAGCGGCTGCCAAGGGAGCCATTAACACAGTCTGGTGCCCGCATCTTCGCTATGTTCAGACGGGTGGAACCAAGCGTATCGCTGATTTCCTTGTCAGCGTGAGCTGAAAATGTTGGGTCATCCCGTGTGGCGAGATGGGCTTGCCCGGGACCATGCCTGGAAAGAGCCATTGAGGCCCGGGTTGGCGCGTGCGAGTTGCGGCCTCGGCTGGGGCTGGTCGGCAAGGTGCCGGAGGAGTTCGGCGAGCCGTGGAGGCAGCAGAACGGGGTGACGGCCGAGGACCAGATGGGCGTACTTGTCTCCGAACTTGAGGTGCTCGGGCGTCAGATGACAAAGACGTTCGGCGGACGGGCCGAACAGCAGGGTGATCGCGTCGGCGGCCCGGACATCCGTCGCCAAGGTGTCGTCGGTCAGACAGCACTGGAGGAGTCGCCACCGGTCGTCCTCGTCGAGCAGGTCCTGGGGCTCCTGCCTAGGGATGGAGGGAACGGTGAGCTCGCGTGTGAGTCGACGGCTCGCGGTCCACTTGAGGAAGTAGCGGATCAGGGAGCGCCGCTGACTGGTGGCCCCGGTGATCCACTCGTCGATGTGTTCCTGGGTGAGGCGCGCGAGGACCAGGCCGCGTTGGTCCCTCCAGGCCAGGAACTCCAGAGCGCCGCTGATGCGGCGCCGCAGGTCACGGTCGGCGGAGGCAGGGTAGCGGCGGGTGGCCGCTCGTTGGCGGGCTCGTCGAAGCAGGAACCAGTGTAGGAAGGTACGCGCGAGGTTGGCCTGCGCGGTCGGCTTGTCCGCGAGCTCGTGCTCCAGCCAGCCCGGGATGCGTTCGAGAACCTCGTTGCGTTCCTCCAGGGCGCCGGTGTGGACGAGGAGTTGACGGATGTAACGCTGGTTCTGGGTGGGTGGGAGTTCGTCCAGCAGTTCGTGGGTGAGCATGCGGCCTTCGGCCACGAGCCCGGCGAGGAGCTTGGTGTTCGGGCGGCTGTGAGCGTGGTCGCGAGCGGTTCCAGCTGCGGGACGGTCTTGCCGTCGGGGCCGGTCAGCAGGTCGTTGACCCGTTCGCCGAGAACGCGGTGAGCGCATCGGCCACGGCTGTGGGGGTTGCCGGATCGGCCGCACTGACGGCAGGTGTAGTCGGCGGCGATGCCGACACAGGGTCCGCAGACCTCGGCGCCCTCGTCGTCCCGCGCGATCAGTGGCTGGACTGTGCCGCAGCGGCGGCACTCGGTCGGCGACCGGAGCACGGCGTTGTAGCAGCTCAGGCAGACTGGTCCGATGGGCCACCGGGTGTTGACCGGCTTGGTCCGACCGCACCGAGCGCACGGCTCTCCCGAGCGAGCGCGCCGGTAGCAGTTGCCGCAGACCGGCTGGCCCTGCTGGGTCCGGTTGCAAAAGATCTCAGGACCCGAGTGGTAGCAGGTGTAGCAGATGCGGCCCTCGGGGCGGCGGGCCGCGATGCGTACGTTCTCCCGACCGCAGCGGGCGCACGTCGCCCGGCGGCTCCGGCCGTCGCAGGTGCCGCAGAGCCGTCCTTCGGGACGAAGTTGCCGCAGGTCGCTTCGCACCGTGCCGCAGTGGGCGCGACCGGGACGGACCACGGGGTGTCCGGCGTCGTGAAGGACTTCAGCAAGCCGCAGAAGAACCGGCGGACAGAGCGAACTGCCCATGGCGACCTTGATCAGAGCGATCGCCGCAGTTCTGGGACGGGATCGGCAGCAGGAAGGCGTCGGGTGCCCGGGACGGCCGGCCGGGCGAGGTGGTGTGGGGCATGGGCCGGGCGGGCGTATGTCGTTGTTACTCACTTTCGGGTGATGGTCCGGGGCCGAGGTGGGGTGGCGCGTCCTGGCGGGCGCGGGTCAGAGGCCAGTGTCCGCCGCGACGGCAGGCGCTTACGCGACGTCAATTCCCTGCATAAGGTAAATGGATGTGCATTACAGTTGAGAGTCGCGGAAATATGGGCGTTCTGTAACGCGGGTGCAGGCCTCACTCGCGCGCTTGGCACTTGGCGTCACGGTATGCGTGTGCGGCCGACCGGTCGCCACCCGCACCCGCACGATCCCGGCACGCGGCATGACCGTGTGCGGGATGTGCCCGCACCTTGCTGGGAGACCCTGTGTCCGTTTCCGTGACCGTGCCCACCCGTCGTCTGGCCGCCGCCGTGCTCGCGGCCGCCGCAGTGGTCGGGGCGGCGGCGCTGCCGGCGTCGGCCGCCGACCGCGGCCGCCCCGACCGGCCCAAGGTGGAGATCAGCGCCGTGCAGTACGACTCCCCGGGCCTTCACGACCGCTCCCGCCGCTCCTTGAACCGGGAGTGGGTGGAGCTGACCAACACCACCCGCCACAGCGTGAACCTGGATGGCTGGACGCTGTCGGACGAGGACGGCAACACCTACACCTTCCACCACTACCGCCTGGAGGGGCGCGCGACCGTACGTGTCCACACCGGCGAAGGCCGCGACCGCAACACGGACCTGTACCAGGACAGCCGCCACGAGGTGTGGGACAACCGCTCCGACACCGCCACCCTGCGCAACCGCCGGGACCGCGTCGTCGACGAGGCCTCGTGGGGCCACGACCGTCACCACCACGGCGACCGCAACGGCCACCACCGTCACTGACCCCCACACCGTCGTGTCGGGGACCGCTGAACAAACCACCAGCACACCCCCGTGAGACAACGGCGCGCCCGGACCCGCGGTCCGGGCGCGCCGCGCCGTTCCGGCCGGGGCCGGCAGCCCGCGAATCGGCGCTCCTTCAGTCGGCCCCTGGCGCACGCACCGGCTCAGCACGATCGCTCGTCGTTCGGCCACCTTCTCGACGTCCGCCCGTAGGGTCGCCACCACGGTGACTTCCGCAACTTGAGCCCGACCGCGAACGTCTGCGCCCTTGCCGCGCCGCCGATCCTTCCTCCACCACCCCGCAGCGCCGGACCCGCCTCCTTCTCACCCGCCCCGCCGGGCTGCGACTGCGGCTGCGGCACAAGGACACCGCACTCCTCGCCGCGCGTATAACGCGGATCCACGATGCGTAGCCACGCGGCACCACATTCCACCGGGTTTAGCGGATGTGACCGCAGCAAGTCTGTACAAGTATGGAAGCACCATGCGAGGCAGAAGGAGATCCCTCGTGAGCAACACCGCCGACGAGCTCGACTACGGGGGCATGCGGTTCGACCGCACCGGCCAGGCCGAGGCCTTCGACGCCATTGGCGACCACTACGACGAGGCCTTCCCCCACAAGGAAGGGCAGGTCGCGTCCGCCGAGTGGCTCATCAGGTCCCTGCCGGCCGGGTCATGTGTACTGGACCTGGGGTGCGGCACCGGGACCCCCACCGCCCGCCAGTTCGCGGAGGCGGGCCTGCGGGTGGTGGGTATCGATCTGTCGGACGGGATGGTGGCTCTTGCCCGAAGGTACGTGCCCACCGGGGAGTTCCACCAGGCGGACATCGCGGATCTGCGGCCCGGCGGACCCCTGGACCTCGGCCGCTTCGACGCGGTGACTGCTTTCTTCTCCCTGCTCATGCTGCCCCGCCCCGAGATTCCCCTCGCGCTGCGGACCGTCCACCACCTGCTGCTTCCCGAAGGCCTGTTCGCGCTGTCGATGGTGGAGGCCGATGTGGACGACTTCTCGATCCCATTCATCGGAAAGACCATCCGGGTGTCCGGCTTTCTGCGGGACGAGCTGCGTGAGGTCGTCGAGGCGGCGGGCTTCGAGATCGTCGACGAGTCCTTGTACACGTACGCTCCGGCCACCGTGGACGTCCCGCCCGAGGTGCAGATCTTCCTGCGCTGCAGACTGGCCGCCTGACCACCTCTGATCTGCCCGCCGCGGCGCGGGCCCGTAGGGCCGGAGGGAAACGCGTGACGAAGCACCTCGGAGCCGATGGAGACACCCGCGGGCAGGATGCCGGTGTGCACGAGTCCACGGCTCGCCTCCACCGACCGCAGCGCCCCGCTCCGTCACCCGGGTCCGGCGACCACGCCGACGAGGCACGCGCGCCGTCAGGTGAGAGCCCCTGCCCCGGGGGCAGTGGTCGAGCGATGCGCATGCCGGCGGCGCACACGCCCGCCGAGCAACCGAAGGGGGCCCGACCCCCCGCCGACGAGGCGCAGACCGACCGGCTGCGCTACCTCGACGTGGCGACCCGACAGATCGCCCGCGGCATGAACCTCGACGAGACGTTGCGCGAACTGTGGCGGGCGGCGGTCCCGACGTTCGCCGACGTGGTGTTCGTTCATCTGTACGACCCGCTTCCGGTCGGTGACGAGAACGACGCTCCCCCCGGGGCCCTGCGGCTGCGCACCACCGAACCCCCACCGCCGCGCAAGGCGGCCACGCTCCGCTCCGCGCCACCCCCGCCCGCTGTCGGCACCATCCAGGCGGCAGAGGTCGCACGCCCGGCAGCCACAGGCCTGCTCGCCAAGCTGCTACGGGCCGGGAGGCCGGTGTTCGGGGACCTTCCGGAAAACCGTTCGGCGGTGGCCGAGTTGCTGGGAGTGACGGACTTCGCCGACGCGGTGCCGGCCGGGCGACGGATGATCCTCGCTCCGCTGCACGGCCGGAGCGATGCCATGGGCAGTGTCGTCCTCATCCGCGGACCAACCCGGGCCGAGTTCACCGGTGACGACCTGCTCGTCGCATCCCAACTCGCCACACACACGGCTCTCGGGATCCACAAGGCGGTGCTCTACGAGCGTGAGGCATCCGTCGCGGACGCGCTCCAGCGCACGATGCTCCCGCCGTCGCTGCCCGAGCCGGCCGGAGTCCTGCTGGCCAGTCGCTATCTGGCGGCCTCGCGAACCGCGCAGGTCGGCGGCGACTGGTACGACGCGATTCCACTGCCGGGCAGCAGGGTCGCGCTGGTCATCGGCGATGTGATGGGCCATTCCTTGACGTCGGCCGCGATCATGGGACAGCTGCGCACCATCGTGCAAACCCTGGCCGGACTCGATCTGCCGCCGGACGAAATTCTGCACCACCTCGACGAGCAGGCGGCGCGTCTGGGCACCGAGCACACGGCGACCTGCCTGTACGCGATGTACGACCCCGTACGGCACCGCTTGCTCGCATCCAGCGCCGGCCACCTTCCGCCGGTCCTCCTGCACCCCGACGGCAGTGCGGAGGCTCTGATCGTCCCGCCCGGAGCGCCGATCGGCGTGGGCCGCGGTGGCTTCGAGTCCACCGAGATGCACGCACCGACCGGAGCGACCCTGATGCTGTACACCGACGGACTGGTCGAGTCCCGCGAATCGGACGCGCTGGCCGGGGTGGACCGTCTGCGCGCAAGGCTGGGGGCGGCCACCTCGGGATCCGCCCGCCCGGGGCTGGAAGAACTGTGCGATCAGGCGCTCGGCACACTGGGCGCGGGAGATCGGGAGGACGACATCGCGCTGCTCGCCGCCCGGTTCGAAGGCATCCTGCCTGAGACCGTCGCGAACTGGTATCTGGCTCCGCGCCCGCAGACCGCTCGACAGGCCCGTCGGCTGACCCGCAGAACACTGCACCACTGGGGTCTCGACTCGCTGGTGGAGGCCACGGAGCTCATGGTCAGCGAGGTCGTCGCCAACGCCGTGCGCTTCGCCTCCCGGCCGATCGCCCTGCGACTGCTCCGCACGGGCGTACTGCGTTGCGAGGTGGGCGACGACTCGCCGCTCGTACCGAGGATGCGGCACGCCCGACTGAGCGACGAGGGCGGCCGGGGACTCTTCCTCGTGGACCAGATGGCACAGCGTTGGGGGGCCACAAGGTTGAGCACGGGGAAGGTGGTCTGGTTCGAGCAGCCGCTGCCCGGTGATCCGGGCCCCGGCCCTGATCATGAACCGTCGCAGAGGCCGGTCGCGTAATCGCAGGCCATCCACACCCTCGCCGATGTGTGCGCCGCGGTGGGACGAACACACCGATTGCCTGGCCCGGTTCGATCAAGCCCGTGTTGCGGAGTCTTCAGACGGCCTCGCGCACGACCGTGCGCCTGACGCCCAGCTGCTTGACCAGCTCCACCTCGGTCGGCAGGCGGTCGCCCTCGGCCGGCCGCCGACTCGATCTCCTCCGAGCGTCGCGGCGACCTCGTCCGCGAGCCGGACGCAACCGCTCACCATGGACCTGATATTCAGCGGGAACCTGATATTCAGCCCATTGCTCCGGGCCCGGCCGTCCCGCCTGCTGCGTGCGGTGGGTCGACCAGGATCGCGTCGGGGTGGTCGGCCATGTAGTCCCGCACCACCGACGCGAAGCTCGGGTCGGGCTCCAGCCCGAGCGTGGCGGCGCGCGTGTGGTCGAAGACGGACGGCCAGGAACCCACAAGGGCCTCGATGTCACGATCGGGGGCGATCGTCACCAGATCGCTCACGGCGTCGCCGGCCACCTGCCGCAGCGTGGCCAGCATCTCGGCGACCGAGACGGTGAGTGCCGGAAGGTTGACCGGAAGCGCACCGCCGAGCCGCCCCCTCCCGGTGCCGCGCTCGACCTCCGCGATGCGGAGGATCGCCGCGACCGTGCGCCGTGGCGAAGACAGGGCAACCCGCAGGTTGGGATGCACGGGGCAGATCGCGGGGAGGCCCGCGAGCGGCTCACGGATGATGCCGGACAGGAAGCCGGATGCGGCCGCGTTCGGCTTGCCGGGCCGCACCGCCACCGTCATCAGGCGGGCGACGCGTCCGTCGACGAAACCCCGGCGGGTGTAGTCCGCGACCAGCTGCTCACAGATGAGTTTCTGGATCCCGTAGCTCGACCGGGGCGTGGCCAGGGTCGACTCGCTGACCACCGACGGGAGGGCAAGCGCCGGGTCGGAACCGTAGACCGCCACGCTGCTGGAGAACACCAGGCATGGTGTCGGCCCGCCGGCAGCCGTCTGTGCCCGGGCGGCTTCGAGGAGCGCGCGGGTGGTGTCCAGGTTGGCGCTCATGCCGAGGTCGAAGTCGGCCTCGCACTCGGCCGACACGGCGGCGGCGAGGTGGATCACCACGTCCACCGGCTCTGCGAACACCTCGTCGAGGCACTCGATGAGGTCACCCCGCACGATCTCCACGAGGGGGTCGGCCGCCTTCAGCGCTCCGGCCGGCACGAACCGGTCGGCGAGCACCAGGCGATCGATCGGTGCACCGCGATAGGTCCGCCTCCTGACCAGCGTGCCGGTGATCTCGCGTCCCAGGAAGCCGAAGCCACCCGTGATGACGATCCTCATGCGCTGTCTCCTTGGTAGTGGTTTGCCACGGCCGCGCCCAGCGCCCACGCCGGTCCCCACGGCAGTCCCAGCGCGTGCCCGGCGACCGCCACGGCCCCCGCGGTGAGGATCACCAGGACCGTACTGAGCAGGACGATGCCGCGCAGGTTGCTGAGGATCTCGCGCGTGGACGTGGTGAGGCTCTCCCAGTACAGCAACACGGGCAGGAAGAGCAGCAGCACCACGTCGGAAGCTGGGCCTGGCGCACGGCTGGGACCAGCCCGGCAAGAACTCCCACGGCAAGCAGCACGACGGGCGGCGCGACGCCGAGGCGTTGTGCGACGGCCTGGCCGGCCAGCACCGCCACGCCGAGGAGCACGACGAGTTCGAGTCCGATCACGATGCTTGCTCCCGTGGCGGGCGGACTGCCGACGGGAATTCAGCTGTCTCCACCGGGAATGTCCTGCTCATCTGGGCAGAAGCTGCAGCGTTGTCGGGCGAGCCGCCACCATGGGATTGACGTACGTACCGCCGAAGCGGCCGTATTTGGTGCGGTAGGCGGTGTCGATGCGGTCGTTGATCTCGGGGTCCGGTACCTCGACGAACGTGACGTCCTAGTCGACTCCGCCGGAGCTGATGTGCCCCCGTCGGCCCGCGCGGGCCGTGCGCCACCAGCCGCCGTCCGTGCCCCGGAAGGAGCGGACGTACAGGTCGTTCCCGTCACGGACGACCCAGATCGGGCCGGGCCCCCGCAGGGTGCCGTCACGGCGGAGCGGCGCGATCTCCAGCTCGTCGGCCCCGGCGATGCGGTCGAGTTCGTCGCTGGTCCATGTCGGCATCGGTGTTTCTCCGATCTTGTAGTGGCGGTGGGGCAAGTGGAAGGGCTCGTCATGGTCGTCGGGGCCACCACCGAGGTCGTCATGGATGTCGGGCAGGGCGAAGTTGACGACCGAGGCGTCGAGGGTGATGACGAAGAAGCCGAGTAGGGATGCCGACAGCGCGTGGACGGGGGAGGGGCGACGCTGCTGGGCGCCATCGGCGATCGGCGGTGACGCGGCGAGCGGGGCGGGCATGCGTGGACTCCTGAAGCCGGGAAGACCGAGGGAACGGGCGCCGCTGTGCTGGAGGGTGCCGGGCAACCAGGGGTCAGCTGGGAGAGGCGGCGGGGGGACTGAGCCTGCGGTGGTGGTGCAGGCTTCAGGGAGGAGTCAGCCGGACTGGTCGGCGTTGTCCACGATCGCCTTGAGCTGGTTCATGGCGGTCATGGCGTTGGGCCAGCCGGCGTAGAAGGCCAGGTGAGTGATGGCCTCGACCAGCTCGTCCTTGGTCACGCCGTTCTCCAGCGCCTTGCCGAGGTGAAAGCCGAGCTGGTCGGCGCGGTACAGGGAGGCGAGAGCGGTGACCGTGACCAGGCTGCGGTCGCGCGGGGACAGCCCCGGTCGCTCCCAGATGTCGCCGAACAGGACGGTGTCGGTCACTTCCGCGAGTTTGGGGGCGAATTCCTGGATCGCCGGCGGCGCGAACTTCTTCCGTTCGGTCATGCGGTGGTGCTCCTAGCGTGTGTTCAGGGACTTCGGGGCGACCGGTCTTCGGCCGGGTCCCGGGTTCAGATGCACTGTCAGCCGCGTGGAAACGCGGAACACCCGTGACAGCCACGAAGCATTCGAAGGCCGGCCGTGTCAGCGACCCTGCCAGCCTCGCGTGAGCCCGCAAAGGGGAGAATTTCATCCTGGGAAAGGCTTATCCAGGGAATAATCCTTACCCCCTTGACGCGGACTGGCGGATTGCCGCCCGTAACTGCGCGTACGGCGATCGCCCGTACCCCTGGGAGAAAACTCTCCCCCTCTTCTTCCGGTCGAGGGCTGCGGCACTAACGGCTATGTACAGCGAAGCGTATTCGTCGGAAATGGGAGATTTTCTCAAGGAGCGTCGCGCACAACTCAGCCCGCGTACCGTGGGCCTGCCCGTCTCCGGGGGTCCCGGCGGTGGCCCGCCACCCCCACCGGGTAGGCGCCCTGGTTCTCGGCTGTACGTCACCCGGCGGCCCGCACAGCGTCGAACGCGGCAACGACGTCCGCCGAGCCCTGACGCAACCGCAACCTGGAGCCGCGCGACAGGCCCTGCTGGAGCTGATGTACACCCCAAAATGGCTCGCCTCCCATCCCGGCCCGCACCACACCCTCGGCGACCCTCGCATGCCTGCCCACGCCCGCCGCCATCACCTCGCGGCCAGCAATCAGCACAACGCCTGGGACCTCCTGCCGGACATCGGCGCACCCACCCTGGTCGTCCACGGAAGCGACGACCTGCTCAACCCCACCGCCAACGCACCCCTGCTCGCCGACCGCATCCCCAACGCCCGACTCCATCTGATCCCCGAAGCCCGGCACGCCTACTTCGAGGAGTGCCGCACCCACGCCGGCCCCCTCGTCCTGGACTTCCTCACCACCGCGCACAAGCCGTAAGAACAGCGCGGGAAGCCGGGCGCCGAGTCGACAGGCACTCACCGGTGGGAGAGCAGCGTGAGGTGCCGACTCGCTCGTCTCGTTGTCAGCAGCTGATGGACTCAGAGTTGGCGCCGTACCAGGTGCCCCGATCCAACAGGCTCTTCGTCCCCCGGGGTCAGGTCAGCGGGCGACCCAGTAGGTGCGGGTATTGGTGAACTCGCGGATGCCGGCGGTGGCCAGTTCGCGTCCGTAGCCGCTGCGTTTGGTGCCTCCGAAGGGCAGGCGAGGGTCGGAGGCGACGACGGCGTTCACGAAGGCCGCTCCGCTGGTGACACGGCGAGCCAGCTCGAGGCCTCGGGTGGTGTCGGCGGTCCAGATGCTCAGCCCGAGGCCGAAGGGGGTGGCGTTGGCCAACCGTACGGCGTCGTCGTCATCGCGTGCGACGGCCAGGGCGGTCAGTGGGCCGAAGGTCTCCTCGTCGAAGGCCGCCATGCCGGGGCCGGTGTCGGCCAGTACGGTGGGCTGGAAGAAGAACCCCTCGCCGGGCAGGGATTTTCCGCCCGTCAGCAGGCGGGCGCCCGCTGCCACGGACTACTCGACCTGGCGGGCGATCGCCGCCCTCAGGTCGTCACGGGCGAGTGGGCCGACCTGGGTGGCACGGTCCTGCGGATCGCCGATCCGCAGTTCCTCGACGCCCCGTACGAACGCCTTGGTGAAGGCATCCGCCACCGTCCTGCCGACGATGAACCGCTTGGCGCACACGCGGCTTTGGCCGGAGTTGGTGAAGCGTGCCCGTACCGCGGCCGTGGCGGCGGCGTCGACGTCGGCGTCGTTCAGGACCACGAAGGCATCCGAACCGCCCAGTTCCAGAACGGACTTCTTCGCCGCGCGGCCGGCCGCCGCGCCGACCGCGGCCCCGGCCCTGTTGCTTCCCGTCAGGGTGACGGCGGCGATGCGGTCGTCCTCGACGAGCCGCGCGGTGACCTCGGGGACGTCGGGGTCCGCGACGACCGGGCTGGTCACCAGGTGGGCGGGAAAGCCCGCCTCGGCGAAGAGATCCTGCAGGGCCAGCGCGCTGCCGGTGACGTTGGAGGAATGCTTGAGCAGGACGCCGTTGCCCGCGACCAGTGAAGGGATGGCGAAGCGCATGACCTGCCAGACGGGGAAGTTCCACGGCATGACGGCCAGGACCAGCCCGGCGGGCTCGTGCGCCACCCAGGCTTCGGCGCCGTCTACGGGTACCTTTTCGTCGGCGAGGATCCCGGGCCCTTGCTCGGCGTAGAACTCGGCGGTCAGGGCGGACTTCTCGACCTCGCCCTCCGCTTCGCCGACCGGCTTGCCCATCTCCAGGACGGCCAGGGAGGCGAGACGCGCCTTGTGCTCGCGCAGGATGCGGGCCAAGTGCGCGCACGCGCCGCCCGTTCGGGGACGGGGACCAGGCCCCAGGCCCGCGATGCCGCGTGCGCGTGTGCGATGGCGGTCTCGATCTGTGCGGCACCCCACGCTTCGTACGCTTCCAGGGGCCGGCCGGTGGTGGGGTTGATGGTCTGGATGGTGCCCGTCATGAGGTGGGGGCCCCTCCCTTGTCGTTCGCGGAGAGGTGCTCGAAGGTCTCGCCGGTGGCGGTGATGGTGCGGGTGACGTCCCGGCCGCCGTAGACCCAGTAGATCCGCATGACTCCCTCACCCCGGTTGAAGAACCGGTGCGGGATTCCGGCCGGGACCCAGGTGGCCTGCCCGGCCTCCAGGTCGAAGAACTCACCGTCGATCTCCGCGGTGGCCTCACCTTCGAGGATCAGGACCGACTCCTCTACGTTGTGGCTGTGCAGGGGCAGGCCGGTGCCGGACTGGAAGACGGTCTGGCCGGTGGTGATGACGGCCTTGTCGGAGTTCCACTTGCCGACGTAGGGGATGGTGGCCACTCCGCCACCGCGGTCGAAGCGTTCGACCTCGTCGGGGTGGATCAGGAGGTTCGGCTCGGCGGGGTGCTCGGTGCACATGGCGACGGTTCCGATCAGGAGTGGTGGAAGAGACGGCGGGAGAGTGTGTTGACCTGGCTGCCGGGGACGACGTACTTCGCTGCCGCCTCGCGCCAGGCCGCGAAGTGGGGCGCGGACCGGTGGGCCTCGACGGCAGCCTCGTCGTCGTAGATCTCGTGGAAGACGAAGTGGTGGTCGTCGTCGAGGTCGCACACGACGTCGAAATAGCGGCAGCCGGGCTCGTGGGTGAAGGAACGCTCGGCGTTCTCCTCGATGGCCTCGAGGAAGTCGTCGCGGAAGCCGGGGACGACCTGGAGGGACACGGTCAGAGCGATCATGAGGGGAACTCCTATGGAGTACGGGGGAGGGGGAGGGGTACGGCGGTGGTGGCGGCCACGTCGGCGAGGGAGGCCCAGGTGTCGTCGGCGAGCGGGATGCCCTCGCTGCGCAGGCGCTCGGCGGTGCGGATCTCAGGCTCACCGGGGACGAAGACCTCGGCCGTGCCCGGTGCGGTCGGCGTGGACTTCGTCTCCTCGATCAGTGCCTCCATCCGCTTCTCGAAGTCGGCCGGGTCGGCCATCGACCGGATGTCGATGCAGATCAGCAGATGCCCGGCGCCGCTGCGGCCGGCGGGCCGGTACGGGCCGACGACGGCCGAGCCGAAGGAACTGCCGGTCAGCACGCCCGCCAGCACGTCGAACATGAACGAGATGGCGTAGCCCTTGTGCCCGGCCATCGGAAGGATCAGGCCCTCGATCGCGCGGCGCGGATCGGTGGTCGGCGCACCGTCCGCGTCGGCGGCCCAGCCCTCGGGAAGCGGCTCGCCACGCTCCTTTGCGTGATAGATCTTTCCGCGCGCCACAGCCGTGTTCGCGATGTCCATCACGACCGTGCCGTAGCGGCCGCCGGGGGCGGCGATCGACCACGGGTTGGTGCCGACTCGTTTCTCCCGGCCGCCCCAAGGAGCCATCGCCGGGCTGGCATTGGTGATCAGCAGGGCCACACAGCCCTGCTCGGCGGCCCTGCGGGTGAAGTACGCGGCGGTTCCGAAGTGGCCTGAGTTGCGCACCGCGACCGCGCTGATCCCGTGCCGACGGGCGCGCTCCACGCCCCATGTCACCGCCTGGTCGGTGAGGACCTGCCCGAGACCGTCGCGACCGTCCACCACCAGGACCGCGCCGTTGTCGCTCACTACCTCCGGCGCGGCGACCGCGGCTGTCGCACCGGTCGCGAGACGGGCGAGGTACCAGGGCAGGCGCAGCACCCCGTGGGAGGGATGGCCCCACAGTTCCGCGGTCACCAGCGTGTCCCCGAGCAGACGAGCGTCCGCGGGCGGCACGCCATGGGCTTCGGCGGTGGCGGCGGCGAACTCCAGCAGGTCAGCGGCGCCGACAGTGCGCGGCATGAGAGGGCCCCTCGCGTCGAGAAGAAGTTGTATCCATTCCTGTATACATCAGGGGGTCGAGGTAAGCCATGGACGGGACACCGCGAGCCGGAACAGGGCGACGACGTGGCGTCGTCCCTCAGAAGCCTCCGACGGCGGGGAGCGCATGGCGTCGTGAGTCCCGGTGGGTCGGCTCAGCGCGTGACGTCCAGCTGCACGTTCACGCCGATTGCGAGGTCCTGGCCTGTCAGGCTTTCGATCAGGGCCTGGAGGGTTTGCGCGAGGTGGTGCCGGCATGCCGCCTCCGCCGCCTGGGCATCGCCGTGCACGATCGCTTTCAACATCGCCCGGTGCTCCTCAAGGGAGGTGAGCATACGGCGCGGCCCGCTGTGCGAGAGGTGGCGCAGCCGCACGGTCTGGCTGCGCAGATCGTGGATCGTGCGCGCGAGGTAGGGATTGCGGCATGCGGAGATGATCGCCTGGTCGAAGCCCTCGGTCACCTCGTAGAACTCCTGGTACGACCGCGCCTGCGCGGCCGTGTCCAGCGCGCGGAAGGACTCGTCGAAATCCTCCAGGCGCTCCAGCAGGTCATGGAACGGCACCAGCACGCGCTCATCGGCCATGCCTGCCGCCGAGACGGACGCGGCAGCCGCGGGCTCCAGCAGCATGCGGAATTCGAACAGGGCCCGCACCCCGCCGAGCGAGATCGCGGCCACCCGGGCTACCTCACCCGGTGCGAAATCGACCAGCCCCTCCCGGGCCAGCCGCCGGATGGCTTCCCGCACCGGCGTCCGCGACGCACCCAGGTCCTCCCCGAGCTGCACCTCACTCAGCTTGGCCCCCGGGCGCAGCCGCAGCGACTCGATGTCACCCTTCAGTCGCTCGTAAACCGCTTC
This sequence comes from Streptomyces griseus subsp. griseus, assembly GCF_000720255.1. GTDB lineage: Bacteria > Actinomycetota > Actinomycetes > Streptomycetales > Streptomycetaceae > Streptomyces > Streptomyces griseus_I. The sequence goes on along the minus strand of NZ_JOJE01000048.1, from coordinate 104,078 downwards.
ACTCTTGCCACTCGCCCGGGCCATGAGACTCCCTGTCCATCTCACTGCACACTTCTGTGTATACAGCTTACGCGGTGAAGTCGGCGGACCGGGCTGATGCTGCGCCAGATGTCCATGTTGTGGTGCGCCGTCCAGCCGCCGCAGCGCCAGTAGCCATGAGCGGTGCGGCGGCCTGCGGCGGCGAGGCCGGTGATCAGGGAGAGGAGCGGTTCGTGGCATCCCGGCCGACCGGTGGTTTCGGCGTGCCAGTAGTTGATCCGAAGTGTGCCTGGCGCTCAGGCGTTGTCCGGTGCTCTGTGCTGTTCGCTACCGGGCAGTGCCGAAGTCCTGCGTCCAGTAGCTGTCGGGCTGCGCCAGTCCGACTCCGATGTCCTTGAACGCGCAGTTGAGGATGTTCGCCTTGTGGCCGGGGCTGGACATCCAGCCCGCCATGACCTGCTCGGGTGTGGCGTAACCGTACGCGACGTTCTCGCCGTAAGTGCTCCAGATGTAGCCGGCACTCGTGATCCGGTCGCCGGGGGAAGACCCGTCGGATCCGGTGTGCGACATGTTCCGGTGGGCTGCCATGTCCTCGCTGTGGGCTTGGGCGGCCTTGGTCAGAACCGCGTTCAGTGTCACGGGTGAGCAACCGACCTTGCTGCGCTCGGCGTTGACGAGTTGCACGATGCGAGCGGCGACCCCGGAGGCCGAGGCGGTGGCCTTCGGGGAGCTGGGCGATGTCGGAGTGGCTGAGGCGGTGGTCTTCGGCGTGCTCGTAGGCGCGGTGGTCCTGGGCGCGGGAGCCGTGTTCTTCGGCGTGTTCTTCGCCGTGCTCGTAGGCGCGGTGGTCCTGGGTTTCGGCGCGGTGCTCTTCGGAGTGCTCGCAGCAGCGGTCGGACTCTTTGACGCTGCGGAACCGGGCCCGCTGTGCTCCTTGCCGTTCCAGCCGTGGCCCCAGTGGCCGTGCCGGGGGCGATCCTGGGCGGCGTCGCTCCACCAGTCCTTGGCGGCGATGTTCTCGGCGCTGTAGAGCTGGTGCCCTCCGCTGTCCCGCCAGTCGGTACAGGCCAGTGCGACGGACGGCAGGCCCACGGTGCCCACGCCGACGGTAACGATGAATATTCGCCGGAAATGCCCTCTTCTGCGGTGCTTACCCATGAATGACCTCACTCGGTAATCGCCGAGCGCCCCTTGTGCGGCTGTGTCTACGCAGACTCGGCTTCTGAGCTGCGGAGATGCCCGGCGGGTCGTCATTCTTAAGACGGGTTCGCGTGGGGGCAAAGGCGCGTCGTACTACGCTGCCTCGTAGGTCTGCACGACCCTTGCCATAGGCGTGGACGCGTGCTGATTCGGCTCCCGCGTACGCTCAGGAATTCTGTCGCTCCGTCAGGAACCACCCGTTCCGGGATGGCTGAGGGGAAGTGCCGAACGTGCGGCATGCGTCAAGCCTGGCGTGACACACACCCGTACCAAGCCAGACAAATCCTATATGTCGCCAGGGTGGCGTCTACTATCCGGGGCGCTTAGTTAGCGAAACCGGTGTGACCGATGTCACGGAACACGGGGAGCGGGCGTCAGGCGATGGCCGCCGAGACAATGGCGGAAACGGCAAGGTTGCAGGACACCGTCACCCAGACCGCGGGATGGGGCTCTGACTCGACCAGCGTCGCACCCAGGCGCCCCGGCGTGATCAGGTCCACCACCAGGAACGCCACGGCCATCATCACCAGACCCAGCAGCCCGAACGCCGCGGTCGACGCCAGTCCCTTGCCGAAGTTCTCGTACGTCGTCCAGATGGATGTGAACACGATGCCGCCGATGCCGAGGAGCGCGGAGCTGAGCACCGCGGCAGCGTTGCGATTGCGCTGCTCCCATATCTGCCGGCCGAGCTTTCCAGGCGTCAGCACGTCGACCAGGACGATACCGAGGACCAGCAGGACCAGCCCCAGGCCGCCGTACGCGATGGCCCGCCCGAGTCCGTTGACGATGTCGCTCATGGGGTTGCCGACTCCCTAGCGTGAGAGATCGTGAGTGATCGCGGTCAAGGCGAGGCAAAATCTAGCGCACGCGTTCGGTCTGTTGATCGGCGCCCGGCCATCCGACCGTAACCTCCTTCCGTTCCCTCCTTGGCGGTTGGCCCTGCTTCCAGATCCGTGCACCAGTCGCCGCCTTGTGCGGTACGCCTGCCGCCGACCGGGCGCCAACGGTGCGGGGGCGTCGTACCACGACCCTTCGCCAGATCGCCTCCCGCTTCGGCACCCCTGCCGAAGTGAGCGGGTTCCGAGGGCTCGACCGGCCCGCTGACCACACACCAGCTCAGGAGGGGTGGCTCCTTGCGATCGCGATACGGTTCTGCCATGTCCCGAGCAGCCGATGTCGGCCTCTCCCTGCCCTCCGTCACCGCGGATGACCTCGACCTCGCCGTGCAGCTCGCCGTGGCAGCCCTTCGCGAGGCGCCCTCGACTGCGTGGGAGAGCAAGGCCGGTTCGCTCGAATGGGACTGCTGGGAAACCGTCGAGCACCTCAGCGACGACCTCTTCGCCTACGCCGCGCAACTGGGTCCCAAAACACCGCCGTTGGACGGCGAGGTTCCCTTCGTGTGGGAGAGCCGACGCCCCGGCGGTCCAGCGAACGCCATTCACGCGAACCGCGACGCGGGGCCCGCCGGCCTGCTGCAGGTCCTGGAAGCGAGCGGCGCCCTGTTGGTCGCCATGGTGCGCACGACGCCTCCGCAGACCCGGGCGCACCACGTCTTCGGCGTCTCGGACCCCGAGGGCTTCGCCGCCATGGGAATCGTGGAGACCCTGGTGCACACACACGACCTGGCACAAGGGCTCCGTCTCGCATGGAACCCGCCTGCCGATCTGTGTTCTCGGGTACTCGCCCGGCTGTTCCCGGACGCGCCATCGTCCACGGATGCCTGGACCACCCTCTTGTGGGCCACCGGACGCGCCGAACTACCCGGACACCCGCGTCTCACCACATGGCGCTGGGACGGGACGCCCCGGGCATAGACACAGGCGTCTCCGCCGCGAGCAGGGGTGCGATCAGGACATCGCGGCGGCGGGCGTCGGCGTGCGCAGGCGCGGGCAGGCGCGCAGGGCCCGGCTCTGCCTGGTGCGGTAGCCGCGGGAGGCGAGCCGACGGGCGATCTCCGTGCCGGTGCCGTCGAGGTGCCGGTGACGGTGACCGGCCGGTTCGCAGGCGTGGCGGACGTGATCATTCCTGGCCTCTGACCTGAGGGGCGGCCGGTGGGGCCTCCGGGCCCGGCGGGACGCGGCGGCGGGCCTACGCGTGGCGGGGATCTTGTCCGCCGGCCTCGTCGCTGCGCGCCCCGGCCGGGTGGTGGAGGTCGGCGTCGACATCGCCCGGCCCGGCGCCGCTTCGCGCCGGGGCGTCATCCCGTGCGCCGGCACCGCACCCGACCTACTGACGGAAGTGGTGTGCGCGACCGCGGGCATGCGCAGCCGCAACACCTGACCGCCCTGAGCGGCACACCCGCCGCCCGCCCGCAGGCCGAACGCGACAAGGGTCTCCTCAAAGCCTTGACGATGTAAGGGGGCGCACTTACGGTCCCCTACACCGCCACACGATCGGTCGATCTCCCGAAACATTCGACGAGGAGGGAGCGCAGCCGCACCCTCCGCCATCGGTCCCGTCGAACCGCCGTACTCCTCCGACCGGATGATCGCGCCTTTCCGAGGCGCCAAGTGCAGAGCCGAAACAAGGGCCCGGTGGAGGCTGCCAGCTCGGGCGCGAGGAACAGCACGTCCACCATGCATCACTCCCCGCGGAGTGATCCTCACGTCCGCATCCGCACAGCCGACTGAGCCGGCAGCCAGGGGGGCGAGCGCGCTGCATGAAGGCGAACGAGAGCTTCTCCTTCCGTCGGCGCGACCACCCGGACCGGTATCCGGGGCGAGGCGGGCGAAAGTTTCGGCACGGTGTCAGTGCGAGGCACGGGAAGCGGCGTCACCGAGACGGGGACACGAAAGCACACAGCAGTGCCAAGTCCACAAGGAGGAACAATGACGTTACACCGTAGTGGATCCAGCAATTCGGGGCCGGAATTCCCGAGTCGTCGGGCCGTCCTGGCGACGATGGGTGCCCTGCCGGTTCTCGCGACCACGACGCCGGCTGTGGGAGCACCCCGAACACCGTCCGCGGCGGCGGCTGCAGTGACCGTCGACCCGTCGGCGACGCGGCAGACGATTCGGGGATTCGGCGGCATGAACCACCCGCTCTGGATCGGTGACCTGACATCTGCCCAGAGGGACACGGCCTTCGGCAACGGCGAAGGACAGCTCGGGTTCTCCGTGCTGAGAATCTTCGTCTCCGAGGACCGGGCGAACTGGAACCGCGAGGTCGCGACGGCCAAGCGTGCGATCGAGCTCGGGGCCACTGTCTTCGCGTCGCCGTGGAATCCCCCCGCTCACATGGTCGAGACCTTCGTCCGCGGCCAACAGACCAACGCGAAGCGGCTCCGGTACGACATGTACGGCGCTTACGCGCAGCACCTGAACGACTTCGTCGGGTTCATGCGGACCAACGGAGTGAATCTGTATGCCATCTCCGTGCAGAACGAGCCCGACTACGCTCATGACTGGACGTGGTGGACTCCGACCGAGATGACCAGGTTCCTGCGGGAGAACGCCGGCTCGATCAGTACCAAGGTCATCGCCCCGGAGTCCTTCCAGTACGTGAAGAGCTTCTCGGACCCGATCCTCAACGACGCCGGTGCGCTTGCCAACGTGGACATTCTCGGGGCGCACCTCTACGGCACATCGTTCCAGAACTTCCCCTATCCCCTCTTCAAGCAGAAGGGCGGGGGCAAGGAACTGTGGATGACCGAGGTCTACTACCCCAACAGCAGCGATTCGGCCGATCTCTGGCCCCAGGCGCTCGACGTCGGAGAGCACATCCACCGCGCGATGGTGGATGCCGAGTTCCAGGCATACGTGTGGTGGTACATCCGGCGCGGCTACGGCCCCATGCGGGAGGACGGGCGGATCAGTAAACGCGGTGCCGGCATGGCGCACTTCTCGAAGTTCGTCCGCCCAGGGCATGTGCGGATCGCGGTGACCCCGAATCCCCAGCCGAACGTCTACCTCTCGGCGTACCGAGGCGCCGGTTCCCGGCTGGTCATCGTCGCCGTCAACAAGGGAACCTCGCGAGTGAGTCAGCAGTTCACCCTGCGGAACAACACCTCGTCCGGCGTGTCGTCCTGGTTGACGGACGCAAGCAGGAACCTCGCGTCCCAGGGCAGGATCACCGTGTCGAACGGCTCCTTCACAGGGCAGCTTCCCCCTCAGAGCCTGACGACCTTCGTGACCGGATAGGGCTGACCGAGGCCGTTCCGGCATCACCGGCGACAGCGTTCGGTGCTGTGGCCCGCCTGCGGTGAGCAGGCGGGCAGGGCATGTCGTGGGCGTGGCGGGTCTCAGGTCAGGATGAGTTCGAGAACGGTGACGGAGAGCGGCGGCAGGGTGCTGGTGAACGCCGCTGCCACGCCGGTGAGGGTCCTGGTCCTGGGCTCGAGTGTGGTGGGTTGGGTCAGCGTGTTGGTGGTGGTGCGCGCGGGTCCGGTCAGGACCGTGGCGGTGGCGTTCTTGTTGACCCCCTTGGCCAGCCCCTTCAGTTCGACCGGCACGGTCGCCTTCTCCGTTCCGGAGTTGACGACCGCGAGGTAGAGGCGGTTCCCGGAGCGGGTGGCCACGGTGGCGAGGCCGGGCAGGGCGCGTGCGGTGGCCGGCAGCACCGTTCTGCCCAGCTTGCTCGTCAGCATCTGCTGCGCCCAGTAGCTGGGCGATACGTAGCTGGTGAGGTTGTCGTAGGCGATCAGATTGGTCGCCCAGACGTTGTTCTTGACGTGGGAGAACAGCGGCGCGTAGCACTCCATCAGGACCTGGTCCGAGTTGCGGATCAGTCCGGCCAGCCAAGCGGCGTCGCCCAGCGCGGCGTTGAGGTCGGGTGTGGGGCGGCCCTCCTGCGCGGCCCACTCACCGACGAAGACCTTGGTCGAATTGCGGTCCCGGTTGTCGTACTTGTGGGTGGAGGCCTGGGCGGCTGATGGCGCGAGGTAGTAGTGCTCGTCGATCAGGTCCGGCGTGCGGCTCGTCACCGTCGTCGTGGCGATCAGCTTCAGGTGCGGGTACTTCGCCTTGATCGCGTCGTGGAAGGCCGTGAACCGTGCGTCGTAGGAGCCCGAGGAGTCGAACCAGTCCTCGTTGCCTATCTCCACGAACTCCAGGGGAAACGGCTCCGGGTGCCCGTCGGCGGCCCGTTTCGCGCCCCAGGTGCTGGTGGCGGGGCCGGTGACGTACTCGATCTCGTCGAGGGCGTCCTGGACGTACGGCGTGAGTGCGTCACCGGTGACGTGGTCGCCCTTCAGCGTGTAGCCGGCGAAGACGGCGAGGACCGGCTGGGCGCGCATGTCCTCGACCCATTCCAGGTATTCGAGGAGTCCGAGCCCGTCGGTGGACCAGTAGCCCCAGGCGTCGTCCATGTGGCCGGGGCGCTCCCAGACCGGACCGATGGTGTTCTTCCAGTTGAACCGGGTCGCGATGGTGTTGCCCTCGAGGAAGTTCCCGCCGGGGAAGCGCAGGAACTTCGGCTTCAGCGCGACCAGTTTCTCCACCAGGTCGATGCGCAGGCCGTTGGGGCGGTCGTTGTAGGTAGGAGGGAAGAGAGAGACGTGCTGGAGCCACAGGGTCTCGCCCGCGGCGGAGGCGTCGGTGGTGGTCACGGTCAGCACCGCGTCGCCGGTCACGGGGGCGCCTGAACCGGTGCGCAGGGTCAGCTCGAAGGGGCGGTCGGGGAACGCGGTGCCGACGTGCGGCGTCCGTGCGGAGGCGTACACCGTCGCGCCGTCCGCCGACTCGATGGCCACGGTGAGGGGACCGATGGGGCGCGACGCCTTGGCGAAGAGGCGGGCGGTGTAGGCGGTCCGGGGGTGCACGGGTATGCCCCAGAAACCGTCGTTGGCCACCCCGGCCCGGCTCCCGGCGCCGGTACCGCTCGGCAGTACGACCTTGAGAGAACGCTTGAGGACGTCGTTGAGGGGGGTGGTGGTGTCGAGCGCGAGGCTCGTGCCGCCGACGGCGGACCAGTGCACGGGTGTGGTGTCGTCTGCCATCATCGAGCGGTTCTGCACCAGTTCGGCGTAGATGCCGCCCTCGCCGGAGTGATTGATGTCCTCGAACATCAGGCCGGGAAGGATGGGGGACACGGCGTGCGCGGGGTTGGCGACGTCCACGCTCAGCAGCGGTGTCGTGCTCTCCACCGGCACTCCGGCCAGCGTCGCGACCTGGTCGGAGGTGAGAGCGGTCGGGAACATCTGCACGTCGTCGATCAGGCCGTGCCACTGGTCGACCTGCCCGCCGCCGTAGAGCGCGCGGCCGATGGCGGTGTCGCCGGTGCCGGCCCAGCCCGCCGTGTAGGCGGTCTCCCCTTCGAGTACGCCGTTGACGTAGAGGCGGGTGACGCCGGCTGAGGGGTCGCTGACGCCGACCAGGTGGGTCCAGGTGCCGGTGGTCGGGGCCGAGGCGGCGGCTGCCACGGCGGCACCCTGGGTGGCGTCCGAGTCGAGCCGGGCGAAGGCGAAGGTGCCGGTGTCGTCGCGCAGCCCCAGGTAGAAGGCGCTGACGACCTTGCCGTCGATGCTGACGGCGGTCTGGTAGCCGCCCAGCTGACTGAGGTTGACCCAGGCCGCCACCGAGAACGCCTTGGAGGTGTCGAGGACGGGCCCGGACGCGGTGGCGTTGCCGCCTGCCGTGAGGCTCAGGCTGTGCGCGCCGACCTTGCCGGTGTCCCAGCCGGCCGCGCCCTGGAGCGTGGCGGGGTGGGCGTTGCCGGAGGAGTCGGCGGCGGAGGTGCCGGAGCCCTCGTCGAAGGTCCAGTGCGCGGCCGCGGCGGGGAGAGCCGGGGCAGTGGTGTCCGCGGGCGTGCCGGTGCGTTCGGCGGCCCCGGCGGGAGCGGAGGCGGCGAAGGTCCCGGCCAGGGACGCGGCGCCGAGGGCTGTCAGGAGGGTCCTGCGGGACGGTCCGGCTTCTGAGGGCATGCGCGAGTTCCTTTGTTCGGACGGATGATGGGGCCACCGGGCCTGGTCGGGACGGCGCCCCTGCTGCCGGGTGCGCGGAAGACGGCGAACCGGCGGCTGGTCATGAACGTCCAGCCGTCGTCCCCTGCGTGACCGCAGCCGGGGCCGTGAGGCCGACGTCGGCGCTGCCACGGGGCGAACGGCACCGGGAGCGCGCACAGTTGGCGGGCCCGCGTTCGTCCTGGGGCGACCGCGGTCGCAGGCCGGAGACCTGCTGGGGGGCGAGCGCGGGCTCGTCGGTGGGAGGGCCGACGGGCCCGCGTTGTCCCGGTCGTTCCGTCAGGGGGCGATGTTCCACTGCTGGCAGGCGTTGTCGAGCTGCTGCCACTGGCGGACCACGGTGCCGTTGGCCGTCCCGCAGTTCGCCACGTCCAGCGTCATACCGGTGTTGACGTTGGTGATGGTGTAGTGACTGCCGACCGGGGTGACGTCCCACTGCTGGCACGTGTTGCCGAGCGAGGCCCACAGCTGGACGGCCGTGCCGTTGCTCTGTCCGCAGTTCTTGTCGTCCAGGACCGTGCCGCTGTTGACGTTGGTGATGGTGTAGTGGCCGTTGCCCGCACTGGCGAACTTCCACTGTTGGCAGGTGTTGCCGAGGGAGGCCCAAATGTCGATCGAAGTCCCGTTGGCGGTACCACAGTTGACCGCGTCCAAGACCTTGCCGGAGTTGGTGTTGGTCAGGCGGTAGGCGGTGCCGGCGACGGGGAAGGTCGCGGCCGGGGTGGTGTAGCCGACGGAGGTGATGTTGGCCTGTACGGCGTTGTCGGCGGCGTCGGTCGGGTAGCCCGAGGTCATGACGCCCTCGAAGAAGGAGCCGTCGGACCCGTTGCTGTCGTCACCGCCGGTGCCGAGGACGATGGCACCCTCCATGTGCATCGGGGTGTATCCGCCCAGGTTGGGTAGGGCCCCGTTGTACCAAGTGGTCAATGAGCCCGATTGCGCGTTGCCGCCCTTGATCGCGTAGGTGGTGGTGCCGTTGTTCTTCTCCATGGCGGTGACGTACTCGCTGGAGTTGCCCTTGTTGTTGGTGTTCGAGCCGTTGCCGCCGGCGAACAGACCGTTCTCGAGGTCGGCCTGGACCCACGGACCCGAACCCGAGCAGGGGGAGAACCAGCACTCCGTGCCGAAGTTGATCGCGTCCATGTGGCCGTTGCCGGTGTCGTTGGTGGACGTCTCGGCGTTGCCGTAGTCGAAGCAGCACCGGTTGTTCACGTGGTGGCCGCTGGTCACCATGTAGGCGCCCTCGGGGGAACTGCCGGTGGCGATGCCGGTGGTGCTGTTGTCGCGGTAGCCGACGCCGGCCGAGACGAAGACGCCGTAGGCCGCATGGCCGCCGACCGTGACCGGAAGGGCGTTGGCGATCGCGCCGACGTCCTGTCCGCCATTGCCGCCCGGTCCCTCGATGGTCAGGTCGTTGTGGTTCGGGCTCTGGTCGTAGATCTTGGTGATGACGCAGGTCGTGCCGGAGCAGAAGGAGTCTTGCGCCGCGGCGTTGGCGTAGCCGCCGGCGCTGAGTACGCCGATGTTGGTGGTGGCGGAGTCCGAGGCGCGCTTGACCTGGTAGAGAGGGCCGTTGTACGAGCCGTAGAGCGCCCGTGTGGTGCTGTGCGCCGCCGCACAGGGGGTTCCGGCGGAGGCGTAGATGTCGCAGGGCAGCGACGAGGCGGCCTCGGCCGTACCCGCGGTGCCGATCGCCCCGACCAGGATGCCGGCGACAAGTGCGAGTACCGCGCCCACCACCCTCAGCCGGAGCCCTCGCAGGTGTCTTGCTATCACTGTGAACCTCTTCCGTCGTGCGTTCTTCTCTCGGACGGCGCCGCAGGCGCCGGGAGAGTGAATGTGAGCGCTAACAATCCGGGCCCTCGAGTGCCATCACTCGTTCGAGCTGCACGGGAGGGGGTGATGGAGGTCCGGCTGGACTGTGTGCTGCTCGGGTCGAGCAGCGTCGCCGAGCGTGTCACAGCACTTCAGAGCGGCGGTTCGGTCCAGGCTGCGGACTGTGCGGGGACTTGTGTGTGTGCCGTTCTCGCGTGGCCGGCTGCTGATCGACCGGTCTCGCGACCCCGTCTTTTTACGGCGCGATGAACACCGGGTCAACACCGTGGGACCGTCAAGAGTGCGGAAACAAAAGCTGTGCAGTCTGTTTACTCGAGTGTGTGGCGGTGCTGGAACTAGCCTTTCCTATGAGGAATACGGCCAGGTCAGAAGGGTTTTTTGTAAGCGCAAGAAGGTCGGGAATTTACTAAAGCGAGGGGTCTGACCCGCCTTGACCCCTACTGAATGTGTGCGTTAACAATTCGTCACGGAGTGCTGACTCCCACCGGAGCAGCACCCGATCGGAGACGTTCATGGCGCGTGGGGAGGTGGAGCATGGAGGGGGATCGTGCACCGGTGATGGCGGACGTGGCCCGGCTCGCGGGAGTCTCGCACCAGACCGTCTCGCGGGTCCTCAACGACCACCCGAACGTGCGGCCCGCCACCCGGGACCGGGTGCTCACCGCCGTACGTGAACTCGGTTACCGCCCCAACGCCGCCGCCCGCACCCTGGCGACCCGCCGCACCCGCACCCTCGGTGTGATCAGCTTCAACACCACGCTGTACGGCCCGGCTTGCATGCTCTACGGCATCGAGCAGGCGGCCAGACAGCACGAATACTTCGTCACCGTGGCCGCGGTCGGCACGCTCGACCGGCGTTCGGTGCTGGACGCCGTCGACCGGCTCCGGGACCAGGGTGTGGAGGGAATCATCGTCATCGCGCCGCAGACCGCCGCGGTCGGCGCACTGGCGAACGTACCGCCGGACGTACCCCTGATCGCGGTCGGCTGCGGCACCCACACCGCGCTGGCCTCGGTCGCCGTGGACAACGAGGCGGGTGCCGAACTCGCCACCTCCTACCTGCTCGACCTCGGCCATCGCACGGTGCACCACCTGGTCGGGCCGCGATCCTGGCTCGACGCGCAGGAACGCGAGGCCGGTTGGCGCAGTGCCCTGGAGAAGCGGGGCGCTCCCGTGGTCGAACCCTTGGTCGGCACCGACTGGACGGCCCGTACCGGGCACGAGCTCGGCCAACGGATCGCCGCCGACCCCGACGTCACCGCGGTGTTCTGCGCCAACGACCAGATGGCCCTCGGCCTGCTGCGAGCGCTGCAACGAGCAGGGCGCCGGGTGCCCGAGGACATCAGCGTCGTCGGCTTCGACGACATGCCGGAAACCGAGTACTTCGGCCCGTCACTGACCAGTGTCCGCCAGGACTTCGACGAACTCGGCCGGCGTGCTCTGCGTGCGCTGATCGAGATCGTCGGTGATCCGGACGCGGGCATCCCGGCGTCCGGCGAGGCACCCCACATCGTCATACCGCCCAGTCTTGTGGTGCGGACCTCGGCGACCCGCCCCCGGCACCTCAGGAAGTCCGAGATGACAGCAACGCTGTTAGCGTGACCGCGCAGGATCCGGCTGCGATCCCCCCTCACGTCGATCGGCCGTGACGTCAACCGGGCGGGACAGCTCCACCGCGGCCCGCCGCCCCGAGCGGTCGGCTCCCACGTCCCGCACCACCGTCAGGCCCCCTCGCCGGCGCCCGCCCGTTGTCGCCGCGCCCACCACGGTCGGCCGCCCCCTGCGACAGCGGCGCCCTCCGCCACGCACCGCTCCCGAGTGGACGACCACGCCTTCTGCCCGCCTCCCCCGGTACCGGCATGCCCGTCCCCGACGCACCCCTCCTCCGGTCGGGCCGTCGACTCCTCCCGACCGACCCGACACGCCCACCGACACGCCTAGAAGGGCGCTGATCAACAATGTTCCGTACCAGAAGGTCCTCCCGCACCGTGGCCGCCGCGATCGCGGTGCTCCTCTCGCTCGCGGCAGCCGGCTGTTCCAAGAACGCCGACGGGTCCAACGCGTCCAGCTCGGGCGGCGCCGGCGACTCGGGTGCCAAGGCCGCCCCGGTCACGCTGGCGGGTTCGGTCACCTTCAACCAGACGAACCTCGCCAAGCTCGACGCGGCGCTGAAGTCCGCACTGGCCGGCAAGGACCTGTCCAAGGTCGACATCGCGATGGTCGTGAACGTGGCCGCCGACTACTGGAAGGCCGGCCAGGTCGGCTTCCTCAAGGGCTGCTCCGACCTCGGCATCGCGAAGAACAAGTGCACGTACTTCGCCCCGCCCAACGGCAAGTTGACGGAGCAGAACTCGGAGCTGGAGACCCTGCGCTCGCAGGGCGTCACCGGTTACTCGATCTCGGCGATCGATCCGACATCGGCCGCGGGGACCATCCACACCGACGTCCAGAAGGGCATCGGCGTCCTCGCGATCGACTCACCGCTGCCGGGCACCGACGCCGCCTCGCTCTACCTGGGCACCCCGAACTACACCGCCGGCTTCCAGGCGGGCACCGCGATGAAGCAGGTGCTGGGCGGCAAGGGCAAGGTGGCGATCCTGGTCGGCTCGCTCACCGCGTCGAACGCGACGCAACGTATCCAGGGCTTCGAGGACGCGCTCAAGGGCACCCAGATCACCGTCGCCCAGAAGGTCAACGACAACCTCCAGGCCAGCACCGCGACCTCCGACGCCGAGACCATCCTGGCCAACAACCCCGACGTCAACGGCCTCTACGGCGTCTACTCCTACGACGGCCCCGCGCTCGCGCAGGCGGTGACCTCGGCGGGCAAGACGGCTTCGGTGCACATCGTCTCCGACGACTCCGACGCCCAGACGCTGAAGTTCATCAAGTCCGGGGTGATCTCCGGCACCGTCGTGCAGATGCCGTACCAGCAGGGCTACACCGGGGCGTACATCCTGGCCGCGGAGAAGGTGCTGGGCAAGGCCAAGACGATGGCGCTCGTCAAGCCCTACCTGGAGAAGGACGGCTCGACCCTGAGCTCCGGCGTGGGCCTGGTCACCAAGTCCGACCTGGGCGCGTACCAGTCCCTCGAGTCCCAGCTCGGGATCGGCTGAGCATGACGGCCACGAAGAACGCCCCCGGCCGCGCGATCACCGCGCGGCTGCGGGGGGTGCACAAGTCCTACGGACCGGTGCGCGTCCTCGACCTGCCCGAACTCGACCTCTACGCAGGTCAGGTGATCGGTGTGGTCGGCGAGAACGGCGCCGGGAAGTCGACGCTGATGGGCACGCTGGCCGGATCGGTCCACCGGGACGGTGGCGAGATCCTGATCGGCGGCGAGCCCCTGGTGGCGGGGTCCACCGAGGCCGCGGGGCAGCTCGGCATCGCCATGGTCTCGCAGGAGTTCCCGCTGGTCGGGCAGCTCTCGGTGGCCGAGAACCTGCTCCTTGGCCGCCGCCCGCGTGAGTCGAAGCGCCGGTTCCTGGTGGACCGCACGGCACAGCGGGCCGAGGCGAAGGCGATGCTCGCGGAGATCGGCCTGTCCGCCGAGACGATCCCGGTGAACGGGGAGGTACGCGCCCTCCCCGTGCCTACCCGGCAGATGATCGAGATCGCCAAGGCCTGGGGCCGCGAACCCCGGCTGCTGATCCTGGACGAGCCGACCTCCTCACTGGGCCCGGTCGAGGCCGCGATGGTGCTGGGCCTGGCCCGCACACTCGCCGAACGCGGCGGCACGGTGCTGTTCATCGGGCACCGGCTCGACGAGGTGAGGGACATCAGCGACCGCGTCCTGGTGCTGCGCAACGGCAGACTGGTCGCCGACCTCGAACCGGCGGAGGCCACCGAGGAACGGCTGATCCGGGAGATGGTCGGCGGCGAGGTCGCGCAGGGCGAGCCGAAGGCGCCGCCCGCGACGAGCCCGGTCCTGCTCCAGGCCGAGGGCCTGACCGCGGACGGTCTCGGACCGGTCGACCTGGAGGTCCGCGAGGGCGAGATCCTGGGTGTGGCCGGGCTGATGGGCTCGGGCCGCAGCCGCCTGGTCCATACGATCGCGGGCGCACAGCCCTCGACCGGTGGCCGGATGCGACTGGGCGGCGAGTCCTACCAACCGCGCGGCGCGGGGGACGGAGTGGCGGCCGGGATCGCGCTGATCCCCGAGGATCGCAAGGAGCAGTCGCTCGTCCTGTTCGCGTCGATCCGGGCGAACGTCGTCGTCTCGGTGCTGAAGCGGATCAGCACCCAGGGCCTGCTCGGACCGGGCCGGGAACGCGCCGAGGCGCAAAGGATCACCGAAAACGTCAACGTGCGGATGCAGTCGGTGGAGCAGCCGATCGGCTCGTTGTCCGGCGGCAACCAGCAACGCGCCATCTTCGGCCGGGCGTTCGCAGCCGAACCGCGCCTGCTTCTGCTCGACGAGCCGACCCGTGGCGTGGACGTCGGCGCGAAGGCGGAGATCTACAAGCTGATCGACCGCGCGGCGGAGCAGGGCATGGGGATCGTGGTCGCCTCCTCCGAACTGGAGGAGCTGCTGTGGATCTGCCACCGCATCGCGGTGATGAACCACGGGCGGGTGGTCACGGTCATCGACCGGGCCGACGCCACCAAGGAACGGATCATGACGGCCGCGGCCGGCACCGCTCCCCTCGACAAGCACCAAGTGACGAACGGAGCCACAGCATGAGCGCGCAGAGCACGCTCGCCCCGAACGAGGTCGCGCCCCGGTCCCGTTCGGCCGTCTCGACCCTCGCCCGCAGACTCGCCGCCTCCCCGGAGGCCGGTGTGATCATCGCCTGCGTGGTGGTGTTCGTGGCGATCGCCGCCAACGCGGAGACGTACACGGCGGTGGGCAACCTCCAGGTGATGGGCCGCGACCTGTCGCAGGTCGGCATCCTCGCGATCGGCGAGTCGCTGGTCATCCTGACCGGTGGCATCGACCTGTCGGTGGGCGCGCTGGCCGGTCTGGCCGGCATCCTGGCCGCCTGGATGAACGTCAACGAGGGCCTGCCCGCCCCCCTCGCGATCCTGCTCACGCTGGTGATCACCGCGGGCGTCGGTCTGTGGCACGGCGTCATGGTCACGCGCCTCAACGTTCCGCCCTTCGTGATCACCCTGGTGACCTACACCGTCGCGCAGGGCACCGCGCTCGCGATCACCAGCGGCTCGCCCATCAACAACCTCGACCCGCTGTTCAGCAACCTGAGCCAGTACTACCTCGGCGAAGTGCCGGTCCCCGCGCTGTTCTTCGTCGGCGCCGCCGTCATCGCCTGGTTCGTGCTTGAGCGCACGTACGTGGGCCGCCAGATCTACGCGGTCGGCGGCAACAAGGAGGCCGCCCGGCTCGCCGGAATCCCGACCGCCGGCCGGATCACCTCCACCTACGTCGCCAGCTCCGCCCTCGCCGGCCTGGTCGGCATCCTGGTGATCGGCCGTATGAACGTGGCCGACCCCTCCGTCGGCGCGGGCTGGGAACTCACCGCGATCGCCGCCGCGGTGGTCGGCGGGATGTCACTCTCGGGCGGTGAGGGGCGTATCGCGGGCATCGCGGCGGGCGCGATCCTGCTGGAGTTCATCACCAACGGCCTGCTCGCACTCAAGGTCAGCCCGTACGACCAGCAGGTCGTGCAGGGAGCGGTCCTCGGCGTCGCCATCCTGCTCGACCGGGTGCGCGCCCGCTACTTCGGCCGGAGCCGGAGCTAGGACGTCGTACGACTCCGCTGATCCATACGCAGGATGCCGCCTGCGTCTTCAATCTTTCGAATGGTGATCGATATATCGAACACCTCTGTGTGGAGGAGGCTGATGGTGAGCACCGGACATGAGACAGCGGGGAACCCGGAACCCTGCGTCGTGGGAGTTGATTTCGGAACCCTGTCAGGACGGGCCGTCGTGGTCCGCGTGCGGGACGGCGCTGAGTTGGGGACGGCCGAGCACGAGTACCGGCACGCGGTCCTGGACCGGAAACTGCCGGACGGCACGGGGCTGCCCCCCGACTGGGCCCTCCAGGTGCCGTCGGACTACGTCGACGTGCTGCGCCACGCGGTGCCGGCGGCGCTCGCGGCCGCCGGGGCGCGACCCGAACAAGTCATCGGCATCGGCACGGACTTCACTGCCTGCACGGTGTTGCCGGTGCTGGCCGACGGCACCCCGTTGTGCGAACTGCCCGAGTACACCGGCCGTCCGCACGCCTACGTGAAGCTGTGGCGCCATCACGCGGCCCAGGCCCAGGCCGACCGCATCAACGCCCTGGCCGCCGAACGCAAGGAGCCCTGGCTGCAGCGGTACGGCGGCAAGATCTCCTCGGAGTGGGAGTTCGCCAAGGCGCTCCAGCTCCTGGAGGAGGACCCCGAGATCTACCACCGCACGGAGCGGTGGGTGGAGGCGGCGGACTGGATCGTCTGGCAGCTGTGCGGCACGTACCTGCGCAACGCCTGCACCGCCGGTTACAAGGGCCAGTTCCAGGACGGCGCCTACCCCTCCCGTGCCTACCTGGAAGCACTCAACCCCGGCTTCGCCGACTTCGTGACGGACAAACTGGAGCAGCCGATCGGCCAGTTGGGCGCGAAGGCCGGGCAGCTGACGGCCGAGGCGGCGGCCTGGACGGGGCTGCCGGAGGGCATCGCGGTGTGCGTGGGCAATGTCGACGCGCATGTGACGGCGCCCGCGGCGGGCGCGGTGGAGCCGGGGCAGATGGTCGCCATCATGGGTACCTCGACCTGCCATGTGATGAGCTCCGACCGCAACGAGACGGTGCCGGGCATGTGCGGCGTGGTCGACGGCGGCATCCTGCCGGGCCTGTGGGGCTACGAGGCCGGGCAGAGCGGCGTCGGGGACATCTTCGGCTGGTTCGTGCGCACCGGATTCCCCGCCGCGTACGCCGAACAGGCCGCCGCCCTCGGCCGCGACGCGCACGAGCACCTGACGGCCCTCGCGGCCGGACAACAGGTCGGCGAACACGGGCTGATCGCGTTGGACTGGCACAGCGGCAACCGCTCCGTCCTGGTCGACCACGACCTGAGCGGCGTGCTGGTCGGACTGACGCTGTCCACCCGCCCGGAGGACGTCTACCGCGCGCTGCTGGAAGCCACCGCCTTCGGCACCCGGACCATCATCGAGGCGTTCGAGACGGCCGGGGTGCCGGTCGAGGAGCTGATCATCGCGGGCGGTCTGACGAAGAACGCGCTGCTGATGCAGATCTACGCGGACATCACCCGCCGTCCCCTCGGCGTCATCGGCTCCACCCAGGGCCCCGCTCTCGGCGCGGCGATGCACGCCGCGGTGGCGGCGGGGGCGTACCCCGACATCCAGGCCGCCGCCCGGTCGATGGGCAAGGCCGACCCCGGCGTCTACCAGCCGGACCCGGAACGCGCCGCGGCCTACGACCGCCTGTACGAGGAGTACCGGCTGCTGCACGACTACTTCGGCCGCGGCACCAACGACGTCATGCACCGCCTGCGCCGCATCCGCGCCGACGCCTCCGCCTGAGCGGCCCGACAACTCCCGCCCCAAGCCGCTGAACTCGAAAGGACCCCGTGATGACCCCCGAAAAGCCGTCCGACGGCCAGGAGATCTGGTTTCTCACCGGCAGCCAGGGACTGTACGGCGACGACGTGCTGCGCCAGGTCGCCCACCAGGCCGGGCAGATCGCCGAAAGGCTGGACTCGGCCGAGCGGATCCCCCTGCGGGTCGTGTGGAAGCCTGTCCTCACCGACGCCGAGGCGATCCGCCGCCTGTGCCAGGAAGCCACCGCCTCCGACGTCTGCGTGGGGGTGATCGTGTGGATGCACACCTTCTCCCCGGCCAAGATGTGGATCGCCGGACTCAGCGCACTGGACCGGCCCGTGCTGCACCTGCACACCCAGTACAACCTGTCGCTGCCCTGGTCGAGCATCGACATGGACTTCATGAACCTCAACCAGGCCGCCCACGGCGACCGCGAGTTCGCCCACATCGAGGCTCGGCTCGGCATCGACCGCAAGATCGTCGCCGGTCACGCGACGGACCCGCGCGTGATCCGGCGTATCGCCGCCTGGGCGCGGGCCGCCGCCGGTCGCCAGGCGGCGCGTACCCTGCGCCTGGCGCGCTTCGGCGACAACATGCGGGACGTCGCGGTCACCGAGGGCGACAAGGTCGAGGCCCAGATGCGCTTCGGCTTCTCCGTGAACACCTACGCGGTCAACGACCTGGTCGCCGTGGTCGACGCCGTCGAGGACAAGGCGGCCGCCGAACTCGCCGCTGAATACGTCGAGTTGTACAACGTCGTCCCGGCCCTGCGTCCCGGCGGCATCCGCCACGAGTCCCTGCTGTACGCCGCCCGCCAGGAACTCGGCCTGCGCACCTTCCTCACCGAGGGCGGTTTCACCGCCTTCACCACCAACTTCGAGGACCTCGGCGGACTGCGCCAGCTCCCCGGCCTGGCCGTCCAGCGGCTGATGGCGGACGGTTACGGCTTCGGCGGCGAGGGCGACTGGAAGACCTCCGCGCTGCTGCGCGTGATGAAGGTGATGGGACAGGGACAGCCCGGCGGCACCACCTTCATGGAGGACTACACCTACCACCTCGGCCCCGGAACACCCCGCATCCTCGGTGCGCACATGCTGGAGGTCTGCCCCTCGGTGGCCGCCGACCGCCCGCGCTGCGAGATCCACCCGTTGTCCATCGGCGGACGCGAGGACCCGGTCCGCCTGGTCTTCGACGCGGCCGAGGGCCCCGCCCTGGTCGTCGGCCTCTCCGACCTGGGCGACCGCTTCCGGCTGACCGCCAACGAGGTCGACGTCGTCGCCCCCAGCGAGCGCCTGCACAAACTTCCCGTGGCCCGGGCCGTGTGGAAGCCACGCCCCTCGCTCGCGGAATCGGCCGAGAGCTGGCTGCTCGCCGGCGCCCCGCACCACACCGTGCTCAGCTCGGCCGTCGATGCCGAGACACTGACCGACTACGCCGCCATGACCGGCGTCGAACTGCTCACCATCGGCGCGGACACCGACGTCGAGCAACTCGCCAAGGAAATCCGGTGGAACGCCGCCTACCACCGACTCGCCCAGAGCCTGTGACCGACGACCGTGACGAAGGAGTCGAGCGATGCCCGTAGCTGTACGCGACGGTCTGCGGCAGGAGGTCCTCGACGCGAACCTCGCCATCCCCCAGGTCGGCCTGGCGACCCTGACGTGGGGCAATGTCAGCGGAGTCGACCGCGAGGCGGGGGTGTTCGTCATCAAGCCCTCCGGGGTGCCCTACGAGGACCTCACCATCGACCACCTGGTGACCGTACGGCTGTCGGACGGCGCGGTCGTCGACGGCGACCTGCGCCCCTCCACCGACACCGAGACCCACCGCTGCCTGTACCTGGCGTTCCCCTCGATCGGCGGCGTCACCCACACGCACTCGACCCACGCCGTCGCCTTCGCCCAGGCCCACCGCGAGATACCCGTCCTCGGCACCACCCACGCCGACACCTTCAACGGTCCCATCCCCTGCACCCCCGACCTCACCGCCGACCAGTGCGCGAAGGACTACGAGTACAACACCGGCCGCGTCATCGTCGACCTGCTGGAGGAGGCAGACCAGAAAGCCGTCGAGGTCCCGGCCGCGCTCGTCGCCCACCACGGCCCCTTCGCCTGGGGCGCCACCGCCCGCAAGTCCCTGGAACACGCGATCATCTGCGAGGCGGTCGCCGACATCGCCCTCCACACCCTCAGCCTCGCCCCGACGGCCCCACCGCCCAGCCACCTGCTCAACCGCCACTACACCCGCAAGCACGGCCCTGACGCGTACTACGGCAACCCGGACATGACAACAGCCTCCGGGTGACCGCTCGGGCGGCGGAACGTCCCATGAACGTCTGTCGACAGAGAGCAGGCGAGGCGCCCGGGCGGGCTTTCGCGAGAGCTGCCGGAGCGTGACGTCGGAGTCGCAGCCCTGGGTTTGTTGTGGACCGGCGGGCTTACGCGGTGTCGGCGTCGGTGGTCGAGCCGGTCCGCGCGGCACCGCGATCGAGCGGAGCCGGCCAAGAGTGCTCGCCATGGTCGGATCCGCAGCGGTGAGCCGAGCAGCAGCCGGGGGGATGTGCCGGTTGCCGGTTGCCGGTTGCCGGTTGCCGGTTGCCGGTTCCGGCGGGCCGGCAGGGGTGCATCGTGATCCGTGCGATATCCAGCCGAGCTGGTTCCACGGGCCCGCCGGTGCGACGGTAGGCAGGCTGTGCTCTCTACCGATATTGAGGCCCATCGTGTCCGGTCTGCCGTTCTTCGCCCCCTGGCTGGTGCCGGCCTCCGTGCTCTGGGCGATGCTGCCGTTCCTCTGTCCCCGTCGGCGGCGGACGGGCATCGTCGTCGCCGTCTCGCACTTGATCGGGACGTTGGCGATCACACAGCCCTGGACCGAGAACTGGTACTGGGATGACGGGTGGTGGCTGATTCTCGTCTTCGGGCAGGGCACCCTCATTGCGATGGGACGGTTGGCCTTCGAACTCAGCCCGCTCGGCGCCCGTCGCCACGGCGCGGCGCCCCGGTCCCCGGGTAGCGACCCGGTGGTGGCTCAGTCCGGGTCGTGAGCCGGAACACGCGCTCCCCAGGTTCCCGTCCGTGAACATGCAGGCCGATTTTGGCGGCAGCGAAGGCCAAGTCTGGTCGCGATGGTCCATTGGCCCGAAGGCCGGCCGCCGGGAGCAGTCACTTCGCCCGTCACCGGCAGCTTCCGGCGAAGGTCCGGGCTGCCCCGGCCGGCCGTCGCCGCATGGTCGGCGGTGCCACCGCGTCAAGCTCTACGAGAACTCGGGCCGACGCTGACTCCGGTGCTCGTGGCCGGGCGAACCATGGCAGGGAGTCGAAGGGCCATCTTGCTATGACATCCGTTATAGGAATGTGTAGCCTGTCGTCTATAACGACTGTCATAGGAGGATGCCGTGACCATCATCACCGTGAGCGCGCCGACGGGGCGCCTGAGTCTGGAGCAGCGCCGTGAGCTGGCCGAGACCCTGACGGACGCGGTGCTGGTGCCTGAGGTGGGGCAGCATGCCCCGGCCGCCCGGGTCGGGTTCCAGGTGCATTTCGTGGAGCGCGAGCGGGACATGATGGCCATCGGCGGCCGGCTGTTGGCGGACGCCGACCCGGAACTGGATGTGATGGTGATCGATCTCGCGGTCATGGATGCCGCCTGGGGGCCGGAGGTGCGGGCCGAGGTCATCGAGCGGGTCCTCGCCGCGCTGGCGGCGGCGTGCGGACTGGAGAAGCCGGCGCCGGGCTGGTGGGTCAACTTCCGGGTGATCGACGAGGGCAGTTGGGGTTCGTCCGGGGGCGTGCTGTCGATCCTGCCGCTGCTGGAGAGCGGGGTGTTCACTGAGGAGCGGGTCAAGGCGGTGCGCGCCGCGTTGGGTCTCTGAGGTCTGGAGTGCCGGGCGCTCAGCCTTTGATCGTGGCCAGGATGAGCGCCTGCAACTGCTCGGCGGTGTGGTCGAGAGGCTGGGTGCTGTGCTTGGCGCGGCACATGGCCACCGTTCCCTCGACCGCCGCGACGATCAGCGTCGCGAGCTGGGCCGCCTGATCGGGCTCGACGCCGTGCTCGCGCAGCGAGTCGGCGAGCAGGTTCTCCCATGTGGTGAAGACGTCGGCTGCGGCGGCGAGGGCGGCTGACGTCTCGTCGGTGGGGGGTTCCTCGATGGAGACGGCGAGGACGGGGCAGCCGGCCCGGAAGTCGCTTTCGACGACGATCTTGCGCCACAGGGCGAGGAAGGCCCGCAGGCCGGCGACCGGCCCCGCCTGCAACTCCTTGCGCAGGCTGCGCGCGGTCCACTCGCCCGTGAAGCGGACTGCCTCCGTGACCAGCTGCTGCTTGCCCTCGGGGAAGTAGTGGTACGTAGAGCCGAGCGGCGCCCTGGCGTGCTTGGCCGTCTCCCGGATGCTTGTCGCGTTCAGGCCGCGCCTACTGATCATGTCGGCTGCGCCGGCCACGATCCGGTCGCGCGCTGACGGGTTGTTCTTGGTCACGTACGCGACCCCTTCCGACCCCTGTGGCTATAACAATTGTCATATTCTACTGCGGTCTTCGTGACCGCCGCCCGTGCCTCCCGGGGCCACGGAAAAAGGTTTGAGCGAGGCGGCGCCCCGCTGCTACTTTCCTGCTGGACCGTGAAGTCGTCGTAGGGAGGTGAGCCCCGTGAACACAGTCACCCATGGGTGCTCCCTCAATCCGTCACGGTCCGGCGGCTGACGTTCGGTGTCGCCAGGAGCGCCTGAGATCGAGGCACTCCTGGAAGGGCATTGCGATGAATACAAAGCCATTCACATCTGGCCTGAGCGAAGACGCCGTGGTGATCACGCGCGTCGCGGACAGGCAATGGCATGCGCTGGATGACGACCTGGTGGTCGGCCGCGGGTATGCGCATCACCGGCCCGACGGACGCTTGTTCGTCGGCATCGACGCCTGGCGCGACGCCACCTTCGACCGGCTCGCCGAGGTGATGCTGGCGGAACTGCCGACGCCGCTGTACACGGTGGTCGACGAAGCAGATGTCGAGCTGACGGCCGGTTGGCGGCGGGCCGGGTTCACGATCCGGCGCCGCGAGTGGGAGTACGTCGTCCCGACCGACCCGAGGGTCGCAGGGCTCGAAGCGGTGCTGCCGCCTCCGGGCGTGACGATCGTGCCCGCAGGTCAGGCGGACGAGAGTCTGCTGCGGGCGGTGGACCGCGCGATCCGTGAGGAAGTCGGGGCCCTCGTCGGGTGGCAGTCGATGCCCGCGGAGGTGATTCCCCGCCCCGAAGGCGACACCATCGTCGACCCGTCGAAGTACGCGGTGGCCGCGGCGCCGGACCGCTACCTCGGTCTGATCCGAGTGGTGACGGTGAACCGGCCCCGCATCGGGCTGGTCGCGGTCAGGGCCGGCGAGCAGCGCCGCGGCATCGCGCGGGCGCTGCTGGCCCACGCGCTGGGGACGCTGCACGGCGCCGGGTTCGCCGCGGCCTGGACCGAAGTCCACGAGTCCAACCAAGCAGCCTCGGCGTTGTTCGAGGGCATCGGCGCTCGGCCGATGAGCAGCAACCTGGAGCTGGTGCGATGACCAAGAACAAGAACGTCATCGAAGTCGAGGGCAAGGTCGTCGAGTGCCTGCGCAGCGCCATGTTCACCGTGGAGCTCGAGAACGGCCACCAGGTGCTCGCGCACATCAGCGGGAAGATCCGCAAGAACTACATCAAGATCATGCTGGAAGACCGGGTGCTGGTGGAACTCCCGCCGTACGACCTGACGCGCGGCCGGATCGTGTTCCGGTACCGGAACTAGCCTCGGTCGGCACCTTCCGAGGCAACTGATCCTGGGGCCCCGGCCACGGCGTTTCCGTGACCGGGGCCCCGATGCTCGCTCATTCGATCCGTGGGGCGTCGAACTGGCGCACACCGCCAAGCACACCGCCCCTCGGCGGTACCGTTTGACGCATGCAGATGGAGATCCGGGCCGCTGCGATCCGGGGCATCGACCGCCTTGTCGACGGTCTCGGCGGCGACGGGGAGGGGCTGCTGGCCGAGTTCGGTGTTTCGCCCGGTGACCTGGACTCCGATCATGGATTGTTGCCGACGGTGACGGCCGGACGGATCCTGCGCCGCGCGACGAAGGAGCTGGACTGCCCGGACCTCGGGCTGCGTCTGGCGGCGTATCAGGACATGTCGATGCTCGGTCCGCTGGCCCTGGCGGTCGGGAACTGCGACACCGTCGGGGAGGGCCTGGACTGCGCGTCACGGTTTCTGTTCGTGCACAACCAGGGCATTCGTCTGTCTCGCGCGGATGATCCCGAGCGCTATGCGGGGGTGGGGGCCGTCGAGTATCGGATGCTGCATCCGGATGTCCCGTACGAGCCGCAGACGATCGACGCCGGTCTGGGCCTGCTGCACCGCAATCTCATCACGATGAGCGGCGGATACGAGCTGCTCGGCGTCTACATGCCCCATCCGCCGCTCACCGACGAGTCCGTGTACACCGAGTTCTTCGGCGCGCCGGTCCACTTCGACACCGGTCGCGCCCTGCTGCGGGTGCCCACGAAGCTCTTCGCCCAGCCGATGTCGACCCCGGTCAACCCCGAACTGAGGCGCATGGTCGTGG
This sequence comes from Streptomyces griseus subsp. griseus, assembly GCF_000720255.1. Lineage (GTDB taxonomy): Bacteria > Actinomycetota > Actinomycetes > Streptomycetales > Streptomycetaceae > Streptomyces > Streptomyces griseus_I. Next base: position 80,083 of record NZ_JOJE01000048.1, on the reverse strand, counting down.
AGTACCTGGAGGCGCATTACACCGACCCTCGCGAGGGCGTCGCGACCACGGTGCGGTCGGCCGTCAGCCGCGCGCTGGGCACGGTCCCGGCGCGGATCGATCTGGTCGCGGAGTGGCTGCATCTGCATCCGCGCACATTGCAGCGGCGGCTGGCGCACGAGGGCACCTCGTTCCAGGCGATTCTCGACGACGTACGCAAGAACGCCGCGCACCGACTGCTGACGGGGACCGACATGCCGTTCTCGCAGGTGGCGTCGCTGGTGGAGCTGGCCGGACAGTCGGCACTCACCCGTGCGGCGCGCCGGTGGTTCGGCAGGACGCCGTCCCAGGTCCGACGTGAGGCCACATACCGGCGTCCATGACGGGGTGTCGCGCAGGGTTAAATAATTGTCGTCCAAGGTTAAGCGGAGCCGCCCGGGCGCTTCGATACTCGTGTGCCATGACCAGCCCACCGCTCTCCCCGCTGCCCGCCCATGTCGACGTGCTGATCGTCGGCGCGGGGATCTCCGGCATCGACGCCGCGTACCGGGTGCAGTCGCAGTGTCCCGACCGGTCGTACGCCGTACTGGAGGCCCGGGAGTCCCTGGGCGGGACGTGGGACCTCTTCAGGTACCCGGGAGTCCGGGCCGACTCCGACATCTACACGCTCAGCTTTCCGTTCCAGCCCTGGACCGGCGAGAACTCCATGGCCGACGGGGACGAGATCCTCGACTACCTGCGGCGCACCGTGGACCGCTTCGGCATCGACCGCCACATCCACTGTTCCACGAAAGTGGTCTCGGCCAACTGGTCGGACCAGAAAGCCCGTTGGACGGTGACCGTCGAGCGGAGCGACGGCGAGGACGGATCGCGAAGGTCCGCCGTGACCTGCGCGTTCCTTTACCTGTGCACCGGCTACTACGACTACGAGCGTGGGCACGACCCGCAGTTCGAGGGGATCGAGGCCTTCGCCGGCACGGTGGTGCATCCGCAGTTCTGGCCCGAGGACCTCGACCACGCAGACAAGCGTGTCGTCGTGATCGGCAGTGGTGCGACCGCGATCACCCTCGTCCCCGCGATGGCCCGCGACGCGGCGAGAGTGACCATGCTGCAGCGCACGCCGACCTGGATCACCGCTCTGCCGCGGAAGGACCGGTTCGCGGCCGGAGTCCGGCGGTGGCTGCCCGCCGGGCCCGCGCACCGGGTCGTCAGGGCACGCAACGCCGCCTACTCCAACGCCTTCTACCACTACTGCCGGCGCTTCCCGGACCGGGCGCGGGCGCTGCTGACGAGGGGCACCGCGCGGCGGATCGGCGAGGAGGCGGCGCGTGAGCATTTCACCCCGTCGTACGCGCCGTGGGACCAGAGGGTGTGCGTCACGGCCGACGCGGACCTGTTCAAGGCGATCCAGCGCGACGAAGTCGACGTGGTCACCGATCACGTCGACCGCTTCGTCGCCGAGGGCGTCCGGCTGCGGTCCGGCGAGGTACTGCCCGCCGACATCGTGGTGACGGCGACCGGACTGCGCATGCTGGCGTTCGGGCACATCGCGGTGAGCGTCGACGGCGAGCAGGTCGACCCCGCACACCACCTGCTCTGGCGGGGCACCATGCTCAGCGACGTGCCGAACTTCGCGCTCTGCTTCGGCTACGTCAACCTGTCCTGGACGATGCGGGCGGATCTCACCGCGCGGCTGGTGTGCCGCATCCTCAACCACATGCGCCGCGAGGACCTCGCGGTGGTCACCCCGCCCGCAGAGCCCGGCGTACGGGAACGGCCCATGATCGAGCTGGCGTCCGGCTACGTCCAGCGGGGCGTCCAGAGCTTCCCCCGGCAGGGCCACCGCGCACCGTGGCGGATGCGCCAGACCTACCTGCTGGACGCCGCCGACATCGCCCGCGCCGGCCTCCGCCGCGAGCTGCGCGGTGTGCCCCGCGCGTCGGTGCGGCCGCCCGGACTCCGGGGCGTCGGCGACAACATCGCGGCTGGAGGCTGAGCGTGGCGGATCTGCACGGAGTGTGCGACGAGCGCTTCGCGGAGGTGGCGGCGTGGTTGTCGGAGAACCTCGACACGGGCGACGAACTCGGCGCCTCGATCGCGGTCCAGGTCGACGGGGAGCCGGTGGTCGACCTGTGGGGCGGATGGGCCGACCAGGGCCGTACGGCGCCGTGGCGGCGCGACACGATCACGAACGTCTGGTCGTGCACGAAGACGGTCACGTCCCTGGCCGCGCTGCTGCTGGTGGAGCGAGGACTGCTCGACGTCGACGCGCCGGTGGCCCGGTACTGGCCGGAGTTCGCCGCGCGCGGCAAGGAGGGTGTAGTGGTCCGGCACCTGCTGTCGCACACCTCCGGCGTCTCGGGGTGGGACCGGCCCGTGACCGTCGCGGACGTCCGTGACGTACCGGTGTCGACGGCCCGGTTGGCCGCGCAGGCGCCGTGGTGGTCTCCGGGCACGGCGTCCGGCTATCACCTGCTCAACTACGGGCATCTGGTGGGCGAGCTGGTCCGGCGTATCGACGGGCGCACCCTGGGGCGGTTCGTCGCCGAGGAGATCGCAGGTCCGCTCGGCGCCGACTTCCACATCGGTCTGCCGGACTCCGAGTTCGCCAGGGTCGCCGATGTCGTTCCGCCACCGTTCCGCTCGAGCGATCTCGCCGGCGCCGATCCGAACGGTGTGGCGATGAAGACCTTCACCGGTCCCTTGGGCGGTGCCGAAGAGTCGTGGCGTCCCGAATGGCGTCGCGCGCAGATCGGTGCGGCCAGCGGCCACGGCAACGCCCGGTCGCTGGCCAGGATCCACTCCGTCATCGCCTGCGGGGGCACGCTCGACGGCGTACGCCTGCTGTCGCCACGGACCATCGACCTGATCTTCGATCAGCAGACCGACGGACCGGACCTGGTGCTCGGGGCGCATCTGCGCTTCGGCATCGGGTTCGCACTGCCGTCCCCGGCGGTGCCGTATCTCCCACCAGGACGGATCTGTTTCTGGGTGGGCTGGGGCGGATCGGTGGTCGTGATCGACGCCGACCGCCGGGCCGCGATCTCGTACGTCATGAACAACATGGGCACCGGGCTGCTCGGCAGCGACCGCACGGCCCAGTACGTCAACGCCGCTTTCGGGGCCCTGGACTGAAGGTGCTCCAGTGAGTTTCGCCGGTCCTCAGGAAAACCAGCCGCTGTGACCAGTGGCCCGCGACATCTGCCATGATTATGACGAGTGTTATATCGAGAGAGGTGTACCCATGTCCGAGCCGGTAGTCCTGGTGGCCACGTTGGTCGCCAAGCCGGGCCAGGAAGAGCTGGTCGAGAAGACGTTCAGGGCGGCCATACCCGCGGTGCACGCCGAACCCGGTTGCCTGCTGTACGCGCTGCACCGCAAGGCCGGCGCCACCGGTGAGTTCGTCATGATCGAGAAGTGGGCCTCGCAGGAGGCACTGGGCGCGCACATGAAGGGCGCCGCGATGCGTGAGATCGGCGTCGCCCTGGCACAGGCACTGGCCGGCCCCCCGGAGGCGCTCTTCCTGGAGGCGATCCCCGTCGGCGCCCCGGAGTCCGGCGCCATCTGACCGTACGCGGGCACCGGGCCGACGGACGCGCCGTCCGGCCCGGATCCCCGATGCAACCGAGGAGCTTTCCCATGAAGAGCCTGATGTTCGTCGCCCCTGGGCAACTGCGCTTCGACGAGGTCGACGCCCCCACCATCGTCGAGGGCACGGACGCGCTGGTACGCCCGCTCGCGGCGACGACGTGCGATCTCGACCACCATGTCATCGACGACAAGACCCCGTTCTCCGGATTCGGCCCGTTCCCGATGGGCCACGAATGCGTGGGCACGGTGGTCGAGGTCGGCCCCGACTGCACGGACGTCGCGGTGGGGGACGTCGTCGGCGTCGCGTGGCACATCGCGTGTGGCACCTGCGCGCAGTGCAAGCTCGGGCATACCGCCCGCTGTCTCCTGCATGGTGACGCCCAGTACGGCCTTCCGGTGAACGGGGCCTGGGGCGGGACCTTCGACGAACTCATCCGCGTGCCCTACGCGGACTTCAACCTCGCCAAGCTGCCCGCGGGGGTCGACCCCGTGCACCTGGCGTCGATCGGCGACAACCTCGCCCTCGGCTGGGAGACGGTGATGCCGACCGTCGCCGGGATCTCCGACCCGAAGATCGCGGTCTTCGGCGGCACCGGCTCCATCGGCCTGTACTGCGTCGACGTCGCGGTCCACTGCGCCAACGCCCGCACGGTCTACTACGACGACGACCCGGTCAGGATGAAGGTCGCCGAGCAACTCGGCGCCGAGGTCCACGACATCCGCGGCAAGCGCGAGAAGGACTTCCACCTCGCCGTGGACGCCGGCTGCGACCCCGAGCGACTGCGCAAGGCGCTGCTGTCGGTCATGCCCGAGGGGTACGTCAACAGCGTCGGCATCTACTTCGACGAGGTCCAACTCCCGCTGCTCGCGCTGTATCAGCGTGGAGTCCACTTCCACAACGGCAAGGGCCACGCCCGGCCGAACATGACACCGACCCTGGAAGCGGTGGCCGCCGGCACGCTCCACCCCGAGCTGGTCACGAGCGGAATCCACGACTGGGACGAGATCCCCGAAGTACTGACCTCAGGCCACGCCGGCCACAAGCCGATCTTCGTGCTGGAGAACTGAGACCATCGCGGCTGATGGTCGGCGGCTCACCAGGTCCAGCCTGCGATCGCGCCAGGCCCGCCCGGAGGCGTCCTACGACGACCGTCTGTCCCGAACTCGTGGTCACGCTCGACGACAGTCCTGCTCCCGAGGACGACGCCGTGCTCGCCGACTCGGTCGGGCTCGCGCTCCTCGTCGTCCTGGAGTCGCTCCGGCCGAGCGAGAGGCTGGCGTTCGTGCTGCACGACCTGTTCGCGGTGCCGTTCGACGAGATCGGCCAGATCCTCGGCAAGTCCACCGCCGCCACCAAGATGCTCGCCAGCCGGGCCCGCAGGAAGGTGCAGACGTCCGAGCGGCCGACCGGCGTCGGACGGGAGCAGCGGGATGTGGTCCAAGCGTTCCTGGCGGCGGCTCGCCGTGGCGACTTCGAGAAGTTGCTGCGGGTACTCGACCCTCAGGTGAAACTGACCGTCGACACCCCGTCCGGCGTGGTCGTGACCCTCGGCGCCAGCAAGGTCGCGGCCGGCGCGCGGCTGTCCGCCGACGCAGCCACACAGGGGCGGGCGGCGCTCGTCAACGGCACGCCCGGCATCATGTCCTGGCGCGAGGACGGCACCCCGACCCGGTGGTGATCCGCGACGGCCACTACACCGCCCCCCTCGCACCCGGCTTCTCCGCCACCATGCGACACGACTCCATCACCGAATACCACTACCCCGATGGCACCTTCTGGACCACCGACCGCGCCGTGACATCCTCGTCAACAACTGAAGCGCCGGCGTCCCCGAGGGACTGACCGCGGCGATCCGAGAGGATGGGCGCACAGGCACTTCTCTGGGGCAAGAGATGTGGCGCCATCGCGAATCTTGGTGTCAGCCCAGCTTCGTGACGATGTCCGTAACTCGGCCCGACACCGACAGGAACGGCGAGTGGGCGGCAGTGCCACCACGGATGTCGAGTTCTCCGGGAGCCACCTCGGGTCAGGGTGTTGGCATCCAGCGCGATACCGACCGGGGCATCAGGTGAGAGCAGACCGAGGGCGGCGTCGGCGACGTCCACGAGCGTGTCAAGTTCGACATCTTGACGTGCAACGGCCCACCCGTCAGCTCAACCGGTGACCGGGCAGCAGCGTTGCCGTTCCGCTACTCGGTGATACCGTATAGTGGTACTCGGTATCACGTAGTACCGGCAGGGCTGAGGGGCACCGGATGGACGACCTGACGGAGATGTTGAAGGGCACGCTCGAAGGATGCGTGCTCGAAATCATCGGCAGCGAGGAAACCTACGGGTACGCCATCACTCGCCGGCTGAACGGGCTCGGCTTCGCCGACGTCATCGAGGGGACGGTGTACACGATCTTGCTGCGGCTGGAGAGGAACGGGCTCGTCCAAGTGACGAAACGTCCATCCGGGGTCGGTCCGCCGCGCAAGTTCTACGCGCTCAACGACGCCGGACGCGAGGAACTCGCGAAGTTCTGGGCGAAGTGGCAGTACCTCTCATCACGCATCGACAGGCTCAAGGAGGGCGGGAGATGAACTTCTGGGAGAAGGTCACAGGCAGCGATCTCACCCGGGATTGGAAGGCGTTCGGAGCACGGGTCGAGGCTCTGCCGGACGACTACCGGGCGGCGTGGGACCAGATCGTCGCCCATCTCTTCCCCTACGGGGACTTCACCGGCCGCAACCTGACACCGATCCTCGACTCCGCCCTGGGGCTGCTCGAAGTGTCGGCAGCGGACGGGCAGAGCGTCCACGAGGTGCTCGGCGACGACATCCAGGGCTTCTGCACGGCGCTGGCCGGCGGAGCAGGGGCCCGGACTCATCGCGACCGGTGGCGCGAGCAGTTGAACAGGAACGTCGCAAGGAAAATGAGCCGGCTGGGAGGCTGACGTGACCATCCAAGACATCATCGAAGGCAAGAAACAGTGGCGGGCGCACGTTGCCCGGGTCAAGGCGCTCCCGCCGGACTACCAGATCGTCTATAAGGAGATGCAGAAGTACCTGTTCAAGGTCGGACCGGTCAGCCTGTCCGACGGGCCCCTCCTCCCTGGAATCGTCGACTTCTTCGAGGGGGGCGTCGCCGCGGGCAAGGGAGTTTTGGAACTCATCGGCACGGACGTCGCCGCGTTCTGCGACGACCTGATCAAGGACTCTCCCACCTACGCGGATGCCTGCCAGGAATCCATCAGCGGGGAACCCGGCGCGGCCAGGAAGTGACAGCCGCCGGACCGGTTCGCGACGCTGACCGGGTTCCACTGCGCGGGGTTCACGCCACAACCACAGCGGCTGCGGCCCCCCGGGCAGCATCGCGGATGGTGCAGCCTGCGAAGAAACGGCGCGTGGGCCTTTGGTGTGGCATCGATGGACAAACGAACGTGGGTAATTGACAGAAGTTGTGTGTTTCCGTGTAGCACGGTAGGGCGCGGCAGCAACCCCGTCAATCCTTCAATACATCCGATGTTGGTCCCAGTCGTCAGTCTTCCGCTCGGGGGATCATGCAAGGGGACAGCGGAGAAAAATGCTGCACACGGCTAGACAGGGGCACTCGTCTTATCCGTTAATCCATCCGATGTCTCAGTGGAGCGGGCCGTGGGTCCGAGGCTCTTACGGGCCCGGACCCACTGGCCGAGCCGCGCTGCCACCCTGCGATCGAACAGGATGAACCACGGTGCCGGAATCCATCTCCAGAAGATCAGTTCTCGCCGGCATGGCGGCCATGACAGTGGCTGCCACGGTCGGCTCCCTCGCGGGGGCGACGCCCGCGTTCGCGGCGACGGCCGCCACCCCACTGCCGCTGCCTCCGCTGCGTATCCCCAAGGTCGACATGGGCGTGGAGCAGCAGCCGAACTCCAAGGTCCAGTGGCTGCAGGACGCCAAGCTGGGCATGTTCATCCACTGGGGTGTGTATTCGGGCCCGGCCAAGGGTGAGTGGTACATGCACAACGCGCCCGTCACGCCGACGGACTACCAGAAGTTCGTCACCGACGCCACGAGTCAGCAGTTCACCGCGGACGCCTTCGACCCGACGGCCTGGGCGCAGCTGGCGAAGGACTTCGGAGCGAAGTACACGACGCTGACCACCCGCCACCACGACGGGTTCGCGCTGTGGCCGCTGAACCACCCCAACAGCTGGAACTCCGGTCAGGCACCGCTGAGCCGTGACTTCGTCGCTGACTACGTGTCGGCGGTGCGGGCGGCCGGACTGAGGGTGGGCCTGTACTACTCGCCCATCGACTGGCGCTACCCCGGCTACTACGACGTCACCGGCACCAACTGCGCGACCAACCCCTGGGGTTACACCACCGATCCCGCGCACAAGGAGAACGCGCGGATCATGAAGACCGAGGTGTACGAGTCGGTCAAGGAGCTGGTCACCCAGTACGGCGTGATCGACGACCTGTGGTGGGACGGCGGGTGGATCGCCGAGCAGGGCAGCGACGCCTCCGGCGAGTTCTTCTGGGAGCCCGGCCAGTTCCGTGACACCGCCAACCAGTGGCTCGTCGACGACACTTACGGTGAGAAGGACGCCAGCGGCAAGCCGCTGGGCCTGATGGGCATGGTCCGCAAGCACCAGCCCGACATCGTCGCCACCTCACGCTCCGGCTGGATGGGCGACTACGACAGCGACGAGGGCGGCTCGGTCCCCAGCGGGGCGATCCGCACCGGCAGGCTCGTCGAGAAGGCGTTCACCGTCTGCGGGTCCTGGGGCTACAACTCCTCGGCGTCCGTGATGAGCTACGGCACGGCGATGAACATCCTGGTCAACTGCTGGATCCGCAACATCACCGCGATCGTCAACGTCGGCCCGGACCGGCACGGCACGGTTCCCGCCGCCCAGGCGAGTCTGCTGCGGCAGATCGGCACCTTCATGACCGCCTGTGGCCAGTCCGTCTACAACACGCGCGGCGGCCCCTGGAACCCGGTCGACGGCCAGTACGGCTTCACCTACAAGGACAACACCTTCTACACCCATCTGCTGCCCGGCTACAGCGGCACCACCTTCACCACCCCCTCCATCGGCGACGCCCAGGTCACACGCGTCTTCGACGTGCGCTCCGGCGGGAACCTGGCGTTCACGGTAAGCACTGACGGCCGCGTCACGATCAACGGCATCGACCGCACCACCCACCCCCAGGACAGTGTCGTCGGCGTAACCCTGGACCGCTCCGTGCAGCCGGCCGACATCGCCGCCGGCAAGACCGCGACCGCCGACAGCCAGGAGACGTCCAAAGGCAACCTCGCGACCAAGGCGGTCGACGGGGAAACCTCCACCCGCTGGTGCGCCAACGACGGCAACACCGGTCACTGGCTCAAGGTCGACCTCGGCTCGACCCGGTCGCTCACCGGCACCCGGATCGCCTGGGAGATGGACAAGACCAACTACCGGTACAAGATCGAGGGCTCCACCGACAACAGCACCTGGACGACACTCGTCGACAACACCGCCACAACGAGTACCAGCCAGGTCCAGGCGGCCGTTTTCCAGGCCCAGGCACGCTACGTCCGCGTCACCGTCACCGGCCTGCCGGCCAACGTGTGGGCGTCCATCCGCAGTCTGGAGGTCTACGACCGGCCCTTCACCGCGGACCTGGGCACCTACAAGGTCATCAACCGCAAGAGCGGCAAGGCCCTGGACGTCCAAAACGCGTCGACCGCCGACGGCGCGACCCTCATTCAGTATCCCTATGGCGGCGGGGCCAACCAGCAGTGGAGCCTCCTGCCGAACACCGATGGTTCCTTGCGGCTGGTCAACGTCAAGAGCGGCAAGCTCCTGCAGAGTCCCAGCTCCATCCAGGGCGCGACCCTGACCCAGGGCACCGACAGCGGTGACGACAGCCAGTGGTGGATGCTGGTCCCCTCGGCCACCAGCGGCTACTACCGGCTCGTCAACGTCCACACGGGATGGTGTGCCGACGTCGCCGGCGGATCGACCGACGACAGTGCGAGCGTCATCCAGTGGCCCATCGGGAGCGGCACCAACCAGGAGTGGCAACTCGTCAGCCTCTGACCGGTGTCCGGGAGGGCCGTGCCGCCAGACGGCACGGCCCTCCCGGCCCTTGGGGAAGGTCCTTCGACTGCCTGACACTCCTCTGCGCGACGCGAAAGTATCGCGACGCTCCTCGTGGTGATCATGTCTTGCGGGAGGTGTTGTGGTCCACCTTCTGCACTGGTCAGCAGGCATGTAGCGGCGCCTCTCGCGGCCTCTGTGAAGCCACGAAAGTCCAGGTATGCTTTCGCTACCCCTGGGTAGCGTGAGGGGTGCCACAATGACGGCTTCACCGGGCGAGGGGATGGGGAAAGGCGCGTGCCGGACAACCGATCAGAAGCACCTTCCACGGAAGAGCCGGACGAACAGAGCACCGGCGGTGAGGGGCCGGCAGCGGTCACCATCGCGTACATCGCCGAGTCCGCAGGCGTCTCGGTCCCCACCGTGTCGAAGGTGCTCAACGGCCGGTCGGGCGTGTCGGACGAGACCCGGGCCCGCATCGAGGAACTGATCCAGCGGTACGGCTACCGCAAGCCGCCGAAGAACCGCAGCAACCTCGTGGAGCTCGTGTTCCGCGAGCTGGAGAGCATGTGGGCCGTGGAGATCATCCGCGGCGTCGAACGGGCGGCCCGCAGGAACAAGGTCGGTGTCCTGGTGTCGGAGTTCGGTCTTCACGACACACCGGTCAGGACCATCGACGAGACCGTGGGGCGGCGCCCACAGTGCGTCCTGTCGGTGGCGTGGCTGTCGGAGGGAGAGAGGGACCAGCTGAAGGCGAAGGGCATCCCGTTCGTCGTCTTCGACCCGAGCCGGGAACTCCCCGACGACGTGCCGTTCGTCGGTGCCACCAACTGGAGGGGCGGCCAGGCCGCGACCCGGCACCTGATCGAACTGGGGCACCGGAGCATCGCCATGATCACCGGACCTGATCATCCTTTCTGTCTCGCGCGGACCGCCGGCTATGTCTCGGCGCTCACCGAAGCCGGTCTGCCGGTGGACCCGAACCTGATGGTCAAGACCCTCCTCACCCGCGAGGACGGCTGCACCGCGGCCCGTGACCTGCTGTCCCGGTCCGATCGCCCCACCGCCGTCTTCACCTCCAACGACATGCAGGCCCTCGGCGTCTACCAGGCCGCCCGTGAACTCGGTCTGCGCATCCCGGACGACCTGAGCGTGGTGGGCTTCGACGACGTACCGGCCGTGGCCTGGGTGGATCCGCCGCTGACCACGGTGCACCAGCCCCTCGCCGACATGGCGGTGGCCGCCACCGAACTGGCGCTGGCACTGGGCCGGGGCGAGGACGTGCCCCAGGTCGGAGTGGAGATCGCCACCACCCTCACCGTCCGCGAGAGCACGGCTCCGCCGAAGAGTTGAGCGGACCGGGGGAGAGCCCGGGTGCCGGGGAGGCACCCGGGGCGAGGCACGATCAGGCGACGGTTCCCGTCACCGAGCCTCCGGACTTCGTCACGCGGTACGTCACGGTGGCTCCGCTCCAGAAATGGAAGGTGAGCGTCGCCTGCGTGCTGTCACGCAGTGAGTTGACGAACTTGGAGGTCAGGATGAGGCCGTTGCCCGGGTAGTCGGGGGAGAATGCCTCGTTGAACTCCTGGTAGGGAGTCCAGTCCGTCGGGCCGGCGTTGCTGCCGTCGGCGTACTTGGCCTCCATGGTGGCCAGCTGGTCACCGCGGTACTGGGTGGGGATGGTGAGACCGCCGGTGGTGCCGGTCGCGTTGGAGAGTACGGGCCTGTCGTACGTGGTCACGTAGATCTTCCAGGGCAGGCCACGGGAGAAGCGGGCCTCGATCGTCGCGTTGATCCCATAGGCGCGGTTACCGGCGAGCCGGGTCAGCGCGGTGGCCGTGAGGGTGAGCTGATTGCCGGAGACGGTGTAGTCCCGGCCCTGGACGAGCTTGGTTCTGCCCTGCCACATGCCCTGGAAGGCGGTGCCGTTCGGGTTCAGTGTGAGTGTCCTCGAGGTGATCGCACTCGACTTCGCCAGGAAGACACGGTCCGAGGAGGCGCTCCCCGAGCGGGTCGTCCAGCTCGACTTGATCTGGTTGATCAGCTCGGGCTCACGCCACTGCAGTGTGGAGCGGTTCAGGAAGTTGAAGGCGTCCCACAGGGCCGTGGTCACCCCGGTGGTGCGGGCCTGGTAGCCCAGCATCTCGAAGTACTTCAGTGCCTCGCCCTGTTCGACACGCGGGGGGTGGTTGTAGTCGGGGTAGTTGAGCAGGCCGTACTCGCCCAGGTAGACGGGGATCCCCTTGGAGACGAGGGAGTTGCCTATCCGGGCGAAGGTGTCGGTCATGTCCTTCTGCGAGGTGGCGTCGAACTGGGTGCCGCCGGCGATGTTCACGCTGAACGGGTACCAGCCGTAGTAGTGCACGGTGGCCACGAGGTTGGGGTCGTTCAGCGACCTGATCTCGTTGACCAGGGGGTCGATGCGCTCCTGGGAGGGCGTGCAGCCAAGGCTGGGCAGCACGAGCAGACGGGTCGCGTTGTTGCCGCCGGACTGGCGCACGATGGAGTGGAACGCGGTGTTCAGTTCGTTGAGGTACTGGTTGCCCTGGGCGTCCGTGGTGTTGTTGAACTGCGGTTCGTTGACGCTCTCGAAGAGCAGCGACTGCGGGGAATCCCTGAACTTGGCGGCGATCTGGGTCCAGGAGGCCTTGAAACGGGCCAGTACGTTGTCGTGGTCGGTGGGCATGGTGGCGATCCACTGCCACGAGTCGTGGTGGACGTTGATCACGACGTACAGACCGTCGGACAGGGCCCAGTCGACGACCTGTTTCACGCGGTTCAGCCACGTCGCGTCGATGGTGTAGGGGGCGGTGGAGGACTGGTGGTCGGTCCACGTCACGGGGATGCGGACGCTGCGGAAGCCCTGGGCTTTGATGGTGTCGAACAGGGCTTTGGTGGTCAGGGGGTTGCCCCAGGACGTCTCGTCGGGGATGGCGTCCAGGGTGTTGCCCAGGTTCCAGCTGGGCTGCATCGCCGCCACCGTGTCCATCGGGCTCGCGGCGAGCCGGGGGAGCCGTACGACGGACGCGTCGTTGTGCGCCGGTACGGCGAGGGCGGTGGTGCTGGTCAGCCCGATCGCGGCGACCAGTGCCAGCAGGAGGCCGAGCACACGGCCGGGTCCGCGGCTACGGCGGCCGTCGGCGAGTTGGTGCGTTCCCTTCATCTCTGACCTTTCTCGGTTGGCCGAGCGGGGATCCGCTCGTGGGGGGAGGGAGCGGCAGGTGGCCGAGGGGGGCCGGTCGTCTCGTTGCTCTCGGCACGGCGCCGGTTCGAAGGGCGAGCGGCCCGTGGTCGTACGGATCAGGGGGCGAGCGGCTCGTAGTCGTACCAGTCGAAGTGGACCGTGCCGCTCGCGGCGTACAGGCCGATGACCCGGCCGGTGAATCCGCCGGCCACCTCGGTCGAGAGGTAGCGGCCGTCGAGGGTGCCGAGCGGGGCGAACGTGCCGTCGGGCTCCTCGATGCCGAGGGCGAGGGTGTCGGGCCCGCTGCGGGGGCCCCGCACCGGGGTTGGGGAAATCCGGATGCCGAGGACTACGGGACCGGCGGGCACCGGCCGGGACGCCACGACGGTGCTCAGTGGGCCGACGCGGCTCAGCATTCGCACCTCCGTACCGGACGCCTCGATCTCGTAGTGGTGCTCCTCGTCCAGCCGGACGGCCAGGCCGCCGCGTCCTTCCGTCGCGTCGACGAGGGTGCGTACCCGGCAGGCCGGGTGCTGCTGGCGGCGGCCGACGAACATGACGTCGGGGTCGTCCAGGGAGCCGCCGCGGGCGCGGAGCGTCAGCCATCCGGCGCGCTCCTTGGTGGTGCAGCGCTCCGCCGGACGATCGCGCAGGGAGATCCACTGCGGCCGCAGTTCGCTGAGGTCGAAGTCGTCCCGACCGGGCTCGACGGGGCCGGGGACGAGCGGCCAGGCGGGCGCGGGCAGGTCGGGCGACGCCTCGCCGACGACGGGCCAGCCGTCCACCCAGGTCACCGGTGTCAGGAACGTCTCCCGGCCGAGTACGTGCCAGCCCGGGGTGCCACCGCCCGGCCGTACGCCCAGCAGAACCATCCACCACGAACCGTCGGGGCCCTGGACCAGGTCCGCGTGGCCGGTGTTCTGGACGGGACGGTCGGTGCCGCGGTGGGTCAGGACCGGGTTGGCCGGGCAGGGCTCGAACGGGCCGTCGGGGGTGCGGCCGCGGGCGATCGAGACACCGTGGCACCGCTCCGTGCCGCCCTCGGCGATGAGCAGGTACCAGTAGTCGCCGATCCGGTACAGGTGAGGCGCTTCAGGGGCCTTGGAGCCGGGGGTGCCGGACCAGATCCGGTGCGGCGGGCCGAAGGTCTCCCCGGTGTACGGGTCGATGCGGACCTGCGCGACCCCGGCGACCGTGCACCAGCAGGTGCCGTCCTCGTCCCAGGCGAGATCCGGGTCGATGCCGGGCACCCCGGGGAGGCGGATCGGGTCCGACCACGGTCCGGCGGCGTCGGTGGCGGTGACCAGGATGTTGCCGCCGCCCTCGGTCACATTGGTGACGATCAGCCAGAACCGGCCGTCGTGATGGCGCAGTGTGGGGGCGTAGATACCGGCGGACGACGGGGTGTCGGCGGTGAGGTGGAGCTGGCTCGGCCGGTCCAGGACGTTGCCGATCTGCGTCCAGTGCACCAGGTCGCGGCTGTGGAAGACGGGGACGCCGGGGAAGTACTCGAAGCTGGAGCAGACGAGGTAGTAGTCGTCGCCCACGCGGCAGACGCTGGGGTCCGGGTGGAAGCCGGGGATCACGGGGTTGCTGACGGTGGCTTCCGCCTGCTGCTTGCCTGACACGCAGTCAAGTCCTTTCGATGCGTTGGTGGCTTGGGGTGCGGCGTCGAGTGTTCATTGCGATGGCCCTTCCCCTTCGGAGCGTCGAAGCGCTTCACCTGGCGGCGAACGTTAATGACATGTTTCTCGCGAAACAAGGGTGATAGCCCCGAGAAACTTTCTTGTTCCCCGCTCATTGACAGTCCAGGGCGCCGGTGGCAGCGTCGAAGCGCTTCACTCCTTCGCAACCAGCCTGCTCATAGGGGTATGCCTCGTGGGTTCTCCGTCCCCGTCCGCCGTCGGCCGGCTTCCGTTCCGTGACCCGGCGCTGCCGATGAACAAGCGCGTCGACGACCTGCTCGCGCGGCTCACGCTCGACGAACGGATCGCGCTGCTGCACCAGTACGCTCCGGCCGTGGAGCGCCTCGGCGTCGCCGCCTTCCGCACCGGCACAGAGGCCCTGCACGGTGTGTCCTGGCTCGGCGAGGCGACCGTCTTCCCACAGGCCGTGGGGCTCGGCGCGACCTGGGACGAGGACCTCGTGCACGAGGTCGCCGAGGCCGTCTCGGTGGAACTGCGCGCCTTCCACCACCACCGCCCCACCGCGAACGGCGTCGGCACCCACAGTCTCCAGGCGTGGGCACCCGTGGTGAACCTGCTGCGCGACCCGCGCTGGGGCCGCAACGAGGAGGGGTACTCCGAGGACCCCGTGCACACCGCCCGGCTCGGCACCGCCTACTGCCGCGGCCTGTCCGGCGACCACCCGACCTACCTGCGCGTGGCCCCGGTGCTCAAGCACTTCCTCGCCTACAACAACGAGGACGACCGCTGCGTCACCTCCTCCGGCCTGCGCCCCCGTGTCCTGCAGGAGTACGACCTGGCCGCCTTCCGCCCCATCGTCGCCTCCGGCGCGGCGACCGGCGCGATGGCCGCCTACAACCTCGTCAACGGCCGCCCCTGCCACGTCAGTCCGCTCTTGGAGACGGAACTGCGCAGCTGGGCCGCGCCGACCGGACACGAGCTGTTCGTCGTCAGCGACGCCGAAGCACCCTCCAACCTGGTCGAGCAGGAGCACTACTTCGACGACCACCCCGCAGGCCACGCCGCGGCACTGAAAGCCGGCATCGACAGCTTCACCGACCAGAACGAGGACAGCTCGACCGTGGTCGGCCGACTGCGCGAAGCCCTGGAACGCGGCCTGATCGACGAGGACGACATCGACCGCGCGGCCCGGCGCCAGCTGCAACTCCGTTTCCGGCTCGGCGAGTTCGACCCTGACCTCGACCCGTACACCGGTATCGGCCCCGAGACGATCGACTCTCCCGAGCACCGCGCCCTCGCCCTGCGCGCCGCGACCGAGTCCGTGGTGCTGCTCAAGAACGACGGCCTGCTGCCCCTCCAGGCGGAGCGGGCACCCCGCGTCGCCGTCATCGGCCCGCTCGCCGACAGCCTGCACGAGGACTGGTACAGCGGCACCCTGCCCTACCGGGTGGGCATCGCCTCAGGGCTGCGCGCGGCGCTCGGAGACGGCGGCGACGTCGTCACCGTGGAGGGCGCCGACCGTATCGCGCTGCGCTCCCGCACCTCGGGCGAACGGCTCGGCGGTACCGCCTACGACGTCGCGGAGTGGGGCGACGGTGTGCTGACCCTGCGCGACGCCGAGACCGGCCGCTGTCTCAGCCGCAAGGACGACGACTCGCTCGTCGCGGACCGCGAGGTCATCAAGACCTGGTTCATCAACGAGACTTTCGTCCTGGAGCCCGACCCGGCCGACGACGCCGACAGTGTGCTGCTGCGCAACGTCCTCACCGGTCGCTACGCGGTCGTCGACCCCGCGGACGGCCGGGTATCCGTCACCGCCGAGACCCCGCAGGCCGCCGAACGCTGGCGGCGGGAGCTGCTGCGGGACGGCACTGCCGAAGCCCGCACGGCCGCCGAGGCCGCCGACATCGCGATCGTCGTCCTCGGCAACCACCCGCTCATCAACGGCCGCGAGACCGAGGACCGTACGGGCATCGCGCTGCCCGGCACCCAGGAGGCGCTGCTGCGCGCGGTCGCCGAGGTCCGCCCGGAGACCGCCCTGATCGTCATGAGCAGTTACCCCTACGCCCTCGACTGGGCCGACGAGTACCTGCCCGCCGTGGTGTGGACCTCCCACGGCGGGCAGGAAACAGGCGGCGCGCTGGCCGCCGTACTGCTTGGGGAGGCCGATCCCACCGGCCGACTGCCCCAGACCTGGTACCGGGGCGACGACGAACTCCCGCACCCCCTCGACTACGACGTCATCAAGGCGGGCTGGACCTACCAGTACCACCGCGGCGCACCCCGGTACGCCTTCGGCCACGGCCTGTCCTACACCGCCTTCGCCCACAGCGACCTGCGGCTGTCCACGTCGACGCCGGCGCGGGACGGCGCACTCGACGTCTCGGTGACGCTGACCAACACCGGCGACCGGCCCGGCAGCGAGGTGGTCCAGCTCTACGTCCGGGCGCTGGACGCGCGCTACCAGGCGCCCCGGCTGCGGCTCGCCGACTTCCGCAAGGTACGGCTCGCCCCCGGCGAGAGCCGGGAACTGACCTTCCGGCTGCCGATCGAGCGGTTCGCGCACTGGGACGTCGCCACGGGCGCGTTCACCGTGGACCCCGGCGCCTACGAGGTCCTCATCGCCCGCTCCGCCGAACACGTCGTCCTGACCGCATCGTTGACGGTGACCGGCGCGGCCCCGGCCCCCCGGGTGGTGGTCGGCCGGCGCAGCCGGGCAGCCGACTTCGACGACCATGCGAACGTCACGCTCGTCGACGCCACCCGCGTCGCCGGCGACGCGGTCACCCCGACCGATCCCGCGCGCCCCGCCACCCTGCTGTTCGACTCCGTCGACCTGTCCGGCTCCGCCCGTTTCGAGGCGGAGGTCGCTCGCGAGGGCGACGGGTCCGGTGAGGCACGCATCGAGGTCCGGGCCGGCGATCAGCTCCTGGCCGAGTCGGCCGTACCGGCGACGGGCAGCCGCTACACCTGGGCGACGGTGACCGCCGACGCGACCGTGCCCGGCGACGGTGTCCACGACCTGCGGCTGACGCTGCACGGTGACTTCCGCCTCTCCTCCTTCCGCTTCGGCTCGGCCCGCTCCGACTCGGCCGCGGACGGCACCCGCGACGAGGAAGCAGTCGGAGGGGAAACCCGGGGCGGAGCCGCATGACCAGCCCCGCCTTCCCAAGGACGGACGCCTGCGCTTCCTGCGGACAGGGGGAAGGGCGGGCGCCGGCCTCGCGGGAACCGACGGCGCTGGACTCGTGTCATCGGACCGGCCCTTCGAGAGGCAGGATGGGGGCCTCGAGGGCTTCGTCGCGGTCGCACACGAGGGTGTCTCCGTTCACCCGCAGGCGGGCGACCTGGATCGAGCTTCGGCGGTCGTTGTGGTCGCCGTGCCGTACGGCGCCCTCGTCGGTTCGTCCGGGGTGTGTGAAGTAGAAGAAGAAGGCGCCGAGTTCGCTGGTGACGACATCGGCGTGGAATCCATACGTCGCGTCGTCCGTGCCCTGCCCCGGGCGGTCGAGAATGAGTCCCTGCGGTTCCCATGTCTCCAGGTCCCGCGAGCGCAGAACCCGCAAGCCGTGCCATTCGTCGACGAGCATCCAGTAACTGCCGCCGAGCTCGAAGACGTTCGGGCCTTCGTGCGCCGAGCACTCGACGGCGGGGCCCCGGACGGTCCACTGCGCCAGGTCTGCGCTGTCCGCCGCGTAGGTGTGCGCGTGATCGGCCTCGTCCTTGTACCACATGCGGTAGCCGCCCGAGGGGAGCGGCAGGACGCAGGCGTCGATCACTCTCCCGGACGAGAGCGAGAGGGTGGAGCGGTAGATCCAAGAGAAGAGGTCGTACCCACGGCGTCCCCGTCCACCAACTCCTCGGCGGTCACGTGCGCGACCGGGTGCGTGTCTACGGCTGGGTCGGCGGCGAAACCCCCGAGGAACTGGCCGAGTCAGCGGCCGAGCAGGTCGCCAAGGGCATGACGGCGGTCAAGCTGAACCCCTGCGGCCAACTGGAGCCGCTCGCCACACCCGCCGCGATCAACGCCATCGTGGCCGGGGTGACCGCGGTCCGCGAGGCCATCGGACCGGAGCGCGACCTGGCACTGGACTTCCACGGCCGGTTCAGCGGGGCGATGTCCCGCCGCGTCCTGCCGCTCCTCGAACCGCTCCTGCCGCTCTTCGTCGAAGAGCCCGTGCTCCCGGAGTTCTCCGGCGACCTCGGCGCCGTGGCACGCTCCACCTCCATCCCCATCGCCACCGGCGAACGGCTCTACTCCCGCTGGGACTTCCGCTCGGTGCTCTCCGAACGGCATCGCTGTGGCCCAGCCCGACATCAGCCACGCCGGCGGCATCTCCGAGAGCCGCCGGATCGCCGCGATGGCCGAGACGTACGACGTCCTGGTGGCCCCGCACTGCCCGCTCGGCCCGATCGCCCTCGCGGCCAGCCTCCAACTCGACTTCGCGATCCCCAACTTCCTCATTCAGGAACAGGCCCTGGGCATCGGCTACGGCGACAGCAGTGGGCTGCTGGACTACCTCGCCGACACCACGCCCTTCACGTTCCGCGACGGTTACATCGACCGCCCGACCGCGCCCGGTCTCGGCATCACCATCGACGAGAACGCCGTCCGGGCCGCCGCCGAACGCGGCCACCGCTGGCGCAACCCCGTCTGGCGCAACACGGATGGCTCACTGGCCTCCTGGTAGCCCGTGGCTCCGCCCGGCCCTGGTGTCGGTCCGCTGGGATTCAGGTGGTCGCGGATCACGCGGGATGAGTACGCCTCGTCGGACAGGACCACATCAAGCCGGGCGCGGTGCTTGAGGGCGGCCGAGTTCCCCGCGGGCTACTCGCAGGCCATCTCATGGGGGAGGCAGGTGCATCGCCGGCCGCCTTTGCGGGTGGCTTGACCGGCTCCTGCCCAACCCCACGTCGAAGGCCACCACCCCGCGCCGGCCAGGCCAGGGCACTGCACCAGTGCCCAACGGATCAAGACCGCGACCGGACCTGGGGCGGCAGGGAGATCCCGTGGGCCTGGGCGGTGTTCCCCGGCCTCAGTGTCCACGGCTTGGGCGCGGTCTCGGTCAGCCACTCGTTCGCGAGGAGCCGACGCACGATGAACGTGCGCACGGTGCGAGGCAGGTTCCAGCCCAGGCCGGTGCACAGCTGGTTGTATGAGGGGCCGTGGCCGTGTTCCGCGCGGAAGGCGACGGTGAACTGCGCGGCCAGCGGGCCGCGTTCAGGGTGCTGCTCCTTCCACACACCGTAGGCCTCCCGCACGTGCCGCGGGGACGGGACGAGGGGGCGGGTGGCGGTGAAGGCGGTCGCGACCTGGTCGGCGGGCAGCTTGCACACGGGGCAGTTCTCGACCGCTTCGGCGTGCCGCCTCAGGGCGGGGCTGACCTGGGCCTTCCACTGGGCCCATTCCGCCGGGCTGATCTGAGGCTGCTCGGCGACACGCCGCGGCGGCGCCGGGGCTGCTGGTTCCTCGGGGTCGGCGGGGTGGGGGAGGAGGCCGGTCAGGTGCCGGACCCCCGCATCGAGGCGGTAGTGGTCGCCGGAGAGGTCGGTGAGGAAATTCTTGACCAGCAGGTCGGGCAGGGCGGTCCGGCATGCGCCGGGGAGGTCACTGGGCAGTGTGCCGTTGAGCATGGAGGAGGCGTGGGCGGCCAGGAAGAGGGCGGCGAGGCGTGTCGCCGGCGAGGCCTTCCTGACCGGCTTGGCAGCCAGTGTGCGTGTGGTCCAGCCGGATACCCGCGAGCGCATCTGTTTGCCGAAAGGCAAGGGGTGGTCGGACTGAGCGGTGAGGGCGGGCACCGTGACGGAGACGGGACTCTCCGGGTCTCCGACCAGCAACTGGTCGGGGATCTGCCAGCCCAGGCCGCGCAGATCGGCGACAACCTGTTCCGGGTCGGTCAGCTTCATGGACCGCAGATCGATTCCCGTCAGATTGCCGACACCGCCTCGGGCGGCCCGGATGGCCACGGTCACCGCGAGGAGTTGGGCGTCAGGCGAGGACAGCGGAAGGGCGGCCACGTACGAGAGCAGCGTGCGCGCCGCGTGCCCCTGCTTCGTCGTCAGCAGGAACGGCAGCGCGGGCGTGGGTGAGGCGGTGACGGAGTTTGACACAGCACACTTAACGCTGTGTGGCAGTCGACGTTACTCATATGGGCCCCGGGGTTGGTGAGGGTGGGCGGGCGTCGCTTCCTGTGGGCATCCGGGGACATGCGAGCGGGACTCCGCGGAAGAAGCTCGGAACGGCAGGCATAGATCGGGTGTGGGTCGCGCGTCCTTGGGGGTGTTACGGAACGGGAGGGCCCATGGATCCACAGGACCACGCAAGATTCCGGGACTTCGTCGACGCCCGGTGGAGCACCCTGTTACGCCTGGCGAACCTGCTCACCGGCGGCGACCGGCACGAGGCCGAGGACCTTGTGCAGATCGCGCTGATGAAGGCGCTGGGGCGCTGGCGGCACATCGACGACCCTGAGGGCTACGTGCGCAAGGTGATGTACCGGCATCAGATCAGCCGTTGGCGACTGCGGCGCCCGCACCGCGAGGCGACGTTCGCCGCGCTGCCGGAGGACGTCGGCGTCGCCGACGGCACGTCCGCCGCCGATCTGCGGATCACCGTGGGCCAGGCGCTCGCCCGACTGACCCCACGGCAGCGCACGATGCTGGTGCTGCGCTATTTCGAAGACCTGTCCGAGACCGAAGTGGCGAGCACCCTGGGCTGTTCGGTGGGCACGGTGCGCAGCACCACCCACCGGTCGCTGGCCCGTCTGCGCAGTCTCGCGCCGGAGCTGGATGCTCCGTCCCGGGCCGCAGCCACCGCCCCGAACAGCAGCTTGGCGAAGGGAGCCCACACATGAACGCCGACCAGCTGGACCGCGCAATCCGGGATGTCCTGCACAGGTGGACTCCCGAAAGCCCCAGCGCTCCCGCGGACATCGCCGACCGCATCGTCCGCCGCCGGCGGCGGCGCAACCTCGTGCGCGTCACCGGTGCGGCCCTCGGCCTGGCCGGCATCGCCTTCGGCGGGGTCCTTGCCACTGGCGCGAGCGACGACAACAGGGCACAGCAGCCGCCGGCTTCGCGGATGAGCAACCAGAGCAAACTGCTGTGGCAGACCACGATGCCCGGCACCTCCTGGGACGCCTGCAGCACCGGCCCTGGGGCCGTCTACTGCCGCGGGGCGCGGTACGACGGAATCGGTGTGGACATCGGTACCGGAAAGGTCCAGTGGCAGCAGAAGGCGAAGGACGTGAACGGCGGCAGCTCTCCGGCAGGGTCACTGCCCGGCGTCCGCAACGGCGTGCTGTACACGTACGCGGATCACGCCCCGGGGGCCCCCACAGCCGGCACCGATCTCGTCGCCCTCGACATCGGCAGCCGGAGGGTGCTGTGGAAGCACGAGCTTGCCGACGACAGCCGCTCCCGCTCCTCTGCCGTGCTCTTCGACGGCGGGGTCCTCGCCAACTCCCCGACCTTCAAGAGCGTGGCCGCGCTCGACGAGAGGACGGGCCGGACGCTGTGGACGCACTCATGGAAGCAGGCCGATTGCGACCGGGCCGCAATCGACGGCGTCCCGTACTTGATGTGCTCGCCGGACAGCGAGAAAGCCCCGCAACGCAGCACCGTCGTGCGGTTGGACCCGGCGACCGGCGAGGCGCGGACCGTGGCGAACGTCAAGGGCCAGACGGTCTACCTGGGCACGGACGGGGATGCCGTGCTGCTGGGCGGTCTGGCCGGCGGACAGGAGTACTTGAGCGACCCCGGGCCCGCCACCCTGACCCGCGTCGACCTCGGCTCGGGCAAGGTGTCGCAGCACCCGGTCGACGGCATGCCGATGGGTGCGGTCGCGGACGGCGTGATCCTGGCGTTCGGCAAGAACGGCAGCGCCGTTGCATACTCCGCGGATAACGGCAAGCGGCTGTGGACCCGTGATCTCGGACTGACCCTGCGCAAGGATCCGCGCGATCCCAGGATGCGGGAACTGCCCTCCGACGCCGCGGTGGATCTCCGTAGCAGGGTGGCGTACTACCTCGATCCGTCCGGGCAGTTGGTGGGCGTCGACCTGGACAGCGGCGCGCTCCGCTGGCGCGGCCAGGTACCGGTGCCGAAGAGCCCGGTCGAGGCAGGCGTCGCGCCGGAGCTGATGGTCTACGACCACGGACTCGTCGGCCAGATCGGCGGTGAGCTCTTCCGGATCGAGCCCGTGCTGCCCAAGACGGGATCGTAGTCGGCGGAGGTGGGAGGAAGTCGCAGTTCGAACCTCACGATCCGGGGGGATCCCCATGCAGCGCACGGTTGGTTTGGTACGCGGGATCCCGGCAACGTGCGTAGCTGTGAGTGTGCGACGCGAGCCGAGCCTGGACGAACTGGGGGCCTTCCTCAAGGCGCGCCGTGCACAACTGAGCCCCGGCGAGGTGGGGCTGCCCCACAAGGGGGAGCCGCGGCGTGTCCCCGGTCTGCGCCGTGAGGAAGTCGCTCGGCTGGCCGCGATCAGCACCGATTACTACACGCGGCTCGAACAGGGACGCGTCCAGGCGTCCGAGACCGTCATCGACGTGCTCGCGCGGGTGCTCCGCCTCGACGGCGACCAGCGCGCGTACGTCCTGACCCTTGCGGGGAAGACCGCCTTGCCCAGGACCGACAGAAGCGCTCGGCAGGAGGTCGATCCCCAACTGCGGCACCTGCTGGACGACATGACGCTGACGGCGGGGTTCGTCATCGGGCGCAACACAGACCTTCTGGCGTGGAACGCCATGGCAGCCGCTCTCGTGATGGACTTCGCCCGTGTTCCCGAGGAGGAGCGCAACTACGTTCGCCTGCTGTTCACCGAGCCCGCCATTCGTGTGCTGTACAGAGACTGGACGGACATGGCCCGACTCGCCGTGTCCCACCTGCGCATGGACAGCAGACGGAATCCTCACGACCCTCGACTGACGGCGCTTGTCGAAGAGCTTTCCACGCTCGACCCGCAGTTCCGGCTCTGGTGGACCTCGCACGATGTCGCCGTACGGGCCGGCGGCACCAGGCTGCTCCGGCATCCCGCGGCAGGTGACCTGACGTTCGAGCGGTCCACCTTCACGTGCGCGGAAGATCCCGAACAACAACTCGTCGTGTGGACCGCCGACCCCGGCAGCCGGACCCACCACGCCCTGCGGTCCCTGGCTGCTGGGATCGACATGGCGAGAGCAGAGCTGGACGGTGCCGCATGACCCCGTGCGCCGAGCCTCCCGGTTGTCCCCGCGCGCGTGTCCTGGTCCTGTCCACGGCGGACTCAGGGCCGGCTTCAACGAGTGGCGGGTGGGGGAATGAGCCTTTTCGGAACCGTGTTGCCCTATGTCATGAGCGAAGCAGTAGTGGCAAGCGCGTACGGCGGTCCCGAGGTGTTGTCGGTGATCGACGAAGCCGTCCTGGATCCCGGGCCGGGCCAGGTACGCATCGCGGTCCGTGCCGCCGGGGTCAACCCCTTCGACTACAAGATGTACAGCGGTGCTTTCGGCACCGATCCCGCGAACCTGCCGATCCGCCTCGGTGCCGAAGCCGCCGGCGTGGTGACCGCGGTGGGCGCCCAGGCGACCGGCCCCGCCGGTCCGATCGCGGTCGGTGACGAGGTGATCGCCCATCGCGCGCCCGGCGCGTACGCCGCCGAGCTCGTCGTGCCGGCCGCATCAGTCGTCCCGAAGCCGGCCGGCCTGTCCTGGGAGCAGGCCGGCGGCCTGATGGTCACCGGCGTCACCGCCGTGCACGTCCTGGAAGCCATCGGCCTGCGCAAGGAAGAGACGGTGCTGATCCACGGTGCCGCCGGAGGGGTCGGTCTGGTGGCCGTGCAGCTCGCGGTCGCGAGCGGCGCCACCGTCCTGGGAACGGCCAGCCCGGCCAAGCACGACCTGCTGCGCGACCTCGGAGCGATCCCGATCGCATACGGGCCCGGTCTGGCCGACCGCGTACGCGCGGCGGCGCCGGACGGCGTCCACGCGGCGGCCGACCTGGTGGGCACCGACGAGGCCGTGGACGTCTCCGTGGAACTCGTGGCGGATCGAGCGCGTATCGCCAGCATCGCGGCGTTCCAGCGCGGGGCCCAGACAGGCATCAAGCTTCTCGGCGGCGGGCCCGGCGCGGACCCCGGCACGGAAATCCGCGCCGCCGCCCGCCTGCGGCTCACCCAAGCCGCGGAGGCCGGGCGGCTGCGCATCCTGGTCGCCGGCAGTTACCCGTTGCGGGAAGCCGCCGCGGCGCATCGTCAGATCATGACCGGCCACACCACGGGCAAGGTCGTCCTGGTGCCGTGAGACCGGGGCGACGGCCCTTGGTACTTCGACTCCCAGGATGAACAGGCCGCGGCCCTCGACGCCCTGCTCGTCGCCGAGACGGCGCTGGTCACAGGCGGCAATCAGCCCCGCCTCGCGACCCGGTAGGTGGGCCCGCGCATCTGAGAGCGGCCATGCTTGCGCTTGCGGGACGTCGTCCGGAGTGCGGCAGACCCGGCGGCGGTGAGCGCAGGATTCGGCGGATGCTGCGTTGACCAGGGCGCTGCAGGGGGCGGCGGTACCGGCTGGAGCCCTGCCTGGGGGGCCGCCCCTCGCCGCTCGCTGGGCGACGGCGCCCTCGCACACCGGAGCCTGCGCGGGCTCCTGGCCGTCTCCATCTCCGACAACCTCATCGACCTGCACCGACCGGAGCCCTTCCAGATCGACGGCAATTTCGGCGCCACGACCGCCGTCGCCGAGACGCTGCTGCAGAGCCACACCGCGAACCGCGGCTGCTGCCCGCGCTGTCGGACGCCTGGCCCAGCGGCACTGTCCGCGGCCTGCGCACCAGCGGCGGCGTCACCGTCGACATCGACTGGCAGCACGACCGGCCGGCGTGCGCCCGCCTCCACATCCCACGCCCCGTACGCCAGTGAAAGACCTGAATCAGTGAAAGACCTCCGATGAATTGAGCGCAGTATGTCTGGATAGCTCTCTCTGTACTGTTTGTCATCGCGGGTTGGAGGGCGGTTCAGATAACGAATTCAACCAAGTCATCGGGGGAGTCTTGTCGACCCCGGTGACTGGTCCTAGCGTCTCGCTACGCCTCCAGACATCCGATGACGGGCACCTCCATGAGACGAGCACGGACATGAAGCCCAACCACCTGCGTGTCGCTGCCGTAGTGGCCGGAGCCGCACTGGTCGCGGGATCCACCACGGCGTGCGACCGCGGCACTGCTGCGGACTCCGCGGGCAGGCCCACGATCGGCATCGACCTGCCCCGCACCGACTCCGACTTCTGGAGCTCCTACGCCCACTACACCAAGCGGTACCTCCCCGCCCTGGACGTCGATACCCTGCCGATCACCAACTCCAGGGGTGACTCCGACAAGTTGGCTGCCAATGTCCATGCCCTGGAGGCCGTGGGCGCCGAGGCCATCGTCCTGGCACCGCAGGACACCGGCGCGATCGCCTCCACACTCGACCGACTGGCGAGCAAGCACATTCCGGTGGTGAGTGTGGACACCCGGCCCGACAGCGGCAAGGTCTACATGGTGGTCCGGGCCGACAACAGGGCGTACGGCACCAAGGCATGCGAGTTCCTCGGCAAAAAACTCGGCGGCAAGGGCAGGGTCGCCGAACTCGAGGGCGCGCTGGACTCCATCAACGGGCGTGACCGCTCCGAGGCGTTCGCCGCTTGCATGAAGAAGAACTTCCCCGACATCACCGTCCATCCGCTGGCCACCGACTGGAACGGCGGGGTCGCCTACGCCAAGCTGAAGGCCCTGCTCGCCCGACACCCGGACATCAACGGCATCTACCTGCAGGCCGGCGGCGCATTTCTGCAGCCGACCCTGTCCCTGCTCGAGGAGCGGGGGCTGCTCAAGCCCGTCGGCTCGGCGGGGCACATCGTGATCGCCTCGAACGACGGCATCCCGCAGGAGTTCCAGGCGATCCGCCGGGGCGACATCGACGCCACCGTCTCGCAGCCTGCCGACCTCTACGCCAAGTACGCCCTGTACTACGCCAAAGCGGCGGCCCTGGGCAAGACGTTCGAGCCAGGGCGCACCGACCACGGTTCCACCATCGTCCAACTTCCCAACGGTCTGGAGGACCAGCTGCCCGCGCCGCTGGTGACCAAGACGAACGTGGACGACCAGAACCTGTGGGGCAACAACCCCGCCCACTGATCCGGTCACCGCCGAGAACCACTCGGTCATCGGCGGCCTCACCCGGTGTCGTTGCCCCACTTCCGCGCCGTTGTTGCAGGCCCTGGAGCCGTCGACGACGAGTCGCCGCCGGCTCTCGCACCGAGGGCCGTCACAGTCCGACGGGCTGCCATTCCTGGTTGGAGCCGCTGTTGGAGGGCCACTGGATGACCTTCGCGCCGTCGGCGGTGGATCCGCTCTGTACGTCCGCGCACAGGCCGCTCTTGACGTTGACGAGGCGGTAGTAGCCGCTCGTGGCCGCCGGAACGAGCTTCCACCACTGGTTGGGGTTGTTGGAGTCCGACCATTGGTCCAGGGCCGTACCGCTGCTTGTGGAGCTGCCCGGGACGTCCAGCACCTTGCCGCTCTTCACATTCGCCAGGCGGTAGGAGCCGTCGTAGTCCGGCAGGAGCTTCCACTGCTGGTTGGTGCTGCCGCCCCACGGCCACTGGATGACGGAGGCGCCATCGGAGGTGGAGGCGCCGTTGATGTCCAGCACCTTGCCGCTCCTGTGGTTGACCAGCTTGAAGGTGCCGGTCAGCAGGCCGACGGTGAGGGTGGTGCTGGTTCCGGCGGTCAGCGACACGACCCGGGCGTGGTTGCCGAGGGGTGACGTGGTGACCGCGGCCGAGGTGCTGACGGACGTGATGCCGCGCCGGCAGATGAAGGTGATGTCCTGGTCGATGTCCGAGGTGAGCTTGACGGTGGCGGTACGGGCCGCCGTGTCCCAGGTCAGGGACTCGACGGTGATGCGGTTGCGGCCGCGGACGCCCTTGATGGTGCCCTTGGCCAGCTGGTCGGGGAGAGCGGGGAGGATCTCCAGGACTCCGGGGCGGCTGTAGACCAGTGCTTCACCGAGGATGCCGGGGATGGCGTTGGCGGCGTCGCAGTTGTAGATGTCCAGGTTGGGGTTGTGGGAGGTCATCAGTGACCGCCACACCATGTTCTTGCCGTAGATCTTCAGCAGGTTGCTGTAGACGCCGGGGCCGTCCTTCAGGCGGGCGCGGGCCAGGGCCCGGTGCAGGCTGCCGTGGGCCGAGTAGTTCTGGTCGCCGCGCAGGTCCAGGGCCTTGCGGGCGTACTTGACCAGGTCGGGCTCCTCCTCGGGGTTGATCTCGTGCAGCGGCCAGGCGCCGTACAGGTGCTGGACGTGCCGGTGGTTGTATTTGTCGGTCAAGCCGGGCCAGGACCACTCGGCGAGCGCCCCGTCGCTGTTGACGGTGTAGGCGGGCAGCTTGGCGAGCAGGGCGGTCCAGCGTTGCACGCCCTGGCCGCTGCCCTGCTCCAGGCCGAGCGTGTTCGCCGCGTCGATCGCCGCCCGGAGGGCGTGCCGGCCGGCCATGATGTCGCCGGTGGCGTTGATGGAGAAGTACTGGCCGGTGCTGGTCGGCGAGTTCTCCATGGAGAAGGAGGGGACGAAGACCGCCTTGCCGCTGGAGTCGGTGCGGGTGAGGAAGTCCTCGTAGAACAGGGCCAGCTCCATCAGGGCCGGGCCGAGCTTGTTCTTGTAGAAGTCCGCGTCGCCGGTGACCTGGTAGTACTCGAGCAGTGGGTACAGGAGCCAGTCGGCGCCGCCGGTCCACGCCTGGCCGGGGAAGCTGCCGCTGTTGAAGTGCAGCATGTGCCCGTACTCGCCGTCGGTGCGGGACGGGGCGAGGAAGCCGCGGGCGCCGTAGAGGTTGGTGGCGTTGTCGCGCCAGTGGGCGAGCTGGCCGAGGATGAGGTCGAAGTAGCCCTGCATGGCGTCGGTGAGGTCGAGGATGTTGCCGCCGGCGACCTGCAGGTTGATGTTGGCGTCGGTGGTGATGTCGTCGGCCCAGGAGCCGTTCCAGGTGCCGGTCCAGATGCCGGTCAGGCGTGGTGGCAGGACACCGCTGGAACTCACGAACAGATACCGGCCGGAGTCGTACATCCGCTCGAGGAGTGCCATGTCGATGGCGGAGGTGTTGCTGTTCTGCCGGGCGATCAGGGCACTGGTGGAGAGCTGGCGGTCGGCGGTGGAGACGTTGAGATCGGTGCTGGAGCGGTCGTACATCGCCTGGTGCTGCGGGGCGTGGCGGCCGAGCAGGGTGGCGTAGTCGGCGGTCAGAGCGGCGAGGGCGGTCTGCAGCGGCTGGGAGTTCCAGCCGGTGGAGGTCTCGTAGCGGCCGAGCTTGGTCAGCAGCAGCACCTTGGTGGCCTTGGCGACCACCAGGGTGGACCCGCTGGCGGTGACCGAGGCGCCGGTGCCGGTGACGACGACGCGGGTGACGCCTTCGTAGCCGTAGGCGCCGCCGGAGGGATAGGTGCCGCGCAGGTTCAGGTAGCCGTCGCGGTTGCTCACGGTGGCGGTGGTGGAGTAGGAGACGCTCGTCGGCACGCCGTCCAGGGCGGTGTTGACGCTGAGGGTGGTGTCCACCGTGCGGCCGGTGGCGGGCAGTAGCTCATGGACGATGACCTGGTCGGCGCGAGAGACGAAGACGTGGCGCTTCCAGGTGCCGTACTGGTCGGTCCAGGTGTGGGTGACCTCGCCGGTGCGGAAGTCGGTGATGCGGGCGAAGTCGTTGACGGTGGTCATGCCCGGAGTGCTGAGCCGGAGTTCGTAGCCGGGGTGGAAGGTCTGCGTCCAGCGCAGGCTCCAGCCGTTGGCGAAGGTCGAGGCCGCTCCCGAATAGTCACCTGACAGCGCCTTGTCCCGGGCCGATTCGAGCTTGCCGGAGATCACCGGGGGCATGACGCTCCGGCTGCCGTTGGGCAGGACGAACCGGTGGTGATTGAAGATCATTTTCTCCAGCGTGGGCGCCCCGTAGTAGACGGCGCCGTACTCGCCGTTACCGCTCAGGAACCCGTCGGTCCATGCCGACGCGGTGGCGTCGTCCCATATGCCGCGGTCCGGGAGGGTGACCTGGGGCGGGACGGCCGCGGAGGCGCTGCCCGCGAACACGAGGGGCAGGGACGTGGCGCCGGCCACCAGCGCGGCGGCGGTGAGGAAGCGCCGGCGGTTGACGGGGAGGTCGGGCAGTTCCATGTACTGACTCCGTTGTATTGCGGTGGGTGCAACCGGGCAGGCGGGACGAGGTGGCCCACCCCGCCCCGGGCGTTACGCACGCCCAGGACATGGGATGGATTAACAGGGATGATCTCTTGTCGTGTCCAGGGTCAGGACGGGAAAATCTTGACTTGATGGACTTCAACTGTGCCTTCGGGGGGCCTGCTCCCTTTGCGGTGCGTGGGCGGAGGGTGCTGCCTTCCTGGAAGATGGGATGTATCACTGCCTGATGGCAGACGAGGCAAGGAAAAGCCGGGGACGATGCGTCCGGACGCCCGGCCGGACAGGAAGAGAAGGTGACGGAGTTATCGACGGCCACGGCACCGAGGAGCGGCATGCGTGAGTACCAGGACGGGCCCGACCACCGGCACCGGCGGCCCGCAGGCGTCGACGACAAGACCGTGGAGGCGCTCGGATCACTGTCGAAGGCCCTGGAGACCACCGAGCGGGCACGCGGCCACCTCTACGGCTTCCACCAGCTGACCGGTGCGGCCGACCTGGAACTGGACCGGGCCGAACAACTGCTGCGAGAAGCGGGACATCATGCGTGGGCCGACAAGATCCACAGCGAGGTCCTCGGCCGCAACGTCATCCCCGGACACTGGACGTTCCAGATCATCGAGGCCTACGACGCCACGTACTACCGGCCGTTCCAGGAGCTGGAGCGCAGCGCGGTGAGCGAGCTGGCCCAAGGGCGCGACCACCTCTACGAGGCGGAGATGAAGGAAGCCCGCCGCACCGCCGGGCACCCCGACCACACGGCCCGCCCCCCGATCGCGGACAACTGAGCGGCCGAGCCCGCACCACCACAGGAATGCGCCCATGCAGACGTTCCTCCCCGATTCCGACTTCCGGCGCTCCGCCCTGCTCCTGGACCGTCGCCGCCTGGGCAAACAGCGGGTCGAGGCGCTCCAGGTGCTGCGCGGCCTGACCATTCCCGGATACGGCTGGCGCAGGCACCCGGCGGTGCGTATGTGGAGCGGATACGAGGAGGCACTGGTCCGCTACGGCCTCGAAGTCTGCCGGGTGTGGCGGGAGCAGGGACACCCGGACAGCTGCGCCGCCTCTTTGGTCGCCGGGTACGCGGCCTGCCGTCCGGACGCTGCCGTGCGCGATCAGCCCGCTCTCGCCGCCGCCGGGGACCTGCCTCCGTGGCTCGGCGATGAGGGCTTCCACCGCAGCCACCAGTCCGCACTCGTCCGCAAGGACCCGCAGACATACGCGCATGCCTTCCCCGGCGTTCCGGACGACCTGCCCTATGTGTGGCCGTCGTCCGACCGGGAAGGCAGTGCGGTGCCGCCGAGTCCGTGAAGAGAGGCAGCGGCGCGGCGATTCAACGGCCGATCTGCCACGCTCCCGCGCACGAGGTGGGAGAGCGCGACCCTGGAGGGCCCGGCCTCTGCCTCGGCGGCCCGGACCAGATCGTCGCGGAGGCGGTCCACCAACTGTGGCCCGTCGCGGAGATGTTCGCCGGCTGGACGAGCGCGATGGCTTCGACGGCGTATTCCCGGCCACGGGTCCATACGAGCGCCCTGGACTTGGACGACCCCGACCCGACGGTCACGGGCTACGGGCTACGGGCCCCGGATACGCCGGCAGGCCGCACGGTGCTTCGCCGGGGAGATCTACGTGCAGTATCCCTTTGAGTTGGCGCCGGTGTACGCGCAGTGGCACGAAAGCAGTGGCCTGCTCCGCCGGTTCCGTCCTGGTCTCCGAGGAGTACGGCGACAGTGACCGCTACCGAAGCCTGGAGGAGCAGGGACTGACACCGTCGCGGCTTGGCGCCGAAGATCAGGACACCGTCTCGGCGGAGCGCTCGCCCACCGCGGGGGCGATGATGATCGCCATGGCGGTGAAGGCGAGGACGACGATCATGGCGACGCGGAGACCGTAGTGATCGCCGAGGAAGCCGAGACTGGGCGGTCCGACCAGGAAGGCGACGTAGCCGATCATCGCCACCAGACTGACGCGCGCGGCCGAGTCGGGGCCGGAGTCACCCGCCGCCGAGAGGGTGACCGGGAATCCGAGTGACGCGCCCAAGCCCCAGAGGAGTACGGCGATGCCTGCCAGGACGGCGGAATCGGCGAAGACGACAACGGCGATCCCGAGGGTCGCGCAGACGGCGCTGGCCCGGACGACGGGGGAGCGGCCGACGCGATCGATCAGGAAGCCGCCGACGAAACGGCCGATGGTCATGGTGGTGGCGAAGCCCGTGTAGACGGCTGACCCCAGGGCCGGGTCGACGCCGTGGCCGTCGACCATGAGCAGGGGCAGCCAGTCGTTGGCGGACCCCTCTGCCAGTGCCATGGCCAGGATGATGCCGCCGATCAGGAGCAGCCGCTGGTCCTTCCATACCTTGGCGTGGGCCGACGCGGTGGTGGTGTCGGGCTGCGACTCGTCGGCACGGGCTTTGCCCACCGCGCTCGGAATGGCGCGGAAGGCATAGGCGAACATGGCCGCTGTGACGGCGGCCATGGCGGCCAGGTGCCACTTCACCGGGAAGGAGACAGCGGTGCACAGAATGCCGAGGGCGGCTCCCACGACCGTGCCCAGGCTGAAGAAGCCGTGGAGTGTGGGCAGCACGGTCCGTCCCGTGATCTGCTCGACCTCGGCGCCGTCGATGTTGATCGCAACCTCTCCGCCGCCCATTCCGGCACCGAAGAGGAACAGTCCGGCCGTGGTCACGGGGGCGGAGGAGAGCATCGTCCCGCCGCCGATGACCACCATGCTGAGGATGATCAGGATGGTTGCGTTGCCCATGACCGGTCGGGTCCCGAACCTGGCCACGAGGGTTCCGGAACTGAGGACACCGATCATGGAGCCGACGGACAGTCCGAACAGGATGATCCCCATCTGGGCTGTGGAGACGTCGAGTTGGTCTCGGATGTCCGGCGTCCGGGTCACCCACGAGGAGATCGACAGACCCGGTATGAGGAAGAAGAGGAACAACGCCGCTCGGCGGCGGCGCGTGGCCAGGTCCATGGAAGACGTGCTCTTTCAGACGAAGGCAGACGTGCTCTTTCAAGCGAAGGCGCTGCGATGAGTCGGCGTCGGCGTCGGCGTCGGTGCCGATGTCGGTGTCGGCATTGGTGAAGTACTCACAGGATCGCCGCCAGCGAGTCCAGTGACGCCAGACGGTCGGTGCCCACCGGGGTGAGAACGGCGCTGGTGACGCCCGCGTCGAACAGGTCCGTCACCCGCGACCGTGCCTCCCCTGGCGTGCCTGCCACGGCGAGTTGCCGCACCCATTCGTCCGGCAGGGCGCGAGTGAACTCCTGCGGGCTGCCGCAACGCGAGCGCAGAGCCACGAGCTCGTCGTAGAAGGGCAGCGGGGCGATGTGGGGCCGCCAGTCCGGTTCCGCCACCACGTCGAGGGTGGGACGGACAGCGGCCAGCGCGACCGCAGGGTCGTCGTCGATGGCCGCGATGTTGTAGGCGACCAGACGGTGCGGGCGGGTCGGAGCGATCTCCTTGAGTGCCTCGCGTACGTAGGCGGGCGTCACCGGTTCCGCCAGGACGGTTCCGTCGGCCACGTCGCCGGACAGGGCCAGCGACTTGGGGCCGCGGACACCGGCCAGGACGACCGGGGTCACCTCCGGTGCGGCGCTCTCGTGCAGCTGCAACCCGTCGATGTGCAGGTATGTCCCGTCGTGGTGCACGAGGTGGCCGCTCAACAACGCCTTCAAAACCGTGACGTACTCGGTCAGGAGGGCGAGTGGGCTCTTCGGCCAAGCTCCGACACTGCGCATCCAGGTCGGCATGCCGTGCCCGACGGCGATGTCGACACGGCCCGGATGCAGTTGGGCGAGGGTCGCGATCTCCATCGCGGTGAAGGCCACATTCCGGGCGGCAGCGGGCAGCAGTCCCACGCCGACGCGGATCCGTGTCGTGGCGGCGAGAACGGTGGCCGCCTGCACCAGGCCTCCTCGGTAGCCGAGGTCCTCCACGACCCACAGTTCGTCGAAGCCGTGTGCCTCCGCACGTCGGGCGAAGGCAAGGATGTCTCCCGCCGGAGTGTCGCGGGGCAGGAGGACGCCGATCGCGCCGGCCGGTTTCGGCTTGAAGATCTCATTTTCCACGGGTCCAGGTTGTATGGCGGGCGTATCTCGTGCAATCCCATTCCGGAGCCCATGTCGCCGGCCCTGGCCGAGGGCGGGGGAGGGGGGTGGAATTGCGCGCGCTCGCGGGGCAGGGCCGGCGGTGGGTCAGGCACGTAGGAAGGCGAGTACCGCCAGCACCCGGCGGTGGCCCTCGGTGTCCGCCGGCAGGTCCAGTTTGTTGAAGATGTCGCCGATGTGCTTGTTCACGGCCGCTTCGCTGATGAACAGGTGCGCGGCGAGGCTGGCGTTGGAGCGGCCCTCCGCGATCAGTGCGAGCACTTCGCGCTCGCGGGGGCTCAGCCGCTCCAGATCGTCGGGACCCTTGTGGTGGCCGTCGTGGCCGGGATCGCGGTCACGGCGAAGAGGCTGCGGAGGCAGGCGGCGTAGCGGAGCGTTCTGCGACGAGGAGCGGACCGCCCCACCATGCCCTGGTGCGGCGGCGGCCCTGTCCATGCGGCGCCCCCGGTCGGCGAGTTGCTCGGCCGCGCCGGCGGCCGAGAACACGTCGGCGGAGGGAGGGCACTAGCTTTGCGGGACGTCCTTGACGAACACGATCCCGTCGGTGTCCCGCAGGTGCGCCGGGTCGAGTGGGGCGTAGCCGAACCAGGGGGAGACACGGGGCGCGGGCGGAGTGTCGCCGAGGGCGGTGGCCAGCCGGGGGGCGTCGACGACATTGCGGTCGTCCGGGAGCCCGTACAGGAGGCCTTCGAGAGTGTCCGGGGGCGGGGTGTCCACTCCCCGGTGCCGGATGGTGCCGAGGGCCGTCGCCACGAAGGCGTACTCCTCGCCGAGTCGGGCGCTCACCAGCGCGCCGGCGCTCCACCACTCCAGCGGCCGGCCGCCCATCCGCATCGTGCTCTTGGACCGCTGGAGGTGCCCGTTGTGGGCGTGGACCAGCACTGGGCCCTGCTCGGCGACGGCGAGCAGATTGGCGGCCATCATCTGGTCCCGCACGCTGACCAGCCGGGTCATACGGGCCGTCGAGGTGTCGGCCATCCCGTGGTGGTAGCGCAACAGGCCGGTCGCGGTGCGGCCGTACAGGTGCGCCCGGTCCCAGTCGTCCCGTGAGGTCGTCGCGAGGAGGTGCGGAGTCTGTGTGTCGAGCAGGGCTGCCAGGTCGTCGGCGAGCAGCCGCAGCTGTTGGGCCTCGGGCGTCTGCCCCACGGACCGGGACGGGTCCATCATCGCGGCGGGATCGGTCCACAGGTCGTCGGCGCCGAGGAGGTGGTCGAGCGTTTCCGCGGTGCAGGGGAGCAGGTCCGTGTCCACCTGGGCCGCGAGGTAGCCGTGGAGCGCGGTGAGGGACTGCCGGGGGCTCGCGGCGCCGGTGATCTCCAGCGGACCGTCGAAACCGGCGAAGCGGAGGCGCTCCGACGCGGGCCGGCCGTCGTTGTGCTCGCGCATCCAGCGTACGAGTTCGCGGTTGCCCGCGAAGGCGCCCCAGCCGTGGCTGATGCCGTGCTCCATGACGTCGTCGAGGGTGCCCGTGCCCGAGGTGACGTAGTCGTCCACGACCAGGCCCATCACGCAGTCGCTCTCGATCGCGATCGTCCGGTAGCCCTCCTGCTCGACGAGCTGACGGAAGAGCTCGTTGCGCAGGTCGAGCAGGGTCTCCTCGCCGTGGGTGGGCTCGCCCAGAGCGAGCAGCCGCGGCCGGGCGGGAAGCAGCCTCATGACGGAGGCGGCCTCGACGGCATGCGTGGTCTCCTTGATGTCCGTAGCCATGGCCTCAACGGTATCGTTGAACCTTCGGTTGAGACTTTTCAGCGATATGGGCAAGCGCATGGGGCGAAACCTTCAAACGGCCGACTGGCTCAGGCCGGTTGATCTGGCGCGTCGGCATGGTCTGTCCACGCAGGCGGTCAGGAACTACGAGGAGGCCGGCATCCTTCCGCCGACCGGTCGCACAGCGCACGGCTACCGCACCTACACCTCGCTGCACGCGGGAGCCCTGCGCGCGTTCCTCGCCCTGGTACCCGGTCACGGTCACCGGACCGCGACGGCGATCATGCGGGCAGTGAACGACGGCGCGGCCGACGAGGCGTTCCGCCTCATCGACGAGAGCCATGCCCAACTGCTCGACGACCGTCGGACCCTTCAGGCCGTGGAAAGCGCCCTCCGTGACCTGGAGATCACCATGACGTCCGAGCCCGGGGTGGGCCCCGAGCCCGGCGGAACGTTCATCGGACCGCTGGCGGGGAAACTCGGCATCCGGCCCGCGACGCTGCGCAAATGGGAGCGTGCCGGACTGGTGCACCCGCGCCGCGACCCGCTGACCGGGTACCGCGTCTACGACGACGCCGACGTGCGGGACGCCCGGCTGGCCCACCAACTCAGGCGCGGCGGGTACCTGTTGGACCAGATCGCCCCGCTGATCGCCCAGGTACGGGCGGCCGGCGGGCTGGAGCCGCTGGAGGCCGCGCTGGGCAACTGGCGCGGCCGACTGTCCGCCCGCGGACGGGAGCTGCTGACCGGGGCTGCCGAGTTGGAGGCGTATCTTCACCGACGCGGGTGAGGCGTCGGGTGGCGGCCGAAGGGAGGCCGACTCGAGACCGGCGGGATCGATCCCGGTCGAGGGCGGCATCCTGTCAGCTCGGGTGGGGCAGCTTGTCAGCGCTGTAGCCGCCGCCGGTGCTTCGAACCGTGGTCAGAGGCGACTGCCGAGCTCGCGACGCTGCTCGCACCCGGCCGCCGCGACCGCCGACCGCGTTCCCCGGTCCTTCTCGGTCGCGACGGCGGAGGCGGAGAGGAGCGTCGCAGCGGTGAGGCTGCCCCACAGGGCGGCCGGGCCCGTGGGGTGCGAGGGTGGTGATGACCGCTGGAGAGACGGCGAGGCCGAAGCCCGAGGAGAGCTCGAAGCGGGCGAGGGCGCGCCCGAGGGCATGGGCCGGTGCGAGGGCGGTGACGAGCGCGGTGGCACTGCCGGCGTAGATGATCTCGCCGATGGTGCAGAGGACGGACACCGCGGCGACGGCTGGGGCGCCCCAGCCGGTTCCCAGCGAGGTGGCCGCGAGGAAGCCGAGGTAGGACGCGGCGAGTACGACGCCGGCGAGAGCCAGCACGGTCCGCCGGGAGAAGCGGGACATCAGGACGGTGACGGGGACCTGCAGGGTGACCACCAGCACCGTGTTGGCCACGAAGACGGCCGCCGGCCACACCGGGGAGGCGTGCAGCTGTGTCACCAGGACCAGCGGGAGCGCGATTTCGGGAACGTTGAGGCAGAAGACGTAGACCACGTTGGCGGCCAGCAGCGCGCGCATCCGGGGTGCGGGCTCGGTGTCCCCGTCCTCGGCCGGGATGGCCGCCGGACGCGCGTGCAGGTGGACCGACCACGACAGGGCCGCCGCGCCGAGGCAGGCGAACCCGGTCACGGCTGCCAGCGCCTGCAGTGCGGTGGTGCCGCCCGCCAGGCATACGGTGGCGATGAGCGCACCCACCCCCAGTCCGGCGTTGCGCAGGGCGCGGCCTCCCGCGAGGGCGGCGTCGCGTTCCCGGCCGTGGGCGACCGTGGCCACGAGAGCCGCGTGGGCGGCAGGCCATGCCTGGTTGCCGACGCCGAGGAAGAGCGCGGCCGTCGCGAACAGCCAGGGGTGCCCCGCGGGGGTGGCCAGCAGCAGCGCCACGCCCAGCACCCGTACCAGCATGGACGCCGCCACGACCGTGCTGCGGGCGCCCCGGTCCAGCCAGCGCCCCACCGCGGGCATGCACACCAGGCCCGCCACGACTCCGACCGTCATGGCGGCGCCGGTGACCGGCGCGGACAGCCTCAGCACCGTCACCCCGTAGAGCAGCAGAAAGGGCCGCAGGAGGCCGGTGCCGAGCGCGTCCACGGCCAGGGCGACCGCATAGCGGGGGCCTCCGGAGGCACGGACGAGGGCGCGGGGCTGGATCTTGGTGGTGGTTGCCATGGCGTCAAACGGTGCGTTCGGCCGCCGGGCCCGGCACGTCGGTTGACAGACACCGTCAATCGATGCCGTCGCCGGTCGTCCGGTCAGTGATGATGAAGGGTGACGTTGAGGATCGACATCAGCGGCCTGCCGTACGAGCGACTGCGGTTCGCCGCCTCCCCGCTGGCCGAGCTGACCGCGATGCTGCATGTGCTGGCCGAGCCCGGGCATCATCCGCAGCTGGCCGACTGGGCCGGGGAGGTCTGGACCCGACTGCGGCCGGAGCTGGCCGAGCGGTTGCGGGAGGCGGAGTTCCTCTGGCGTTCCTCACAAGCCGACTTCATGATTCCCGCCCGACCCCGGCCGACGCTCGTCGAGGAGTTGGACGACGTGGACCGGATCGACGACGAAACGTATGTGACCGCCGCGCTCGCCACCACGTGCGGCGGCAGCCGGGTCCAACTCGCCGCGCCGTCCCCGCTCACCGACGCCACGGCGCGCGCGAGCCCTGGACCTGGCGCAGGCGCGCGGCGCGCGGCAAGAGGCGTTCGCGGAACGGCTGCTCGCGGACCCGGCCGCGGTACGGGCGCGGGTGCGGCGCACCCTCGAACAGTGCGCCGAGGCCTTCTTCGACGCCGCCTGGGCGGGTGTCGCCGTGCGACTCGCCACCGACGTGCGCCTGAAGACCGACCTGTTGAAGCGCCACGGGATCGGGTCGGCCCTCGCATCGGTCTCCGGCGCGGTCACCCTGGCCCCCGACGGGGACTGCATCACCGTGGACAAGCTTCAGGACAAGGCGACCACCGCTCACCACACCGGGATCACCTTCGTCCCCAGCGTCTTCGGCAGCCCACACCTGTTGGTGGTGCACGCGCCCGGCTGGCAGCCGGTGGTGCAGTACCCCGTGGCCGAGCCGAGCCCGTCCGAGCCGGTCTCGCTGGAAACGGTCACCCTACGGCTGGAGGCACTCGCACACCCCGTACGCCTACGACTCCTGCGCACCCTGGCCCGCGGCCCGCACACCACCGGCGAGCTGGCCCACACCTGGGAACTCTCACCCCCGGAGGTCTCCCGCCACCTCGCCGTCCTGCGCCGCACGGGTTTGCTCACGCCCCGGCGGCACGGCCGCTACGTCCGCTACACCCTCAACCTCCCCGCCCTGACGGCCCTGGGCACGGACCTGCTGGCGGCGGTACTGCGCTGAGCGGCCTGGGGTTCGCTCACGACGGACCTTGATCACCCGGCGTCGCACCCCGCACACGCCAAAAGGAACAGAAATGTCCCTTGCGGGCGCGCGGATCGGGTGCGTCGAATCGGGACAAAATGGAACACATGCGAGAGGCTGCCGCCATGACAGCCTCACCTGGCGGCGACACCCCGTACCGCTTCGACGACCTGACCGCCCTCTACATCAACTGCACGCTGAAACCGTCCCCGGAGCTCAGTCACACCCAGGGGCTGCTGGACAAGAGCCGGGGCATCATGGATGCCGTCGGGGTGACGACGGACGTGATCCGTGCGGTGGACCATGACATCGCACCCGGTGTCTACCCGGACATGACCGAGCACGGCTTCGCCGTCGACGCGTGGCCGGAGCTGTACGAGAAGGTGATGGGTGCCGACATCCTCGTGCTCGCCGGCCCGATCTGGCTGGGCGACAACAGCTCCGTCACCAAGCAGGTCGTCGAGCGTCTCTACGCCTGCTCCTCGCTGCTCAACTCGCAAGGCCAGTACGCCTATTACGGTCGCGTCGGCGGCTGTCTGATCACCGGCAACGAGGACGGCGTGAAGCACTGCGCGATGAACGTCCTCTACAGTCTCCAGCACCTCGGGTACACGATCCCGCCGCAGGCGGACGCCGGCTGGATCGGCGCGGCCGGACCCGGGCCGTCGTACCTCGATCCGGGTTCGGGCGGCCCGGAGAACGACTTCACCAACCGCAACACCAGCTTCATGACCTGGAACCTGATGCACCTCGCCGCCCTTCTGAAGCGCTCCGGAGGCGTCCCCGCTCACGGCAACCAGCGCTCACAGTGGGACGCCGGCTGCCGCCCGGGCGCGGACAACCCCGAACACCGCTGAGAGCGACGCCCGTCCGCCCGCGTCACGGGCGGGTACGGCGTTCGCCCGCATCGCCCACGGCTTCGGCATGCGCCTGCTCGGCTGGGGCGTCGCCGAGAACGCCGACTGCCTGGCTCTGCGGCTGTTCGCCGACTCCGACCCTGCCTGTGGGCCGACCTGTTCGCCGTTGTCCCGTGGGTGTTCACATCGGGTCGGTCACACATGCGGTGCTGCGTCATGCCGTCGTGTCCGTCGTCGGCGTCCCTCACGCCGTCGTGTCGCCGTCCCCCGTGACGATCGCCGCTCGGCCGGCCTCCAAGCGGGCCACCGGGACGCGGAACGGCGAGCAGGAGACGTAGTCCAGCCCGGCGGCGTGGAAGAAGTGGACGGACTCCGGGTCGCCGCCGTGTTCGCCGCAGACGCCGATCTTCAGGTCGGGGCGCGTGGCACGCCCCTCGGCGACTGCGATGCCGACCAGCCGTCCGACACCGGAGCGGTCGAGTGTCTCGAACGGGGAAGTGTCGAAGACACCCTTGTCCAGGTAGGCGGAGAAGAACGCCGACTCCACGTCGTCGCGGGAGAAGCCCCAGGTGGTCTGGGTGAGGTCGTTGGTGCCGAAGGAGAAGAAGTCCGCCTCCTCGGCGATGCGGCCCGCGGTGAGCGCGGCTCGGGGCAGCTCGATCATCGTGCCGACCGGGCATCGCACGGGGGCGCCGTACTCCTCGCCGACCGCCGCCAGCACGCCTTCCACTTCGCCGCGCACCAGCCGGATCTCGGTGACGTCCCCGACGAGCGGCACCATGATCTCCGCGTGGGGATCGCCGCCGGCCCGGGTGCGCTCCACGACGGCCTCGGCGACAGCCCGCACCTGCATGGCGACCAGGCCGGGGACGACCAGACCGAGGCGTACCCCGCGCAGGCCCAGCATCGGGTTCGCCTCGTGCATGCGGCCCACGGCGTCCAGGAGCCGGGTGTCGTGCGGGTCCGGCTGCTCGCCGTGGGCCTCGGCGGCGGCGATGCGGACGGCGAGGTCGGTGCGGTCGGGCAGGAACTCGTGCAGTGGCGGGTCCAGGAGGCGGATGGTGACCGGGAGGCCGTCCATCGCCTCCAGGATGCCGGCGAAGTCCTGCCGCTGGAGCGGCAGCAGGGTGTCCAGGGCGTGCTCGCGCTCACGGTCGGTGCGGGCCAGGATCATCTCCTCGACCAGCTTGCGGCGGTCACCGAGGAACATGTGCTCGGTGCGGCACAGACCGATGCCCTGCGCGCCGAAACGGCGGGCGCGGGCGGCGTCCTCGGGGGTGTCGGCGTTGGCCCGGACCTCCAACCGCCGTACACCGTCGGCCCGTTCCAGGGCTCGCGCCACGTCGCGGACCGTTCCGGCCGGCTGTTCGCCGGTCTCCAGATGCCGCATCAGCGGGGAGTCGACCAGCGGCACCGCACCGGCGTACACGGCGCCGGCGGAACCGTCCACCGAGATCACGGCGCCCTCCTCGACGACCGTCCCGTCGCCGGTGGTGAAGCGCCGATGTCCGGTGTCCAGGGTGAGTTCCTCGGCGCCGCACACGCAGACCTTGCCCATGCCGCGTGCGACGACGGCCGCGTGGCTGGTCTTGCCGCCACGGCTGGTCAGCACGGCCTGGGCGGCGATCATGCCGGGCAGGTCGTCGGGCGTGGTCTCCTGCCGTACGAGGATCACCTGCCGGCCCTCGGCGGCGCGCCGCACCGCTTCGGCCGAGTCCAGGACGGCCGCCCCGACCGCCGCGCCGGGGGAGGCCGGGATGC
Organism: Streptomyces griseus subsp. griseus; assembly: GCF_000720255.1. Classification (GTDB taxonomy): domain Bacteria; phylum Actinomycetota; class Actinomycetes; order Streptomycetales; family Streptomycetaceae; genus Streptomyces; species Streptomyces griseus_I. The sequence goes on along the minus strand of NZ_JOJE01000048.1, from coordinate 38,600 downwards.
CGTGAGCGAGCGCGTCGGGGGTCGCCGAGGTGTCGAATCGCGGGAACATGAGGCGCGCGAGCCCGTCGCCGCCGACCCGGGCCAGCGCCTCGTCCTGGGTGATCAGCCCTTCGTCGGTGAGCTCGGCGGCGATGGCGAAGGCGGCCTCGGCGGTGCGCTTGCCCACTCGGGTCTGCAGTATCCACAGCGTGCCGCGCTCGATCGTGAACTCGATGTCGCACAGGTCCCGGTAGTGGCGCTCCAACGTCCGCATGTGTTCCAGCAGTTGCCGGTACGAGCGCGGATCGAGGTGCTGGAGGTCGGTGAGCGGCACGGTGTTGCGGATGCCGGCGACCACGTCCTCGCCCTGTGCGTCGGGCAGGTAGTCGCCGTACAGGCCGGGGCGTCCGGTGGCCGGGTCCCGGGTGAAGGCCACGCCGCTGCCGGAGTCGGAGCCGAGGTTGCCGTAGACCATGCGCTGCACGGTGACGGCGGTGCCCAGGTCGTCGGGGATGTGCTCGCGCCGCCGGTACAGGCGGGCGCGCTCCCCGTTCCAGGAGCGGAAGACGGCGAGGATCGCCCGGCGCAGTTGCTCGGCGGGGGACTGCGGAAACCCCTCGCCGGTCTCGTCGTGGATCAGGCGCCTGTACGCCTCGACGAGTTCGGCCAGGTCCTCCGTGCCGAGGTGTACGTCGTCGCGGACTCCGCGGTCCTCCTTGAGGGTCGTCAGGGCCCGCTCGAACAGCGCGGTGTCGACGCTCATGACCGTACTGCCGAACATCTGGACCAGGCGCCGGTAGGAGTCCCAGGCGAACCGCTCGTTGCCGGACGCCTCGGCCAGCCCCAGGACGGAGGCGTCGTTCAGGCCGATGTCGAGAACGGTCTCCATCATGCCGGGCATGGAGAACCGTGCCCCGGAGCGGACCGACACCAGCAGCGGATCATCCGGATGCCCCAGCCGGCGCCGGGCTCCTTCCTCCAGCGCGGACAGATGCTCGGAGACGTCACGGAACATGCCGTCCGGTTCGGCGCCGGTGGCGAGGAAGGCCCGGCACGCCTCGGTGGTGATGACGAAACCCGGCGGGACCGGCAGGCCCAGCCGGGTCATCTCCGCCAGGTTCGCGCCCTTGCCGCCGAGCAGGCCGTCCAGCTCACGGCCGCCCTCCGCGAAGTCGTACACGTAACGGACCATGACACCTCGCCCCTCTAGGTGTGCTGTCCGGACAGGTCGAAATCCACGTCGACGACGCCCTCGACGGCGCGGATGAGGCGGGCGGCGACCGGGACGAGGGAGGTGTCCCGGATCTTCCCGGTGAGGGTGACGACGCCGTCGGAGACCTTGACTTGGATGGGTTCGACCGGGAGGGGGAAGAGGGGGGAAACGACTTCCCGGCGAATCTCCTCGGCCAGTTCGTCGTCCGGCCTGAGGAACACCTTCAGCAGGTCCGACCGGCTGACGACGCCCTCGATGACGCCCTCGTCGTCGACGACCGGCAGGCGCTTGACGCTGCGCTGGGCCATGATGCGGGCGGCCTGCGCCAGGGTGGCGTCGGGGTGCACCGTGACGGCCGGCGCCGACATCAGCTCCTCGGCCGCCAGCGCACCGGCTTTGCCCAGGTCGGACAGGCGGCTCATCTGCGTGAACCGGTCGGGAACGCTGTCGCGGAACTCCTCCTTGGGCAGCAGATCGGCCTCCGATACGACGCCGACGACCCGCCCCTCGCCCTCCAGCACGGGAAGCGCGCTGACCTTCCACTGCTCCATGATCTGGACGATGTCCTTGAACGGGGCCTCACGCCCCACGGCCACGACGGTGTGCGTCATGACGTCGCTGACGATGTGCGGGCTGCCGTGCACGGTGTGCTCCTCGGGATGTCGGGTACGGCACGGTGCGAGCGCCGCCGACGCGGCCCCACTCGATGGGACCGGCCTCCGGACGCCGTCGGAACTCGCTGCTTCCAGACTCCACCCGGCCGGCGCACGGCACCACAGGCCGCTCGGGCCCGATGACGGGGCCCTTCGCCTCGAGGCGGGGGTTCTGAGGGCGGCCAGGACGGGTCGAACGTCCCCGAGCAGGGGCCGAACAGCCTCTCGCCCCCCGATGTCAGGCATGCGACGTTGATGACGGCCCCTCGGGGCTGCCCTGCGAGAGGCGAAAGGCGAGAGGCGAGAGGCGGCGGGGAAGATGACCATGGAACTCCCCCTGGTAGTGGGCGTTGACGGCTCGGACGGCAGCCTGGCCGCCGTCGACTGGGCGGTGGACGAAGCCGCCCGGCACCGTCTGCCGCTGAGGTTGGTGTACGCCTCGCAGTGGGAGCACTACGAAGGCGCCGTACCGTCCGCCGGTCTGAACCGTCCGTCGGAGCAGGTACTGGCCGAGCACATCGTCGCCTCCGCCGCGGAACGCGCCCAGCGGCGCCACCCGGACGTCAAGGTCTCCACCGACATCCTGGCCGCCGAAGCGGCGGACGCCCTCCTGCGGGAGGGTGACCATGCCGCCGCCCTGGTCACCGGGTCCCGTGGCCGTGGTGAGCTGAAGGGACTGCTTCTCGGCTCCGTCGGCCTGGCGGTCGCGGCCCGCGCGCACTGCCCCGTGATCGTGGTCCGCGGCGACACAGCGGGCCTGGCCGGCACCCACGAACGGATCCTGCTCGGCGCCGGAGACCCTGACACGAGCGGTGACGCCGTGCGGTTCGCCTTCCGCGAGGCCGAGGCCCGGGCGTGCGTCCTCGACGTCGTACGGGCGTGGCGCGCCCCGGCACAGGAGGGCGCCGACCCGGCCGCACCGGCAGCGACACCGGCACGGAGCCACGAAGAGCAGGCCGGCGCGCTGCTCGACACGCTGCTGCACGATGCGATGAGCGATCACCCGGCCATAAGGGTGCGTCGTACGACCGTTGAGGGCCCCGCTCACCACGCGCTGGTGCACCGCTCGGCCGCAGCCGACCTCGTGATCGTCGGAACACGCCGTCGGCACGGCCATGTCGGGATGCAGCTGGGACGGGTCAGCCACGCCCTGCTGCACCACGCGCAGTGCCCGGTGGCTGTCGTACCGCAGGAATGACCAGGCATGCGGCTGTGGTCGTAGGTCGGTGGTGACCCGCGTACTCAGTCGGCGTGGCCGGCCATGCTGGTCGCATCGGCCTCGCTCGCGCGGTCGGCCGGATGCCGTGGTTGCTTTCGTGGGCGGCGGGGGGTGGTGAGGACGGCGAGGCAGGTGATGACCAGCGCTATGCCGGTCCAGCCGGTGGTGGGGAGGCGTTCGCCGACGACGAGGACGGCGAGGACGGCCGCGACGGCCGGTTCGAGCAGGGAGAGGGTGGTGGCGGTGCTGGCGGGTACGTGGGCGAGTCCCCAGCCGAACAGGACGTAGCCGGCGAACATGGGGACCAGCGCCATGTAGGTGCCTACGGCAGCGTTGGACCAGGAGGCCACGAGCGGGGCGCCGGTGACCGCGAGAACGGGCAGCAGGAGCAGACCGCCGAGGCCGAAGACGGCGCCCATCGCCGCCCGGGAAGGGATGTGGCGGGTGATGAGGCGGTGTGCCGCCCAGGAGTACAGGGCGTAGGTCGCGGCGGCGACGATGCCGAGCCCGATGCCGAGCAGTGTGCCCGCCGTCGAGGCCCGTCCCGTGTCGTCGGGGGCGTGGGCGGCTTCGGCGACGCACAGCAGGACCGTGCCGAGCAGGCCGAGCGTGGCGGCGAGGATCCAGCGGCGGGTGAGTCGGCGGCCGTCCGCGACGCGTTCGATCAGGGCCGAGGCGAGCGGCGCGGTGCCGATGGACACCACCGTGCCCACGGCGACGCCGGCCAGGTGCATCGAGCTGTAGAACGCCAGGGGATAGACCGCCACCGACGCGGCGCCGAGCAGGACCGTGCCCCGTCGCTCGCGCAGCCGGCCGACCTGGTGAGTGATCTGCCGAGTGGCGGAGAGGGCCTGGAGGAGCCCACCCAGGCCCATGGCGACGGCGCCGATGGCGAGCGGGCCCACCTCCGGGGCGAAGGTGGCGGCCGTACCCGTCGTCCCCCAGAGCAGGGAGGCGGCCAGCACACACAGGGCCCCGATGCTCGCGGACGGACCGCTGTCGACGCCCCTCACGGCCGGTCCAGCAAGGTCGCGGCCAGCGAGCGGGCGTGGTGGAGACGATCAGCGCCACCCTCCAGCCCCGCACGGGCCATCGCCCCCTCCAGGAGGAAGGCGAGGTGCTCGGCCAGCGCGCGGGCCTGCTCGGGGCGGCCGGGCAGCAACTCCTCCAGGTGGCCGGCGATCAGGCGCTCGACCTCCTCCTTGTGGGCACGCACCACGGCCCGGCCCTCGTCTCCGGCCGGGAGTTCGGCGGCGGCGTTGAGCAGACCGCAGCCGCGGAAGCCGTGGTCGTAGGCGAAGGCCGCGTGGTCGGCGTACGCGTCGAAGACGGCCAGCACCCCCTCGCGCGGGCCCCGGGCGCGCTCCAGCCGGGTCCGGTACAGGACGAGCCACTCCTCGTGCCGGGCATCCAGGTAGGCCCGGACCAGGTCCGCCTTGGAGGAGAAGTTGTTGTACAGGCTCATCTTCGCCACGCCGGCCTCGGCCGTGATCGTGTCGATGCCGGTCGCCGCCACGCCGTCGGCGTAGAACCGGCGAGCCGCCGCCTCCAACAGCCGCTCCCGCGCCGGCCGCCGCCGCCCGCTCCCCGCTGTGTTCAGGGGGTCAGCCTCGCTCATCACGATCCAAACCAGGTAGGTAGGTAGGTCTACCTAGATTAGCGTACGTCCTGTGCCTCCCGTGTCCGCGACAGCGGGACAGGAGTGTCCGCCGACAGCAGGCCCTCGGTGCGCAGGTCGTTCCAGAGGGCGTCCGGGATCGGACGCCGGAGCTGCTCCATGGTGTCCCGCACCTCCTCCGGGGAACGCGCGCCGGTGAGCACACTCGCGACCGCGGGATGGCCGAACGGGAAGCGCAGGGCGGCGGCGCGCAGCGGGACGCCATGACGCTCGGACACCGCCTGCAGGCGCAGCGCGCGGTCGAGCACCGGTTGAGGCGCGGCGGCGTAGTCGTAGGTGGCGCCTGGCCGGGGCGCGACGAGCAGCCCGGAGTTGAAGACACCACCGATGACGACGCTCCGGCCCCGGGCGGCGGCCTCCGGCAGTACTTCGGCGAGGCCGTCCTGCTCCAGCAGGGTGTAGCGGCCGGCCAGCAGCACCACGTCGATGTCGGTCTCCCGCAGGAAGCGTGCGGGAAGCCCGGACTGGTTCATCCCGACGCCGATCGCCCCGACCACGCCTTCAGCGCGCAGCCGTTCCAGCGCCGGGTACGCCTCGCGCAGAGCCTGCTCGGCGTGGTCGTCCGGATCGTGCAGCAGGACGACGTCGACCCGGTCGAGGCCGAGTCGGTCCAGGCTCGCCTCCAATGACCGCAGCACCCCGTCGGCCGTGAAGTCCCAGACACGGCGGTGGGTCGCCGGTACGGCGAAGCCATGGGTGAGGTCGTCGTCGTGGTCGGCCTCGGGGTTCGGTACGAGCAGGCGGCCCACCTTGGTGGAGACGGTGTACGTGTCCCGGGGGCGGCCGCGCAGGGCCTCGCCGAGCCTGCGCTCCGACAGGCCGAGGCCGTAGTGGGGCGCCGTGTCGAACGTGCGGATTCCCGCGTCCCACGCCGCCTCCAGGGTGGCGAGGGCGGTCTCGTCGGTGACCGGTCGGTAGAGGTTGCCGATCCCCGCGCAGCCCAGCGCCGCCTGGGTGACCGTGACCGCTCCGGCGCCCAGTCGCGTGGTCCTCACGACGGGTTCGCCGGGCGCAGCCGCAGGCCCTGCATGCCGCCGTCCACCGCGAGCGTGGTGCCGGTGACGCTGGCCGCGGCGGGACTCGCGAGGTAGACGATGGCGGCTGCCACCTCGTCGGCGGTGACCAGGCGGCCCATGGGCTGGCGGGCGTTGAGGGCGGCGCGTTCGGCCACCGGGTCGTCGGCGGCGTCGAGGAGACGGCCCACCCAGGGGGTGTCGGCGGTGCCGGGGTTGACGCAGTTGACGCGGATGCCCTCGCGGACGTGGTCGGCGGCCATGGCCAGCGTGAGGGACAGCACGGCCCCCTTACTGGCGCAGTACAGCGCCCGCTGCGGCAGTCCGGCGGTGGCGCCGATGGAGCAGGTGTTGACTACGGCGGCGTGTGCGGACCGGCGCAGATGGGGGAGGGCGGCGCGGGTGGTGCGGACGATACCGATGACGTTGACGTCCAGGACGCGGTGCCACTGCTCGTCGGGATTGTCCTCGATGGTGCCGATGGCGCCGATGCCCGCGTTGTTGACGAGGATGTCGATGCCACCCAGCGCGGTCGCTGCGGCCTCCACGGCGGCGCGTACCGAGGCGTCGTCGCTGACGTCGGCCTTGAGACCGAGCAGCGGCGCGGGCACGTCCGACGGTTCGAGATCGAGTACGGCAACCGCCGCGCCCCGCGCGGCAAGCGCGCGGGCCGTGGCGAGCCCGATGCCGGCGGCGCCTCCGGTGACGACGGCTGTCGCATGGTGGCGGAGAAGCCGGGTGCGAGGGGGGCGGTGTAGTGGCCGTCGCGGATCACCACCGGGTCGGTGAAGTGCTGGTGGAGGTGGTCGACGTATTCGATGACGCGGTTGTCGGTGGTACCGGTCAGGGCGAGGTAGTCGAACATCGACAGGTGCTGGACGAGTTCGCACAGGCCCACTCCGCCGGCGTGCGGGCAGACCGGGACGCCGAACTTCGCGGCGAGCAGCAGGATGGCGAGGTTCTCGTTGACTCCGCCGACCCGGGCGGCGTCGATCTGCAGGATGTCGATGGCGCCGGCCTGCAGGAGCTGCTTGAAGACGATGCGGTTGTGCACGTGTTCGCCGGTGGCGACCTTGACGGGGGCGACGGCATGGCGCACGGCGGCGTGTCCGAGGATGTCGTCGGGGCTGGTGGGCTCCTCGATCCAGTACGGGTCGAACGCGGCGAGCGCGTTGGTCCAGGCGATCGCCTCGTCGACGTTCCAGCGCTGGTTGGCGTCGATGGCGATGCGGATGGTGTCGCCGACGGCGGCGCGGGCGGTGCGCATACGCCGGATGTCGTCGGCCAGGTCGGCGCCGACCTTGAGCTTGATCTGGGTGAAGCCGTCGGCGACGGCCTGTTTGGCCAGGCGGGTGAGCTTGTCGTCGCAGTAGCCCAGCCAGCCCGGGGAGGTGGTGTAGCCGGGGTAGCCGCGCTCCAGCAGGACCGCCTCGCGCTCGGCGAGCCCGGCACGGCCCTGGCGCAGGAGGGCCAGGGCGTCCTCGGGGGTGAGGACGTCGGCGATGTAGCGGAAGTCGACCTGGGAGACCAGCCACTCGGGTTCGGCGTGGGCGAGCAGGCGCCACAGCGGCTGCCCGGCACGCTTGGCGGCCAGGTCCCACACCGCGTTGACGACCGCGCCGATCGCCATGTGCATCACGCCCTTTTCCGGGCCGAGCCAGCGCAGCTGGCTGTCCCCGATCAGGTCGCGGCTTAGCGAGCCCGGATCGGCACACACCTCGGCGACCGAGCGGCCCACGACGTGCGGGCGCAGCGCGGCGATCGCGGCGACCTGGACATCGTTGCCACGTCCGATGGTGAAGGTGAAACCGTGGCCCTCCAGCCCGTCGGCGGCGTCGGTGCGCAGCACCACATAGGCGGCGGAGTAGTCGGGATCGGGATTCATCGCATCCGAGCCGTCCAGCTCCCGCGACGTGGGAAAACGGACGTCGTAGGTCTCCACGGCGATGATCCGGGGCGAGATTGCAGTCAAGGGAATGCCTTTCACGCTCGGCCGAAGAACTGGCGCTGGCTGCCCAGCCCGTCCACAGCGAGCTCGACGGTGTCACCGGGACGCAGATAAGGAGTGCCGGGCAGACCCAGAGCCACACCCGCGGGCGTTCCGGTATTGATCACATCGCCGGGCTCCAGAACCATGTACTGGCTCAGGTACGACACGATGTGGTCGACCGGGAAGATCATGTCGCTGGTGTGGCCGTCCTGCCGCTTCACGCCGTTGACGCTCAGGTGCAGCCCGAGGTCCTGCGGATCGCCGACCTCGTCGGCGGTGACCAGCCACGGGCCGAGCGGGTTGAAGGTCTCGCAGGACTTGCCCAGGTCCCACTGCGCGGAGTATTCCAGCTGGAACTCGCGCTCGGAGACGTCATGGCTGATCGCGTACCCCGCGATCACCGCCCGCGCGGCCTCGGGGCCGTCGAGGTAGCGGGCCCGGCGGCCGATGACGACCGCGAGCTCCACCTCCCAGTCGGTCTTCACCGAGCCGCGGGGGACGAGGACCTCGTCATAGGGTCCGACGACCGTTCCCGGGTCCTTCATGAACACCACGGGGCGCGGAGGAATTGGCGCACCGGTCTCGGCGGCGTGGTCGCGGTAGTTGAGACCGACGCAGACGATCTTGCCGGGGCGGGTGATCGGTGCGCCGATCCGCAGGCCTTCCGCCTCCAGTTCGGGCAGTTGCCCCGTCGCGACCGCCGCACGGGCCCGCTCGACACCGTCCGAGGCGAGAAAGGCACCGTCGATGTCGGAGGCCACGGAGGACAGATCCAGCAGTCGGCCGTCGTCGGTGCGGACAGCGGGCCGCTCCTCGCCGGGGGCGCCGACTCGTAGCAGTTTCACTGGGGCAACTTCCTTGTCATGAGGAGCGTCAGGGCGGTTGGCCGTCCTGGGAGGGTTTCGACCGCCTTCCTCAGTCATCGGAGGTATGGCGGCACGGGTGACTGTAAGCGCAGCGGGACCGGCTGGCAATGGAGACGTCGGATGTATTCGGTCACGGCCAACGGCTCTGCACTCCTCTATGGCCGCAATGGGCAGGTTTCCTCCCATTGGCGCCCGCGAGAAGAGGTCGGTGGACGGCGGTCCGCAGCGCCCTGCCGACTCGCGGAGTGTCCTTGCCCGATGCCTCACGAATCGGTACGTGCAGGCTCTTGTCAGCGCGGGCGACGCCGTCGTAACGTCCTCGACGTCCGAGATACATCGGAGGAATCGTGGCACGGTGATCCGGCGCGTTGGGGGCTCGCGGTGCCGCGGTCCGGCCTCCGTGTCGTGGCCACCGCTGACTCACACCCATCTCGTCATCGCCCGCGGCCGCGCATGCCCCGTACCGACCCCGCCGCACGCCCGGCAGACGGCCTCGCCTCCTCCTTCAGGCGAGTCCGTCACCCCTTCACCGACGCCCGGCGGCTCCCCGCCCTGGCAGAAGAGAGAACACGGCCATGAAGCTCGCTCGCACACGCTCCACCGCCGCTGCCGTCACCGTCGTCCTCGCGGCGATGTCGCTCGCCACCGCGTGCAACCGCAGTGGCTCCGACTCGACCAGCGCCGGCAGCAGTGCGCCGGCGATCGGTATTGATCTGCCGCGTTCGGACTCCGATTTCTGGAACTCCTACGCGCAGTACCTGAAGGCGGGTATCAAGTCGGACGGGATCAATGCTCTGCCGGTGAGCAACTCGCAGAACGATGTCACCAAGCTGGTGGCCAATGTGCAGGTGTTTGAGAACACCGGGGCGAAGGCGGTGGTGATGGCGCCGCAGGACACCGGGGCGATCGCTTCGACGCTGGATGCGCTGGCGGCCGGCAAGGGCAAGGTGGCCGAGTTCCAGGGCGCGCTGGACTCCATCAACGGCCGTGACCGCTCCGAGGCGTTCGCGCAGTGCATGAAGACGAAGTTCCCCAAGATCAAGGTGTTCGAGCTGCCCACGGACTGGAAGGGTGATGTGGCCTCGGCCAAGCTGCAGTCGCTGCTGGCCCAGCACCCGGACCTGAACGGTATCTACATGCAGGCCGGCGGTGTCTTCCTGCAGCCCACGCTCGCCCTGCTGGAGCAGAAGAAGCTGCTCAAGCCGGCCGGCGAGAAGGGCCACATCAGCATCGTCTCCAACGACGGTATCCCGCAGGAGTTCGACGCGATCCGCAAGGGCCAGATCGACGCCACGATCTCCCAGCCCGCCGACCTCTACGCCAAGTACGCGCTGTACTACGCCCAGGCCGCCGCCCAGGGCAAGACCTTCAAGCCCGGCCCGACCGACCACGACTCCACGATCATCCAGCTCCCCAACGGCCTGGAGGACCAGCTGCCCGCCCCGCTGGTGACCAAGGACAACGTCGACGACAAGTCCCTGTGGGGCAACAACATCGGCTGACCACCGGCAAGCAAGACGTCGGCGCCGGGGGACCTCGCCATCCCCCTCCCCCGGCCGCGGCCGGCCCCCGACCCCGGATCCGGGTCCCCTGCGATCCGCGGTCCCGACCATCCGAACCCGAAGGACGGCATCCACCATGGCGGACACCGCCACCCCCGCGACGGCCGGCTCCGAAACCCGGGCCCCGGTCGCTGAGGCGACCGGTATCAGCAAACGGTTCGGCGCGACCGTCGCGCTGCGCGAGGCCCGTATCAGCATCGCCCAGGGCGAGTCGCACGCCCTGGTGGGACGCAACGGTGCCGGCAAGTCCACACTCGTGTCCATCCTCACCGGCCTGCAGCAACCCGACACCGGCTTGCTGCACTTCTCCGGCACCCCGGCACCCGCCTTCGGCGACACCGACGCCTGGCGCTCCCGCGTCGCCTGCGTCTACCAGCGCTCCACCATCATCGGTGAACTCACCGTCGCCGAAAACCTCTTCCTCAACCGCCAGAGCCCCACCGCCACACAGCCCATCCGCTGGAAGCAACTACGCTCACGCGCACAAGACCTGCTCGGCGAATACGGCGTCGCCGTCGACCCCGCCGCCCGCGCCAAAGACCTCAGCGTCGAACAACGCCAGTTCATCGAGATCGCCCGCGCACTGTCCTTCGGCGCCCGCTTCATCATCCTCGACGAACCCACCGCCAAACTCGACGCCCGCGGCATCACCCGCCTCTTCGCCAAACTCCGCGACCTGCAAACCCAGGGCGTCGCCTTCCTGTTCATCTCCCACCACCTCCAAGAGGTCTACGACCTCTGCACCACCGTCACCGTCTACCGCGACGCCGCCCACATCCTCACCGCCCCCGTCACCGACCTCGCCCACCAGCAACTGGTAGAGGCCATGACCGGCGAAACCGCCTCCATCACAACGGTGGCAGAAAACAAAGCCCCCACCACACCAGCCGACACGGCCGAACTGCTGAGCATCGACGGCCTGACCCTGCCCGGCGCCTGCCAGGACCTCTCCCTGACGGTCCGCTCCGGCGAGGTCATCGGCCTCGCCGGAGCCGCGGCCAGCGGCAATGTGCAGGCCGGCGAGGCCATCGCCGGCCTGCACCGCGCCAAAACCGGCACCATCAAAGTCGCCGGCAAAACCATATCCACCGGCAGCGTGCCCTGCGCCCTGGCCGCAGGCGTCGGTTTCGTCCCCGAAGACCGCCACCTCCAAGGCCTGGTCAACAACCGCAGCGTCGCCGAAAACGCCACACTCACCGTCACCGGCCAACTCGGCCCCCTGGGCACCATCCTGCCCGCCCGCACCAAAACCTTCGCCCAGCGCATGATCCGCGACCTCGACATCAAAACCCCCACAACCACCACCCCCGTATCCGCCCTGTCCGGCGGCAACCAGCAAAAAGTCGTCGTCGCCCGCGCCCTGGCCACCGACCCCCACATCCTGGTCGCCATCCGCCCCACCAACGGCGTCGACGTCAAATCCAAAGAATTCCTCCTCACGCGGATCCGCCAGACCGCCGAAGGCGGCAAAGCCGCACTCATCGTCTCCGACGAACTCGACGACCTGCGCGTATGCGACCGCGTCATCGTCATGTTCCACGGACACATCACCGCCGAGTTCGACCGCGGCTGGAAAGACGAACACCTCGTCGCCGCCATCGAAGGCGTCACCACGGCTACCGCACCCACCACACCCCACGCGTCCGGCACCGACGAGCACGGAAGGTAGACATGTCCGCCACCACACAACTCACCGAACCCGCAGCAACCGCGGCGGAGCCGGCCACCGCGGACACCACCCGCCACCGCCTCGACCTCGGCCGCTTCCGCGAACTCTCCCTCATCCCCGCCATCCTCGTCCTCGGCCTGATCGGCTTCATCGTCTCCCCCGCCTTCCTCACCACCGACAACCTCATCGGCGTCGCCCAGCAATCCACCGAACTCAGCCTCCTCGTCCTGGCCACCGCCCTCATCCTCATCAGCGGACGCATGGACCTCTCCCTGGAGTCCACCATCGGCGTGGCCCCCGTCATCGCCGTCTGGCTCGTCCTGCCCACCACCGGAGGCCGCTTCAACGGCCTGGGCCTGCTCCCCCAATGGACCGCCATCCCCCTCTGCCTCCTGGTCGGCGCCGCCATCGGCGCCCTCAACGGCTTCCTCATCCTCAAACTCCGCCTCAACGGCTTCATCGTCACCCTCGGCGCCCTGACCATGCTCCGCGGCCTCCAAGTCGCCATCTCACAAGGCCAGTCCATCGTCGACCTCCCCACCTCCTTCACCTACCTCGGCAAAGCCTCCTGGCTCGGCGCACCCGCCGCCATCTGGATCTGCACCCTGCTCTTCACAGCCGGCGCCGCCGCCCTGGCCTGGCTCCGACACGGCCGCGCCCTCTACGCCATCGGCGGCAACCCCGAAGCCGCCCGCACCGCCGGCATCCGCGTCGACCGCATCACCTGGACCGTCCTCATCCTCGGCAGCCTCCTCGCCGCATTCGCCGGCATCCTCTACAGCGGCCACTACGGCTCCATCTCCGCCACCCAAGGCAACGGCTGGATCTTCCAGGTCTTCGCCGCCACCGTCATCGGCGGCGTCAGCCTCAACGGCGGCAAAGGCTCCGTCTTCGGCGCCCTCACCGGCGTCCTCACCCTCCAACTCGTCGTCAACGTCATGACCCTCGCCGGCGTCCCACCCCTATGGAACCAATTCCTCAACGGCGCCATCATCATCATCGCCCTGATCATCTCCCGCTTCGCCTCCGGCGAAAAACAGGAGTAGACGAGGGCTCGAACAGGCATTGCGGATGATCTTCCGATGAGTAGCGTGTGCTGCTCACCACCACCTACGGAGACATCCTGAAAGCGAGTAGACAGATGCAACCCACGTTCGTACTGGTACACGGAGCCTTCGCGAATTCCTTTTCCTTAGCACCGCTCCAGGCGGAACTCGGCCTCCTCGGGCACCGTTCGGTCGCCGTCGACCTGCCCGGTCACGGATTCGGGGCGACCTACACCCGTGCCTACCAGGCGCCGCAGGATCTCGGAGAGCTCGCCATCGCGCCCGGCTCGATCAAGGGGGTCACGCTCGCCGACAACGCCGCGCACCTGATCGGGATCCTGGAGCGGGCCAAGCGGAACGGTCCCGTGATCCTGGTCGCCCACAGCCGTGGCGGCGTCACCGCCACCGCCGCGGCCAACGCGCGGCCGGACCTGATCGACCGCATCGTCTACGTCGCCGCCTGGTGCCCGGTCGATCTCGGTATCGGGGCGTACTACGCAGAGCCGGAGATGGCCACGGTCGACGCCGCTTCGCTCGGTCTGGCGATGGCCGGGAACCCAGCGGACCTCGGCCTCCTCCGCGTCAACTTCCGCACCGCGGACCCGGACGCCCTCGCCGCGTTCAAGGCGGCCTTCCTCGCCGACGGCACCGACGAGGAGTTCCTGACCTTCCTGAACACCTTCCAGCCCGACGAGAACCTGGACGCCGGCACCGACGCCGACCGGGCGCAGGCCGCGACCTGGGGCCGCATCCCGAAGAGCTTCGTCCGCCTGGCCGACGACGCTCTCCGGACGCGAGCCGTTCGGCGGTCGCCTCGCCCTCGATGCGGGCCCGTGCAGGCCCCATCGATGTGCTCCGGACCCCGCTCGGACTCATTATGATCTTGGTCATGACCGTGCAGAACTCTGACAAGACCCTCTCCCGCAAGCAGCGGCTCCAGGAGAAGCAGCGCCGCCAGTTGGCGGTGGTCGACACCGTGGACAAGGCCGAGGCCAAGGTCCGCAAGGCCGAGCTGGAACTGTCCGTGGCCGTCACCGAGGCAGTGCAGGTCTTCGGCGACGAACAGTCCGCGTCCGAGGGACTCGACATGTCGGTCGAAGCGATCCGGCGCTTCCTCGACATGGCTCGCGACGAAGCGGCCAGCGCCGACTAGGACTGTCGTGGGCGCTCAACTGCGCGCCCTGAAGTCCCGCTACGAGATCGCCATCATCTCCGACACGGACCACAACTGATCGCGCGGAACGTCGAGAACATCGGCGTCGAACCCTCCCGTGTGGATCAACCGCTTCGGCCGCCCGGACAGCGCCGACCACCAGCCGCACGACGAGCTGCGCGACCTGTCCGGCCTGCCGACGCTGCTCGGCTGCTGACCCTTCGTACGGATGTGAGACGGGTGCGAGGACGCACGCCATGAAGCAGATCTCGTACTGGCTGGACACAGCCCCGCTCTGCCCGCACCTCGGCCACTGCATCCGCCTGCCCCCCAACCGCCTCGCCTTCGGCGGCCGGGCCCGCTTCGCCCCTCCAGCCCGGCCTCCGACCTCAAGAGCGGAGACATCCACGGCGACGTTCCTGCCGTGCCGCTCGTGCTGACCGCGCTCGTGCCGGGCGTGGTGCTTGCCCGGCACAACCGATCGGTTTACAGTTGGCGTCGCCCGATTCGAGGATTGTTGAACAATACTGCGTAGCGTCATCGATTCCGTGCGCACCGACCGCGAAGGACACTCCCGTGAGCAGCGTCGAACAGAGCGCTCCCCGCTCCGTCCAGACAACAGTGCGCCAGTGCGCGGTCCGGGCTCAGCAGGGCGTCGCCACCCTCGCCCAGGCCTCGGACGCGGTGATCGACGCGGCGCTGCTCCGCATGTCGGAGCGGCTCACGGACGCCGCGCCCGCGCTGAGGTCGGCCAACGCCGAAGACCTGCGGGCAGCGGAGGCCGACGGTCTGTCGCCCGCGCTTCAGGACCGACTGCGGCTGACCACCGCCCGGTTGGACGACATGGCGGCGCAACTGCGCACGCTCGCGAACGTTCCGCACACCCACAGGGACCGCGTCGTCGAAGAGCGCCCGGACGGTCTCACGCTGGTGGAACGCCGACGCCCGGTGGGCGTCATCGGCGCGAACTTCGAGGCCCGTCCCAACGTGACGCTGGACATCGCCTCACAGCTGCTCAAATCCCGTAACGGTGGGGTGCTGCGCACCGGTTCGGCGGCCCTGCGGTCCTCTCAGGCCCTCGTCGCGCAGGTGATCGTCCCCGCGCTGAGCGACGTCGGCCTCGATCCCGACGTCATCCAGCTGGTGCCGAGCGCGGACCGTGCCGCGGCCCATGCGCTGGTGACCCTGCCGGAGATCGTCCCGCTGGTCATCCTGCGGGGCAGCGGCGAGAGCACCCGGGAACTCAGCCGCGAGGCCGCGGTGCACGGCGTACGGACGCTGGCGCACGCCGACGGCGGGGGAGTGCTGTATGTGGGCGCCGACGCCGACGAGAGCGCGGTGCATCAGCTGATCGCCGACAGCCTGGACCGCCTCGGCGTGTGCAACCGGCTGAACCTGCTGCTCATCGACCGGACCGTCTACGACAAGGCGCTGCCCGGTGTCCTGGAGGTCCTGGAGCGCCTGGGCATCGCCGTTTCGCTGCCGCCGCACGACCACCCGCGCGGCTACGAGTGGTCCCTCGACGCGGAACGCGCCGCGACCGTAACGATCGACGCCGCGGACGGTCCCCTCGACGCGGCACGGATCGCCAACGAGGAGACCTCCGGGCTCGCCGCCGCCGTCGCCACCCAGGACCCCACGGTCGCCGCCCATTTCATCGACGCCTACAGCGGCTCCGGAGTCTTCTGGAACGCGCCCACGCGCCTGCTCGACGGCTTCAAACTCCTGCGTCTGCCGGAGACCGGAATCAACATCGACCGGGTCCCCGGCCCGCGCGGCCCGGTCACCTACCGCGACCTGTACGTGCGCCAGTACGTCGTCACGCCCGCCAAATAGCCCCCGGTGTGCAAGGTGGCCGTCGCCGCGGCCAGTGGATCGCCGTCCTGGCCGCCATCGGCACCGGCGCCGTGACCTCGTCAGCTTTCTCACCGCTGCCGGGGCTGCCCCTGCTCACCGCGATCTTCGGCGTGGCCGCGGCCAATCTGTCGATCACCTTCGCAAACCCCGGGAGGTCAGTCGGACGGGACGAGGTCAGTCGGACGGGACAGGGAAGAGCATGCAGCTGCTGGTGGCGTGGGCCAGCAGGCGGTCGGCGGAGTCGCGGAGCTCAGCCTGGGCGAGGGCGGTGCGGCGTCCGCTGTTGAGGACGGTGCCGATGGCGCGGACCTTGCCCGTGTCGACGGTGACCGGGCGCAGGAACTTCAACGTCAGATCGATCGAGGTGTACCCCATGCCCCGGGGCAGCACGGACTGCACCGCACTGCCGGCCGCCGAGTCCAACAGTGTGGCGTAGACGCCGCCGTGGACGCTGCCGATCGGGTTGTAGTGC
This sequence comes from Streptomyces griseus subsp. griseus, assembly GCF_000720255.1. GTDB lineage: Bacteria > Actinomycetota > Actinomycetes > Streptomycetales > Streptomycetaceae > Streptomyces > Streptomyces griseus_I. The sequence goes on along the minus strand of NZ_JOJE01000048.1, from coordinate 22,230 downwards.
TCCTCGCCCGGCACCAGGACGAAGACCGCCCGGCCGTGCTCGACCTCTTCCAGGGTGAAGCCCAGGGTGGCGGCGACCGGCGCGGCGGGCAGGCGCCCAGCCAGGATTTCGCGGAGGAAGTCGAGACCGCTGCGATCACCGACCGCTCTGGCGGAGATGGTGGGATCTTCCCATTCGAACGTACGTGACCTGCGCATTCCCACTCCTAGGCACGGCTGGCTTCTCGTGGCGAAGCTAGCTGTGTCGTCATCTGGCTGTCAATGGTGAAGCCAGCCTAGGATGGGCGGCATGAGGTGGCTGGAGACGAGTACGGAGAACTGCACGGTCCACCGGACACTGGACCTGATCGGCGAGAAGTGGTCATTGCTGTTGATCCGGGACGCCATGAACGGCGTCCGCCGCTTCGACGACTTCCGGCGGCACGTCGGGCTGTCCGAGGCCGTCCTGGCGGACCGGCTGCGGAAACTCGTCGCGGCCGGGATCCTGGAGACCGTCGCCTACCGCGAGCCGGGCAGCCGCACCCGCCACGAGTACCGGCTCACGGGCAAGGGCTGGGAACTGTGGCCCGCGATGATCGCCCTCAAGCAGTGGGGCGACCGGTACACGGCAGATCCTCAGGGCCCGCCCCTGGAAGTTCACCATGTCGAGTGCGGTGAGCCTCTGCGAGCCGTGGTCCTCTGCACGGAGGGCCACGGGCCGTTGACACCTCGGGAGGCCCGCACTCGCCCGGGCCCCTCGGCACAGCCTCTCGGCTGACGGGTCATCACGTGCACCGCGGTGCCGCGTTCCCTGTGGCGTAGGACCACTGGGGCCCGTCTTCGTCCGCGGCCCAGGTGTCACCCCACTGCCGCAACGCCACCAGTACTGGTTGGGAGTCCGCCGGCACACACCCCCGCCACGGCCGGCTACGGCGCGGACGTCACCATCGAAGCCGTCGGCTTCCCCGACGCCTTCGAGCTCGCCGCCGACCCGGTCCGCTCCGGCAGGCGCGTCGCCACCATCGGCGTCGACGAGGGCCCGGCCACCCTCCGTCGGGAGAAGCTCTGGGCCAAGCAGGTCACCATCACCACCGGCATCCGTCGGGCCTCACCATCCCGCAGCCCGGCGGTCGATCGTCAAGCCCGGTCCGCTAGGGACCGGGCTTGACGGTCTTCATCGTGAAGTGCGAGGTGACGTTCTTGACCCGTGGGATCGTCATCACCCGTCGGCTGAGGAACGTCTCGTACGCGGCCAGGTCGGCGACGGCCACGCGCACGAAATAGTCCGGTGTGCCGAACAGCCTGCGCAGCTCCAGCACCTCGTCGGCCTGTGCCAGCGTCTGCTCGAAGCGCTCCACCGTCTCCGCGTCCTGCGACTCGAGGCTGAGATCGAGCAGTACCTCGAAGGAACGGCCCAGCGCGGCGGCGTCGATCACCGCCCGGTACCCCCGGATGACCCCGTCGGCCTCCAGCCGCTGGACCCGCCGCAGGCACGGCCCCGTGGTGAGACCGACTCGCTGCGCCAGCTCCACGTTGGTCAGCCGTCCGTCCCGCTCCAGCTCGGCGATGATTGCCCTGTCGGTCGCATCCACAGAGAAAACATTGCACGAGGGGAGGGTTGTGGAGCAACTTTGACGTCCACGCGGCCACTCGCTACCAGGTCGGAGGGAAGTGCACGCTCATCCGTTTGGCCGTACATTCTCCTTGTGGCGACCAACGCCGACGCGTGCCTGTCCAGCGCCGCTCGCGGTCTGAAGCCGCGGGTGGAGGAACTGGTCGACGCGTTGGTCGAGCGCTTGCGTGTCGAAATTCCAGTGCTGTGGGAGGGCGAGGACACCGCACCTGTGGTGTTCACCCTGTCTCAACACGTCACCCACTGGCTGGGCATCCTCGAGCAGGGCCTCGATGTGCGGGAGGTCAGTGCGCCGCCTGTCGCCATCGAGCGCGCCCGTCGGTTCGCTCAGCGTGGTGGACAGATGAGCGAACTGCTGCACGGCTACCGGCTCGGCCTCGCGGGCATCCTCCAGTGGACGCTCGAAGAGGTGGTGAGGGTCGCGAAGAACCCCGAACTGATCAGCGCCGCGGCGACCAAGGTGAGCGTGATGGGGTTCGAGTTCAATGACCGCATCGCGAAACAGGTCACCGCTGCCTATCAGGAGGAGCGGGAGCGCCTGTTGAAGTGGCGGCAATCGGTGATCGACGAGGCCACGGTCCGTGTCGGAGCCACCCTCGACCTCACCCGCACCTGCCAGGAACTGGCGAACGTGGGCACCGACCATTTCGCCGACGTGGTGACCGTGGACCTGCTCGACTCAGTGCTGGAGGGCGAGGAGACGGATGACGCCCCCGGCCCGAGTCAGCAGACGCTGCGCCGGATCGCCGAGCGGGCCGCGCCGGGCGGCCGCCCGGACTCAGCGGTCGCACCGGATGAGACGCACACGTACCCACCGGACTCGGAGCAGGTTCGCACGCTGGCGGCCGGCACTCCCGAGCGTGGCCGCGTCCTGAACGCCCACGGCGCCCTCTCCGTGCTCATGGTGCCGCTGTGGGCCCGGGGCGTCACGCTGGGTCTCGTCCAGTTCTTCCGCCATGGCACCCCGGACCCCTACAACGACGACGACCTGCTCCTGGCCCAGGAGATCGCGTCCAGGGCGGCTGTGTACATCGACAACGCCCGTCGGTACACCCACCAGAGGTCCACCGCGCTCGCTCTGCAACGCAGTCTGCTGCCGCACCACGTGCCGGAACAGCCCGCCGCCGAGACGGCGTCCCGCTACCTGCCCTGCGGAGCCCGAGAGGGCGTGGGCGGGGACTGGTACGACGTGATACCGCTGTCCGGAGCCCGGGTCGCCCTCGTCGTCGGAGACGTGATCGGGCGCGGGCTCCAGGCCGCGGCGACCATGGGCAGACTGCGGACGGCGGTCCGCACCCTCGCGGACATCGATCTGCCGCCCGACGAACTGCTCACCCACCTCGACGACGTGGTCATCCGCCTCCAGGGTGAGCAGGAGCCGGAGACGGACGAGATCAGTGCCACCTGCCTCTATCTCGTCTACGACCCGGTCTCCCGCTTGTGCTCCGTGTCCAGCGCCGGACATGTTCCGCCGGCCGTGGTGACCCCTGCTGCGGCCGGCGGTGCCCCGCCCGCACGGACAGTCGACGTCCCCGAGCTCCCGATCGGCCCGCCCCTGGGACTCGGCGGGCTCCCCTTCGAGACGACCCAGTTCGAACTGCCGGAAGGCAGCGTCCTGGCCCTGTACACCGACGGCCTCATCGAAGGCCGTGACCGTGACGCGGGCACCGGAATCGCCCAGCTCCGCGATGTCCTCGCCCGTGCGCCGACGTCCCTGGAGGACACCTGCGACCTCCTCCTGACCACGCTGCTGACCAGTCGTCCCTCCGACGACGTCGCCCTGCTCCTGGCACGGACCCGAGCCCTCGACGCCGACCACGTCGCCACGTGGGACCTCCCCTCCGATCCGGCGATCGTCTCCGAAGCCCGAGCCCGCGCATGCGACCAACTGGCCGTCTGGGGGCTGGAGGACGCCGCCTTCACCACGGAACTCGTCGTCAGCGAACTGGTGACCAACGCCATCCGCTACGGAAAACCTCCCATCCAGCTCCGCATGATCCACCAGACAACCCTGACCTGCGAGGTCTCCGACACCGGCAGCACCGTCCCGCACATGCGCCGCGCCCGCACCTTCGACGAAGGCGGCCGCGGCCTGCTCCTCGTCGCCCAACTCGCCAACCACTGGGGAACCCGCCACACCCGCGAGGGCAAAGTCATCTGGGCAGAACAACCCCTTTCTTCGATGTAGCCGACATAGCGCCCAAAAAGGGTGAATGGTAGGCCGCGGTGTGGGCACTCCGTCTGTGAACCCCCACGGGAAACGGAGCGATCATGATCATCAAGAAGATGCATGACATGGGCATCAGAAGCGAGCACGCCTACATGGCTGCCGTGGTATCCATCGGCTTCACGTTCGTCAGCTGGATGGGCTCTCTGAAGATGGAACCCGGCACCGGCCTGGAGCGCGCGGACCGCTGGGGCATCTTCGTCGGTGAATGGGCACCCACCTTCTTCGGCCTCGGTCTCGCGCTGTCCCACTACGAACAGCAGGACGGCACCCTCACCGCCGACGTCCACGAACTTCGGGAACGGCAGAAGGCCGGCTGACGGAGACCAGCAGTCCTCCCGGCCCATGGCCGAATCCGGGGGCCGGGAGGTTCACGAGGAGGGGGTGGTCATGGCCCAGCGGATGGTTCTGGTCAGTACGTGGCCCGCGGGGCGTACGGCGATGTCCTCGACCATGGGGAGGTGGGGGAGCCAGAGCATGCTCCGGGCCCACGGCGGGAGCAGCGCGACGGCGTTCGCGGCCAGGCCGGCGTAGAACGGTCGTGCCGCGAGGGGGAGCGGGGGCTGGAACAGGAGAAAGCGTGCGGCGGCGCGCGCCTCGGGCGTGGCCTTCAGTTCGGGCCGGTAAGCGGCGAGGCGCTCGGACAGCCCACGGTGGTCGCGAGGCGGATCGACCACACCCAGGGCCTCGGCGACACGTGCGGTGTCGGCGACGTAGGCGTCGTATCCCTCCGCGTCCAGGGGAGCGGCACCGTAGCGCTGGTGCGCACGCAGGAAACTCTCCGTCTCGGCCGCGTGCACCCAGCCGAGGAGGTGCGCGTCGGCCGCGTGGTAGGACAGACCCTCGGCCGTCCTCCCCCGGACCCGCTCGTGGATCCCACGGACGTGGTCGACCGCCTGCTGGGCGTCCGCGGCGGTGCCGTACGTCGTCACGGCCAGGAAGGTGCTGGTGCGCTGGAGCCGGCCCCAGGGGTCGCCGCGGTAACCGGAGTGCCCGGCCACCGCCGCCATGGCGAGCGGGTGCAGGGACTGCAGAAGCAGTGCGCTCAGCCCGCCGATGAACATGGAGGCGTCGCCGTGGACCGCGCGGATCGGGCGCTCCGGTTCGAACCAGCGCGAGCCGGGAGTGTCGTGGATGCGGGCACGTGTGGCCGAGCCGCCGGGGCCGGCGACCCGGCGGAACAGCGCTTGGCCCAGCTGTTCACGGAGTACGGTCAGCACGGTCGGCCTCCCCTCGTCTGCGTCCAGTGTCCGCCATGCCCGCCCGAACCCCGGCACGGCGGTCCGCTGTCGCCGCCCGGCTCAGCGTCCAGGCGGCCTGAAGTGCGCGTACGGCGGATACGGCTTGTAGCAGATCAGCACCTCGAGGGGATGCCCGCCACCGGGCGTCTGGACCAGCGTGGGAAGCGCCGACATCAGCGCCGAGTGGCCCTCGTCGACCCCCTTCCGGTGCGGGCCCCGGCCCGCCGCCTCGGCCAGGTCCATCGCGATCTCGGCGAAGACGTCCCGGTCGCCGAACAGGAAGAACGTCCGGGCGTGGGTGGCGTGCCGCAACTCGTCCCGGCAGCCGGCCCGCTCCCGGCGCTCCCGCCGGGAGGCGGCGTCCCGGGCGGTGCGCGCCTCGTCGGTACGGACGGTCAGCGCGGTGCCGTTCACCAGCTTGCGCCGCAGCCGGGGCCACGCGCTGGGGCGCAGGCCGAGCGCGCGGTGGGCCAGGACGAGGTCGACGAGTTCGCCGACGCCCTCGTCGGGAGGAGCGCCGTCACGTAGGGGTATGTGGACGATCGTGTGCCGGGAGGAGGCGGCGAAGGAGAACAGGCCCGCGAGCCGGTTCAGCCCGTCGTGGTCGCCGAGCAGCAGGCCGATGGGCTCGGGGGCGCGCAGCGAGGTGTGGCGAAGGGGCTGCCCCGGCTGGACGACACGGTGCTCGTGCGGCCCGATCCAGGGCCTGAACCGGCGCAGCCTCAGCCGCATGTGAAGATCCTCATCGCCTCAGGATCGGGGCCGGCCGGCCTCCTCGGCAACGGAGAATCGTGGCCCACCGAGTCGGGTGGTGGATGAGCGGCCCACCACCCGACTCGTCCGACGCGTGAGGGTCACAGGTTGGTGATCTGCCAGTCCTGGTTGGTGCCGCCGGCGATGGGCCACTGGATGATGTTGGCGCGGTCGTCGGTCGATCCGCCGGCGACGTCGGCGCACCATCCGGTGTGGACGTTGACGAGCCGGTGGAAGCCGCTGGTGGCCGAGGGGACCAGCTTCCACCACTGGCTGTCGTCACCGCTGTCGGTGCCCTGGGTCAGGGTGGCGCCCTGGGTGGAGTTGGGGCTCTGCAGGAGCTTGCCGCTCTTGACGTTGTGCAGCCGGTAGGAGCCGTCGTTGTTCGGCAGGAGGCTCCACCGCTGGTTGGCCCCGCCGTCATAAGGCCACTGGATGACCGGGGCGCCGTCGGCGGTCGATGCGTCGGCGACGTCCATCGCCTTGGCGCTCCTGCCGTTGATGATCTTGTAGGTGCCCAGGTCCGCGCTGAAGGGCCGGTCGTAGACCTCCAGACTGCGAAGGGACGCCCAGGTGGCGGCAGGCAGGCCGGTGACGGTGACCCGGACGGTATCGTGCCTGGGCCTGGAACACGGCCGCCTGGACCTGCTCGTGCTGATGGTGGATGTGTTGTCGACGAGCACGGTCCATGTGCTGTTGTCGGTGGATCCCTCGATCTTGTAGCGGTAGTTGGTCTTGTCCAGCTCCCAGGCGATACGGGTGCCGGTCAGCGAGCGCGTCGAGCCGAGGTCGACCTTGAGCCAGTGGCCGGTGTTGCCGTCGTTCGCGCACCAGCGGGTGGCGGTGGACCCGTCGACCGCCTTGGCCGCTGTGTTGCCCTTGGGCGAACAGCCGCTGGAGTCGCACTCGGCGCCGGAACGGGGCAGGCGGCACAACTCGGAGAGGAAACCAGGAGCCTGCGCCGGCTGTACCGCGAGGCGAAGGCGGAGGGCGGTACCCTCACCGTCTACGCGGGCGGTGACACCGCGACCCAACAGGACGCCAACAAGGCCGCGTTCGAAAAGGCGTTCCCCGGCATCACGCTGGACATCGTCGTGGACTACAGCAAGTTCCACGACGCGCGCATCGACAACCAGCTCGCCACCGGCACCCTCGTGCCCGACGTCGTACAGCTCCAGACCCTCCAGGACTTCCCCCGGTGGAAGCGCGAAGGGGCGCTGCTCCCCTACAAGCCCGCCGGCTTCTCCCGGGTGCACCCCGCCTTCAAGGATCCGGACGGCGCCTGGACCGGCATCTTCGTCGACGCCTTCTCCACCGTCTACAACGTCGACAAGTCGGGCTAGAAGCCGTCGGCGTCCGCCCGTGACCTCCTCGACCCGCGTTGGAAGGGAAAGATCGTCTCGACGTACCCGAACGACGACGACGCGGTCCTCTACCTCTACAAGACCATCGTCGACACGTACGGCTGGGACTGGCTCCGGCGGTTCGTCGCCCAGGAGGTCGCCTGGGTGCGCGGTACGCAGGAACCCGCGGACCGGGTGGAGGCGGGCACCGCGTCCGTCGCCCTGGGCACCGACGGCATGCTCACCCCGGCCCCCGGAGTGAAGACCCGCTTCGTCGTCCCGCGTCACGACCCCTTCATGGCCTGGTCCCAGCGCGCCGCCATCTTCAAGGACGCCAAGCACCCGGCCGCCGCCAAGCTCTACCTGAACTGGTGGCTGTCGAAGCAGACCCAGTCCGACTTCTACATGTGGTCGGTCCGCACCGACGTCGCCGCCCACCAGGGCTACCGTCCCATCTGGGACTACCCCAACGCCCATGTGGACGGTTTCGCCGCGTTCATGGAGGACCGGTCCATGGCGGAGCGCTTCCGCCAGCAACTGACGCTCTACGTCGGTGAGGTCACCGGGGAACCGTCCCCGGGTTGGCTGGGGCTGCACCCCGGCGGCCGGTAGAACCGCGTCGGGCAGGCCGCCCGCGACACCGCGAGCGGCCTGCCTCCCCGGAGTGGGGCGGTGATGGTCGCCGTCAGCTCCGACCGACCGTACGGCGCCTGCGCGCGAAGTACACCGCGCCGGTGCCGGCCACCACGACCGCGAGACCGGCACCCGCGATGACGGGGGTGCTGCTCGACCCGCCCCTCTCGGGGGAGGCAAGAAGCAGGGGACCGGGCTCAGTGGCCCGCGCCGAACAGCGACCGGTTGGCGATGTCGATGATGAACGGGCCGACGTGGGAGGGGTAGCGGTCCACGATCGCCTTCTTGTACGCCTCGCCGTCGTCGCCGAGCAGTTCGTGGGCGTCGGCGAGGTAGCGGCGCACCGCGTCGTAGACCTCCGGTCCCGTCGGCAGGCCGTGCCCCGCCAGGATCGTGTCGTAGCCGGACTCGGCGGCGAGCGCGTCGACCACCTGCTGCCAGCCGGTGATGTCGTTGTTGCCCAGGTAGAGGTGGACGTCGTTGTAGACCAGGTCCTGCGCGACCAGAACGCCCTGCTCGGGCAGCTTGACGAGCAGTTCGTCGGCGGCCTCACCGCCGGAGACGGCCTCGAAGACGAACGGGACGCCGTCGATGACCTCGGTGCCGGGGACGAGCTCCACGGTCGGCGTGAAATCGGTGACCGGGACGACCTGGCCGGTGGGCAGGTGGCTGTCGCCGCGCGCCACGATCTGCTCGCGCACGTCGGCCAGGGCGTGGACGGGGACGCCGAAGCGGGCGGCGCCGTTGTAGTGGTCGGGGTGGGCGTGGGTGACGACGAGCCGGTCCAGCGGCTTGCCGAGCCCCGCGGCGTAGGCGACCGCCTCGTCCGCGTAGGCGGGGAGCAGTTGGGCGTCGATCGCGATGATCCGCGCGGAGGTCTCGATCAGCTGGGTGGTGGTGTGGAAGGTGTCCGCCGGGGACATGTAGCTGTGGATGCGGACCGCGCCCTTGTCGAGGACCGTGACCGTGCCGTTCATGAAATTCTCCTTGCGGTGAGCGCGGCCTCGCGCCGCCTTGACGCCCTCTACTCTCGCCGCGAAACCGCAGGCAGACGAGATACGCTGGAGACGCGGCATGGTAAATCGAGGACATTCAGGAGACCGAGATGATCCCCGCGGAGACGGTGATGACCCCCGCGGACCGTGACGCGGCAAATGACGCGGCGGATCCTTCCCGGGGCGGTGCCATCCCTCGGTTGGACTTCAACCCGCCCGAGGAACGGATCCCCGGCTTCGAGATCATCGACCTGGCCACCCTGCACGAGCGGCGCCGCCGTCGGCGCACTCGGCCGGGCGCGGTGCACCGGGTCGACTTCCACACCCTCACCCTCATCACCGAGGGCAGCGGTGAACACGCCATCGACTTCGTGACGCATCCCTGCCGTCCCGGCACCCTGCTGTGGATCCGCCCCGGACAGGTGCAGAGCTTCGTGCGGCCGGGTACTGCCGGCGGCACGCACCTGCTGTTCACGCCGGCCTTCCCGCCCCACTCCAGCAGCGCCGACCGACTGGTCAACGAGTGGTACGGGCCCGGGTGCTGGCAGCTGGGCGCCGGCCCCGAGTACGCGGTGCTGTCCACCCTGCTGGGCCAGTTGCGCGCCGAGTACGGCAGGCCGGAGCCGACGATCTCGGCCGAGATACTCCAACTCCTGCTGGCCACCGTGCTGTTGCAGGTCGACCGGCTGCCGCACCCCGACGGCGGCGGCGACCCGCACGCGGGCGGCGAGGTCTATGCCCGCTTCCGCGCCGAGCTGGAACGCTCCTACGCCACCACCCGCCGCGCCGCCGACTACGCCCACCGCCTCGGCTACACCGTCAAGACCCTCACCCGCGCCTGCGTTTCCGCCACCGGACAGCCCGTCAAGCACGTCATCGACGGCCGCGTAGCCCTGGAGGCCCAGCGGCTGCTCGCCCACACCGACGAACCGGTGGCGACCATCGCCCGCCGCCTGGGCTTCCCCGAACCCACCAACTTCGGCAAGTTCTTCACCCGCCACACCGGCTCGACCCCCGGTACCTTCCGCCAGACCCATCACGGTCAGCAATGAACGAGGAGCTGCCCCGAGCGGTGAGACGGTGATCCGGCCGTGGACGATGCCACGACCGGCGTGGGGGATGATCGGTGGACGGACGGGGGGCAGGACGGAAGGGGCGCCAGAACTGTGGACGAGCAGGCGGAGATCTCGACGCCGGAGGAGGCCGCTGACAACGAGCTGGTCCTCGCCTTCGGTCGGTTGCAGGGGGCTGCGAACCGGCTGGAGTACCTTCTCGGCCGGGCTCTGGAGGCGGAGTGTGGTGTCAGTCATCTGGTGTTCGAGGTGCTGCTCATCCTGGGCCGGGCGGGGAAGCCGGGGCTGTCGATGCGGGCCATCGCCCAGGAGCAGGTGCTGACCACCGGAGGGGCGACACGCCTGGTGGACCGCATGGAGGCGGCCGGGCTGGTGGCGCGCGTCGAGGATCCCGCTGACCGGCGGGCGAAGCTCGTGTGCCTCACCCCGCAGGGGGAGCGGACCACCGTCGCGGCGTCGCGGGTGCACGTGGAGAACATCAGGCGCTATTTCCTGGCGCCCCTGCCGGTCGAGGAGCGGGACGGCTTCGCCGAGAACCTCCGCCGCCTGAGCCACTCGGCCCGGGACATGCTTCCCAGGCTGCCCTGACGACACTCGCCGTCAGTGGTCCCGAGCGGCACGGCCCCGGGCGAGGCCCAGGTGTCCTCGCCCGGGGCCGCTCCGGCCCTGTCAGCGCTTCGTGTAGATGAAGCCGAGCTTGTCGACCTCGCCGGCGGCCCGCCCGTGGAACCCGGCGATCTGCCAGCCCGACGGCGCGGTGCGCGTCAGACAGTCGGACGTGGTGGTCCCGCCGGACAGGCTGTTGCCGAGGTTCGTGCTGAACTTGGCGTAGAAGACGCGCGTGCGGCCGTCCTTCTGGCCTTGGCACAGTTGGGCTGAGGTGATGTACTCCCCGCTGCCCAGCGTCAGGGACGACACCGTGCCGCCGGTTCCGCCGTGGGTGAGGGTCCTGCCGTTGCCGAGCGTCAGGCCGACGCCGTCGAGGCGGGAGCCGCTGCGCAAGGAGAGGGTGACGGGGCGGGCTCCCGCCGGTACGGCGTCGATGTCGGTGTAGTAGTCGCCGTGCGGTCCGCCGAACTGGTCACTGAGCTGGAAGTCGGCGTTGCGCGCCCAGGTGAACGCCACCTTGATCGGGTCGTGGTCGGAGAGCATCAGCCCGTCACCGGTGAGGAACTTGGCGTGCTCGTTGTTGTACGAGGTCGCCTGGAGGGAAACGAGCTTGCTGCCGCGGTAGAGGACCTTGTCGACGACCTCGCAGGTGTTGGGCACCGTGGGCCCGGTCTGGTCGCAGACCAGGGCGTCGCTGCCCTTCGCGGGCGGTGTGCCGCCGCGGATGAGCTGAACCCACGGGTCGGTCAGGCCGTTGGCCGCGGCGAACTCGGCGATGGTGTCACCGGAGCGGGTGTAGCGGGTATTGGTGTCGCCCATGACGACGACGGCGTTTCCGGCCGAGTGGGTCTTGATGAAGGCCGTCAGCTGGTTGAGGTTGTCCGCCCGCGAGGCCAGGTCGCCGTCGTTCGTGCCGGCGTTGGTGTGGAGGTTGTAGAAGTCGACGTACACGCCTTCGGCGAGGCGCTCGCGCATGAAGCTGAACCCCTTGGGCGTGAGACAGTCGCCGGAGTCGAACTGGCAGGAGTTCCAGCGCACCCGCTCGAAGTCGTCGGTGTCGTAGGGGATGCCCGACATGGTGTTGAGTCCGCTGCCGATACCGGCTCCGCCGCTGGTCGGGGTGCGGTAGGGGTGCGTGTCGGTGGCGTAGAGGTAGGCGTGGTAGTTGAAGTCTTCCTGGACGTTGACCACGTCGTAGCCGCCGGTCCGGCTGCCGATGGTCGTCGTGCTCGACTGGCGCGGAGTGGGGGCGCTGGAAATGCTTTCCGGCAGCCCGGCGACGTTGTAGGAGAGGACGCTGAAGGACCCGGAGGTGGTGTCCGCGGCGGCGGGAGGCGCGTTCGTGAGGAACCCGGCGAACACGGCTGACGCCGCTGCGAGGCAGGTGAGTAGACGGCGCATGGAGCGGAACTCCTGAGAACGGGGAGTGGAGGGCCGGAACTTACCGCGAGTAACACAATCTTGTCACCGGTTGCGTCAAGAGCGGCCGATCGCGCGATCCTGTTCACGGTCTTGACGGGGACAGTTCAACTGCGTACATATGTCTGCGCAGTCATGGCGGCGCAGTCATACGCCCGACGGCTTCTTCGAGGAGGAACCATGAGAAGAAGTAGGACACGCAGGGCGTTGGGCACCTTCGCCGCGGCGTCCGCGTTGCTCGCGGTGCCGGCCGCCGGCGCCCAGGCCTACAACCCGACGGGCGGGACCCTCTACCGACTCGGCAACGAGCCATGCCTGAAGGGGCGGGGCAACTGCGCCGTCTACCCGAAGTCGGCACAGTTGCCGAGCGGGCGCCTGGTCGCGTCGTTCGAGAAGGCCACCGTCGTGCCCAGGACGGGAAGCGCCGACGGGGAGACCCTCCCCGTCTACAAGAGCGACGACCGCGGAACGACCTGGCAGGCGCTGTCCGAGGTCAAGGCGCCGGCGTACCTGTCAACCGACCCCGAGTACGCCAAGTACACGAGCAACTGGACGAACCCGTACCTGTACGTGCTTCCGCAGAGCGTCGGGAACCTGAAGGCGGGCACGCTGCTGCTCGCGAGTGTGGTGTCCGGCGACGACCACTACTACAAGGAACACAAGGCGGCCGACCCCGACTGGAGGCCGTCCAACGACGGTGACCGCAGCGATCTGGCGATCGCCCTGTACTCCAGCGCGGACGACGGCCGCACCTGGAAGGTCGTCAACGTCATCACGACCGGCGGCTGGCAGGGCGGCAGCGCGGGCGCGGTCGGCCAGGACGCGGCGGTGTCCGACCCGGCAGACGCGGACCCGCACGCGAACGTGACCGGCCGGGTCTACCTGCTCACGTCCGGCGGGAAGGTCACGGACCTGGGCCCGGTCGCCTTCGACCAGAAGCAGAAGGGCAGCGTGACACTGCCGAGGACGATCGCGGCCGGAACCCCGTTCAAGATCGCCGTGGTCTTCGACGAGACGCCTTTGATCTGGGATTCGGCGACCGCGCGGTGACCATACGGTGAGCGGAGGCGGGGTGGACCGGCGAGCCGGTTCACCCCGCCTCCTGTCTGATGCTGTGCCGTGCGGGCCGGTGCCGGGTGGGTGTGGCGACAGTCACCCGATCATGGAAATATCTGACGCATCAGGTACTGTTGTGTCAGGTGAAACGCCCGCAGCAGGCGGGCACCGCACCGTCTTGCCGAGGTCCTCAATGAAGCTCGTCTACGTTTTCGACGCCTATTGCGGCTGGTCGCACGGGTTCTCCTCCACACTGCGCGAGGTGGCCTCCCTGCACCCGGAACTCGCGGTGGACGTGATCTCCGGCGGCCTGTTCACCGGTGAACGGCGCGTACCGATCCGCGAGTTCGGCTACGTCCAGGGCGCGAACGCGCGAATCGCCGAGCTGACCGGCGCCGAGTTCGGCGACGCCTACGAGCGGCTGATCGCCGACGGCTCGTTCGTGATGGACTCGGAGGCCGCCGCCCGCGGTGTGGCCGCCCTGCGCCAGGTCGCCCCCGAACGCGCGGCCGAGCTGGCCACCCTCGCGCAGCGCGCCTTCTACGTCGACGGCCTCAGCCTCTCCGAGACCGCCACCTACCGGAAGATCGCCGAGCAGCACGGCCTGGACGCGGACGCCGTCGCCGCCGCCTTCGAAGCGCCCGAGGCCCGGGCGGCGGCCGAAGCCGACTTCGCACGCGCCGCCGCGCTGGGCGTCGACGGCTTCCCCACCCTTCTCGCCGTCGACGGCGGCCGCGCGGCCGCCCTGGCACGCGGCCAGGCCACCACCGACGACGTGCAGCGGCGGCTCGCGGCCCTCACCGGGCCCCGCAGCACCTCTTGATCCTCCCGATCCGTCCCCGACCCACCAAGGAACCGCCATGAGCACCCTGTCCTTCAAGGTCCTCGACCTGGACTTCCCCGCCGGCAGCAAGAACAAGACCGCCACGCTCGTCACCGGCGAGAACGATGCCCTGCTGGTCGACGCCGCCTTCACCCGCGCCGACGGTCACCGCCTGGCCGCCGAGATCCTCGACTCCGGCAAGAAGCTGACCACCGTTTTCGTCAGCCACGGCGACCCCGACTTCTACTTCGGCGCCGAGGTCCTCGCCGACGCCTTCCCGGAGGCGAAGTTCGTCGCCACTCCGATCGTCATCGAGCACATCGAGCACTCCTACGCGGGCAAGCTCAAGGCCTGGGAGGCCCTGGGCCCGAACCTCCCCACCCGGCTGGTCGACCTCGAGCCCCTGACCGGCGACCTCACCCTCGAAGGCCACCGCTTCGAGCTCAAGGGCGGCCCGGCCGCACTGCCCGACCGCCACTACCTCTGGCAGGCCGAGCACCGCGCCCTCCTCGGTGGTGTCCTGCTCTTCCAGCAGGAGCACGTCTGGGTCGCCGACACCCCCGCCCCCGGCGACCGTGAGGCCTGGATCGACCTGCTGGACGAGATGGCCGCCCTCCGGCCGGAGCTGGTCGTGCCCGGCCACCGCCTGCCCGACGCGCCCGCCGACGCCTCCGCCATCACCGCCACCCGCGACTACCTGCTCGCCTTCGAGGAGGAGCTCGGCAAGGCGGCCGACGGCGCCGCGCTGACCGAGGCCCTCGTCCAGCGCTACCCCGACAACGGCATGCTGATCGCCGCCCAGATCGGCGCGAAGGTCGCCAAGGGCGAGATGAAGTGGGGCTGACCCAAGTGCCGCACGAGAACACCGACTTCGCGACCTCCACCGCTCCCGCCGACGTGGTGCGCCGTCAGTACCTGGCCTCCGCGGCCGGCGACCTGGAGGCGCTGCGGGCCACCCTCGCCCCGGACGTGGAGTGGACGGAAATGGCGGGCTTCCCCCTCGCCGGCACCTACCGCACCCCCGAGGGCGTGACGTCGAACGTCATGGAGCAGCTCGGCCAGGACTGGGACGGCTGGACCGCCCACGACGACACCTACGTCGTCGACGGCGAGAACGTCGTCGTCCTCGCCCGCTACACCGCGACCAACAAGGCGACCGGCAAGCCGATCGACGTCCGCGTCGCGCACCACTTCGTCGTACGCGGCGGACTCGTCGTCCGCTTCGAGCAGTTCGTCGACACCGCCCTCGTCCGGGACGCCATGACCGCCTGACCTCCCGCACCACCGCCGTACGCCGCGCCCACGGGTCGCGGCGTACGGCCCGCATTCAGCTCTTCGGCCCGCTGCGTGCGCGGCTCACCGCCGATCTGCCACTCCTGGTTTCGGCCTCCTGTTTCCTCCGTGAGTACGCTCAGCCAGGCAGCGGCTGCTCCGCCCAGATCGTCTTGCCCGTGGGTGTCTGCCGGCTGCCCCAACGCTCCGCGAGCTGGGCGACCAGCAGCAGTCCGCGCCCGCCCTCGTCGAAGGTGCGGGCCCGTCGCAGGTGCGGGGCGGTGTGGGTGCCGTCGGACACCTCGCAGATGAGAGCGTCGCTGCGGATGAGGCGGAGCTGGATCGGGGACCGGCCGTAACGGATGGCGTTGGTGACCAGTTCGCTGACGATCAGCTCGGTGGAGAAGGTCAGCTCGTCCAGGCCCCACTCGTTGAGCTGGTCGTCCGTCATCTTGCGTGCCCCGGCGACAGCCGCGGGGTCCGGGGGCAGCTGCCAGGTGTGCACGTGGTTGTGGTCGAGCGCGGACGTCCGCGCCAGGATCAGGACGATGTCGTCGGCCGGAGCGGCGGGCATCACCTTGCGGACCACGCGGTCGCAGGCTTCCTCCAGGTCGGGGGCCGGACTGCTCAGCGCGTCGTGCAACAGATCGAGTCCGACGTCGATGTCCCGATCGGCGGTCTCGATCAGACCGTCGGTGTAGAGGGCGAGCAGGCTGCCCTCGTCGAGGGTGACCTCGACGGCCTCGAACGGCAGACCGCCCAGGCCGAGCGGTGGTCCGGCGGGCAGGTCCAGGAAGAGCACGGTGCCGTCAGGAGTCACCAGGGCGGGCGGCGGATGCCCGGCCCGCGCCAGCTGGCACCGACGGGAGACCGGGTCGTACACGGCGTACAGGCAGGTGGCGCCGACCTCCCCCGATGACTCGTCCGCCGGGCGCCGCGCATCCGGCCCCTCCTCCCGGTCGAGGCGGATGACGAGGTCGTCCAGCTGGGTGAGCAGCTCGTCGGGGGCGAGATCGACGTCGGCGAGGGTGTGGACGGCTGTCCGCAGGCGGCCCATGGTGGCCGAGGCGTGGATACCGTGGCCCACCACGTCACCCACCACCAGGGCGACCCGCTCCCCGGACAGCGGGATGGCGTCGAACCAGTCCCCGCCGACACCGCTCGCGGAACCGGCCGGCAGATACCGGTACGCCAGGTCCAACGCGGCCACGACCGGCAGGCGGTCCGGCAACAGGCTGCGCTGGAGGGCGAGCGCGGTCCGGCGCTCGTGGGTGTAGCGGCGGGCGTTGTCCACACTGACGGCCGCCCTGGCGGCGAGCTCCTCGGCGAGCAGCAGGTCGTCGTCGCCGAAGGGCTCCGGCGTACGGTGGCGCACCAGGTGCAGCAGACCCAGGGTGACCCCTCGTGCCCGCAGCGGCACCAACAGCACCGAGTGCATGCCGTGCCGTCGCACGGTTTCCGCGCGCTGTGGGGAGATGGCCAGCCAGTCCCGCAGCACGGGGTCACCCATACGGTGCCGGGTGCCACGTCCGGTGAGCAGCGCCCGGGCCGGCGGGGAGCCCGGTGGGCAGATGCCCGTTCTGCCCACCGGGACCACGGCCTCCGGGCAGCCGGGAAGCACCGAGTCATGTGCCGAACGGCGGAAGACGACCGGTTCGGTGGGCGACATCGGCTCGGGCTCGTCGCCTCGTACGACGGACTCGAGCAGGTCCACGGCGACAAAATCGGCGAACCCCCCTACCGCCGCCGCGGCCAGTTCCTCGGCGGTCCGGGTCACGTCGAGCGTGCTGCCGATGCGCAGACCGGCGTCGTTGAGTACTTCCAGGCGGCGCCGGGCCCAGTACTGCTCGGTGGTGTCGATGACCAGCGCCGACAGCCCCTGCACGGTGCCGCTCTCGTCCTTCAGGGGGGTGAGGAAGACAGACCAGGCATGATCGTGGACCTCGCCGAGCGCACGACCGGGCCGCTCCTCGCGGTGGATCATCTCACCGGTGCGCAGGACCTGCCGCTGCAGGCGATCGATCTCCTCATGGGCCGGCTGGATCTCGGGCAGGGTCCGGCCCCTCATCTCCGCTTCCGTCATTCCCATGGCCCGGCTCATGGTCTGGTTGCAGGCGACGAACCGGGCGTCGGGACCGTAGATCGCCACGGGCAGCGGGAGCTGCGCGAGCGTCCGGCCCCACAGGGCCGCCGTTTCGGCGGTGGCGGGCCCGGAGGGGTACGTCGGCGCCGCACCGGTTACGAGCCAGAGGGGCCTGGCGTCCGCGTCCGCCAGTGGCGTCCCCCGCAACCGCGCGGTGACGCGGTCGCCGTCCCGGTGCAGCAGCGCCACGTCGCTCGTCCAGGCCGTACCGGCGGACAGGTGGCGCCGGGTGGCGAGGGGCAGGTCCGCGGCGAGCAGGTCGGCGGCAGGTCGGCCCACGACCTCGTCGGCCCCGTATCCCAGCAGCTCGCGGGCCCCGGAGCTCCACACCATGATCCTCGCCCTGGCATCGACGACCACGGCGAAGTCCTCGGGCATTCCTGCGCCTCGCGATGCCCCGGTGATGACGGACTCGTTGTCCATGGGGTCCCATCCTCGTTCTGCTGTGACTCCCGTACGCGCTCAGCGCACGCCACAGGCACTGCCTCCAGCATCCTGCCGCTCCGCGCGCGGCTCAACCGACCGGACGCCGGGCATAGCAGAGGGACGGTGCCGGCTTGTGTCGCCGGCACCGTCCCCGCAGGTCATTGACCTCCTTCAGGGGTCAGTCCACGTTCACCATCTTCCACAGCTGGGTGTCGGCGCCCGTGTCCGTCGACTGGACGAGCTGAGTGCCTCCCGAGGACACGGTGAGCAGGTCGTTGCTGTTCACGTTCTTGATCTTGTAGTAGCCGTTTCCGGTGACGACCAGTGTCCAGCGCTGGTTCGCGACGTTGTTGTCGGACGACTGGACGATGTTCGCGCCGTCCGTGGTGACGCCACCGCTGACGTCCATCAGCAGGCCGCTGTTCCGGCTGACGATCTCGTAGCTGCCGTCACCCACCGGGGCGAAGACCCAGTTCTGGTTCACGGCTCCGCTGTCGCTCCACTGGATGACGTTGGCTCCGGCGGACATCGATGCGCCCGAGACGTCGACCGCCTTGGAACTGCCCTTGTTGACGATCTTGTAGTTGGCGTTCGTCGCCGGGAACCCGATGGAGGCGAACGCGTCCACCGCGCAGACAGTGCCGGAAGAGGCGGCGTTCTTCGTGCCGGTGCACACCACCCTGATCGTGTGGGGGCCCGCCGCGAGGTCCGTCTTCTCGAACAGCGGCACCTGCTTCGTCACCGTCGAGCCATAGGCGTCGATGCCCGCCTGGGCGAGGGTGCCGTCGATGTAGACATCCACCTTGCCCATGTTCGGCTGCGTCATGCTGAGGTACCGGACGCCCGAGCCGGTGAACGAGAACTCGGCGTAGTTGCCCGCGGTGCTCGTGAACTTCTCGGACCCGTTCATGTCCTTGGTGTCGTTCCAGTTCGACCACGTGCCGGAGTAGGTCACCCCGGCCGCCTTGTCGTCGACGTGGTTCCAGCGCTGCCGCACGAGCGCCTTCGACGCGGCGGAGGCGTTCCCCTGGGCGTCGACGATGTAGAGGCGGTAGTCACCGGCGGCCTGCGGGACGTTGATGCTGGTCGCGGTGCCGCTCGCGCTGGTCATGGTGGGACCGGCGGTGAACGTCGTCGTACCGGAGGGAGCCAGCCAGAGTGTCCTGGTCGAGTCTCCCGGGCTGCGCACCGGAATGGTCACATCACCCTTGCCGGTGAAGACGCCGGTGGGCAGCGCGTAGTCCTGAAGAGTCGTGTCGGCGGCGGGGATGATGTCCTTGTAGGCGTTTTCCAGGCCCGCGTTCACGGCGATGCCGTACGCCTGCGACGGCCACACGTTGTCCCGGTACACGCGCACATCGTTGATGGTGCTGCTCGTGACGCTCTTGCTGAAGATCGTGTTGCGGGGGCCGTAGTTGTTGGTGACGGTCAGGTTGTTCTGCCGTCCCCAGGTGCCGGTGTTCATGACCCACATGACGTTCGGGTCCACGTCGAGGACGTTGTCGTGCTCGTTGATGTAGGCGGAGCCCTCGTCGGGGTGGATCCCGTACCGGTGGCCGGCCGGCTCACCCTGGATGAAGTTGTTGCTGATCTCGGTGCTCGGCTGTTTGCCCAGCGTGTAGATGGGAGCGGAGTCCCCGAGCACCTGCATGGTGTTGAGGAGCTCGTTGTACTTGACGGTGTTGTTCCTCGCCGTCGTGGTCGGGGACCCGGGATAGATGACGTTGGAGTTCGACGTCCCGTCGAAGTTGTCCCATCCCCAGCCGAGCGTGATGCCCGCCCACGGGGACTTCTCGATCCGGTTGTGCTCCAGGTCAAGGGTGTCGACGAAGTACGCCGACACAGGGCTGGAACCCTGGAACAGGACCGCGCTGTCGTAGAGGTAGTTGTCCGTGACGGTGATGTTCTTGCAGACGCCCTCGACACTCACCGGGTACTTCTCGTGCGGGTCGTTCGGGTCGGGGTCCGCGCTCCCGATGTACACGTGCTGGGGGTGTCCCACGGTGAGGGCGGATCCGGCGACGTCATTGGTGAAGTTGCCGGTCAACTGCGAGTCCGTCACGTCGTTGGCCAGGGTGATCCCGTCGGCGCCGGTGTGCTGCACCGTGTCGCGCTGGAGGACGATCCCGTCGGCGCTCTCGATCTGGACGGCCGCGGGCGGCAGGTCGACATTGCGGTACGAGTAGGCGTGGAAGTTCTGCCTCGTGTACACGTTCGCGCTGGCGTTGCCCTGCTGGCCCTGCCGGAACACGGAACCCGCCACATTGGTCAGATTCCAGTCGGAGTGCTCGACCGTGAGACCGGAGAGGGTGATGTTCTTCGCGTGGTCGCTCGTGGACGTGCCGGCGATCTTGATGATGGTGGACACGTTGTTCGGCGCGAAGACCTGCGCCGTCGTCATGTCGTCGGAGCTGGACTTGTAGTAGTACACCGTGTGGGTGGACTTGTCGTAGTAGAACTCGCCCGGCTGGTCCAGGAACTCGTACGCGTTCATGAACGTCTGGGTACCGGTGGCCTGGAAGTTGGCGTTGTATGCGGCCTGGGCTATCGCCGCGCCCGGCTCCTGGAGCTTGGCCACGCGGTTGGCGCCGTCCGAGCTCGTGGTGATCTGGCTGACACCCACGATCGCCGTGGTCCAGGTCGTCGCCGTCTTGATCTCGACGTCGTCCTGGTTGGACGCGATGGCGGGCAGGTCGGAGAGGTTGTACTTGATCTGGTCGCACGTCGTCTTCGGCGAGTCCCAGGCCCAGGAAGGCTGGGGGCTCGGGAAGCTGTAATTCGCGTAGCAGCCTGCCGAGTTGATCGTCTTCGAGGCCATCTGGGCGCGCTTGCCGTTGACGTAGAGGGCGCGGAGCTTGTTGTCGCGGTTGAGGGTGGCCTTCCAGATGTTCCCGCTCTGCTGTGTCCAGCCGGTCACCTGAACGCCTCCGTCCAGGACCGGCTTCTCGCCCGGGTAGGCGGCGTAGACGATTCGGTGCCCGTTCGTGCCGGAGTCGGCCGAGGTGAAGTTGATGGTGCTGCTCACCGGGTAGGTGCCGCCCCGGAGAAAGACGTTGATGTCTCCGGTCATGTTGTTGTTGACCGTGCGCACGACGTCCCGGGCGTGCTGCAGGGTCTTGAACGGCGCCGTGATCGTCCCGGAGTTGGCGTCGTTACCGTTGGGGGCGACGTAGTACGTCGCCTGGGTCGTGGCCGAGGCCGGGGTCGGCGTCGAGAGGGTTGTCAGCAGCGCGGCGGTGACCCCCACCGCGAGCGCGGCGGACACCTTGCGGACGGGGGAGATGACTGTCTTCATCTGCCCCTCCTGCTGGTTCGTACGGTCGAGCAGGCGTTCATACGGCGGCTCCGTGCATGTTCGCGGTGCGGTAGACGCGGATCTTTCATCAGGCCCGGTCCCCAGGGCTTCGGGGCCGGGAGCGGGTGCGCACCGTCAGCAACGGTGCCGACTCATTCGTGACGGGGGAGCGGCGGGCGTAATCGGTCGGGCGGGCGGTGGCAGGCGCTCGCGGCGCCGTCGAAACGCGTGTCCATCACCTGATCAGCCCCTGGCACCGGAGGTCGTCCCAGAGCGACTCGGAGACGGTGCTTCGGTGGAGTGCCACGTTCCGTGTCACTTGTTCCCGGTCTCGCATGCCGAGGGTGACATTGACGATGCCGGGGTGTGTACGGGGGAAGGCGATCGCGGCGGCGGGGAGGGTCGTGCCGTGACCGGCGCAGACGTCGGCGATGGCGCGGGCGCGGGCGACCAGCGTGGGCGGGGCGTCCTGGTAGTCGTATTTCATGCCTTCGTCGGGCCGGTCCTGGGAGAGCAAACCGGAGTTGAAGACGCCGACCGCGACGACGCTCTTGCCTTGTTCCTCCGCGGCGGGCAGGACGTCGTCCAGGGCGGACTGGTCGAGGAGGGTGTAGCGTCCGGCGAGCATGACCACGTCGGCGGCGGTTTCGCGCAGGAAGCGGGCGAGCATGGCGGACTGGTTCATGCCGGCGCCGATCGCGCCGATGACTCCTTGGTCGCGCAGTTCGGCGAGGGTGGGCATGGCCTCGTCGGCGGCTTGCCTCCAGTGGTCGTCGGGGTCGTGGAGGTAGACGACGTCGAGGTGGTCCAGCCCGGTGCGTTCCAGGGATGCCTCGATGGAGCGCAGAACGCCGTCGCGGCTGAAGTCCCACTGGCGGCGCAGGTCGTCGCGCACGGCGAAGCCCTCGGTGTCGGCGCCTCGCGGATGCTCGTTGGGGACGAGCAGCCGGCCGACCTTGGAGGAGATGACGTACTCCCCGCGCGGACGGTCCCGCAGGGCGGCTCCCAGGCGGCGTTCGGAGAGGCCGAGCCCGTAGTGGGGCGCCGTGTCGAAGTACCGGACGCCGGCCTCCCAGGCGGCGTCGACCGCGCCGGTCGCGTCCTCGCTGGGAGTGACCCGGTACAGGTTGCCGATGACCGAGGCTCCGAAGCCGAGTTCCGTGAGGGAGACGGACGTGTTCTTGATCTGCCGTTGTCGCATGACGTCTGTGCCGGTCATCTGCCGAGCCATCCGCCGTCGACGGGGAGGAGGACGCCGTGGATGTAGGCGGCGGCGTCGGAGGCGAGGAAGACGGTGGCGCCGGCGAGGTC
>NZ_JOJE01000047.1 GCF_000720255.1 Streptomyces griseus subsp. griseus | reverse complement strand
CCCGCCCGTGCACCCAAACCCACACGACCGGGCCCGGGGCGGCCGCTCGGCTCGAAAAACCGACGACCCGCCAACCGCTACGACGTGGGTAAAACGGTCAAGCGACCCGAGAGCATCGCCGAACGTGACCAGGTCAGACCATAAAGAACAAGCTGAGAGGTCGTTCTCTTTCCGAACCCCATGTGCGGTTTCTGCTGCTCAGGCATGAGATGGCGCAGGCACGGAGGTCTCGCTCCGTTGCTGACCGCAACGTCATGGGGGTGCGAATGCCGTCGACGAGGGCCTTGGCACGGTGTAACAGACGATGCGGGGGGCCGAAGCTCGCCCCCGCATCCTTCCGCTGTTTGTCAGATCGGCAGGTTGTGCTTCCTCCTCCGGCGCCGCTCAGTGAGCGCTGTGAGCGCGGCAAGGGTGGAGAAGGGGATGAACGAGATCAGCATCTCGCCTGCGCTCAGCCCGCCTTGCAGGACCACGAACGCGAGCGTCACGGCCGTGCCGGCCAGCAAACCCATCAGGATGGGGTGGCGTGCGGACCAGCGGTTCGCCGCGTCACGACGAGGAGAAGCTCCCACGATCACCACCGGTTCCATCTGCTGTAGAGGTGCCAGCCACGCCGGAATCCATGCCGGTAGGCACGTCTGACGGTGCTCCAACCCGTAGCGGCTCCAGCGAGAGGCTGGTCGACCGAAGTAGTGTCCGTATCGGCCGGCCCCGTGACCGAGGCCTCCCCAGACTGCCCCCCGCCACGCGGTGGCGTAGTAGCCGCCCCAGTGCCGCTTCCGTCGAGGCGTGGAGTAGCGGTACGACACCATGTTGCCGATGGCACCACCGGCGACGGAGCAGGCAACGGTCCCCCAGCCGGCTGTGAGCGCTGAGCAGCCGGCTGCGAACGCGAGGCCGACGATAGCGCCGCTGTTCCTTCTCCAGAAGCCCCTGGCCCACTTGCGGAAACCCTACTTGCCGTCGAGGTCATAGCGGTTCAGCGGGTCGCCGTTGACGTATTCGTAGGCGTTGGCGTTGCCGCCGGGGATGGGGTCGGTGGACAAGAAGCGCCCAGTGGTGGGGTCGTAGAGGCGGACGCCCATGAGGGTGGCGCCGGTAGCCGTTTCGCTGGAGCGCTGCTTGCCGCCGAGCCAGCCGTAGCGGGCTGCGGTGGCATCTCCTCCGGGTTGCCGTATTCGTCGTAGTTATACCGAAGCACGGTGGCAGAGCCCGCCAGGCGCAGCCGCTGACCAGCACGTAGAGGTGCGAGGCATGGCGCACCTGGCCTTCTGCCGTGTGCCGGGCACTGTCCACGATCGTACGGTCGGTGTCCGAGGGCAAGATGAGTCGGGGGCGGCCGGCCGGGGCGGTTCAGCCGTGGGGTCCCATCCCGCGCAGAAACGTGTCGACGACGAGTGTTGCCAGTGCGTCCGCGTTCTGCCGCACCTGGTCCGGGTCGCGACGTCCGGCCCACCGGCTTCGCTGACGTCACCGAGGACATGACCATCGTCGGGCTATCACTCGATGGTGGTGCCGATGAGGCTGGTGGCGACGATGCGTTTGAGGTTGGCGGGGGGTGGGGGGAGCGGTTGTTGCCGATGCCATGTGCGCCACTTCCTCGTGTGCGGTGGGGACGGGTGGGTGTCCGGACACCGTAGGAAGGTGCAGGTCAGGGGCACATGTGGTGGGGCAACATAGTTCGCGGGCGGTGTGTGCGTGCCGAACCTATGTCGGTGGTTCGTGGGCCGTTTCGAGGGCTTGATCGGTGGCAGACCGGACGGTGTCTGTGTTGCGTGATTCGGGATGATGTGGCGATGGCGTGCTGATGAACTGCGATAACTCACCCCGGGGCCGTTCCACTTCCCCCAGCCCCATGCCCAGTCAGATGCCCGCCACCAGGCGAGACCACCCGAGGCGACGAAGCACTTGCTGTTGGCCCATGCGCAGTGGGCGCGGATCGAGCCGTTACTCCCGGACCGCACGTCGAAGCGGGGTGGCCGCTGGTGAGACCATCGTGAGGTGATCAACCGCCTATGAGTTCCAGACCGGCACGCAGTGGGTTCACCTGCCGGAGAAGTGCTTCTCCTGGCCGCGGGGTGCCGCGGTTGCGGTAGGAAGGCCGCACTGTCCGGCGGCCGGCCGCACCGGGCCCGCCGCGCGGCGCAGGTCCGGGAGTGCGCAGGTGGCCGCGAGATACGGACGGGTCCGGGAGTGCGCAGGCGGCCGCGAGAGACGGACGGGTCCGGGCAGCGGCCCGGCCGGTGGGAGAGGGGAGCGGTGCGGAACATGCCGGAGTATCCGGAGTATCTTGCCGCGGCGGTGTTTGCCGCGGGCGGTGTCGTGAACGCCTTGTTGGCGCCGCACCGGTTCTCCACCGCCGTCTTGTTCTCCCTCGCAGTGACCTCCGCCGGACTCGGGGTGTCGGCCCGGCGCGCGGGAGTCCACGACACCACCATCAACGTGATCGCTGTCGCCGCCCTGCTCGTGGCGCTTTCGCTGGGTCTCCTGCTGCTGGCCGACGGCATCCTCCTGGTCCGGCGGTACGGACCGCAGGCAGCCCTGCTGGCCACCGGTGCCGTCGGCTGCGCGCTGCTGGCGGTCCTCGCCCTCGACGCGGTCTACCGTGCGGTCGGTGGGGAGGTGTTCCGGGGCCTCGTGGTCGCGGTGGACGCGGCCGCGGGATACCTGAGCGTGCTCTTCCTCGCCTTCACGGGCTACGTGTTCGTCCTGGGCCGCTGCGCCCCGCTCCCGGGGACCAGCCACGTCGTCGTCCTGGGGGCCGGGCTCGACGGCAACCGGCCCGGCCCGCTGCTGACCCGCAGGCTGGAGCGCGCCCTCGCGATCGACGCCGCCGAGGCACCGGGCGCGCGGCGCGTGATGTTCGTCGTCTCGGGCGGCCAGGGCGACGACGAGGTCTGCTCCGAGGCGGAGGCCATGGCCGACTATCTGCGCGGACGCGGAGTGGCTGCCGACCGGATCGTGCAGGAGGACCGCTCCGTCAACACCGGGCAGAACCTCCGCTTCAGCGCAGCCCTCATGGGCCGCACCGCCCCCGGTCACCGTGCCGCGGTGGTCACCAGCGGCTTCCACGTCTACCGCACAATGCTGCTGGCCCGCCGCGTCGGCATCACCGTCCGCGTCGTGGGCGCGCCGACCTCCCCCACCTACTGGCTCTCCGCGACCCTGCGCGAGTTTGCCGCCGTTCTGTGGCTGGACCGCTTCGCCCTCATCGGGCTCAGCCTGCTGCTGGCCGTCCCTGTGGCGACCGTGGTCTTCCGGCACTGAGGCGTCGGCCGGGAGCGGCCCGTCGCACTCGGCCGTGACGTCGCTCACGACGAACTCCCCGGCACGCTTCGACCTTGTTGCGGATCCGACGGGTTCGGCTACAGCAGGCCCCGTCCGTGGTAGCGGTTCAGCTGCGAGAACTGGAATCTCAACGAGTCGTGCCGGACATGGGAGGCACGGGACGCCTCCTGCGAGGCCTTCTCCCGCTGGGCGGCTTGGATCGCGGCGGTGCGCTGTCGGGATCCCCAGGCGTCGGACGGCGGCGTCGGCTTGCATCCACGCACGGATTTCCCTCTCCTGCCGCAGCCCGGTCGCGTGCGCCTGGGACAGACCACCACCAGGGCGCGGTGCGTGCCGCGCTCACTCGGCACCCCGCTCGATGTCGCACCGGTCCGGTAGGGCAGCATCTGCTCAGCCGTCGCCTGACGTGAGGGGTCATCATGCGTTCCACCAGCCGCGCCGCTTCCACCGTGATACTCGCCTGCCTGCTGCTGGCAGGCTGTAGATCCGTCTCTCTCGGCACGTCGACGTCGTCCGAAAGCCGGAGCCCGGCGGCGGGAGCGTCGGACACGGCGGTGCCGAACGAGTCGGGACCGATCGCGGTGGGGGAGGGGCCGCAAAAGCACTACACGGTGCGGCAGCAGCCGACCGTCGGCTCGTGCCACTACCGCTACGAGCACGGCGAGCCCCTCGAGGACCCGGCGTGCACGCCGGGCGCGATCTCCCCGGCGGTGACGCAGGCGAACCTGAAGTCGACGATCTGCCGCAAGGGCGGCTACACCTCCGACGTACGCCCCTCTGCGTACGTGACCGGCAAGGAGAAGAAGCTCAACGCGGCCTCCTACGGCTACATCGGCAGCATGGCGGATGCAGAGTACGACCACCTGATCAGCCTCCAGCTCGGCGGCGACCCCAACGACCCGCGCAACCTATGGGTGGAGCCGGCCGACCCGGGCCACAAGAAGGGCGCCGGGGTGAACAACAAGAAGGACCCGGTGGAGACGAAACTGCACACCGCGGTCTGCAAGGGACAGGTGTCGCTCGCCGCCGCGCAGCAGGCCATCGTCACCGACTGGACCACTGCCCTGACCGTCCTTCACCTCGGCTGAAGAAGCGGTTGCAGAGCAAAGCCCCGACGCCGGGATGCCGACGGATGCGTGCCGGTCGGCGGGCAAAGCCCCGGCTGGACGGGGGAGACCAGCCGGGGCCGTGAACGGTGGCGTGCGGAGGGCGGTCGCCTCGCGGCGGAAGGCTCCATGGGGCTTCAGCCGGACGATCGTCCCCATGGGCTATTGGTGAGGCCCGGGGACACTGTCCCCTCCGCAGCCACATAAAGATGAACCGTCAACCGCCCCACGGTGTTCCCGGCCCGCTGCCTGGACGCGGTGAGCTGCGGCACACCCATCAGAACAGTCAGCCGGCGAAGTCAGCGCCCAGACCAGCGAGTTCGCCCAGAGCCCTGAGGAGTCGGCTATGCACAGCGGCGGCGTCAAGGGTGAGCGAACATGACACCGGCACGCTCACGCCCATGGCGCCCAGTGCGGCCCGGGCCCCGCCCCGGGAGCGGAACCATCACAACGCACCAGCGCCAAAGCAGCATCTCGAGCACGGCTATCGAACCGGGACACGATGGTGGACCAACTGCGTCCGCGCCTCGCCGCCCTCGCTGGTCGTGATCGACTGGGCGTCGATCACGGCGGCCGACGCCGACGACTCAGGGTCGCGTCCGACCTCGATCCCGAGCCGGCGGCCTAGTTCATCGTGGATGTGGTCCCGGATGTCCTTCCGGCGCCACTTGGTGAACCAGCGGTGCGCCGCGCCCCAGGGCATCAGGTCACGCGGGAGCATTCGTCACTGAGGGTTTTTCAACCTGAAGTTGCAGGTCGCGGGGCTGGCGTGGGTTGTGGATGGGCTGCTCGTGCCGGTCAGGGACGTGATCGTCGGCAGGTGATCGTCCGTCAGCGGCTGACTTCCGCGTTCGTCAGCACGAGCAGGGCGCGCAGGAGTGTGAGGGCGTGCGGGCTTTCATGGGGGCTTTGGTGAGGATCTGCCAGTTCTTCAGGTCGGCGAAGCCGTGCTCGTTCGCCGCGCGCTCGCGGCTGATCAGCCGGTTCGCCTGCTTCTGAGCGGCGGTGAGTGGATGGCCGAAGGCAGCCCGTCGGCCGGTGATGATCACTGGGTCGTCGGGGTCGTCGTCCAGGCCGATGAAGCCGAGGTCGGCCAGGGCGCCGAGGCCGGCTTCCCGCAGGCGAGTGGTGATCTTGTTGTGGCGGGCGGTGGTGATCTCGCTGGAGCGTCGCGGCTTCGCCGCCGAGATCCACATCAGGTTGCCGCGCTCGTCGGTCAAAACGAGGAACAACAGGCCGTGGGCTTTGTGTTTGCCCGAATAGTTCGGCCGGTGCTCGTCCCCGGTGCGTCGGCGGGTGCGCACGAGGGTGCCGTCGAGCAGCACAACGACACCACCCTTCCGGGTGATTGCCTTCAGGGCGCGGTCCAGGCGCGGAGCGCGGGCCGCCTCAGCTTGTCGCGCACCGGCTCCACCTGCCCAGGAGCGGTGCCCTTGCCGAGTTGGACGCTGATGTCCCTGGCCGGGACTGGATCCGAAGCTGCGGACACGATCTTCATGATCGCCTGACAGTCGGCGGGCAGTACGCTCTCGGCCATGCCCAGCTCGCGGTGCGGGACCAGCAGCATCCCGCCCGCACCCGGAGCGGTCGTGACCCGCTCCAACTCGGTGGCCATGGCCGGGTCGTCGGCCTCACCCACGCGTTCGGCCTCGATGAACTGCCCGATCATCACCTCTGCGGCCTCCAGCCGGGCCACCTCGGCATCGATCTCGGCGAGTTCCTTGCGCAGCCGCTCGGCGCGATCGCACGCATCGCTGCATCGTCCCGGTGAGCCGGGCGAGCTCACCCTGGGCAGGTGGCCTGGTCAGCGTCGCAGCATGCGGCGCCAAGGGCTGAGGGTAGTGGTCACGCGCCCCCGGTGTCCGGTCATGCCCTCGGCGATGAGGGAAATGCCGACGCCCAGCAACCAGACGTCCTTGGCGAGTGCGGTTCCCTGCTCAGTGGGGCGCAGACTGCCTTCCTGACGCATGCCCGGCGTACGCAGGTAAAGCGCGAGACTGCCGCAGGAGAACGCGGTGAGCGCAGCCCCGGCGACAGTGGCAGGGATGACCGGCAGGAGCAGGGCGGTGGCAACGGCCGTTTCCCCGGTAGAGAGCAGGCGGGTGAATTTCTGGGCGTCGAGCTTCCCCAGGAAGGGGTAGGTGCCGCTCGCGAACTGGAGGAGTCGCTGAGCGGTGGCCTGGTCCGCGTCGCCTTTCGACAGTCCGGAGTTGAGGAAGAACGCACCGACGGTGAGCCTGAGCGGCAGTTGCCGCGCTACGAAAGGCCATGTCGAACCGGATGCCACGCCGAACCTCCCAACTCTCACCCCCACCTACCACCATGCCACGCCGCCGGTCCGAACCATGTCAAATAGGGAGTAGTCGCCGCATGGGGCGCGTATCCGGGCGGCATGCGCCATCGCAACCGCACCTCCTGCACCTCCCAGACCACCCGGACTCACACCCAGCAGTGCGAAAGTCGAGCAAGCCTGCGACAGGGCCACCGCTGTGGGGCATTACGCGGGCCGCGCAACTGACTACACGATCATCCTGGATTGGAACTGCCCCATTTGCGGGTGTTAGATAGATAGTGTGCCGAACGTGGAGGCGTGCCGCAACGGCGGGCAGCCACCAGGTCGCGATGGCCTGTTCAACGGGAAGATCCGGTGCGTGAGGAGCTGGCGTCGACGACGCTGCGCGCTCTGGCTAATTCCATGTTTGAGCATTCGCATGGGGAGTACTGTCATGCCTGCTGCCAGCCCGGTCGTCCTTGAGCCTGCGGCACAGGACGTTGCTGAGGCGTTCTCGAGACCGCCGTTCTTGTACGAGATGGCGCCAGCCGATGCCCGGCAGATCCTCACAGACGCGCAGTCTGCCCCGGTCAGCAAGCTCCCGGTTGACGAAGAGTGGATCACGGTCCCCTCCCAAGCGGGGGACGTCCGGGTACGCATCATCCGGCCGCAGGGCGCTACCGGCATGCTGCCGGTCATTGTGTACATGCACGGTGGAGGCTGGATCCTAGGAAACGCCGAGACCCACGACCGGCTCGTGCGCGAACTCGCTGTCGGCGCCGGCGCGGCGCTCGCGTTCGTGGAGTACCCGAACGCGCCGGAGGCCCACTACCCGACCGCGATCGAACAGGGCTACGCCACCGCTCAGTGGATCACCCAAGAGGGGGCATCCAGGGGCTTGGGACGCCAACCGCATGGCGGTGGCCGGCGAATCGGTGGGCGGCAATATGGCGGCTGCGCTGGCGCTGATGGCCAAGGAACGCGGCGACGTCACCTTCGTCCAGCAGTCGATGTACTACCCAGTCACCGACGCGGCGATGAACACCGCGTCATACGAGCAGTTCGCCACCGGCTACTACCTCACCCGCAGGGCGATGGAGTGGTTCTGGGACGCCTATACCACCGATCCGGCACAGCGCGCCGAGATCACGGCATCGCCGAATCAGGCCAGCACCGAGCAGGTGACTGGGCTGCCGCCCGCCTACGTGTGCGTGGACGAGGCCGATGTGCTGCGCGACGAGGGCGAAGCCTACGCCGCCAAGCTCCGCTCAGCGGGCGTCCCCGTGACAGCCGTGCGTTACGACGGCACTATCCACGACTTCATGCTGCTCAATGCACTCAGCGAGACCCGAGCCACGCGAGCCGCCATCGGCCAGGCCACCGCTTTCCTGCGCGCCGTGCTTGGAACAGGCTGAGGCACCCGCCGACGAAGCGGCTCAACCAGAAGAACGGTCAAGTGCCCCGCCCGACAGCAAGACGATCACCGAACACGAGCTGGAGCAGTGCCAGCACGCGAACCAGACCGGCCGCCAGCCGGTGGCCTTCGTCCACGGTCTGTGGCTGCTGCCCAGCAGCTGGGATCGCTGGGCGCAGCTGTTCGAGGACAACGGCTGTGTAGCCCTGACCCCCGGCCGGCCGGACGACCCCGAGACGGTCGAGGAGGCCGCCGAACACCCGGACGTGTTCGCCGGCAAGTCGATCGGCCAGATCGCCGACCACTTCGAAACCATCATCCGCGGGCTGAACCACAAGCCGGCGATCATCGGCCACTCCACTGGCGGGCTATTGACCCAGATCCTGGCGGGGCGGGGCCTGGCCGCGGTGTCTGTGGCGATCGACCCGGCCCCCTTCCGCGGGGTGCTGCCCTTGCCGATCTCGACCCTCAAGTCGAGCTTCCCGGTGCTCGGCAACCCGGCCAAACCGCAACCGCGCGGTGCCGCTGACCTACGAACAGTTCCGCTACGCCTTCGCCAACGCCGTCACCGAGGACGAGGCCAAACAGCTCTACGACACCTACGCCGTGCCGACCCCGGGCAAGCCGCTCTTCCAGGCGGCCGCGACCAACCTCAATCCCTGGACCGAGGCCAAGGTCGACATCAACAACCCCGACCGCGGACCGCTGCTCTTCATCTCCGGCGAGCGGGACAACACCGTCCCGTGGGCGATCGTCAACGCCTCCTACAAGCAGCAGCAAGACAACCAGGGCCTGACCGAGATCGAGAAGATCCCCGGCCGGGGGCACGCCCTGACCATAGACAGCGGCTGGCGTGAGATCGCCGACAAGGCGCTCGCGTTCGTCGGGCGGTTCGTCAAGAGCTGACCCGGCACGGCAGCGTCATGGGCCAGAGTGCGATCCTCGTCCTGGAGGGGGAAGGGCCTGGAGTGGCTCGCGGACGGGCAGTACGACGGTGTCGCCGGGCTCGGCGGCGTACGTCGTGGTGGTCGGGGCTAGTGGCTTGTCTCGCATCGCTGGCCGGGTAATCGACGTGCAGCCTGGCCTCAGCAGGCTGTCTCCAGGACTTGGAGGTGGGTGTGGGGCGTCGACCGAGGGTGTTTGTCCGGCGGTCAGCATGGAAGAGGGCCGCAAGCTTCAGCGGATCAGTCGCACGTCGAGGGACCGGTGCGGTTGCGGCGAGCGATCGTGGTCCTGATGTTCGCCCAGGGCCCGACAGCAGGCGACATCACCTCGTTGATGCAGGTCGGCGAGGATTACGTCGTTGTGTCAATCGGCCTTCAAGGTGAGGGTGTTCGACGCGCTGGGCCCGAAATGGAGCGGCGTACCCGAGGGCGATCAATGCACGAGCCCGCCCGGAAGTGCCGGACGGGCTTGTTCCTGTGCGCCTGCTCAGCCCCAGGCACGGCCCTTTCGGAGTTCGTGGCTTGATGCTCGAACGTCATGGCCGACTGGGTCAGCGGTTCTTCAGCAGTGGTCCCACCACCAGGAGATGCTCGGGTAGGGCAGGGGGCTGGTGTCGGTGGTCGACAGTGAGGGTGCCCAGCAGGCGGGTGTCTTGATGACGTCTTCCAGGGCCATGCGTTGTTCGGGTGACGGGTTGTAGCGCGACGCGCACAGGGTGACTTCGGTGTTGGCGATGACGAAGGTGCCAAGTTGCCCGACGAGGTTGCGCAGTGGCGGCTCGGCGGAGGCCATCAGGCGCTCACGCAGGCGGAGGAAGAGAAGCATCAGGCGGTCGCGGGTCTCGATGGCCGTGGCGACGGCTTGGTCGAAGGAGAGTCCCCGGGTTGCCCTCAGGACCTCCAGGAAATTGGTGGAGGGCTGACCTTCCGCTCTCTCCTTGTGGAACGAGAAGACATCGTTCTCCAGGGCGCAAATCAAGGATGAGCATTCGATGATGGCCTGGACTGCGGGTGTGTGCCATTCTCCGTCGGGAACGGGCGAGGGGCCGCACATGTCGATGAGGACTGCGTAGAGGGGGCCGCCGAAGTCCAGAAAACGCATGGCGATGTATTCGTCTTCGCTGGGCACGTCGAAGTGCAGCTTGTGCACGCCACTGGTGAGCCCGCGCCTGAACCCGGTGGCCAGGCGGTTCATCTGCGTCGGCGTGCACACTGCCCGCAGTTGTTCCATCGCGTCGTGAGCCGCCGCGACGTAGGAGCTGTCCTGCTCCGTCACGCGGAATCCCGGAGACTCCAGAACACGGAGGATCTGGCACATCTGACGGATGAGTTCGCTGGGCTGGCTGCGGGCTTGGGGGTGATCGAGCACATCGTCGTCGATCACGAGCGCCCACTCCATCACGCAGCCGATACCGCGAAGCACTGCCTCGCTGGTCTCCGGGGTGGAGAACCTTCCAAGGCACCAGGCCAGGATCGTGCCGGGAGAGTGCGACGCCGGACTCTGTTCGCGGAACCCGTACGACTCCTTCCACGCGGTGACCTGGGCCGCGACGCCCGTAGGGATGTGGGAAATCTCCGGCATCGGCAAGGGGTAATGGAAGCGCGGCGCGCCTCCCCGCTGAGCGGGAATCGCCGCCCGGTCCACATCTGATGTGCTGCTCATGCATGCTCCTTCATCGGTGCTGAGTCCTGTGAGGGCCGCAATCTGTGTCTGCGGTCGGCCGGAGGAGATAGCCGGAGGAGATAGTTGATGCCGCCCGATCGTGCGAATGCGGCGGCATCGTCAGTTACGAGGGCCCGGTGAGGGGTCCAGGCTGGAAGCCGGTGCCCGTTCGGCTTCGAGGGGCGCAGCGTCGCGTGGTTCCGCCGTTGTGGGCCGGTGGTGACGGTTGGGTCGGGGCAGGGCGTTGCGGGTGCGGTGGTGGAAGGCCAGGAGGCCCAGGAGTGCGGCGACGGCGAACCACAGCAGTTGCAGAGCGAGGTATGCCGGTGCGGAGGTGGTGGAGAAGCCGGCCGCGGTGGCGGCTTGGACGGATCCGTAGGTGGGCAGCAGGTGTGTCAGCGGGTTGTCGGCGCCGGCGCTGACGATGGGGTTTTGCAGGGCGATGTCGATGACGCTGGTCATCACCAGGGCGAACATGCCCTCGACCTCGCGGCGCAGCAGGGATCCCAGGACCACGCCGATGGCGCCGTAGGTCAGCGCGGCGCAGAACAGCGCGGCGGCCAGCAGGTAGGGCTGCTTCGGTGTCCAGGCGATGCACATGGCTGCGGTGGCGTAGGCGGCGAGGAGCGCGGAGGCCAGGACCAAGGAGGCGGCCTTGGCCAGGACGAGATGGGTGCGGGGGTAGCCCGCCATGGCCAGGCGTCGGTCGAAGCGCCCGCCGGAGAAAGTGGAGGCGAACATCATGAACCCGGTCACCAGGGTGACGGCGTTGAGGGCCCCGGTGATCTGGGTCAGCTCATGGCCGGCCGGCGCCAGCCTCTCTCCGGTGGAGGCCAGGCGGAACGGGGCCGCTCTGTCGGGGATGGTGAGGTAGACCAGGCCGACCCAAGTGGGGATGAAGAAGACGACCAGCAGCATGGCGAACCGGTTACGGGCGTGCTCGATCAGGTCATACCGGGTCGCCGTGGTGAACAGGCTCAGGTGTCTCCTCATGCCGCTGCCGCCGTCTCCAGGCGCAGCGTGCCCGCCTCCAGACGCCACAGCTCATCCCGGCGTTCGGTGTCGTAGGCCAGGTGGGAGACCACCAGGACAGAGCGGCCGGCGTCGCGCAGCTGGGCGGCCAGTTCCCAGAACCGCTGGTAGGTGTCCCAGTCGAAACCCTGGTACGGCTCGTCCAGCAGCAGAACCTGCGGATCGTGCATGAGCGCGAGCGTGAGGTTCAGCTTCTGCCGGGTCCCGCCGCTGAGCACCCCGGCCCGCACATCGGCGTACTCAGAGAATTGCAAAGCCTCCATGACCCTCTCGGCATGACGCAGGTCGTCAAGCGCGAAGGCCGTCTGGAAGAACTCCAGGTGCTGCCGGACGGTCAGGGCGTCGTTGAGGACCACCTCCTGCGGGCAGTAGCCAAAACGCCCCCGGTGACGCACCGCGCCACAATCCGCCCGCAGTTCACCGGCGAGGATCTTTAAGAGGGTCGTCTTGCCCGCGCCGTTCTCGCCGACGATCCCGGCCAGCACATGGGACCCGAGGTCAAAATCGACACCCCGCAGGACCACCCGCCGACGGTAGGTGTGATGCACCCCCCTTACCTCCATCGCGCCGCCCCCAGCCCATCCAGTAAGTACTGACGCCATGTCATCTGGAAATTTGATGACACGGACACGGCCAGGCCCACAGCCTCATCGCCAAACCGCTCGAAACGGTGAAACAGACGCACCAAGTAGCTCGATCCGTCGCGTGGAGTGCACCTGCGTGGAGACCAGCTCTGCCACGAGTGCCGGAAATGGATGGACGGGCTGTGGGCCGCAG
This sequence comes from Streptomyces griseus subsp. griseus, assembly GCF_000720255.1. Taxonomy (GTDB): domain Bacteria; phylum Actinomycetota; class Actinomycetes; order Streptomycetales; family Streptomycetaceae; genus Streptomyces; species Streptomyces griseus_I. The sequence goes on along the minus strand of NZ_JOJE01000047.1, from coordinate 47,713 downwards.
TTCTGCCCACGCGACCAGACACGGGGTGGGATCACTGCCGGGTACGTCCGCTGAGTCGGAGCGCCTGATCACGTGTGTGAACGTGTTCGCGATCCGTGGCCGGACCGCCATCCACGCGCGAGTTCTCGCCCGCGCGCCGTCAGGGTTCCGCGACCCCGTGCGCTTCCCTCTGCACCGGTCTCAGCCTGCAGTGCCCCCGCGTGCGCGGGATCACCGTACAACCGCTACCGCCCCGGCGCCGTCGGTCCTACCGCCCTTGCCCACCGGCGCGTCAGCTCGGAGCATTTCACGCAGCGTTGGCCGGGTATCCGGTCCACTGCCGGATCGGTGACTCGGGCGCGAAGCGGTCTTCGGCCCGGCAGGCCCCGTCCGCATCGGAGTTGCCCGCACACTTCGTCTCCGCCGTTGGTCAGGAAGGAGTGGCACCATGGCGCGCATGTTGAACTACAACCTCGCCGTCCCCGATGTAGATGACGCCGGTGTCCTGTCCGCGCTGGTGGCTGAGGGTGACGAGCTCGACGTCCTGGTCAGGGCAGTGGACGACTGGTCCATACCGACACCGGCACCGGGCTGGACGGTCGCCCACCAGATAGCCCACCTCGCGTGGGCGGACGCGAACGCACTCAGCGCCTTACGCACTCCGGACGCGTTCGGCGCCGAGCTCGGGCGGGCGGAAGCCGAAGGCAGCGGGTACGCAGACAAGGCCGCCGCTGCGGGAGCGGCCAAACCGCGGTCGGTACTTCTGGACGACTGGCGGGCCGGTCGAGCGGAACTGGCGGCGGCACTGCGCGACACGCCATGGGACCACGCGTTCCCCTGGTACATGTCGAAGGTGACCCCGGCCCTGATGGCGCCCCTTCGTTTGATGGAAACCTGGGCACACGGGCAGGACGTCTTCGATGCTGTGGGCGTGGCACACCGCCCGACGGATCGACTGCAGCACGTGGCGTCGCTGGGGGTGTTGGGACGGGCGCTGTCCTTCGCCGCCGTCGGACTGTCTGAGCCGGCGGACCCCTTCCGCGTCGAGCTGACAGCACCTGACGGACGGACCTGGGTGTGGGGCCCCGAGGCTGCCGCGCAACGGGTACAGGGCGGCGCTTTCGACTTCTGCCTGTGTGTCACCCGGCGTCGCCCCTGGTCCGAGACCAACATGACGGCGACCGGCGAGGACGCCCAGAAGTGGCTGGAGTTGGCGCGCGTCTTCCTCTGAAGGCGTGTCGGGGTGCCTGGGTCGTGCGAGACGCGTGACGGTTGCGATCTGCCCTCCAGACACGGCGACGGTCGAGTCTGTTCGACGCTGACTACTACGACCCCGACGACATGCTGGCGCATCCACGGCACCAGGCGGTGCGACCCGCCGTGGCAACGCTTATCCAGCAACTGCGGACTGCACGACAGAGGAGGCCGGCGTCGAGTGGCGGTCCGCTCAGCCATCGGCTCACCGGCGGCGCGGGCCTCGTAGAGGAGGAACCGGCGACCGAACTCGGGATTGCCGCGATGAGCGTCGAACAGGGCGTTGGCCCGGTATGCCTCGGCCTCGAGGCGTCGGTGACATCACCGCCACCGGCACCCGCACAAGGGGCAGCGGTGGCAGCCGGCTCGCGGACGAGCGGTGCGGAAGCGGACGCCGGCCGGGCGAAGGACGAGGAGTACGTCCTCGGCGGGATCGCCGGTCGGAGTGCGGCTGGTGCCGCAGTGGACGCCCGGGCTGGGGATGGCCGTGCTGCCGGGCTCGTACCGGGACATCGTCGAGGTTCTCCAGGACGCGGTGCACCCGATGCGGGCGCATCACCTGTGTGCCGCGCTTCCATGCCGTAGCTGACGAGTTATATACGCGGTTATAGATGCTCTTGTAGCATGATTTGTGCGGATGTAATTCCAGCCAAACGGGGGGCTCGTGAGCGTCGTGCTGTGTCGAGCGCGCTTTTTCGGATCGCGCTGTTGGTTGCCGCGGGCAGGGGGAGCGCCAGGTGTTTCTCCATCCCGTTGACATCAAGCTGTCCCTGCAGTCCCCGGCGGTGCTCGTTGCCTTGGCGGCCGTCGTCTTCTTGGCGGCTGTCGGACACCTGGACAAAAGACTTGCGAAACTGGACCGGACAGCGGCAGAGGTGGCGGCGGCGCTGAACAGCCTTGTCGAGATCCAGGCCGGCAGCCGGGACGATGGCGACTCCAAGTCGGCCCGCGCCGCGGCGGCAGCGGTCGCCTTCGCAGAGCACGAGATCTACAGCGCGCGGCCGGGGAGCGACGAGCTGGGGATCGGTTTGTTTTCCATACGGAACGTCGGGTCCAGCGCGGTCTTCCGGCTTCAACTACGGGCGTCGTCCTTCGGGTTGCCGGCAAGTGCCGTGGCCCAGGTGCTCGGCCCCGGCGAATCCGTGACACTGAGCATCATGCTCGGCCCGGACGACGCACCACTGGTGCTCGACGACGTCACCTTGTGGTACCAGGACACAACGGGAAACCTCTGGTACCGAAGGTACAGGGACGAGCAGGCCGCCCAGTTGCCTGCGCCTGAGGAACGGGAATCAGAGCGAAGCGTCCTGTCGGGGGAGGGGGAGCAGTGACCGTGGTCGAGACGGGCGCCCCGGACTTCGACCGAGTGGTCGAGATCCGCTGCCGGACTGGCGGCCGGACGTGGCGTCATGGAACCGGGTATCTGGTCGCACGCAGCACCGTGCTCACGGCCCGCCACGTGGTGGCGACCGCGTTCGACCGGCCGCAGGACGTCGAGGTGCGGCAGGCCTCGCGTGCCGATGAAGCCGGCTGGGTACGGACAGCGAGTGTCGTTCCGGCGGACTCGGTCCGCCTCGATGCGGCGGTGTTGGAACTTGAGACCGACTGGGGGGAGGTCCCTGACGAGAAGCCGGGGGCGATGGACATTGCCGCACCGGTCCCGTTTCACACGTGCGGTTTTCCGTACGTCGGCGGGCGAAGTGGCGAAAACGCGGCTGACGCGTTGCGCGGAGCGGAGACCGTCGAAGGGACGGCCCGGCTGAGCACCCGGGACGGTCGTCTGCTGCTCGACGTCACCACCTCGCGGCCGTCCGCCCGTCCGCAGGGTGCAGACGGTCGTCTGCAAAGCGGCTGGGCGGGACTGTCCGGCGCTGCCTTGTTCGGCCCGGACGACCTGCTCCTCGGGGTGGTCCTCGCGGAGAATACGCGGTTCGAGGGCGGTCGATTACAGGCACTCGCGCTGACCGACCTACTCGCCGACGAGAAGCTCAGTCCTCTGCTGCCCGAGGCCTGGCAGAATCGGGAGCCCCTGCGCGTCGCCCACCACGTGACCATCCGGATGGGTGAACGAGACAGGCTTCGCCTGCGCTCGCCGCACCAGTCCCGTTCCTCGGACGCAGCCGCCTTCCTGTCCCCGGTGGCACTGCTGTCTTCCCGCGCGCAGGTTGTGCCGTTCATTCCACGCAGGGAGGAGCAAGACAGACTGCGCGCGTGGTGTGCGGAAGAAATGCCGGTGAGCTATGCGGTGCTGGCCGGCGGGGGCGGCACCGGTAAGAGTCGGATCGCAGCCGATCTGTGTGAATCGCTGGCCCGCGAAGGCTGGGTCACCGGAACCGCCGACCTGCTGCCCGACCGGCACGGCGCCTCCGGCGATGTCTTGGCGTCGGCTCTTGGCAAGCCCTTGCTCGTCGTGCTGGACTACGCGGACCACCAGCAGGCGGTTATGGCTCGGCTGCTCACCGGTGAAGCGATGGCGGGAAGCCGCAAGGTCCGCATTCTGGCCGTGGTAAGGGACGGCGAGGCTTTCTCCCGTCGGCTCAGCGCCGAACTCGGCAGGTCGGACGACGCGGCGGATCGAGTCCTGCAACTCCCCAGGTCGGGGCTGCCGCCCGACGAGCGGCGTCTGCACTACGACACCGCTGCAAGGCACTTCGCCGCCGCTCTCCGACGCGATCCGCCGGAACTCGCGGAACGGGCGGCGCCGGGCCCCGGCGAGACCGGCGAGACCGGCGAGACCGGCGAGACCGGCGAGCAGAGCGCCCCGGGGCACCTCGGCGGACTTGGCACCCCATTGCTCATTCATGCCCGGGCTCTGCTGGACCTCCTCGGCGAGGTTCAGCCGTCCCCCGAACGGGGGGACGGGGAAGTGGGGCCCCCGGTTGGCACCGGGAGGGAAGAACAACTCCGTCCGGCGGCCGCCGATGAGGAGTTGTTGATCGCCCTGGTGGAGCGCGAGGACGAGCGGTTCTGGAGGGCAGGGCTGGAGGACCTGCTGCCCTCGCCGCGCGCTCGGCGGATGGTATTCGCCGTCTCCACCCTGGTGCAGGCCGACGACGAGGGGCAGGCCGTCGCCGCCCTGTCCGGCGCGGAGCCCCTGAGTAATTGGCGGCGGTTCGAACTCCGCGACCTGCTCGACAGGCTCGGGGAGCGATTCGGAGGACGACCGCTGCCGCTCGTCGAACCCGACCTCCTGGGCGAGCAACTGATCGCGATTGCCCTGACCGGACCTGAGGCACTTGCGGACGGGCTGCTCAGAGAGGTGCTGGACGGGGCCGGTGCGCCCGGCCAGCGCTCGCGCATGCTGGAGGTGCTGCTGCGGATGTGCGCTTCTCCGGTCGGCTCGGTGGCGCACGAGACGAGACTGACCCTCCACACCCTGCTCGGTGAACGTGCCGAGGTGCTCCTCACACAGGCCGTCTCGGCGCCGGAGGAATTTTACCTGCCGTCGCGGCTCGCTGCCGCTCTCGATCTCACCGAGCACCGTCTCGAGGAACCCGAGGCCGCACGGATGCTGGCCAAGCTGCCGCGAGGCACGCTGTTCCAGCCCCTGGCCGCCGCACTGCACCGTGCAGTGTCCCGCGAGGCGGCAGCGGCCGGTGACTTCGCACGGGCTGCGGAGATGGAGACGAAGGCGGTCACGGAACTGGCGACGGCCGGCCTTCTGGAAGCGGCCGAGAGCCCACTGGCGCAGGCGTACACCTACCTCTCGATGGCCTCACGGATGCCGCCGCAGGCGGCCAACCAGGCCTTGGCGAGAATTCTGAACGCCGGGTCCGCCGTCAACCTCGGTCTGAGCCGTGCCGCCGTTGCGGTCGACGACGCCGAGCGCGCGCTGGAGGCCGCCGAACTCTCCGCGTCGTCCCAGGACGACTCCGGCACTCTCCTGCTCGAGAGCCGTTACGCTCTCGCCACGGCATACAGCACCGTGGGCCGGTTCCGGGAGGCGAAGGAGATCCTGCGACTTGCCTGCGCGGAGTCCGGCGCGGCAGACGTGAAGCTCCGCGTTCAACTTTGGTGCGCGTATGCGATGGTGTTGATGGTCGAGGATCCCAGCCGTGCCGCCCACGTCGTGGGGGAGGGCATCACACAGCTCCAGTCCGACCATGGCCCCTGCGTCGAGGTAGCGCAGTTGCTCGTACTTCAGGCCGAAGTGTTGATCACCTCGACGAACCTGGCCGACGCACGGTCGGCGCTTCGACGTGCCAGGGAAGTGGCCGCTCAACTGGATGATCCCCATCAGGAGTCGGTGGCCAGACTCGTCGTCGCGATGAACGTCGTCGGGGCCAACGCCGCCGAGCTGGCGGAGGATCTCGACGAGGCCGAGGCGCTTTCCCGGCAAGGCGCCGAGGCCATGTACGCGCTCTACAAACGCTCCCGTGACCTGTACGGCCCGCACTACGCGTTGTGCGAGGCTCAGTTCGCGGGCATGCTCGTGGGGACCGGTCGCATGGACGAGGCCTACGAGGCGGCGAAGCGAGCTCTCGATGCGGCCGAGTACGGATTCGCCGACCGCCCTGGGCTCTACCTCCAGGCGATGCTGGTTGCAGTGACCGCTCTGGCGCAGGTGTACTGCATCGACGGTGACGGGGACGCCGCCGCCGCCGAACTGGAACGGGCCTGCGCCCGGTTCTACCGGCTCGACCCAGCGGCGGTCGGACACGCCCCCATGGCACACCTGTTGCTGCTGCACACGCTCGTCGAAGTGGAACTGGCCGTCGAACGCCCTGCTCACGCACTGTCGGCAGCCGAACGCCTCGTGGCGGCCGGCATCAGGCTGAGAGAACGCAGCGAGGACACATCCACCAGTGTGTTGCTGGTCGTCTGTCGGCTGATGCGGAGTGAGGCACTGGACCGGCTCGACCGCGACCAGGAGGCGCTGGACGAAGCGGTCCTCGCGCTCGACGACGCGCAGTCGCTGGTCGAACGCGAACCCATCGACAGCCATCGCAGGCTTCTCGCCCAGGCTCGCTTCTACGTGGCGTCCGGACGCCGGAGCGTGGGCGAAACCGAGGGTGCCATTTCCCTCCTGAGACAGACGATCGACGAACTCAGGCTGGACCACGAGACGCCGCAGGACCGGGACGACTTGACCGTACTTCGTGATTTGTTACGACGGTTGGAGACCGGTGAGGAATCGGACGGAGCCTCGGACGACTCGGTGCCGCCGGACACGTTGAGTGATCTTGTCCCCGGACCTCACCGGGTCACGCTCGGCCGCCAGCACGGCAGGGAGGTGGCTGCCCGGGCGTTCCGGCCGATCCTGGTTCTTGGGCCGCAACGCAGCCGGAAGACAACGGGGTTCGTCATCCCCACACTGCTCGAATGGGATGGCCCGGCACTGGTGACTTCGGTGCGAAGCGATGTGGCGATGGCCACCATCGCCCACCGCAGCCGGTTCGGACAGACCTGGATATTCGAACCTACCGGCGAGCTGTTCGAGAGCGGCTCGGCGATCACCACCTGGAATCCGGTCGAGGGATGCGAGGACTTCGAGCGAGCCGTGGCCATGGCGCACGGGCTGACCGAGGCCGCCCGTGGCGGAAGCGGACGCAATCAGGTGGACAGGTTCTGGTACGAGCAGGCCAGCCTGCTGATCCAGGCGCTGCTGCACGCGGCGGCCCATTCCCGGTTGACCATGCGGGACGTCAGCCGTTGGATCCGCACCGAGGCCCGCGCCGAAGTCCAAGCGAGGTTGTTGCACGCGCCTGCCACGGAGGCGGCTGACATCTTCCGCTCGTTCAGCGTCCTGGCCGACGTCACTCGGTCAGGCGTCTACGCCACCGCGCGAAGCGTTCTGCGCGTCTATGAGTCGGAAGCCGTCCGACGAGCATCGGAGTCAGGCGGCTTCCGCGTGTCTGACCTCTTCTCAGGCTCCCACACGCTGTATCTGTGTGCTCCGCCCGAGGAACAGGAGCGGCTGTCGCCCGTCTTCACTGCGCTGGTCCGCAGTGTCATCACTGAGGCCTACCGGAGGCAGGGACAGCATTCAAACCTACTCCTCCTACTTGATGAGGCAGGCAATATCGCACCCGTGGAGAATCTGGACACGATCGCGACCACCGCTGCCGGCACGGGCATCCAACTGGTCTCCGTCTTCCACGACATGGCGCAGCTCACCGCCACATACGGGGAGTACCGCGCACGCAGCATCATGACCAACCACTCCGCCCTGATGGTGCTGCCAGGCAACCGCGATCCGCAGACCATGGACATGGTGGGCCGCATTCTGGCCGAGGAAGAGGACAGCCGAATGCGTCGGCGTTCCGTCCGCCGCCTGCGGCCGGGCACCGCGGTCTGCGTCTACGAGCACTTACCCGTGCACGAGATCGCTCTGCGGTCCTCCAGCCACGACGAGTCCCTGCTCAGGCTGAGTCGGGCGGAGGACATCGGCGAGAGCGGTGACCCCACTGGCGGCCTGCTCGTCGAGCGGCGGTGACCCGGAGACGGACGGCGCAGACAGTGCCGTACCAGTCGCGCCGGGCGACCGCGTCACCCAGGCCTTCGGCCTCGACCCCTCGGTGTTCGACATGTTCGTCGCCCGGGGCGCCAGTGCCAGAACTGGAAGCCGACGCCATGCCGTCGCTGAGGCACCGACCGACCAAGAGCATCACGGCTCCGGCCAGCGACATCCGACGCCTGAAACCGCGCGGCTCACCCCGACGGTGGAGAAGGCCGCCCCCTGGGTGCCTTCACGCTCGGCGCGTCGGATCGCGTCGGCTGGAGGTCGGATGGGGCGTGTATGCGCGGAGGCGGGCCCCTGCTCGTGCCCGTAGTCGTCTGGATCTCAGTGCGGCTCAGGCTGGGGGAGGGTCTGCGCGCACCAGATCGTCTTGCCGTTGGTGGCGTGCCGGGTGCCCCACCCTTGGGTGAGCTGGGCGACGAGCAACAGTCCCCGGCCGCCCTCGTCGAAAGCGCGCGCCCGGCGCAGGTGCGGAGCGGTGTTGCTGGCGTCGGAGACCTCGCAGATCAGGGACGTATCGCGAATCAGCCGCAGCCTGATCGGCGGCTCGCCGTATCGGATGGCGTTGGTGACCAGCTCGCTGACGACCAGCTCGGTGACGAACGCCGCCTCCTCCAGGCCCCAGGCGTCCACCTGGTCGACGGCGAACTTCCTGGCGCGCGGCACCTGCGCGGTGTCGGGCTCGATGTCCCAGTCGGCGACGTGGTGACGAGCCAGCGCGTGCGTGCGACCGAGCAGCAGGGCTGCGTCGTCGGTGCGGCGTTCGGGGAGCATGGCGTCCATCACCGTGTCGCACAGGGCCTCCAGCGAGGTGACCGAGTGGTTCAGGGCTCGCTGCAGTTCGGCGATCCGCTGGTCGACGTCGCGCTCGCGGCTTTCCACCAGTCCGTCGGTGTAGAGGGCGAGCAGGCTGCCCTCCGGCAGTTCGACCTCGGTGGCCTCGAAGGGCAGACCACCGATGCCGAGCGGCGGTCCCGGATGGACGGGTACCGGGGGCCTCGTGCCGTCCGGCGAGATGATCAGCGGGAGGGGATGGCCGGCGCTCGCCAGGGTGAAGTGTCGGGAGACCGGGTCGTAGACGGTGTACAGGCAGGTGGCCCCGGACTCGCCGGTCGGCTGGAAGTGGCCGGTGGGCTGGAGGTCGCCGGCGAGGTGGAGGACCAGGTCGTCCAGGTGGGTCAGCAGTTCGTCCGGCGGCAGGTCGACGTCGGCGAGGGTGCGGACCGCCGTACGCAGTCGGCCCATGCTGGCCGAAGCGTGCAGGCCGTGGCCGACGACATCGCCGACGACCAGGGCGACCCGGGCGCCGGACAGCGGAATGACGTCGAACCAGTCACCGCCCACTTCCGTGCCGGTCCCGCCGGGCAGGTAGCGCGATGCCACCTCGACCGCCTCATGGTTCGGCAGTCGCTGCGGCAGCAGGCTGCGTTGCAGGGTCAGCGCGGTCGTACGCTCGCGCGAGTACCGGCGGGCGTTGTCGATGGCGACGGCTGCCTTGGCGGTCAGCTCTTCGGCGAGGATCAGGTCGTCGGCGGTGAACGCCTCGGGCCGGTCGAGGCGGGAGAAGGCGACGACGCCGAGCAGCGCGCCGCGCGCCCGGAGCGGCACGGTGATCCGGCCGGTCAGCCCGTCCGCGGCGATGGATTCGTCGATCACCGGGTTGCCCGGTGGCCAGTGGGCCGGGTCGGCGGCGAGCCCGGGCCCGAAGGCCCATTCGCCGCCCTGGCCGGGCTCAGCGGCGAGCTCAACGGTGGACCTGCCGGTGGCCATGCAGCGGGCGGCGACGGAACCGGGAGTGTGCGCGACCGGTGTCGTGAGCCCCGGAGCCGGGTCGGTGTCGTCCTTCGCGCTGTGCTGGGCGGCACGACTGAGCCCGATCGTCTCGCCGGGGGTGAACGCGGACACGGAGGGCGGTTCCTCTCCGCGCAGCACCTCGTCGAAGAGATCCACGCTGACGAGGTCGACGAACCCCGGCACCGGAGTCCTGGCCAGTTCCTGGGCGGTGCCGATCACGGTGAGTGTCTGGCCGATGCCGCCGCTGGCCTTGTTGAGGATGAGCAGGCGTTGTCGAGCCCAGTACTCGGCGCTCATGTCGAATCCCCAGTTGGCGACCGCGCGGACCCTGCCCTCGGCATCTCGGACGGGCCATATGCTGGTGGCCCAGGCATTGGCGTAGTTACTGCCGCGAGGGCGGAAGACGGTGATGAGACGCGCGGGCTCGCCCGTCCTCGCCACTTCCGCGAGCTTGTCGGTGTAAGGCTTGTCGTCCCTTTCGGGAAACAGCGAGCGGTCGAATTCGGGAAGCACCTCGCGGTACTTCCTACCGAGCACTTGCTCCTCGGAGTGCGCAATCACCCGGCCCGAGGAGGCGTTGATCCACAGGAACCTCAGCTCAGGGTCGTAGACGCCCAGAGCGAAGGGGGACTGCTCGAAGGCCCGGTCGGCAATCACCGGGCGGCTTCCCCAGCGCTGGACGGTCATCGCGTGACCGAGTGCCCGCCCGTCGGGGCCGAGCAGCGGGTGAGCCGTCACCACGGCGTCCACCGTCGAACCGTCCCGGTGCCGCAGGGGGATGAACCCCGTGGAGCCGGCCCCGTAGCCCTCGGGGAAGCGGGGTGGCGGGGGACCGACCAGCAGGTCGGTCACCGGGCGTCCGACGGTGTCCTCCGCCGTCCAGCCCAGCAGCAGCCGGCCCCCCTCGCTCCAGCCGCTCACCATGCCGTCCGGGTCCACCACGACAGCAGCAGTGGGGGCATCCTGCTTGTCGGCCATCTCCACGCACCACGCCTCCGTCCGGACAGCCGTCCCGTCAGGGCTGGTTTCCAGCGGCTGTTTCCAGCCTAGGTCGGCCCCCGTTCCACGGCGCTCCGGCTGGGTGCGTTCGGGGCGCCAGGTGCCAGGTGCCGGAGCGACCGGGGCCCGCGACATCAGCCGCCGTCCGTCCGCCGCGTCCGCCCATGTGGGCCAGCCTCCGTGCCGTACCTCCCGGGGGCACTTGTTGGGATCGGCGGGTCTCGAAGTACGGGGCCGGCTCGTCCGCGAACGGTGGCACGCAGCCTGGCGAGGTCCAGCCCGCCCGGCCGCCGTCATGGACGGCGGCCGGGCCGCAGCGCCGTCTCCCTCCAGCGCAACAAGAACCGCCCCGGCCGTTACGGCGGGCCAGGTCAGGGTGAGTGTGACGAGGACGGATAGATGGCCCAGCGGCGTGCCAGGAGCTCCTGGTCGACAGATCGCGAGCCCCTCGTATCGCGTCATCAAGACCCCCATGCCCCGCGGGTTGTCCGCGCTCTCCGTCAGGCCACCACCCGACCTCTGTCGGACATCGCGGGCGGACCTGCGGCCCGTCAGTGATGCGGGGCGGCGATGGCGGCGAGGTGCGTGCCGGGGCGGACGGAGAGTCCATTCATGCTGTAGATGATCGTGCCGGTGGAGACGGCGGCGACCTTGTGCTCCGCGCCGTCGACCGGGTCGATGACGCGTCCGATGCCCTGCCCCTCGGTCACCTCGTCGCCGGTGACCGCGTCCGGGTACCAAAGGCCTGCGACGGGAGACTCGACCTCGCCCGTCCAGATCCACTCGCGCGGCGGCACGGTCGGCGGCTTGACGTGCTGCGACGCCTCGATGACACCGAGGTGGTGCAGCAGCCGGTACAGGGCGTCGAGCAGCCTGCGGACGGTGGCGGGGGCGCGGTCGCCGAGTTGCCCGGTCTCGACGAGGATCGCGGGGACACCCTGCCGGTTCGCCGCGGCGTGGCTGTTGCCGTCGGCCGCGCTGGTGCCGTAAATGACCCGCTCGTATCCGACCGCGTGGGCCATCGCCTTGTTCTTCGCGTCCAGCTCGGCGTCGGAGGTCAGGCGGTAGCCGACGAAATCGAGCAGATGCTGGTCGATACCGCCGCTGTGCAGGTCCACGTAGGCGTCGGCGCCGTCGATGAGGTGCTCGAACAGCCAGGCCGCCATCCGGTCGGTGGGGCCGCCGTCCTTGTCGCCGGGGAAGACGCGATTGATGTTGACGCCGTCCAGTGGGGAGATGTTGAGCCTGCCCCCGTAGACGGCCGGCGGATTGGCCACCGGGCAGATCACCACCTGGCCGGCGACCTCATCCGGTTCCAGCGCCCCGGCCAGGCGGGTGGTGGCGTCGACGCCGATGAACTCACCCCCGTGGACCCCACTGGTGATCACGACCCTGGGGCCGGGACGGGATCCGTTGACGAGGATCAGGGGCACCTCCACCGTCGTGGTGCCGAGGTCGGCGGGCAGGCTCCCGCGGGTCTTCTGGCCGCGCTCGGCCCGCAGCGAACCGATGGTCAGGGTCATGGCTTACCTCGTTCGGACTCAGGCCGTGGCGCGGCCGTCTGTGGTGATGAAGTCGATCGGCTGGGAGGTGCGGCCCTCCAGGGCGAGGTCCGCGGCGATGTCGCCCATGGCGGGCGAGATCTTGAAGCCCTGGCCGGAGAAGCCGGCCAGCAGGACGATGTCGTCGCAGCCCGGCAAAGGGCCGACCAACGGCCGGGTGCTGTCCGTGTAGCCCTCCATGAAGACGGACACGCGCACTGGATCGGGGCTCAGGCCGGGCAGGTGGCGCCGCACCGCCGTGGTGAAGGTCTCCAGTTCTTCCGGTGCGACGGTCCGGTTCAGCCGGTTCGGATCGTCCACGGGCTTGTGGTGGGCCTGGGGCAGGCCGAGCTTGACGGCCAGGCCGTCCGGGGACGGGATGCCATAGAAGGGGATGTCGCCGCAGCGGATGAAGGCGGGACGTTCGGCGTCTGCCGGGTGGTCCTCGTAGGGCAGGAACCAGGCGCTGATCGCGCGGTAGACGCTCACCTCCCACGGCAGGTCGGGCAGCAGGTCGCCCACCCACGGGCCGGGCGTGACGACCGCCGCGTCGAAGCGCTCCGTGTCGGTGTCGGTGCGGATCTCCACGCCTCCCCCGGCGAGGGGAGTGACGTCCCGCACCGGGGTATAGCGGCGGATCCGGGCGCCCAGCTGCTCGGCGCGCCGGGCCGCGGTCTGGACCGTCAGCTCGGGGCGGATGAAGCCCGCGTGGGAGTCGCGGACCACCAGATCGCCGTCGTCGACGCGGAACTGCGGGAAACGCTTGGCCATCGCCTCGGCGTCGATCACCTCGTGGTCGAGGCCGTGCTCGGCGATGCCGTCCATGACGGTACGCATCTCGGGGTCGTCGGCCGGCCCCATGACCAGGGCTCCGGTCAGGCGGCGCAGTTCCCGCCCGGTCTCCGCCTGCAACTGCTTCCAGAGGGCGTCGGCGTGCCGGACGAGCGGCACATAGCGGCTGTCGTGGGTCTGCACGCTGCGGAAGACCCGGGTCTCGCCGCCTGCGGCGCTGCGGTCGTGGCCGGGTGCGTAGCGGTCGTAGCCGACGACCTCGGCCCCCCGGGCCGCCAGCCGCCAGGCGGCCTGACTGCCCATTGTTCCCAAGCCGACCACGGCGACGCGCTTCCTCGCAGCTGACACAGGAATTTCCTTTCATGGCCGGGCCGCAAGCCGGGCCCCGTGCGTGAGGATGCTTGGAGGCAACGTGGAGGGGAGCGGGCCCTTGGGGCCCGACGCTCGCATTCGTCCCAGGTTCGGGGATCCACCCCGGTCCTCGGATCCCCCCCCATGTGCCACATTGTGGTATGTAATGCTGGTATCTGGCACAGAGGGTGGCAGTGGCTCAGTGGAGAGTCAAGAGGTCCAGCGGATGGCCATGTGACTCGAGCTCACCGCGCCCGTGACCTTGCCCGGTCCTCGTGCACCGGCGAATGCCGCTTCATCCCGGCCGGCGAAGCGGTGACCGCTCCCGCTCGCACGGGACGTTCCGCGCCGTCTTCCTTTTGGGTTCCCGGGGGTGGCTCTCGCTACAGACCCACCACGGGGGCCAGTTGGGATCGGAGGGTGCCGGCGTGCGGCCGCAGGGTGCCGTCGAAAGCGGCGGATCCGATGGTGAAGGCGTCGGCTCCGGCTGATGCGAGCGCCTGTATCTGGTCGGTGCTGGTGATGGAGCCGGCGACGACCAGGCGGCCGGTGGTGGCGGCGCGGGCGGCGCGGACCAGATCGAGAGGGTCGGCATCGGTGGCGCGGTACGCGAGGAGGTCGACCCCGGCACAGCCGGCGGCCTCCGCTCGTCGGCAGTCATCGGCGATGCGGTCCGGGCCGCCGGCGAGGCGGGTGGGGTGGCCCAGGGGTTCTCCCGCGAAGGGCAGGTACCCGATGGACGTGCCGCGCAGGAAGGTGAGGGTCTCCTCGATCCAGGTGCCGCCCATCAGCCAGTCGACGCCGAGTTCGGTGGCCGTCCGTACTGAGGCGAGTGCCTGGTCCCGGTGGGTGCTGACGACTTCGAGGTACGTGGTGGCGCCCATGTTTCTGAGACGGGTGTGGAGCTGGGCGAGGGTGTCGGGGTCAACGCCGATGTCCTTGAACCCGATGTGGGTGATGCCGAGGTCCCCGATGGTGTCGAGGACCTCGAGGCAGTCGGTGACAGTGCGGTCGTCGCGGGTGAGCATGAAGATGAAGTCCATGGTTTCCTTACCGTTTTCTGTGCCGGGGCTGATGTGAGCCGGTGGGTCAGGGGCGGTCCGGTGCCCCTGAGGACAGGCGGTCGGCGTGGGTCAGGGCGGCGAGCAGGCTGGTGTGGTCGGCCGTGCCGAGACCGGCGATGTCGAAGGCGGTGCCGTGGTCGACGCTGGTGCGGACGAAGGGCAGGCCGATGGTGATGTTGACGCCGTGTTCGATCCCGAGGTACTTGACGGGGATGAGGCCCTGGTCGTGGTACTGGGCGACCACGGCGTCGAAGGCTCCGGCGCGGGCTCGCATGAAGACGGTGTCGGCGGGCCAGGGTCCGCTGGCCCGGATGCCTTCGCTCTGCGCGGTCTGGATGGCAGGGGTGATGATGTCCTGGTCCTCGCGACCGAAGAGGCCGTTCTCCCCTGCGTGCGGGTTGAGGCCGGCGACGGCGATACGGGGGGAGGGCAGGCCGCTGCGCTGGAGTGTGCGGTGGGTGAGGCGGACGGTGTCCAGTACGCGGGCTGTGGTGATCGCGTCGATCGCGGTGCGGAGTGACTGGTGCACGGTGACCAGGACGATCCGCAGTTCGTCGGTGGCCATCATCATCGCGTAGTCCCTGGTGCCGGACAGGTCGGCGAGGATCTCGGTGTGCCCGGGGTAGGGGACGCCGGACAGGCGGAGTGCTTCCTTGTTGATCGGCGCGGTCACCAGAGCCCGTATCTCGTGGGCCATCGCGAGCTGGATACCGCGGCGGACGTACTGGAAGGACGCCGCTCCGGCTCGGGCGTCGAGTCTGCCGCAGGGCAGGTCGGCCGGAAGGCCGTCCTCGGCAAGGACGTCCACCGTGCCGGGTGCGAACTTCGCCTCATCCACCGAGGAGATGGGGCGGAGTGCGAGGTGAGTGTCGGCGATCTTGTCGGCGCGGGCTAGGACGTCCATGTCGCCGATGACGACGACGGGCGCGGTGCGCCGGGAATCGGCGCACGCTTTGAGGGTGATCTCGGGGCCGATTCCGCAGGGGTCGCCCATGGTGATGGCGATCGGGCTCATGCGTGCTCTCCTGGGGCGAGGGGATGTCGGATGAGGTGGCACAGGCGCAGGAGCATGGCGTCGTCGCCGAAGCCGCCTGCTTTGATCAGCACGGGAAGGGGGAGTCGGCCGATCAGAGATCCGCGGACGACGCCGGGTTCAGGTTCGTCGAGCAGGTCGATGCCGGTGGCGCCGAGGGGCTGGAGCACGGTGGTGGCCGTTTCTCCTCCGGTGATGACGAGCGCGTCGACCGTGTGGTCTTCGGTCAGCGCCTGGACGACTGCCGCCTGAGAGCGGGCGAGTGCTTGTGCGGTCTGTGGGGTGTGGCGTTCATCGGGTGTCCGCAGGGTGAGGACGGGGGCCGTCAGGCCTCGCAGCGTCTCCACGGCCGGGGCCGGATCGACGCCGACGGTGACACCCTGGACGTCCTCCCTGGTGTGCAGCTCGACCAGCTGCCGTCGGGTCGCCGGGTTGGTGCTGCCGACCACGATCAGTGGGCGTCGGGCCGGGGCGGGCAGTGGTGCAGCGCTGCCCGTAGCACGTGGACACGCTCGGGCCAGGGCGGCCGCCAGACCTGGGGAGCCGACCCACAACACTTCGTCGAGCCGCGGCACCGCTGCCACCAGACGGTCGAGGTCGCCGTCCTCGGCGGCGGAATAGACGATCAGGTCACCGTTCCCGATCAGTTCGGGCAGCTCGGCTGCCCGGTCCCGCTGCGCGAGAACGGCCTCCGGGAACAGCGTGGCGAGGTCCGAGCACCGCACGGGGTGTACCGGGTCGCGGGCGTAGTCGCTCTCGTGGACCGGCACGCCCCGCACGTACTGGACCCCCGCCACCGTCACTCTGCCCTCCGCGGGGAAGGCCGGAGCGATGACGACGGCCCGCCTCCGCGATCCGGCCCATGCGGCCCGGACCTCTGCCGCGACATGACCGCGCAGGGTGGAATCCACCGTTTTGAAGAGCAATTCGGAGCCGGCGCACAGGCGGGCCGCCCGCCCCGTACGCGAAGCGGCGGCCTCCTCGTCCAGCACCCGGCTCCCGAGGTCAACCGCGTTCACGCCCACGACGTGCCGCGGCACGCCTGCTGTGGTGGTGAGCAGGATCCGGGCGTCGTGACCTGTCTGGCGGAACGGCGCGGCACCGTCCCCCGCGCTGGTGAGGTCATCCGCCAGGATGGCGATACCCTGCCGCGCCTCGTTGCGGAATGTCATGCCCCACCTCTCCGTTTGCCACCCTTGTCTGTGACGAGATCAATGGTCGTTCAGATGAAAGGGCAGGACAAACGATTCATCCTCACAAGACCTGTGAGTAGAATTCACGCATGCGATGGTCGGCCCTTCCTCCCCTGAATACGCTGCTGCCCTTCGAGGCGACCGTCCGGCACGCGAGCATGACCGCGGCGGCGCAGGAACTGCATGTCACACATGGCGCGGTGAGCCGACAGGTGCAGAACCTGGAACGGTCCCTTGGAATATCGCTGTTCGAACGACAGACCCGCGCCCTGCGCCCGACCCCGCAGGCGCGCCAACTGGCGGCCGTCGTCCGGGACGCGCTCGATCAGATCGATGCGGCAGCCCGGCAGATCTCACACCGCACACCCGCTGGACCGCTCACCCTCTCGTGTGAGCCCACACTCCTGATGCGATGGCTCATTCCCCGGCTCCCTGATCTGGCCGTGAACGTGCCGGACGTAGCCGTCCACCTGTCCGCAGGCGGCGGCCCTGTCTTCTTCGAGCGGGACAACATCGATCTCGCGATCCGCCGAGACGACTTCCCGTTCCCTGAAGAGGCGAGCCGGATCCGCTTGTTCGCAGAGCGGATCGGACCTGTCTGTCGGCCCGATCTCGCGACCGGCCTGACCGGCGCCGCCGGTATATCGCAGGTAGCCCTTCTGCACACCGACACACGACCGCAGGCGTGGGACGACTGGCGACGTATCACCGGAATGAAAGCAGAGCCCGCCTCCGAGCAGACCCTGGAGCACTTCTACCTGACCCTCCAGGCTGCCGCGGCCGGCGTCGGAGTCGCCATCGCCCCGTATGCCGTCGTCCGCGACGACCTGGAGCGAGGGCAACTCGTCGCACCCTTCGGGTTCGTCCCCGACGGCACCAGCTACCACCTCCTCAGCCGCCAATCACCCGAGCGGGACGGACGCGTTCGCCGACTGACGGCATGGCTGCGGGCCAAGACGAGCCGGCTCGAAGAAGATTCCGCAACGGTGTGACCGCTGGGCATGTCCGACCTTCGTTGCTTGGCGTCCCGTCCGGTGCTGGGCCAGTGAACCCGTGTCGCCGGACACGGGTGAGCGAATCGTCATCACAACGGTGCAGATCGGCATGGCGTGTGGTCGTTGCGGCATGGAGCAGGTGACAGGCGGAGAAGCGAGGCTCTTCAGCAGCCGCACCGTGAAGGCGGCGGACTGTGAAGGAGCGATCTCATGGGCCGATACGATCTCGCCCTCATCGGCTTCGGCGGCGTCAATCGCGCGCTTGCCGAGCTGATATCCCAGAGCGGGGAGCGCCTGGCGAAGGAGCTGGGTTTCGCCCTGCGCGTCGTGGCGATCACCGATCTGCGGGCCGGTTCCCTGGTGGACACCGACGGCATCGATCTGGCGCCGCTGCTGGCGGCCGAGCCCGGGGAGCTGAGCTTCGCGCACCTCGCAGCCGGCAGCGCTGATCCGCGCAACGAGTGGGTGATCCGCGAGGTCCCGGCCGACATTGTCGTGGAGGCGACGTTCACCAACCCCACCGACGGCGAGCCTGCCCTCTCTCATGTGCGCTGGGCCCTGGAATCGGGCAAGCACGTGTGCACCACCAACAAGGGCCCGGTCGCCCTCGCCGGCCGAGCCCTGAAGCGGCTGGCTGCCGAGCGTGGTGTCAGCTTCGAGTTCGAGGGCTCGGTACTCAGCGGCACTCCCATCCTGCGCACCGCCCAGCGCATGTTCGGCGGTCTGGAGATCACCGGCGTCCAGGGCATCATGAACGGCACCTCGAACCACATCCTGGGCCGCCTCGAAGAGGGCATCGAGCTTTCGGCGGCCATCAGGGAAGCACAGGACCTCGGATACGCCGAAGCCGACCCCACCGCCGACATCGAGGGCCACGACGTCCAGCTCAAAGTCATGATCCTGGCCAACGAGGTCCTCGGCGCCGACCTGCGCCGCGAGGACGTCTTCTGCGAGGGCATCTCCGCGATCACGCCGGACGAGGTGCGGGACGCCGCCGCCAAGGGGCTGCGCTGGAAGCTGGTCGGCTCCGCCACCCGCCACGAGGACGGCACCGTCGATGCCCGCGTCGCCCCGCTCGCCCTGCCCGCCCACCACCCGCTGGCGGGGATCTCCGGCCCCCTCAACGCGGTCGCCTTCCACACCGACCTCCTCGGCACCGTCACGGTGTGCGGGCCGGGCGCCGGCCGTATCGAGACCGCCTACGCCCTGCTGTCGGACATCACCGCCATCCACCAGCGCCACGCCGACGACGACACCGCCCCCTTCCGCCCCGTTCTCCAGGAGACGCACCGTGTCTGACACCGCCGTGCCCTCGGCCATCGAACTCGGCACCGACACGGCGCCCGTGCACAACCCCTACACCGGCGAGATCATCGCCTCCGTGCCCACCGTCGACGCAGGCGCCATCGGCGGCATCCTGCAGCAGGCCAGGTGCGGGCGCCGCACCGCCGCCGCGCTGTCCCGCGCCGCCAGGGCCGCGGTCCTGGAGCGCGCCGCCCACCTGATCGAGCGGCGTGCCGAGTCCTTCGCCCAGCTGATCGTCAGCGAGGCAGGCAAGACCATCACCCAGGCCCGCAAGGAAGTGGCCCGCGCGGTCAACACCCTGTCCCTGTCCGGAGCCGAGGCACGGCGCAACGCCGGCGAGGTCATCCCCTTCGACTCCTATGAGGGCTCCGAGAAACGGCAGGGCTGGTTCACCCGCGAACCGCTGGGCGTCATCGCCGCGATCACCCCGTTCAACGACCCCCTCAACCTGGTCGCCCACAAGCTCGGCCCGGCCATCGCCGGCGGCAACGCGGTCATCCTCAAACCGTCCGCGCTGACGCCGCTGTCCGCCCTGCGGCTGGTCGACACCCTCATCGAGTCCGGCCTGCCCGAGGAGGTCGTCACCGTCGTCAACGGCGACGCCGGCATCGCCGCCGCGATCGTCGCCGCCCCCGACGTGCGCATGGTGTCCTTCACCGGCGGTTTCGCCACCGGCGAGGCCATCTCCCGCACGGCCGGTCTGAAAAAGCTCGCCATGGATCTGGGCGGCAACGCCCCGGTCATCGTCATGGACGACGCCGACCTCGACGAGGCAGTCGCCTGCTGTGTCTCCGGCGCGTTCTGGGCCGCGGGCCAGAACTGCATCGGCACCCAGCGGATCCTCATCGCCCGTGAAATCTACGAGCGCTTCCGCGACGCCTTCGTCGCAAGCACCAGACTCCTGCGCGTCGGTGACCCCCTCGACGAGCGCACCGACGTCGGCCCCATGATCACTCAGGAGGCCGCGGCCGCCACCCGGGCCAAGGTCGACACGGCGCTGGCCCAGGGCGCGGTGCTGCTGTGCGGCAACCACGCCACCGGCTCCCTGTACGCGCCGACCGTCCTGGCAGACGTCCCGCAGGCCTGCTCGATCTGGCAGGAGGAGGTGTTCGCCCCCGTTGTCGTACTGCAGCCGTTCACGTCCTTCGAGGATGCCATCGAGCAGGCCAACGCCATCGACTACAGCCTCCACGCGGGCATCTTCACCTCGCGCCTGGACCACGCCCTGAGCGCGGCCCGGCTGCTGGAAGCCGGCGGAGTCATGATCAACGACTCGTCCGACTACCGTTTCGACGCCATGCCGTTCGGCGGCTTCAAATACGGCAGCATGGGCCGCGAAGGCGTGCGCTTCGCCTTCGAGGAGATGACCCAGCCCAAGGTCGTCTGCGTCAACCACATCACTGACGTGGTCCAATGACGGACTTCTGTGCCGAGCACGACGTGGTGGAGCTCGCGGTCAGGGCTGGCTGCCGTCCAGGGAAGAGGCGGTGGCGCTGCTCACTCCGGTGCCGTTGAACTCCGCTCCCCTCGCGGGTGGTTGACGATGCTGGACAGGGTGAGCGCGGTGACCGTGTCCCGTACGCCGGGCATCTGGGCGATGTTCTCCCAGATGTTGCGTATGCGTTCCAGTGAGGCCGCCTCCAGGCGCACCATGATGTCGAAGTCGCCGCTGAGGATCTCGCAGATGACGACCTCGGGGATGCGTTTGAGTGCGGCCAGGACGTCGCCTCCGCGCATGCGGTCCTGGCGGTGGACGAGGACGAGGGCCGAGACGGCGTGGCCGGTGTTGTCGCCCGCGCGGACGATGGTGTAGCCGGCGATGTGGCCCTGGCGCTCCAGCCGTTCGATGCGCTGGCGCACCGCGTTGCGGGAGAGCAGTACCTTGCCGGCCAGCTCGGAGTGCGAGACGCGGGCGTTGCGGGTCAGCTCGGCGATGATCTTCTCGTCGGTGGCGTCCACAGTGGACCGTCTCCTTCGGGAATCGGTCGAGGTTGCAAGCCCCACGGCAAGCGAGGGTGCCGCAGAGATGTTCACGTGCCACAAAGTGGAATGCTATCCCACAATATGGAATAGACGATGACAGCGGCGCGGCGGGGAGTCAAGAGGGTCTCGGCGGCACTCCACCGGAGCCCGATGCCGGCGGGCCGAGGCCGCGTCGACCCCGCCGGGAGGTGCTCGCCGTGGGACTTCACGGTCGCCCTCCTGGGGGGCCAGGAGGTTCAGGAGTCGGAGGCCGACCGCACGTCGGGGCCGAGGCCGGTCCACGTCCTTCTCAGGCGCGGTCGACCTCGGCCCGCGGATCGGCACGCGAGCGGCCGCGGATCAGTAGCCGTAGATCATCTTGTAGGCGACCTCCGGGAGGAACTGTCCGGCCGAGGAGCCGGTTCCCACGCCGCAGTTGCCGTCGGACTCGCCCGGGACCTTGATCCACAAGAGCATCTCGGCGCCTCCGCCCAGCTGGGAGGGGGTGCCGATGCGGCGGCCCGAAGGGTTGCACCACTGGCCGTTGGAGCCCTTGCCGTTGCGGCTGGTGTCCACGACGAACGGCTTGGTGTAGCCGTACCGGGCGCCGAGTTCCCTGTTGACGGCGTTGCCGTACGCGGTGTTCTCGGCTGTCGTCAGGTAGTTGGAGACATTGAGCGAGAAACCGTGGGCCTGCCGGAGCCCCGCTTCGTGAAGGCGCCGGGCCATGGTCGTCGCGCTCGCCCAGGCCGGGTTGCCGGCGTCGAGGTAGACCCAGGTGTTGGGGGCCTGACGGTTGAATTCGGCGAGGGCTCCGGTCAGCATGCTCTCGCGTTCGTCGATCTGGGCCTGGGTCATGCAGCCGTAGTCCCCGAGGGAGTCCGGTTCGAGGACGACAACGGCCGGGCGGCCGGCGATTCCGCCCGCGAACTGGGCGATCCAGTTGGCGTAGGCGGAGGGGGAGGAGGCTCCGCCCGCGGAGTGTCCGCCGCAGTAGTCGCGGTTGTAGATGTTGTAGGCGACGAGGAGGGGCAGCTTGTCCCGGGCGTCCGCGGCGCCCACGTACGCGCCGGTGGCGGTGCCGATGGTGCCGCTCCAGGAGCCGAACCAGCGGGCCGTCGGTGTGTTGGCGATGGAAGCGTTGATCGCGGGCGTCCGGCCGTCACCGGGGTTGGCCGCGACCCACCGCTTCGCGCTGGAGTCGGGGTCCACGTAGAACCCGCTGGTCATGGTCGTCGGGTCGGCCGCGTGGGCGGACGGGGCGGCGGCGAGCGCCAGCGGCAGCGAGGAGAGTGCTGCCACCAGGGCGAGAAGTCTGCGGCGCATGACAGTACCTCGGCTTTCTGACAGGGGTGCGTTCCGAAGGTCGGCGGTGAGCGTGGGGAGCGCTCCCGACGGAAGCGCTCCCCACGGCACAGCCGGTCAGCAGGTCTGGTTGGTCTGGGTCAGGAGGCGCAGCCGCCACGGGAGGAGGTTGGAGTCACCGCCGGCCCGAGCGAACGGGTTGCCCTCGGACGCGGCCAGGGGCGACCACGAGCCGGCGAGGCTGCTCGTGGTTCACGAGCAGAAGTAGCGCCGGCCGTCCGAGCCGATGGCCTCGACGAGGAGCAGGTACTCGCTGCTGCCCTGGATCTTGAACATGTTGCTCGCTTCGAACAGCGCGTACCGGTTGGAGCCCTGCGCCGGTGGAGTACGAGCGTTGCCGGTCTGGTACACGAGGTGTCACAGCCGCTGTGGCGCGTAGTGGAAGACCCGCGGTGCGGCTCGGTACGCGCGACCGATGGCGCCGCGGCCCAGGTGGTGGTGCGTGGCCGAGCCGGCCTGGGACCAGTCACTGAAGTTCAGCGGCGGCGTCGGTAGTGCCGCGCGGAGCGGCGGGCGTTCCGCCCAGCGTCGTCAGCACCGCGTTGTACGCGGACTTCTTGTTGCCGTTGCGGTCGAACAGCAGCGGGTTCTCACCGCTGCGCCACGAGTCGCTGTCCCGGATGCCCCAGACCGTGATGCCGGTGCAGCGGGCCACGTTCATGCAGGCCCTGACCGTGTTCGCGTACGCGGTCGGCGACGCCTGCGCGATGTCCAGTTCGGTGATCTGGACATCCACACCGAGGGCGGCGAAGTTCGACAGGGTGGTCTGGAAACTGGCGGGCGGGCCGCCGGCGCCGAAGTGGGACTGGAGGCCGACGCAGTCGATGGGCACGCCGCGCGCCTTGAAGTCGCGGACCATGCGGTACACGCCCTGGGTCTTGGCGTCGCTCCAGTTCTCGATGCTGTAGTCGTTGTAGCAGAGCTTGGCCGACGGGTCGGCCGACCGTGCGGTGCGGAAGGCCTGCTCGATGAAGCCGTCGCCCAGCAGGTTCTGGAACACCGAGGAACGGTGCTGGCCGCTGCCGCCGTCCGCGAAGGCCTCGTTGACCACGTCCCAGGAGTGGATCCGGCCCTTGTAGCGGTTCATCAAGGTGGTGATGTGGTTGTTCATCACGCCGCGCAGTGTGTTCGCGTCCCTGATGGAGCGGACCCAGTTGGGCAGTTGGGAGTGCCAGACCAGGGTGTGGCCGCGCAGGCGCTGACCGCGGGCCTGTGCGCGGTTGGCGATCTGGTCCGCGGGGCCGAAGTTGAACGAGCCGCGGGACGGCTCGGTCGTGTCCCACTTCATCTCGTTCTCGGGTGTGACCGAGTTGAACTCGCGGTTCAGGATGCCGGTGTACGTGCCGTCGCCGAGCCTGCCCGCGGCCACGGCGGTTCCGAAGTACCGTCCGGACTGGGCCGCCTGGGCGCCCAGGGTGGAGGCCTTCACGGCGTCGGGCGCGCCGATCGCGGTCCCGGGTGTCACCAGGACGGTCGCGGCCACCAGGGACAACACCGAGGCTCGACGACGGTCGAGCCGCTTCAGCGGGTTCATGGTTCTCCTCGTACGGTTGGTGGGGGGTTGCGTGGTGCGGTCGGTGGACCTCCGCAGGACGTGGGCGATCGGTAGCCCCTGAAGAACCGTCAGTCGTCGCCCAGGGAGAAAGCGGGTCCGAGGCGGGTCAAGGTGGTGCCGTCGGTGCTGTAGGAGAAGGCGGGGGGCGTGCGGCGCCGGGGCGGATGGCCGCGTTCGCGTGCAGCCGGATCGCACCGCCGGAGGCGGACGTGCTCGCGGCCTCGGTGCCGGTGCCGGTCGTGTTCCTGTTGAAGGTGCAGCCGAAGCGGATGACGTCGACACCCACCCGGTCGGTGTACGCCCGACGGCGGCCCATGTGTTGTTGAGGACATGACATATGCATGGTCGGCCTCTCTGGGTTCGAGAATTCGAACGCTCATCGATGGGTGGGCATCCTGGATGATAGGAGTCGGAGAGCTCCCGTCAATATGTCTCGAAGGATTCGCTTGGGTTAGCGAAATATTTCGACGCCGAGGGCGCGATCGTGGATGGTTGATATCCGGTCAATCGGGCGGATGATTCGACGAGCGTGTTGACAGCCTCGGGAATCCCTCTAGCATCCGTGAGATCAGCGATCCGAAAGCGAATCGAAATTTCGAATGATCCAAGAGATGTCATGTACATGACATAACTATCGCGGCGCAGCTTTCATCCGCTGTCTGGCGCCGTTGGTGCGCCCTCGCGGCGCCGGACAGCACCGGGACGAGCCGCACCGGGATTCCGCGTCAGTCGGCTCGCAACACATCGAGTGCCGCAAGTGCCACGTGGAGCTCGGTGCGCTGGCCGCCCGATTCGAGGTCACGGTCGAGGAGACGCTCGATGGTGCGCAGGCGTTGGTACATGGTCTCGCGGGAGAGGCCGCCCCGGCGGGCGGCGGTCGTCTTGTTGCCGGCCGCGTCGAGGTAGTGGCGCAGGGTCGTCAGCAGGTCGGTGCCGTGCTGGATGTCGTGGTCGATGAGGCGCCGGAGCTGCCGTTCGGTGTACTCCTGGACACGGGTGTCCTCACGCAGGGCGTACAGCAGGCGGCGCAGGCCGATGTCGGACAGCTCGTGGAAGGAGCGGTCCGGGGGGAGGGGCTGGCCGGGCGGGGTGGCCTCGGCGACGCGGGCGGCCTCGCGGAAGGAGCGGGCGGTGTCCGTGAGGTCCGTTGCCTCGGAGCCGACACTCACGACCGCGCCCGGCGCCGGGCTCAGTACCGTGCCGGACAGGCGCTCGACGACGGGACGCCATGGCTGGGCGGTACGCAGAGCCAGCAGGATGCCGATGCGATCGGAGGCCAGTTCGCCGACGAGGGCCGGCACGCCCGCCGTTCTCAACTCCTGCAACAGACGGGACTCGATCTCGGCTCCCCCCTTCCCTGCGCGCAGGTCCACCAGGGCGGCGATGAAGTAGCTTCGATCGGTCGGCAGGCCCAGTGCGGAGCAGCGGGCGCGGGCGTCCTCCGCCGAGCGGTGGCGCTGTTCCACGAGGTCGAGCAGGGCGTTCCGGTGCGCTGTGCGTTCCCATGGGGTGGGGTGGATGAGGCGCGCGACGGTCAGTGCCATCGCGGTCCTCTCCAGCAGGGTGATGTCCTCCGGCCCGAACGCCGGTCCTTCGGTGCGCGCCGGGAGCATGGCCACGCGACCCCAGCGCTCGCCCTGGTACTCGACGGGTGCGGTGAGCCAGCCCTCCGGGCCGCGTCTCGCTGCGTTGTCGCCGGGCACGGCCGCCCTGGAGCGCTGTTCCCAGTCGGCGAGTGCCTCCTCGACGGTGAGCCCGGACGGCTCGCAGATGAGGGCCTGATGTACCAGGTTCTCCAGGACGACCGTACGGCCGCTCATCTCCGCCGCCGCGCGCACCACGTCCTCCGGCCCGGCTCCGCGCAGGGTGAGAGCGGTGAACGCCTCGTGGATGCGCTGGGTGCGGCGCATGGCGTCCGTCTGGTTGCCCAGCAGGAGCGCGTGCACGACCTGTGTGACCTCCAGGAAGTTGACGTCCTTGGCCAGGGTGACGAGGGGCAGGCCGCGACGGCGGCAGGCGTCGACGAGCGGGTCCGGCGGGCGGTGGTAGCGGCGTACGAGTTCGATGACCAGGGCCGCCGCCCCGATGTCGGCGAGTTCGTCGACGTACCGGCGCACGCCGGCCGCGTCCTGCGGCAGGGGCATTCCGGTGGTGAGGACGAGTTCTCCGCCCTTGAGGAACGATGCGGGGTCGGTCAGCTCGGTGATGTGGACCCACCGGACCGGACGGTCCAGGTGCGGCACGCCGGTGACGACCTGGGGTCGTCCGGCGGCCAGGACGGGAAGCGCGAGGACATCGGCCACCGTGAGCGGACGGGTGGACCCCTGGCCGGCCGGGTGGTTGTCGTTCACGGTCTCTCCAAGGGTTCCTGCCCGAACTCGGCATGGAGCCCGGGGAGTGCCCGGCCACTCTGACAAGCGTCTCTGACCTGCGCAAGAGCGGTCCGTGCGTGATCGGTACCCGGCGTGCCCCCGAGGAGGCTGACACAACGTCCGGATGTCGCGTCCCGGCCGGACAGATCGCGCGTTGGCGCACCCCTCGCCCGCGGGGATGCTCGGTGGACCGCAGCAGACCGAACACCGAGGCCGGGAGACGAACATGACCGCACTGTCGCCGCACCTTCGCCAGGCCACGCCTGTGGTGGCGACCCGGGGCGAGGGCGTCCACCTCTTCGACCAGGACGGCCGCCGCTACCTCGACTTCACAGCCGGCATCGGCGTCACCAGCACCGGGCACTGCCACCCCAAGGTCGTGGCGGCGGCCCAGGAGCAGGTGGGCTCGCTGATCCACGGCCAGTACACGACGGTCATGCACGAGCCGCTGCGCCGTCTGGTCGACAAGCTCGGCGAGGTGCTGCCGGCCGGCCTGGACAGCCTGTTCTTCACCAACTCCGGAAGCGAGGCGGTGGAGGCCGCGCTGCGGCTGGCCCGCCAGGCCACCGGCCGCCCCAACGTCATCGTCTGCCACGGCGGCTTCCACGGCCGTACCGTCGCCGCCGCCTCCATGACGACCTCCGGCACTCGTTTCCGCTCCGGGTTCTCCCCGCTGATGAGCGGCGTGGTCGTCACGCCCTTCCCGTCCGCCCACCGGTACGGCTGGGACGAGGAGACCGCCACCCGCTTCGCCCTGAAGGAGCTCGACTACACGCTCCAGACGATCTCCTCGCCCGCCGACACGGCGGCGATCATCGTCGAGCCGGTGCTCGGCGAGGGCGGGTACGTGCCCGCCACCCGCGCCTTCATGGAAGGCCTGCGCGAGCGCGCGGACCGCCACGGCTTCCTCCTCATCCTCGACGAGGTGCAGACCGGCGTCGGCCGCACCGGCCGCTTCTGGGGTCACGACCACTTCGGCGTCACGCCCGACATCCTCGTCACCGCCAAGGGCCTGGCCAGCGGCTTCCCGCTGTCGGGCATCGCCGCCTCCGAGGAGCTGATGACCAAGGCGTGGCCCGGCTCGCAGGGCGGTACGTACGGCGCGAACGCCGTCGCCTGCGCCGCGGCCTGCGCCACCCTCGACGTCGTACGCGACGAGAAGCTCGTCGAGAACGCCGAGGCGATGGGCGAGCGGCTGCGCCACGGGCTGGAGGCGGTGGCCGACCGGACGCCCGGCATCGGGGACGTGCGGGGCCTCGGCCTGATGCTGGCCACCGAGTTCGTCACCGAGGACGGCAGCCCCGACCCCGAGACCGCCGCCCGCGTCCAGCGCGCCGCCGTCGACGAGGGCCTGCTCCTGTTGCTGTGCGGCGCCTGGAACCAGGTCGTCCGGATGATTCCGGCGCTCGTCATCGACGAGACGGCGGTGGACGAGGGCCTCCAGGCGTGGGCGAGCGCGGTCGAGGCCGGCACATCGGGCGCGGCACGGCCATGACGGACACCACCACGGCCCTGGAGCCGCTGGTCGCGCGGCTCGCCGAGACCGCTCCCGGCCTGTGGGTGGAGACCGGCCCCGGCTCCACCGGTCCCTACGCCTACGACGCCTCCAACTACCGGGTCCCGCCGCGGGCCGTGGTGTTTCCCCGCTGCGCCGACGACGTCGTCGCGGTGCTGCGGGCCTGCCGTGAGACAGGCATCCCGGTCACCGCGCGCGGCGGTGGCACCAGCATGGCGGGCAACGCCGTCGGACCCGGCGTCGTGCTGGACTTCTCCCGGTACATGAACCGGATCCTGGACATCGACCCGGTGGCCGGCACCGCGCGCGTCGAGGCCGGGGTGATCCTGGACGCGCTGCGGTCCGCGGCCGCCCTGCACGGGCTCACGTTCGGGCCCGACCCGTCCTCGCACAGCCGCTGCACCATCGGCGGCATGATCGGCAACGACGCGTGCGGCAACCGATCCGTGCGGCACGGGCGTACCAGCGGTCACATCGAGGCGCTGGAGATCGTGACGGCCGACGGCGTGCGGGCCGTCGCCGACCGCACCGGACTGCGGGCCGCCGGCCCGGTCGACACCGACGCCGTCCATCGTGTCGCCGGTCTGGAAGCGGACGTGCGCCGCCTGATCGACGGCAACCTGGCGTCGATCCGCACCGAGCTGGGCCGGGTCCCGCGCCAGGTCTCCGGCTACCAGCTGCACCACCTGCTGCCCGAGCACGGCTTCGACATGGCCCGCGCACTGGTGGGCACCGAGGGCTCCTGTGCGGTCGTCACCGCGGCGACGGTCCGCCTGGTGGCGACCGCACAGGCTTCCACCCTGCTCACCCTCGGCTACGACGACGTGGTCGACGCCGCCGAGGACGTCCCCGAGATCCTGCGCTGGAACCCCACCGCCGTGGAGGGCATGGACGAGGCGATCGTCGCCACCATGCGCGCCCGGCGCGGTCCGGACTCCGTCACCGGCCTCCCCGAGGGGCGTGCCTGGCTGTACGTCGAGCTCGACGGCGACGACCAGGCGGCCGTCGACGCCCGCGCCGACGAACTGCTGGACGTGCTCAGGGCACAGGGCCGGATGACCGGTGGGCGGGTCGTGCACAGCCCGGCCGAGCGGCGCTCGCTGTGGCGGGTCCGCGAGGACGGGGCAGGGCTCGCAGCCCGGCTCGTCGACGGCTCGGAGTCCTGGCCCGGCTGGGAGGACGCGGCCGTCGCGCCCGAGGACCTGGCCGCCTACCTGCGTGACTTCCGCAAGCTGCTGGCCGCGCACGGCCTGACCGGCGTGCTGTACGGGCACTTCGGCGCGGGATGCGTCCATGTGCGCATCGACTTCGACCTCGCCACGGACGCGGGGCGGGCCGCCACCCGCCGGTTCCTGTCGGAAGCAGCCGCCCTGGTCGTGGAGCACGGCGGAAGCCTGTCGGGCGAGCACGGCGACGGGCGGGCCCGGGGCGAGCTGCTGGAGGTCATGTACAGCCACCGGATGATCCGGGCGTTCGCCGCCTTCAAGGAGATCTTCGACCCGGAGGGGCTGCTCAACCCCGGCGTGATCGTCGCCCCGGCGCCGCTCGACGCCGACCTCGCTCTGCGTGAACTCCCGCTCGTGGATACGACGTTCACCTTTCCCCACGACAAGGACGGATTCGCGGGAGCGGTACGCCGCTGTGTCGGTGTCGGCCGCTGCCGCAGCGACGCCGGCGGCGTGATGTGTCCCAGCTACCGGGCCACGGGCGAGGAGAACGCCTCGACGCGGGGCCGGGCCCGCCTGCTCCAGGAGATGGTGCGGGGCGGAACCGTCCAGGACGGCTGGCGCTCCACGGAGGTACGTGACGCCCTCGACCTGTGCCTGTCCTGCAAGGCCTGCTCCAGCGACTGTCCGGTCGGCGTCGACATGGCCACCTACAAGGCGGAGTTCCTGCACCAGCACTACAAGGGCAGGCTCCGGCCTCGCTCCCACTACTCCCTGGGCTGGCTGCCCCTGACGTCCAAGCTCGTCGGATACGCGGCCCGCCCGGTCAACGCGCTGCTGCGTGGACCCCTCGGGAAGCTGCTCGCGCGCCTCGGCGGCGTGACCACGAAACGCCGGATCCCCGCCTTCGCCTCCCGCCGCGCGCTGCGCAAGGCCCTGCGCACGGCGAGGACCGGCGAGCCGGCGAAGGCCCTGCTCTTCGTCGACAGCTTCACCCGCGCCTTCCGCCCCGAGGTGGCCGGGGCCGCGAGCCGCGTACTCGCCGACGCCGGCATTCCCTGCACGGCACAGGACGACCTGTGCTGTGGCCTGACCTGGGTGAGCACCGGCCAACTGTCGCTCGCGCGCCGCATCATGGCCCGCACCGTCGCCCGCCTGGACAACGGCGACGAACGGCCCATCGTCGTGGCCGAGCCCAGCTGCGCCGCAGCGCTCAAGCGTGACGTGCCCGAACTCCTCGGCACCGACGCCGCCCGGCGCGTCGCGTCCCGCGTCCACACCCTCACCGGAGCCCTGACCGACCTCGCCACACCCGGCTGGGAGCCACCGGCGATGCCGGACAACGTCGTTCTCCAGACGCACTGCCACGAGTACGCCACCTTCAAGGGCCGTCATCCCCGCGACCTGCTCGGCCGCCTCGGCGTACGCAAGGTCGACGAGGCCGAGGGCTGCTGCGGGCTCGCCGGCAACTTCGGCTTCGAGGAACAGCACTACGACACCTCGATGGCCGTCGCCGACCTCGCCCTGAGGCCACGCCTCGACGACATGGACCCGCGTACACCGGCCGTCGTCGTCGCCGACGGCTTCAGCTGCGCCACCCAGATCGACCACCTCGCCGGGGACCGGGGCATCCGCGCCCTGCACCTCGCGGAACTGCTCGACCCCGCCGCCGACCGACCCGGACAACCAGGAGAGAACTCATGACCGACACGCCCACGCAGTTGTTCATCGGTGGCGCCTGGGTGGACGCCGCGGACGGCGCCACCATGCCCGTCGACGACCCCGCCACCGGCGAGATCCTCTGCCATGTCGCCGACGCCGGCCCCAAGGACGCCAAGCTCGCCGAGGAAGCGGCCGTGCGGGCGCAGGAGGAGTGGGCCCGTACGGCGCCCCGGGCGCGCAGCGAGATCCTGCGCCGCGCCTACGAGATCATCATCGAGCGCACCGACGAACTCGCCCACCTGATGACCTCCGAGATGGGCAAGCCGCTCGCCGAGGCCAGGGGAGAGGTGGCGTACGCGGCGGAGTTCTTCCGCTGGTTCTCCGAGGAGGCCGTGCGTATCGACGGTGGCCTCGCCACATTGCCGGACGGCCGCAACCGCATGCTGCTCTCCCGTCGCCCGGTCGGCCCCTGCCTGCTGATCACCCCGTGGAACTTCCCGCTGGCGATGGGCACCCGCAAGATCGGCCCGGCGGTCGCCGCCGGCTGCACGATGGTGCTCAAGCCCGCCCCGCAGACCCCTCTGTCCAGCCTGGCTCTCGCCGCGATCCTGAAGGAGGCCGGGCTGCCGGACGGCGTGCTGAACGTCGTCACCACCTCCCGTGCGGGGGAGGTGTGCGAACCGCTCCTGCGCGGCGGGCGGATTCGCAAGCTCTCCTTCACCGGCTCCACGGCCGTCGGGCAGCTGCTCCTCGCCCAGAGCGCTCAGGCGGTGGTCCGGACGTCGATGGAACTGGGCGGCAACGCGCCGTTCGTCGTCTTCGAGGACGCCGACCTGGACAAGGCCGTGGACGGCGCGATGGTCGCCAAGATGCGCAACATGGGCGAGGCGTGCACGGCGGCCAACCGCTTCTTCGTGCACCGGTCGGTGGCGGCGGAGTTCGGGCGGCGGCTGGCCGAGCGGATGGGCGCGCTGGTCGTCGGTCCGGGCACCCGGGACGGGGTCGACGTCGGCCCGCTGATCGACAAGAGGGGGCGCGCCAAGGTGGAGGAGCTGGTCGCCGACGCGGTGGAACGCGGGGCGCAGGTGCTCGTCGGGGGCCATGCACCCGAAGGCCCCGGCTGCTTCTACCCGCCGACCGTGCTGGCCGACGTCGATCCCGGCAGCCGCCTGATGGACACGGAGATCTTCGGCCCCGTCGCCGCGATCCTCACCTTCGACGACGAGGACGAGGTGATCCGCCGGGCCAACGACACCCCCTGGGGCCTGGTCGGCTACGTCTTCACCGAAGGCCTCGACCGTGCCCTGCGGGTGAG
Organism: Streptomyces griseus subsp. griseus; assembly: GCF_000720255.1. Classification (GTDB taxonomy): domain Bacteria; phylum Actinomycetota; class Actinomycetes; order Streptomycetales; family Streptomycetaceae; genus Streptomyces; species Streptomyces griseus_I. The sequence continues at coordinate 16,040 of NZ_JOJE01000047.1, read as the reverse complement.
CGAGCGGCTGGAGGTGGGCATGGTGGGGCTGAACACGGGTCTCGTGTCCAACCCGGCCGCCCCCTTCGGCGGCGTCAAGCAGTCGGGGCTGGGCCGCGAGGGCGGCCGGGTCGGGATCGACGAGTTCCTGGAGTACCAGTACCTCGCGGTGCCCGTGCGATGAAGGTGGTCAGGCCCTGAACGTGGTCAGCCCCTGAACGTGGTCAGGCCCTGAACGTGGTCAGGCCCTGAACGTGGTCAGGCCCTGAACAAAGAAAGGAAAGCATGTCGTTTCTGAAGACCGTCGACACCAATCCCTCCTTCGCGCCGCACGAGTCCGGCCCGCCCCCGGAACGTCTCGTTTCCGGCGACCCCGCGTTCAGGACCTGGCCCCAGGACATCGCCCGCGGGGAGATGATCCATACGGGAGTCTGGGAAGCGACGCCCGGCGAGACGCGCTCGATCAAGGGCGAGACCTTCGAGTTCTGCCACATCCTCGCCGGCATCGTCGAACTCACGCCGGACGGTGGCGAGCCGGCGGTCTACAAGGCAGGCGACAGCTTTGTCATGAAGCCGGGCTTCGTCGGTGTCTGGAAGACCATCGAAACCGTGCGCAAGATCTACGTGATCGTGAAGTGATGCCTACGCGCGACCCGGCCGTCAGCCGGGGGAGGACAGGAACCGGGACCGTCGTCAGGCCGGGTGCCTGGCGGTGATCTCCGCCGCCGTCTCGGCGACCAGCCGACCCAGCTCGGGCAGTCGGCCGGGCTCGAAGCGGGAGTCGGGCAGGGAGACGGCCACGGCGGCCAGCGGTGTGCCCTCACCGTCGAGCACGGGTGCCGCGATCGCGCAGACACCCTGCAGGTACTGGTTGTGGTTGACGGCGTAGCCACGCTCTTTCACGCGGTGGAGCTCCGCCCGCAGTTGCTCCGGGTCGGTGATGGTCTCTTCGCCGTAACCCTCCAGCGTCCCCGCGGTGACCTCGTCTATCTCGGACTTCCCCAGATGGGCGAGGACGGCGTTCCCGGCGGCGGTGGCGTGCAGGGGCGAGGTGTCGCCGATGGCGTGGAAGGTGCGTACGGCGTGGTCGCAGTCGACGCGGTCGACGACGACCATGCCGTGCAGGGCGTCCGGCACGGACAGGTGGATGGTCTCGTTCAGCGCGTCGCGGAGCCGGAGCATCGGTTCACGTGCGGCGGCGAACAGGCTGGAGCCCTGGAGGGCGGCGGGCCGTACGGCCAGGACGCGGGCGCCGATCTCCCAGCGAGTGGTGTCCTTGCGGTTCGCCCGTAGCCAGCCCGCCTCGTTGAGTGTGACCAGGGTGCGCTGCAGGGTGGACTTCGGCAGCCCGAAAATCCTCGTCAACTCCCCGACAGTCACGGGTTGATGGCGGGCGACCGCCTCCAGAACCCGCAGCGACCTGGTGACGCTCTTCATTTCCATTCGATGCCCCCTCGGACCTGTGGATTCCTGGTTCTCGCTCGTGACTTCAGCATGAAGTCACGGTCATGATCCGTGCCGGATTCCAGCATAGCATTCCACAATGCGGCATGTTACTGGAATTCGGCCGACCACAGGACCGGCCTTCGCCGGGCGACAGGGCGGTGGCTGCCGTGGCGCAAGGCTGAGGGCCGGCTCGCGAGCTGACGCGTGCGAGCCGGCCCTCGGTCGACGGCTTGCGGGCCGTCGTCTGCCCTTCAGGCGCCCAGGCGGCGCTGCGAGATCTCCGCGGCCGTGTCGGCGACGAGGCGGCCCCACTTGGGCGTCCGTGCGCCGTCGTACCGTGCCTCGGGCATGGAGACGGCCACGGCGGCCAGCGGGGTGCCGTCCTCGTCGAGCACGGCGGCAGCGACGGCGCAGACGCCCGGCCGGTACTGGTTGCGGTTGACCGCGTAGCCGTCGGTTCGGATCCGGTCCAGCTCGGCGCGCAGCTCGTCGGGCTCGACGGGGGTCGTGTCGCTGAACCGCTCCAGTCCTGCCGCGATGAGGTCTTCGACGTCCCGCCTCGGAAGGTGGGCGAGGATGGCGCGCCCGACGGCGGTGGCGTGCAGGGGTGAGGTGTCGCCGATCGTGTGGAAGGTGCGTACCGCCTGATCGCAGTCGACGCGGTCCACCACGACCATGCACTGCAGGGCGTCCGGTACCGAGAGGTGGATGGTCTCGTTCACCGTGTCGCGGAGCCGGATCATGGGTTCGCGTGCGGCGGCGAACAGGCTGGAGCCCTGCAGGGCGGCCGGTCGTACGGCCAGCACGCGGGCGCCGATCTCCCAGCGGGTGGTGTCCTTGCGGCTGGCGCGCAGCCAGCCGGCCTCCGCCAGCGTGACCAAGGTGCGCTGCAGGGTGGACTTCGGCAGCCCGAAGATCTTCGTCAACTCCCCTACGGTCACGGGCTGATGCTGGGCGACCGCCTCCAGGACGCGCAGCGACCTGGTGACGCTCTTCATTTCCATCCGGTTTCCCCCTGTTAATCCTCGAAATTTCTGCTGGACACCCTCTTGACTCCCCTCTGAAGCCACTGTCATTCTCTGTGCCAGATTCTAGCACAGCATTCCACATAGTGGTACGGCCCTCGGGGAGATCTCCCGGAAGTGAGCCGGACTGCGAGATGCGGCGGTTGTCGGCCGCAGGTCCACGAGGAGGACCTGGCTCCCGCCCAAACCATCTCGAATCGAACAGCCTCACGTCGAAGGCTCAGCATGCGCCTCGGCGATACGAAAGGAAAGTCCTGTGTCAGCTGCCAGGAAGCGCGTCGCGGTGGTCGGCGTCGGAACGATGGGCAGCCAGGCCGTCTGGCGGCTGGCGGCCCGTGGCGCCGAGGTCGTCGGATACGACCGCTACGCACCCGGCCACGACCGCAGCGCCGCCGGCGGCGAGTCCCGGATCTTCCGCAGCGCGCACTTCGAGGACTCCCGGTACGTCCCGCTTCTCAAGCACGCCGATGCCCTCTGGGAGCAGCTCCAGCAGGAGACCGGCCGCGAGCTGCGCCGACTGACCGGATGCCTGCTCATGGGGCCGACCGAGCACCAGCAGATGGCCACCGTCCTCGAGTCCATCGCCCTGCACGATCTCGACCACGAGGTGCTGGACGCCGAGACGCTCGCCAAGCGCTTCCCTCAGTACCGCATCGAGGACGGCGACGCGGCCGTGCTCGACCGCCGTGCCGGCTTCATCCGCCCGGAGCTGACGATCCAGACCGCCGCCCGCCGCGCCGAGCAACTGGGCGCCGTGATCCACCGCTACAGCACGGTCCGGGAGATCGTCCCCGTCGCGGGCGGCGTGGAGATCCGCACCGACTCCGGCAGCGAGCGCTTCGACACCGCCGTCGTCACGCCCGGCCCCTGGGTCAACGACCTGCTGCCCGACCTGCCGTGGGAGGTCGAAGTCCGCCGCCTCGTCAGCGCCTGGTACGTGCCCACCGCCCCCGACGCGTGGTTCGGCGAGGAGCGCCCGGCGTTCATCCGCACGGCACCCACCCACTGCTACGGCCTGCCCTCCCCGGACGGCATCTCGGTCAAGCTCGGACTGTCCCGCGCGCTGCACCGGCTCGCCGACGACCCCAACCAACTGGACCGCACCGTGCGGCCGGACGAACTGAAGATCTTCTCCGAGCTGATCCGGCGATACCTGCCCGACCTGCACCCGGACCCGACGCGCCTGTCCGTCTACATGGAGGGCTACACCGAGAGCAGCCGCCCACTGGTCGGCCCGCTGCCCGGTGCCGAGAACGTGATCCTGCTCGCCGGCTTCTCCGGTCACGGCTTCAAGCTCTCACCCGCCTTCGGTGACATAGCCGCGGACCTCGCGCTGGACGGCGCCTCGCCCCAGCCCATCGACTTCCTCTCCACCGTCGGCCGTACGGAGGCATGACCATGCAGGACAGCACCCTCTCCGTCGGTTCCCTGGAGGCCCGGCCCGGCACCAAGGCGCGCGGCACCGTCCAGGCCCCTCTCGGCACCCTCACCACGGACATCCCGGTGACCCTGGTCAACGGAACCCGCCCGGGTCCCCGGGTCGTCATCACCGCCGGTGTGCACGGCGGCGAGTTCACGCCCATCGAAGCCGCCGTGCGTCTGGCAGACCTGCTGGAGCCCTGTGAGGTGAGCGGGCAGGTGATCGTCTGTCCGGTCGCCAACCCTCCCGCCGTGTACCAGGGCAGGCTCAACGTCTCCCCGGTCGACGGCGTGAACCTCAACCGTGTCTTCCCCGGCGACCCGGCCGGCGGCCCCACCGAGCGGCTGGCCGCCTGGCTCTTCGCGAACCTGGTCGACGGCGCCGACGTCTACATCGACCTGCACTGCGGCGGCATCGACCAGGTCCTGCGGGACTTCGTCGGCTACCGCCTCACCGGTGACCCGGACCTGGACAAGGCGACGGCCGAACTGGCAGGCTCCTTCGGCATCGAGGACGTCATCCTCGGGCTGACGCCCGAGGGCGGCAACAGCCACGCGGCCGCCGCCCGCCGGGGCGTCTCGGCGGTCCTCGTCGAGGTGGGCCAGCTCGGCCGGCGGGACGAGGCCACCGCCCTCCGCCGTGTCGACGGCCTGCTGAAGGCACTTCGCCATCTGGGCGTCCTCGACCAGGACGGTTCCGCTCCGGCAACGATCCGCGAGTGGGTCTGGTCCGCCGGCGTCACCGCCGAGGCCACCGGCCTGTGGTACCCGGAGTTCTCCTTCGGCGCCGACGTCATCGGCGAAGTCGCCGAGGGCGACATCCTCGGCCGCATCGTCGACCCGACCGACGGCACAGAGCACACCGTCCACGCCCCGGCCGACGGACGGATCTTCTACGGCATGCACGGTCTCACCGTCGCCACCGGTGCCGAACTCGCCGCCCTCGCCGTCCCGTGGGACCCCGACACGGCCGCGCGGGCCGACACCTTCCGGGCCCCCGGTTTGGGTGCCGGCTCCGACGAGGCGGATCCCCGCCCCTAGACCCCCATTTCCACCCGCCCCCCTTTCCACATCCCCAGCCGCTCCACTTCTCACGGCCAGCACCACCCAGGAGGCACACGATGAAAGATGCCCGAATAGACCGCAGACTGTTCCTGCGAGGAATAGGCGGGGTCACCGCGGGTGTCGCCGCCGCGACCACCCTCTCCGCCTGCGGTACCGGTACCAGCCGGTCCGTCGCCGGCAGCGGTGGCAAGGGCGGCGGCAAGACGGTGGTCGTCCGTGACAGTGGCGGTTCCTACGGTGCGGCCCTGCAGAAGGCGATCTACACGCCGTTCACGCAGGAGACCGGCATCACCGTCAAGGTGCTGAACCTGGACGACGCTCCGCTGCTGGCGCAGATCAAGCAGGGCCGGCCGCAGTGCGACCTCATCAACAACTCGATGATGTCGCACAACAAGTACGTCCAGCAGGGGGCCCTGGAGACGCTGGACCCCGACCGGGTCAAGAGCGTGAAGAGCGCGAAGATCCCCGAGGCCCAGGTCACCGACCATGCCATCGGCAGCAGCTTCTACGGCGCGTGTATGGCCTACCGCACGGATGCGTTCGGGGGCCGTAAGCCGGAGTCGTGGGCGGACTTCTGGGACACCAAGGCGTTCAAGGGCGGCCGTGCGATGGTCCACCCGGACGGTGACCTGCCCGAGCTGGAGTTCGCGCTGCTGGCCGACGGCGTGCCGATGGACAAGCTGTACCCGCTGGATGTGGACCGTGCCTTCAAGGTGATGACCCGGCTGCGCTCGGACATCAAGAAGTTCTGGGACAGCGGCCCGCTGCCCGGTGTGCTGCTCAGCCGCCAGGAAGTGACGATGTCCACCGTGTGGGACGGCCGTATCGCCGACCTGCAGAAGCAGGGCGTCCCGGTGGAGCGGCAGCTCAACGGTATGCGGCGTCAGTTCCAGGGCTACGCCATCGCCAAGGGCGCGGCCAACATAGACGCCGCCTACCAGCTCATGGACTTCTCGCTGCGGGCGGAGAGCCAGGCCAACCTGGCCAAGGCCTTCCCGTCGAACCCGTCCTCCCCGGGGGCCTACGCCAAGCTCACCGAGGACGAGCGCAACGCCCTCGCCGGTGCGCCGCAGTACTACGACAAGGGTTTTGACGCGGACATCGACTGGTGGATGAAGAACGAGGACGCCGTCACCAAGCGCTGGCTGGAGTGGGCTCGTGGCTGAATTCGGTGTTGCAACACCGTCCCTCACGGTGGCCGGCAACACGCCGGCCACCGCGAGTGGCAAAGCGCTGTCGGTAGTGGCATTGCGCAAGACGTACGGGGACGTCGTCGCTGTCGACGAGGCGTCCATGGAGATCGCGGCCGGGGAGTTCGTCACCTTCCTGGGCGCCTCGGGGTCGGGCAAGACCACGACGTTGATGATGATCGCCGGGTTCTGCGAACCCGACTCCGGCACCATCACCGTCGGAGGCCGTGACGTGACACGGCTCGCCCCGCAGAAGCGGGGTCTGGGCTTCGTCTTCCAGCAGTACTTGCTCTTCCCGCACATGACGGTGAGTGAGAACGTCGCTTTCCCGCTCACGCTGCGCGGGGTGGGCAAGGACGAGATCCGCCGCCGGGTGGGGGAGACGCTGGAGATCGCGGGCCTGTCGGGGTTCGGCGGCCGTAAGCCGCGTGAGCTGTCGGGCGGTCAGCAGCAGCGTGTCGCGCTGTGCCGGGCGCTGGTCTACCGTCCGCCGGTCATCTTGATGGACGAGCCGCTGGGCGCGCTGGACAAGAAGCTGCGCGACCAGCTCCAGGTCGAGATCAAGGCCATCCAGCAGGAACTGGGCCTGACCGTCATCTATGTGACGCATGATCAGGAAGAAGCGCTGGTCATGTCGGACCGTATCGCGGTGATGCGCAACGGCCTGATCGAGCAGTTCGACACCCCGAGGGAGCTGTTCGAGCGGCCCAAGACCGCGTTCGTGGCGGACTTCCTGGGCGCGGCCAACTTCCTGCCCGGCCGCGTCGAGAAGCATGACGGCGAGCACACCCTGGTCCGTCTCGACCAGTCCGGCGGTCTGGTCAAGGCGCGCCGCCACCAGCTGGGCTCCGGTACCTCTGTGAAGGTCGCGGTGCAGCCGGGCCGGCTGCGCGCCTGCGCACCGGATGACGGCTTCTGTACCGGCACGGTCGAGACCGCCACCTACGTGGGCACTCTGGTCCGCGCGGGTGTGCGCATCGACGGCGGCGACGCGCCGCTGCTGCGCCTGGAGGTCCCGGCCGGCCGCGGCCCGGTCGCCGGTGAGCGGGTCGGGATCAGCGTCGACCCGGACGACGTCAACCTCTTCCCCACCACCGAACAGGGAGGGTGAGCCATGGCCGCCACCCTCACCGCTGGTCCTGCCCGGCCGCGCAAGCTCCTGGCCTCGCGCAGGACCCGTGTCGGGATCCTGTACGCGCTGCCCGTCGTGGTCTACCTGCTGGTGCTGTTCGTCTACCCGATCTTCTCCACGCTGCTGCTCAGCCTGAAGAACGCCGACGGATCGTTCACCCTGCACTGGTACGCCGACGCCCTGACCGGCGTCAACCTCTCCGTCCTGTTCACCACACTGCGGATCTCCGCCGAAACAGCCGTGCTCAGCCTGGTCTTCGGTTTCCTCCTGGCCCAGGCGATCACCCGGCTCAAGCCCATGCTGGCCGGCCTTGCCATGCTGGTCGTGGTCGTCCCGCACTTCATCAGCGCCCTGGTACGCACCTACGGCTGGATCATCCTGCTCGGCGACAAGGGCCTGGTGAACCAGGCCATGGTCGACCTGCGGGTTCCCGGGGCGCCGTTCCAGCTGCTCTACAACGAGATCGGTGTGGTCATCGGCACCACCTCGATGATGCTCCCCTACACGGTGCTGCTGCTGTACGGAGTGATGCGCGGCGTGGACCGCCGCCTGCTCGCGGCCGCATCCAGCATGGGCGCAGGCCGGGTGACCATATTTCGTCGCATCTACCTGCCGCTGGTCGCGCCCGGCCTGGCCAGTGCCGGACTGCTCAGCTTCATCCTCTCGCTGGGCTACTACATCACCCCGGCCCTGATGGGCGGACCCAAGCAGACGATGATCGCCACCCTCATCAACCAGCAGGTCACCAAGGACAACCAGTGGAACGGGGCCGCCGCACAGGGCGTCATCCTGCTGCTGCTCACCCTGGCCGGACTGCTCCTGGTCAAGCTCGCAAGCTCCCTCGGCGCCAGCCGCAAGAAGAGGAGCGCGTCATGATCGAGCTGCGCAAAACCCTGACCGGGCGGATCGTGCTGACCGCCATCGCCACCGTGATCCTGCTGTTTTTGGCGCTGCCGATCGTCGTCATCGTCGTCACCTCCTTCAGCAACAACGCCTTCGCACAGTTCCCGCCCCAGACGTGGACGCTGAACTGGTACAAGGCCCTCTTCGCCGACGGCAGCAAATGGCCCGCCGCGCTCTCCCTGAGCGCCCTGGTCGCCGCCCTGAGCACCGTGTTCTCCCTCATCATCGGCGTCACCGCGGCGACCGCCCTGACCCGCAGTGAACTCCCGCTGCGCTCGGCGGTCTACGCCCTGGTCCTCGGACCGCTGGTCATCCCCCAGATCGTCACCGCCCTCGGGCTGTTCCTGCTCTTCGAGCCCGCCGCGATGCTGGGCAGCCCCCTCGCCATCGCCCTCGGCCACACCGTGCTCGCCTCACCCATCGCGGTCCTCATCCTGATCGCCACCCTGCGCGGCATCGACGAACGCCTCGAAGACGCCGCCGCCAGCATGGGCGCCGGCCGCCTCACCATCGCCCGCCGCATCACCTTCCCCCTCGCCGCACCCGGCATGATCGCCGCAGCCGTCTTCTCCTTCATCACCAGCTTCGACGAGTTCTACATCTCCCAGTTCCTCTCCTCCGTCGACACCGTCACCCTGCCCGTGCAGGTCTACAACTCCCTCACCTTCGAGATCGACCCCAGCGTCACCGCCGTCAGCGCCATCCTCATCGCCTTCGCCATCCTCGCCCTCGGCCTCGTCGCCCTCGTGCGCTGGCTCGGCACCGGACGACAAGACCCCCTGCTCTCCGTCGAGAACACGGTAGGAGTCGCCACCCCCGGCGGTGAAGCCGTATGACCACCGCCGCCGCTCAGCTGACCGCGGCCACCGCTCAGCGGCACTTGCTGCTGCACATGACCGCCAACGGATCGCTCGGCGACGAGGGCCAAGACCTCCTCGTCGTCCAGCGAGGGGAGGGCCCGTACGTCGACGACACGGACGGCAGGCGCTACATCGACGGCCTGTCGGGGCTGTACTGCTGCCAGCTCGGCTACTCCTACGGCCCCGAGTTCGCCGAGGCCGCCGAACGGCAACTGCGCGAGCTGTGCTACAGCCCGCTGTGGACCGGCTCCGCGCACCCCACGGCGATCGAACTCGCCGAGCGCCTGTCCCGGATCGCCCCCGTCGACATCGAGCACACCTTCTTCTCGAGCGGTGGCGCCGAAGCGGTCGAGACCGCCTGGAAGATCGCCCGCCAGTACCACGCCCTGCGCGGGGAGCCGGGGCGGGTGAAGGCGTTCGCCCGGCTCAGCGCCTACCACGGGCTGACCATCGGCACCCTGTCGTTCACCGACGACCCCGGTCTGACGCAGCCCTACGGCCCGCCGGTGATCGACACCCGGTTCGTGTCGAACACCAACCGCTTCGGCCTGGCGCCGGAGTTCGCGGACGACGAGGTGTACACGGGGTGGTTGCTCGCGGAGCTGGAGGCCGCGATCCTGGCCGAGGGTCCGGAAACCGTCGCCATGCTCATCGCCGAGCCGGTACAGAACCGGGGCGGCTGCATCACCCCGCCCAAGGGTTATTGGCAGGGGTTGCGGGCACTGGCCGACCGGTACGGCTTCCTGCTGGTCGCCGACGAGGTGATCACGGCCTTCGGCCGGGTCGGGGAGTGGTTCGGCGGGGACCTCTACGGGGCCCGCCCGGACATGGTCACCGTCGCCAAGGGCATCACCGCGGGATACGCCCCCCTGGGCGCGACCCTGGTCGGCGCCAAGGTCACGGAGGTCATCAACCGGCCCGGCGCGGTCCTCAACCACGGCTACACGTTCGCCGGGCACCCGCTGAGCGCGGCCATCGCCCTGCGCAACCTGGAGATCATGGAGCGGGACCGGATCCTGGACAACGTCCGTGGTCTCCAGGGCGACCTGGCCGCACGCATGGCGGCGCTCAAGGACCTGCCGATCGTCGGCGACGTCCGCGGCACCGGGTTCTTCTACTCCTGCGAACTCGTCGGCGACCTCGACGACGGCGCTTTCAGCGCCAAGGCCCGAACCGAGTTGATCGGCGACCTGATCCCGCGCCGACTGCGCGAGGCCGGCCTGCTCGCCCGCGTCTACAACCGCTCCGCGCCACTGGTGCAGATCGCGCCCCCGCTGATCAGCGACCGCGCCCTCCTCGATCGTATCGCCGCGATCATCGCCGGCACCCTCGCCGAGGCGTCGTCCCGCATCTGATCCACGTTTGGGAAGGAACCACATGTACTCCATCGGTCCGCTGACCGTCGCCCCCGGCGAGCGCGCCCAGGGCCTGATCCCGGTCGGCACCAGCACCTACGGCATGGAACTCGGCATTCCGCTGATCGTCGTCAACGGCGCCCAGGACGGCCCGGTCCTGTGCGTGGACGCGGGCGTGCACGGCGACGAGTACGACGGCCAGGAGGCCATCCGGCGCGTCCTCGCCGAGCTCGACCCGGCCACCCTGCGCGGCACGGTCGTGGGCATCCCCTGCCTGAACACCCCGGCATTCGAGGCGGCGGCCCGGGCGAGCGGCATCGACCACCTCAACCTCAACCGGATCTTCCCGGGTGACGCCGAGGGCTCGTACTCGCAGCGCCTGGCCGCCACCTTCGTCGAGCAGGTCGTGCCGGCCGTCGACGCCGTGGTCGACCTGCACACCGGCGGCGCCTACGGCGAGATCGCCCCCCTCGTCATCCTCCAGGGCGGCTACGAGAACCTGGCGACGGACCTGGCCCTCGCCGCCGGGCACGAGCTGGTCTGGAAGGGCGGCAAGTGGGGCGGCACGGTCCGCCACCCCGTCCTCGAAGCCGGCAAGCCCGCCATCACCATCGAGTGCGGCGGTGCCACGTACCGCGAGACCAACGTCGAGCACCACATGAACTCGATCCGCAACATCCTGCGCAGCCTCGGCATGACCGACGGCGAGGCAGAGCTGCGGGACACCTACACGACCGTCTCCGGCACCTTCGCCCGCTCCGCCTCCGGCGGCTTCTTCGTCGCCCGCGCCGAGCCGGGGGAGACATGCAAGGAAGGCGACCTGATCGCCACCATCACCGACCACTACGGCAACACGCTGGAAGAGGTCAGCGCGCCGCAGGACGGCATCGTGCTCTGGGTCCGCCGGATCCGCACGGTCCGCCCGGGCGACGAGGTCGTCATCTTCGGCGAGGTACTGGGGGAGATCCGGCCATGAGCGGTGAACTGCAGCTGACCGAGCTGCTGATCGACGGCAAGCAGGTCCCGGCCGCCGACGGCCGCTCCTTCACCGTCCTCGACCCGTCGAACGGCACGGCCGTCGCCCAGGTGGCGCTGGCCGGCGAGGCGGACGTGGACCAGGCGGTGGCTGCCGCGCGCGCGGCCTTCACCGCTCCCGAGTGGGCCGGGATGCGTGCCGCCGACCGGGGGCGCATCCTGTATCGGATCGCGGAGGCCATCCGCTACCAGGGCGAAAGGCTGGCCCGCCTGGAGAGCCAGGACGTCGGCAAGCCGCTCCGCCAGGCGAAGGCCGATGTCGAGGCGGCGGCCCGCTATTTCGAGTTCTACGCGGGCGTCGCCGACAAGCTCGGCGGTTCGACGATCCCCCTCGGGCCCGGCCTGATCGACTACACGGTGCGTGAGCCGATCGGTGTCTCAGGTCAGATCATCCCGTTCAACTACCCGCTCCAGAACACCGCGAGGGGCTCCGCCCCGGCGCTGGCCGCGGGTTGCACGGTGGTGCTCAAGCCATCGCCCGAGGCGCCGCTCACCCCGCTGGAGATCGGCAGGATCGCCCTGGAATGCGGCCTTCCACCGGGCGTCCTGAACGTCGTCCCTGGTGACGGCGAGACCGGCGCGGCCCTCGCCGGCCACCCGGACATCAACCAGGTCACCTTCACCGGCTCCGTGCCGACCGGCATCAAGGTCGCCCAGGCCGCAGCCGCCAACGTGGTGCCCTCCGTCACGGAACTGGGCGGCAAGTCGCCGGTCGTCGTCTTCGCCGACGCCGACTTCGACCTGGCGCTGACCGCCGTCGCGGCCTCGGCCTTCGGCAACGCCGGCCAGACCTGCTCGGCCGGCACCCGGCTGCTGCTCCAGCGCGGCGCCGAGGAGTTCCTCGACAAGCTCGTCGCGCACGCCGCGTCGCTGCGCGTCGGCCCGGGCCTCAGCGACCCGGACGTCGGTCCGCTGGTCGCCGCCCGGCAGCGTGACCGGGTCCTCGGCTACCTGGAACTGGCCCGGGAGGAAGGCGCCGTGGCACGGGCCGGCGGAGACGCCCCCGCCGACCCCGAACTGGCCGACGGCTACTACGTCCGGCCAACCGTCCTCACCGGACTGGACAACCAAGCCCGGTGCGCCCGCGAGGAGATCTTCGGCCCCGTCGTCACGGTCATCGAGTTCGACGACGCGGCCGAGGCCCTGGAGATCGCCAACGACAGCCCGTACGGCCTCGCCTCGTACGTGTGGACCCGCGACATCGACAAGGCGATGCGCATGGCCGAGGGCATCCGGGCCGGCCAGGTCTACGTCAACGCCACCGGCGTCGGTACCGGCGTCGAGCTGCCGTTCGGCGGCTACAAGCACAGCGGCTGGGGCAGGGAGAAGGGCCTCGAAGGCCTGGCCAGTTACCTGCAGACCAAGAACGTCTGCATCGGATTCGGGAACCGGTCATGAGATACCGCACGCTCGGAGAGCGCGGCCCGACCGTCTCGGTGGTCGGCGTGGGCGGCAACAACTTCGGCGCCCGCCTCGACGAGGACGGCACGAAGGCCGTCGTCCACGCCGCCCTCGACGCGGGGATCACCCTGTTCGACACCGCGGACATGTACGGCGGGTCCGGGGAACGGGGCGGCCTCCGAGGCGACGGTGAACGGCTCCTCGGCGCCGCGCTCAAGGGCCGCCGCGACGACGTGGTGCTGGCCACCAAGTTCGGCATGGAGATGGGCCGGGTCGCCGACCTGTACGGTCCGCGCGGATCCCGCGCCTACATCCGGTACGCGGTCGAGGCATCGCTCAGCCGACTCGGCACCGACCGTATCGACCTGTACCAGTACCACGAACCGGACGGCGTCACGCCGTTGGAGGAGACGGTCGCCGCGCTCCAGGAGCTGGTCGACGAGGGCAAGATCCGGTACATCGGCTGCTCCAACCTACCGGCCGAGCAGGTCACGGACGCCTTCGTGTCCACCCAGGCGCGCTACCACCTGCTCGACCGCAGTGCGGAGCAAGACCTGATCCCGACCTGCCTGCACCACGGCCTCGGCCTGCTGCCGTACTACCCGCTGGCCAACGGCCTGCTCAGCGGGAAGTACCGCCGCGGCGAGGAGCCCCCACCAGGCAGCCGCCTGTCCTGGCGCCACGGCTGGCTCACCGACGCGGCCCTCGACAGGGTCGAGGCGCTCACCGCATACGGCGCCGAACGCGGCCTGACCCTCCTCCAGGTCGCGGTCGGCGCACTGGCCGCCCTGCCCGCCGTCGGATCCGTCATCTGCGGCGCCATGACTCCCGGGCAGGTCACCGCCAACGCGGCAGCGGCCGACTGGATACCGAGCCCGGCCGACCTGGCCGTGCTCGACGCGATCGTCGCCCCTGGCGAACGCGTCGTCTGAAGCCCCCAACCCTCTGAAAACCCGCGAGACTGAGGCTGAACACCATGCGAGAGATCGTCACCTTCGACGCCTATGCGACTCTGATCAACTTCGAGCTCGGCCCCACGACCCTGAAGGTCATCGAGGACCGACTGGGTCTGGACAACCTGGATGTCGACGAGTTCCTCGACGACTTCCGCGTCATGCGCTTCCAGGCCGTCCTGGAGGACTACCGTCCCTACCACGAGATCCTGCACTCCAGCCTGCGCAACGCCATGCGCCTGCACGGTCTGGAGTACCGCGAGTCCGACGGCGAGGCCCTCGTGGACGCCGTCCCCACCTTCGGACCCTTCCCGGAGGTGCCGGAGGCCCTGCGCGCGCTGAAGACCAGGTACGAGATCGCCATCATCTCCAACACCGACGACAACCTGATCGCGCGGAACGTCGAGAACATCGGCGTCGAGTTCGACTACGTCATCACCGCCCAGCAGGCCGGCGCCTACAAGCCGGACCGCCAGACGTTCAAGCACGCCTTCCGGACCATGGGCGTCGAGTCGTCGCAGGTCATCCATGTCGCTCAGGGCTGGGAGTACGACCACATCCCGACCCGCGACCTGGGCCTGAAGCGCCGGGTGTGGATCAACCGCTACGGCCGCAAGGGCAGCGCCGACTACCAGCCGTACGACGAGCTGCCCGACCTGTCGGGCCTGCCGAAGCTCCTCGGCTGCTGACCAACGGCGCACCGGCGACACAGGACTGAGAAAGACAGAGGACGCACGCCATGAAGCAGATCCCCTACTGGCTGGACACAGCTCCCGCCCTGCCCGACCGTTCCGGCAAAGACCTGCCCGACGAGGCGGACGTGGTGGTGATCGGCGGCGGCCTCACCGGGCTGTCCACCGCCTACCACACCGCCCGCAAGGGCGCCCGTACCGTCCTCGTCGAGAAGGACAAGGTCGGCTCGGGCGCCTCCGGGCGCAACGGCAGCATGTGCACCCAGGGCATCACCATCAGCCCCGCCGAGGCGCGCAAGCGCTACGGCCAGGAGCGCGCACTCGAGCTGTACAACGCCTTCCGCGATGCCGTCGACGTCGTCGAGGACCTCACGCAGAAGGAACAGATCGACTGCGACTTCAACCGCTCCGGGCGCCTCGGACTGGTCTGCAAACCCCAGCATTTCGAGGGCCTGCGCGCCAAGCAGCGCGACCTGGCCGAGAACTTCGGTCACGAGACGATCGTCCTGAGCAGGAGCGAACTGCGGGCCGAGCTCGACTCGGACTACTACCACGGCGCCCTGCTCGATCCGCTCAGCGCGGGCCTGCACGTGGGCAAGTTCGTCGGCGGTCTGGCGGACGCCGCCGAGCGTGCCGGTGCCGACATCCACGAGCGCAACGCCGCGACCGGCCTCACCCGTCTCCCCGGCGGCGGCTTCCTGGTGGAGACCCTGCACGGCACCATCCGCGCCAAGCAGGTCATGGCGGCCACCGACGCCTACACCGACAAGTCGCTGCCCTGGTTCCGGAAGCGGCTGATCAACGTCGGCAGCTTCATCATCGTCACCGAGCCGCTGGGCGAGGCGCGCGCCAAGGAGCTCATCCCGAACGGCCGCCTGCTGGTCGCCCACAAGAACGTCGGCCACTATGTCCGCCTCACCCCGGACAACCGCCTCGCCTTCGGCGGCCGGGCCCGCTTCGCCCCCTCCAACCCTGCCTCGGACATCAAGAGCGGTGACATCCTCAAGCGGGAGATGACCGAGATCTTCCCGCAGCTCGCGGGGGTGCGCATCGACTACGTGTGGGGCGGCATGGTCGGCTTCTCATGGGACCGCATCCCGCACGCGGGCGAGGTCGACGGCCTGTACTACTCCATGGGCTACTGCGGACACGGCGTCCAGATGGCCACCTACATGGGCCGCGCGGTCGCCGAGATGATGGACGGCAAGCCCGAGGCCAACCCGATGCGCGGCTTCGGCTTCCCGAAGGTGCCCATCCCCTTCTACAACGGCACCGCCTGGTTCCTGCCCTTCGGCGGCGCCTACTACAAGGCGAAGGATCGCCTGCTCTGAGCAGGTACCGACACCGGTGACACCGCGGGGGCCTTCCACGCAGCGGCGCGGAAGGCCACCCACCATGCCTCCCGAGAGAGAGCCCCAGGCCCATGACTGCCGTCACCCGCAGTGAGCACGATCTGCTCGGCGACCGGGATGTGCCCGTCGACGCCTACTGGGGTGTCCACACCCTGCGCGCCACGGAGAACTTCCCCATCACCGGGACGCCGATCTCCGCGTACCCGCATCTGATAAACGCCCTTGCCGCGGTC
>NZ_JOJE01000046.1 GCF_000720255.1 Streptomyces griseus subsp. griseus | reverse complement strand
GCACCACAGCAATCTCGTCCGGAGTCACACACCCTCAACGCCGCACCCGTCCCGAAGGACACGCGCCACCACAACCGACCTGACCAAGCCCTACTAGCGGCCCGCCAGGGCTCCCAGGCCTCCGATTCCAAGTTCCGCCTTGGTCAACGAGCGGCTGTTTCCAGCCACTGAGTGGCGATCTCGCCTTCGGCGACGATCACCGCGGGGCCGGTCATCTCGATCTCCCCGTCGGGCTTCTCGGTGATCACCAGGCGTCCGCCGGGGACGTCCACCGTGTACGTCGCCGGAGTCCCGGTGGCCGCCGGGTCGGCACCGTCCCTGCGGGCGGCGGCCACCGCGACGGCGCACGCGCCCGTGCCACAGGAGCGGGTCTCGCCCGATCCGCGCTCGTGCACCCGCATCGCGACGTGGGCCGGGCCGCGGTCGACGACGAACTCGACGTTGACTCCGTCCGGGTACGCCGAGGCGGGGCTGAACGGGGGCGGGGCGTACAGGTTGCCGGCGTGGTCGAGGTCGTCGACGAAGGCCACGGCATGCGGGTTGCCCATGTTCACGTTCCGCGCGGGCCAGCTGCGCTCGCCGACGCTCACCGTGACGTCCCCCTCGGGGAACCGTGCCCGGCCCATGCCGACCGTGACGTCACCGTTCTTGGCGAGGTGCACGGACTTCACGCCGCCGCGGGTGGCGACGGCGAGGTCCCCCTCGGTGACGTGTCCGGCGTGCTGGAGGTAGCGCGCGAACACCCGCACGCCGTTGCCGCACATCTCCGCGATCGAGCCGTCGCCGTTGCGGTAGTCCATGAACCACTCCGCCTCGGCCGCCATCTCCTCGGCCTCCGGGTGCGCGGCGGACCGCACCACGTGCAGCAGTCCGTCACCGCCGATGCCCGCGCGACGGTCGCACAGGGCGGCGACGGCGGCGGGGGTGAGGTCGATGGCGTTGTCGGGGTCCGGGACGATCACGAAGTCGTTCTCGGTGCCGTGCCCCTTGAGGAAGGCGATCCGCGTGCTCATTCCTCGATCGTACGGGGTGGGTACGACAGGGGCGGCAGCCGTGGTGGCCGAGGGGCGGGGCTCAGCGAAGCCGGGCCACGCGCCACACGGCCAGCGCCACGATCACGGCGAGAACGACGACGTACGCCAGTACGACCCGCCAGTCCGGGCGGCGCCCGCAGTCCCGCTGGGGCAGCCCGGGCCACGTGTAACCGACGCGGCGCGCGGCCATCATGCCCCAGCCGGCCGCGCAGGAGCTGATCAGCAGCCCCAGCATGGCGATCACGGCGCCGCTGTCGCCGAAGTCGAAGGCGAGCGGGAACGCGAACATCAGGGAGCCGGTCGCGGCCAGGGCCACGATGGGCGCGAGCTGCCAGATCCGCAGCCGGCGCTGCGGGCGCAGCTCGACCTCGACCTCGGGCCCGGAGGCGAACATCTCCTCGGGTTCGGGACCGTCGGCAGTCACACCGCCCTGGGTGTCGTCCGGCCCGTCGGGGCTCAGACGCTCGTCCTCGCGCTCCGGTTCACCACCCTCGGTGGTGAAGGGCTCGGTGTCCTGTGCGGTGTCACGAGGGCCGGCCTCCATCGCCACGCGCCCTCCCAACTCGGACTCCACTTGGTCGATCGAAGCTCGATGATGGCACGGCACCGGAGGCACGAATGGCGGCCTGAGCGTCCCGATGCCATGACGTGATCAGGCTGTAACCGGTCGTTCGACCAATGCCAGAGCGAGGTGAGGAAGTTCCGTGAGATCCACCGCCGCCCCACTCAACCAGTGCACCCGCGGATCGCGCCTGAACCACGAATCCTGGCGGCGCGCGAAGCGCTTGGTGGCACGGACGGTCTCGGCGCGCGCTTCGTCCTCCGTGCACTCCCCCGTGAGTGCGGCGAGCACCTGCTGGTAACCGAGCGCGCGCGAGGCCGTACGCCCCTCGCGCAGCCCGTGCGCGGTCAGGGAGCGCACTTCCTCCACGAGACCGGCCTCCCACATCCGGTCGACTCGGCGCGTGATGCGCTCGTCGAGCTCCGGGCGGGCGACGTCGACACCGATCTGGAGGGTGTCGTAGACGGAGTCGTGGCCGGGGAGGTTGGCCGTGAAGGGCTTGCCGGTGATCTCGATCACTTCGAGAGCCCGGACGATCCGGCGGCCGTTGCTGGGCAGGATCGCCTGCGCGGCCTCGGGATCGGCGGCGGCCAGACGGGCGTGCAGCGCGCCGGAGCCGCGGAGTATGAGCTCCTCCTCCAGCCGGGCCCGGACCTCGGGGTCGGTGCCGGGGAACTCGAGATTGTCGACGGCCCCGCGGACGTACAGGCCGGAGCCGCCGACCAGGATCGGCCAGCGCCCCTCGGCGAGCAGCGCGTCGATCCGCTCCCGGGCGAGCCGCTGGTACTCGGCGACGGACGCCGTGACCGTCACGTCCCAGATGTCCAGGAGGTGGTGCGGGACGCCGCCGCGCTCCTCGGGCGTCAGCTTGGCGGTACCGATGTCCATCCCTCGGTACAGCTGCATGGAGTCGGCGTTGACGACCTCACCGCCGAGTTGCCGGGCCAGGAAGACGCCCAGATCGGACTTTCCGGCCGCTGTGGGTCCGACGACGGCGATGACACGGGGGGCGGGGGGTGCACTGCTCACCGCACCAGTCTCCCAAACGTCACGCACTGCCTCGAACGAGTTACGTGACGGCACAGGTCCGGGGTCGTTGCCCGTTGCGAGGTTTCCCGCCGCCGGTTCTCAGGGGCGGCGACCCGGGCGGTGCATTCGGACGCTCCCCCAGACTCTCGCGAGCTCTCGGCTTCGCTCGGGCGGGGCGCCCCATGGCCACGCGGGATTTCGTCCGCACGAGTAACATATGGAGTTGATATGGGCGTTTTTGCGCGACTTTTCCGTAGGTCCAAGGCCACGGAGGAGGCGTCCACCGAGGAGGCGCGGGCCGCCGGGGCCCAGGCCGACGCCGCGGAGGCCGAGTCGACGGAGGAGAACGCGGTGGCTGCGGCCGACGAGTCGGCTGTGCGTGAGACGGAGGGGGCCGCCAAGGCCGAACCCGAGTCCACGTCGTCTTCCTCGTCGTCCTCGTCTTCCTCGTCTTCGCCGTCTTCGTCCGAGGCCGAGTCCGAGTCCGAGGACGCCGCGGAGGAACCGGCCGCCACCGCTTCCGAGGGCGTCGAGATCCCGAAGCAGCAGTCCGCCGGTGAGGCGGCCGACAGCGGGGCCGACGAGGGCGCCCGTACCTGACGGTTCAGCGTGGGAGGTGAGCCATGGGTCTGTTGCACACCATGAAGGCCAAGCTCGGCCCGGCCAAGCACAAGGTCTCCGACCTAGCGCAGCGGCACGAGGGCAAGGTGCACCACGGCCTCGACAAGGCGGCGAAGGTCGTCGACGAGAAGACCGGGCACAAGTACAGCGGCAAGATCCACACGGGCACCGGCAAGGCCAAGGACGCCATGGAGCGCCTCGCGCACAAGGACCCCGCGCACGAGGACGGTGACACGGCAGGGGGCGGCCCGACCACACCGCCCGGCTCACCACCGCCGACATCCTGAACCACACACAGAACGGCGGACCGGCTCGGCTACGACCAGGTCGCCACCACATAACCCACGCCGTACGGGGCGTCCGCGTAGAGGAGTGCGCCGGAGAGTCGCGCGCCCTCCGCCGCACCCGCGAGCACCTGCCAGGTCGCGCGCCCCGATGCCTTCAGTTCCTGGGCGAGCTCGGCGTCGAGCGCCATGACGGCGGCGGCATCGGCCGCTCCCAGCGCTCGCGCGACCTCCGCGTCGAAGGGCGCCGCCCGCTCGTCGAGGTAGCCCGGTGCCTTCAAAGTCCGGCACGCGCTGGCGTCGCCCATCACCAGCAGGGCCACCCGGTCGGCCCGGGCGCCGATCTCCCGGCCGGCCTCGGCACACCGCTCGGGTGCGAGGGGTTCCCCGACCCCGAGTCCCTCGATCGGCGCGTCGGACCAGCCGACCCGTTCGAGGAGCCACGCCGCCACGGCGAGCGAGGGCGGCAGCTCACGCCCGGACCCGTCGCCCGGGTCCCGGCCCAGCCGTACGTCGAGGTCCACGCCGAAGCCCCGGAACGAACCCCGGGTGCCCTCCGGGTGCGGGCCCCGGCCGCTCTGCTCGGCGGGGCCGACGACGACGAGCCGATCGGGCCGGGCGGCGGCGAGCACACCCAGCGCGTCCACGCAGGCGGCACGAGCCACGTCCAGCTCGGGCGCGGCCCCCGCGGCGACCTCGGGCACGAGAAGGGGCGGGCAAGGGCAGACTGCGGCGGCGACAAGCATGATCGGCAGCGTAACCCCGTACCCGAGCCGGAGGGCAACCGAACCGATGGACCCGGGCCCCCGGCGTCGGCACGGACACCGGGGTCGGCTCAGCCGTGACCTCGCTGGTCACCGCCTCTGCCGCGGCAGCACTCCCGCGACTCCCGCGTCCGCTCAGTCGCAGCCGCAGCCGCTTCCCGCGGCCACCGGCTCAGGGGCCGGGGCGCCGATCTTGGGGAGGCCCAGCATCACTCCGGCCGGC
Source organism: Streptomyces griseus subsp. griseus (assembly GCF_000720255.1). Classification (GTDB taxonomy): domain Bacteria; phylum Actinomycetota; class Actinomycetes; order Streptomycetales; family Streptomycetaceae; genus Streptomyces; species Streptomyces griseus_I. The sequence continues at coordinate 56,949 of NZ_JOJE01000046.1, read as the reverse complement.
TTGGCGGCCTTCTCGGCGGTGCGCTTCTCCCAGGCGTCCCCCGCGCGGGTGCGGCGCACGTCGAGGACGGTGCCCTCGGCGAGGAGGTGGTGGGGGGCGGCGTACGTGACCTCGACGGTGACGACGTCGCCGGGGCGCACCTCCTGCTCCGGCTTGGTGAAGTGGACCAGGCGGTTGTCGGGGGCACGGCCGGAGAGGCGGTGCGTGGCGCCGTCCTTGCGGCCCTCGCCCTCGGCCACCATGAGGTCGAGCTTGCGGCCGACCTGCTTCTTGTTCTCGTCCCAGGAGATCTCCTCCTGGAGGGCGACGAGACGCTCGTAGCGCGCCTGGACGACCTCCTTGGAGATCTGGTTCTCCATGGTCGCGGCGGGCGTGCCCGGGCGCTTGGAGTACTGGAAGGTGAACGCCTGCGCGAAGCGCGCCTCACGGACGACGTGCAGCGTCTGCTCGAAGTCCTCCTCGGTCTCGCCGGGGAAGCCCACGATGATGTCGGTGGTGATCGCGGCGTGCGGGATGGCGGCGCGGACCTTCTCGATGATCCCGAGGTAACGCTCCTGCCGGTACGAGCGGCGCATCGCCTTCAGCACCGTGTCCGAGCCGGACTGGAGCGGCATGTGCAGCTGCGGCATCACGTTCGGGGTCTCCGCCATCGCGGCGATCACGTCGTCCGTGAAGTCGCGAGGGTGCGGTGAGGTGAAGCGCACGCGCTCCAGGCCGTCGATCCTTCCGCAGGCCCGCAGCAGTTTGCTGAACGCCTCGCGGTCGCCGATGTCGGAGCCGTACGCGTTCACGTTCTGCCCGAGCAGCGTGATCTCGGAGACGCCCTCGTCGACCAGGGCCTCGATCTCGGCGAGGATGTCGCCGGTGCGGCGGTCCTTCTCCTTGCCGCGCAGCGCCGGGACGATGCAGAACGTGCAGGTGTTGTTGCAGCCGACGGAGATCGACACCCAGGCCGCGTACGCGCTCTCGCGGCGGGTGGGGAGCGTGGACGGGAACGCCTCCAGGGATTCGGCGATCTCGACCTGCGCCTCCTCCTGGACGCGGGCGCGCTCCAGCAGGACCGGCAGCTTGCCGATGTTGTGCGTGCCGAAGACGACGTCCACCCAGGGCGCCTTCTTGACGATGGTGTCCTGGTCCTTCTGCGCCAGGCAACCGCCGACGGCGATCTGCATGCCGGGCCGCGAGGCCTTCTTCGGCGCGAGCCGGCCGAGGTTGCCGTACAGCCGGTTGTCGGCGTTCTCACGGACCGCGCAGGTGTTGAAGACGACGACGTCGGCGTCACCGTCCGAGCCCTCGGGCGCGCGCACGTACCCGGCCTCCTCGAGCAGCCCGGACAACCGCTCGGAGTCGTGGACGTTCATCTGGCACCCGTAGGTGCGCACTTCGTACGTCTTGGTTTCCTGAACGTCCACTGCGAGGCTCCGGTCGCTGCTGCTGGTCATGGGTCAAGAGTAGGTGCTCCTGGGAGACCCGGGCCCAGGGCTTCCTTCGCGGGCGGGTTTCTCGAATCGCTCCGTGGGACGGCCGGCCATGCGACCGCGGCTGGTGCGAGCCGAACGAACAGGAACCGGTCGCCGACGTACTTCGTCCCCCGGATCGAGACGTGGCCTTCGCCGCAGTCCATCGCCGGTTCGGTCCGCCAGGGGCATGGGCGACGCGGAGGCCATGGAAGGCGCGGAGGCCATTGAAGCCGCGGAGGCCGAGACTGCGAAGAGTCGGGTTCGACTACCAGCCACCGGCCCGGGACGCGCGGCGGTCCGCCTCGGGCGGGCGATGACCGGTCCGTCGGCGCCGCCGGTCGGGCCTCCGCGTCCGCGCCACCGCCGCATTCTCACGGTCCGATGCCGATCGTCGACTTCTCCTGCCCCGCCCGACCGTCATGCACTTTGGAAAAGGTCGCGTGCGGCGTTTCGGATGACGTCCAGGCCCCAGTATGCCGAGTGAGTCCACAGGCCGGATGTGGCCAGGTGAGGGGCCTTCCTGTCCTCGGGGCGAGACCCGTCCGACAGAACGAACACCCTGTTGGCGATGAAGGCCAAAGGGTCCATCGGCTCCCACACGTTGATCCAGCGTCCCACCGCGGTGGGCAGGGTTATCGGCGTCTCCCCACCGAACGGGCTCAGGCCATTGCGTGGATCCATCAGCTGGAACAACGGCCACTGACTGCCGAATGTCAGAAGCCCCCGGGCGTGAACGGGGTGGTCACCTGCCGTCATGAGGTCAAGCATGATGACACCTCCGAGGCTGTGGCAGATGAAGCGCGCCGGGTTGTCCGCCCCGCCCGTTCGCTGATCCGGGGGTCGGCCTGCGAGGCCGGCTTCGTCGTCGTAGCGGCCCAGAGCCTCTCGGACACGTGCGTGAATCTGCTGCTGGTTGCGCTGGTAGACCGCGATGTCACCGGCAAAGCGAGCGAAGCCGGGGCTCAGCTCCGTCCTGAGGTAAGCGTTGAGGCGGCCGGCCGCCGCGCCGATAACGGCCCCCGCAGCACGGTCCATGTCGTGGAGTCTCTGCCTCAGCCAGTCCCCGGCACCGCGCACGTCCTGTTCAGCGAATGCCCCGGTGTCATTGCCGGCAAGCGCCACACCTATCTCGGAGAGGACCACCGCGTCCCGGACACGAGGCAGATACGTCAGCTCGCCCCACACGTCCTCGAGCTCAGAACCCCAGACAGCTTCGGGGCCTCGAACAACTGCTCTGCCCTCCTGTCCCTCGCGGGCGGCAGCCTCGGCGACGACCTGGAAGCCTTCCTTCCAGTAATCGGATCCGTCCCGTACCGCGCCAGGCCGACTCGCCGCGACCAGTCCCGGATCGGTAAGGAGTGCCCAAACAGGATCATCCGCCGCAGGAGCCGGTCTTGCCTCAGTGCCGGGCGCCACATCAGCTCGGGTGCCGACTGCCGCTCCGAGTTCGGGAATCACCTGGTCCAGGAAATCACCCCGGCCACCGAGATCTCCCCAAAAAATCGGGTGCAACTCCATGTCGGCGAGGGCGAGCCGGCCACCCAGCGTCTTGACCCTTGCTTCAAAACCGTCGCGGTCACGGTTGGCAACGCCATGAATCACGAACACCGGAGTAGTCATCCTGGATTCACCGCCTTGGCACGCGGGTCCCCATACACCGTGTATGCCAACCAGGTCGAGTCACCTGGCATGTTGTCGCGCGCCAGGGAGCGCGCCTCACTCACCGATTCACCCAGTGTCAGCCCCGCCCTCAGCCGCTCATAGAGCGTCCCGGCGAAGAGTCGTGCTGTGGTATCGCGCACGGCCCAGGAAGTTCCGATGACTGCGGCGGCTCCCGCTTGCAGGAAGACATCGGCCCAGTTCTCCAGGCTCGTATAGTTCGGGGCACTTCCCTGAGTGCGGCAGGCATTGAGGAAGACAAGGGGGCTGGTAGCCGTGAGAGGGCATGTCACCGTGGCTATGGCCATGTCCTGCGGCTCGAAATCGCCGTCAGCGAAGCGAATGCGACTTCCACGCGCCGCGCGGTAGGTGTTGTGGCACGCGAAGTGCAGGCAGTCGAACGAGGGATTCCCAAGTGCGTCGATCAGGACCTGCCGATCGCGAACCTTGTTCGGCGTGGTCAGGTGCAGCTTCAGAGCGATGTCACTGACCTCGGACTCGGCCTCCTGCGGGGAGCCGTCCGGGACGACAAAAGTGGGCCGCTGGAGGGTCAGCCGCCTACGACGAGTGCTGTTCATGACCCATCGCACGACCGGGAAGTGTTCGACAAGGAAGTGGCCGAGCCCAGAGCCGGTTTCGTCCAGCGGATACAAAAGTTCCCATGGCACGACTTCTCGGTCACTGAAGATCGTCATGTGACTGATGGCGTCCGCGTTGTCGAGGATCGCCTTTTGGATGGGATGGGGAACCAGTTCCTTCCACAGACGGAATCCCTCATTCTCCATTCGTTTGCGCGCCGCGGCCGGCGCGAGGAGGCCCGAAGCGGACGCGTACGAGTCGAACTGCGGGATCAGTGACTCGATACGGTCACGGAGGTCCCCTTCGATGGGTCGGCTGGGGACCTCTTGACGTTGCGCGTCGGTAATGAACAGAAATCGGAAAGTCCTGCTCATGTCGTCGTACATTATCTGAAGGCTGGCCTCTTCCTGAGCTGCTTCACCAACGTCGAGGGAATTTCCCACTTCACGGGTCGCGCCGACATCAGCCGTTTCCTCCGACACCTGAATCTGGACTTCCAGCACACCCAAGAAGGTTCCACCCCGGTACGCGGTGAACCTCAGCGAAAAACTGCCCACGACGTCGGGCCGCACCATGAAGAGCCCCGGCGGAGAGTCACCATGCTCAGGGACATGAATCTCGACGATGCGTTCGCCCCGGACCTCGAAGGAGTCTGGGACGGTCGCGACGACCGTGATCGTCACACCGCCGGGGATGTCGAGAGGTACGCCCGTAGCCACTTCGGATGCAGTTGTCTGACGGATGGACACCTGGATGGGAATCCACTGATGCCTACGGACAGCTTCTGGCAGTTCTGCCACCATCTCACGTCGGACGTTTTCGGGAACCTCCACAACCGCAGGTTCGCGAGGAGGTGCACCAGACAGCTGCACCGGCGGAGCTCCGTCTGCAATTTCTGTGCCGAGCGTCAGGTCCGGGGCGCCTCGAACAATCGGGATCAGCCTTGCATCCGAGGCGATGGGATACATATCGGCGACACCGGCGACCCGGAAGTCGGCAACCACCGCGTTCACATCTGTACGCAAACGCACCAGTCGGTTCTCGTTCAGCTCACCGACTCGGATCCGCTCAACGTCCACGCTCCCCAAGGAGGCACGAATATGCCCTTCTTCCTCTTCCAGAAAGCGGAGCGGCAGAGCTCGATGAATACCGGCCCCATCGGTGACCAGAGCCCATTCTGCCCTATCTGTTTCTCGATCCACCAAGAGATGACTGATGTGTCCCAGAACTCGCTGACCGTACACCACGGAAGAACGCGAGAGACCTGCGAGATCGTCCGCATCGGAGTCAAAGGGCCCATTGATTGCAAGCATGGGGACCACGACCTACGTCAAGGTGCCGGGGATGACACGCGACTTACCATGGAGTGCCCGGGCTTCGACCGCCCCATGAAAATTCACCGCTCCCGCGCCAGGGATTAGGTGAACCTCCCCACGCCTTATTTTCCCACCCCACCCAGACATTGTCGCGGCGGCACCGGTTCAGGGTCGGGAGTGTTCGCCTGGGAGAGAGCAGCGCCGCGAACTCAGCGAGCGCACGAGGGCGGAGTGGTCGGCCACGAGGTCGGTCCGCGGCTCCACAGGCGGACGAACGAGCCCGACAACAGGGCGCCCGGGCCCCGCGTGCCACGGTGAACCAGAGCGACCCGTCGCCGTTTGTCACTGACCTGTCACAGCCGGGCACGGCCGCACAACTTCCGCACGGCATCCCGTGTCGAACTCGGCGTCGGTAACAAACGGGAAATCTCCGACCAACGCGGAAATGGGGGCAATCCATGATCAACCGTAAGAACCTCTCGCTCGGCGCCGCGGCCTTCCTGCTCGTGAGCGGAGCCGGCATCAGCGCTGCGCCCGCCGCGTTCGCGGGCACGCCGGGCGGAACGTACGCCAATGACCGCAACAGCGACTTCGACGGCGACGGCTACGCCGATGTCCTGACCGGCGCCCCGGGCGGCACCGTCGGCGGCAAGAAGGGCGCGGGCTACGTCACCGTGCAGTACTGCTCGGCGAGCGGCATCGGAACCACGAACACGCGTCCGAGGGTGCGTACCGCCGTCTTCAGCCAGTCGACGGCCGGGGTGGCCGGGACGGCGGAGCCCGGGGACGCCTTCGGTGCCGCCGTCGCCACTGGGGACGTGAACGGCGACGGCTACGACGACGCGATCATCGGCTCTCCCGGCGAGGACCTGGCCGGGGTCGTGGACGCGGGCAGGGCGAGTGTGCTGTACGGCTCCGCGAGCGGTCTGCGGGGCACCGGCAGTGTCTCCCTGCAGGCCGTGCGGCCGAAGCGGGAGTCCGGATACGGCGGCGCCGTGGCCGCGGCCCACTTCACCGCGGCGACCCCAGGCGACGGGATCGCCGTGTCCGACGACGACGGCGTGGACCTGTACTCCGACGAGGGCCCCATGGTCCGCGTCACCCGCCTGGAGACAGTCGACGACCCCGGCGACCGGTCCGTCGTCCCGTTCAACCTGACCACCGGCAACTTCGACGGCGATGCATACGCCGACCTCGTCGTCTCCGGGTTCAGCCTGGTGGACGACGAGGGGGTCCGCGGCCGCTCGGTGGTGTTCGAAGGCGGCCGGCACGCCCTCAGCTACGCCCGTGACCTGACCGGCGGCCCGGCAGCCGCGGCCGGCGACATCAACGGCGACGGATACGACGAGCTGGTCACCGGCGAGGAGGGGAGCGCCGAGTCCGGCGGCCTCGTCTCCATTCGCTACGGCGGCGAGGAGGGCCTCACCGACCTCGCCGACGAGCTGACCCAGGACTCCCCCGGGATCCCGGGCACGGCCGAGGAGGGCGACGGCTGGGGCACCGACCTGTCGGTCGCCGACACCAACCGCGACGGCCGCGCGGACATCGCGATCGGCGCCCCCGGCGAGGACATCGGGACGGTGCGCGACGCGGGCGCCGTATGGGTGATCCGCGGCCAGCAGCGCGGCTGGACTTCGGACGGCGTGCGCTCGTTCAACCAGAACACGGCGAACGTACCCGGCTCGGCCGAGGCCGACGACGCCTTCGGCGCCCAGGTCCGGCTGGTCGACACCGACCGCGACGGCCGCGCCGAGCTACTGGCCGCCGCGCCCGGTGAGAACACCGGCGACGGCGTCGCGATCGCCTTCCCGGCGGCGACCACGGGCATCGCCGCCAACGGCTCGTGGCTGTATGGCGGCGGCTCCCTCGGCGCCTCCGGCACGGACGCGCGTTTCGGCGCGGCGATCGACGAGTAGCGCACCTCGTCCCCCGGCTCGTCCCCCGGCCGGAACAGAGACTGGAACAGAGACTGGAACAGCCGGTCAGATCTCCATCACGGCATCGCAGTCCGGGCAGATCACGGACGCGTGCTCCTTCGGATACCAGGGCCCTTCGGGGTGTTCGGAGGGTTTCCAGCGGGCTGTCTCCATGGCGAAGGTGTCCTTGCCGCAGAGGGTGCGCGGTCCCGTCGTGCCGGGTGTTCCGGGCGCGACGGGTGCCGCGTGCACCTTGCGGACCGGCCGTTCCGCGCCGCCGGGCGTTGCCGTGGGGGAGCCCGTGGCCGCCGGCTGGTCGAGTTCGTAGACGACGATCTCGCTCATGTCTCCACCGTAGGGGTCCCGACGCGGTGGCCCGCCTACGCGGGTGTCTGGAGGACGGAGAGCACATTGCCGGCGGGGTCGGTGAACCACGCGATCAGCGGGCCGCCGCCGCGGAAGATGCCCTTTTCGTCGGCCTTCAGGTGGTCGTAGCGCTCGAAGCGCACGCCCCTGCCGGCCAGCTCGTCGACCGCCGCCTCGATGTCGTCGACGGGGAAGTTGAGAATCGTGTACGTCGCCGGGACGTGGTCGGGCTTGGGGTACACCAGGACGTCCCGGTCCCCCGCGATGTGCAGGGTCAGAAGCCCGTTCGCCTCGGACACCCGCAGCCCGAGCGTCTCCCCGTAGAACTTTCTGGCCGCGTCGATGTCGTCCACCGCGAAGCCACTGAACGCCTTCGTCGTACCGAACATGATCGCCTCCCGGGCAGGGTTCCTTGAGTTGTGGACCGGCTGAGAGCCGGAAACTCATCGGCCGACGACTCATCGGCCGACGACGCATCGGCCGCGCCCGGACCGGCTCAGTCCTCCGCGACGCGTACGAGAGCGAGCGTGATGTTGTCGGGACCACCCGCCTCCATGGCGGCCTTCCACAGCTCGAAGGCCGCCCGCCCGTCGTCGTGCTCCCGCATCACCTTCGCGGGCACGTCCGGCGGCACCGGATCGGTCAGGCCGTCGGTGCAGATCAGGTAGCGGTCGCCGGGGGTCAGGGGCACGGCCGTCACATGGGGGCTGATGGCGTGCCGGCCGGTGCTGCCGCCCAGGCACTGGGTGACGAGGGACGTGGTGCGCCGCCCGGGTTCCAGCGGAGGACTGTCGTCGACGCTCAGCTGCCGCATCCCGTCGCCGGAGAGCGCGAGGACCTTGCTGTCGCCGACGTTGAACGCCAGCAGCGAGTCGGACCGTACGACGACTCCGGCGACCGTCGTCCCCATGGCGGTGAGCTCGCTCTCCTCGTCGCCGCCGGCGGCCTCGTGCACGGCGCGGTTGCAGTCGATCAGGGCGTCACTGACGTCGTCCTCACCGGCGAGCACGGGACCGACCATCGCGAGCCGACGGACGACCAGGGCGCTGGCCACCTCGCCGTGGGGATGCCCGCCGAGCCCGTCGGCGACGGCGACGACCAGGGGCGTTCCGAGCGGGAAGACGAGCGCCTGAGGGTTCTCGGTCACCGTGGCGCACAGGGTCCACGGCCCGACGACGAGACTGTCCTCGTTCCGCTCACGAAGCATCCCGGGATGACTCAGCGCGCTCACAGCGACGTACGGCATACAGCGCCACCGCCTTCCGGAAACCCGGACGGCCTTCTGCACCGCCACCCGGCAGCCATGTCTCAAGGGTAGGCGGTGAGCGGCCGCGACCGGGTGCCTCAGGGGTCCACCAGGCCCGCCCGGATCGCGTACCGCGTCAGTTCCAGGCGGTCGCGCATGCCGAGCTTTTGGAGGAGATTGGCGCGGTGGCGTTCGACCGTCTTGGCGCTGATGTGGAGGAGGCCGCCGATCTCCCTGGAGGTGTGGCCCTCTGCGACGAGTTTGAGAATCTCCTCCTCGCGCTCGGTGATGGCACGCTCGGGCAGGCCGTCGCCGCGGTGGAGGCGGTCGAGGTAGGAGCGGACGAGGGTGCGTTCCGCGCCGGGGTAGACGAAGGGCTCGTCGCGTACGGCCGCCCGGCACGCCTCGACCAGGTCGCGATCGGCGACGGACTTCAGGACGTAGCCGCTGGCGCCGGCCTTGAGGGCCTCGAAGAAGTACTGCTCGTTGTCGTACATCGTGAGGATCAGGATCGCCAGGCCGGGCAGGCGCCGGGAGAGCTCGCGGGCCGCCTGGAGGCCGGTCGTACGGGGCATGGCGATGTCCAGGACGGCCAGGTCGATGTCCCCGGCCCGGGCCCGCTCGACCGCCTCCGCACCGTCCCCGGCCTCGGCGACGACCGTGAGATCCGGTTCCCCGTCCAGAATCAGGCGCACACCTCTCCGTACGAGCGTGTGGTCGTCGGCGAGCAGGACGCGTACCGGAGGGCGTATCGCAGAGCCGGGGGTCACCGCGGGTCCCCGGCCGAGGTGGAGGGGCGGAGGTCGGTGGCGGCTTCGGGCGGCATGGAGGGGCGGCTGACGGCGGTTACGGGCGGTATGGAGGGGCGGCCGCCGGCGGTGGCTCCGGCCGGTTGCGTGAACGGGCGGCGGTGGGTGGCAGCTCCGGCCGAGGTCTGGGGGCGGAGACCCGTGGCCATGCTCGGGCGGCCGTCGGCCGTGGCTCCCGCCGGCATCCAGGTGCGCATGCCCGTGGCCATGCTCCGGCCGCCGCCGGCCACGGCTCCCACCGGCATCCAGGTGCGCGCGCCCGTGGCCGTGTTCGGGCCGCCGTAGGCCGTGGCTCCCACCGGCATCCAGGAACGCACACCCGTGGCCACGCTCGGGCCGCCGCCGGCCACGGCTCCCGCCAGTTTCCGGGGGCAGGGACATGTGGTCATGCTCGATCTTCCGTCGGTATGTGCAGGCGTACGTCCGTTCCCCGTCCCGGCGCCGGTTCGACGGTGAGGGTCGCGCCGATCAGGAGGGCGCGTTCGCGCATGCCGGTGAGGCCGGCGCCGTCGCTCGCGTCGCCGAGGCCCCTGCCGTTGTCGCGGACGAGGAGTCCGACTCCGTCGGGGGCGGCCGTGAGCCGGAGTTCGGCACGGTCGGCGTGGGCGTGCCTGGCCGTGTTGGTGAGGCCCTCCTGGGCCACGCGGTAGAACACCAGTTCCGTCTCCCGGGTCAGCGGGGGCAGGTCCCCCGCGAGGTCATGACGCACCCTCAGCCCGTGCGCGGAGAACTCCGCGGCGAGCGAGCGCAGGGCGCTGAGCAGTCCGAGCTCCTCCAGCACGCCCGGGCGCAACCGGTGCGCGATCCGGCGGATCTCTTCCAGGCCGGCTCGGGTCGCCTCCTGCGCCTGGCTCACCTCGTGGCGCAGCGGCTCGGGGGCCCGGTCGGCCACGCGTTTGAGCTGGAGGAGAACCGCCGTGAGGGTCTGGCCGACCTCGTCGTGCAACTCCCTGGCGATGCGCCGGCGTTCGCGTTCCTGCGCGGAGAGCGCACGGGCGGCGCTCTCGGCGCGCTCCGTCTCGAGCCGGTCCAGCATCGCGTTGTACGTCGTGATCAGCTCCGCCGTCTCCACCGGACCGGAGACCACCGGACGCGCTCCCGGGCGCAGCAGGTCGGCCGTGGCCATGGCGCGGCCCAGCCGCCCGAGCGGCGCGAGACCGACGCGGAGCACGACCGCGTTGACGACCAGCAGCGCGGTGAGGCCCACGACGACGACCAGCACCTCACCCGGCAGGACCGGGGTCGAGACGGTCACCGGACCGAGCAGCAGTGCGGCGGCCACGACCAGGCCGACGGCGTTGAGAGAGAAGATTCGCCAGAACAGCGACACGTGCCCGGCCCCTCCTTTCCCAGCCCTCGCCGATCTCGTCCATGGCACCGCCCTGACCAGCCTCTCCTCCGCCTGCCCACCCCGTCCATCCGTCACGACACCCATGTCCTCACCGTATGGGGGGATGGCAGCATGGCGACTCCGGGCATCCGATGAAAGACGCGCCGAACCGACGCGCGTCAGACGCACGACGCGTCAGACGCACGACGCGTCACATCGACTACGCGTCACATCGACTACGCGTCACATGGACGACCAGCAAGGGGAAGAAACGTGTCTGCTCCACGCCTCCGGGCGACGCCGCTGCCGGGTATCGGGGTCCAGTACGACCTCGAGACGCGCGAACACCGCCACCTGTCCGTGGTGGCGCACCGGGACGGAACCCGGACGGTGAGCCTGTACCGCGCCGACGACCCCGACTCCTGCGCCCAGTCCCTGCGGCTGACCGGCGCCGAGGCGGGCTCGCTGATCGACGCGCTGAAGCCGTCGCACCACAGCGCGAGCCTGCTCTACACCACGGACCTGGGACTGGTCGCGGAGCGCGTCGAGGTGGCCGCCACCTCCCGCTGGAACGGGCGCGTCCTCGGCGACACCCGGATGCGCACGGAGACCGGGGCGTCGGTGGTCGCGGTGTTGCGGCGGGCGGAGGCGATTCCGTCCCCGGCGCCGGACTTCCGTCTCGCGGGCGGTGACATCCTGATCGTCATCGGCACGCGCGAAGGCGTCGACGCGGCCGCCGCGATACTCGGACGGGAGTGATCGCGTGCACTCCGCGGTCCTGCTGATCGAGTTCGGTTCCATCATCCTCGGCCTCGGCCTGCTCGGCCGGTTCGCCGCCCGTCTCCAGTTCTCGCCCATCCCGCTCTATCTCCTCGCCGGTCTGGCCTTCGGCGAGGGCGGTCTGCTGCCGCTCGGCGCGAGCGAGGAGTTCGTCGCCATCGGCGCGGAAATCGGCGTGATCCTGCTGCTGTTGATGCTCGGCCTGGAGTACACGGCGAGCGATCTGGTCTCCAACCTCAAGTCCCACTACCCGTCCGGCCTGGTCGACTTCGCCCTCAACGCCCTGCCCGGCGCCGCCGCCGCGCTGCTGCTGGGCTGGGGTCCGGTGGCCGCGGTGGTGCTGGCGGGCGTCACCTGGATCTCGTCGTCCGGAGTCATCGCCAAGGTCCTCGGCGACCTCGGCCGGGTGGGCAACCGCGAGACCCCGGTGATCCTGAGCGTCCTCGTCCTGGAGGACCTGGCGATGGCGGTGTACCTGCCCATCGTCACCGCGCTGGTCGCCGGCGTCGGCCTCGCGGCGGGCAGTGTGACCCTGGCGATCGCCCTGGGTGTCGCGGGCCTGGTGCTGTTCGTGGCCGTGCGCTACGGCCGGGTCATCTCGCGGTTCGTCTCCAGCGACGACCCGGAGAAGCTGCTGCTCGTCGTTCTCGGCCTGACGATCCTGGTCGCCGGTGTCGCACAGCAGCTCCAGGTGTCGGCCGCGGTGGGGGCGTTCCTGGTCGGCATCGCGCTGTCCGGGGAGGTCGCCGAGGGCGCGCACACCCTGCTGAGCCCCCTGCGCGACCTGTTCGCCGCGGTGTTCTTCGTCTTCTTCGGGCTGCACACCGACCCGGCGAGCATCCCTCCCGTCCTGCTGCCCGCCCTCGCGCTGGCCGTCGTCACCGCGGCGACGAAGATCGCCACCGGGTACTGGGCGGCACGGCGGGCCGGGATCTCGGTCAAGGGTCGGTGGCGTACGGGCGGCACACTCGTGGCGCGCGGCGAGTTCTCGATCGTCATCGCCGGTCTCGCCGTCACGGCCGGCATCGAGCCGTCCCTGGGACCGCTGGCCACGGCCTACGTCCTGATCCTCGTCATCGTGGGCCCGCTCACCGCGCGGTACACGGAGCCGCTCGTGGCTTGGTGGGGACGGCGACGCGCGAACGGCACGGCGGACGCCGCACCCTCGGCTCCGCCGCCCACCGAAACCGCCGGTTCACGCACCCAGGCGTCGGTGAACGACTGAGCGCACGCGCGCGGGCGGCGCCGACCCACGGCGACCGCCCGCAGCCGTGCGACCACTGGCCTCCCTACGTACGCACTCTGCGTCTCACGCCGATCCGCCGGGCGTCCATCCCTGGCGGCGCAGTACGGCCGACACATCCGGAGCCTCGTAGTGCTCCCCCTTGAGGACCTTGCCGTCGGCCCGGCGGGCCACCCTGCCGTCGGGTCCCAGCTTGGTCATGTTGGAGCGGTGGATCTCGGCGATCACCGCGTCGAGGTCGATCCCGTGGACCAGAGCGGTGCCGTACGCCACGTACACGACATCGGCCAGTTCATGCGCGAGCCGGTCGAGCGGGCCGTCCACCGACACCTCGGCGACCTCCGCGGCCTCCTCCGCGAGAAGCTCCCCGCGGTGGGCGGCGAGCGTGGTGGACACCTCGGTGGGCGTACCGCGGACGTCGAGACCGAAGGCGAGATGGAACTCACGGACCAGGTCGGCGGGCGAGGAACTCATCCGCCGACTGTAGCGAGCGCCCAGGACGGTGCCGCGCCGGTGCTGTCGCACAGCGCCGGGCAGCGAGAGAACCGCCCGTCCGCAGCCGGGGGCCGGTGGCCGGGGGCCGGTGGCCGGGAGAGACCCCCTCACGGGGACCAGGGCCCGGACAGATCCCCCTCACGCAGCCAGGACCGTGGGAAACCCGCGCCCCCGCAGCCCTGGGCCGTGGGAAACCCGCGCCCCCCCGCAGCCCTGGGCCGGGGGGAAACCCGCGCTCCCGCAGCCCCGGGCCGTGAGAGACCCGGCTCCCCTGGTCAGCAGGCCGCCCCGGCTGGCAGGATCGCGCCCATGTCCAGAATCTTCCCCCGGATCGGCAGGCGCCGGGCCCTGCAGGGTGCTGCCGCCGGTTTCGTCGCCCTCGGGCTGCTGCTGTGGTGGCTGCTGCCGCTGGGCGAGGAGCCGCCGAGCGGGACGATCACGGTCATGACGGGGACACCGCGCGGCGTCTACCAGGACTACGGCCGTCGGCTGCGCAACGAGCTCGACAAGGACATGCCCGACCTGAACGTGAGGCTGCAGACCAGCGAGGGCTCGCAGGAGAACGTCGCGCGCGTGGCGGCCGGAGAGGCCGACTTCGCGATCGCGGCGGCCGACGCGGTGGAGACGTACGAGCTGAGGAACGGGCCCGGTGCCGACCGGCTGCGCGGGGTCGCCCGCCTCTACGACGACTACGTACAGCTCGTCGTGCCGCGCGACTCGGCCATCAAGTCCCTCCGAGACCTACGGGGCAAGCGGGTCGCCATAGGGCCGCCGGAGTCGGGGGTGCGTCTGATCGCCGACCGGCTGCTCGGCGCGGTGGGCATCAACGCGGAGAAGGACATCAAGCCGCAGGGCGACGGCATCGGCACGGCGCCGGGCCGGTTGCGGCGGAACGAGATCGACGCGTTCTTCTGGTCGGGAGGGCTGCCGACCGCCGGTGTGAAGGAGCTCGCCAACCACTTCGCCTTCCGGTTCGTGCCGATCGAAGCCTCCGTCGTCGCGAAGCTGCACCGGGAGGGCGACGCCACGCGCTACTACCGGGCCACCAACATGCCGGAGTCGGCCTACCCCGCCATCCAGAACGGTGTCACCGTACCGACCATGGCGGTCTCCAACCTGCTCATCACCCGCGCGAACATGGACCCCCGGCTCACCGAGTGGGTGACCCGCACCGTGATCAGAAGCCGGGACGGCATCGGCACCCACGTCCACTCCGCCCAGCTCGTCGACCTGCGCACCGCCATCTACACAGACCCCCTCCAGCTGCACGCGGGCGCCCGCCGCTACTACCGCTCCGTGAAGCCGTAGGGCCCACCAGCGGGCGTCCCGTCACCCCGCGGGCGCCGACCTCGGCACACTCACCGTCACGCGCAAACCGCCCGGTTCGTTGTGGTCGTAGGCGATGGAGCCGCCGCCCGCGGCGAGCAGGGTCCGGGAGATGGAGAGGCCGAGGCCGGAGCCCTTGATGTTCTGGTGGCGGCCGGCGCGCCAGAAGCGGTCGCCGACGCGGGCCAGTTCCTCGTCGGTGAGGCCGGGCCCGTGATCGGTGACCACGACGGTCGACATCGACCCGTCGGTCCCGACGCTGACCCCGACGCTCTCCCCCTCGGGCGTGAACTTCACGGCGTTGTCGATCACCGCGTCCAGGGCGCTGGACAGGGCGACCGGGTCGGCCCAGGCGGTGGTGGGCGGGCAGGTGCCCACCAGCCGTACGCCCTTGGCCTCGGCGGTGGGCGCCCAGGCCGCGACCCGCTCGGCGCTCAGCGCGCCGATGTCGGTGATCCGCAGGTCGGCCTCGGTGTGCTCGGCCAGCGCGAGGTCGAGCAGATCGTCCAGGACCTGCGCGAGACGCTTGCCCTCCGTCTGCACGGAGGCGATCTCCTCGTTGCCCTCGGGGAGTTCGAGGGCGAGGAGCTCGATGCGCAGCAGCAGCGCCGAGAGCGGGTTGCGCAACTGGTGCGAGGCGTCGGCGACGAAGGCGCGCTGCTGCTCCAGCACGTCCTCGACGTTGTCGGCCATCTCGTTGAACGACCGGGAGAGCCGTCGCAGTTCCGGCGGCCCGCTGGCGACCGCGACCCGCGACTTCAGGCGACCGCTCGCGATCGCGTGGGTCGTCGTGTCCAGCACGCGTACGGGTTTGAGTACCCAGCCGGTCAGCTGGAGGGCCGCGCCGACGGCGAGCAGCATCGCGGCGATCTCGCCCGCCCCGATGACCAGCCATCCGTGCAGGATCCGCGAACGCATCTGTCCCGTCGGCGAGTCGGTGACGACGACCGCGACGACGTCGCCGTCCCGGATGACGGGCGAGGCGACGACGAGACGGCCACGCTGCCAGGGCCACACCTGCCGGGGGTCGTGGCTACGACGGCTGAGGAACGCTTCGTCGAAGGCGTCCCGCACCTCGCCCTCTTCGGGGAGGTACCAGTCCTCCGGCGCGTGAGCCATGGGCGAATCGCTGCGGTAGAAGACCCCGGCACGAATGCCGTAGACCTCGTAGTAGCTGAGGAGTTCGCGGCCGAGCGTCTCCCGGCGTTCGTCCACCGGCGTGCCGGCGGACTCGCTGGAGGCGTCGCCGACGAACTGGGCGAGGGCAGCGAACCGCGCGGTGTCGTCGATCCGGTCGACGACCACCTTCTGTTGCTGCGCCCCGGCCACGCTGATGGCCAGCGGTACGCCGAGGGCGAGCAGCACGGCCGCCATCAGGACGATGAGCAGCGGCAGCAGACGTGTGCGCAAGCCGTTTCCGCCCTATCCCCGCTCACCTGTGTTCATGAGCCGCCGCTGCTTCCTTCCTTTCGCGACCCGCCGGCCCGATCCGCCGACCCGATCCGCCGCACCGATCCGCCGCACCGATCCGCCGCACCGATCCGCCGCACCGATCTGCCGCACCGATCTGCCGCACCGATCCGCCGGTCAGACCCTACGCGGCTGGGGCGACAAGCCGGTAGCCCACGCCTCGTACGGTCTCGATGAGGGCAGGCATGCGCAGCTTGGCCCGCAGGGACGCGACATGCACCTCCAGGGTGCGGCCGGTCCCCTCCCAGCTGGTGCGCCACACCTCGCTGATGATCTGTTCCCGGCGGAAGACCACCCCGGGCCGCTGCGCCAGCAGGGCGAGGAGGTCGAACTCCTTGCGGGTCAGCTGGACGACCGAACCGTCCACGGTGACCTGCCGCGTCGGCAACTCGATGAGCACCGAGCCGAGGCGCAGCGCGGTCTCGACGGCCGCGGCGGGGTCCTCGTGGAGGGTGCGGCGGCTGACCGCGTGGATACGGGCGAGCAGTTCCCCGGTGTCGTAGGGCTTCACCACGTAGTCGTCGGCGCCGAGGTTGAGGCCGTGGATGCGGGAGCGCACGTCCGAGCGCGCGGTGACCATGATCACCGGGGTCGCGGTGCGCTTGCGGATCTTGCCGCAGACCTCGTAACCGTCCTGGTCGGGCAGGCCCAGGTCGAGGAGCACCACTCCGAAGCCGGGCCCTTCCGGGACGAGTGCCTGGAGGGCCTCCTCGCCGTTGCGGGCGTGGGTGACCTCGAAACCGTGACGCTTCAGCACCGCGGACAGAGCCGCGGCGACGTGGTTGTCGTCCTCGACGAGGAGCAGTCGCATCCAGGCCCCCTCCGATTCATCCGCCGTATGGTGTCGGTCTGTACAAATACGCGCACACGCGCGCGTGCACCATGGCAGTCACACTGATTCAGGACGACGCCGTCAAGTGGGTTCCGGTTCCGCGGGACTTCCGTTATCCGGCCGATACGCGCACTGATTGCGCCCAGGTCACAAGTGCTACGACACGTGTCCGATTGCTATCGGATCGTGATGCTCAGATTCCCCTCAGATGTAATGACGCTGGTTGTACGGGGTTACTACTGTCCTGCGAAACCGAGGAGGACGGAGCCCGAGCGATGACCAATGTATCGGTGGCCAAGGAGGACGCGGCCCCTACCGGAGACCTGGTCGTCCTGGAGAGCGTCAACAAGCACTTCGGCGCGTTGCACGTTCTCCAGGACATCGAGCTGACGATCACACGAGGTGAGGTCGTCGTGGTCATCGGCCCCTCAGGGTCCGGCAAGTCCACCCTGTGCCGCACCATCAACCGCCTGGAGACGATCGACTCCGGCGCGATCTCGATCGACGGCAAGCCCCTGCCCCAGGAGGGCAAGGAGCTGGCCCGGCTGCGCGCCGACGTCGGCATGGTCTTCCAGTCCTTCAATCTGTTCGCGCACAAGACCGTGCTCCAGAACGTGATGCTGGGCCAGATCAAGGTCCGCAAGACCGACAAGAAGAAGGCCGAGGAGAAGGCCCGCGCCCTCCTCGACCGGGTCGGCGTGGGCACCCAGGCCGACAAGTACCCCGCGCAGCTCTCCGGCGGTCAGCAGCAGCGCGTCGCCATCGCGCGCGCCCTGGCCATGGACCCGAAGGTCATGCTCTTCGACGAGCCGACCTCCGCGCTCGACCCGGAGATGATCAACGAGGTCCTGGAGGTCATGCAGCAGCTCGCCCGCGAGGGCATGACCATGGTCGTCGTCACCCACGAGATGGGCTTCGCACGTTCGGCCGCGAACCGCGTGGTGTTCATGGCGGACGGCCGCATCGTCGAACAGGCCGCGCCCGACCAGTTCTTCAGCAACCCGCGCAGCGACCGCGCCAAGGACTTCCTCTCGAAGATCCTGCACCACTGACGGCGCGCCGCGCGCCCCCAAGTCGCCTGCGTCACCCGCTCCTGACGGACCGGATCGTCACCACTCAAAGGATGTTCACATGAAGCTCCGCAAGGTCACCGCCGCCTCGGCCGCCGTCCTCGCCCTCGCCGTGACCGCCACCGCGTGCGGTTCGGACGACAAGGACAGCGGCGGCTCCTCGGGCGGTGGCAAGACGATCACTGTCGGTATCAAGTTCGACCAGCCCGGTATCGGCCAGAAGACCCCGCAGGGCTACGCCGGCTTCGACGTCGACGTCGCCACGTACGTCGCGAAGAAGCTGGGCTACAAGGCGGACCAGATCGAGTGGAAGGAGTCGAAGAGCGCCGACCGCGAGACCATGCTCCAGCGCGGTGACGTCGACTTCATCGCCGCTTCGTACTCCATCAACCCGGAGCGCGAGAAGAAGGTCGACTTCGCCGGCCCGTACCTCCTCGCTCACCAGGACGTCCTGCTCCGCGCCGACGACACCAAGATCAAGTCTCCGGCGGACCTCAACAAGGCGAAGCTGTGTTCCGTGACCGGCTCGACCTCGGCGCAGAACGTCAAGGACAAGCTGGCTCCCAACGCCAACCTGCAGAAGTACCCGACGTACTCGGCCTGCCTGTCGGGTCTCCAGAACGGGGCCATCGACGCGCTCACCACGGACGACTCGATCCTCGCCGGATACGCGTCCCAGGACCAGTTCAAGGGCAAGTTCAAGCTCGGCGGCTTGAAGATGACCAACGAGAACTACGGCATCGGAGTCAAGAAGGGCAGTGACCTCAAGGCCAAGATCAACAAAGCCCTTGAGGACATGGTCGCCGACGGTTCCTGGGACGCGGCCGTGAAGAAGAACTTCGGCCCGGCCAACTACAAGAGCGAGCCCGCGCCGAAGATCGGCGACGTCAAGAGCTGAGTCAGCGCCCGACGGGTGCGCCGCCCCGGTGAGGGCGGCGCACCGGGGCCAACCCACACGCGGAAGCGCGGGAGATCGTGTTCGACTTTCTTGAAGGTTACGACCTGCTGGGCGCCTTCTGGGTGACGGTGCAGCTCACGCTGCTCTCGGCCGTCGGCTCCCTGATCTGGGGAACGATGCTGGCGGCCATGCGCGTCGGCCCGGTGCCCCTGATGCGCGGCTTCGGCGCCGCCTACGTCAACATCGTGCGGAACATCCCGCTGACGGTGATCATCCTTTTCACCTCGCTGGGCCTGAACCAGACCCTCGGCATCACTCTCGGCGGCGGGGACGACTTCGACACCATCAACTTCCGGCTCGCCGTCCTGGGTCTGATCCTCTACACCTCGGCTTTCGTCTGCGAGGCGATCCGTGCCGGCATCAACACGGTGCCGGTCGGCCAGGCGGAGGCGGCCCGGGCTGTCGGGCTGAACTTCACCCAGGTCCTGACACTGATCGTGCTCCCTCAGGCATTCCGCGCCGTGGTCGGCCCTCTGGCCAACGTCCTCATCGCCCTCACCAAGAACACCACGGTCGCTGCCGCGATCGGCGTGGCCGAGGCGGCGCTGCTGATGAAGGAGATGATCGAGAACGAGGCCCAACTGCTGCTGATCGCCGCGATCTTCGCGTTCGGATTCGTGTGCCTGACGCTGCCGACCGGTCTGATCCTCGGCTGGGTGGGCAAGAAGGTGGCGGTGAAGCGATGAGTTCCGTTCTGTACGACGCCCAGGGGCCCCGGGCCAAACGACGCAACGTCCTCATCACGGTGGTGTTCCTGGCCGCCCTCGTCGCGGTGCTGTGGTGGGTCTACAAGAGCCTGGACGACAAGGGCCAGCTCGAGTGGGCGAAGTGGGAGCCCTTCACCAAGTCCGAGTCGTGGACGACATATATCCTGCCCGGCCTGAAGAACACGCTGATCGCGGCCGCCCTGGCGATGGTCATCGCGCTGCCGCTGGGTGCCGTCTTCGGCATCGCGCGTATGTCCGACCACGCGTGGGTCAGGATCCCGGCCGGGGCGATCGTGGAGTTCTTCCGCGCCATCCCGGTGCTGATCCTGATGATCTTCGGTCTGGCCCTGTACTCCGAGTACACCGGCATCAGCTCGGACGACCGTCCCCTGTACGCCGTCGTCACCGGCCTGGTCCTCTACAACGCCTCGGTGCTCGCGGAGATCGTCCGCGCGGGCATCCTCGCCCTGCCGAAGGGGCAGACTGAGGCCGCGCAGGCGATCGGTCTGCGCAAGACCCAGACCATGACATCGATCCTGCTCCCGCAGGCGGTCACCGCGATGCTCCCGGCGATCGTCAGCCAGCTCGTCGTGATCGTGAAGGACACGGCCCTCGGCGGAGCGGTCCTCACCTTCCCCGACATGCTGGCCGCCGTCTCGCCGATGAGTTCGTACTACGGCGCGAACGTCATCGCGAGCTTCACGATCGTGGCGCTGATCTACATCGCGGTCAACTTCGCCATAACGACGTTCGCGAGCTGGCTGGAGCGACGGCTGCGGCGCGGCAAGAAGTCGACAGGTGCTGTGCTCAAGGCTGACGACGCGGCGGTGGGTGGAACCTTCGGAACCGGAGCAGGCGGAGCCAACGCCTGACGGACATTCACCCGGCGGGTACAGGGAGGGCAGTGGCATGATCGCCACTGCCCTTCGTCGCTTGACGCGGGAACCGGCAATGGGTTGCATACGTTCTGTGATCGTGCACCCTGCTCCAACCCTTTGCTCACCCATGTCCCCGATGACAACGTCACAGGCAGGGGGCGCCACACCGTGGATCCGGTGATCATCGTCGGAGCGGGCCCCGTCGGGCTCACGCTCGCGCTGGCTCTGGCGCGCCAGGAGGTGCCCTCGGTCGTGCTCGACGAGGGACCGGGCAAGGACGAGCCGCGGCTCGCGCGCACGGTCGTGCTGCGTGAGGACACCACCGCCCTGCTGGAGCGGCTGACCGGATTGCCGCTCGCGGAGGCCGGTGTCCGTTGGGCCGGATGGCGGTCGATGCGGCGCAGGCAGGTGATGCGCGAGGTCGCGTTCGACGACACCGAGCCGGCCCCGTTGCACATCGCGCAACACGTGGTGACGGGCGCCCTGCGCGCGGCTCTCGTCGGCGAACGGCTCGTCAAGGTCGCCGTGGACAGCCGCCTGGACACCGTCGAGCAGGAATTTTCAGGCATCAACGCCCACACCCGCGGCACCCAGGGCACCTGGTGGCGCGGCAGTTACTTGGTCGGCTGCGACGGCCCCCGTTCCACCGTGCGCAAGCTCCTGGACATCCGCTTCCCCGGCCGTACGGCGGTGGAACGACACGCCGTCGCCGCGCTGCGCACGGAACTCCCCTGGATCGACCAGGCGTTGCTGCACCGGATGCCGCCGTGGCGGACGTCCGGCCCCTCCACCCAGGAGATCACCGGCCGCCCGCTCCCGGACGGCGTCTGGCGCCTGGACTGGCTGCTCCCGCCCGGCAAGGACCTGGTCACGCCCGAGCAGCTGGTGGCCCGCGTACGCGAGACCCTGGCCGGCTGGAGCGAGGGCCCGACCCCGCCGTACGAGCTTCTCGACACCGGCGTCCACACCGTTCACCACCGGCTGGCCCGCCGCTGGCGCGAGGGCCGGGTCTTCCTCGCCGGGGACGCGGCGCACCTGCTGGGCACGCTCGGCACCCAGGGGCTCGACGAGGGCCTGCGGGACGCCGACAACCTCGCCTGGAAGCTGGCCACTGCCTGGCACCACGGGCCGCACGAGGCGCTGCTCGACAGTTACCAGTCGGAGCGGCGTGCCCTGGTCTCCGCCCGGCTGCGCGCCGCCGACCAGGCGCTGCCCCTGTTGCGCGGTGGCGGGGGGCTCCGTGCGTACGTCCCCGGATCGGCCCGGGGACACGACACGCTGCTCGCCGACG
Organism: Streptomyces griseus subsp. griseus; assembly: GCF_000720255.1. GTDB lineage: Bacteria > Actinomycetota > Actinomycetes > Streptomycetales > Streptomycetaceae > Streptomyces > Streptomyces griseus_I. The sequence continues at coordinate 35,218 of NZ_JOJE01000046.1, read as the reverse complement.
GTCACCTGGGGCGCGGTCCGCTGGGCACGCCCGGCACGTACGCGGAATCCGTGCTCGCACCCCCGCCCCTGGAGGCGGAGGTCCCGGTGGGCACCTCGCCCGGCGCCCCGGTGGAGGACGTACGGGTGACGGCGGAGGACGGTACCTTCGTTCAACTGCGCGACCGGCTCGGGCGCGGCGCGCTGCTCGTCGTGCTGATCGCGCCCGGCACGGGAGTGTGGGAGCGCAGGCACTGGGTGTCCGCCGGGATCATGCCCCGCCTCGCGGCGGCGGTGACGGCGCTGCCGCACCCCGCCGAGCTGCTGGTCGCGGAGAGCTACCCCGGCGCCGCCGCCCACACCGTCCTCCTCGTCCGGCCCGACGGCCATCTGGTCACGGCACTGAACGGGGTGCGTCCGGCCGATCTGTACGCGGCGGCGGAGGCGACGCTGGGTGGACCGGTGAAGACGGAGGCGGCGGTGGGATCCGGGGTGAAGTAGTTCGTACGGACTGTCACCCTGCGGTCCACATGGTGACTATCTGTTGACCGGTTCGCACCGACATGGTGTACTCCGGATCGTGACCGACACCGATGTGCGCCTGTGGCGGAGGGTCCATATGGACCTCGTCCGCTATGCGGGCTGCGTGTGTCGCCCGTCCTGCTGAATTCGCATCCCCTCTTTCTCCGCGCGCGACGCCCCTGTGCTGTGCGCGCTCCCACGCGAACACTCCTCAGGACGGTGCCGTGTCCCTCTCTGCGTCTCTCCCCGCCTCCAGCCCTGTCTCCACGCCCGCCGCGCCCACGCAGGCGGACCTCCTCGACTTCGTACGGCGCACCGCTGCCGACGCCGAGCTGATCTCCTCGCTCCCCCTCGATCCCGAGGGCCGCACCTGGGTGCGCCTCGAGGGGCCCGGTGGCAGCGAGGCCTGGCTGATCGGCTGGCCGCCCGGCACGGGCACCGGCTGGCACGACCACGCCGACTCGGTGGGCGCCTTCCTCACCGCGCAAGGTGAGCTGCGGGAGAACTCGCTCGCCACGCGGCTGCCCACCGACGGCTGGAAGACCCTGGAGCTGGAGGACGGCGTGGACCGGGAACGCCTGCTGTCGGCGGGCCACGGCCGTGCCTTCGGGCACCACCACGTCCACGAGGTCCTCAACGAGTCCCCCGACCAGCACGCCATCTCCGTCCACGCCTACTACCCGCCCCTGCCGCAGATCCGCCGCTACAGCCGTACGGGTCAGGTCCTGCGGCTGGAGCAGGTGGAGCGTCCGGAGGACTGGCAGTAGGCAAGAGGCGGTGAGAGGACTGGAGCGAGGAGAGCGCGGGAGCACCAGGGCCACCCCATCTGAGTCCTGACGCGGTCGACGCTCGTGATCAATTCACCTGGCCGTCGAGGAACTCCGTCTCCTCCCCCTCCTCCTCCAGCGCCTGCCGGACCACGCGCAGGGCCATGCCCTCGGAGTAGCCCTTGCGGGCGAGCATGCCGGCGAGGCGGCGCAGGCGCTTGTCGCGGTCGAGGCCACGGGTGGCCCGTAGCTTGCGGGCGACCAGCTCGCGTGCGGTCGTCTCTTCCTGCTCGGAGTCGAGCTGGGCCACGGCTTCGTCGATCAGTGTCGAGTCGACGCCCTTGGTCCGCAGCTCCTGGGCGAGGGCGCGCCGCGCCAGCCCCCGGCCGTGATGCCGGGACTCCACCCAGGCGTCGGCGAACGCGCTGTCGTTGATCAGCCCGACCTCCTCGAACCGGGACAGCACCTCCTCGGCGACGTCGTCCGGGATCTCCCGCTTGCGCAGGGCGTCCTCGAGCTGCTTTCGGGTGCGCGGGGTCCCGGTGAGCAGACGCAGGCAGATCGCCCGTGCCCGCTCAGCCGGGTCCCCTGGGGGTGCCCCCTGCTCGGCCCTCGACGAGGAGAGCGCAGCCCCGTCCTCACCGGACGGTTCTCCGGAGCCACGCCGACGGCGCCCGCGTCCGCCCCGTGAACCGCCCTCGCCACGCCGCCTGCGATCTCCCCGGCGCCGACCGTCACCGCTCGCGCCCCCACCACCCTGGTGGGGGTCGCCGTCGTACGAGCCGCCGCCCTCGTGGTACGAGCCGCCGTCCGGCCGGCTCTCGCCGTCCAGGTAGGAGCCCGCATCGTCCTCCGGCCCCGGGCGTTCCGGGGCATCGGAGTAGGTGTGCTCGGCCCAGTCGGTTCGTCGTGTCACGGATCAGCTCTTGGCAGCAGCGGCCTTGGTCTTGGCCGCCTTGGCCGCCGCGGTGGCGGGCACGGCCTTCGCGGCCTCGTCCGCGGCACCGGCCGTGGCGACCGCCGCGTCCGCACCCGGCTCGGCGGGCGTCTCCGCCGGCCGTACGCCGACGCCCAGCTTCTCCTTGATCTTCTTCTCGATCTCGTTGGCCAGGTCGGGGTTGTCCTTCAGGAAGTTGCGCGCGTTCTCCTTGCCCTGGCCGAGCTGGTCGCCCTCGTACGTGTACCAGGCGCCGGCCTTGCGGACGAAGCCGTGCTCCACGCCCATGTCGATCAGGCCGCCCTCGCGGCTGATGCCCTGGCCGTAGAGGATGTCGAACTCGGCCTGCTTGAAGGGCGGTGCGACCTTGTTCTTGACGACCTTGCAGCGGGTGCGGTTGCCGACCGCCTCCGTGCCGTCCTTGAGGGTCTCGATGCGGCGGATGTCGATACGCACCGAGGCGTAGAACTTCAGCGCCCGGCCACCGGTCGTGGTCTCCGGGGAGCCGAACATCACGCCGATCTTCTCGCGGAGCTGGTTGATGAAGATCGCCGTGGTCTTGGACTGGTTGAGCGCGCTGGTGATCTTCCGCAGGGCCTGGCTCATCAGACGGGCCTGCAGACCCACGTGCGAGTCGCCCATCTCGCCCTCGATCTCCGCACGCGGTACGAGCGCGGCGACGGAGTCGATGACGATGAGGTCGAGGGCGCCGGAGCGGACCAGCATGTCCACGATCTCCAGGGCCTGCTCGCCGTTGTCCGGCTGGGAGAGGATCAGGTTGTCGATGTCGACGCCGAGCTTCTTCGCGTACTCGGGGTCGAGGGCGTGCTCGGCGTCCACGAAGGCCACCTGGCCGCCGGCCTTCTGGGCGTTCGCCACCGCGTGCAGGGTCAGGGTCGTCTTACCGGACGACTCCGGGCCGTAGACCTCGACGACGCGGCCGCGCGGCAGGCCGCCGACGCCGAGGGCCACGTCGAGCGCGGTCGACCCGGTCGGGATGACCTCGATGGGCTCGTTCGGCCGCTCGCCCATGCGCATGACCGCGCCCTTGCCGAATTGCCGTTCAATCTGTGCGAGCGCGGCATCCAGGGCCTTCTCGCGGTCGGTTCCTGCCATGGGTTCCACCCGATTTGCTTGAGTCGATCGCTTCACGTCAAAGACGCTAACGCCTGCCACTGACAATGCGTCCTGACGTAGGTCCGGCCTGTGGACAACTCGGGTGCAAAACCCACGAAACCGGGTTGAAACGCCCCGCGAGAGCCCCGCCGGAGCCTCCATAAGAATGGATGTTCGATTTTTGTGTCAAGCGCACCACGCGGCACAACCGAGACTACGCTCGGGGCCCGACAAAAAGTCTGATACCGGGCCCAACCGGGCCTGGCGGTGCGGTACTCGGCCTACTTCCTCCGGCGTACGACGCCCGCCTCCAACCGGACGACGACAGCGCACGGCCGTTCCCGCGAGGCTCGCTCCATGGACGATGTGAAGGACGTCGAGACAGCCCAGCCGGGCCGCGACACGATCCGCCCTCCGCTCGTGGACCGCCTCTGCCGGGCGACCGGCCTCCTCCTGGTGCTCTCCGGCCTCGCCCATCTGCTGGTGTTCGCCGTGGACGACGGTCCGTGGGGCGGGCCCGTCTCGTGGCGCAAGCCGGTGACCTTCGGGCTCTCCTTCGGGGTGACACTCCTCGCGGTCGCCTGGGTCACGTCGTATCTGCGGATCACCCCGCGGCTGCGCACCGTACTGCTCACGGTGTTCGCCGCCGACTGCGTGGTGGAGGTCGGCGGCATCACGCTCCAGGCCTGGCGCGGGGTGCCCTCGCACCTCGACATGGAGACGCCCTTCGACACCGCGGTGTCCATGACCCTGGCGGTGGGCGGCGGTGTCCTCGTCGTGCTGCTCACCGTGTTCGCGGTGGCGTCGTTCCGGCACCGGCCCACGGGCCCCGCCGGAATGGCACTCGCGGTGCGTTCCGGGTTCGCGATCCTGTTGGTGGCTCTCGCCTCGGGCGCCGCCATGATCGCGCGCGGTGTCGCGCTCACCCGTGCCGGTCACCAGGAGGCCGCCTACCACTCGACGGCCCCGCTCAAGCCACTGCACGGCGTGAGCCTGCACGCCGTGCTGGTGCTGCCCGCGCTGGCCTGGCTGCTGTCCCGGACGTCCTGGAGCGGGCCGGTACAGCGACGGATCCTGACCGGAGCGGTCCTCTGCTACTCGGCCGCGGTCGTCGCCGCCGGCGCATGGGCCACCCTGACCTTCTGAGGAGGGCAGGCACGCACCTGCTGAGGAGGGCGGACGCGCGCCGGCGTCCGCGACGAGGTCACCCTCGGGACGAGTCCTCCTCCGACCCCGCCGACCGCCCCTTCTCGAAGAGCCGCCGCGCGCGCGTGAGCAGGTTCTTCCCGGTTCCCCGGATGCGGTGGCCGTGCACGCGGGGGTCGTCCGTGACGTCGTACCGCTTCACATACACCCCGAGGAACGCCTGGAGCGTGGCGACCGCCGGGATGGCGATCAGCGCGCCGACGGCGCCCAGCAGGGCGGTTCCGACGATGACCGAACCGAAGGCGACGGCGGGGTGGATGTCGACCGTCTTCGAGGTGAGCTTGGGCTGCAGCATGTAATTCTCGAACTGCTGGTAGACCACGACGAAGATCAGCACCCACAGCGCGTACCAGGGGTTGACCGTGAAGGCGATCAGCATCGGCAGGGCGCCCGCGAGATAGGTGCCGATGGTGGGGATGAACTGCGAGACGACGCCCACCCACAGGGCGAGCACGGGCGCGTACGGGATGCCCAGCGCCTCCAGCAGTATGTAGTGAGCGACACCCGAGATCAGTGCCATCAGCCCGCGTGAGTACAGATAGCCACCGGTCTTGTCGACGGCGATCTCCCACGCGCGCAGTACCTCGGCCTGCCGGCTGGGCGGCAGTACGGAACACAGCGTCCGCCGCAGCCGTGGTCCGTCGGCGGCGAAGTAGAACGAGAACAGCGCGATCGTCAACAGCTGGAAGAGGCCGCCCAGGACCTGTGCGGAGACGTCGAGGACGCCGGTGGCGCTGTTCTGGACGTACTTTCTCAGCCAGCCGGAGTGCACCAGGCTGTCCTGGATGTCCACGCGTCTGAGGTCGGTGTGGAACGTCGTGTTGACCCAGTTGATGACGGAGTCGAGGTACTCCGGGAAACCCTCGATCAACTTGATGATCTGCCCGGCGAGCATCGAGCCGAGCAGGGTGACGAATCCGGCGACGGCGATCAGCAGCCCCAGGAAGACCAGGAAGGTCGCGAAGCCCCGGCGTATGCCGTGAGCGGCCATCCTGCTCACCGCGGGCTCTATGGCGAGGGCCAGGAAGAACGCGATGAGGATGTTGATCAGCAGCCCGATCAACTGGTGGAAGGCCCAAGTGCCCAGTTGGAAAGCGGCGATGAGCGCGAGCGCGAGCACCATGGCGCGCGGCAGCCAGCGCGGCATGCCGGCGCCCGGCGCGGCGGCGCCGTGGCCCGCGGGCGGCCGGTCGGGCGGCGTCGTGCCGGAGGAGGATGCGTGCTGGGAGACCTGCCCGGTCTCATCGGTGGGTGCCACGCACCAAGTCTCACCCAAGCCACCGACAATCGGCCGACCTGGGTCGATCTTCGTGACAGATCAGCGCTTCTCTTGCGGAACGTTCATCACCGTGCAGACCACACGCCACACGTCCTTCGCGTCCCAGCCGACCGCCAGCGCCTCCTGCACCGTGCGCCCGCCGAGCTCGGACATCACGTGATCACGAGCGAAGGTCTCGGCGTACCCCGTTCCGAAGTGTTCCGCCATCCGCTGCCAGAAGACCGTCAACCGCATGACACCAGTATCCCGCCCCTGCGAGTGGGCCCTGGCCGGGACGGCGTACCGAGACCGCTTTCCGCCCTACGGTCTGTCGCATGGCCGAAACCGGAGCATCCCCACTCCCTCCCGCGCCCTCGGCGCACTCCCCGCTCTTCCGAGCCGAGCACTTCGTCTGGCTCACCGCGCGCGTGCTGGAGCAGCGTCTCTTCGCCCACCTCTTCCTCAACGGCGCCGCCGACCCGGTGGAGACGGCACTGGACGCCTACCGCAACGCCGACGGCGGGTACGGCCACGCGCTGGAGCCCGATCTGCGCGGCCCGGTCAGCCAGCCGCTGCACACCGCTCACGCCCTGCGCGTCCTGGACGCCGTCGGACGCTGCGGAGGACAGCGCGTGGAGCGTGTGTGCCGCTATCTCACCTCCGTCTCCACGACGGACGGCGCCCTGCCGGCGATCCATCCCAGCCAGCGCGGCTACCCGGCGGCGCCCTTCATCCCGGTCGTGGACGAGCCGCCCGGCGAACTCCTCGCCACCGGCCCGGTGGTGGGTCTGCTGCACCGCAACGAGGTGTGGCACGCGTGGCTGTTCCGGGCCACGGACTTCTGCTGGGAGCGGGTCGAGTCGCTGAAGCAGTCCCACCCGTACGAGATCGAGGCCGCCGTGGCCTTCCTGGACTCCGCCCCCGACCGCTCCCGCGCGGAGGCCGCCGCCGACCGCCTGGGCCGACTGGTACGCGAACACCGGCTCGCTGCGCTGGACCCCGACGACCTGGACGCCTACCCGGTCGCGCCCGGATACGCCCCCGGCGAGCACCACTTCCCGCACGACTACGCCAGGAGACCGCGTTCCCTCGCGCGCGCGTGGTTCACCGACGACGAGATCACCCGCTCCCTGGACTTCCTGGCGAGCGAGCAGCAGGAGGACGGCGGCTGGCCGATCCGATGGCGCCAGTGGGCCCCGGGCACCGCCCTGGAGGCCCGCCCCATGGTGACGATCGAGGCGTTGCGCACCCTGAGGGCCTACGGCCGCGCCATCGGCTGACCGGCGCGTCAGCCGCCCACGACGGCCCGCACCCCCGCCGTCACCACCACGGCCGCCGCCACGACCACCAGGAACGGTGCCCTCAGCACCAGCGCGACGGCGGCCGCGCCGATCCCCGCGGCCCTGGCGTCCAGCACCAGCGTGCCCCCCTCGGCGAACGTCTGCTGGGCCGTGAGGGCGGCGAGCAGCGCCACCGGCAGCAGCGCGGCCAGCCGCTTCACAAGAGGCTTCTCGAGCGCCCCCGCCGGGACCAGAAGTCCCACGAGCTTGACGGCGTAGCAACCGAGAGCAGTCGCACCGATCGCGATCCAGACGTTCAACGATCTCCCTCCTCAAGCCGGTCTTCCCGCCGGCGCCCTTCCACCCAGAGGGCGACCGGCGCCGCGAGAGCGGCCACCAGAACCGGCATACCGGCGGGCAGCACGGGCAGCAGGCCGAGCCCCAGAAGGACCGCGAGCCCGGCGACGGCCCGCTCCGTGGCGGTCTTCAGCATCGGCGCCAGCAGGGCCAGGAACACCGCGGGCCCGGCCGCGTCGAGGCCCCAGGCGTCGGTGTCCCCGAGGGCCTCGGCACCCAGGGCCCCCAGCAGCGTCGTCAGGTTCCACAGCACGTACAGGCTGAGCCCGGTCACGGCGAAGCCGAGCCGTGCGGCCCGCCGCGTGGGCTGCGCCACCGCGACGGCCGACGTCTCGTCGATGACCCACTGCGCGGCGAACGGACGCACCGCGCGCGGGAGGGCCAGCAACTGCGACAGCCGCAACCCGTAGAACGCGTTGCGCACCCCCAGGAAGAAGGCCCCCGCGGCGGCCGTGAGCGGATTGCCGCCCGCCGCCAGCGCCCCCACGAGCGCGAACTGGGACGCCCCTGTGAACACCAGAAGACTGAGCGCACAGGTCTGCCAGATCGTGAGCCCACTGCCGGCCGAGGTCACCCCGAAGGCGAACCCCGACAGTCCTACGGCGACCCCTACCCCAAGGGCGTCCCGTACGACGGCGGTGTCCGGCCTCCCTCGGCTGTCGTCGCGCGTGTCCACGAAAGTTGTCTGCTCTTCCACGCCTCGGACGGTAGGTCCGGCCTCCGCCGCACGTCTTGTACGTTCTTGCGCTCCCGCTGGTAAGCGCCCGGTGGCACCCCGACGATGCGGGCGAAGTGCCGATTGAGGTGCGGCTGATCGGTGAACCCCACCACCAGGGCGGCCTCCGCGGGCAGCACCCCCTCGTCCAGCAACCTCCTCGCCCGGCGCACCCGCGCATTGGTGAGCCATGCGTGCGGCGGCATTCCGTACGTCTCCCGAAACGCCCGCAGCAGCGCGAACGGGCTGGTGCCCAGCTCCCCGGCGAGCCTCTCCAAGGTCGGCGGAGCGGCCATCCGCTCCTCCAGCACCCCGCGCGCCCGTGCCGCGATCCGCTGCCCCGCCGTCCGCACCTCCCGCCGCGGCAGTACACCCCCGTTCAACCGCAGCAGCCGCGTCACGGCGACCCGCAACAGCGTGTCCGCCGCCAACGCGTTCCCCTCCTCCGTGGCCCGGAGCACCTGGTGCACCAGACCGGCGCTGTACGGATCGTCGAGCACGGGACTGACGAACCCCGGAACACCGCGCAAGGACGTCGTCTCGGCAGCGATCGCGGCCACCACGTCGGGAGACGGATACACAGCCCCGTATCGCCACCCCTCGGGCACCCCCGCCCGCCCCGTGTGCGGCGTGTCCGGATTGACCAACGCGAGCGCCCCGGCCCCCGCGTACTGGTCACCCCCGCCATGGTGGAAGACCTCCACCCCCTCGGCGATGGCCGCGATGACGAAGTTCTCGTGCGTATGCCGCACGAACGCCTTGCGCACATACCGGGCACGCAACAGATCAACCCCCGGCAGCTCCTCGTACCGCCAGTGCCGCGCCCGCTCACCCGACCTCGCCATACCCCCATTCTCCGCCACGGAGACCGACACACCGCGGCGATCAGCCGCACCACAATGGCGGGACGGCCGCCGACGCACCGCAACGGCGGGACGACCGCCGACGCACGGGAACGGGCCGCGGTGGTGCGTCGCAGCCCGCCGCTCAGCCGGTCTCCACGCCGCCCACTGCGGCAACAGGCAGAAGGGCGCGACCCGCGGCGGGCTGCGACGCACCACCGCGGCCCCGACCCACGACGCACCGAAAGCGAGCGACCCCGCATCACCGCACCCCACCTCACCCGCACCCCACAAACCCGCAGGTCACCCCGTTTGTCAGTCCCCGGGTGCAGGATGGACGCATGGTCAGCTCCGCACACCGAGCCCTGGACGGCTTCTCCCCCGCGACCCGCGGCTGGTTCACGGGCGCCTTCTCCGCGCCCACCGCGGCCCAGGCAGGTGCGTGGCAGGCCATCGGCGAGGGCTCGGACGTGCTGGTGGTCGCCCCGACCGGCTCCGGCAAGACCCTCGCCGCCTTCCTCGCCGCGCTGGACCAGCTCGCCTCCACCCCACCCCCCGCCGACCCCAGGAAACGCTGCCGCGTCCTGTACGTCTCCCCGCTCAAGGCCCTCGCCGTGGACGTCGAGCGCAACCTCCGCAGCCCCCTGACCGGCATCCGCCAGGAGTCCGTCCGCCTGGGTCTGCCCGAGCCCGAGGTCAAGGTCGGCATCCGCTCCGGCGACACCCCCGCAGCGGAGCGCCGCGCGCTGTCCACCCGTCCGCCGGACATCCTGATCACCACTCCCGAGTCCCTGTTCCTGATGCTGACGTCGGCCACGCGCGACGCGCTGACCGGCATCGAGACGGTGATCCTCGACGAGGTCCACGCCGTGGCCGGGACCAAGCGCGGCGCGCATCTCGCCCTCTCCCTGGAGCGCCTGGACGAGCTCCTGCCGAAGCCGGCCCGCCGCATCGGCCTCTCCGCCACCGTGCGCCCCGTCGACGAGGTCGCCCGCTATCTCTCCCCGCGCCGCAAGGTGGAGATCGTCCAGCCGAAATCGGGCAAGGAGTTCGACCTCTCGGTCGTCGTCCCGGTCGAGGACCTGGGCGAACTCGGCGGCTCCCCGGCCACGGACGCCAAGGACGGCGCCGACGGCGCCGAGCGCCCCTCGATCTGGCCGCACGTCGAGGAGCGCATCACCGACCTCGTCCAGGCCCACCGCTCCACGATCGTCTTCGCGAACTCCCGCCGCCTCGCGGAACGCCTGTGCAACCGCCTCAACGAGATCGCCTACGAGCGGGCCACCGGCGAACCCCTGGACGAGCACCACGCCCCCGCCCAGCTCATGGGCGGCTCCGGCGCCGCCCAGGGCGCCCCGCAGGTCATCGCGCGGGCCCACCACGGCTCGGTCTCGAAGGAGCAGCGCGCCCTCGTCGAGGAAGACCTCAAAGCCGGCCGTCTCCCCGCCGTCGTGGCCACCTCCAGCCTCGAACTCGGCATCGACATGGGCGCGGTGGACCTCGTCGTCCAGGTCGAGTCACCCCCCTCCGTGGCCTCCGGCCTCCAGCGCGTCGGCCGCGCGGGCCACCAGGTCGGCGCGGTCTCCACCGGCGTGGTCTTCCCCAAGTACCGGGGCGACCTCGTCCAGGCAGCCGTCGTCACCGAACGCATGCGCACGGGCTCCATCGAGTCCCTGAGGGTCCCCGCCAACCCCCTCGACGTACTGGCACAGCAGCTCGTCGCCATGACGGCCCTGGACACCTGGCAGTTCGACGACCTGCTCACCACGGTCCGCCGCGCGGCCCCCTTCGCCTCGCTCCCCGAATCCGCCTTCACGGCCGTCCTCGACATGCTGGCCGGCCGCTACCCCTCCGACGCGTTCGCGGAGCTGCGCCCGCGCGTGGTGTGGGACCGTGTGGCCGGCACGATCACCGGCCGCCCCGGCGCCCAGCGCCTCGCCGTCACCTCCGGCGGCACGATCCCCGACCGCGGCCTGTTCGGGGTCTTCCTCGCCGGCGCCGACCCCAAGAAGGGCGGCGGCCGGGTCGGCGAGCTCGACGAGGAGATGGTCTACGAGTCCCGTGTGGGGGACGTCTTCACGCTCGGCACCAGCTCCTGGCGCATCGAGGACATCACCCGCGACCGTGTCCTGGTCTCCCCCGCCCCCGGTGTCCCCGGCAGGCTCCCCTTCTGGAAGGGCGACCAGCTGGGCCGCCCGCTCGAACTGGGCCGCGCGGTGGGCGCGTTCCTGCGTGAGGTCGGATCGCTCACCAAGGAGGACGCCCGCCTGCGCCTGCTGACCGCGGGACTCGACGCCTGGGCGGCGGACAACGTGCTGTCGTACCTGGACGAGCAGCGGGAGGCCTGCGGCCACGTCCCGGACGACCGCACGATCGTGGTGGAGCGGTTCCGCGACGAACTCGGCGACTGGCGGGTCGTGGTGCACTCGCCCTTCGGCGCCCAGGTCCACGCCCCGTGGGCGCTCGCGCTCGGCGCCAAGCTCTCCGAGCGGTACGGCATGGACGCCCAGGTCATGCACGCCGACGACGGCATCGTCCTGCGCCTGCCCGACGCGGACCTGATGAGCCTGGACCTGCTCGACCGGGAGCCGGCCAGGGCCGGCACGGAGTACGACGCGGACCAGGCCCCCGTGGGCGCGGCGGACGTCGTCTTCGACAAGGGCGAGGTCGACCAGGTCGTCACCGACCAGGTCGGCGGCTCGGCCCTGTTCGCGTCCCGCTTCCGCGAGTGCGCGGCCCGCGCCCTGCTGCTGCCGCGCCGCAACCCCGGCAAGCGCACCCCGCTGTGGCAGCAGCGCCAGCGGGCCGCCCAGCTGCTCCAGGTGGCGAGCGAGTTCGGTTCCTTCCCGATCGTCCTGGAAGCGGTCCGCGAGTGCCTCCAGGACGTCTTCGACGTGCCCGGGCTCGTCGAGCTGATGGGCGACCTGGAGTCCCGCAAGGTGCGCCTCGTCGAGGTCACCACCCCCGAGCCCTCGCCCTTCGCCCGTTCCCTCCTCTTCGGTTACGTCGCCCAGTTCCTCTACGAGGGAGACTCACCGCTCGCCGAGCGCCGCGCCGCCGCCCTCTCCCTGGACTCCCGGCTGCTGGCCGAGCTGCTCGGCCAGGCGGAGCTGCGCGAGCTGCTCGACGCCGAGGTGCTGGCCGAGTTGGAGCGGGAACTGCAGTGGCTCACCGAGGACCGCCGCGTCAAGGACGCCGAGGGCGTCGCCGACCTGCTGCGCCTCCTCGGCCCGCTCACGGACGCCGAACTGGCCGAGCGGGGCGCCGAGCCGCAGTGGGCGCAGGAGCTGGCCGGGGCCCGTCGTGCGATCCGTGTCCGCGTCGCCGGCACCGACCACTGGGCTGCGGTCGAGGACGCGGGCCGACTGCGCGACGCGCTCGGCACCGCGCTGCCGGTCGGCGTCCCGGAGGCGTTCACCGAGCCGGTCAAGGATCCGCTGGGCGACCTCCTCGCACGCTACGCCCGCACCCACGGCCCGTTCACGTCGGCCACGGCGGCGGCCCGCTTCGGTCTCGGGGTCGCGGTCACCGACGGCGCGCTGCAGCGGCTCGCGGCGAGCGGTCGCGTCGTACAGGGCGAGTTCCACCCGGCCGGGATCGGCCAGGAGTGGTGTGACGCGGCTGTACTGCGCCGACTGCGCCGCCGTTCCCTCGCCGCCCTCAGGCACGAACTGGAACCGGTGCCCCCGGCGGCGCTCGCCCAGTTCCTCCCCCAGTGGCAGCACATCGGCAAGGGCCACTCCCTGCGGGGTGTGGACGGCCTGGTCCGCGCCATCGAGCAGTTGCAGGGCGCGTCCGTGCCCGCGTCCGCCCTTGAGAAGCTCGTCCTGCCGTCCCGCGTGCGGGACTACGCCCCGGCGATGCTCGACGAGCTGACCGCCGCCGGAGAGGTGGTGTGGGCCGGGGCGGGCGCGCTCCCGGGCAAGGACGGCTGGGTCTCGCTGTACGTGGCGGACGCGGCCCCGCTGCTCCTGCCGCCCCCGCATCCCCTGGAGCTCACGGCCCTGCACCAGTCCGTCGTGGACGCCCTCGGCGGAGGCTACGGCCTGTTCTTCCGTCAGATCGCCGACCAAGTCCGCGCCACCACCCACCCCGACGTCACGGATCCCCAACTGACGGACGCGCTCTGGGATCTGGCCTGGTCCGGCCGGCTCACCAACGACACTCTCGCGCCGATGCGTTCCCTCCTGGGCTCGGGCCGCACCGCGGGTTCCACGGCCCACCGCGCCAAGCGCACGGTCCCGCGGGGCCGTTACGGCTCCCTGACAGGCGCCGCCCGCCCCGCGTCCCGCAGCGGCCCGCCCACCGTCGCCGGCCGCTGGTCGCTGCTGCCGGCGCACGAGCCGGACCCCACCGTGCGGGCCCACGCGCTGGCCCGCACCCTCCTCGACCGTCATGGCGTGGTGACCCGGGGAGCTGTCTCCGCCGAGGGCGTCGAGGGCGGGTTCTCGGCGACGTACCGCGTCCTGTCCGCCTTCGAGGAGACCGGCCAGGCCCGTCGCGGCTACGTGGTGGAGGGGCTCGGCGCCGCACAGTTCGCGATGGACGGCGCCGTGGACCGCCTCCGCGCGGTCGCCAACGCCCGCGACCGGGGCGACGCGCCACCCGCCACGTTCGGAAACGGCACGCCCGACGGCTTCGGCAACACCAAGGGCTTCGGCAATCCCGACGGCTTCGGCAGCCCCGACGGCTCCGGCGCGCCCTTCCCCGATGACTTCCCCGGCCTCGACGGCACCTTCCTGGACGGCGACTTCCTGGACGTCCCCACCGTGCCGGGCGCCCGCCCTTGGCCCCAGGGCCGCCCCGCACCGGGCGACTACATCTCGCCCCGCGACCACGCCCAGCAGGCCTCCCCGTACACCCCCGCCTTCCCTCCGCACCGCACCCGCCCCACCCCCGCGTCCCGAGCCGTGGTCCTCGCCGCCGCCGACCCTGCGAACGCGTACGGCGCGGCCCTCGCCTGGCCCGAGCCGCCGACCGGCGCCGGGCACAAGGCCGGCCGCAAGGCGGGCTCCCTGGTGGTGCTCGTCGACGGTGAACTCGCCCTCTACATGGAGCGCGGCGGCAAGACGCTCCTGGCCTGGCCCGCCGAGCCAGACGCCACGGCCACCGATGACCCACGCCTGCGGGCGGCCGCCGAGGCCCTCGCGGAGGCCGCACGAGCGGGCTCCCTCGGCACGGTCACCGTGGAGCGCGTCAACGGCGCCTCGGCCCTGACCTCCCCCCTCGGCACCCTCCTGGAGGGAGCGGGCTTCATCGCGACCCCCCGCGGACTGCGCCTACGGGCGTGACCCCAGCTCCACGCCCCCCCCGCGTGCCACCCTTGACCCATGCCCGAGGGAGACACGGTCTGGCAGACCGCCAAGCGTCTGCACGGCGCGCTGGCCGGCAAGGTGCTGACCCGCTCCGACCTCCGGGTGCCCAAGTACGCCACCGCCGACCTCACCGGCCGCGCCGTTCTGGACGTCACACCGCGCGGCAAGCACCTCCTCACCCGCATCGAGGGCGGCCTGACGCTCCACTCTCATCTGCGGATGGACGGCTCCTGGAAGGTGTACGCCGCCGACCAGCGCTGGAGCGGCGGCCCGGGCCACCAGATCCGGGTGATCCTCGGCAACACCGACCGCACGGCCGTCGGCTACCGCCTCCCCGTCCTTGAGCTGCTCCGCACCACCGAGGAGGACCGGGTGGTCGGGCACCTGGGCCCGGATCTGCTGGGCCCGGACTGGAACCCGGAGCTGGCCCTCGCCAACCTCCTCACGGACCCCGCCCGCCCCCTCGGCGAGGCACTGCTCGACCAACGCAACCTCGCCGGCATCGGCAACGTCTACAAGAGCGAACTCTGCTTCCTGCTGGGCGCCACCCCGTGGCTGCCCGTCGGTGACCTGCCCGCCGACCGCACGGCGAAGCTGCCCGCCCTCGCGAAGAAGCTCCTCGAGGCCAACCGCGACCGCCCGATCCGCGCCACGACGGGCCTGCGCGGACAGGACCTGTTCGTGTACGGACGCGCGCGGCGCCCCTGCCTGCGCTGCCGTACGCCGATCCGGGTGGCCGACCAGGGCGACGGCTCCCGCGAACGCCCCACGTACTGGTGCTGGGCCTGCCAGACGGGCCCGGCCCCGGCCCCGGGCAGCCCCGCGGCGCAGCGGTTCCGCCCCCGCACGACCGGCTGAACGACACCACAATTGACGGACCGTCAGAAACGCTCGTACCGTCGTGTCATGGCCGTCAAGGCGTACGACCTCACCGGACGCACCGCGTTCGTCACCGGTGCCGCGAGCGGCATCGGCCGCGCCAGTGCCGTCCTGCTCGCGGAGGCGGGCGCCGACGTGCACTGCGCCGACCGTGACGCGCCAGGTCTGCACGAGACGGCGACCCTGATCAAGGACCGGGGCGGCACCGCCCACACCCACCACCTCGACGTCACCGACCGGGCCCAGGTGGGCCGGGCCGTCGCGAGCTGCGAGCGCCTGGACGTGATGGCCGCGATCGCCGGGATCATGCACAGCAGCCCGGTCCTGGAGACCCGTGACGAGGACCTCGACCGGGTGCTGAACGTCAACTTCAAGGGCGTGCTGTACGCCTGCCAGGCAGCGGCCCGCCTCATGCTCGCCGGAAGGATCCGGGGCAGCATCGTCACGATGGCCTCAGGCGCCGTGGACACCGCAGGGCCCGGCCTGCTCTGCTACGGCGCGGCGAAGGCGGCCGTCGTGCAGTTGACGAAGACGCTCGCGACGGAACTGGGCCGGCACGGCATCCGTGTCAACGCGGTAGCACCGGGCTGGATCCGCACCCCCATGACCGACCGCCACGACGGGGAGGCCCAGGCGCGCGCCGAGGCGCTCATGTCCCGCATGTCACCGCTGGGCCGCGTCGGCGAACCGGAGGACATCGCCCACGCCGTCCTGCACCTCGCGTCCGACGCGTCCTCCTTCACGACGGGCCAGATCCTCCGCCCCAACGGCGGCGTGGCGATGCCTTGGTGACGCTCTCGGCGCACCCCCTCCCGCCATCGACGCCGCGCGCCTTGGTGACGCTCTCGGCGCACCCCCTCCCGCCATCGACGCCGCGCGCCCCCTCACCGCCCCCCATACGCCCCTCAGCGCCCTCCCGGACGCCCCCGCTCCCCCGCCACGCCTCCACCCACCGCCCCGCCCCGAGCGCTCCGACCGCCCGCGACCTGGCCACACAGTGCACCGGCAACAGACTCAGCCCCCACCCCCCGACCGCCACCGCCCCCTCCAGCACCCCGGCGTCCGGCACCAGCGCGATGCGCAGCACGGCCCACCACCACAGAACCCCGAGCCCCAGACCGGCCCCCCGTGCTCCCCAGCCCCCGTGGGCCCGGCACAACTCATCCGCTCCACTCGCGCCCCTACGCCCTGTCCGCCCCGTCATGGCCGCCACCTCCAGCCGGACGCTAGAGCGAGGCCCCCGCACCCGCACAGGGCGCACAAGCGGCACGGTGAGGCACCCCGCCCGATCCCACCCCCACCCTCACCCGTTCTCCGCCTGGAACATCCAGTGATGCTTCTCCAGATCCGCGGTGATCCCGATGAAGATGTCCTGGCTGACAGGATCCGCTTCCCCCGTCGCCTCCACCCGCGCCCGCATCCGGGTGATCACGGCCCCCAGCGCCTTCACCAGCGTCCCCACCGCGTCCGTGTCCTTCACCCACCCGTCGGGCACCGCGCCGATGCCGCTCCCCGAGGCGACCGTCGCGGCCCGACCGTCCGGCGGGACGCCCAGCGCCGAAGCGCGCTCGGCCACGGTGTCGGAGTGCGTACGCGCGCTGTCCACGACTTCGTCGAGCTGGAGGTGGACGGAGCGGAACCGGGGTCCGACGACGTTCCAGTGGACCTGCTTCGCGACCAGCGAGAGATCGATCAGGTCGACGAGCGCGCCCTGCAGCGCCTCGGACACGGTCTTCAGGGCGGCTTCCGGCAGCGGGCTCTTCACGACGTACATGCACAGCCTCCGTGGGTCGGCCCCCCACACGTCACTCCACGATGACCGCCGCACCCCACCCCGGCAACGCGAAAACCCCGACCGCACTCCCCCGGGAACCACCCGGAGAAGCCCTGGCCGGGGCCTCATACGTACACGTCGGTTCACACACGCACGTGCGTGAACCTCACGCGGCGACCACGTCCACCGCTTCGGCGGGTGCCTTGATGGTCACCCTTTCCGGTGGCACGCCGGTCACCGACACGGAACCCAGCATCGGACGAACCGGCGTGGGTACGGGCTCGGTGGCTGCAGCAGACTGAGCCAGCTCGGCGAGAGCGAGTTCGTCGCTCACTTCCCGCATGAGCTCGGACATCCGTACGTCCAACGCGTCGCAGATGGCGGAGAGCAGCTCGGAGGAAGCCTCCTTCTGCCCCCGCTCCACCTCGGAGAGATAGCCGAGTGAGACTCGGGCGGACGAGGAGACTTCGCGCAGAGTACGGCCCTGGCGCTGGCGCTGCCGACGCAGCACGTCACCCAGCAGGCGACGGAGCAGAATCATCGGTGGCTCCCTCCTCGGACCGCGTAGCCGCATCCTTCTCGCCCCACCGTACCGCCTCGCGCCGCGGCCGTGCGGGGAGCGATGTCGTGTTCACTCAGGGCTGCAAACATCAAAACCCCCCGTTCCGTTCCGTATCCTGTGCCCGCTCATTCCCAGTGTGTTCGCTCACAAGCTCTGCCAGAAGCAGTGTGAGCACGCTCCGTACACTCTCCATACGAATTTCCGCGCGGTCGCCGTTCAACCGCAGCGCCTCCACTTTTCCGCCGGCGGCGGAACCGGATTCCGGCCCCGTGGGCCCGGCGACCGCCACGAAGACCGTCCCGACGGGCTGTCCGTCCTGCGGTTCCGGGCCGGCGACGCCGGTGGTCGCGAGGCCCCAGTCGGCGCCCAGTGCTGTGCGCACTCCGGCTGCCATCTCTGCCGCGACCTGCGCGTCCACCGCTCCACGGTCGGCAAGCAGGGTGGCGTCGACACCGAGCATCTCGTGCTTCAGTTCGGTGGCGTACGCCGTCACGGACCCTCGGAAGGCCTGGGACGCCCCGGGGACCGATGTGATCTCCGCCGCGACCAGGCCTCCGGTCAGCGACTCCGCCACGGCGAGGGTCTGGCCCCTCACCGTGAGTAGCCGCACCACGTCGATGGCCGTGGAACTCACGCTTCCGTCTCCTCCAACGCGGCCTTGCGCTCGGCGATTCCCTGCCTGCGCAGCACAATGGCCTGTCTCACATAGTCCAGGCCGGTCACCACGGTCAACAGGACCGCCACGGCCATCACCCACCACCTCAGGGTGGCCAGCCATCCGGTCAGCGCCAGCACGTACATCCCGACCGCGATGCCCTGGGTGAGTGTCTTGAGCTTGCCGCCCCGGCTCGCCGGGATGACGCCGTAGCGGATGACCCAGAAACGCAGCAGCGTGACGCCGAGCTCCCGGCCGAGGATGACGGCCGTCACCCACCACGGCAGGTCGCCCAGCCCGGAGAGACAGATCAGCGCCGCCCCCATGATCGCCTTGTCGGCGATGGGGTCGGCGATCTTCCCGAAGTCCGTGACGAGGTCGTACGTCCGCGCGATGTGGCCGTCGAACAGGTCCGTGATCATGGCGATGGCGAAGGCGGCCCAGGCGAGCGAGCGCCAGGCCGGGTCGTATCCGCCGTCGGCCAGCATCAGCGCCACGAAGCCCGGCACCAGCAGGAGCCGGAGCATGGTCAGCAGGTTGGCGATGTTCCAGACGCTGGCCTGGTTGACGGCGGCGGCCGCGATCTTCGCGCCCCGCGGCGGCCTGGCGCCGTCCTGGGCCGCGGAACCGGCATCGGGCGCGGCACCGGAGTCCGAACCCGGCGCACCTGCCGCGGCGGCCGTGGAACCCGCCCCCTTCGCCTGGGAGGAGCCACCCGCGGCTGATGCCGGAACACCCGTCATCTGCCCGCCTCCTCACTCCACGCGATCGCGTCACTCAGCGGCTCTGCCACCAGGTCGACGCCCTCCGTGCCGACCACCTTCGCCTCGACCATACGACCGACGCTCAGACCCTCGCCGCTCGTGAGCAGCACCTGGCCGTCCGTCTCCGGAGCCTGGTGCGCACCGCGGCCGTAGGCGCCGTCCTCGTCGTCGACCGACTCCACGAGGACGCGCACCGTTTCGCCGAGGCGCTCCTCGGCGCGCTGCGAGACGAGTTCCTCGGCGAGCCGGGAGACGCGGGCGAGCCGCTCGGCGACGACGTCCGCGTCGAGCTTGTTGTCGTACGTCGCCGCTTCCGTGCCCTCCTCGTCGGAGTAGCCGAAGACTCCGATGGCGTCCAGCCGCGCGCCGTCCAGGAAGCGCTCCAGCTCGGCCAGGTCGCCCTCGGACTCGCCGGGGAAGCCGACGATGAAGTTGGAGCGCACACCGGCCTCGGGGGCCTTGCTCCGGATGGTGTCGAGCAGCTCCAGGAAGCGGTCGGTGTCGCCGAAGCGGCGCATCGCGCGCAGCACGCCAGGGGCGGAGTGCTGGAAGGACAGGTCGAAGTAGGGCGCGACCTTGGGGGTGGAGGTCAGCACGTCGATGAGGCCCGGCCGCATCTCGGCAGGCTGGAGGTAGCTGACGCGCACCCGCTCGATGCCGTCGACCTCGGCGAGCTCGGGCAGCAGCGACTCCAGCAGACGGATGTCGCCCAGGTCCTTGCCGTAGGAGGTGTTGTTCTCGGAGACCAGCATGATCTCCTTGACGCCCTGCTCGGCCAGCCAGCGCGTCTCGTTGAGGACGTCGCTCGGACGGCGGGAGATGAAGGAGCCACGGAAGGACGGGATGGCGCAGAAGGAGCAGCGCCGGTCACAGCCCGAGGCGAGCTTCACCGAGGCGACCGGGGCGCCGTCGAGGCGGCGGCGCAGGGGCGCGCGGGGGCCGGAGGCCGGGGCGAGGCCTTCGGGGAGATCCGCCGGCGCGACGGTCGGCTCGGCCGGGCCGTGCCCGGGCAGTGCGACCTCGGCCGCCGAGTCCTGGCGCTCCGCAGGGCTGATCGGCAGCAGCTTGCGCCGGTCGCGCGGGGTGTGGGCGGCGTGGACGCCACCGGACAGGATGGTCTGGAGGCGGTCGGAGATGTCGGCGTAGTCGTCGAAGCCGAGCACACCGTCGGCCTCGGGGAGGGCCTCGGCCAGTTCCTTGCCGTACCGCTCGGCCATGCAGCCCACCGCCACGACGGCCTGCGTTCTCGACTGCCCCTTGAGATCGTTGGCCTCGAGGAGGGCATCGACGGAGTCCTTCTTGGCGGCGTCGACGAAGCCGCAGGTGTTGACGACGGCCACGTCGGCGTCCGCGGCGTCCTCCACGAGTTGCCAGCCGTCCGCCTCCAAACGGCCTGCGAGCTCCTCCGAGTCCACCTCGTTACGGGCGCAGCCAAGGGTGACGAGTGCGACGGTACGGCGTTCAGGCATGGGCTCAAGACTACTTCGTCCCGCCGACACCCCACGTCGACGGGGTTGGCCCGGCCCGACCGCCCCCGAACACGCGTCCTCCGGTCAGCCGACCTGCGGGTCGCCCTTGGTGTAGGTCAGGCGCTCCACGGCTCCGGACCGGAAGTCGTCGTCGATCTTCTTGCCGTTGACGTAGAGCTGGATGGCGCCGGCGTCGCCGAGGACCAGCTTCACCTTGGTGCTGTCCTGGAACGTCTTGGACTGGCCCTTCTTGAGCAGCCCGTCGAAGAGCAGCCGGCCGTTGTGGTCCTGGGCGGAGATCCAGCTGCGGCCGTCGACGGCGCTCACCCGGACGGTCACCTTGTCCTGGGGCGCGGCCGCGATGGCGCTGTCCGTGGGGTCGGCCTTCTCGTCGGCGGGCTTCGTGGTCTTCGTGGTGGGCGAGGCGGAGTCGGTGGCGGAGGGCGTGGTGCCGTCGGCGACCTGCTCCTTCGTACCGCCGTCGTCGCCGCCCTTGAACACGGTGAACCCGACGAACCCGACCACAGCGACGATCGCGGCGACCATGGCCGCGGTCCAGTTCGGCCCGCGCCGTTCCGGGCGAATGCGCTCGGCCTCGAACAGGGGCGCGGCCGGGGTGGGCGCCGGCCGGCCGCCGTGGTCGGCCGCGTACTGTTCGAGCAGCGGCTCCGGATCCAGATGGACAGCCCTGGCCAGCGTTTTGATGTGCCCTCGGGCGTAGACGTCGCCGCCACAGGGCGCGAAGTCGTCCGCCTCGATCGCGTGCACGATCGGCAGGCGGACGCGGGTGGCGGTACTGACGTCGTCGACGGTCAGCCCGGCCGCGATACGCGCCTGCTGCAGCGTACGGCCGATGGAGGGGCGGGCTTCCTCGGAAACGTCTTCGAACGGACGCTCGTCTTCAGGAGAGTTGCCGATGGACACGGGGGCGCCTTTCGAGGGTGTAGCCACCTGTGCTGGAGGTTCAGTCTAGGGGTGGTGCAAAAGGGTGGGGCAACCGGACGGCGGGGCTTTGTACGCCAATCGGAATGGCCGGACACTCCGACGGTCGGGTACGCGCTTGGTACTTCCCTCAACTTGACGTATGCCGAAGGGAAACGGTTGCTCAATGATCGCTTACGGGTGGGTCACGATCCGGACATCACCCGGTTGCGCTTCCACCCGCGAGACGACCGTCGCGCTCCCGTTTTCCCTTACCCTTCGGCCTCCCCGCGGATCACCGCGAGCACACCATCCAGGTCGTCAGGCTTCACGAGAACGTCACGAGCCTTGGATCCCTCGCTGGGGCCGACGACCCCCCGCGACTCCATGAGGTCCATCAGCCGGCCCGCCTTCGCGAACCCGACGCGCAGCTTGCGCTGGAGCATCGAGGTGGACCCGAACTGCGTCGAGACCACCAACTCGGCCGCCTGGCACAGCAGGTCGAGGTCGTCGCCGATGTCCTCGTCTATTTCCTTCTTCTGCTTGGTGCCCACGGTGACGTCGTCCCGGAAGACGGGCGCCATCTGGTCCTTGCAGTGCTGGACGACCGCCGCGACCTCCTCCTCGGTCACGAACGCGCCCTGCATACGGGTGGGCTTGTTGGCCCCCATCGGCAGGAACAGCCCGTCGCCCTTGCCGATCAGCTTCTCGGCGCCGGGCTGGTCGAGGATGACGCGGGAGTCGGCGAGGGAGGAGGTGGCGAAGGCGAGCCGCGAGGGCACGTTCGCCTTGATCAGACCGGTGACCACGTCGACGGACGGCCGCTGTGTGGCGAGCACCAGGTGGATGCCGGCCGCGCGCGCGAGCTGCGTGATGCGCACGATGGCGTCCTCGACGTCCCGCGGCGCCACCATCATCAGGTCGGCGAGCTCGTCGACGATGACCAGCAGGTACGGGTACGGCTGGAGCTCACGCTCACTGCCCTCGGGCGGCTTGACCTTGCCCTCGCGCACGGCACGGTTGAAGTCGTCGATGTGCCGGTAGCCGTACGCCGCCAGGTCGTCGTACCGGAGGTCCATCTCCCGTACGACCCACTGGAGCGCCTCGGCGGCCCGCTTGGGGTTGGTGATGATCGGTGTGATCAGGTGCGGGATGCCCTCGTAGGCGGTCAGCTCGACGCGCTTGGGGTCGACGAGGATCATGCGGACGTCCTCGGGGGTCGCCCGCATCATGACCGAGGTGATCAGGCAATTGATGCAGGACGACTTGCCGGATCCGGTGGCACCGGCGACCAGCATGTGGGGCATCTTCGCCAGCGAGTGCATGACGTAGCCGCCCTCGACGTCCTTGCCGAACGCGACGAGCATCGGGTCGTCGTCCTCCGCGGACTCCGCGAGGCGCAGCACGTCACCGAGGTTGACCATCTCCCGGTCGGTGTTCGGGATCTCGATGCCGACCGCCGACTTGCCGGGGATCGGGCTGATGATCCGTACGTCCGGGCTGGCGACGGCGTAGGCGATGTTCTTCGTCAGCGCGGTGATCCGCTCGACCTTCACGGCGGGGCCGAGCTCGACCTCGTAGCGCGTGACCGTCGGCCCGCGGGTGAAGCCGGTGACGGCGGCGTCCACCTTGAACTCGGTGAAGACGGTGGTGAGCGAGGCGACTATGGCGTCGTTGGCGGCGCTGCGCGACTTGCCGGGGCCCCCGCGCGTGAGGAGGTCAAGGACAGGCAGTGAGTAGGTGATGTCGCCGGAGAGCTGGAGCTGCTCGGCACGCGGCGGCAGGTCGCGCTCCTGCGGGGGCGGCGCCTTGGTGAGGTCGGGGACCTCTCCGGAGCTGAGCTTCTCCTGCCTGGACCTCGGCTTGTCCTGCTGAGGCCCGTCCTGCTGGGGCTTCTCCTGCCGGGGGCGCGCGGCCGGGGCCGGGACGGGCGTCGGCGTGGTGTCCTCGCGGTCTCCCACGCTGACGCCCTGGGTGAGGTCGGCGACGACCGGCGAGGGCGGCATGCCGTGCAGGACGGCGCCGTCGAGCGCGGCAGCGGCCGCCGCGGCGACGTCCACGGCGTCCATCGGCCGCCCCATGTCGGGCTGCGGCACGGCGGAGCGTCGAGGCCGGCCGCGGCGCTGCGAGAGGGCCTCCTGCTCGGCGTTGTCGGGGTCGTAGGCCTGGGGGGCGCTCGAGCGCCGGCGGGAGCGCGCGGGCAGCGCCTCGCGCCACTGGTCGTCGTAGCGCTCGTCGTCCGCGGAGTACTCGGGGTACTCCGGGTACGCGTCCTCCGCCGGGTCGTGCAGGATGCCCAGCTTCACGCCGAGCAGCCGCAGCCGCTGCGGGACGGCGTTGACCGGGGTGGCCGTGACGACCAGCAGCCCGAAGATCGTCAGCAGCACCAGCAGCGGTACGGCGAGGACCTCGCCCATGGTGTACGTCAGCGGGGTCGCCGCACCCCAGCCGATGAGGCCGCCGGCGTCCCTTATGGCCTGCATGCCGTCGCTGCGGGCGGGCGCGCCGCAGGCGATGTGGACCTGGCCGAGCACGCCGATGACGAGCGCGGACAGGCCGATCACGATGCGGCCGTTGGCCTCGGGCTGCTCGGGATGCCTGATGAACCGGACGGCGATGACCGCGAGCAGTATCGGCACCAGCAGGTCCAGACGCCCGAAGGAGCCGGTCACCAGGATCTCGACGAGGTCACCGACGGGCCCGCGCAGATCGGCCCAGGTCCCCGCGGCGACGATCAGCGCCATGGCCAGCAGCAGCAGCGCGACGCCGTCCTTGCGGTGGGCCGGGTCGAGGTTCTTCGCACCGGCCCCTATGCCGCGGAACACCGCGCCGACGGCGTGGGCGAGCCCGAGCCACAGGGCGCGCACCAGGCGGTACACGCCCCCGGTGGGGCTGGGAGCCGGCGGGGGCACGGGCTTCTTGGCCGCGGCTTTCCGGGCGGGCGCCTTCTTCGCCGGAGCCTTCTTCGCCGGGGCCCTTTTCGCAGCGGCCTTCTTCGTCGGAGCCTTCGCCGGAGCGGCTGCCTTCTTGGCTGGCTGCTTCTTGGCTGCGGAGGGACGTGAGGCCATGGGTGTGAGATTACCGGTGAAGAGGACAGCGGACACGTGTGCCCGCTGCTTCACCCGTTCGTGTCGCCCCGATCGGGGCGTGAAACTGACGCGCGCTCATCCGCAACAGCGTGCGCGGCATGCGTCAGTTCTGTGACGGCACCGACGCGCTGCCGCCCGTGCCCGGCTCCAGGGCGTCCAGCGCCCGGCGCAGCCCGGTCAGTTTGCGCTCCAGATGGGCCGCCGTGGCCACCGCCGCCGCGTCCGCCGACTCGTCGTCGAGCTGCTTGGAGAGCGCCTCGGCCTGCTCCTCGACGGCCGCGAGCCGCGCCGAGAGCTCGGCGAGCAGTCCCGCGGGCTCCTTGGCACCGTCGGCCGCCTTGCCGCCATTGCCCTCCAACTGCAGCCGCAACAGCGCCGCCTGCTCACGCAGCTGACAGTTCTTCATGTACAGCTCGACGAACACGGAGACCTTGGCCCGCAGCACCCACGGGTCGAACGGCTTGGAGATGTAGTCGACCGCACCCGCCGCGTACCCCCGGAAGGTGTGATGGGGGCCGTGGTTGATGGCGGTGAGGAAGATGATCGGGATGTCCCGCGTCCGCTCCCGCCGCTTGATGTGAGCCGCCGTCTCGAAGCCGTCCATTCCCGGCATCTGCACATCCAGCAGAATGACCGCGAAGTCGTCGGTCAGCAGTGCTTTGAGTGCCTCTTCCCCGGACGATGCCCGTACCAGCGTCTGATCGAGCGCAGAGAGGATCGCCTCCAGCGCCAGCAGATTCTCCGGCCGGTCATCGACCAGGAGGATCTTGGCCTTCTGCACCATGGCCCGCCCTCCTCGCCCCGGCATGGGGCCTCCCCTGTCCGCAGGACTTGGGGTGACACCGCCCGGTGCCGCCCCAGGGGACGACTCCCTTGCGCCGCCCGTCCTCGTGCCGGTCATCGTAGCCGCACCCCGCCCGTCGCCACACCCTGTCACCGTGATGTCACTGTGCACGTAGCAGAAACGTAGCGGGAGACCAGAAGGTTCCCCGAACCCCGTGTCTCTACACGGCTTCCACCACACTCAGTCAGCAACTTCACCAGCAACTCGTCGCGCACCCCGAGGGTTCCCGCCACATCGGCACCAACCCTGAACGAAGCCTCGACAAGTCCCGCCGCTTCGGTCACTCGACCCTCATCCACTGCTCCATCACCGCGAGCAGGTGATCGGGGTCGACCGGCTTCGTCACATAGTCGGAGGCACCGGACTCGATCGCCTTCTCCCGGTCGCCCTTCATCGCCTTCGCGGTGAGGGCGATGATCGGCAGCCCGGAGAACTGCGGCATCCGACGGATCGCCGTGGTCGTCGCGTACCCGTCCATCTCGGGCATCATGATGTCCATCAGCACGACCGCCACGTCGTCGTGCTGCTCCAGCACCTCGATCCCCTCACGGCCGTTCTCGGCGTACAGCACCGACAGACCGTGCTGCTCCAGGACGCTGGTCAGCGCGAACACGTTACGGATGTCGTCGTCGACGATCAGCACCTTCTCGCCGCCGAACCGGATCCCGGGGTGCGCCTGCGGCGCCGGCTCATGCTCGGCGACCGACCACGGCTGCTGCTCCGGCTGTGCGGGCCGGTGCTGAGCGCTGCTCGGCAGCGACCTGCGTCGGCGCCGGAACAGCGCGGCCGGGCCGTTCTGCGTCTCCCGGTACGACTTCACCTCGGCCGGCGTCTCGATGTCCGCGTCCGACAGCTCGGTCAGATCGGCCGCCCGCCTCTCCGCCGCCGCCACCAGCTCCCCCGGCGCCAGGGCCGACACGAGCTGCTGGTAGCCCTGCGGGGGCAGTTCGCTCGGGTGCAGCGGCAGGTACAGCGTGAACGTCGAACCGCGCCCCGGCTCGCTCTGCGCGTAAATCTCACCACCGAGCAGCTGCGCGATCTCCCGCGAGATGGACAACCCGAGGCCCGTACCGCCGTACTTGCGGCTGGTGGTGCCGTCGGCCTGCTTGAACGCCTCGAAGATCACCCGCATCTTGCTGGCCGCGATGCCGATACCGGTGTCGGTCACCGAGAACGCGATCAGCGGCGCGTCCGCCTCCGTGAGCGAGCCGGCCTCCAGGAGCTGCTCCCGGATGCCGACGGGCACGTCCGACCCCGACGGCCGGATGACCAGCTCCACCGATCCGGAGTCGGTGAACTTCACCGCGTTCGACAAGAGGTTGCGCAGCACCTGGAGCAGCCGCTGCTCATCGGTGTGCAGCGTGGCCGGCAGCTCCGGCGACACCCGCACGGACAGGTCCAGGCCCTTCTCCGCGGTCAGCGGCCGGAAGGTGGCCTCCACGTAGTCCACGAGCTGCACCAGCGCGATACGCGTCGGGGAGACGTCCATCTTGCCCGCCTCGACCTTCGACAGGTCGAGGATGTCGTTGATCAGCTGCAGCAGGTCGGACCCGGCGCCGTGGATGGTCTCGGCGAACTCGACCTGCTTCGGCGAGAGATTGCCCTCGGCGTTGTCGGCGAGCAGCTTGGCCAGGATCAGCAGCGAGTTCAGCGGTGTCCGCAGCTCGTGCGACATGTTCGCCAGGAACTCGCTCTTGTAGCGCATCGACACCGCGAGCTGTTCGGCGCGCTCCTCCAGGACCTGCCGCGCCTCCTCGATCTCGGTGTTCTTCACCTCGATGTCGCGGTTCTGCTGGGCCAGCAGCTCGGCCTTCTCCTCCAGCTCCGCGTTGGACGCCTGGAGGGCCTTCTGCCGCTGTTCCAACTCCGCCGACCGCTCACGCAGCTGCTCGGTCAGCTCCTGAGACTGCTTCAGCAGCTGCTCCGTCTTGGTGTTGACGGAGATCGTGTTGACGCTGGTCGCGATCATCTCGGCGATCTGGTTGAGGAAGTCCTTCTGGATCTGCGTGAACGGCGTGAACGACGCCAGCTCGATCACCCCGAGCACACTGCCCTCGAACAGCACCGGCAACACGATCACCTGCGCGGGCGGCGCCTCGCCGAGCCCCGAGGAGATCCTCAGATAACCGCTCGGCGCGTTCTCCACCAGGATCGTGCGCTTCTCCTCCGCGGCCGTCCCCACCAGCGCCTCACCCGGCCGGAACGACGTCGGCATCGACCCCATCGAATAGCCGTACGAGCCCAGCATCCGCAGCTCGTAGGGGTCCCCGGCGGTGTCGTCGGCCGACGACACCGCCACGAAGAACGCGCCGTGCTGCGCCGAGACCACCGGCGTCAGCTCGCTCATGATCAGCGAGGCCACGTCCTCCAGGTCCCGGCGGCCCTGCATCAGCGCGGAGATACGGGCCAGGTTGCCCTTGAGCCAGTCCTGCTCCTTGTTGGCGATCGTGGTGTCACGCAGGTTGGCGATCATCTTGTTGATGTAGTCCTGGAGCTCCTGGATCTCCCCGGACGCGTCCACGTCGATCTTCAGGTTCAGGTCACCACGGGTCACCGCGGTCGCCACGCGCGCGATGGCACGCACCTGCCGGGTCAGGTTCCCGGCCATCTCGTTCACCGACTCCGTCAGGTCGCGCCAGGTGCCGTCGACGTCACGCACGCGTGCCTGACCGCCGAGCTGCCCCTCCGTGCCCACCTCGCGGGCGACCCGGGTGACCTCCTCGGCGAAGCTCGACAGCTGGTCGACCATCGTGTTGATGGTCGTCTTCAACTCGAGGATCTCCCCGCGCGCGTCGATGTCGATCTTCTTCGTCAGGTCACCCTTGGCGATGGCCGTCGTGACCATGGCGATGTTGCGCACCTGGCCCGTCAGGTTGGACGCCATCTGGTTCACCGACTCGGTGAGGTCCTTCCACGTACCGGCCACACCGGGTACGTGCGCCTGACCGCCGAGGATCCCGTCCGTGCCCACCTCACGGGCCACCTTGGTGACCTGGTCGGCGAACGAACTCAGCGTCTTCACCATCGTGTTGAACGTGTCGGCGAGCTGCGCGACCTCACCGCGCGCCTCGATCGTCACCGTCCGCGTCAGGTCACCGTTGGCGACCGCGGCGGCAACCTGGGAGATGTTGCGCACCTGGACGGTCAGGTTCTTGGCCATCAGGTTGACGTTGTCGCTGAGGTCCTTCCAGATGCCCGTGACACCCGGCACGTGCGCCTGACCGCCCAGGATGCCCTCGGTGCCCACCTCACGGGCCACCCGGGTCACCTGCTCGGCGAACGACGACAGCTGGTCCACCATCGTGTTGACGGTGGTGACGAGTTCGAGGATCTCGCCCTTGGCGTCGACGGTGATCTTCTTCGACAGGTCGCCCTTGGCGACCGCGGTCGTGACCTCGGCGATGTTGCGGACCTGGATGGTCAGGTTGTTCGCCATGAAGTTCACGGACTGCGTGAGGTCCTTCCAGGTGCCCGAGACACCCTGCACCTCGGCCTGACCACCGAGGATGCCCTCCGTGCCCACCTCGCGGGCCACACGCGTGACCTCCTCGGCGAACGACGACAGCTGGTCCACCATCGTGTTCAGGGTGTTCTTCAGCTCCAGGATCTCCCCGCGCGCGTCCACGGTGATCTTCTGGGACAGGTCACCGCGGGCCACCGCCGTCGCCACCTGGGCGATGTTGCGCACCTGGCCGGTCAGGTTGGACGCCATGCCGTTCACGGAGTCGGTCAGGTCGCGCCACACACCGGCCACACCGGGCACTTGCGCCTGGCCGCCCAGCCGGCCCTCCGTACCCACCTCACGGGCGACCCGGGTCACCTGGTCGGCGAAGGCGGACAGCTGGTCGACCATCGTGTTGATCGTGTTCTTCAGCTCGAGGATCTCGCCGCGCGCGTCGACGTCGATCTTCTGCGACAGGTCACCCCGCGCGACCGCCGTCGTCACCTGGGCGATCTGCCGCACCTGAGAGGTGAGGTTGCCACCCATGAAGTTGACGGAGTCGGTGAGCTCCTTCCATGTGCCCGACACCCCGTCCACCCGGGCCTGACCGCCCAGCCGGCCCTCCGTGCCCACGTCACGGGCCATCCGGGTCACCTGGTCGGCGAAGCTCGACAGCTGGTCCACCATCGTGTTCACGGTGTTCTTCAGCTGGAGCATCTCGCCGGAGACGTCGACGGTCACCTTCTGCGACAGGTCACCGTTGGCCACCGCGGTCGTCACCTGCGCGATGTTCCTCACCTGTCCGGTGAGGTTGCGGAACGCGGTGTTGACGGAGTCGGTGAGGTCCTTCCACGTACCGGCCGCCCCGGACACCTGCGCCTGACCGCCCAGCTCACCCTCGACACCGATCTCCCGCGCCACGCGCGTCACCTCGGCACCGAACGCGGACAGCTGGTCGACCATCCCGTTGACGGTGTTCTTCAGCTCCAGCATCTCGCCGGCCACGTCCACGGTGACCTTCTGCGACAGATCACCGTTGGCCACCGCCGTCGTCACCGCGGCGATGTCCCGCACCTGCGTGGTCAGGTTCCGGAACACGGTGTTCACCGAGTCGGTGAGGTCCTTCCAGGTCCCCGCCGCGCCCGGCACGTTCGCCTGCCCGCCCAGAGCCCCCTGGGACCCGACCTCGTTGGCCACGCGCGTGACCTCGTCCGCGAAGATCCGCAGCGTCTCGGTCATCTGGTTGATCGTGTCGGCGAGCTGTGCGACCTCACCACGCGCCGGAACGGTCACCTTCTGTGACAGGTCACCGTTGGCCACCGCGGTGGTCACCTGGGCGATGCCTCGCACCTGGGCCGTCAGGTTGCCGGCCATGGTGTTCACCGAATCGGTGAGTTCCTTCCACACACCGTCGACACCCGACACCTGCGCCTGGCCGCCCAGGATGCCCTCGGTACCCACTTCTCGGGCGACGCGCGTCACCTCGGACGAGAAAGCGGAGAGCTGGTCCACCATCGTGTTGACGGTGTTCTTCAGCTCCAGCATCTCACCGGCGACATGAACGGTCACCTTGCGTGACAGATCACCCTTGGCGACCGCCGTCGTCACCAGCGCGATGTCACGCACCTGGGCCGTGAGCCGGTCCGCCATCGTGTTGACGGAGTCCGTCAGGTCCTTCCACGAACCCGACATCCCGCGCACCTGGGCCTGACCGCCCAGCTTGCCCTCCGTACCGACCTCACTGGCCACACGCGTGACCTCGTCGGTGAACGTCGAGAGCTGATCGACGAGGTTGTTGACGGTCCGCCCGACCTTCAGGAACTCCCCGCGCAACGGATGCCCGGGCCCCTCCGGAGTGTGCGTCCGCAGCTCCATGCGCGGCGACAGATCACCTTCGGCCACCGCCGACAGCACCCGGCTGACCTCGGAAACAGGCCGCGCCAGGTCCTCCACCAGCGCGTTGGCGTTGTCGATCGCCGTCGCCCAGGCACCCTCACAGGCGCCCGTTTCAAGCCGTTCCGTGAGCTTTCCCTCACGCCCCACCATGCGCCGCACCCGCGAGAGCTCGCCCGTCAACTGCAGATTACGGTCGGCGACCTCGTTGAAGACCGCCGAGATCTCCGACATCACGCCGTCCCCGGACACCGTGAGCCGCTTGCGGAAGTTCCCGTCACGCATGGACACCAGGGCCGCCAGCAGCCGGTTCAGGGCCGCCGTGTCCACAACGGTGGTGCCACTCCGGGACGTGCGCTGCTTGCTGGGGGACTGTCCGCCTTTCGCGCGCGCCTTCGTGCTTCGCGTCGCTGCGCCAGACTCCACTGTGTCCCTCCCGCAGGGCTCGACCGTTACTGCTGTACTGGGGTAGTGCTGCTCGACGTACCGGTTGCTGGTGCTACTGCCGCGTATTCATGCCCGATGTAATCAGCCCGGGCCAAGGGGCTGCTTCCCGACATCCACAGAAGACACGCCACCTGCCCGGACCTTCACAGGAAGCTTGCCCAGTGTTTCACCCTCACCCAACCAGGCCATAACAGTTCGGCAGCTTCGCACACGGTCCGCACACCCGGGGGACGGAATCACAGGCGACCGGCATCCGCGCGGTGGGGGAAGGTAAGTAACCTTGCATGCGGCTGTCCAGCCGTGCCGGCCCGTCCGGCATGGGCGGTGGCACGAGAACGAGCGGGCATCGGAGGGGCGGCCGCACACATGACCACCGGACTGATCCCGGGGGGACAGACCCCGGAACCCAGGCCGACGAGCACGCTGCCACCGCCCCAGCGGTGCGAGCGGGCCGGCCAGGCAGCCCAGTACGTCGACAACCGGTCGAGGAGTTCTGTGATCACCGCGCGCGCGGCCGCCAGCTTCGAGCCCGTCGGGCGATCGGTCGCGACCGCCCGCTCGTTCGTCCGCGACACCCTCCAGGGGTGGGGCTTCGGCGACATCGTCGACGACGCCGTCGTCCTCACCAGCGAGCTCGTGACCAACGCGGTGGTGCACGCCGGTACACACGCCGACGTCCTGTGTCTGCGCAGCGACGACGGCGTACGCATCGAGGTCGCCGACCGGTATCCCGAGCGCGAGATCCCGCTCCAGGGCTCGCTCCTCAGCATGGGCAACCTGGACAGAGAGGGCGGGCGCGGCCTCCAGCTGTGCGCGGCCATCGCCGGCCGCTGGGGCGTCGAGTACACCCCCACCCACAAGCACGTGTGGTTCCGACTCGACCTCCCCGAACGCCCGGTGGGCACGCGCGCGGCCGGCCCGTCCCTGCCCGCCGACCTGCTCCCGCTCGCCGACAGCCGCGTCCGCGTCGCCGTCGTCCAGATCGACCGCAAGGGCGCCGTCTCCGCCTGGAACGAGGACGCCGAGGAACTCTTCGGCTACGCCGCCGACCAGGTCGTCGGCAAGCCCCTCACCGACCTCGCTGCCTGGCCGCACACCCCGGGCACCAGCACCGGCATCGCCGAGGCCCTCCAACTCTCCCGCTGGGAGGGCAGTTACGGCATTCGCGGCGCCAACGGCCGCGTGACTCCCGTGTACGCCTCCCACCTGCGCGTCCGCGACACCGGTGGCGAGCCGTCAACCGTGTGCCTCCTCGTACGTGACCACGAACGGGCTGTTCTGCAGACCCCGTTGCGCGTCCCGTCCTCCGACGCGACACCCACCTCCGACGGCCCGAACAGTGACCCCTTCGAGGTGTTCATCGGCTCCCCGGCGCCGGACGACCTCGACGGCCTCCTCCAGCGCACGGTCGAACGCGCTCGCGACATGCTCGACGGCGACTCCGCCTTCCTGCTCCTCGCGACCGACGACGAGACCGAGTTGGAGGTCCGCGCCTCCACCGGCCTGCCCTCCGCCCGCCAGCGCTTCGCCCGCGTGCCCGTCGAAGCGGGCCCCGGCCGCTACGGCTCGGCCCGTATGCCGGCCGTCCACGAGGACCTGACGGCCGTTCCGGGCGCGGTCCCCCTGCTGAACGGCACCGGCATGCGCTCGGTGGTGACGGTCCCCCTCAAGGTGGAGGGCCGCCTCACCGGCTCCCTCGGGGTGGCCGCCGAGGGCCCCGGCCGCTACTCCAACGAGGAAGCCCTGAGGCTGCAGTTCGCGGCCGACCGCATCGCCCTGGCCGTCGAGTCGGCCCGCCTGGGCGAGCTGGAACGCCTGCGCCGAGGCTCCCTGAGTTTCCTCGTCGAGGCCTCCGACCTCCTCGCCGGCACCCTGGACCGCGACCAGACCCTGGCGCTGATGGCCCAGATGACCGTCCCGACCCTGGCCACCTGGTGCGCGGTCTACACGATCGCCGACCAGGCCACCGAGCCCTACCTGTCGTACGTCCTGCACGAGGACGAGGAACTCATCGACGGCATCAAGTCGTTGCTGTCGAAGATCTCACCGCCCGACCCGGTCCCCACCCCCGGCGCCCGCGTCTGGCCGGCTCCCGCGGAGGCCGCCCACCAGGCCGCCCTGCGCACCTCCATGCGCAGCCTCGGCCTCGGCGAGCCCACGACGGTCAGCTCCGGTATCGGCCCCACGCTGGCGACCGCCTCCGCCGTGGGCGGCGAGACCGTCGTCCTCCCCCTGGTCGCCCGCAACCGCGTGATCGGCATGCTCACGCTCGGCAAGCCCACGGACGAGCACTTCCGCCAGGAGATCCTGGAACTCGCCGAGGACCTCTCCCGCCGGGCCGCCCTGGCCCTGGACAACGCCCGCCTCTACTCGGAGCGCACGGCGATCAGCCAGTCCCTCCAGCGCAGCCTCCTGCCGCCGGAGCTCCCCGAGATCGACAGCGTCGAGGTCGAGGTCATCTACCGCGCGGCCGGCGAGGGCAACGAGGTCGGCGGCGACTTCTACGACGTCTTCCCCATCCGCGACGGCGCGTACGGCTTCGCCATCGGCGACGTCTGCGGTACGGGCCCGAACGCGGCGGCGGTCACCGGCCTCGCCCGGCACGCCCTGCGCCTCCTGGCCCGCGAGGGCCTCAGCGGCCCGGCCGTCCTGGAGCGCCTGAACTCCGCGATCCTCGACGAGGGCGCCCGCAGCCGCTTCCTCACCCTCCTCTACGGCGAACTGCGCCCCCAGGAGGACGGCAGCGCCGAACTGAAGGTGGTCTGCGCCGGACATCCCCTCCCCCTCCGGCTGCGCCAGGACGGCACGGTCGAGGCGGCCGCCGAACCCCAGCCGCTCCTCGGCGTCATGGACGACCTGGAGCTCTACGAGCAGACGGTCACCCTCGACCCCGGCGACGTCCTCCTGTGCGTCACGGACGGCGTCACCGAGCGCCGTGAGGGCACCCGCATGCTGGGCGACGACGGCCTCGCCGACGTCCTCACCACCTGCACGGGCCTGACGGCGGGTGCGGTGGCGGCCCGCATCATGCGCGCCGTGGAACGCTTCGCGTCGGACGCCCCCTCCGACGACATGGCGATCCTGGCGATGCGCGTTCCGGGCCTCCACAAGGACTGACGAAGACATGAGAAAGGCCCCGCCCGAAAGGGCGAGGCCTTTTTTCTGGAGCCCCCAAACGGAATCGAACCGTTGACCTTCTCCTTACCATGGAGACGCTCTACCGACTGAGCTATAGGGGCCTGTCGCCTTTTGAGGTTTCCCTCGCGGCAACGGAATAGATCGTACCCCGAACAGACCCGTACTCCCAAACCGTTCAGAAGGCCGGCTGCAACAGCCCGCCGAGCGCGTTGCACGCGGCCACGGTCCGCTGCATGTCCCGCTTCGTCAGCAAGGCGTCCACCGGCAGCGCGAGCGTTTCGTCGGCGGCCCTCTCGGTCTCCGGCAGGGACACACACCGCCGGAATTCGGGCAAGCGATGCACGGGCGTCTTCACCGGTACCCGGCAGTCAACCCCCTTGCCCCGCACGGCCCGCGCGAACGCGTCCCGATCCGGCCGCCCGTTCCCCGGCACCCGCACGACGTACTGCTGGTAGGTGTGCCCGTCCCCACCATCGGGCGTGCGTACGCCACGCAGTTTGGCATCGAGGTACGAGGCCCGCTCCCTGCGCTGAGCGACCTCGTCGTACGGCGCCTCGGACTCCGCCTGCTCCAGCACGAGCAGCCCGTGCCGCTGCCCCACACCGTGCAGCCGCAGGATGTCGGCGGGCCGCCCGAAGCGGTGTACGGCAACCACGGCCGCCGTCCGCGGAGTTATGACCGCTTCGACAGCGGCGGGATCAAGGCAGTAGGTCACCGCGTCTATGTCGGCGAACACCGGAAGCGCCCCGGCCAGGGTCACCGCCTCGGCGACTTCCACGTTGCCGAAGGCCGGCACGACCACTTCGTCGCCGACACCTATGCCGGCGGCCCTGAGCATTGCAGCAGTACCCATGCTGTGGATGCTGGTTGCGCAACATGAACTTCAAGTAACGGAAAACAAAAAAGGGTTGGACCCGGAACCTAAGGTTCGGGGTCCAACCCTTGAATGATTGTTCGGCGGCGTCCTACTCTCCCACAGGGTCCCCCCTGCAGTACCATCGGCGCTGTGAGGCTTAGCTTCCGGGTTCGGAATGTAACCGGGCGTTTC
>NZ_JOJE01000045.1 GCF_000720255.1 Streptomyces griseus subsp. griseus | reverse complement strand
GCGGGGGAGTGGGCGGCGGGCTCGGCGGCGGGGGAGTCGGGGTCGGCGTGGGGGTCGGGCACGGCGGTGGTGTCGGCACCGGGCACGGCGGCGGGGTCGGCCAGGTGTGACCGCCGGCGACCGCCACCGCCTCGATGCCGTCGGGGCCCGTGGAGGCGGACGCGCAGGCGTCGGCCGCAGCGGTTCCGGCCGGTGCGCCCACGAGGATCCATGTCAGCGCCATGAGGGCCAACGCCCGTGTGACAAAAGGGGATCTGGTCGGTTCGGGTGCATGCACGACGAAGATCCTGAGCCCTCACGCGCGGGCGCGCGTCCGGCCGCGGGAAAATTGCCCCGAACGAGCGAAGTTCGGCCGCACGGGTTTGCCGCACGGCTTTCCGTAACCCGCCGCGGCCCCGCCCGTCCCCCGGTTCACAGTTCTTGGAAAGATTTTTGTGCCGTCGTTGAACACAACCAGGGCCCCCATGCGTACTCATGACCGTGCGGCGGCGCAGCAGGGCGCTGCAACACCGTTGTGATTTTGGGGAGTTGACGATGAAGACCTCCTGGCGGAGCGCCTCACTCGTGGCGGGCGCCGTGGCCGTGCTGGCGCTGACGACGGCGTGCGGTCAGGAATCCGGCACGGCGTCGAGTCAGAACGTGGGCGCCACGGCCGCGGCCGGTGCGGGCACGGTTGCCGGTACCGGTGATTACGGAAGTGTCGGCGCCGGTGGTGCCGGTACCGGCGGAACGGCCG
Source organism: Streptomyces griseus subsp. griseus (assembly GCF_000720255.1). Lineage (GTDB taxonomy): Bacteria > Actinomycetota > Actinomycetes > Streptomycetales > Streptomycetaceae > Streptomyces > Streptomyces griseus_I. Next base: position 62,487 of record NZ_JOJE01000045.1, on the reverse strand, counting down.
GTTCCGCCGCGCCCTCCGCCCCCGCCTCCGTGCCCGCCGCGGAGGGCGTCGGGGCCGGGAAGCTGTCCGTCTCCACCAACGCCGAGCTCGGCCAGGTGCTGACCGACGGCAACGGTATGACCCTCTACCGTTTCGACCAGGACACCGCCGAGCCGCCCAAGTCGAACTGTGACGGCGACTGCGCGACGGCCTGGCCGCCGGTCCCCGCGGACGACGCGTCCGCCGGCGAGGGCGTCGACAAGTCCGAGCTCGGTGAGGTCACCCGCGCCGACGGCACCAAGCAGCTGACCATCGGCGGCTGGCCGGCCTACCGTTACGCGAAGGACGCCAACGCCGGCGACGTCAACGGCCAGGGTGTGGGCGGCAAGTGGTACGCGCTGGCCCCCGACGGCAAGAAGGCCAAGGTCTCCGACCTGCCCGGGCTGTCCACCCGCAAGGACCCCAACCTCGGTGAGATCGTCGTCGACAAGAACGGCATGACGGTCTACCGCTTCGTCAAGGACAAGGCGTGGCCGAAGCCCGTCTCCGCCTGCACCGGTGCCTGCCTGGAGAAGTGGCCGGTCGTCGCCCCCGTCGAGGTCAACGACACCAAGGACGTCCAGAAGAAGGGCCTGATGAGCTTCACCCGGCCCGACAACAACGTCAAGCAGATGACGGTCAACTGCTCGCCGATCTACACCTTCTCCGGTGACAAGGCCCCCGGGGACATCAACGGTCAGGGTGTCGGCGGCACGTGGTACGCCGTGGCCCCCGACGGAAAGCTGGTCGGCGCGCCGAAGCAGTAGAGATCACCTCCGCAGGGCAGATCCCTCCCCGCAACGGTGTGACCGACCCCTGGTCCGCCCCCCTCCGCGCCGCACGGAGGGGGGCGGACCGCTGTCGTGGTCGCCTTGTGCGGACGTGTCCCTGTATCGCACCGCTTTTCACGGCGCTTTCACCCCACGTGGATTCGGCACGTGCCGCAGGCAGTGACCGGGAACGGACGGTCAATTTCCGGTTCCACTCGTTCTTTTGGCGGGCGATCAGTAGCCTCTGCTCGAACACCGGATCGCCTAGCGCCTTGGAGAGATAGATGGAGCGTCCCGCCTGGGCCCCACGAAGCATCGACATCTCGGTGCCCAGTGTCGCGCGGATCTACGACTACTACCTGGGCGGTTCGCACAACTTCGAGGCCGACCGGGAAGCGGCACGCAAGGCCATGGAGTTCCTGCCGGGACTCCCCAAGATCATGCAGGCGAACCGGGCGTTCATGCGCCGCGCGGTGCGGTACGCGGCCGACGAGGGCATCACCCAGTTCCTCGACATCGGCTCGGGCATCCCCACCTTCGGCAACGTCCACGAAGTGGCCCAGGCGGCACGCCCCGGCGCACGCGTGGTCTACGTCGACCACGACCCGGTGGCCGTCGCGCACAGCGAGGCGGTCCTCAAGGGCAACGCGGACGCCGACGTCGTGGCGGCCGACCTGTGCAAGCCGCAGGAGATCCTCTCCAGCGCCCGGGTTCTCGACCTGATCGATCTGAATCGGCCAGTGGCACTGCTTCTCGTTGCCATACTGCACTTCGTGGAAGACGCGGACGACCCGTACGGTGCGGTGGCCGAGCTGCGCGAGGCACTCGCGCCCGGCAGCCTACTGATCCTCACGCATGCCTCGTACGAGGGAATCCCGCTGCCGCCGCAGCGGGCCGAGGGCGCGGTGGACGTGTACAAGGACATTCGCAACCCGCTGATCATGCGCTCGCGTGACGAGATCGCGCGGTTCTTCGAGGGGTACGACATGGTGGAACCGGGACTGGTGTCGCCGCCGCGGTGGCGGCCGGAGACGGCTCCGGAGGACGAGGATCCCTATGCCTTCTCCGGGTTCGCCGGCGTGGGGCGTACGGCGTGACCGCGGAGCCGGACGGGCCGGAGGGCAGACTCCGCCGGTTCGCCACGATCTGGAGCCGGGCGGTGTTCCCGGTGACGTCGACCTCGCTGACCCGGCCGGAGTTCGAGGAGCAGCTCCTGCCGCTCGCCCGCAGTCTGAGCGAGTCGCTGCGGGCCAGGACGTTCGACGCCGAGGCCGCCAGGGCGGTCGGCGCCGCGCTGATCGACGCCCACTGCACCGACCCGGAAGCGCTCAGCCGCAGCCTGGACTGCGTGGACGCCTACCTGGTGCTCTACTGCGGCGAGGACGGTCACCAGGAGGAGCTGCGTACGCGCTGCTCCCGGCTCCAGCACGCCATGGCCGCCGGGTTCGCGCAGGCGCTGCGCGAGCGCACCCTCGGCGAGCAGGAGGCCATCGCGCAGGCCGCGTTGCGGGCGCAGGGCGTGGTCGCCCAGGCGCTGCACGCCAGCGAGGCCCGCTTCCGCGCGGTGTTCGAGGGCGCCGCCATAGGCATCGGCATCGCCGACCTCGAAGGCAACGTCCTCCAGGTCAACGGGGCGATGCTGCGCATGTTCGGCGGCTCCGAGCAGACCATGCGCGGCCGCAACGTCCGCGAGTGGACGCACGCCGACGACGCCCCGCAGGTGTGGCGGCTCTACGAGGAGCTGGTGAGCGGCGAACGCGAGCACTACCACGTGGAGAAGGCCTTCTGCCGCCCCGACGGAACGGTCCTGTGGACCAACCTGACGGTCTCCCTGCTGCGCGACGCCGACGGTCGGCCGCAGTACCAGCTCGCCCTCATGGAGGACACCACCGAGCGCCGTCTGCTCAACCTCCGGCTGCGCTACGAGGCCACGCACGACGCGCTCACCGGTCTGCCCAACCGCACCCTGTTCTTCGAACGGCTGGAGAAGGTGCTGGCCGCGGGCGAGGGGCAGCGGTTCGGGCTGTGCTACCTCGACCTCGACGGCTTCAAGACCATCAACGACAGCCTCGGCCACGCGGCCGGCGACCGGCTGCTCGTCGAGGTCGCCGACCGGCTCCAGTCCTGCGCCACCGCGCCGGGTGAGATGGTCGCCCGCCTCGGCGGTGACGAGTTCGTGGCGCTGACCACCGGTCCCGAGACACGGCGCGAGGTCGACGAGCTCGCCGCGCGCATCATGAACGCGCTGATCGCCCCGGTCAGTGTGGACGGCCGGGAGCTGACCGTGCGCGGCAGCATCGGTATCGTCGAGGGAGCCGCGGGGGAGCGCAGCGCCGCCGAGGTGCTGCGCAGCGCCGACATCACCATGTACCGGGCCAAGTCGGCGGGCGGCAACCGCTTCGAGCTCGCCGACCCCGAGGCCGACGCCCGCGCCATCACCCGCAACGGCCTCACCACCGCGCTGCCGACCGCCCTGGAGCGGAACGAGTTCTTCATCGAGTACCAGCCGCTGGTCCACCTCGGCGACGGCAGCGTGCACGGCGCGGAGGCCCTGGTGCGCTGGCTGCACCCGCAGCACGGGGTACTCGGCCCCGACCGGTTCATCCCGCTCGCCGAGCACACCGGGCTGATCGTCCCGCTGGGCCGCTGGGTCCTGGAACAGTCGGTGCGCCAGGCCCGCGAGTGGCAGGAACGGCACGGCGGGAACGCGGTCACCGGCCCACTCCGCGTCAACGTCAACCTCTCGCCCTGCCAGCTCACCCACCCCGGCCTGGTCCAGGACACGGTGGACATCCTGGAGCGGGAGGGCCTGGAGCCGGAGGCGCTCTGCCTGGAGGTCACGGAGTCGGCCCTGATCGGCGCCGACGACGACCTGCTGAAGCCGCTGCGCCGCCTCGCCGAGATGGGCGTCGACATCGCCCTCGACGACTTCGGCACCGGCTACTCCAACCTCGCCAACCTGCGCCGCCTGCCGGTCAGCATCCTCAAGCTGGACCGCTCCTTCACCCAGAGCATGCAGCAGTTCCCGGCCGACCCCGTGGACCTCAAGATCGTCGAGGGGATCGTTTCCCTCGCCCACAGCCTGGACCTCGCGGTGACCGTGGAGGGTGTCGAAACCGGCGCCCAGGCAGAGCAGTTGCGCATACTGGGCTGCGACACCGCCCAGGGCTGGTACTACGCCCGCCCGGGCCCCCCGGAACGCCTGCACGAGCTGGCCCTGGTGGACGCGACGGGCTGAGCGGGGCCTGCCACCTATGCCTCCGCCAGGGGCTCAGCTCGCCGCCCGTTCCTCCCGCTCGGCGGCCACCGCCATCGCCGCCCGTACCAGCGAAGCCGTGGCCCTCGACCGGGACTGCTGGGGCCAGGCGACGGCGAGGACGGCGGGGGGCGCGTCCCGGACCGGGCGGTAGACGACGCCCGGCCGGGGATAGCGGTCCGCGACCGACGCGGGCAGCAGGGCGAACACCTCGCCCAGGCCGACGAGCGTGAGCAGTTGGGCCAGGTCCTGGCCCCGCGCGCGCAGCCCGCCGATGTACCGGTGTACCTCGTCCGGGCGCAGCCCGAGGTCGGCGAGGCTCAGCCCGGCCCGGGCGGCCAGCGGGTGGCTCACGGCGAGGGCGGCGACCCGCGGTTCCGCGGCCAGGTTCTCCACGTCCAGGCCTGTCCGCTCGTACGGCTCGTAGACCAGCGCGACGTCGGCCTCGCCCCGGCGCAACAGCAGGGACTGCTCGCGCCAGGAACACAGTCGGACCGAGACCGGCACCGCGGCCGGGTCGGCCGCGTACCGCGCGAGCATCGGCTCCAGCAGCCCCCCATCGCCGTCGGCCTTCACCGTCAGCACCAGCTTGGGCCCGTCGTCGGCCGCACGCCGGGCCCGTCGCCCGGCTGCCTCCATCGCCTCCAGCGCGAACCGGGCCTCAGGCAGCAGGACCTCCCCCGCCGGGGTCAGCGTCACGCTGTGGGTGGTCCGCTCGAAGAGCACGGCCCCCAGCTCCGACTCCAGTTGACGGATCGCCCGCGACAGTGGCGGCGGCGAGATGCCGAGCCGTTCGGCCGCGCGGGCGAAGTTGAGCTCCTCGGCGACGGCGACGAAGTAACGCAGCGGACGCGACTCCACGGGCCTGCCCTCCGATCGGTGTTGCCCTGAGGGTAACAACCGCGAGCGAACCGGTCCTTCAGTTCCGGACGTCGCGGCAGCAGGCTCAGGGCATCCCAACCACCCCTTTCCCAGGAGTAGTTCATGATCGTTGTCACCACCCCGACCGGCCAGATCGGCCGTGAGGTCGTCGCCCGTCTGCTCGACGCCCCTCAGGGCTCCCCATCGGTCCGGGTGATCGTCCGCGACCCCGCCGCGCTCGCCCCCGAGGTGCGCGGGCGGGTGGAGGTCGTCCAGGGTTCGCACGCGGACCCCGCCGTGCTGAAGGAGGCCTGTCAGGGCGCCGACAGGGTGTTCTGGCTGGTCCCGCCGCACCCCGGCGCCGACAGCGTCGAAGGACACTTCCAGGCCTTCACCGAGCCGCTGTGCGAGGTCATCGAGTCCCAGGGCCTGGAACGGGCCGTGGCCGTCTCCACGCTGGGCCGTGGTATCGCCAGGAACGCCGGGCTGATCTCCGTGGGGCTGGCGATGGACGAGGCGATCGCCGCCACGGGCGTCCACTACCGGGCCCTGTGCCCGCCGTCTCTGATGGAGAACGAGCTCCGCCAGGTGGCCTCGATCCGCGACGCGGGGGTGTTCTCGACGTCCCTCGTTCCTGACCGTGTGCTGCGCCTGTGCGCCACCCGTGACATCGGTGCCACGGCCGCCCGGCTGCTCCTCGACGACTCCTGGACCGGACAGGAGGACGTTCCGCTGGTCAGTCCCGACGACCTGACCCCCGAGGGCATGGCCGGCGTCCTCTCCGAGGTGCTCGACCGGCCCGTCCGCGTCGAGTTCACGACCACCGCGGAGCTCAGGGCGCGGTGGGTCCGTTTCGGCGCGAGTGAGGCATGGGTGCGGGGTTTCGCCGACATGGTGGACGCCCAGAACGCGCAGGGCTTCTACGGCGCCTCGCAGCCCAGCACCCCCGGCACCGCGCCCACCACCTTCCGCCAGTGGTGCGAGGAGGTGTTCAAGCCGGTCGCCCTTCAGCGCTGAGCCGGGGCTCATCGCTCCAGCAGCATCCGCTGCAGCTCCCGCGCCGCCCGCGGCGGTGCCACGTCGCTGCGGTGCGCGAGGGCGATCGTACGGTGCAGGCCGGGCCGGGCGAGCGGTGTGACCCGCAGCCCCCGGCCCGACCGGGCGGCGACCATGCGCGGCACGACCGCCACGCCCAGCCCGGCCCGGACGAACCCGAGCACCGCGTCCATCTCGCCGCCCTCCACCGCGAAGTCCGGCTCGAAGCCCTCGGCGCGGCAGGCCGCCACGGTCAGCTCCCGCAGGTCGTAGCCGTGCCGGAACATCACAAGACGCTCGCCCTCCAGGTCGGCGACACGCACCGTCCGACGGCCGTTCCCCGGCTTCGCCGCGTCCGGCGACGACACCACCACCAGGTCCTCCCGCAGCAGCTCCACCGTCGTCAGCGCGGGCGACGGCGTGGGCAGCGGCAGGACCACCAGCGCCAGGTCGAGCGCGCCGCGCGCCAGCTCCCGTACGAGATCGTGGGAGCCGCCCTCCTCGATCAGCAGCCGGATACCGGGATAGCGGTCGTGGAAGGCGCGCAGCACGTCCGGGAGCAGGCCCGTGCACAGGCTCGGCGTGGCGCCCAGCCGCACCCGGCCGCCGCGCAGCTGCACCAGCTCCTGCACCTCGTGCCGCGCGGTCTCCGCGTCCGCCAGGATGCGCCGGGCCAGGGGCAGCAGCGCCTCGCCCGCGTCGGTCAGCGTGATGTTGCCCCGCGCCCGCAGGAAGAGATCCGCCCCGAGCTCCCGCTCCAGCGCCTTGATCTGCTGCGACAGCGACGGCTGCGCGACATGGACCAGGTCGGCGGCCCGGGTGAAGTGCCGGGTCTCGGCGACCGCAACGAAGTACTGGAGCTGCTGGAACTGCACCCCACCAGCATAGGCGTTCCCTATGGAATCAAGCCGGACCATGTCTTGGACCGATCGGGGTGGCCGGGCCTAGCGTCTTGAGCCATGGCTCTGGCAACGCGGACGGACCGACGGCCGTCCATGGCACGCACCGTGTGGGACTCCACCGTCGGCAAGAAGACCGTGATGGCCGTCAGCGGCCTGATCATGCTGCTGTACCTGATCGCCCACATGATCGGGAACCTGAAGATCTTCTTCGGCGCCGGTGAGTTCAACCACTACGCGCACTGGCTGCGCACGGTCGGCGAACCGTTCATGCACTACGAGTGGACGCTCTGGCTCATCCGGGTGGTCCTGGTCGCCGCCGTGGTCGCCCACGCCACGTCCGCCTACCAGCTCAGCCGCCGCGACATCAGGGCCAGGCCCAGCAAGTACGTGCACAAGAAGCCGCGGGCGAGCTACGCGACGCGCACCATGCGCTGGGGCGGCATCATCCTCGGCCTGTTCATCGTCTGGCACATCCTCGACCTGACCACCGGCACCGTGCACTCCGGCGGCTTCCAGGCGGGCCGCCCGTACCAGAACGTCGTGGACACCTTCTCCACCTGGTACGGCAACGTCATCTACATCGTCGCGATGCTCGCGCTCGGCCTGCACATCCGGCACGGCTTCTGGAGCGCCGCCCAGACCCTGGGCGCCGGCAGCCGTACCCGGGACCGCGCCCTCAAGACCGTCGCCGACGTCCTCGCACTGCTGCTCACGGCCGGCTTCATCGCCGTACCCGTGGGCGTCATGACCGGAGTGGTGAGCTGAAGATGACCTACACCGATTACCCGACCGGTGAACCGGTCCTCGACACCAAGGCACCGTCCGGCCCCGTGAACGAGCGCTGGGACAAGCGCCGCTTCGAGGCCAAGCTGGTCAACCCCGCCAACCGGCGCAAGCACACGGTGATCGTCGTCGGCACCGGCCTCGCCGGCGGCTCCGCCGGCGCCACCCTCGCCGAACAGGGCTACCACGTCGTCCAGTTCTGCTACCAGGACTCCGCGCGCCGCGCCCACTCGATCGCCGCCCAGGGCGGCATCAACGCGGCCAAGAACTACCGCAACGACGGCGACTCCGTGCACCGGCTGTTCTACGACACCGTCAAGGGCGGCGACTTCAGGGCACGCGAGTCCAACGTCCACCGGCTCGCCCAGATCTCCGTCGAGATCATCGACCAGTGCGTGGCGCAGGGCGTGCCGTTCGCCCGCGAGTACGGCGGTCTGCTCGACACCCGCTCCTTCGGCGGCGTGCAGGTGTCCCGTACGTTCTACGCACGCGGCCAGACGGGCCAGCAGTTGCTGCTCGGCGCGTACCAGGCCCTGTCGAGGCAGATCGCCGCGGGCAACGTCGAGATGCACCCGCGCACCGAGATGCTCGACCTGATCGTCGTGGACGGGCGGGCGCGCGGAATCGTGGCCCGGGACCTGATCACCGGCAAGATCGACACGTACTTCGCCGACGCCGTCGTACTCGCCTCCGGCGGCTACGGCAACGTCTTCTACCTGTCGACCAACGCCATGAACTCCAACGCCACCGCCATCTGGCGGGCCCACCGGCGTGGCGCCTACTTCGCCAACCCCTGCTTCACCCAGATCCACCCGACCTGCATCCCGCGCACCGGCGACCACCAGTCCAAGCTGACCCTGATGAGCGAGTCGCTGCGCAACGACGGCCGGATCTGGGTGCCGAAGGCGAAGGGCGACACCCGGCCGCCGGACCGGATCCCCGAGGACGAGCGCGACTACTACCTGGAGCGCATCTACCCCTCCTTCGGCAACCTGGTCCCTCGTGACATCGCCTCCCGCGCGGCCAAGAACGTCTGCGACGAGGGCAGGGGAGTCGGCCCCGGCGGCCAGGGCGTCTACCTCGACTTCGCCGACGCCATCGAGCGGATGGGCCGGGGGGCCGTCCAGGCCAAGTACGGCAACCTCTTCGACATGTACCAGCGGATCACCGACGAGGACCCGTACGAGGTGCCGATGCGGATCTACCCCGCCGTGCACTACACGATGGGCGGACTCTGGGTCGACTACGACCTCCAGACCACCGTTCCCGGTCTGTTCGCGATCGGCGAGGCAAACTTCTCCGACCACGGCGCCAACCGGCTCGGCGCCTCCGCGCTGATGCAGGGCCTCGCCGACGGCTACTTCGTCCTGCCGGCGACCATCAACGACTACCTCGCCCGCAACCCGCACCAGGACGAGGTGAACGACGAACACCCCGTCGTGCAGGAGGTGGTGGCGGAGACCCAGGACCGGCTGAACCTGCTGCTGTCCGTCGACGGCGACCGCACCCCCGACTCCTTCCACCGCGAGGTCGGCGAACTCATGTGGGAGTTCTGCGGCATGGCACGCACGGACGCGGGGCTGCGCAAGGCACTGGAGCGCATCCCGCAGATCCGCGCGGAGTTCTGGCGGCGCATCAAGGTGCCCGGGACCGGCGAGGAGTTCAACCAGTCGCTGGAGAAGGCCAACCGCGTCGTCGACTACCTGGAGCTCGCCGAGCTCATGTGCCTCGACGCGCTGCACCGGAGCGAGTCCTGCGGCGGCCACTTCCGGGAGGAGTCCCAGACACCGGACGGTGAGGCCGCCCGCAAGGACGAGGAGTTCTCGTACGCGGCCGCCTGGGAGTTCACCGGCACGGGCGAGGCCCCGACCCTGCACAGGGAAGACCTGGTCTTCGAGTACGTCCACCCCACCCAGCGGAGCTACGCATGAGGCTCACCCTGCGCGTCTGGCGGCAGAAGAACGCCGACGCCGACGGCACCATGTCCACGTACGAAGTGGACGGCATCTCACCCGACATGTCCTTCCTGGAGATGCTCGACACGCTCAACGAGGAGCTCATCGTCAAGGGCGAGGATCCCGTCGCCTTCGACCACGACTGCCGTGAGGGCATCTGCGGGGCGTGCTCCCTGGTGATCAACGGTGACGCACACGGGCCGGAGCGCACCACGACCTGCCAGCTGCACATGCGGTCCTTCAAGGACGGCGACACGATCGTCGTGGAGCCGTGGCGGGCGGCCGCGTTCCCCGTGATCAAGGACCTCGTGGTGGACCGGTCGGCGTTCGACCGGATCATCCAGGCCGGTGGGTACATCACCGCGCCGACCGGGTCCGCGCCGGAGGCGCATGCCACTGCGGTGCCCAAGCCGGACGCGGACCTCGCGTTCGAGCACGCGGAGTGCATCGGGTGCGGGGCGTGTGTGGCGGCGTGTCCCAACGGGGCGGCGATGCTGTTCACCTCCGCCAAGGTCAACCACCTCAACGTGTTGCCGCAGGGGGCGCCCGAGCGGGAGACGCGGGTGTTGGACATGGTCGCGCAGATGGACGATGAGGGGTTCGGGGGGTGCACGTTGGCGGGGGAGTGTGCGACGGCTTGCCCGAAGGGGATTCCGTTGGTGTCCATCACGAGCATGAACAAGGAGTGGCTGCGGGCTGCGCGGAGAGTTGAGCGGTAGCGCCGGAAGGGTGGCTGGTGGGCTTCGGGGCGCGGGCTGTGGGGGCTGGTCGCGCCCACGCGGCGGAGCCGCAAACCGATACAGTCCCGCGCCCTTGAGGGCGTCGCAGTCGCCTGGGGTTCAGCATTCCCACATGCGGGCTCCCGGCGTCGGTCATGTGCTCGCCAACCAGGATCGGGAGAAACGAGGGGTACGCCACCGTCCCCGAAGTGGCCCGTCCCTGGAGTGAGCCATGACCGGCGTTTCCACGCTCGACCGTCCCCCGCAGAACGTGGCACCCACCCGCTACACCGTGATTCTGGCCCGAGACGAAGACGACGTGCGGGCCGCGCAGCGGCTGCGGCACGATGTGTTCGCCGGTGAGATGGGCGCCCTGCTGAACTCCCCGCAGCCGGGCCTCGACGTCGACCCGTTCGACGCGTACTGCGACCACCTGCTCGTCCGGGAGACGCTGACCGACCGGGTCGTCGGCACGTACCGGCTGCTGCCGCCGGAGCGGGCCGCGGTGGCCGGGCGGCTGTACTCGGAGAGCGAGTTCGACCTGGCGCCGCTCGACGCGATCCGGCCGGGTCTCGTCGAGGTCGGCCGCTCCTGTGTGCACCCCGACCACAGGGACGGCGCGGTCATCGGGCTGATCTGGGCCGGGATCGCCCGCTACATGGTGGACCGCGGCCACGAGTGGCTGGCGGGATGCTGCTCCATCCCCCTCGCCGACGGTGGCGCCCTGGCGTCGGCGACCTGGGACCGCGTACGGGAGAAGCACCTGGCGCCCGAGGAGTACCGGATACGGCCGCTGCTGCCGTGGGTGCCCGAGGAGACGGCCGCCGTTGCCGGGCGCACCGAGCTCCCCGCCCTCCTGCGCGGCTACCTGCGACTCGGCGCCTGGGTGTGCGCCGAACCCGCGCACGACCCGGACTTCGGGGTCGCCGACCTGTACGTACTGCTGTCGATGAGCCGGGTCAACGCCCGCTATCTGCGGCACTTCCTCTCCCTCGTGCCCGCCTGATGAGCGTCTGGCTGCCCAGCGCGCCCTGCACTCCGCGGGCGTGCGTGGAGGCGACGGGTTCCGCCGCTGCGATACCGCGAGCCGTTGTGCGGCTCGCGGCGGTCGTGGCGCTGATCCTGGTCGGGGTGGTGCTGTCGCCGCTCGGCGGGCGGATACCCGCTCGGGCGGTGCGCCGGTGGTGCCGGGCCGTCGTGCGGGCGGCCGGGGTACGGGTCCGCATCAGCGGTGGCCCCGTGCCCGGTGGGGGACTGTTGCTGGTCGCCAACCACATCTCCTGGCTGGACATCCCGCTGCTGGCCGCCGTGCGCCCGGCCCGGATGCTCGCCAAGGCGGAGATCCGGGGCTGGCCGGTGGCGGGTGCGCTGGCCGCGCGCGGTGCCCTGTTCATCGACCGCGACCGGTTGCGGGCCCTGCCGGAGACGGTCGCGTGCCTGGCGCGGGCGCTGCGTGCCGGCCGGGCCGTCGCGGTGTTTCCCGAGGGCAGCACCTGGTGCGGCCGGGCCCAGGGCCACTTCCGGCGGGCCGTGTTCCAGGCCGCCCTCGACGCGGGGGTGCCGGTCCAGCCGGTGCGCATCCGCTACCGGCACACCGGGGGAGCGGCCAGCACGGCACCCGCCTACGTCGGCGACGACTCGCTGCTCGCCTCGGTGTGGCGGGTGGTCGTGGCGCGCGGACTCACGGCGGAGGTCGAGGTCCCGCCCCCGCTCGGCACTGAGCACCACACCGACCGCAGGACCCTTGCCCTTGCCGCCGAGGCCCGGTCACTGGGCCGTACGCGTCGGACACAGGCCGTCGCACCGGACCGCCTGCACCCCATCGTGCCGGGCGCGGCGGGCCACCGCCTCGACGCGTGCGCGGAGGGCCTGCCGGCGATTTCGAGGCGCGTGACGAAAACGGCGTAATCCGCTCGGCCGCCTGTCGCGGGCTCCGGCCCCGGCCGACGGTGGAGGGGCCCGGTGCTGGGCACGCCCTGCACGGACGTACGCTGATTTTATGGTGCTTTATCATGCTAAGTCTGGACATACGGGAAGGCAGTCGTCGACCGGTGCAAGCACCCCCGTGTTCGTCGACTCTTCCGGCCGGCGTGCGCTGATACTCCGGCGTACCGGATACGGGATGGCCGGGCTGGCAGCCGCGTACATGGCGGTGCTGGGGCTGAGCCTGATGGGAGCAACGCCCTTCGCGCCGCAGACGATCCTGCCCGTCCCCGGCGACGCGGCGGGGCCGGCCGCACCGGAACAGTATCCCCAGGGCCGAACACCGTCGGCGCCGGGCGACCCGCTCGCTCCGGTCGGGCCGGGGCCGTACGGCCGGGGGATTGCCGGTCCGGGAGTCCTGCTCATTCCGCAGCTCACTCCGAACGGTGTTCCGCCTCTTCTCGCGCCCTTCGCGCCCGGAAGCCCGCCGATGAGCACAGTGCCCGCGCCTCCCGCCACCGCCGGACCGGAGGCACCGACCGCGAAGGCGTCCCCTTCTCCGTCGGAGCAGGCCACACCCCCGCCCGGTGATGCTCCTGCTCCCGCCCCGGCACCCGGCACCGGCGGCACTCCCGCCTCACCCCCGCCGTCGCCCGAGCCCGCACCGGAGACCAGCGCCCCACCCGCCCCACCGCCACCCGAGCCCACCGCACCGGCGCCGCAGCCCACCCCGCAGTCGACTCCGCCGCCGGCCGGCTCCTCCGCACCGTCCACCGACACGAGTACTTCCCTGCCCTCCGGCACATCGGTGGCCGAGGTTCCCTGATGCGTCGGCGCCAGCACCGGCCGGTCCCCGGTGCACCGACGTCACCCGGCCCACGGCGGAGCCGAGCGCCGCTGCCGTCCCGGCATCGCTTCCGCGTCGTCGTACCCCTCGTACTGCTGGCCTTCCTCGTCTCGGTCCTCCTGGTCGAGGGGTACACCACCCGGGGTTTCACCGGCGACCAGGCAGGGCGTGTCAGCCGATCGTCCGCCGGCGTCCCCCGGGAGGTCATCGGCGGCGGCCCGGTCGTCGACACCACCCATGATCACCTGCGCACCTATCGCACCCCGGACAAGACGGTGGTCCTGACCTTCGACGACGGCCCCGACCCGGTCTGGACGCCACGCATACGGGAGGTGCTCGACCGCTCCGGCACGCCCGGCACCTTCTTCGTCACCGGGCAGCAGGTCGCCCGCCACCCCGCAATCCTGCGCTCGCTCATCCGCTCCGGCCACGAGATCGGCGTACACACCTTCTCCCACCCGAACCTGACCACCCAGTCCGCGAGCGAGATCGACCGTGAGCTGGCGCTGACCCAACTCGCCCTCGCGGGAGCCGGGGGCATCAACAGCTCGCTCATGCGGATGCCCTACTCCTCGACCCCCTCCGCCCTGGACGGCCCGTCATGGTCCGTGGCCCGGCGGCTGGGCGACAAGGGGTACATCCTGGCGTTCATCGACAAGGACACCAACGACTGGCGGCGGCCGGGTGCCCGGGCGATCGTCGAAGCGGCCACACCGAGCGCGCCCGGCCGCGGCGAGGTCGTCCTCCTGCACGACGCGGGAGGGGACAGGTCACAGACCGTCGAAGCTCTCGAGACCCTGATCCCCCGCCTCCAAGCGCAGGGCTACCGCTTCACCACCCTCGGGGACGTCCTCGGCACCGACCGTCTCACCGGCCCCGTCGGCACCGGGGACCGGTGGCAGGGCCGGATCTTCGTGACCGCCGTGACCGTGTCGGGGACAGCGGTGTCGGTCGTCAGCGTGCTGCTGCTGGTCGTCGGATCACTCGTCCTCGGACGGTGTCTGCTGCTGCTCGTACTGGCCCGTCACCACGCCCGTCGGGCCCGACGGGCCCGTTCCGACCAGGACCGGCCCGTCACCCGGCCGGTCAGCGTCGTCGTCCCCGCGTACAACGAGAGGCCGTGCATCGCCAAGACGCTCCGCTCCCTCGCGGCCGGCGACCACCCCGTCGAGATCATCGTCGTGGACGACGGCTCCGACGACGGCACCGCGGACGTCGCGGAATCCCTCGGCATCGAGGGCGTCACCGTCATCCGCCGGCCGAACGGCGGCAAGCCGTCCGCCCTCAACACCGGCATCCTGCGGGCCTCCCACGATCTCGTCGTCATGCTGGACGCCGACACGGTCTTCGCCCCCTCGACCGTCCGCCGCCTGGTGCAGCCGTTCACCGACCCCCGGGTCGGCGCCGTCGCCGGGAACGCCAAGGTCGGCAACCGCCGGCATCTGCTCGGCCGGTGGCAGCACATCGAGTACGTCATGGGCTTCAACCTCGACCGGCGCGCGTACGACCTGCTGCGCTGCCTGCCCACGATTCCCGGTGCCGTGGGGGCGTGCCGCGCCGCGGCGCTGCGCGACGCCGGAATGATGAGCGGGGACACCCTCGCCGAGGACACCGACATCACCATGGCACTGCACCGGGCGGGGTGGGAGATCCGCTACGCGCCGGACGCGCTCGCGTGGACCGAGGCGCCGTCCTCGCTGCGGGAACTGTGGCGCCAGCGCTATCGATGGAGCTACGGCACCATGCAGGCCGCCTGGAAGCACCGTCACGCGCTGCTCGAGCGCGGCCACGCGGGCCGCTTCGGCCGCATCGGCCTGCCGTTGCTGGCCGTCTTCCAGATCTTCACCCCTCTCCTCGCTCCACTGATCGACATCCTGACCGTCTATGGTCTGGTGTTCGGCGACCCGCTCGGCACGATGCTGGCCTGGACCGGCGTGCTGGCGGTGCAGACCGTCTGCGCCGTCTACGCGTTCCACCTCGACGGTGAAAGCCCCCGACCTCTCTGGGCGCTTCCTCTGCAGCAGGTCGTCTACCGTCAGCTGATGTACCTGGTTCTCATCCAGGCGTGCCTCACCGCGATCAACGGATACCGGCTGCCCTGGCAGCGACTCAAGCGCAGCGGAGACGTGATGCTGCCTCCGCAGCCGTCCATGCGGGAACCGTGAGCGTCCGTAGGGTGGTTGTGGTGGGATCATGACAGCCCGACGACCCGAGGGGAGCGCGTGTGAGAAGGAGCCCGGTCGGCGAGACGGTCCTGGTGACAGGGGGCAGCGGCTTCGTCGCCGCCCATCTGGTGCGGCAGCTCCTGGAGCGCGGCTACCGGGTGCACACCACCGTGCGCAGTGCCGCGAACGCGGCGAAGGCGGACCCACTGCGGGCGATGGGCCGGTCGCACTCCGGCCGCCTGGAGATCTTCGAGGCGGACCTGCTGCGGGAGGGCTCCTTCGACGAGGCGATGAAGGGCTGCGCGGTCGTCTTCCACGTGGCGTCGCCCTTCCTCATGCCGGAGAAGATCAAGGACGGCCGCAGGGACGTGGTGGATCCCGCGCTGCTGGGCACGCGCAACGTGCTCGCGAGCGTGGAGCGGACACCGACGGTCGACCGACTGGTCTTCACGTCCACCGTCGGCGCGATCTTCGGCGACTACGTCGACGTCCTGGCCATGGACGACCGGATCCTGTCGGAGAAGTACTTCAACTCCACGAGCACCGTGGAGAACAACCCGTACCACTACGCCAAGACAGTGGCGGAGCGGGCCGCGTGGGAGGCGGAGAAGGCCCAGGACCGCTGGCGCATGGTCTCCGTCAACCCGGGGCTGATCCTCGGCCCTTCACTCACCCCGGCCTCCGACTCGGGCAGCCTCTTCCTCCTGGAGGAACTCCTCAAGGGCTACTTCTTCTACGGCGCCCCCGACTTCAGCTTCACCACGGCCGACGTGAGGGACGTCGCCCTGGCGCACATCGAGGCGGCGGAACGCACGGAAGCGCACGGCCGTTACATCGTGGCGGCGCCGGAGATGACGTCCTTCCGTGAGATGTCCCGCATCCTCCTCGCACACGACCCGCGAAACCTCCGCCTGCCGCGGACCGCCCTGCCCCACTGGCCCGTCCGCCTCCTCGGCCCCGCCTTCGGCCTCACCCAGGACTACATCCGCAAACACCTCGGCATCCGCTTCCGCGTCGACAACTCCCGCAGCGTCAAGGAGCTGGGCCTCACCTACCGACCGATCGAGGAGACGCTCGTGGACCACTACGAGGCGTGGCGCGAGCAGCGCAGCGGGCGTCCCGGAGGAGGGAACGGCGGATCGCCCTGACAGGATGGCGCCGACCGGCAACACAAGTAGGGGGGAATGGTCGTGGACGTGCTCGTTCTGTCGTGTGTCCTCGCGCTCGTCATCGGGGGATGCGTCTGCGTGGTGTGGGCGGAGCGGGGCGGCCCGCGCTGGGTGCGCGCGGTGGCCCTCGTCACCGTCGCCCTGGGCCACCTGGTGAGCGGGGCCTCGAGCAAGCGCCGGAGCTCGGGCGGCGACAGCTCGGACGACTGAACCGACCCGGCGGCCCACCCCCGGGCGGCGGTCAGCCCTTGGCGCGCGCCCCCCGCCGCAGATACGGGGCCGTCGCGCTCCCCTCCACGCCCGCCACCTCAACGGGCGGCCCCGCCGCGACGATCCGGCCGCCCGCGTCGCCGCCGCCCGGGCCCATGTCGATCACCCAGTCGGCGCCGGCGACGACGGACATGTCGTGCTCGACGACGATGACGGTGTGCCCGGCCTCGACGAGGCCGTGCAGCTGGCGGAGCACGACCTCCACGTCGGCGGGGTGGAGGCCGGTCGTCGGTTCGTCGAGGAGGTAGAGCGTGGGGGAGCGGCGGCCGCGCTGGAGCTCGGTCGCCAGCTTGATGCGCTGGGCCTCGCCGCCGGACAGCTCGGTCGCGGGCTGCCCGAGCCGCAGATAGCCGAGGCCCACGTCGAGCAGGGCGGCCAGGCTGCGGGAGACGGCCGGGGTGTCCACGAAGAACTCGGCGGCGCTCTCCACCGTCAGGTCCAGCACTTGCGCGATGTTCCGCCCCCGGTACGTCACTTCGAGCGTCGCGGGTTCGTAGCGGGCGCCGCCGCAGTCGGGGCACGGCGCGTAGGTGCTCGGCAGGAACAGCAGCTCGACGCTGACGAACCCCTCGCCCTGGCAGGTCTCGCAGCGTCCCCCGGCGAGGTTGAAGGAGAAGCGGCCGACGCCGTAACCCCGCGCCCGCGCCTCCTCCGTGGCCGCGAAGACCCTGCGGACCACGTCGAAGAGGCCCGTGTAGGTCGCCAGGTTGGAGCGCGGGGTGCGGCCGATCGGTTTCTGGTCGACGGCGACGAGCCGGCCCACGCCCGCCAGGTCCTGCGTGATCTCGCCGATGAGCGTGGACTTCCCGGAGCCCGAGACGCCGGTGACCGCGGTGAACACACCCAGCGGGAACTCGGCCGTCACCTGGCGCAGGTTGTGCCGGGTGACCGGACCGACCGTCAACTGCCCGTGCGCGGTCCGGACTTCGCGGGCCGGTGCGGCGGAGCGGTCGAACAGGTAGCGGGCCGTGGCCGACTCAGGGACGGCCGCGAGGTCCGCCACCGGTCCACTGTGCAGCACGCGTCCGCCGTGCTCGCCGGCGCGCGGTCCGACGTCCACGAGCCAGTCGGCGGCACGGACCACGTCCAGGTGGTGCTCCACCACGAACACCGAGTTCCCCGCCGCCTTCAGCCGCTCCAGCACCGTGAGCAGCGCCTCGGTGTCCGCCGGGTGCAGTCCGGCGGACGGCTCGTCGAGGACGTACACGACCCCGAACAACCCCGAACGCAGCTGTGTCGCCAGGCGCAGCCGCTGGAGCTCGCCCGCCGAGAGGGTGGGGGTGGCGCGGTCGAGGCTCAGGTAGCCGAGGCCCAGCTCGACGACGGGCGCGATACGGGACCGCAGATCCTCAATGAGGACACGCGAGGCCTCGTCGTGTGCCGTCAGCGTCCCGGCGATCTCCGTGAGCGGCAGCGCCGCCAGCTCGGCGATCGTGCGGCCCGCGACGGTGACCGCCAGCGCCTCGGGCCGCAGCCGGCTGCCGCCGCAGGCCGGACAGGGCGCGCTGGTCAGGAACCGTTCCGCCTTCGCCCGCAAGGCCTGGCTCTTGGAGTCGGCGAACGTCTTCATGACGTAGCGGCGGGCACTCATGTACGTGCCCTGGTACGGCCGTTGGATACGGTCGGCGTCCCGCACCGGGTGCACGGTGACCACGGGCTGCTCGTCCGTGAACAGGATCCACTCCCGCTGCTCGGCGGGCAGCTCGCGCCACGGGCGGTCCACGTCGTACCCCAGCGCGTCGAGGATGTCGCGCAGGTTCTTGCCCTGCCAAGCGCCCGGCCACGCGGCGATCGCGCCCTCGCGGATCGACAGGGACGGGTCGGGGACGAGGGACTCCTCGGTCGTCCGGTGGACCCGGCCCAGGCCCTGGCACCCCGGGCAGGCACCCACCGCCGTGTTGGGGGAGAAGGAGTCCGAGTCGAGGCGCTCGGCGCCGGGCGGATAGTCGCCGGCGCGGGAGAACAGCATCCGCAGCGAGTTCGACAGGTTGGTGACCGTGCCGACCGAGGAACGGGACGTCGGCGCCGACCGGCGCTGCTGGAGCGAGACCGCGGGCGGCAGACCGGTGATCTCGCCGACCTTCGGCGCGCCGACCTGATGGATCAGCCGGCGCGCGTACGGCGCCACCGACTCGAAGTAGCGGCGCTGCGCCTCCGCGTAGATCGTGCCGAACGCCAGCGACGACTTGCCCGAACCGGAAACGCCGGTGAACACGGTCAACGCGTCCCGGGGGATGTCGACGTCCACCCCCTGGAGATTGTGTTCGCGGGCGCCGCGAACGCGGACGAACGAGTCGTGCGAGCGGGGCATGAGCGGGATCTCCATACGGGCTTTCGACTGCGGCTGGACAGACTCCCCAAGATCGAGGCTACTGCGCTGTGCGTCAGCTCTCGTCGTGGGGTTCGCGTGTGTCGTCAGCCGCGGACGGATGCCGCGCTGCGGCGGTGCCGGGTGCGGGCGATGATGAGGGTGGGGATGAGAGAGAGTGCGGCGACGCTGGTGCCGACCATGGCGGGCCCGGTGGCGCCGAGCGTGGAGATGGCCAGGGCTGAGCCCAGGCCGGGCGCCTTACCTGCGAAGCGGACGGCCAGGGAGATCAGCACCGGGTTGGCGCCGAGCCCGAAGAAGCCGCTGACCGGACGAGCCGGTCTTCGGAGGTGGTACCCGGTTCGGCGGTGTAGATGGTCAGATCGTCTACCGCCCGGCTCGACAGGGGCAGTCCATGGTGAGCCTCCTCGGTGGGCGAGCACCGAGGACGCTGCATGAGAATTGACCCCATTGACAATCGGCCCCGGGGGAGAGTCGCTGCTCCCGAGGCTCACTCGTCCGCGGCGCCCACCAGCATCCGCACCTCGAACTCCTCGTAGGGGGCGCTCTCGCGGCGGTCGCTCAGTACCGTGCCGAGCCAGCCGAGGAGGAAGCCCGCCGGGATGGAGACGATGCCGGGGTTCTGCAGCGGGAACCAGGCGAAGTCGGAGGTCGGGTAGATCGAGGTGGGCGTGGACGAGACCACCGGGGAGAACACCACGAGCAGGACGGAGGAGATCAGCCCGCCGTAGAGGCTCAGCAGGGCCCCCTTGGCCGTGAAGCGCTTCCAGAAGAGGCTGTACACCAGCGTCGGCAGGAGCGCGGACGCCGCGATGGCGAAGGCGAGGAAGGCCAGCGTCGCGCTGTTCGCGCCCCAGGCGACGAGGGCGAGCAGCATGCCGAGGACACCGATGAGGACCCCGGCCAGTCGGGCGACGGTGAGTTCCTCCCGCTCGCTCGCCCGGCCCTTGCGGATCACCTCGCCGTACAGGTCGTGGGCGAGGGAGGAGGCCGCGGCCAGGGTGAGGCCGGCGGCGACGGCGAGCAGGGTGACGAAGGCCAGACAGGAGAGCAGGGCGGTGAGCACACCGCCCCCCAGTTCATGGGCGAGCAGCAGTACCGAGGCGTTGCCGGTGCGGTCCGTGTCCGCGATGGTCTCCCGGCCGACGACGGCGGTGGCGCCGAGGCCGACGATGCCGGCCGCGAAGCAGACCAGGCCGACCAGTCCGACGGCCCACACGACCGAGGAGCGCAGTACCCCGACGCTGCGCGGGGCGAGCAGCCGCATCAGCACGTGGGGGAGGGCGGCGAGGCCGAGGACGATCGCCAGTTCCAGGCTGAAGAAGTCCAGCTTGCTGGTGGTGCTGGCGCCGTAGCGCAGGCCCGGTTCGAGGAACTGCAGGCCGTTGCCGCTGCGGTCGGCGGCCGCGGAGAGCAGGGTGTTGGGATTCCAGTCGAAGCGGTGGAGCACCCATCCGGCGGTGACCGTGATGCCCACGACCAGCATCACCGCCTTGATGATCTGGATGACCGTGGCTCCCGGCATGCCGCCGAGCGATGCGTACATGATGACGATGGTGCCGATCACGACCACGCACAAGGTGCGCGTGGCCGGGCTGGGTTCGCCCGTGAACTGGGTCAACAGGGCGACACTGCCGACGAGTTGCGCCACCAGATACAAGGTCGCGACGGCCAGTGTGCACACCGCGAGGGCGAGCCGCACGGGCCGCTGCTGCCGGGGCATGCGCAGGGCGACCGTGTCGCCCAACGTGAACTTGCCCGTACGGCGCAGGGGTTCCGCGATCAGCAGCATCACCATCATCCAGGCGACGGTGGTGCCGCCGAGATACATCAGCCCGTCGTAGCCGGTCAGCGCGACCAGGCCCGTGCTGCCCAGCAGCGTCGCCGCGGACAGGTAGTCGCCGCACATGGCGAGGCCGTTGCGCAACGGCGACATGGTGCGGTTGCCGAGGTAGAACTCGCCGATCTCGTCGCGCTGAGGAGCCGTCAGCAGCGCGGTGAACAGGGTGGCCACGACCACCGAGAGGAACAGGACGAACGTCAGCTGAAGGCTGAAGTTGTCGGTGACGGCGGCGGAGGTCGTCACCACGTGGGGAACCCCCTCGTACCCTGCGCCTGCGCCGGCGCCGGTGTTTGTGCCTGTGCGGCCGGACGGGGGCGCAAGGGCTCGTGCCGCAGCTGGGACCGGAAGTGGTCGGCGAGCGGGTCGACCTTGGTGCGCATGTACGTGGCGTAACGCCACGCGGTCACCGCCATCACCACGAACTGCCCCAGACCGAGGGCGAGTCCGAGCGTGAAGTGTCCGATCAGGGGCTCGTTCATCACGCCGGGTGCGAAGCTCGACAGCAGCACGTACAGCAGGAACGCACCGACGGACAGCGCCGTGGCCCGTGTCGCGAACCGCAGCCGGGCACGGCGCAGCGAGCGGAATTCCGGATCGTGCGATATCTGCTGCGGACTTATCGGCCGGGACTGTGGAGCGTGAAATGCGGACGAGTCGTCGGGCCACGGTGAAAATTCGGGCACAAACGCACCTTCTTCGCTGCCGTGTGCCCCGCACGGTGCGGGTTTTGTGGGGGGATCGTGAATCCGAATTCCCTGGTTTTCGGATTCCTCTGGGTGTCCGAGGTCGAATGCGGAGTATTGCAGCGGGCTCCTTGAGCAATCAACAGTCGGGCGGGAATTGCGTATGCCCGTGGCCCCTTCGCGATCCCCCCGCCCGTCAGAAGCGGGCGCCGACCGCAGCACCGCCGCGCGGGACGAGGAACGAGGGCGCCGGTGGCAGGGAGCCGTCGGACGCCCGGGCGCCCGTGAGCGGGGCAGGGTCCGTGCTGAGGACGGACGAGGCGTTCCATGTCCCGCCGAGGTCCCAGGAGTTGCCGGTCGCGACCGTGCCCGACCCCACGGCCGCCGCACGTGCGTCCGTGACGGACAGGTTGGCGGTGACCACGGCCCGGCCGCCCGAGGTGTCGACGTCGAAACCGGTGCCCCCATTGCCGTACGTGCTGTTCCTGCTCAGGCTGAGCGCGCCCGGGTTGCCGTTGTCCGTCAGGCCGTGCGCCGCGTTCTTGAAGGCGGTGGAGCCGCGCACCGTGTGGCCCACCGCGGGCGCCGGGCTGCCTCCGCCGAGCTTGAACCCGTTGCCGTCGCCCGCGAAGTCGGGGAAGCCCCAGCGGTTGAAGCCGTTGCCGTACGAGACGGTGTTCTCGATGGTGATCGGCGAGGTGAACTTCCAGGCGTCGAATCCGTCGTCGACGTTGTTCCACAGCCGGGCGCCCCGCACGACGTTCCCGGTGCCGCTGCCCTCCTTGACGGCCAGCCCGTCCGCGCTCTCGCCGTTCTTGCGCGGGTCGCGGTTGCCGTAACTGTCCAGGTTCAGGATCTGGTTGTTGCTGGAGGCGCCTTGGAGCTGGAAGCCGGACTCGTAGTTGTCATGAGTGGACAGGCGGGAGAAGACGTTGCCGTTGCAGCCGTCGCAGTACACGCCGTACGGCCCGTTGACGATCTCAAGGTCCGAGATCCGCCAGTACGAGGCCTCCTGGTGGATCGTCCCCCGCTCGGCCCGCGGGATGCCGCCGCCGACGGGGGTGTGACTCGCGGGCAGCTTCTCACCGTCGACGACCACCCGCTCGCGCTGGTAGGCGCCCAGGGCGATGGGCTGGGACGCGGTGCCCGAGGTGGCGATGGTGATGTTGTCGGTCAGGGCGTACGTCCCGCCCCGTACGGCGATGACGTCACCGGGCTTCGCCAGGTCAACCGCCCGCTGGATGGTCCTCAGCGGGCGGGCGAGCGTGCCGGGGGCGGTGTCGTCGCCGTTCGTGGCGACGACCAGTGTCGTGCCCGCTGTGGCGGCGGACGCCGGGCCGATGGGGCCCAGTGTCGCCACCAGGGCCGCGCTCGCCAGTGCCGCCGTCCAGATCGCCGTGTTGCGCATGGGGTGTCCCGCCTCCGCCTGCTGCCGGTGTCAGCCGTCGTCGGCTGACGTCGCACAGCAGTGGCCGCCCGAGGCGCCAAGGTTGCCGGGGTGCGTAGGGTGGCCTTGTGACGACCAGCAGCAGCCCTGCGGCGGCCGGCGGCGAACGCCCGCTCGCCGTGTTCGACCTCGACAACACCCTCGCCGACACGGCGCACCGCCAGCGGTTCCTGGAGCGCAAGCCGCGCGACTGGGACGCCTTCTTCGCGGCCGCGCCGCAGGATCCGCCGCTCCCGGAGGGCATCGCGCTGGCCGTGGAGAGCGCGCGGGAGTGCGAGGTCGTCTACCTCACGGGACGGCCCGAGCGGTGCCGTCGGGACACCCTCGACTGGCTGGAGGCGCACGGGCTGCCCACGGGGCGGGTGTACATGCGGCGCAACGACGACCGCAGGCCGGCCCGGCGCACCAAGCTGGAGATCCTCCGCAGGCTCGCCCGGACCCGGGAGATCCGCATGCTCGTGGACGACGACGAACTGGTCTGCGCGGACGCCGAACGCGAGGGGTTCGCGGTCGTCGTGGCACGCTGGGCGACACCCTCCGCCGAGCTGAAGGTGGCGCAGGAGGGAGAGGGACGGACCTGAGAAGGCCGCGTGCCCCGCCCTCCTTCGATGCCCTACTCGGACTCCTCCAGCCGGAACCCGACCTTCAGTCCGACCTGCCAGTGCGAGATCTCGCCCTCCTCGAGCTGGCCGCGCACCTGTGTCACCTCGAACCAGTCCAGGTTGCGCAGGGTCTGTGAGGCGCGGGTGATGCCGTTGCGGATGGCCTGGTCGACGCCGTCGGGAGAGGTCCCGACGATCTCCGTGACCCGGTAGGTGTGATTCGACATACGGGTTCCCTTCCAGGAGTACGCACGCGTGTCACGCGTCACTCCACCGTGCCCCAAGCTGCGGGGCCGCGCGAGACGTCGGGCCGCGGAAGGGCGCCCGGGACAGCCCGGCCGCCCTGCGTGGCATGCGCTTGTGCACCTCCCATCGGCTGATGTCCGCGGATCAACGCACCGTGCTCAGCGACAGCGCGAAACGCCCTTCCGTGTCGGTCCACCAGTGCGTCAACTCCAGCCCCGCAGCCGCGAGTTCCGAACGGACGCCCTCCTTGCGGAACTTCGCCGACACCTCCGTGCGCAGTTCCTCCTCCGCCGCGAAGTCCACGGCGAGGTCGAGGACGGGGATCTTCACCGTCTGCGCGGTGAGGGAGCGCAGGCGCATCTCGATCCACTCGTTCTCCGCGTCCCACAGCGCCACGTGGTCGAAGGCGGCGGGCTCGAAGTCCGCGCCGAGTTCCCGGTTGACGACGGCCAGGACGTTCTTGTTGAACGCGGCCGTGACGCCGGCCGCGTCGTCGTACGCCCGGACCAGCACCTGCTCGTCCTTCACCAGGTCGGTGCCCAGCAGCAGCGCGTCACCGGGGAAGAGCAACGACCGTACGGACGCCAGGAAGGCGGCGCGCTCGACGGGCAGCAGGTTGCCGATCGTGCCGCCGAGGAACGCCAGCAGCCGCGGCCCCGGCGTGTCCGGCAGGGTCAGCGTGTCGGTGAAGTCGGCGATCAGGGCGTGCACGTTCAGCCCCGGCCGCTCCGCGATCAGGGCCTGCCCGGCCCCGGTGAGGGCGCTCTCACTGACGTCGACGGGGACGTAGGTGTGCATGCCGATGAGCGCGTCGAGGAGGTGGCGGGTCTTGTCGGAGGAGCCGGAGCCCAATTCGACGAGGGTACGGGCACCGGTCGCGGCGGCGATCTCCCCGGACCGGGCGAGCAGGATCTCGCGTTCGGCGCGCGTGGGGTAGTACTCGGGCAACTCCGTGATCCGGTCGAACAGTTCGCTGCCGTGGGCGTCGTAGAACCACTTCGGCGGCAGCGTCTTGGGCTGGGCGGTCAGACCACGCAGGACGTCGACGCGCAGGGCGGCGTCCGTGGCGTCCTCGGGCAGGGTGCGGGTGACTTGGAACGGACTCACGTACGTGGCTCCTCGGACGGTGTGGATGCCGCGTCCTCGCTCGTGGCCTCGCTCAGGTCCTTGAGCGGGGTGAGCAGGACGTCGGCGCGGCTCGCCGTGAGCAGGGTGTGGTCGGGGACCTCCTGCCAGAGCGGATCGTCGTCGTAGGGCTCGGAGGCGACGACCGTGCGCCGGCCGGGCTCCGAGAGGTACCAGAGCGTGTCTCCCCAGGCGGTCGCGGCGATGGTCTCGCCGTTGGTGAGCAGCAGGTTGAGCCGGGACCCGGGAGCCGCCGCGGCGACTTCCAGGACCGTGGCGGCGAGCGCCTCCCCCTCGTCGTCGCCGGCCCGCAGACGGGCCAGGACCAGCGCCCACACGAGCGCCGAGTCGTTGCGGGCCTCCAGGGACAGCAGGTCCGCCGGGGAGAGGGTGGGCGCGAGCGGGGCCAGCGATTCAGGCCAGCCGGGGACGGCGCCGTTGTGGCTGAACAGCCAGGTGCCGGTGGCGAACGGCGCCGCCGCGGCCTCCGCGTCCGCACCCGCCAGGGTGGCGTCCCGGACGGCGGCGAGCAGGGCGCGGGTGCGCACCACCCGGGCCAGGTCGGCGAAGGACAGGTCGGCCCAGATCGGCCCGGCCCGGCGATAGCGCGCGGGCACCGGATCGTCCGGCGCGTACCAGCCGACGCCGAACCCGTCGGCGTTGACCGTCCCGTGCTTCTGTCGCCGGGGCGCCCACGACTGCCGGTACAGGCCGTGCGGGGGTTCCACGAGAAGCCGGCCGAGCGGCTCCTCGGGTCCCAGGTACGCCAGATGACGGCACATCAGGCGTCCACCGAGCGGGCGGTGCGGAAGCCGGAGAAGATCTGCCGCCGGATCGGATGGTCCCAGTTGCGGAACGTACCCCGGCACGCCACCGCGTCCACGGCGAACGAACCGCCGCGCAGCACCTTGTGGTCGGTGCCGAAGAACACCTCCGAGTACTCCTTGTAAGGGAACGCCTGGAAGCCCGGGTACGGCAGGAAGTCGCTCGCCGTCCACTCCCACACGTCGCCGATCAACTGCCGTACGCCCAGCGGGGACTCGCCCTCCGGATAGCTGCCGGCGGGCGCCGGGCGCAGGTGCCGCTGGCCGAGGTTGGCGTGCTCGGGCGCCGGGTCGGCGTCGCCCCACGGGTAGCGCATGGAGCGGTCGCCCGCCGGGTCGTACCGGGCGGCCTTCTCCCACTCCGCCTCCGTCGGCAGCCGGCGCCCGGCCCAGCGGGCGTAGGCGTCGGCCTCGTACCAGCACACGTGCAGCACCGGCTCGTCGGGCGGTACGACCTCGGTGACGCCGAACCGACGCCGCAGCCACTGCTTGCCGTCACGGCGCCAGAACAGCGGGGCATACAGGGAGTTCCGGCGTATGTGCGCCCAGCCCTCCGCGGTCCACCAGCGCTCGTCGTCGTAGCCGCCGTCGTCGATGAACGCCTGGTACGCGGCGTTCGTCACCGGCGTGGTGTCGATGTGGAACGGTGCCACCTCCCGCCGGTGCGCGGGCCGTTCGTTGTCCAGGGCCCACGGCTCGCTGGAGGTGCCCATGGTGAACGGGCCGCCGGGGACCAGGACTTCGGCCGGTCCGGTGACCAGCGGCGCGGGCTCGGGATCCGGGGCGGTCAAGGCCTGCGGTCCCTTGCGCAGCTGATGGGTGATCAGCATCGTCTCGTCGTGCTGCTGTTCGTGCTGCGCGATCATCCCGAAGGCGAATCCCGCCTCCGTCAGCCGCGTCCCGTGGAAGTCGGCGCTCTCCAGGACGTCCAGGGCGCGTCCGCGCACCTCCGCCGCGTACCGGCGGGCCTCGTCCGGCGGCAGCAGGGGCAGCGAGGGGCGTTCGGCACGGGGATGCTCGAAGGCGTCGTACAGGCCGTCGATCTCCGGTCGCATCGCCTCCCGGCCGGCGACCGCGCGCAGCAGCCACTGCTCCTCCTGGTTGCCGATGTGCGCCAGGTCCCAGACCAGGGGCGACATCAGCGGCGAGTGCTGCGCGGTGAGGTCGGGTCCGTCGACGCAGGTGGTCAGCAGGGTGGTGCGCTCCCGTGCGGTGACGAGTGAGGCGACCGCCCGCTCACGGACGGAATCGGCGTCGACCGCGGGCTCGGCGTCGAGGGCGGGCTCGGTCATGGGTGGATGTCCTTCCCGTGTGCGCGACCGTCCGCGTCGCGCGGTTGTTCGAGCAGATCGTCGGCGGGGCAGCGGCCCGGCCGGACGTAGCGGTCCAGGTACGCCGCGACGGCGTCCACGACCTGGGGGGTGGCCCCGAGCCGCGGCAGGGCCTCCAGCGCCGCCGTGAAGCAGCCGACGGCCGCCTCGTGCAGTTCGGGGTCCGTAAGGCCCTGCCGGGCCGCGTCGAGCCACAGCGGATTGTGCGGTGCCGGCAGCCCCAGAGCCCGCTCGGCCAGCGGTTTCACCATGCGGTACGTCGTCTCGGCGGCCTCCGGGTCGTCGAACAGCGCGGTCGTCACGGCGAGCGGCACGATCCACCCGTCCTCACCGGGCTGCGCGTCGATCATCCGCAGTTCCAGGTGCCCGCGCGGCCGGACCGGCGGGAACAACGTGGTGATGTGGTAGTCGAGGTCCTCGCGGGTGGGCGGCGGCGCACCCGACCTCGTCCACTCGCGGAAGGTCAGCCCCTCGGGCACGTCCCACGGGCCGCTGTCGCGCCGTACGCACATCACCGGGGCGTCCAGGACGTGCCGGGCCCAGGCCCCGCGTGGCTCGACGTCCAGGTCGGGGGCGCCCGCGCGGCCCGCGCCGATCTCCATCCACAGCAGCTGGCGGGTGGAGCGCCAGCCGGTGGGCTCCCGGTCGAGCAGCGGGGAGTTGGCGAACGCCGCCACCAGGACCGCGCCCAGTGTGTGCGCCAGCCACCAGCGCCGACCGACCCCGAGCGGGCCGGGCTCCTCGTGTCCGGCGTCCAGGCAGACCTGGACGGA
This sequence comes from Streptomyces griseus subsp. griseus, assembly GCF_000720255.1. Lineage (GTDB taxonomy): Bacteria > Actinomycetota > Actinomycetes > Streptomycetales > Streptomycetaceae > Streptomyces > Streptomyces griseus_I. The sequence continues at coordinate 34,611 of NZ_JOJE01000045.1, read as the reverse complement.
GGCCGAGGTGCACATCATGGCGCGGCCGGCCGGTCCCGTACGGTCGAGAGCGGCCTCCATGGCGTCGTAGCGAGGTTCGCGCAGGAACCTGCGGGGCGCGTGCCAGGGATCGGCGCCCAGGCCGACGAGAGCGAGGCCGTCCCGGCGCAGGACCGCGCGGACGGCGGCGAGGTCGGCGGAGACGGTGCGGACGCAGTCCATCAGGGAGGCGGCGGGCGGTGAGCTGAGTTCCAGCTGGCCGCCGGGCTCGACGGTGAGCGCCGACCTCAGGGGCACGGTCCGCAGGGCGGCGTACGCCGCTCTGAGTCGTTCGGGTGACACGGGGAGCCGCGGCTCGCGCAGCTCGTGAACGAGCCATTCCACTTCCACCCCGACGGTGCGGGGCGGTCCGGTCTTGAAGCAGATGCCCCGGACCAGGGCCTCCACCTCGGCTTCGGTGACGGCGGTGCGGTGGGCCGTACAGCCGCCGGCCGAGCCGTCACTTTGCGTATCGGACATGTCGGGATCCTCCTGAGATTCCACCATGCCATCGGCCCGGCTTCGGTGGCGCCGGACCGCATCACTCGTCCCACCCAAGACCCTGGAACCGATTCGCACAAGGGTGCACAACGGTACTTTCGGGACCTGGAGCAGCTGCTTCCAGGGTCTTCTCGTACCCGGGAAACTCCGTTGCACCGCACGACCAGCATCGCTCACGATGCGTTCATGAGCACGACGGGGGAGACGGACGGTACGCAGGAGGCCGTGCGACGCGCGGTCACGGCGCCCACGGGGGTGACGCCGTGAGCGCGCGTCTGCGGGGCATCGCCCGCGAGACCGAACAGATCGTGGCGGCGGGCGCGTACCGTGCGCCGGACGGGCGCGAAGTGCCCCTGACGGCGGCTATACGCGCCGCGCGCGAAGGTACGCGGATGGTGGGGCCGGAGCCGGTCGCGGTGACGCCGCCCGAGGCCGTCGACGGGGGCACCCGTGTCGAGGTCACCGGCGAGAGCAGCACCGAGGCAGCCCGCCGGCTCGCGCGGGAGGGCCGGGTCGCCGTCCTGAACTTCGCCTCCGCCCGAAACCCCGGTGGCGGCTACCTCAACGGCGCCCAGGCCCAGGAGGAGGCCCTGTGCCGCGCCTCCGCCCTGTACACGTGCCTGGTCGAGGCCCGGGAGTTCTACGACCACCACCGCGCCCACCGCGACCCGTTCTACACGGACCGTGTCATCCACTCACCGTCCGTTCCCGTCTTCCGCGACGACCGGGGCCGGCTGCTCGACGAGCCGTACACCGCGGGGTTCCTGACCGCGGCCGCGCCGAACGCCGGAGTGGTCCTGCGTACGGCGCCGGAGCGCGCGCCCGAGCTGCCGCGCGCCCTGGCCGTCCGGGCCGAACGGGTCCTGGAGACGGCCGCCGCCCACGGCTACCGACAACTGGTGCTGGGTGCGTGGGGCTGCGGGGTGTTCCGCAACGACCCGGCGCAGGTGGCGGGCGCGTTCCGGACGCTGCTCGACGAGCCCGGCGGACGCTTCGCACGCACGTTCACGCACGTGGTGTTCGGGGTGCTGGACCGGACCCCGGGGAACGTGGTCCGGGGCGCCTTCGAGAAGGCCTTCGGCGAGCGGAGTGCTCAGGTCCAGCCGTAGCGCTCGTGCAGGCGCTGCCGCACCAAGTTGAACCGCATCCGGTCCAGCGCGCACGCCTCCCGGCGCATGCCGTCCTCGTGCAGCCGCAGGACGCGGTCCACGTCCACCCAGGAGTCCCGCCCGGAGCGGTCCCACGGCCCGCTGCCGATCGCCACCCACTCCCGGTCGCCGTCATGGCGCTTGCTGCTCAGCTGCACGGCGAGGAAGGTACCGGCCGCCTCACGGGCGACGACGAGCACCGGGCGGTCCTTGCCCCGGCCGTCGTTCTCCTCGAAGGGGACCCACGTCCAGACGACCTCGCCGGGATCGGGGTCGCCGTCGTGCGCGGGGGAGTACTCGGTGCGCACCCGGCCCACCTCGCGCGGGTCGGCCTCGGTGGTCGCGGAGGGGCCGAAGCGGCCCGGGACGTCCTCATCGGTAAACGCGGTCACGGGGGCACCTTACGGGCTGCCCCCGTGACCGTCTCACCGGCGGGTCACTTCCCTTCGACCGGCACCCTCTGCGACGGCGGTGCGACGGCCCCGTTGAGGGACGCGGTTCCGTTCGAGGTCTGCCCGTTCTGGTTCATCGACGCGAGCAACTGCCGCGCCAGGCCCAGCCCGGTCCCGCCCATGGTGAGTGCCTTCGCGAACACGTCGGCCATGCCGTCGGCGCCGTTCAACAGCACCATGTTGTCGACATTGCCGAAGGCGGACGCGCCCGCCTGGACGATCTCCGGCCACTTCTCGGCGAGTTGCTGTGCGACCACCGCCTCCTGGTTCTCGGCGAGGGCGGCGGCGCGGGCCTTGATGGCCTCCGCCTCCGCGAGACCCCGCGCCTTCGTCGCCTCGGCCTCCGCCAGACCACGCGCCTGCGCGGCGGCCGCCTCGGCCTCACCGGTGGCCCGGGTCGCGGCCGCGGTGGCCGTACCCCGGGTCTTGGTCGCCTCGGCCTCGGCTCCGGCGGCGGTCTTCACCCGGGTCGCCTCGGCGGCGGCCGCGAGTTCCGTCTCCTTCGCCTTGGCCTGCGCCGCCGAAATCCGCGCGTCACGTTCGGCCTCGGCCAGCGTGCGCTTCTCGTACGCCATCGCGTCGGCCGGCTTGCGGACATCGGCCTGGAGCTGCTGCTCGCGCCGGTGCGCCTCCAACTCGGCGACCCGGGTCTCCTGGACGACGACCTCCTGACGGGCGGCCGCGTCGGCGTGCGGACCCGCCTGGCGGGCCTTCGCCGCCGCCTTGTCCCGCTCGGCCTGGTAACCGGCCTGGAGGATCTCGCTGTCCCTGGTGGCCTCCGCCATCCGGGCGAACGAGGCCTGCTCCGCCTCCGTGGCGAGACGGTTCGCCTCCGCCTGCGCGATGCGGGCGTCCCGCTGCACGGCCGCCGCGTGCGGCATGGCCAGGTTCTGGATGTACCCGGTCGGATCCTCGATCTCGTGGATCTGCAGCGAGTCCACGATCAGGCCCAGCTTCTCCATCTCCGTACCGCAGGCGGCACGGGTCTGCCCCGTGAGCTTCTCCCGGTCACGGATCATGTCCTCGACCGTCAACCCGCCCACGATGGACCGGAGATGGCCGGCGAACACGTTGTGCACCCGCTCCGACATCATCTTCTGCTGGTCGAGGAAACGGCGGGCCGCGTTGGCGATCGACACGAAGTCGTCGCCGACCTTGAAGATGACCACACCCCGCACCTTCAGCGGAATGCCCTGGTGCGTCACGCAGTCCACCTGCAGTTCGGTCTCGTTCAGGTCGAGCGACAGCTTGCGCACCACCTGCACACCGGGCATCACCAGCGTGCCGCGCCCCGTGACGATACGGAATCCCATGCCCTCCTCAAGCCCCTCCACACGGTGCTTGGAGCCGGAGATGACGAGTGCCTCATTGGGTTCCGCGACCCGCCACATCAACTTGAACAGACCGATCAGAACGAGAACGGCGACGACCGCCGCCCCCGCAACGACGCCGACAACCATCGGCATACGCCCCCTTTGGATGGTGCCCTCTCGGCACCGAACGAAGGGAGTGTGCGCCTGCGTGACGCCGGGGTACAGAGACTGACGGATCCTTGTCGAAACCTTGACGCGTACGGCTCTCACCTGGGGCGCGGTGGGCTCAACTGTCGTACGTGGACCGGCTCAACCGTCGTACGCCTCCGTCACGTAGACGGTCCTGGGCGGCAGGTGCTCCACGACCATCACCACGGTCCCGGGCGGAATGCGGCCGGTTCCGTTCGCCGGATACGCCAGGAAGTGTTCGGCCCCGCCCCGCACCCGCACGATCACCTCGCCGACGAGCCCGGGCCCGACCGTACCCGTGACCCGCCCCATGAGCCCGACCAACGACGCGTCCTCCATGGCCACAGGGTAAGGGCCGCCAACGGCTGACGCGGGCGCTTCTCGTGTCGTACGAGGGAAGCGGCATGCCCGCATGTCTGCCCACGGCGACGCGGCGCCGTGCTCATGGCCGGAGCGCCCTGCTCACACCGCCGGCGAGGAATCCGTGAGCGTGGTGTGCGGCGGCCACAGCTCGTGCCAGCGCAGTTCCGCCTCCAACTGCGCCGCGAGCGACAGCAGCAGAGGCTCGCTGTGCGCCGGGCCGAGGAGCTGCGCACCCACCGGCAGTCCGCCGGGCGCGAAGCCCGCCGGTACGTTGACGCCGGGCCAGCCCAGGACGTTCCACGGCCAGGCGTACGGGCACGCGGCGATCATGGCGCGGTCGGTGGCGAACCCGCCGAGGTCCAGCATGGCCCCGATCCGGGGCGGGGGAGCGGCCGTCGTCGGCGCGAGGACCACGTCGTACGTCTCGAAGAAGGCGCCGATACGGCGGTGCAGGACCGCTTCCGCACGCCGCGCCGCCCGCAATGGTGCGCCGCCGAGCAGCCGGCCCAGCCGGGCGGCCCCCCGGGTGCGCGGGTCGAGGAGCGCGGGGAAGGGCGCGTCGGCCACCCACTCGGCGATCCCCGCGGTCGCCCGGGGGATGAAGGTCAGCCCGATCTGCCCGTAGGGAGGGTCGGCCTCCTCGACGGTGTGGCCCAACGCGGCCAGTTTCTCCGCGAGTTCGACGACATGGGCGCGCACTTCCGGGCGCAGGCGGGCGGGCAGGGCGGTGAACGGCGGCTTGAGCGCGAGCGCGACGCGCAGACGGCCGGGGTCGCGGCCCACCGCGGCAGAGGCGTCGACGGCGGGCGGCCGGTGCGGGTCGAGGTCGTGGTTGCCGCTCGCCGCGTCCAGCAGCAGCGCGCCGTCGGCCACGGTCCGGGTGAGGGTGCCGTTGACCGTGATGCCCTGGAAGGACTCGCCGCGCGGCCAGGTCGAGATGCGGCCGCGCTGCGGCTTGATGCCGATCAGGTGGGTCCAGGAGGCCGGGATGCGCACCGAACCCGCCCCGTCGGAGCCGAGGGCGCCCGGCACGAGTCCGGCGGCGACGGCGGCCGCCGAACCGCCCGACGAACCGCCCGGGGTGTGCTCGGTGCTCCACGGGTTGCGGGTCGAGCCGAACGCCGGCCCCTCGGTGAAGGGCCACTGTCCCAGCTCACAGGTGTTGGTCTTGCCGACGATCACCGCCCCGGCCGCGCGCAGCCGGCGTACCGCCTCGCCGTCCTCGGCCACCGGCGGGTGTTCGCCCTGGCAGCCGAACGCGGTCGGCTCTCCCGCCACGTCCATGTCGTCCTTGACGGCGACGGGTACGCCGAGCAGGGGCCGGCGCATCCCGGCCGACAGCTCACGGTCGGCCGCCTCGGCCTCGGCGAGCGCAGCCTCGGCCCGCACCAGGCGGAAGGCGTTGAGGGTGCCCTGCGCGGTCTCGATCCGCGCGAGCGTCCGCTCGACCAGCTCACGGGCCGACACCTCCCCGTCGGCCAGCGCCCGGGCGGTCTCCACCAGGCCTTCGGCGCGGTCGGCACCGTTGGCACGGTCGGCAGGGTCGAGCGTCATGCGGGTACCTCCGGGCACTCCGGGACGGCATTGTCCTAGGCGTTGTCCTACCGAACGGTAACGTGTGGCGGCGTGGTCACGGAACGCCACGCCCGGGAGGTGTGCCGCCTTCCGCTACACGGTGTCGGGTCCCGCCCGCCACACGTTCCCCACAGGTGCGGTTCCGTCTTGCACAAACCATTGACGCGCCTGGGGCGCACCCCTACCTTTCGATCGACTTTCCGAACCTTGTTCGGGATGTCGAACGATCGAGTCCTCAGGACTCCACAGCCCAGGGAGAGCCGCCCGTGACCAGACGTCCCCCCACCCCGTCCCGCCGCACCCTGTTGCGCGCGATGGCCGCCCTGCCCGCCTCGGCGCTCGTGCTGGGCGAGGTGCCCGGCCTGCTCGGCACGGCCCTCGCCGCGGCCCCGCCCAGCGGCTCCGCCACCCGCTACACGATCGTCCCGTTCCTCAACAGCAACGACGGCACCGTCAACGTCTACCAGTCCGACGACGCGACGGACTTCCGCCTCCTGAAGTCATCTGCCTACACCCCGCCCAGCGACCGCATCCGCGACGCCAGCGTCTTCAAGCACACCGACGGCTACTACTACATCACCTACACCACGCACACCTGGCAGGACGTCAGCACCACCATCGGGTTCGCGCGCAGCTCCGACCGCCTCAACTGGACCTTCCTCTACAACTACACCGTTCCGATCGCCAACCTCTCCCGGGCCTGGGCGCCGGAGTGGTTCGTCGACAGCGACGGCAGCGTCAACGTCATCGTGTCCTGCTCGACCACCAACGACGAGTGGATCTTCACCCCGTACGTGCTCAAGGCCACCAACTCCGCGCTCACCGCATGGAGTTCACCGGTCGCCATGTCGGGCATCGGCGCCAACCACATCGACACTTTCATCGTGCGGATCGGCTCGACCTACCACGCCTTCACGAAGAACGAGACGGCCAAGTACATCGAGTACGGCACCGCCTCGCGCCTCACCGGCCCCTACACGATCTCGAAGACGGGCGACTGGGCCGGCTGGGGCAGCTACCGCGAGGGGCCCGCGCTGGTGCAGCTCGACAACGGCGGCTGGCGGATCTTCTTCGACGGTTACGGCGACGGCAAGTACTACTACAGCGACAGCTACGACACCTTCGCCACCTGGAGCGCGGCGAAGGCCCTGCCCGCCGTATCCGGTACGGCGCGCCACTTCACCGTCATCAGGGAGACGGTGTCCGGCGGGGTGAGCCTCGCGAAGAACGTCACGCGCTCCTTCCAGTCGGCCAACTTCTCCACCCGGTACTGGCAGGAGCAGTCCTCGCTCCTCAACCTGCCCGTGGTGAGCGGCTCCAGCACCACCGCCGAGAAGCAGGCGTCCACCTTCACCGTCGTCGCCGGTCTCGCCGACGCCAACGGCTACTCCTTCCGTGACGCCGCCGGCAACTACCTGCGCCACTACTCGTTCCGGGGCCGCTTCGACCCGAACGACGGCACCTCGACGTTCGCCAAGGACGCCACGTTCATCGCCCGGACGGGCACCGCGAGCGGCTCGGTGCGCTTCGAGTCGTACAACTACCCCGGCTACTACCTGCGCCACTACAACTACCAGCTCCGCGTCGACCCGTCGGACGGCACGGACCAGTTCCGGCAGGACAGTTCGTTCGTGCCGGTGACGGCCTGGGCCTGACCTGCGCCTGAGCTTCCCCGCCGAGTGTGCACTGGTTGTGCACTCGGCGGGCTGCCCCTACGCATCGACGAACCCGCCGAGATGCCCGCCGTGCGAGACGTGCGTGCTGTCGTCCGCCCGCACCGACGCCCTGTCCCGCGCGCGACGGTCTCCCTACGCGTGCCCCTCGGAGTTCGCCGACCAGCGTCTTCATCTCCCATGGCGTGTGGGTCGGCTCGAGCGTGTGCAGCGACCCCGGTGGCACCGCGCGGGCGGAGTGTGAGGCACGACGCCGGGCAGGCCGCCGCCGGATCCTGGCCGGAAGGCGCAGTGCGGCCACGGCTGCCTCATGAACCCGTCGCCCGAGCCCGGCAGTGGCGATCGGCAACGCCGTCCGTCATGCGGCGAGCGCGGTCGAGGGTGAGAATGCGGAGGCGGCGGTGTCTCCAGGCCTTACTGATGGTCCATGGTCTGGATCGGCCTTCTCATGCGCGCGCACCGGCCAATGACGGCGAACGATTTCGCCCGCTATGGTGAAAGCGGAAGCGGACAGCAGTCCGGCTTGGGGAAAGTATCGGACGGCTGTCCAGTTAGGCAAGGGCTTCGGATGCAAGCCCGGGAAGAGGGCGTGTGGAGTCGAGGACTGGCGGGCCTCAGCGGTCGGACGCGCAGCGCAACCGGGAGCGCATCCTGGAGGTGGCGCTGGTCGAACTGTCGCGCTCGGCGGACGTCCCGCTGAGTGCGATCGCCAAGAAGGCGGGCGTCGGGCAGGGCACCCTCTATCGCAACTTCCCCAACCGTGAGGCACTCGTTCTGGAGGCGTACCGCCACGAGGTGCAGCAACTCACCGACAGCGCAGCCGAGTTGCTGAGGAACATGGAACCGGACCAGGCCCTTCGTGCATGGATGGACCGCCTCGCCCGCTTCATCATGGCCAAGACCGGACTGGCTGACGCGCTGCGCCAGGCGGCCGGTGCGACGGGAGGGCCGGAGTCGTCCGGATACTCGCTGGTGTTCGGATCGATCGAGTTCCTGCTCAACGCCAATCACGAAGCCGGCACCATCCGCCCGGAGGTGACCGCTGACGACTTCCTCCGCGCCATCGCCGGCATCTGGCAGATCGACATCAGTGGCGACTGGCGCGCCCAGGCCACCCGGCTGCTGGACATCGTCATGGACGGCCTGCGTGCGGGGGCCCCGGGGCGGCGCTGAGGGCGGCCTTGTCGACGGCGCGAACCACGTCGGCCTGAGTGGCCTGACTTTCCGGTCTTCGTGCTCGGCCCTCTCGGGATACAACCTTGCTAACCGGATAGCTGTCCGCTACGTTCCCGGTATCGGACGGCTATCCGTTCGGCTCTGCCGCTGCCACGACAAGGGCGGCCGCCGGTGCGACAGGCGTACGCCCACTCCTGCCCTAGACGCTCACGGAAGACTCCCTTGCCATGAAACTGCTCATCCTCGGGGCGACCGGCCCCACCGGCCGTCATGTCGTCGACCTGGCCCTGCGCTCCGGTGACTCGGTCACCACCTTCGTACGCAACCCGGCGGCTCTCGGCGACCTGACCGACCAGGTCACGGTGGCCACCGGAGACGCCACGTCGCACCGCGACATAGCCGCCGCCGCGGTGGGACACGACGCGATCGTCTCCGCGCTCGGCAGGGGCAACTCCATACGCGCCGACGGCCTCTTCACGCGTGCCTCGGCGGCTGTGATCGGTGCGGCCAAGGAGGTGGGCGTCTCCCGGCTGGTCTGGCTGTCGTCGTTCGGCGTCGGCTACACCCTCGACGAGTCGAGCACCGCCCAGAAGGCGATCTACCGCACCCTGCTGCGGTCGATCTACGCCGACAAGGAGATCGCCGACGAGCGGATCCGCTCCAGCGGTCTGGACTGGACCGTGGTCTACCCGACCCGGCTGACCCACGGCCCCGCCAAGGGTGCCTACAGCGCGGGGGACAGTCTGCCGATGAAGGGCAACCCGACCATCAGCCGCGCGGACGTGGCCGCCTTCATGTATCAGGCGGCACACGGCAGCGAGTGGATCCACCGCAGCCCCGTGATCACCGACTGACGGTGACGATCGACCATGGCACCGTCCGGAGGTCCGACTCGATGATCGGCCTGCCGGGCGATGCCGCTCGGCGCGTGGCCGGGCCGTCGTCGGGACATGGCGCAGCAACAAGGATCTGGTGCCCCTCGCGGACGATCGCCAAGGTCCTGTCGCGGTGAGAGCGAGGCACCGGAGAATCGGCGCGCCGAGAACGGGCTCCGCCCACGCCTGCCGACCACCAGGCCAGGAACAGGCCGACCTGGTCAGCGTGCCGCCCTCCGAAAGCTTCGCGTGGGAACGTGCGCACCTTGCCCGCGCCATCGAGCGCCGCCGACTCGGCCCCCCGTCCTGTTCTTCGATCTGATCCTGGAGATCATCCACTCCTTACAAACCTTCACGCCCGCGTTCGTGATCAGCGGGGGAACCGGAGGACCGTCGGACTCGACGTTTACACCGACGCGGTCGACGGCGTGAGCGGCCTGTCCCTGTGGCGGCTGTTCGGCACCTCGCTGCGAATGTTCGTCGACATGGACGGCAGTGCCATGTTCGGCCCCATGTTCGCCATGTCCGTCCTCACCCTGGTACCCGTGCTGCTGTTCTTCCTGGCCTTCCAGCGGCTGCTGGTGGAGGGTGTGCAGACGACCGGACCCAAGGGCTGAGAGGGCGCGCCACCATGACCCGTACGTGGTTCGCCCGTTTCGCGGACTCTCTACTGCTCGGCGTCCTGCTGCTGTTCGCCTCGCTGCCGGTGGTCACCGCCTTTCCCGCGCTGCTCGCGGGCTGCGTCCTGTTGCGCGAACAGGCCACCGAGGGACAAGAGGTGACGGTCACTCACTTCCTGAACCGTTGCGCTCGGTGTTGCGCTCAGGTCCCGCCGTGTGGACCGCCCCACTGTCGTACCGGCGCTGCTGTGGCTGGACGCGCTGGCCCGGGACGCCCGGGGCTCCGGCACGGGACCCGCCTTCGCCACGGCCGCGGCGGTGCTCGCGGCACTGGGGCTGCGGTGCGCGGCCGCGTGGCGGGAGGACATGCGGTGGCGTACGACCCTGGCCTCCGTGTTCCGGACCGTGCCGCAGCGACCGATCGCACTCGCCCCGCTCGCCGCGGCGAGCGGAACCGCCGCCGTGCTGCTGACCATGGCTCCGGTCCTGCTGCTCATCGCCCTCGGCCCGCTGGCCCTCGCCGCCACGGCCGCGGACACCTGGCGGGCCCGTGACGCGCTGAGCCGCCCCAGCCATGACAGCCATGACAGCCATGACATCCATGAGAATCCATCCCCGAACGGAGATCTGCATGTCGTCCGACACCGCACGACCCCGAGCCGCCGTGGTCGGTCTGGGCGCCCGCGCCCGGCTGTTCACCCAGGCACTGGCCGGACCCTACGCGGACCGGTTCGAACTGGCCGGCTTCTGCGATGTCAACCCACACCGGATGGCGGTCCACAACACCTGGCTCGCGGAGCACCACCCGGGCCGGACGCCCGTACCGACGTACCTCGCAGAGGACTTCGACGAAATGCTGCGCCGCGAGCGGATCGACCTGGTCGTGGTGTGCAGCGTGGACCGCACCCACGACCACTACATCGTCCGGGCCCTCGAGGCGGGCTGCGACGTCGTCACCGAGAAACCCATGACCACGGACGCCGACAAGGCCCGCCGCATCCTGGATGCTCAGCGGCGCACGGGACGGGACGTGCGGGTCGCCTTCAACTACCGCTACAACCCCGTGCATTCGGCCGTACGGGAACTCGTCGCGTCCGGAGAGATCGGCGAGGTCGGATCGGTGCACTTCGAGTGGCTGCTCGACCTGCGCCACGGCGCCGACTACTTCCGCCGCTGGCACCGCGACAAGGTCAACTCCGGTGGGCTCATGGTCCACAAGGCCACCCACCACTTCGACCTGGTCAACTGGTGGCTCGGCACACGACCCGAGAGCGTGTACGCCCAGGGCGGCCTGTTCTTCTACGGCGACGAGGCCGGCCGGCGCCGAGGCCTCGCCCGTGACTACCACCGAGCGCACGGCTCCCCGGCCGCCGGTTCCGACCCCTTCGCCGTGCACCTGGCCGACTCACCCCTGCTCAGCGCGCTGTACCTGAACGCAGAGGCACATGACGGCTACCACCGCGACCAGAACGTGTTCGCCCCCGGGGTGACGATCGAGGACGACATGGCGGTCCTGGTCCGGTACGCCACCGGGGCCACCCTTACGTATCACCTGACCGCCTACTCCCCCTGGGAGGGCTACCGGATCGCCTTCAACGGCAGCGCAGGCCGCCTGGAGCTGCTCGTGGAGGAGTCGACCTGGACCCGCCCCAGGATGCCGACGAACGGCTCCGACCCCGTCCTGCACGGCGCCGAGGCGGACGACACGGCCGGACGTACCGAACTGCTGCTGCGCCGCTTCTGGGAGAAGCCGCGCGAGATCGAGGTCGCGACCGGCGAGGGCGGGCACGGCGGCGGTGACGTACGCATGCTCCAGGACCTCTTCGGCACCCGCGCCCCGGACCCCCTGCACCGCGCGGCCGACGCGACCGACGGCGCCCGCTCCCTGGTCACCGGCCTGGCCGCGAACCACTCCTTCGAGACGGGCCTCCCGGTGCGAACAGGGGACCTGCTCGAATTCTGACGGCGGTTGCTTTATCTATCGAGATTCGATAGATTCCCATCGCAGAACGATGGGGAAGGTGGGGCCATGGGAAAGCTGACAGTGCGTGCGCTGCGTGCGGTGCTCGTGGGGGTGCTCGTCGGCACCGTGTTCGTGCAGGCCATGATGGTGTGGGTGTTGGTCAGTGGGAGCGACCCGGAGGACGGGTCGCTCCCACTGACCGCGCTGCGCGTGATCACGATTCTGGGCATGGTGTCGGTCCAGGTCGCCGTGGTCTGCGTATGGCGACTGGTGACGATGGTGCGGCGCGGAACCGTGTTCTCCGACGCCGCCTTCCGGTACGTGGACGGCGTGATCGGCGCGATCGTGGCGGCTGCCCTCGTGTGGTTCGCGGTCACGGCCGTCAACGCGCCGGGCCAGCGGGACGACCCGGGCGTCACCGTGATCATGGGCGGGGTCGGCGTGGCCATCCTGGGCGTCGCGCTCATCGTGCTCGTACTGCGGATGCTGCTTGCCCAGGCCGTCGCCCGCGACGTCGAAGCCACGCAGATGCAGGCCGAGTTGGACGAGGTGATCTGATGCCGATCGCCGTCGACATCGACGTGATGCTGGCCCGGCGGAAGATGTCCGTGGGCGAGCTCGCGGACCGGGTGGGCATCACTCCCGCCAACCTGGCGGTGCTCAAGAACGGCCGCGCCAAGGCGGTGCGCTTCGCGACGCTCGCCGCGCTCTGCGAGGTGCTCGAGTGCCAGCCGGGCGACCTGCTGCGCTGGGAGGTCGAGGAAGCCGCCGGCGAATGACGTGGTGCACGCCGCAGCGGTCGCTGGTGGTGCACGCCCAGCCTCCCTACCAGGTCACCGGCAGTTCGTAGACCCCGTAGACGACCCCGTCGTTCTTGAACGGGATCCGGTTCAGGTCGGCGGCGCGGCGCAGGGTGGGGACGCGGCGGAAGAGGGTGCCGTAGACGATCTGGAGCTCCAGCCGGGCCAGGGGCTGGCCGAGGCACTGGTGGACGCGGAAGCCGAAGGCCATGTGCCGGCGGGCGTCGCGGCCGACGCCGAGCCGGTCCGGCTCGGGGAAGTGGCCGGCCTCCCAGTTGCCGGTGGCGCCGGGGATGATGACGCCGTCTCCGGCGTGGATGACCTGCCCGCCCGCCTCGACGTCCGCCAGGGCGACCCGGCGCTGGCCGTTGTGGACGACCGTCAGATAGCGCAGCATCTCCTCCACCGCGCCGGCGACGACCTGCGGATCGTCGGTGTCACGGACGACGGCCAGCTGGTCGGGGTGCTCCAGGAACGCCAGGACGCCGAGGGCGATCATGTTGGCGGTGGTCTCGTGCCCGGAGCCGAGCAGCAGCAGGCCCAGCATGGCGGCCTCGTGGCGCGTGAGCTCGCCGGCCCGTGTCCGGCCGGCGAGGTCGGAGAGCATGTCGTCGGCCGGGTGGGCGAGTTTGGCCTGGAGCTGCTCGTCGAGGTACGTCAGCAGCTCGCCGGTGGCGGCCCGGGACTCCGCCGGCGTCGCGTCCCGGCGGACGCCCACCTTGCTCCTGCTCTGGAAGAACTCATGGTCGTCGTACGGGACGCCGAGCAGTTCGCAGATCACCAGCGACGGCAGGGGCAGCGCGAGGGCCTCCACCAGGTCGACGGGGCGCGGCCCGGCCAGCATGGTGTCGATGAAGTCGTCGGTCATCCGCTGGACCGTCGGCCGCATGGCCTCGACGCGCTTGATGGTGAACGGGGCGGTGACCATTCGGCGGACGCGGGCGTGCTCGGGATCGTCCATGTTGAGGAAGGACGGCGGGTTCTTGGCGAAGGCATCCTGGAAGGCGGCGCTCGCGTGCGGGAATCCAGGCAGCCGGGGGTCGACGCTGAGGCGGTGGTCGCCGTACAGGGCCCTCTGGTCCGCGTAGCGGGTCACCAGCCAGGGTGTGCTGCCGTCCCAGAGCCGGACCCTGGACACCGGGTGCTCGGAGTGCAGCCGCATCATCTCGGGAGGTGGCGCGAACGGACAGTCGGCCGCTCGCGGCATGGGGAACTCCGGTACCGCGTCGTCCGTCTCCTCGTGCGCGGCGGGCGTCAGCGTGTCGGACACGGCACTCCTCGGGGTGGGGGGAAGGGGCCGGGGCCATGGAAGCCGAAGACCCTGACAACTCACCGCCAGAAAGCTGACACGTGGTCGATGTGGGGCGGATCACACGGACAGCCGCCCATGGCCTACGGCCGTGCCAGCCGGCGCATCTCCAAGGCGAGGTGAAGCCTGAGACGGCCCTGCGGGGTGCGGACCGGCCAGCCCAGCAGGTGCTCGGCATGGGTCAAACGGTCCTGGAGCGTGGAGTGGTGGACGTTCGCCTCGGCGGCGGCCGCCCGCAGGCTCCCCGTCGTCGCGACGGCGTGCAGCGTGACCAGCAGCCAGGGCACGTCCGCGGCGGCCGCGTCCAGCGCCCGCACGTCCGGCGGCGGCTCGGCCCCCGGCGCGACGAGGTCGGCCAGCAGCGCGAGACCGCCGAGCTCGTCGGCGTACACCACCCGGGGGCCGGGGTCCTGCGCGGTGTCGGCCGCGGTGAACCGCAACGCGGTGCGCGCGGCTGCCCAGGAACCGGGCAACTGGGCGAGGGGGACGGCGGGACCGACGCCGAGCCGGCCGATGGTGGTGACGGCCGCGTCGGCCCGCGTGGGTCCGGCGTGAGCCGCCCCGGCCGAACCGGCCGCTGCTCTGAGGTGCCCGTCGTGCGGCGAGAGGGCCCGAGGACGGTCGGCGGCCGTCTCGCCCCGCCGGCCCGCCGCGTCCTGCCCGCGGTGCCCGTCCTCCCCGATCCGCACATCCGCAGAGACCACCCGGGGCCGGCCGCCGAGCGGGGCCAGGGCACGGGCACGGGTGCCGGGGTCCAGCCCGAGGCGGCGGGCCGCGTGGAGCCGGGCGGCTTCGGGGGCCGTGGCGTCGAGGACCGTCTCGACCAGCGCGGGGTCGTCGACTGGGGCCCGGCCCCGGGTGCGGTCCAGCACGAGCCGTACGGCGCCCGCGGCACGCTCGAGGATCACCGCGTCCACCACGCTGGGCGGGGCCTCGGTGCGCTCCAGCCACAGCGCGGGAGCGCCGCCCGGGGTCAGTGCGGCAGAGGGCCACACCGGATCGGGCGGCAGGGCGGTGTCGCGGCGGGTGCCGTCCGCCTCGATCCGGATCCGCACCAGCCGGTCCGCGTCGACGAGCCGCGCCGCCACCCCGGAGAGCACGGCGGCGCCCCGCACCAGCGCCTCCATGCCCGCCCGCGACTCGGCCAGTCGATCGAAGTAGGCGATGACCCGCACCGCCGCCCCGGCATCCGGGTCCACCGCGGTCAACCGCCCGGCCAGCTCTTTCATGCGCCCATCATGCGCCACGGCCCCTCAGGGCAACAGCACCGAGCGCAGGTCGAACCCCCGCCCGGCGCCCACGCCCACGGCCGCGGTACAGACCCTTCCCCTGGGGCGACGCGCCCCCTCACTCCGCCAGCAGCCTCCGCAGCCAGTCCAGGTGGGCCGCGCGGGCCGCGCGGGAGAGGGTGGCCTGGGGGGCGAAGCCGTCGAAGCCGTGGAAGCCGCCGGGCCAGACGTGCAGCTCGGCGATGCCGCCGGCCTGCCAGACGCGGGAGGCGTAGCCGACGACCTCGTCGCGGAAGGTCTCCGCGGAGCCGACGTCGAGGAAGGCGGGAGGCAGGCCGGAGAGGTCCTCGGCGCGGGCGGGGGCCGCGTACGGGGAGACGTCGGGGCCGCCGCGCAGCTCGCCGAGCAACGCCGTCCACCCGGTCTCGTTGGACGTACGGTCCCAGATGCCCAGGCCCGCCATCTGGTGGGAGGACGGCGTGTCGTTGCGGTCGTCCAGCATCGGGCACATCAGGAGCTGGCCGATCGGCCGCGGCCCCTGGCGGTCCCGGAGGAGCAGGGCGAGCGCCGCGGTCAGGCCGCCGCCCGCGCTGGCACCGGCGATCACGATCCGCTCGGGGTCGGCGCCGAGCTCCTTGGCGTTCTCCGCCGTCCACAGCAGACCGGCGTAGACGTCCTCGACCGGCGCCGGGTGCGGATGCTCGGGGGCGAGCCGGTACTCCACGGACACCACCACCGCGTCCAGCTCCTTCGCCCAGGCCAGCGGCCCGTCCACGCCGACCCGGTTGTTGCCGAGGATCATGCCGCCGCCGTGGACGTGGTAGATGACGGGGCGCGGACCGGAGGGGGCCGGGGCCGCGGGGCGACAGATCAGCAGCGAGATGGCGGGCGCGCCCTCGGGCCCGGGCACCTCACGGTCCTCCACCTCGAAGAACCCGTCCACTGCCAGGTCCAGATCGGCCAGCAGCTCGATGCCCGGACCCCGGCGGGCGTCCTCGATGTCCTCCGGGGTCAGGCTCGGCGAGATCACGTCCTTGATCAGTTCCAGCGCTGCGGCGAGTTCGGGGTCGAACGGGGGCGGGACCGTGGTCATGGCGTACTCCTCAGAGGGAACGCGGCGGCTCCTGCCGCCATGATGCGTGCCGACATGATGCGCGCGTCCGTGGCCGCCGGGAGCGCCGCCGTCCGGCGGGACCTGCCCGCCATTCGGCGGGCAGTCCGCCCCGGCTGACCTCCGCCCTTACCGGGTCATTACCTTCAGTTCACCTGGTGGAGGTGGAAGGGATCCGGCCATCCGACAACGATGTTCATTCCCCCACAGGCCCTTGGGAGTACCTCCAGTGAACGTGTCCCTCACCGTCTGGCTGCTGACCGTCGCGGCCCTGTGCGCGCTGGTCGCCGTCGACTTCTTCATCGGCCGCAAGCCCCACGACGTGTCACTCAAGGAGGCGGGCACCTGGACGATCGTCTGGGTCGTGCTGGCGTGCCTTTTCGGCCTCGGCATCTTCCTCTACGGCGGTGGTGGACCCACTGGTGAGTTCTTCGCCGGCTACATCACCGAGAAGTCGCTGAGCGTCGACAACCTCTTCGTCTTCGTCCTGATCATGGGCAAGTTCGCGGTGCCGACCCAGTACCAGCAGCGCGTGCTGATGGTCGGCGTCATCATGGCGCTGGTGCTGCGGGCCGGGTTCATCGCCGCGGGCGCCGCGATCATCTCCGCCTTCTCCTGGGTGTTCTACCTCTTCGGCGCCTTCCTGATCTGGACCGCATGGAAGCTGGTCCAGGACGCGCGCAAGGAGGAGCACGAGGAGGAGTACCAGGAGAACAAGCTGCTCAAGGCGGTGGAACGGCGCTTCGGTGTGGCCGACCGCTACCACGGCACCAAGCTGTGGATCGAGCAGAACGGCAAGCGGGTGATGACCCCGATGCTGGTCGTGATGCTCGCGATCGGCTCCACCGACGTCCTCTTCGCGCTCGACTCCATCCCCGCGATCTACGGGCTGACCCAGGACCCGTACATCGTGTTCACCGCCAACGCCTTCGCGCTGATGGGCCTCAGGCAGCTGTACTTCCTCATCGGCGGCCTGCTGAAGAAGCTGGTCCACCTGTCGTACGGACTGTCGATCATCCTGGGCTTCATCGGCGTCAAGCTGGTGCTCCACGCATTGCACGAGTCCGGGGTCCACGTCCCGGAGATCAGCATCCCGTTCTCGCTCGGCTTCATCGTGCTCGTCCTCGCGGTCACGACGTTCACCAGCCTGCGGGTCTCCAGGAAGCAGGAGCAGCAGGCCGCGGCCGAGGCGACCGGAGCGCCGTAACGGGAGGGCCGGGGGTCAGTCGGTCGCGGGGGCCGCTTCCGCGCGCATCATCACGCAGTCGAACTCGATCACCCGGCCCGTGTTCGCCTCGCGGGTCACGGGGTACATCCCGGTGATCCCGAAGCCGCCCGCCTCGTACGTGGCGACCGCCTCGCCCATGGCCGGGCTGCCCTCGTACAGCCGCAGCACGGCGACCTCCGACTGCAGGCCCACGAACTCCTTGACGCGCTCCCCGGCCCCGGCGAACACCTCCAGGTCGTAGCCCTGCGTGTCCATCTTCAGGAAGGGACGCGGGTCGGCGATGCCGTCGAGGGCCTTCTCCATCATCCCGTCGAGCCGGCGGATCTGGATCTCCTCCGTCTCGGACTTGGCGAACCGCAGATAGCGGTCCTTGCCGTAGTCGCTGGGCGGCAGGACGGAGTTCATGCTGTTCCAGCCGGTGTGGATGGTGCTCGCGGTGTCCTCACGGCCGAGGCCGTAGTTGTACACCCACCAGTCCGGATCGTTCTCGGCCGCCTTCTGGAGCTTGGCGAAGGTCCCGGAGGTGGGCTCGAAGGACACGATCCGGCCGGTGTAGCCGTGGCGGCGCAGCCGCCGGGCGTACTGGCCGGCGTTGGCGCCCACGTCGAACACACAGTTCACGCCGTAGAACTCCAGCATGGCGGCCACGTGCTGGTGACACAGGTACTCGGCCGCGGACAGCTGCAGCTTGCGCTCGTCCGCCAGGGCGGCGGGGTCGAGCAGCAGCCGTGCCCCGCTGTCCCCGAGCCGGACGCTCTTCGCACTGGGGACGCCCTGCTGCTGTTGCGCGCGGGCCTTGCTGCGGCTCACCACCCAGGTGTCGTCGCCGGCGTCCGTCACCGTCCAGCGGCCGTTGTCCCGTGCCAGCACGTCGGCGCCCTGGGCCAGGGGGATTCTCAGGCGGGGGGCGCGCCGGGAGACCACCGCCGTTCCCGGGCCGAGGTCGGTCACGTGCACACCAAGTCGAGGCATCAGCGTCAGCAGTCGTCGATAAAAGGTCCGCATCCACCTACCCAATCAGAGAGGACGGGCAGTGGTCGCGGGCTTGCACGATTTTCCAGCACCTTGACCCAGAAAACGCTTGCGGGAGCCCAGCCGGAGCTCTGCTGGAACTCCGCCGGAGCGGGCCCGGACGCGCGAAGGGGGCCGGAATCCTCCGGCCCCCTTCGCGCGGTGGGTGGTGATCAGGCGGCGACGGCCTCGTTCGCGTGGCCGTGCAGGCGGGCGACGACCTCGGTCAGCTGGGCGGCGACCTCGGCGTCGTCGGCCGGGTGGGTCTCGGCGAAGCGGGTCACGGAGCCGGGGATGGAGAGCTTGAGGTCCTCGATGACCTTGCCGCCGGCGATGCCCACGGCCTTGCGGGCCTCGTCCTGCGCCCACACACCGCCGTACTGGCCGAACGCAGTACCGACCACGGCGACCGGCTTTCCGCCGAAGGCACCGGCGCCGTACGGCCGGGACAGCCAGTCGATGGCGTTCTTCAGCACGGCCGGGATGGTGCCGTTGTACTCGGGGGAGAAGAGCAGGAAGGCGTCGGCGGCCTGCGCGACCTCACGCAGCTTGGCGGCGGCGGCCGGGACGCCGCCCTCGACGTCGATGTCCTCGTTGTAGAAGGGGATCTCCGCCAGTCCCTCGAACAGCTCGACCTCCGCACCCTCGGGGGCGAGCTTGACGGCGGCCTCGGCGAGCTGGCGGTTGTGCGAACCGGCGCGAAGGCTGCCGACGAGCGCGAGAATGCGAACGGACATGCGAACTCCCTGACGTGTGAAACAGTGTCGTTACGATCCGGACCGGGGTCCGCTTAATTTCTACCATCCTAAGCGGACCAGGGTCCAGTTTTGTTCCCGGTGCTTTACGCTGTTTTCATGTCCGCCGCGCTGCAGCCCTTCCCGAAGTCGCAACAGCCACCCGCCCAGCCCGAGTTGCTCCAGCTCGGCCCCGCCGAGGACGAGCCGTGCCTGCGAGCCGACGCGGCCCGCAACCGAGCCCGACTGCTGGAGGCCGCCGCGCGACTGGTGGCGGAGCACGGCGCGGCCGGGGTCACGATGGAGGCGGTCGCGGCCGCGGCCGAGGTCGGCAAGGGCACGGTCTTCCGCCGCTTCGGCGATCGCACCGGCCTGCTGACCGCGCTGCTCGACCACTCCGAGAAGAAGTTCCAGGCCGCTTTCCTCGGCGGCCCCCCGCCGCTGGGCCCCGGAGCGCCGCCCGTGGAGCGGCTGCGCGCGTTCGGCCGCGAACTGCTGCGCCGTTCGGTCGACGAGATGGATCTGCAGCTGGCGGCCGAGCCGAGTCCCGAGCGCCGGTTCTCCGTCCCGGTGCGCCGGCTCCACCACAACCATGTCGCCCTGCTGCTGAGACAAGCGGTGCCGGACGCGGACAGCGAGTTTCTCGCCCACACGCTCATGGGCTCCCTCAACCCCGTCCTGATCCACCACCTCACCGGCCCGTGCGGACTGCCCATGGAGCGTCTGGAGAAGGCCTGGTGCGATCTGGTCGCGCGGGTCACGCGTACGGGATGAATCGCCTCCGTACGGACGTCCGTTCGTAGAAACCCGGACGATGTTCCCCCGCCCGGACCGCCGTTCCGTGCTTCTGCCAAGATGCCGTACGTCATGGTGCAGATACCGAATATGCCCGCGCCCCGGTCGCCCGCAGCACCGCGCCCGGTACCCACGAGCGCCGATGTGGCCCGCCTGGCCGGCGTCTCGCGCGCTACCGTCTCCTACGTCCTGAACAACACCAGCGCCGTACGGATCAGCGAGCCCACGCGCCGCCGGGTCCACGAGGCCGCGAAGGAACTCGGGTACGTACCGCACGCGGCCGCCCGCAGTCTGCGCGCCGGACACAGCCGGATGGTGCTGATGCCCGCCCCACCGGTGCCGGCCGGCCCGCTGTACAGCCACTTCGTGCACGACTTCCAGCAGGCGCTCAGCCGGCTCGACTACACCGTCGTGCAGTACGGCGTCAGCGGCCTGCGCGGTGACGAGGCCGCCCGCGCCTGGGCCGAGCTGCGGCCGGTCGCCGTGCTGGTGCCCGGTCCCGGCATCGGGCCGGACGGGGTCGCCGTCCTCAAGCGGTCCGGAGCCCGTGCCGTGGTGACGCTCGGGGCCGAGCCCGTCGAGGGGGCCCACGCGCTGCTGATGGACCACGAAGGCGTCGGCAGGAGCGCCGCCGAGCACCTGTACGCCCGAGGGCGCCGACGCATCGGTGTCGTCGTCCCCGAGGAACGGGGCATGGAGATGTTCTCCCGCCCCCGCCTGGAAGGTGCCCGCGCCGCCCTGCGCGGCACCGACGCCACCGTGACCGTGCTGCCGCTCGCGTTCACGGAGGAGTCCGCGGCCGGACTCGCCGGCCGCTGGCGCGAACTGGGGCTCGACGCCGTGTTCACGTACAACGACGAGTACGCGATGCTGCTGATGCGTGCCCTGCAGGACGAGGGAGTGCGCGTCCCGCAGGACACGGCCATGATCGGCGCGGACGACCTCATGCTCGGCCGGCTGCTGCGGCCCCGGCTCAGCACCGTCCGCATCGACCTGCCCGCCGGGCGCGATCTCGCGGGGCTCGTCGACCGGGCGGTGCGCAACCCCGGTGCGGTGCCGGAGGCGCGGGAGACCTACGGTGCGATGGTGGTGCGGCGCGAGTCGAGTTGAACCGCCAGGGTCATGTGGTGCTCACCCGGCGTTCCCGACCACTAGTCTGTTGAGCGCTCAACCAAAGGGTAGGCGTTCGACCACCGCGTGCTGAATCGGAGAGCCGTCATGCCGTTGCTCGACCAGAAGACCTGGCAGTCCCGCCCCCTGTCGGGCCCCGAATACACCGTCACCGAGCCCGCCACCGGCGACCGGCTCGGCACGGTCACCCTCGCCGCAGCCGAGGACGTCCGACCGGCCGCCGAAGCGGCCCACCGCGCCCAGACGGAGTGGGCCCGCGTGCCCCACTTCGTCCGCGCCGGGGTGCTGCGCAAGGCCGGTGACCTGTTCGCGGCCCACGCCGAGGAACTGCGCGAGTGGCTCGTGCGTGAGTCCGGTTCGATCGCCGGCAAGGCGGACTTCGAACTGCACGTCGCCGCCCAGGAGTGTTACGAGGCCGCCGCCCTCGCCTCCCACCCGGCCGGACAGGTGCTGCCCAGCGAGGCCCCGCGCCTGTCGTACACCCGGCGTGTCCCGGTGGGCGTCACGGGCGTGATCGCGCCGTTCAACGCCCCGCTGATCCTCTCCATACGCTCCGTCGCCCCCGCCCTCGCGCTGGGCAACGCGGTCCTGCTGAAGCCGGACCCGCGCACCGCGGTCTGCGGCGGGTTCTCCCTCGCCGCGGTCTTCGCCGAGGCCGGCCTGCCCGAGGGGCTGCTGCACGTCCTGCCCGGCGGCCCCGACGTGGGCCAGGCGCTGGTCGCCGACCCACGGGTACCCGTGATCTCCTTCACCGGCTCCACGGCGGCCGGACGCGCCGTCGGCGAGGCGGCGGGCCGCCACCTCAAGCGCGCCCACCTCGAACTCGGCGGCAACTCCGCCATGGTCGTCCTGGAGGACGCCGACCTCGACGCCGTGATCTCCACGGCCGCCTGGGGCTCGTTCTTCCACCAGGGCCAGATCTGCATGACGACCGGCCGCCACCTGGTGCACCGCTCCCTCTACCAGGAGTACGTCGAACGGCTCGCCGCCAAGGCCGACTCCCTCGCCGTCGGCGACCCGCACCGCGCACAGGTCCACCTCGGTCCGCTCATCGACGCCACCCAGCTCTCCAAGGTGCACGCACTGGTCGAGGCCAGCACGGGCGCAGGCGCCAAGCTGGCCGCGGGCGGCACCCACGACCAGCTCTTCTACCGCCCGACCGTCCTGGCCGACGTCGACGACCGCACCCCCGCCTACGCCGAGGAAGTCTTCGGCCCGGTCGCGCCCGTACGGCCCTTCGACACCGCCGACGAGGCCGTGGCGCTGGCCGCGCAGAGCCCGTACGGCCTCTCGCTGGGCATCGTCACCCGCGACACCGCACGCGGTCTCGACCTCGCCGAACGCATCCCGACCGGCATCGTCCACATCAACGACCAGACCGTGAACGACGAGGCCGTGGCACCCTTCGGCGGCATCGCCGCCTCCGGCACCGGCGCCCGCTTCGGCGGCCAGGCCAACCTGGAGGCGTTCACCGAGCTGCGCTGGACGACGGTACGGGGCGACGTGGCGCCGTACCCCTTCTAGACCGCGCGGGAGCGGCCTTACTGCTCGGCCTCGGCCTGGGCGCCGCCCTGCTGCTCGGCGATCGACTTGCGGACCTCGTCCATGTCGAGCTTGCGGGCCTGCCCGATGACGTCCGTCAGGGCGGACTCGGGCAGGGCGCCCGGCTGCGCGAACACGGCGACCTGGTCACGGACGATCATCAGCGTCGGGATCGACTGGATCCCGAAAGCCGCCGCGAGCTCCGGCTGCGCCTCGGTGTCCACCTTGCCGAACACCAGGTCGGGGTTCTCCTCGGCCGCCTTCTCGTAGACCGGCGCGAACTGACGGCACGGCCCGCACCAGGACGCCCAGAAGTCGATCAGAACGAACTCGTTGTCCGTGACCGTCTGGTCGAAGTTCTCCTTGGTGAGCTCCACGGTGGTGCTGCTCATGGCGTAGATCCCTCTTCCTGGTGTAGTGGGCGAAGCCGTCGGCACAACGCGGCCGGACGACCAGCTATTCCGCATGGTGTCCGGCGCGCATACCCGTGTGGCCACGTCGCACACCACCCACCAGACTGACCCCATGACGGAAACGGAAACCATCGCGTACGACGTCGTGGTGCTCGGGGCCGGGCCCGTGGGGGAGAATCTCGCCGACCGCACCCGCGCGGCCGGCCTGACCACCGCGGTCGTGGAGAGCGAGCTGATCGGCGGCGAGTGCTCGTACTGGGCCTGCATGCCCAGCAAGGCCCTGCTGCGCCCGGTCATCGCCCGCGCCGACGCCCGCCGCGTACCGGGACTCAGCCAGTCCGTGCAGGGCCCCCTCGACGCGGCCGCGGTCCTCGCACACCGCAACTACTACACCTCCGAATGGAAGGACGACGGCCAGGTCGACTGGCTGGAGAGCATCGGAGCCGACATCTACCGCGGCCACGGCCGGCTCACCGGGGAGCGCACTGTGACGGTCACCGCCCCCGACGGCGAGCGCCGCGTCCTGACCGCCCGGCACGCGGTCGCTGTCTCCACCGGCAGCCGCGCCCAGCTGCCCGACCTGCCGGGTCTCGCCGACATCAAGCCCTGGACCAGCCGGGAGGCGACGAGCGCGCAGAGCGTGCCCGGCCGCCTGGTCGTGGTCGGCGGGGGAGTGGTGGCCACCGAGATGGCCACCGCCTGGCAGGCCCTCGGCTCGAAGGTCACCGTCCTCGTCCGCGGCAAGGGCCTGCTCAACCGCATGGAGCCCTTCGCCGGCGAACTGGTCGCAGAGGCCCTCAACGAGGCCGGCGCGGACGTGCGCACCGGTACCTCGGTGGTGTCGGTGAGCCGCGAGAACGGCAGCGTCGTGGTCGTCACCGACCGCGGCGACCGCATCGAGGCCGACGAGATCCTCTTCGCCACCGGCCGCGCCCCGCGCACCGACGACATCGGCCTCGACACGGTCGGACTGGAACCGGGCGGCTGGCTCGCGGTCGACGACAGTCTGCGGGTGACCGGCACCGACTGGCTCTACGCCGTCGGCGACGTCAACCACCGGGCGCTGCTCACCCACGAGGGCAAGTACCAGGCCCGCATCGCCGGCGCCGCGATCGCCGCCCGGGCCTCCGGTACGACGACCCCCGCGTCGGAGCCATGGGGCGCCCACGCCGCCACCGCCGACCACGCCGCCGTCCCGCAGGTCGTCTTCACCGACCCGGAGGCCGCCGCCGTGGGCCTCTCCCTCGCCGAGGCCGAGCAGGCCGGCCACCGGGTCCGGGCCGTGGACGTCGAGTTCTCCTCCGTGGCCGGCGCAGGCCTCTACGCCGACGGCTACCGCGGACGCGCCCGCATGGTGGTCGACCTGGAGGAGGAGATCCTGCGCGGCGTCACCTTCGTCGGCCCCGGCGTCGGCGAACTCATCCACTCCGCGACCATCGCCGTCGCCGGCCAGGTACCGATCAGCCGGCTCTGGCACGCGGTTCCGCCGTACCCGACGATCAGCGAGGTGTGGCTGCGGCTGCTGGAGGCGTATAGGGGGTGAGAGCGGAGTCCGGCACGGCGCGGTTGATCGTTCGCGGGGGGCGTTGAGCACGAAGAGCCCTCCGCTTCGGGGCCGATGGCGGCCGCCTCGGTGATCAGCCGGGCAGGGGGAAGCCCAGGGCCTCGGCCGCCCGAGCGGGGGTGGCCTGGGCCCAGTACTCGGCGGCCGCCTGGTGCGAGGACAGGGAGCGGAGCTCGGCCCGGTCGAGGTAGAGGACGCCGTCCAGGTGGTCCGTCTCGTGCTGGACGATCCGTGCGGGCCAGCCCGTGAACACCTCGTCCAGGGGGCGCCCGTGCTCGTCCTCGCCGGTCAGCCGCACCTCGGCGTGCCGGGCGACCACCGCCTGGTACCCCGGGACGCTC
The DNA here is from genome assembly GCF_000720255.1 of Streptomyces griseus subsp. griseus. Taxonomy (GTDB): domain Bacteria; phylum Actinomycetota; class Actinomycetes; order Streptomycetales; family Streptomycetaceae; genus Streptomyces; species Streptomyces griseus_I. The sequence continues at coordinate 9,537 of NZ_JOJE01000045.1, read as the reverse complement.
AGACAGCCCTCGTAGAACGCGGCACGGGCGGTGCCGACGGGCTCGTAGACCGGGTTGACCAGCACCCGGAACGGTTGCGGCACCCGGGCACGGGCCACTCTGACCTCCTCCGGAACCGGCGCGGGGTCCTCGATGACGGCGATCCGCAGTGCCACGCCGACCTGCGGCGCGGCGAGGCCCACACCCGGCGCCGCGTGCATGGTGCGGCGCAGGGCCTCGACGAAAGGCGCGAGGAGCGCGGGCTCCAACTGTCCTTCGAAGCGCTCGGCGCCACGCCGCAGCACCGGGTCGCCGGCCGCGACGATGGGCAACGGGCCGTCGGTGTCGAGGAGTTCCGCGACCCGCTCGGCAAGGGGCGCGCGGTCAGGGGGAGATGCCATCGCGCCAGCATGCCACGACACCCACGGCGACCGGGGCACTCTGCTGTGACGCAGACCACTTTGTTCGCCGGGAACTCGGCCGCCCCGCGCTCCGACTACTGGAGCGACACGGGCTGAGACAGGCCCAGGACCACCCGGAGAACCCGCCGATGACCACCGCTTCCTCGACCTCCCCCACTTCCGGCTCCGCTCCAGCGGGGGGACCCTCATCGGACGAGGCCCCGCAGCAGAGCGCCCCGGTGCCGACGCCCGGCACATGGGCCCCGCTGCGCCCGCTGATCCTGCGACTGCACTTCTACGCGGGCGTGTTCGTCGCGCCGTTCCTGCTCGTCGCCGCCGTCACCGGATTCCTCTACGCCGGCGCCTTCCAGGCCGAGAAGCTCGTGTACGCCCATGAGATGACCGTGTCCGTGGGGGAGACGAAGCTGCCCGTCTCCGAGCAGGTGGCCGCCGCCCGCAAGGCCCACCCAGGGGGCACGGTCTCGGCCGTACGCCCCTCCCCGGAGGCCGACGCGACGACCAGGGTGCTGCTGTCCGGCGTCGAGGGCGTCGACCCGAACCACACTCTCGCCGTGTTCGTCGACCCGTACACCGGCAAGGTGCGCGGCGCCCTCGAACAGTACGGCGCCACGGGGGCGCTGCCGCTGCGCACCTGGATCGACGAGTTCCACCGTGACCTGCACCTCGGCGAAACCGGCCGGCTCTACAGCGAGTTCGCCGCGAGCTGGCTGTGGGTGATCGCGGGCGGCGGCCTGGTGCTGTGGTTCTCCCGGCGTCGCGCCCGGCGCACAGTGCGCGGTACCAGCGGACGCCGCCGCACCCTGGGTCTGCACGGCAGTGTCGGCGCATGGGCCGCCGTCGGATTCCTCTTCCTCTCGGCGACCGGCCTGACCTGGTCGACGTACGCCGGGGCCAACATCGACGAGCTGCGTACGTCGCTCGGCCATTCCACTCCTTCGGTGTCCGCGACGACGGGCGGGGACCATTCGGGCCACGGTGCGGCGGCCGGTGCGGACTCCGGCGGCGACGCCGGACACGGCGTGGGCCTCGACAAGGTGCTGGCGGCGGCACGCGCCGAGGGGCTCGGCGACCCGGTCGAGATCGTCCCGCCCGCGGACGCCTCCTCGGCGTACGTCGTCAAGCAGGTGCAGCGCAGCTGGCCCGAGAAGCAGGACTCGGTCGCGATCGACCCGGCGACCGGCGAGGTCACCGACGTCCTGCGGTTCGCCGACTACCCGCTCCTGGCGAAGCTGACCCGCTGGGGCATCGACCTGCACACCGGCGTCCTCTTCGGCCTGGTCAACCAGATCGCCCTGATGCTGCTGGCGCTGTCACTGGTCCTGCTGATCGTGTGGGGCTACCGCATGTGGTGGCAGCGCGGCCGCGGCTCCGCCTTCGGCCGCCCGGTCCCGCGCGGTGCCTGGCAGCAGGTGCCCCCGCAGATCCTCGTCCCGCTGGCGGCCGTCGTCGCCGTCGTGGGCTACTTCGTCCCGCTGCTGGGCATTCCGCTCGTGGCCTTCGTGGTGCTGGACATGATCCTCGGCGAGATCGCGTACCGGCGGGGGCGGCGGACGTACGGGAAGGCGGCGTAGCCGGCGCGTACGTGGGACGTGGGGGCCGCACACCACCAACGGCGCCGGGCCCGACTCCGTGGGGGAGCGGGGCCCGGCGCGCTGTCGTGAGGGTGCGGATCAGAGCCGCTCGAAGTCGCCCGCGAGGGCCGAGGCGAGGCGCAGGTGCGGTCCGGCCTCCTCGTGGCGCCCCTGGCGTTCGAGGGTGCGGCCCAGCATCAGCCGGGCGTACTGCTCCACCGGGTCGCGCTCGACAATGACACGCAACTCCGTCTCGGCGCGGTGCAGTTGGGCCGAGTGATAGTAGGCGCGCGCCAGCAGCAGCCGGGGTCCGGTCTGCTCCGGCACCTCCTCGACCAGCCCACCCAGGGCGCGGGCCGCGGCGGCGTAGTCCTTGGCGTCGAAGAACATCCGGGCACGCTCCCAGCGCTCCGCCGGGGTTCCGTGGTCGTAGTACGTGATGTCCACTCTGACCTCCTTCGACGCCGACAACCGAGTAGATTGGTTCAATATTCCACTACATCGTGAGGGGCCCTCGGCGCCGACGGTGAACGCGATCGGGAGCGCGCTGACGCGACACCCCTCACGGGACTAGGTTGGGCGACATGAGCAATCTTGATCGCGTGGCGGCTCCCGCCGTGTGCGGCGGCCGTGGTTTCGTCGTGGCGGAGCCCGTCCGCGAACTCCTCAGTCCTCGCCGGGTCCAGCTCGGCGAGGCCACCGAAGTGCGCCGCCTCCTGCCCAACCTGGGCCGTCGCATGGTCGGCGCCTGGTGCTTCGTCGACCACTACGGCCCCGACGACATCGCCGACGAGCCCGGCATGCAGGTGCCCCCGCACCCGCACATGGGACTTCAGACGGTGAGCTGGCTGCACGAGGGCGAGGTGCTGCACCGTGACTCCACGGGCAGCCTGCAGGCGATCCGCCCGCGCGAACTGGGCCTGATGACCTCCGGCCGGGCCATCAGTCACTCCGAGGAGAGCCCGAAGTCCCACGCTCGCTTCCTGCACGGCGCCCAGCTGTGGGTCGCCCTCCCCGACACCCACCGCCACACCGACCCGCACTTCGAGCACCACGCCGAGCTGCCGGTCGTCACGGCTCCCGGCCTCGAGGCCACGCTGATCCTGGGCGGCCTCGACGGAGCGACCTCGCCCGGTACGACGTACACCCCCATCGTCGGCGCCGACCTCACCCTCGCCCATGGCGCGGACGTGCACCTGCCCCTGGAGCCCGACTTCGAGTACGCCGTCCTCTCCATGTCCGGCGAGACCCACGTCGACGGCGTTCCCCTGCTGCCTGGCTCCATGCTCTACCTCGGCTGCGGCCGCACCGGACTCCCCCTCCGCGCCGAGTCGGACGCGAGCGTGCTGCTGCTGGGCGGCGAGCCGTTCGAGGAGGAGCTGATCATGTTCTGGAACTGGATCGGGCGGACCCAGGAGGAGATCGTTCAGGCCCGCCAGGACTGGATGACGGGCACGCGCTTCGGCGAGGTGAAGGGCTACGACGGGGCTCCGCTGCCCGCACCGGAACTGCCGCCGGTGCCGTTGAAACCGCGGGGGAGGGCGCGCTGACCTGTGGAAACGCGTCAGCTTTGGTGGCCGCACGGTGGAAGGTGGTCGGGTAATTCTCACGGTCTTCCACCTGCTTTCCGGAAGGCGCCCAAACGCCCCGCTGGCTCAGGCCGGTGCGGTTGGCGACTTCCACGGAGTGGCTGTCCATGGGCGGCTGTGGCAGGACTCTTGCTGACCTGATGCTGACTCCGCTGACGCCTCGGCAGGCTCGAGTGAGGGGCTCCTTTCCGCGCTTCGGCGCTTGCGTAGGCGTTTGCAGGTTCGGTGGTGTCCGGACCGATCTTCTTCACCGCCTTGGTGTCCTGGATGGCCTTCTTCGCCACGGGCTGGGCCGACTTCAGGAGGCTGTCGAGGCAGTTGGCCGTCTTGTGAACCCAGCACCTTTGGTGGCCGGTTTCGGAAAGGACCTCGTTCAGCGCGTGCCAGAAGCCGAGGGCGCCGTCGCCGACGGCGAGGACGGGTGCGCGCATGCCGCGCCGCTGGGCAGTCCCGCAGCACGTCCGCCCACGACTGGGACGACACGCGGTAGCCGTCTGCCATCGCGATCAGTTCGGCGCTGGACACAGGGGGGAGGCGGTGCGGCAGGCGTACACTGCTGAGCAAATGACCTTTTAATGCGCTAAACCTCGTAATCCGGGCAAGGGTGTAGCCGGTGCCGTCGGATACGGCGTTCGGTGTACCCGCGAGGCCTGCGGCACGCTCCGCCGCGTGGTGGCCTTCACCCATCGGCGCTCGGAGGCGACGCGGGCGGATCCCGTAGGCGCCAGGAGGAAGATTTCGCAATGACCCGGCCCGATGACCCGCGGACCGCGGCGGCCCGAATGTTCGCCGAGGGCGGCGCGTTCGGCGAGCTTCTGGCCGGGATCGACTGGGCGGTGACGCCGCTCGGGCCCCCCGAGTCCTGGCCGGGGCCCCTGGTGGACACCCTGCGTCTCATGCTCACCTCCGAGCAGGGGATGGCGCTGTACTGGGGCGCTGAATTCGCCACGCTGTACAACCTGGGCGCCGCACCCATTCCTGGCGCCAAACACCCCTGGGCGCTCGGCAAGCCCTACAAGGATGTGTTCCCCGAGGTCTGGGCCCCCGTGAGCTCCCACTTCCACTATGTGACCGGCAGCCGCAAGCCCCTGCTGATCCCGGACGAGCCGCTCATCATGGAGCGCCACGGTTTTCTGGAGCAGTGCTACTTCGACTCCGCCTTCCAGCCCGTGCTGCTGGACGACGGCACCGCCGCCGGCGTGCTGCAGATCCTCACCGAGACCACCGGCCGGGTGCTGGGCGAGCGCAGGCTGCGGCTGCTGAGCGAGACCGGCGCGCGCACCGCCGGGCTGCTCACCCCGGGCGAGGTCGCCCGCGTGGTCGCAGAGGTGGCGGGCGGCTACCCCGAGGAAATCCCGTTCCTGGGTCTGTACCTGGCCGCAGAGCCGGGGGTGCCGTCGGCGGCCTCCGCGGGGTTCCGGCCGGCTTCCGAGACCGTCTCGCTGAGCGCGGCCGGCGGGTCGGAGGTGGCGGCCCTGCTGGCGCGGGTGGCCGCCGACGGGACCGCGGCCACGCTGCCGGCCGCGGCGTTCGGCAGCGGCAGCACCGCCGGGCAGCACGCCGCGGCTCCCCGGCTCCCGGTCGAGGAGGTGCTGGCCCTGCCACTGAACTCCGCGGGCCGGGTAGAGGGTGTGCTGGTGGTGGGCGTCAACCCCTGCTTCCCTCCCGCCGGGGCCTACCAGGACTTCCTGGAGGTGCTCGCCTCCACCGTGGCCGGGGCGCTGTCGGCCGCGCTCGCCCACGACGAGCAGCGCCGACGGGCGGAGGCGCTGGTAGAGCTGGACCGGGCCAAGACCGCGTTCTTCGCCAACGTCAGCCATGAGTTCCGCACCCCGCTCACGCTGCTGCTGGGCCCGCTTCAGCAGGCCCTCGCCGACGAGGACCGGCCCCAGCGGCGCGAGCAGCTGGCGATGGCCGAGCGCGGCGCCCTGCGGCTGCTGAAACAAGTCAACACTCTCCTGGACGTGGCCAGGGCCGAGGCAGGGCAGATGCGGGGGAACTTCGAGCCTGTCGACCTGGCCGGTGCCACGGCCGAGCTGGCCGGGGTGTTCCGCTCCGCCTTCGAGGTGGCCGGGCTGAAGCTGGAGGTGGACTGCCCGCCGCTGCCCAAGCCGGTGTCCCTGGACCGGGAGATGTGGGAGAAGATCATCCTCAACCTGCTGAGCAATGCCCTGAAGTTCACCTTCACCGGCGGCGCCCGGGTGCGGGTGGCCGCGGTCGGCGACCGGGCCCGGCTGACCGTGACCGACACCGGCACCGGAATACCCGAAGACGAGCTGCCGCGTCTGTTCGAGCGATTCCACCGGGTCCGCGGTGCCCGCTCCCGCTCCCACGAGGGCAGCGGCCTCGGCCTGGTGCTGGTGAAAGACCTGGTGGAAGCGCACAGCGGCACCGTCACCGTGGACAGCCGGCTCGACCGGGGCACCACGGTCACCGTGGACCTCCCCTTCACCTCTGCTTACCGGCCCCGCCAAGACCGGCAAGCCCCCAGCGCGGAGCCCCCCGGGGAAAACCGAAGCGGCGGGCCGGGCCGCGCCGGGGCCTATGTCAACGAGGCGCTGGGCTGGCTGGAGGCCGACACCGCCCCCGCCGCGGCCACCCCCGCGGCACGCACCCCGCACGCCACCGCGACCCACGACGCCCCCCATCGCCACGGCCCGCACGAAACCGGCCGGGCCCGCCTGCTGGTCGTCGACGACAACGCCGACATGCGCGCCTACCTCACCCGGCTGCTGCAGCCCGACTACGACATACTGCTCGCCGCCGACGGCCGGGCCGCCCTGGAGATGGCCCTGGCACAGCCGGTGGAGCTGGTGCTCAGCGACGTGATGATGCCCCGCATGGACGGCTTCGAGCTGGTCCGGGCGCTGCGCGCGGACCCGCGCACAGCCCGCCTTCCCATCGTCCTGCTCACCGCCCGTGCCGGCGAGGAGGAATCCGTGCAAGGCCGGCACGCCGGCGCCGACGACTACCTGGCCAAACCCTTTTCCGCGCGCCAGCTGCTGGCGCGGATCCGCACCGGGTTGGAACTGTCCCGGCTACGCGAACAGGTCCTGACCGAGACCCGCAACCAGCAGGTCATGCTGGCCTCCCTCGCCGACGCGGGCCTGCGGCTGTCCGCCACCCTCGAACCCGGCCAGGTGCTGCAGGGTGCCGGGGAGGTGCTGGTGCCCGACCTCGCCGACCAGATCAGCATCCACCTCACCGACACCGACCCCGCCGCGGCACCCGTCCCGGCGCAGTCGCCCCCGACATACACCGCCGGCGTCCCCCTTCTTGCCCGCGAGGTACTCGCCACCGCAGCCGCCCACGCGATGCGCGGCACGCCCGCCCCCCAAGAACCGGCGCCCGCCACCGTGCTGGCCCTGCCGCTGCACTCCCACGACCAGGTCCTGGGGGCCCTCGTCCTCGCCCGCCACTCCGGGGGCTACTCGGCGGTCGAACGCAAGTATCTGGAAAACCTCGCCCACCGCCTGGCCCTGGCCTATGACAACGCCACCCGCTACCACACCGAGCGCCGCCTCGCCCTGACCCTGCAGCGCGCCCTGCTGCCCCACCGCCTGCCCCAGGTTCCCGGGATGCGGCTGGCCGCCCACTACCGGGCCAGCAACCGCGGCGCCGAGATCGGCGGCGACTGGTACGACGTGCTCGCCCTGCCCGACAGCACCATCGGCCTGGCCATCGGCGACGTCATGGGCCACGACGTGGACGCCGCCACCGTGATGGGCCAGCTCCGCTCCGCCCTGCACAGCCTCGCACTTGAAGGCGCGGGCCCGGCCCAAGTGCTGGCCAGGCTGGACGCCTACCTGCAGTCGCTCGCCACCGACCGCTTCGCCACCTGCCTGTACGCCGTCTACGACCCCCACCGCCACCGCCTGCGCTACGCCGCCAGCGGCCACCTGCCGCCCCTGCTGGTGGCGGGCGGGCGAACCGCCTACCTGGAGGTGGACCCCGCCCCGCCGCTGGGACTGGGCAGCACCCCGGTCGGCCGCGAGGTGGCATTCCCGCCCGGCACCAGCCTGCTGCTGTACACCGACGGCCTGGTAGAGAACCGGGCGCTGTCCCTCGACGCCGGCCTGACCGCCCTGCACGACGCCTGCGACACGCTGCCCGCCGCCGCCCGCACCGACCCCCAGCGGATCACCGAGCGGGCCCTGGCCCTGCTGAACAACCCCGACCGGGTCGACGACGACACCGCCCTGCTCGCCGCCACCGCCGAACCATCGCGTCATTCCGCCTGACCCGCCGGCTGACGGAAGTGTCACACAACCGACCGCTACTGCTGGCGCTCGGCGCCGTCCGAGCGTTCGGCGGTGGCCGCGGTGTCCGTGCCGTCGCTTTATTCACGAGTCGTGGCTCTGGCTCAACTTTGTGGAGCCGCCACGCTCGGTACGGTTGGCGGCACCGCTCTGACTGGTCAGGCTCCGAGACATGCGTGGACCAGTGTTGACGATCGAGCTCGCTGAGGCGCTCCCGCATACCGTGATGCGGCGGCTCCGGGAGTTTTCTGGGCCCGCGCAGCGGGGGAGGGTGCGCTGACCTGGGTGAACGCCGGAGCGATGGCGTCTTATGAGAGGGAGGCGGGCCGGGCGACGCCTCCCACTTCGCGACGCTCACCGGAAGACGGCTGGGTAGGTTTGAGGACCTGAGTCGGTGTGGTGGGTGATTCCACGGTGTGGCTGTCTGTGGGCAGCTGTGGCAGTGCCGTTGTTGATCTAATGCTGACTTTGCTGACGTGTTGTCAGGTGGGGTGCATGGGCTCCATGCGTAGTTCTGCTGCTTGAGGCTGTCGCTGGGAGACAACGAGAAGGAAGCGAGCACGGCCTCCCCGCGATTGTGCAGGGCTGCCGTGCTCGCTGCTGGAGGCGCTCGGAGAGGCCGGTTGCTTGTAGTTGTAGTGGCGGATGTACTTGGTCGGGAAGTTGACGGACTGGAAGGAGGTGCCGACCCCGCTGTTGCCCGTGGTGGGGCAGAAGGTGGCGTCCTGCGCGAACGAACTGGGAGCCGGGGGTGAGGGTTCCGGTGCTGGTCGAGCCGCTGTTGTAGCCGGCGGCGGTGATGTTGGCCTGGACGGCGTTCTCGGTGGCGTCAGAGGGGTAACCCTGGGTCATGACGCCTTCGTAGAAGGTGCCCTGGGCCCACTTGCTGTTGTCACCGCCGATGCCGAGGATGATCGCGCCTTCCTTGTGCATCGGGTTGTAGCCGGAGACGGTGGGGCGCACGCCGTTGTAGAACGTGGACAGGCCGCCCGACTGGGCGTCCCCGCCGCGGAGGGCCCACTGGTTCGGGCCTCCCTTGAGCATGGCGGTCAGGAACCGGTTGTCGACGCTGGGGTCATTGGCGTTGAATCCGCGGTTGACCCCGGAGAACAGGCCGTTCTCGAGGTCGGCCATGACCCAGGGGCCGTTGCCGCTGCCCCAGCCCCAGCCCTTGTTGTTGCCGAAGTAGAGGGCCTCCATGTGGCCGTTGCCGGTGTCCAGGTTGTTGGTCTCGGCGTTGCCGTAGTCGAAGCAGCAGCCGCCGTTGAAGTGCTTGCCGTTGAAGATCGCGTACATGCCCTCGGGCTGGTCGCCGGTGGCGATGCCGTTGGTGTTGTTGTTGCGGTAGCCGGTGCCGGGGGCGACGTAGACGCCGTACGCCTTGTGGCCGCCGACGGTGACCGGCGCCTCGAAGGCGTTGGCGAGGTTGTCCGGCCCGCCGGCGGCTCCGCCCCCGGGCGCCTGGGTGAGGTTGTTGCCCCTGGGGGACTGGTCGTAGATGACGGTGATGACGCAGCTGGTGTTCGCGCAGAAGGAGTCCTGCGCGGCGGCGTCGGCGACACCTCCGGCGGCCAGCGGGACGATGTTCTTGGTCGTGTTGTCGGAGGCGCGCTTGACCTGGTACAGCGGGCCGTTGTACGCCCCGTACAGGGCGCGGGTGGTGCTGTGCGCGGCGACGCAGGGGGTGCCGCCCGCGGCGTAGATGTCGCACGGCCCC
>NZ_JOJE01000044.1 GCF_000720255.1 Streptomyces griseus subsp. griseus | reverse complement strand
CTTCGTGACGATCCCGCTGAACGAGGTGTTCTTGATGGTGGAGTTCTCCACGGTGATGCCGTCGAGAACCGTCGGGGCACCGGGCGCGGTGATGTCCTGGACACCGGTGAGGAAGGCGATGCCGCCGGTGTCCTTCGAGCGGTCCCAGCCCTGCTGGAAGGTGATGCCCGGCTTGTTGTCGGCGGTGCTGCCGCCGACCCACTTGACCTCGCCGGTGACGTCGTGCACGTCCACCGAGTCGATCACGAAGTGGTGCAGGGTCTGGCCGTTGTCACCGTGCACGCCGATGCCGCGGAAGTCGCCGAGCTTCGAACCGTCTGTCGTCCCGGTGGGTACCGCGTTCGACACGTCGAGGTTGCGGATCTCCCAGTACTGCTGGTTGTTCAGTCGCACCGCGTCGCCGACTGTGCCCTGGCCTGCGATCTTCGGCTTGGCGCCCGTTCCGTAGCTGTCGATGGCGATCGGGGCGCCGTCGGCACCGGACCCCTTCGGCCAGAGCTGGCCGGTCCAGCTGTCACCGGCCTCGAAGCGAATCGTGTCGCCGGGCTGGAACGTCGTTGCGTTCACCTTGCTCAGCGAACGCCAGGGCGCGCTGCTGCTGGTTCCGGCGTTGCTGTCGCTGCCGTTCGCGCTCACGAAGTACGTGGTGCCCGCGGCGAAGGCCCGCTGCGCGGGTATGAGCACGATCGACGCGAGCACGACTGCCAGCGCGCACAGTGCGGCGGCCGTCCCTTGTGACACAAGTCTTCGGTTGACGGTCATGGTCCTCTTCTTGTCGTCTGCGGTGGTGAGGTACTGGCTCCTGTCATGACGCCTCCAGTCGAGGCGTCGCGTAACGACCCAGGGCGGGGACAGTTCGGGACCGTGCGGTGGACGCACCGACGGATGCTCGACGACATGGGAACCGGGCCGGCCGGACATGCCCCGTCGGGAGCGGAGATCGCCGGCGGCTCCAGGCGTCTCGATAGCGGTGTCACAGTGCCCTCCCGGATGTGAAGCCGACCGTTTGGAAGCCCCGTGCTTGTCCTGGCGGGCGTAGTGGGAAAACGTATTCCGCGCAGTGTGCCCAGTGGACCTCGAGTGCGTCAAGGTTTCGAGCAGATGAACGCGGCAACGCTGTGGGGGCTCCGCCGGAAGCCGACGGCACCATTCGAAAAGCGGGTCGTGCGGCAGCCCGGTCTGCCGTCGAATGGTGCTGCGCATTGGCCGCTCGAGTACCCGTCGCCCGGCGGGCGGGGGAGCGCAGGCCGAACTCAGGGTTCCTGGCGCATGGGCGGGGAGGCCGGCGATGGGGACCTGCCCCGCCCATGGGATCGGTCGGGTGCTCAGTCGGTCACGAGACCTTGACCAGCTTCCATCGCTGGTTGGTGCTGCCGTTGGTGAACCACTGGTCGATCGGTGTGTCGTCGGTGGTCTGTGCCTTGTACACGTCGGCCTTGCGGGTGTGGGTGCGGCTTGCACTGAGACTCGGTGCGGGGGCTGTCGCGTGGATCGCAGAGGGGCCCGCCCGGTGGAGGAGTTTTTCTTAGTGGGAAATCGTATTCCGCGCAGTGTGCCCGTCCGTGATCGAAGGCGTCAAGCGTCGGTCAGCGGGCAAAAAATGCGGCTTTGACGTGGCAGGTTCTGGTGCCCGAAGGCGCTGTGCGCGTCGGCGGGAGTGATCGGCTCAGGGCGGTTCAGACGACGCGGATCGCCGTGCTGTCGCGCACCACGACCTGCCCACGCATCATCAGATGCTCTGCTTCCGTACGGTCCGCGAGCGCGAGGCGTACCGCCTCGGCACCTGCCTGCGCCAGCGGCAACGACACGGTCGTCAACCGCGGTGTCACGTCGATCGCGAGCTCGATGTCGTCGAAACCGGTCAGCGAGACCTCGTCCGGCACCGCCACCCCGGCAGTACGGAAGGCGGACATCGCACCGATGGCGATGGTGTCGTTGGCGGCGAGGACCGCGTGGGGCGGCTCCAGCCCCTCGGCGACGAGCCGCCGCGCCGCGTCGAACCCTCCTTGGCGGCTCACCGTGCAGTGCGAGATCCGGATGTGCCGCTCCTCGACGCCGCCGTCGCGGAGACCGGCCATGAAGCCCGCGGTACGGGCCGAGACGTTCCCCTGCCCGCGCGCGCCGGCGAGGATCGTCACGTGCCGATGCCCCGCCCCGGCGACGTAGGTGGCCAATTCCTTGGCAGGGCTGTGATTGTCGAAACTGATGGAGTCGAACGGCATGTCGGTGTCACCGACGATCACCACCCGGCCGCCCTCGCGTTCGTAGCCGAGCAACTCGTCGAGGAGGCGCCCGCCGAGGGCGTTCGTGTCGAGGCGGCTCGAGGTCAGAATGAGCGCCCGCGGCCGCAGAGCACGCTGCAACCGGACGGTTTCGAGCTGCCGCTCGGCGGTGCCGTGGGTCGACGAGACGGTCACGAACGCACCTGCGTCACGCGCTCGCCGTTCCATCGCCGCGGCGACCATTCCCATCGACGGGGTCGTGAGATCGTCGCCGACGACCGCGATCGAGTCGTTCGCGCGCCGCATCGCCCGGGCCGCGGCGTCCGCGGTGTAGCGCAACGCGGCCGCGGCGGAGACGACCCGCTGCCGGTATTCCTCCGCGACCGGCCGGGAACTGCCGCCCAGCACTCGCGACGCGGTCGAAACCGACACACCGGCGGCCGCCGCCACGTCACGCAGGGTGACGGTCGGCCTGGCTGAATGGGGCATCGCGCCGTCCCTCCCGCACCACGAAAACGAGCCGCCGTCGACGCTACCCGAGGATGTCCCCGGCCAGGCCCGCAGAGGTGCGGACGAAAGTGACGGTGACCGACTCGGGATACGGGCGCCGGCTGGAAGGCGGTCGCGTCGGCCCGGTCGGATTTCGCAAGGCATGTGCGGCGCAGTAAGCGCACCGGCCTGCGGAGTGACCCTCGGTAGTGATTCCGCGACTTCCAGGCGCCGGCGGCTCGGTGCACAATGTGCGGCATGGGAGATGGAGCGGCAGCGCCCGTAGGGCATCGCGGGGAGGCCGTATCCGAGGGGCGCCAGGTGACCCTGCATGATGTGGCGCGGACAGCGGGCGTCTCACAGGCGACGGCGTCGCGGGTGCTCAACGGCAGCGTCCGCAACGTCCGGCAGGAGAACGTCGACCGGGTGCTCACCGCGGCCGCGGAACTGGACTACGCACCGCACCTGTCCGCCCAGGCGATCGCGCGGGGTTCGACGAACATCGCCGCGCTGGTCGTCAGCGGTGTCGACGACCCGTACAACTCGTCCATCGCGGCAGGTGTGACGCAGGCAGCCGAGGCCGCCGGACTCATCGTGACCATGGCGGTTGCGGACCGCTCCCCGGAACGGGAACTCCAGATCGTCGGGACGCTGCGCGGCATGCGCCCCCGCGTCATCATCATGACCGGCAGCCGCGTCGACGGCGCCGATGCCCGCGACGCTCTCGTCGAGGAGCTCCAGGCCTACCGGGAAGCGGGCGGCAGCGTGGTCCTGATCAGCCAGCACGACCTGCCGTTCCACACCGTCAGCATCGACAACTACGGTGGAGCGCGGCAGCTTGCCCGCGCGCTGGTAGGGCTCGGCTACCGGCGGCTCGCGGTGGTCCGGGCGGGGACCGGCTTCAGGACGTCCCGTGACCGGTGCAGTGGTTTCGTGGAGGGCCTGCGCGAGTTCGGCATCGACGTCGACGAGCGGCTGGTGGTCGAAGCCGAGTTCAGTCGCCGAGGGGGGCGTGCTGCGGCCCGGGAGCTCCTGCAGCAGGGACTGGGCGGCACGGAACTCGTCTTCGCGGTCAGCGACGTCATGGCGATCGGTGTGATGACCGCATTCCGCGACGCCGGGCTTGTCCCTGGCCGGGACATCGCCGTCGCCGGCTTCGACGACATCGGCCCGGCGGTGGACGTCGTCCCGGAGCTGACGTCCGTGAACGTTCCTCTGCAGCAGGTCGGGCTCCGTGCGATGGAGTTCGCGCTCTCCGACGATGACGCCCCGCGGATCGTACCGGTCGCCACGAACGTCGTTCTGCGGGCAAGCACACCCCCTCGATGACCGTGCCGGCTGATCGCGTGGTGAGCGTCGGCTGTCCGGCCCTGAGCTGCTCCGCGGCCCGGCCGACGCCCTCGTGGCCGGCGACGGTCTTCCGTCCTGCCGAGAGCGCCGTAGCCGATGAGTACGGTGCCGTCCTCGGGAGAAGCTCCGCTCAGATCAGGGCAAGACGCCGAGCCGAGCCGGGCGGCGGACCATGACCAGGCCCGGAGCGGGCTCACGGCGATAGCCGGGAGCGAGCCCGCCAGCGGGGCCAGTGGTGCGGACGCAGTGGGCGCCGCAGGACTCCATCAGCTTGGCCTGGCGGGCCAGTTCGGCGGGTTCGGCCAGTGGGACATCATCAGGAAGCCCGCCACATCCATGCCCAGCCCGCGGGCCGCGGCGATGTGCTGGGCGGAGATGCCGGCCTCGGGCCAGTGGGTGGCCACGCGCACGGAGCGGATGCCCGGCGAGTGAGCGCGTTGCAGGTCGTGCAGGGTGCCGACGCAGGGCAGCAGCGGGTGGTCGAGAGCCGGATCGCTACTTCGGTCGCCTCCGCCTGAGCCATCGCTCGCATGTGCCACGCAGGCTCGATGGCTGGGCCGGGAGCTGTGTCGAAGCGTAGTTACTCATGCTCAAGAATCTACAGAGGAACTACTTGATACTGAGTATCAGCAACGGCTAGAGTCTCGTATTGCAAGTTCGTTTCGAACGGGAGTGTCCTTATGAGCAAGATCTGGTTCGTCACCGGTTCCTCGCGTGGCTTCGGTCGTCAGTTCGTCCAGGCGGCCCTGGAGCGTGGTGACAAGGTCGCGGCCACCGCCCGCAACACCGACTCCCTGGCGGATCTGGTGGCCGCCCACGGTGGGGCGGTCCTGCCGCTGAAGCTGGACGTCACCGACAAGGCCGCCGCGTTCGAGGCCGTCCAGCGGGCGCACGAGCACTTCGGCCGCCTCGATGTCGTGGTCAACAACGCCGGACACGGCCTGTTCGGCGCGGTCGAGGAGCTGACGGAACAGCAGGTCCGCGGTCAGATGGAGACCAACTTCTACGGCGCTCTGTGGGTCACCCAGGCCACCCTGCCCCTCCTGCGGGCCCAGGGCAGCGGCCACATCGTGCAGATCTCCACGGTCGGCGGCGTCGCCTCCTTCCCCAACCTGGGCGGCTACAACGCCTCCAAGTGGGCCCTGGAAGGCCTGACCGAGGCCCTCGCCCAGGAGGTCGCCGGCTTCGGCATCAAAATCACCCTCGTCGAACCCGGCGGCTTCGAAACCGACTGGGCCGGCTCCTCCGCCACCTTCGCCACACAGCTGCCCGCCTACGACGACCTGCGCACCACCGTCGCCGCCGCCTGGAGCGACGTCAAGTCCGGCGACCCCGCCGCAACCGGCCCCGCCCTGCTGAAGATCGTCGACGCCGACAACCCGCCCCTGCGAGTCTTCTTCGGCACCGCCCCCCTCCACCTCGTCCCCCACATCTACGCCGAACGCCTCAAGACCTGGGAGGAGTGGGCGGCGGTCTCCGCCGAGGCCGAGGGCGCCGCGGCCTGAAGCCGCGCGCGGCAACGAGACGCCGCGGGCCGATCCGTGACGAGGTGGACGGTTCGGGTGGCAGCCCGCAGACATGAAGGCGGGCTCGGTGGTCAGCAGCCACTCGAGGCTCCCGAAGTGTCCCGGGCGGCCCGCGGCGCACTGTAGGCCCTTCCCGGCGAGGTGACGGGAAGGGCCGGGCGGGTGCGGGGCGGTCATCCTAGTGGCCGTCCAGTCGCCTGACCACCGACCGGAACCCCAGTCGGGCCCGACCCCATCCGCGTCCAGAGTCATCCGTTCGACAGGGGACAGAGAGTCATGCCGGGCCCGGAGGGCAGCGGCGCCCTTGTGGGACCGCAGAAAGCATGACGGGGGTGCGTGCGTACGAGGAGGGTCCCTTTTCCGGGCAGGTGCCGGAGTCGCAGCCGACCTCGGCGCGGCCGGTCCGCCCGGCCGGGAGCGCCCAGCGGGCCTGCGGTCACCATCACGTTCCCTGCGCGCGGCCCAGCGTTTCGCCGTATGCGCTGCCGTCCCCGAGGACGGACTGGGTGCGGCCGGGTAGGTCCTCCGGGTCAAGTGGACCCTCGCCTCGCATCCGCTGACGCCCTCCGTAGGAGTGACCTGAACGGCCGACGTGGACAGTGTGGCCGCCGGGATCCCATGTTTCTGATGCTCGGTATCAGATTGAGCCGCTGTTGTATGCTTTACTCATGACCGACTCCGCCCGCACCCCCGCCCGGTCCGCAACCAAACCGCCCGGCCTGCGGGAGCGTATGCGCGTGACGGTCCGGAAGGAAGTTGTCGAGGTCGCGCTTCGGCTCTTCATCGAGCAGGGATTCGACGGGACGACCGTCGACCAGATCGCCGGTGAGGTCGGGCTGTCGCGTGCCAGCCTGTTCCGGTACTTCGGCACCAAAGAAGACATGGTCCTGCAGGGCTTGGAGGAGACCGGCGGTCAGATCGCGGAGGCGCTCACCGCCCGCCCTGACACCGAGGGTCCCTGGGAGGCGCTGCGCAGGGCGTTCGACGTCCTCACGCAGGCGAACGAGCAGGCGCCCGAGCAGACACTCAGCTATCTGCGCATGCTCCAGGAGACTCCGTCATTGCGCGCCCGGCACTTCGAGAAGCAGCTGAGCTGGCAGGCGATGCTGGAGCCGGAGATCGCCCGGCGGCTGGGCGTCAGCGCCGACCAGCCGGAGGAGGTCGGGCCGAACGCGCTTTCCGGGGCCGCGCTCGCCTGTCTGGATGCGGCCGCGACGGGCTGGGTGGCCTGTGGGGGCGCCGTTCCCTTGGCCGTACTGCTCGACCGTGCGATGGGCACGTTGACGGAATAGTTTCACCGAGGTCCCCTGCCTCCTGGAGCCAGGGGGGTAGGCAACGGGGTTTGTCCCTGGCGGAGTTGGCCGGGCAGGCGCGGCCGGCGCAGCAGGCGCTCTCGCATCTGGAGCAGGGCGCGGGCAATCCCATGGTGGACACGCTGTTCTCGATCGCCGTGGTGCTCGGCGTACCCGTGACCCGGCTGGTGGCTGAGTTGTCGGTGGCGAACCCCAGTCCGCGCTCGGCCGCCTCCGAGCGGATCCCGGCGATGCGTGGCCGTCAAGTCCCTTGTCGCGGATGGCGGTCCAACTGCCCTGCACGGTGCGGGTGTGGGAGAGGACGCACATCCCGGGCTCGGTCTCGACGCTGTCGTCGAAGGTGTAGCCGCCGAAGATGTGCAGGTTGTGCTCGCGCTTGGGGCTGTCGCCCCGCAGAGTGCGGCGGACCAGGGCATCGATGCCGTCCGCGCCGATCACGAGGTCCGCCTCGTGGATTCGTCCGTTCGCGAGGTGCAGTCGAACGCCGCTCTCGTCCTGCTCGACGCGCTCCACCGTGTGGTTGACCTGCAGGACTCCCTTGGGCAGCGCGTCGAGCAGCCGCTCGTACAGCTCGGGGCGCAGCAGACCGACGAAGCCGCCGCCGTAGTCGCGGACAACCTGATCCGGGAGGGCTGCGCGGACCCTGCGGCGGCCGCGGGCGTTGCGGAACTCGGCCGTACAGGGCGCACCCAGGTCCTCGGTGTTCACTCCGAGCAGCCGGAGTGCCTTGATGGGAGGCGGCCACAGGTTGAGGATGTTGCCGGCGGGTCTGGCGTGCGGGTAGCGCTCGAACAGTACGACGTCGTGGCCGGCCTGATGGACGGAGAGTGCGGCGGCCATGCCACCGGGCCCGGCGCCGATGACGGCGACGCGGCCGCGCTGGGCGGGAAGCTTCATGGATGGTGGATTCCTCAGCCTTGGTCGTCGTGACCTGCCTCAAGCGGCGGTGTGCAGTTTCGCGGCGGTGGCGGCGGTGACGTCGTGGTGGGCGACGCCGGGGGCGGTTTTGACAAGGACCAGGCCGTTGTCGGTGACGTCGATGACGCCCAGGTCGGTGACGACGCGGTGGACGCAGGCCCGGCCCGTGAGGGGCAGGGTGCGCTCGTCGAGGATCTTGGGGCTGCCGTCCTTGGCGGTGTGATGCATGAGGACGATGACGCGGCGGGCGCCGTGGACGAGGTCCATGCACCGCCCATGCCCTTGATCATCTTCCCGGGGATGACCCAGTTGGCCGGGTGCCTGTGTCGCATCGGTGGCGGTCACAGTCGCACCCGCCCGGGCCGGTGCCTCGACCGTTCCCTGCCCGCGCGGCCCCGCTGACGACGACCTTGTCGACCGGCATGCTCTCCGCCGCGCGGTTCACGGGCGCGTTCGCGGGCGCGTACGGGCGCGAGGGACGGCCACCGGTTCGGCACCGGGTACCACGGTGTTGGAGACGGTGCCGATGCCCTCGACCGTGAGGGTGACGGTGTCGCCGGGCTTCAGCGGCGGCGGGTCCTGGCGGCCGCGCACCCCCCAGAGTTCGGCGAGGCAGCCGCCGTTGCCGCAGGTGCCGGAGCCGAGTACGTCGCCGGGGCGTACGTAAGTGCCCCTGGAGGCGTATGCGGTCATCTCCTCGAAGGTCCAGCTCATGTTGGACAGCAGGTCCTTGCCGACGACCTCGCCGTTGATCTCGGCGGTCAGTGCCAGGCGCAGGAATCCGTCGCTGTCGCGGTAGGGCTCCAGCTCGTCCGCGGTGACGAGGTGGGGGCCGAGGGTGGTGGCGGTGTCCTTGCCCTTGCAGGGGCCGAGGCTGACCTGCATCTCGCGGGACTGGAGGTCGCGGGCGGACCAGTCGTTGTAGATGGTGTAGCCGATGATGTGGTCGCGGGCCTGCTCCGGGGTGAGGTCGCGGCCCTCGCGTCCGATGACCGCGGCGACTTCGAGTTCGAAGTCCAGCGCCCGGCTTCCTGGCGGCACGGGGATGTCGTCGTGAGCGCCGATGACCGCGTAGGGGTTGGTGAAGTAGAAGGTGGGCGCGTCGTACCAGGCGTCCGGGGCGCCCGAGACTCCGTCGATGCTTCGCCGTACACCTTCGACGTGCTCCTCGAACGTGACGAAGTCGCGTACGGACGGCGGTTGGAGCGGCGGCAGCAGTCGCACCTGGGAGACGTGCGGGCCGCGCGGCACGTCCAGACTTGCGTTGCCCGCCTCGCGCAGTGCCTCGGGACCGGCCTGGATCAGGTCGAGGAGCGTCCCCGTGCCGGGGCAGGGGTAGAGGGTGCCGTCGTCCTCGACGGTGGCGAGACGGCTGCGGCCGTGCTGTTCGTACGTGGCGAAACGCATGGCATTCCTAGGGAGCTGGGAGGGCTGACACAGGCCCGGGGGCCCGGCGGCATGGCAGGCGGGGGAGTACGCCGAGCCCCCGGGGTCGAGGGGTCAGACCGGCGGAGCGACGAAGACGCCGCGGTCGACGTCGTTGAGCATTTCCTTGGCGACCATCTCGTTCATCGGGTTGGACGTGCCCCACTGGTCGGCGTTCTCGGGCTTCGTCAGGTCGTAGATGTGCGGGTGCCAGGTGTCCTCGTCCAGCTTTTCGAGCTCGGTGGTGTACTCCACGGTGTTGCCGTGCGGGTCGAGGAAGTACGTGAAGGTGTTGTCGCCCGCCATGTGCCGCCCGGGGCCCCAGATCTTGCGGGCGCCGGAACGCATCACGCGGCCGGAGCCGCGCATGTACTCGTCGATGCCGCGCATCTCGAAGGAGAGGTGCTGCAGGGAGGCGTACGGACCGCTGGCGATGGCCATGGAGTGGTGCTGGTTGCTGATTCGCATGAAGTGCATGACGTCGCCCATCTGCGGCAAGGTCATCGTGTCGGACAGCCGGAAGTCGAGGTGCTGCTCGTACCAGGCGCGGGTGGCGTTGATGTCGGGGGAGTTCAGGACGACGTGCGAGAGACGGACCGGGATGGACTCCTTCTCCTCGACACGACGGTGCCGGCGCGCCTCGACGTCGGCCGAGATCTCGATGGTGCGGCCGTCGATGTCGAAGAAGCGGAAGCCGTAGCCGCCTCCGGGGGTGTCGACCTTGCCCGGCTGGGAGATCAACTGCACTCCACCTGCGAGGAGTTGCTCGGCGAGTGTGTCCACGTCGGCGGGGTTCGCCGCGCCGTAGGAGATGAGGTCGAGGCGCTTCTCCTCGGCCTTGCGGAGCCGGACGATGTACTGCTCGGGGGAGCCCTCGGCGGCCAGGAAGGAGATTCCGGAGTCCTCGGCGACCTTGGTCAGGCCCCAGACGCCGGCGTAGAAGTCGAGCTGCTTGTCGTAGTCCGGCACGGCCAGGTCGACGTGCCGCAGGTGAGTGAGCAGACGTGTGCTCATGGTGGGGGTTCTCCTCTGTGAGGTTCAGACGGTTCCGACAAGGTGGAGCAGCGCTGCCGCGTTGCCGCCGCGTACGGCGTGGAAGTGGGGGGCGGGCAGGTCCGTGACGTCGCGCAGAGCGCCGAGCGGGTCGTCGGTGCCCATGTCGAAGGGGAAGTCGGAGCCGAGCAGCACCCGGTCGGGGCCGGCCACCCGGATCAGTTCGCGCAGCACGTCCGGGTCGTGGACGAGGGAGTCGAAGTACAGCTGCTTGAGGTAGCTGCTGGGCGGGTGCGCGCAGCCGCGGGTGTCGGTGCGGGCGAGCCAGGCGTGGTCGGAGCGGCCGATGTGGGTGGGCAGATAGCCGCCGCCGTGGGCGGCGACGATGCGCAGCCCCGGGTGCCGGTCCAGGACTCCGGAGAAGATCAGATGAGACAAGGCAACCGCGTTCTCGGTCGGTTGGCCGACGGTGTTGGACAGGTACCAGCGGTTGAGGCGCTCGTCGAGCGTGCAGCCGAAGGGATGCAGGAAGAGGATCGCGCCGGTTTCCTCGACCCGTGCCCAGAACGGCTCGTACGCGGGGTCCGACAGTTCGCGTCCCGGTGCGTGGCTGGAGATCTCGACACCGCGCAGGCCCAGACCGAGGGCGTGATCGAGGGCTTCGACGGCGAGGTCCGGGTGCTGGAGCGGGACGAGGCCGAGGCCGTGCAGCCGCTGCGGAGCCTGGGCGACGTGCGCGGCGGTGCCCTCGTTGGCCAGTTCCCACACAGTACGGGCCAGGCCCTCGTCGGCCCAGTAGTGGTAGTGCGAGGGAGACGGCGAGACCAGCTGGACGTCGACCCCGGAGGCGTCCATCGCGGCGAGCCGGGCCTTGACGTCGGTCAGCCTCGGGAAGCGGTCCCGGAACATCGGGCCGCTGACGGCGATGGCCTCGGGGCCGTTGCGGCGGGCGTCGAGATCGCGGGCCGCGGCCAGCCCGGGGTGTCCGGCGACGGCGTCCTCGACCTGAGGGAGCAGGACGTGTGCGTGGACGTCGATCGTGGGTGCGCTGTTCTGAGGACTCACGGGGTTCACGGCGTCTCCTGCAGGACTGCCATCGTGCGGCCCATCAGGCCGGGTGCGTCGGCGTCACGGGCGCCGTCCATCTGCCACTGACCGAGTTGCACGGATGCCTCGACCACCATGCGGACACGGCCGATCCGGCGTTCGTAGAAGCCGGTCAGGAGGGCGTCCAGGGAACTCCAGTCCTGCTCCGCGGTCAGCATCTCGGCCAGTACGGAGGCGTCCTCCAGCGACATGGCCGCGCCCTGGGCGAGCGTGGGAGGACAGACATGGGCCGCGTCACCGATCAGGACGACCCGCCCGCGGTGCCAGGAGCCCTCGACGAGCAGCCGCTCGAACCAGGTGTAGTTGACCTTGGCGGGGTCGGTGATGCTCGCGGCGATCTCCGGCCACGCACCCCCGTAGGGCGCGGCCAGCCGCCGCATCTCGTCCGCGTACGAGGCCGGGTCGATGGAGGCGCGGTCGCGGTTGGCCTCGACGAGGTAGGCGTAGATGGTGTTCTTGCTGGTGGGGCAGTAGCCGGCGATGTAGCACGGTCCGCCGTAGGACAGGTCCTTGCGCTTCACGCTCTCGGGGCGGGGCGCGGGGACGCGCCAGATGGCCATGCCGGTCGGTTCGGGCTTGTCGCTGATGCCGATCATGGCGCGCGTGCGGGAGCCGACGCCGTCGGCGGCGATGACAAGGTCGTAGCGGCTCTCGGTGCCGTCGCTGAACCGGGCGGTGACGCCGGACGCGTCCTGGACCAGTTCCTCGGCGGTGGTGCCGAGGCGTACCGCCGCGCCGCTCTCGCGAACGGCCTCACACAGAATCTCCTGGAGCCGGGGCCGCTGCATGCCGAAGATCGAGGGCAGGTCGTCCCCACCGGTGCGGAAGTCCTGCTGGACGTGGAACACGGTCCCGTCGGGCGCGGCCATGCCGACGGCGTCGACGGCGTAACCGCTCTCCCGGACCTCGTCCCATACGCCGACTTCGCGCAGTACGCGCAGCGCATTGCCCTGGAGGGTGATGCCGGAGCCGAGCACGTTCCAGTCGGGTTTGGCCTCGATCAGTTCCACGGCGATGCCCGCCCGCCGCAGCAGCACGGTCACGGCGTTGCCGGACGCGCCGCCGCCTATGACGAGGACGGTTCGGGCACGGGGGTCGTTCATGGGTTCTCCCTGAGGTGGTGCCGCGCGACTTCGAACGGCAAGGGGGGTGTTGCCGGCCGGGTGGGCGAGGGGGGCGTAGCCGTCCGGGCACGGTGCGCCCGGCAGCCCAGGGCGTTACTTGACGGCGATGGGATTCACCGGTGAGCCGACGGACCCGGTGATGGGCAGGGGCGCGGCGGTGAGCCAGAACGCGTACCGGCCGTCGGCGGCGCAATGGGCGGCGAGGGCGTCGAGGTCCCACATCTCACCGATGAGCAGACCGATGTGGGGGATGGCGACCTGGTGCAGCGGCTGGAAGGCGTGGTCGAACTCGTTGGGCCGCACCTCGAAGCCCCAGGTGTCGGTGGCGATCCCGGCGATCTCGCTGCGGTGCAGCCAGCCGGCCGTACTGAAGCTCAGTCCCGGCGCCGGTCCGCCCGCGTAGTCGCCCCAGCCTTCGTGACGGGCGCGGGCCAGCCGTCCGGTGCGCACGAGGACCAGGTCACCACGCCCGACGGTCACGCCGTGCGCCTCGGCTGTTGCGGTCAGGTGCTCCTCGGTGATGGCGAAGCCGTCGGGCAGTTCGCCGTCCTGGCCGATGACCAGGCCCACGTCGAGGAGGACGCCTCGCCCGGCGACGTGCGGTGCCATGTGCTCGATGCCGGTGACCAGGTCGCCTTCGCAGGTGACGACCTTCTCCGCCCGGCGGCCGTTCCACGCCTTGCCGTGATCGAAGATGTGCCCGAGCCCGTCCCATTGGGTGGAGCACTGCAGGGGCATGGCGATCACGTCGTCGGCGCCACCGAAACCGTGCGGAAAGCCCTGGCCGCCCAGAACGGCGTCGGTGCCGGTGGCGAGCATCGTGTGCACCGGATTCGTGCGCCGCCGCCAGCCCTTCTGCGGGCCGTCCATGTCGAAGGCCTGCGACAGGGAGAAACTGACGCCGTCGCGGATCAGGGCCGCGCCCTCGCGGCGCTTGGCCTCGTCGAGGAAGTTGAGCGTGCCGAGCACGTCGTCCTCGCCCCAGCGGCCCCAGTTCGAGTACGCCTTCGCGGCCTCGGCGATCGCCGCCTCGGGATCCGTACGGTCGATACGGTCGGCGCTCATCGGGCCTCCTCCGCAACACAGCGGGTGCGCTGGGCGCCGAGCCCGGTGACCGACCCGTCCATCACGTCGCCGTCGCGCAGCAGCCGGCCCCAGTGGATGCCGTTGCCGGCCGGGCTGCCGGTCAGAACCAGGTCGCCGGGGAGCAGCCGGGCGGTCTGGGAGATGTACGAGACCAACCGTGCGACACCGAAGATCATGTCCTTTGTGGACTCGTCCTGCATGGTCTCGCCGTTGAGTTTCAGTGTGACCTGCAGGTCGGACGGGTCGGCGATGGAGTCGGCCGGGACGATCCACGGGCCGAGCGGGGTGAAGCCGGGGGCGTTCTTGCTGCGCAGCCAGTCAGTGCCGATCGGGGGCATGTCCCGGCGGAAGACGCTCGCGCGGTCGGTCAGGTCGTTGGCGATGGTGTAGCCCGCGACGTACTCCAGAGCCTCGTCCACGGTGACCCGGTAGGCGCAGCGGGAGATCACCGCGGCCACCTCCAGCTCCCAGTCGGGCTTCTCGGCCCAGGCGGGCAGCACGACGTCGTCGTAGGGGCCGCTGATCGTGGTCGGCAGGCCGATGAAGACGTACGGGAGGTCCTCGGCGGCCCGCCTGTCCATGACCGCCGCGACCTCGGCGCGGGCCTCCTCGACGGTGCCCGGGGCGTCCGGGGCGCGGTGTGCGACCGCCAGGTCGATCACGTGCTGCCGGTAGTTGGCGCCGGACTGGAAGATCTGCCGGGGCTCGACGGGCGCGTGCACCGCCATCTCCGCCAGCGGCCGCCAGTCGCGCGTCGGGTCCCCGGCGAGGGTGTGCAGCCGCGGCAGCTCCTCGTCCCAGCGCTCCAGGAGCGCGAGCGTGGTCAACCCGGGTGCGTCCAGTGCCCTGCGCAGGTCGAGCGCTCGGCCCTCCGGCGACACGAGGCCCGGGAACCTGGTCTCGCCCGGTGCCGAAAGGGTGCCGATGGCGAACGGTCCGGAGAAGGAGGTGAAGGGTGCCGACGTGGCTGCGGATGTCACGGAGATTTCCTCCCGATTGCGGTGCGACTAATCTGGCGCAGTAGATTGCAATCAGGGAAATCGATTTCCCGTATATGAGAATCCAGCCGGTGAATACCGATGGGGCCGGCTCCGGAATTGGGATGCCTCGTGAACTTGGCCAGCCTGGACCTCAACCTCGTCGTCGCCCTGCGGGCTCTCCTACAGGAGCGCAACGTCACCAGGGCCGGCCAGCGCATCGGGCTCAGTCAACCCGCGATGAGCGCGGCCCTGGCCCGGCTGCGCCGCCACTTCGACGACGACCTGCTCGCGCGGGTGGGCGGAGGGTACGAACTGACCGCCCTCGGGCGGGCCCTCCTCGACCGGGCCACCACCGCATGCGACCTGCTGGAGCGCGTCTTCGCCAGTCAGGCCGAATTCGACCCCTCCCGCGAGGAACACGAGTTCACGCTGATCGCTTCGGACTACGCGGTCGCCGTCTTCGGCACCGAGCTCGCCCGCACCATCCAAGCCGAGGCACCGGGCATCAGGCTCAGGTTCAAACAGGTACCGAACGAATTCATCGACGACACCGGGTCGCTGCTCAGCACTGTGGACGGGCTACTGCTGCCCCACGGCATCATTCGCGGCTTCCCCATGGTCGAGCTCTACCAGGACAGCTGGGTCTTCGTCGTCGCGGACGACAACCCGGAGGTAGGCGAGCAGCTGACCCTCGACGACCTGGCCCGACTGCCGTGGGTGACGTACCAACGAGCCTACGATGCCCCCGCCGCCCGCCAGATCGCCACGCTCGGCATCGAGCCGCGCGTGGCGGTCTCCGTCGACAGTTTCCAGCTGATGCCACTCCTGGTCGCCGGCACCCGCCGGGTAGCCCTCCTTCAAAGGCGTCTCGCCGACGAGCTGGACGGACTCGCCCACGTCCGCATCATGGAACCGCCCTATGACGCCGTGCCGATCCAGCAGGCCTTGTGGTGGCATCCGGTCCACATGCACGACGCGGCGCACATGTGGCTGCGGGAGACGACGGTCCGGGTCGCCGAGATGATGGAGGCCGGTCGGCCTGCGATGTCCCGTCCGCTGGAATGAGGGTGGGGTCATGCCCTGCAGAGGCGGATGACATTCCCGGGCCGCAGCCGACGCCGGACGGGCGGCCGCCGCGTGGATCCGGTGTGAACAGCTGCTGCGGCTCTGGCCAGTTCGCCGGTTCGTTCCTGTACCGCAGGTTCCGCTCCGTGGTCAGGGAGGAGGGCCGCAGCTGCCCCGCACGACCAGTTCGGGTAGCAGCGCGACCAGGGTTCCGGTTCTCGGTCGGCCCTCGATCTGTGCGACGAGGAGTTCCAGTGCGCGACGCCCGGCCTCGCCGAAGTCCTGCCGTACCGTGGTCAACGGGGGCCACACGTATTCGGCCTCGGGGATGTCGTCGTAGCCGACCTGGCTGACGTCGCCCGGCACGTCGTGACCCGCCTCGCGCAGGGCGCGCAGCACGCCGAGGGCCATCTGGTCGTTGGCGGCGAAGACGGCGGTGACACCGGGCATGTCGGCCAGTCGCCGCCCTTCTTCGTAGCCCGACCGTGCACTCCACTGAAAACCCTCAGTGACCACGGCATGGGCCTGCCGTCGGGAACGCAACAGATGACCGGCCGTCGCTCACCTGGAGTCCGAGAAGTCTCAACTCATCAACGCAGGAACCCTGTTGGCTTCCCATCCTGTTCGTACTCGGTCTCCCGAGGGTGTCGGCGACCGCGCGGCCGTCCACACCCCGGGACCGCAACTCGGAGAGGTTGAATCCAAGGGGCGCGAGTCGCCCGACGTACGCGATGGCCGGCATGCGGAGATCACCCTTGAGGGGAGGTGAGGACGCCGCGTGACAGGGCGACGGTGACGGCTGCGGTGCGGTCGTTGACACCCAGTTTGACGAAGGTTCGCAGTAGGTGCGTCTTCACCGTCGCCTCGCCGATGTACAGCTGCCGACCGATCTCGCCGTTGGACAGACCCCGCGCGACGAGGCCGAGTACCTGAACCTCGCGTGGGGTCAGCTGCTCCCCGGCCGGAGCCTGAAGGTGAGTCACCAGCCGGGCGGCCACCGGCGGGGCGAGGACGGTTTCACCGCGGGCCGCCGCCCGGATCGCGTCGGTCAGAGTACCGATCGGTGTGTCCTTGAGCAGGTAACCGGTGGCGCCGGCCTCGATCGCCGGCAGGATGTCGGCGTCACCTTCGTAGGTGGTGAGCACGAGCACGCGAATGCCGGGATGCTCCTGACGGATGCGTGCCGTCGCGGTGGCGCCGTCGGTACCCGGCATCCGCAGGTCCATCAGGACGACGTCCGGGCGCATCGCGGCGGCGAGCACGATCGCCTCGTCGCCGGAGCCGGCCTCGCCGACGACCCGCAGGTCGTCGTAGGCCTCGAGCATGCCGCGGAGGCCGAAGCGTACGACGGGATGGTCGTCGACAATCAGGATCTGGACAGTCATCGAGACGGTTCCGCCCGCTCAGTGGTCGGGTGTGGAGCTGAGATCAAGGACAGGCTGCAGGCTACGCGCCGCCTGCTCGGCCGGTGCCGGCGGCAGCTCGACCCGCACCGTGGTGCCCTGGCCGGGAACCGATCGCACCGTGCAGGTTCCGCCGAGGCTGGAGGCGCGGGTGCGCATGCCGAGCAGGCCGTATCCGCCCCGGACGGTGGCCGGGTCGAAGCCCTGGCCGTCATCGGTCACCGCCAGCGCCATGAGGTCGGGATCCTGGCGCAGCTCGATCCGCACCGCCGTCGCGGCGGCGTGCTTGGCGACGTTGGCCAGGGCCTCCTGCGCGGTGCGCAGGAGGGCGATGTCGGTGCCGGTGGATGTGCCGGACCGCTCACCGACGATCGAGACCTCGACGCGCGTACCCGTGTCGCGAGCATGCCGGGCGGCGAGCCGGTCCAGCGCATCCGCGAGCCCGCGGCCGGTCAGGTCGACCGGGGCCGATGCGGCGATCAGCGAGCGTGCCTCCGCGAGGTTCTCGCGGGCGGTCTTCTCCAGGATGTCGAGCTGGCCGTCGGTGGCCGTCGGATCACGGAGCAGGGTCGTCCGTGCGACCTGGGCGAGCATGAGGATGCTGGTGAAGCCCTGTGCCAGGGTGTCGTGGATCTCGGCAGCCAGGCGTTCACGTTCGGCATGGACGCCTGCTTCGTGCCCCGCGCGTTCCAGTGCGGCCCGCGTCCGGGTCAGTTCCTCGATCAGCGCGGCCCGCTTGCGGTTCTGCTCGCGGATGCCGGTCAGATAGGCGCCCACGAGGATCGTCACGGTCATGGGTACCAGAACGGTCACGCCGACCATCGCCAGCGTGTAGCGGCTGACTCCGGCCCGCGCCACCATGGCCCAGGCGAGCTCGGCGTAGAGGACCAACAACAGCGGTAGGCGTACCCGCCACCTCGCGACCATCACGAACAGCTGTGGGCAGAGCGCGAACAGCAGTGCGCCGGCGATCGGGGCGATGGCGAGCAGGAGCGGGAACGCGACCGCCAGGACGGCGAAATAGGCCGCACCCCAACGCTCGTCGCGGTTTTCCATGGCCCGCGGAGCGACCAGGGCGTAGCAGGCGACGATGACAGCGAGCGTACCGAGGGCCAGCAGGCGTTGTCCGAGCGCCACGGAGACGTCGGCCGCTATGGCGACGGCGAGCGGTATCGCGACGGCGCCGACGAGGACATGCCATCCGACGCGGTAGCGGTGTCCGAAGTCGACGGTGCTGCGCACTGCCACGACCTGCCCACTTTCGCCCACCGAGATCTGGCCGCCAGTTTACGGGCGCCCAGATCCACAGTGCCCGACTCGGTGTCGAGGAGCGTCCACGCACCAGCGGAGCCTTGCGTACGTCGATCGGTGGACAACGGGGTCCAACCACACGTTGTCGCCGCTGCGGCCGCAGAACCGTCACGCTCGATGTCGAGCACTTCGGCTCCACACCTGGAGATACCCCATGAAGAAGAACTGGTTCGTCCTCGGCCTCGGCGCACTGCTTGCCTTTGTCGGCGTGGGCTGGACCTTGCAGGGACTCGACGTCATGAAGGGCTCGGCGATGAGCGGCGTGACGCTGTGGGCGGTCGTCGGGCCGGTCGTGGCGATCGTCGGTCTGGTCGTGCTGGGTGTCGGCTTCGCCCGGCTGCGCCGGGTGAGCCGATAAGCGCCGATCAGATGTCCGGTATAGACATGGAGACGCGGAAGACAGATCGGCCGGCACCGGGAAGACCGCCCAAGCAGTGGTACGGCGAGCTTGCCGGCGTCGCGGCCACCGCACTCGCCCTGGGCCTCGGTGAGTTGATGGCAGCCGCGACGGGTGGGCCCTCGGCGCCCCTCGTGGCGGTGGGGGGCGTCGCCGTGGATGCCGCGCCGACCCCGGTCAAGGAGTTCGCCGTCGCGGTGTTCTACACGTACGACAAGCTGGCACTGCAGGCGGGAATCGTGCTGGTGTTGGCGGTGTTCGCCGCGTTCATCGGTGTACTGGCCATGCGCCGGCTCTGGTACGGGCTGGCCGGCGTCGCTGTGTTCGGGATGATCGGCGTACTCGCGTCAGCCACCCGGCCCAGCGCCACGTGGGCGTACCCGCTGCCGACAGTGGCCGGTGCCGTGGCCGCTGCCGGCCTTCTGGTGCTGCTGCGCCGGACCCTGCCGCGCCGTGCCGCGGTATCGGCGCAGGACCTGGGGGACGACACCGGCCCGGGGGACGACACCGGCCCGGATACGGACGTGGCGGCACAGGGAACCCACACTCCCGTGCGGGGAGCCGGCTCACCGTCGTCGGACACCGGCAACTCGGTGCTGGACGGCGCGGGACAGCCACCGGGCCGACGACGGTTTCTCGCGCTGGCGGTCGGGGCGATCGGCGCGGCCGCGGTGGCCGTACCGGGCGGACGTCGGCTCTGGGCACAGCGTGTGGCCGCGGCCCGGGCCGCGGTGGTTCTCCCGTCGCCGTCGAGCCCGGCAGCACCCTTGCCCGCCAAGGTCTCCGTCGGCGTGCCCGGGGTGGAGCCGTTCGTGACCAGTGCCGCGGACTTCTACCGGATCGACACCGCTTTGACGGTGCCGCAGATGGAACCGAGGGACTGGCGGCTGACGATTCATGGCCGGGTGAAACGGCCGCTGACGCTGACGTACGAGCAATTGCTGGCACGGCCGATGGTGGAGCGCTACATCACGCTGGCGTGCGTGTCCAACGAGGTCGGCGGCGAGTTGGTCGGCAACGCGCGGTGGTTGGGGGTACCGATCAAGGATCTGCTGGATGAAGTCGAGCCGGATGACAGCGCGGATCAGGTGGTGAGCCGTTCCGTGGACGGCTACACGGCCGGTACACCGACGGCGGCGTTGCGTGACGGGCGGGACGCGTTGCTGGCGGTCGGGATGAACGGGGAGCCACTGCCGGTCGAGCACGGATTTCCGGTCCGGATGGTGGTGCCCGGGCTGTACGGATACGTATCGGCGACGAAGTGGCTGACGGAGCTGGAGCTGAGTCGTTTCTCGGACTTCAGCGCCTACTGGGTACGGCGGGATTACGCGGCGCTGGCTCCGGTGAAGACACAGTCGCGGATCGACACACCGGCCGCGGGCAGGCGTCTGGAGCAAGGTCTGGTGATGGTGGCCGGGGTGGCGTGGGCGCAACATCGTGGGGTGTCCGCGGTGGAGGTCCGCGTGGATGACGGGCCATGGCAGCGGGCACAGCTCGCGGCGGTGCCGTCGGTGGACACATGGCGGCAGTGGAGCTGGCCGTGGCCGGCGACGCCCGGCGAGCATCGGCTGCAAGTACGCGCCACCGACAACACGGGCCAGGTGCAGACAGGACAGGTGCACGAGCCGTTGCCCGACGGGGCGACCGGCCGGCACACGATCAAGGTCACGGTTGCCTGAGCATTTCCCGCCGGGCGGGGGTTCCCGCCTGAAGGCTCGAATCTTCAAAGGGCTGCGGCTGTCGCCGCGGTGAGCGACTGGGCTGCTGATAGCGCCGCTCGTACTCACGGAACACCGAGGTGGCCGTCGGCGGATGATCTTGGGGTCGGACAACCGCTCACTACCAGCACGAGTAGGAGATCCACAGCGGCTCGCGAGCCTGCCCCCGACCGTGTCGGCACAGAGTACGAGCGCATGGTGCCAGTGCCCGAGCACACCTGGCAGGAGGCTGGCTGGTGCCTCACGTTCGAGGCGATCCCGAGCATTCCCGGCAAGCGCGGTGACCCGTCGAGCAGGACGATCGGCATCTACCCGCGATGTGGTTGGACGACGAATCGAGCCTTGTGCTCGACGCGGTCAAGAGGAAGGGAGTGCGGCGATCTCGCCGTCGAGCCGGGGCCCGGGCCGGACGCCCCCTCAGGCAGCGGAGGCGCCCGCCGCGCGTCGCGGTCCGGCGGCCCGGCCCTCCGTCACATACCGATCCGCGCCGCGATCACCGGCGCAAGCCGGTCCGCGATGACGCGGTGCCCCTGGTCGTTGGGATGGACCGAGTCCGTCAGGTCGCCCGAACCCAGCCAGCCGGTGGTGTCGACGAAGGAGACCCGGGAGTCGCCGCCGTCGACGGCTGCCTTGACCGCCGCCTGGGTCTGCGGGACGTACCGGCCGCGGAAGGTCTCCAACGCGAAGATCCACGCCTGTGGGTACGCGGCGCGGACCTTGCGCAGCAGGCCGGTGTACGCCGTCTGGAACTGCGCGGAACTGACCCCGTGCCCCACGTCGTTGGTGCCGAGGTTGATGACGACCGCGTTCGCCTGGTAGCGGGAGAAGTCCCAGTCGGGGGTGGCCGCGTTCGGGTTGAGCTTGGTGAACTGCCGTTCCAGGCCGACGCATCCGTCCGCCGCGGCGACCAGGCAGGCGCCGCCCTGGGCGATCTGGGTGTGCTCGGTGCCGAGCCGTTCCCCGATCAGCCAGCCGTACGCGGTGCGGGCGTTCTGCGACGACGTCGTCCCCACCGTGATCGAGTCGCCGACGAACTCGATCAGCTTGCCGGGCGCCGACGGTGCGAATGTCGTGGCGCCGCTGTCGAGGACCAGCCCCTGAAAGACGGCGTCACCCCGGTACGAACCGGCGACCACCTGGTAGTTGACCTGCAGGGTGTGGTTGCCGGCGGACAGGGGGGAGGGCGTCAGGTTCACCGTCCCCCTGACGTCGTCGTAGAACTTCACCGGGCCGTTGTCGATCCTCGCCCAGAAGTCGATCGTCCCGCGCTGCTTGAGCTGGACGGTCCGGCCGGTGAAGCCGACCCGGTAGTAGGCGCCCGCCCAGTACGGGGTGTAGGCGGTGGATGTCCTGGTGTCCCAGCGGCCCACGAACTTGATGTTCGCGTCGCCGGGTTGGCCGGGAGCGGCCGCCAGGGTGGATGCGGGGCTGCCGAGTCGGGCGGCGATGACGGGGGCGAGGCGGTTCGCGAACTTGGTGTGGCCGGCCTCGTTGGGATGCCCGTTGCCGTCCTCGTAGTCGGCGCCGTCGTTCAGCCAGCCCGTCGTGTCGACGTAGTGCACCCTGCTGTCACCGGCGTTGGTGCGGGCCGTGACGGCCGCCCTGGTCTCGGCGACGTAGCGCTTCTTGAGCGTCTGCACGGCGAAGAGCTGCGCGTTCGGGTAGGTGGCGCGCAGGTCGGCGAGGAACTTGGTGTACGCCGACCGGAAGGCGGCGCCGGTCACTCCGTGGCCGATGTCGTTGGTGCCCAGGTTGATGACGACGGCGTCCGCCCGGTAGCGGGAGAAGTCCCAGTTCTGGCTGCCGGTGCTCGCCGTCCTGAAGAACTGCGTGCTCAGGCCCGTGCATCCGGACTGGGTGACGAGGCAGTAGCCGGATCGGGCGATCTGGGTGTGGCGCGCCCCCAGTTGCTCGCCGGTCTTCCAGGCGTACGAGTCCAGTGCGAGCCGGTCCGTGAGAGCACCGGCGGTGATGGAGTCGCCGACGAACTCGACGAGCCGGGACGGGGCGTCAGGCGGGACCGTGCGCGCACCGGGGTCCAGCACCAGGCCCTGGAAGACGGTGTCGCCGGAGCGGTACGAAATGCGCAGGGTGTGGGTGCCGGCGGACAACGGCTGGGGAGTGAGGTTCACCGTGCCGCGCACGCCGGGGTGGAAGACGTCGGGGCCGCCGTCGATGCTGGCGTACAGGTTGACCGCGTCTCTCGCCTTGACCTTCACCGTGGTACCGGTGAAGGCCGTCTGCAGGTAGGCGCCGGTCCAGGAGGGCACCGCCGCCGTGCCGGCGCTGGTGTCCCAGCGCCCGACGTAGACGATGTTGGGGTCGGAGACCGAGCCGTCACCCGGCGCGGCCTGGGCGGGGGAGCTCCCCGTCCAGGACAGCAGACAGGCGACGAGAACGGCCGTGACGAGCGCAGGGAGGGTACGGGCGAGGCGGCGTAAGGAGGTGACGTGGGGGGTGGTCTGCACGGGGATCCCTTTCGCGTGGGGTGGGAGCGCTCCCAGAGGCAGCCTCTCGAGAGAAGCAATGAAACGGTTCAGCGTCAAGGGTTCGCGTGAGGCAGGCAACTCACCGGCAGGCAGTGGAGGTTGATCGAGCCGTTCGCTGCCGATCGGCGAGTACGGCCCGTACCCCGGACGGTTGTGGGAGCAGTTCGTGGGGGTGATCTGGCGGTTCCGTAGCAGTAGTCAGTGGCGGGAGATGCCGGGCGAGTTCGGCCTCTGGTCTACGGCCGCTTCCGGGCCTGGAGGGACGTCGGCGTCTGCACCGCACTGCTGGAAGGCGTGATCGCCGAGGCCGACCTTCAGAGGCAGACGGACTTGTCCGTGGTCAGTGCGAGCTGCACCACCGCCCGGGTCCATCATGACGCCGCCGGGATGAGTATCGGTGAGGAGGTCATGGACGCAGCAGCGCGCCGACCAAGCGCCCCGCGCCGGCGGCTTTGACGCCCGCACCAACCGCAAGACACTGAACACGGTGGCGGGCGGACCGGGCGAGGACTGCCCGACCTCGGGCGGAACAGCTGTCACCACAACGTACGACTCGGCCGACCGCCTCGTCGCAACGGGCTACGTCTACGACGCCTTCAGCCGTACCACCACGGTGCCGGGTTCCGTCACAGTTGGATATTTCGCTCCGCTTGCCGCCGACCCGGACAGCAGACATCTCGCTATCGGCAATCCCCTTACGGATCGCGATCGAGTGACCATCGTCCGCGTCCTGCAACTCGCGAATGTCACACAGGCGTTCGAGTGTCGATGGGGTCGGCATCAAAGACCTCTCATTGATCGATGAGTTATCTCGTGTGTCCGCGCTCTGCGCGGCGAGCTCCGATCGAGTCCGTCCCTCGTCCCGCCACCCTTCCGAGTCTTCAGCGGTCTGGCATCTGCCTGGGTGGGTAGCACCATCGGGTGCTGCCTTACCCCCAGACTACGAGGTCTTCCCGCGACTGCCAGGTGGCGGCATGGGTGCTGCGTGTTCGGCACTGCATCTGACTCGCCGCGAACTGTGCGATCAACTTCGAAGATCGCCCTGCAGCATTGATGGCGTTGTGAGCGACCCTGTAACACCGCGAGTCGTGCAGGGTCCGCCAGGCCTCAGCGCAGAACGATGTCCTCGTCGTCCAGTCATATCCCGGTGTGCCGGTCCTCGGGCCACCATCAGGTGTGGCTCGGCCCACGGCGTCGTGCGCGGTAGCGCGGGGCGGTGCAGATCTCATGGGCCGAACGGCGGGCGAGGAACGTCCGTGAACCGGTCTGGTGGAGGGGCCTTGAGGGGATGGGCGGCGTGCGGCGGAGCCGGTGCGCTCCAAGATCAGTCAGGAGCTGGGCGAGGTCGCGGAGTCCCTTCAGCGCGCTCGGTGTCAACCCGCGGAGGGCGCCTCGCCCGGGGGCGTGTCGAAGGAACTCGCACTGAACTGGTGGAGCTGGGTCTCCCGGCAGGTCAGCGACGCACCTTAGTCACTTGGAGTTCTCCGCATACGGCGCGTCCCGGAGGACCGGCATCTTCGCGGGCCCGAAGATCCCCGGCTGTACGGCGTCGGGGTCGCTGCCGGGCGCGCAGTCCCCGCGTGAGCCGTCGAGGACCGCCAGCCCCGACGAGGGGTAGGTGGCCCTGCCCAGCGGGGTGGAACAGCGCTGGGCCAGCTCGTCGGTGATACGGGGGAGCACCTGCGACTGGGTGAACAACGTGTGCCCGCGCGAGTCCGCGGCCACCGTGTTGACCCACGGCAGGCCCTGCGTGCGGCGCAGCGAGTCCAGGACGCCGTCCGTGCCCCGGGCCGTGGCGAAACCGAGGGAGGTGTCGGAGGCGCGGAGGTTGGTGGCGTTGGGGTCGTTGAGCGCGTACGCCGTCGTACGGGTCCAGGGGAGGGGCACGGTGGCGCCGAGCGAGGTGACCACCGGGCCGTAGCGTGTCCACCACTGCGTGCGCGTCACCGGCGCGCCGTCCTTCACGGGGACGGTGACGGTCCGCCGGGTCATCGGCTCCGGCACGCCGTCGACCAGGTAGACCGTCGGGTCGGCCGGATCCAGCGTCAGCTGGTGGAGGTCGAGGGGGACACCCGTGGCGACGGTATGGCTCCAGGCCACGCGGTCGTTGTGCCCGATCGACACCGTGCCCGTACCGAGCAGCGCGCCGCCCGACACATTGAGCTCGCCGGGGATGGTCTGCTGCATCTGTCAGAAGCGGCGGCCGCCCTGCCACGGGTAGTGCGGGTTGCCGAGCAGCAGCCCGCGGCCGTTCGCCGTGGTGGAGCCGGAGAAGGCGACCGCGTTGGACCCCCTGTCCGAGCCGTCCGCCGCCAGCAGCCCAAGGGCGGCCCGAGCGGTCTCCTCGGCGTCGGGCCGTTCGCCCGACGTCGCCGAGGATGTGGCATCGGCGTCGCGCGCGGTCGCCGTGGGCGGCTGTGCGGCCGTGATGCCGTCCACGCCCCGGCCCTGACCGCCGAGCACCGCCAGCGCGTAGCCGCGCGCCGCCACGTCGGCGACGGTGACGGGGCGTACCCAGGCGGCGTCCGCGCAGGCCGGGTCGGTGATCCGGTGCTGCCGCAGCCAGGCGTTGTAGCCGGCGGCGAAGCCCCGCATGAGGTCCTTCGACGCCCGGCTCGGCCCGGCCGGCGCCGGCTCGGCGAGCAGCCGCTCCACCGTGCCCGCCTCCCGCACTCCTCTGAAGTACAGGTCGCTGGAGAGGTTCCTCGTCGCGGAGGAGAGCGAGAGGTCGGGCGCCGCGTCGGACCCGAAGAAGTGCGACCGCTCGCCGCGCACGGTCACGAAACCGTCGGCGAGGGTGCACACCTGGTCGGCGGCCTGGGCCCAGCCGGTGCCGAAGCCGAGGCCGGCGTAGTCCCGCGCGACGATATGGGGAATGCCGTACTCGGTGTAGCGGATGACGGCCGACAGGCCGCCGTGCTCGGGACGTTCCTGTCGCCGGTCCTGCCGTTCGGCCGCCGTCGCGGCCGCGGGCAGTGAGGCCGTGGCGGTCAGCAGGGCGACGGCCGCGACGACGAGGCGTCTGAAGCGGGTGCGCATCGTGCCTCCCAACATCGTTGAGGGAAGGGGTGGTTGAGCGTACCAACGGGTATGTGCCCTCGGCCCGGTTGCTTGACCCGGCTCTTCGACCGGCCGAAGATCATGTGTCATGACGCCTGGACACGGCAGTACGGTTGAAGGGGTGCTGCGCCGAAGCGCCCGCCGCACCCCGGCGCGCGTCGCGGTGGAGCACCGCGACCGCAGCTGGACGTACGAGGAACTCGACGACGCCGTCTCCCGCGCGGCGAGCCTCCTGCTCGACCAGGGACTCGCTCCCGGAGACCGGGTCGGCTCCTACGGCCACAACTCCGACGCCTACCTCATCGGCTTCCTCGCCTGCGCCCGCGCCGGACTGGTCCACGTACCGGTCAACCAGAACCTCACCGGCGACGACCTGGCCTACATCGTCGGCCAGTCCGGCAGCACCCTGGTCCTGACCGACCCCGACCTGACGGGACGGCTCCCCGACGGCGTCCGTACGATGCCGCTGCGCGACGCCGACGACTCCCTGCTGGAACGGCTGGCCGCGTCACCGCCGTACGACGGTCCCGAGCCGCGCGGCGAGGACCTGGCGCAGCTGCTGTACACCTCGGGTACGACAGCCCTGCCCAAGGGCGCGATGATGACGCACCGCTCGCTGGTCCACGAGTATCTGAGCGCGATCACGGCGCTCGACCTGAGCGCGGGCGACCGGCCGGCGCACGCGCTGCCGCTGTACCACTCCGCGCAGATGCACGTGTTCCTGCTGCCCTACCTCGCGGTCGGCGCCACGAACATCATCCTCGACGCGCCCGACGGCGACCGGCTCTTCGACCTCATCGAGGCGGACCGCGTGGACAGCCTCTTCGCCCCGCCGACCGTCTGGATCGGCCTGTCCAACCGCCCCGACTTCACCACCAGGGACCTGAGCGGCCTGCGCAAGGCGTACTACGGGGCGTCGATCATGCCGGTCCCCGTCCTCGAACGGCTCCGTGAACGGCTGCCCAAGCTGGCCTTCTACAACTGCTTCGGACAGAGCGAGATCGGCCCGCTGGCGACGGTCCTCGCCCCCGACGAGCACAAGGGCAGGATGGACTCCTGTGGCCGCACCGTCCTGTTCGTGGACGCACGGGTCGTCGACGAGAACGGCGAGGACGTCCCGGACGGCACCCCCGGCGAGATCGTCTACCGCTCCCCGCAGCTGTGCGAGGGCTACTGGGACAAGCCCGAGGAGACCGCCGAGGCCTTCCGCGACGGCTGGTTCCACTCCGGCGATCTGGCGGTCCGTGACGCGCACGGGTACTTCACCATCGTCGACCGGGTCAAGGACGTCATCAACTCCGGCGGCGTCCTCGTCGCCTCACGCCAGGTCGAGGACGCCCTCTACACCCACGAGTCCGTCGCCGAGGTCGCCGTCATCGGTCTCCCCGACGAGAAGTGGATCGAGTCGGTCACCGCGGTCGTCGTCCCGCGCGGCGAGGTCACCGAGGACGAACTCATCGGCCACGCCCGCGAGAAGCTCGCCCCCTTCAAGGCGCCGAAGCGGGTGCTGTTCGTCGACGAACTCCCGCGCAACGCGAGCGGCAAGATCCTCAAGCGGGAGCTGCGGGACCGGTTCGGGTCATGACTCCCGGGGGCGCTCGTCCACGATCCGCCTGATCTTGCCCACCGACCGCTCCAGCGACTCCGGTTCGACGATCTCGACGCCGACCGAGACACCGATGCCGTCCTTCACGGCCGCCGTGATGGTGCGTGCGGCCGCGTCCCGGTCCTCGGCCGTGGCGCCGGGGCGGGCCTCCGCACGGACCGTGAGGGCGTCGAGACGGCCCTCGCGGGTGAGGCGGAGCTGGAAGTGCGGGGCCACGCCCGGGGTGCGCAGCACGATCTCCTCGATCTGGGTCGGGAAGAGGTTCACCCCGCGCAGGATCACCATGTCGTCGCTGCGTCCGGTGACCTTCCGCATCCGCCGGAAGACCCGCGCCGTTCCCGGCAGCAGCCGCGTCAGGTCACGGGTCCGGTAGCGGATCACCGGCATGGCCTCCTTGGTGAGCGAGGTGAAGACCAGTTCACCCTCCTCGCCCTCCGGCAGCACCTCCCCGCTGACCGGGTCGACGATCTCCGGGTAGAAGTGGTCCTCCCAGATGTGCAGGCCGTCCTTCGTCTCCACGCACTCCTGGGCGACACCCGGGCCGATCACCTCCGACAGGCCGTATATGTCGACGGCGTCGATCGCGAACCGCTCCTCGATCTCCTCGCGCATCCGCTCGGTCCACGGCTCGGCGCCGAAGACGCCCACGCGCAGTGAGGTGCCGCGCGGGTCGACGCCCTG
This sequence comes from Streptomyces griseus subsp. griseus, assembly GCF_000720255.1. Taxonomy (GTDB): domain Bacteria; phylum Actinomycetota; class Actinomycetes; order Streptomycetales; family Streptomycetaceae; genus Streptomyces; species Streptomyces griseus_I. The sequence goes on along the minus strand of NZ_JOJE01000044.1, from coordinate 34,290 downwards.
CCGCTCGAACTCGTCGAGCAGCGTGAGCATGTAGGAGGGGGTCACCATGATGATGCCGGGCCGCAGGTCCTGGATCAGCTGCACCTGGCGCGCCGTCATCCCGCCGGACGCGGGGACGACCGTACAGCCGAGGCGTTCGGCGCCGTAGTGGGCGCCCAGGCCGCCGGTGAACAGGCCGTAGCCGTACGCCACATGGACCGTGTTCCCGGGCCGCCCGCCCGCCGCACGGATCGAACGGGCCACCATGTCGGCCCACATCGACAGGTCCGCCTCCGTGTACCCGACGACCGTCGGCCGCCCCGTCGTCCCGCTCGACGCGTGGATCCGGCGGATCCGCTCCCGCGGCACCGCGAACATGCCGTACGGGTAGTTCTCCCGCAGATCCGCCTTGGTGGTGAAGGGGAAGCGGGCCAGGTCGCCGAGACCGCGGCAGTCATCGGGGTGGACACCGGCCTTGTCGAAGGACGCCCGGTAGAACGGCACGTTGACGTACGCGTGCCGCAGCGAGGCGCGCAGCCGCTCCAGTTGCAGCGCGCGCAGTTCCGCGGGGCCGAGCCGCTCCCCGGGGTCCAGATCCGTCGCGTCCGCCATGAGGCCGTCTCCTTCACCCACACGCGATCCGGGCGACCGATCATTCGGTCGAGGTGCTGAAGATCAGTAATCCAGGCCGACGGGGCCGAGGCAAGAGGACCGGCGGACTTTCTCCGGTGCGTCGCGCTCACTCGATTGCGGGGTGGCCGATGGTTCGTCGATGATCGGTGCCATGCCGACGTTCAGCGCATCCGACGGGACCATCCTCGCCTACCACGTCCAGGGTGAGGGCGCGCCCCTCGTCGTACTGCCCGGCGGGCCCATGCAGGCCTCCGCCTACCTCGGTGACCTGGGCGGGCTCTCGGACCGTCGCACGCTGATCCGCCTCGATCTGCGGGGGACCGGGGACTCGGCGCTGCCGGCGGATCCGGCGACGTACCGCTGCGACCGGCTCGTCGACGACGTGGAGGCGCTGCGCGTCCATCTGGAACTGGAGCGGATGGACGTGCTCGCGCACTCCGCGGGCGGCAACCTGGCGATGCTGTACGCGGCGCGGTATCCGCAGCGGGTGGCGCGGCTGGTGCTGGTCACCGTCATCCCCCGGGCGCTGGGGCTGTCGGTGACGACCGAGGACCGGCTGCAGGCGGCCCGCCTGCGCAAGGGGGAGCCCTGGTTCGAGGACGCGTTTCCGGCGTTCGAGGCCTGGCTGCGGGAGGACGGCGACTTCGACCCGGCCTTCGCGCCGTTCTTCTACGGCCGCTGGGACGATGTGGCCCGCGAGCACGACGCGCGCGCCGACGAGCAGTTCAACGACGCCGCCCACGACGTGTACGGCTCCGCCGGGGCCTACGACCCGCCCGCGACCCGCGCCGGCCTCACCCGCGTCACGGCCCCCGTCCTCGTCCTCGCCGGCGAACTCGACGGAGGCCCCCGGCCCGACCTCGCCCGCCGGATCGCCGACGCCTTTGCGCATGCCGAGTTCGCGGTGCAGCCCGGTGCGGGGCACTATCCGTGGCTGGACGATCCGGAGTGGTTCGCCGGGCGGGTGGCCGCGTTCCTGGACGCCCACCCGGTCGGCCCTCGGTGACTCCCGCCCAGGTCACGCGCCTTGGACGGGGGACGGCGATCCGAATGCGTCATCCCTCCGCCGCCACCGCCACCTCCCGTGCCCAGCGGTAGTCCGCCTTGCCGCTGGGAGAACGGCGGATGGAGTCGGTGATCACCAGTTGTCGGGGGATCTTGTACCCGGCGAGCCGGGTGCGGCAGTGGTCCTGGATGTCGTCGAGGGACGGGTGCGGTGCGCCTCCGCGCAGCTCCACCACGGCGGCCACATGGTTGCCCCACGTCGGGTCCGGCACTCCGGCCACCAGGGCGTCGTACACGTCCGGATGGGACTTGAGCGCCTGCTCGACCTCCTCGGGGTACACCTTCTCGCCCCCGGTGTTGATGCACTGCGAACCCCGGCCGAGGACGGTGACCACGCCGGCCTCGTCGACGGTCGCCATGTCGCCCAGCAGCACCCACCGCTCGCCGTCCTTCTCGTAGAAGGTCTCGGCGGTTTTCACCGGGTCGTTGTAGTAGCCGAGCGGCACGTGCCCGCACTGCGCGACCCGGCCCACCTCACCCACGGCGACCGGCTCGAACGTCGCCGGATCGACCACCTGCGTACGTGAGTTGACCCGGATGCGGAAGCCGCGCTCGGGCCCGGCGTCCTCGGTCGCCGTGCCGTTGAAGCCTGACTCGGAGGAGCCGAAGTTGTTGAGCAGCATGACGTTCGGGAGGAGCGCCAGGAACTGTCTCCGCACCGTGTCCGACATGATCGCGCCCGACGACGAGACGCTGAACATGGACGAGCAGTCCGTGCCCTTCATCGGGCCGGCCAGCGCGTCGATGAGCGGCCGCAGCATCGCGTCGCCCACCAGCGACATGGCGGTGACCTTCTCCTTCTCGATGGTTCGCAGGACTTCCTCAGGCACGAACTTTCGGTGCAGCACGACCCGTTGGCCGAAGTTGAACCCGATGAACGCCGTCAGGGTGGACGTCCCGTGCATCAGCGGGGGAGTGGGGAAGAAGGTGATCCCCGATCCGCCCGCCGCCACGCGCTCGGCCAGCTCCTCCGGCTTCTTCACCGGCTCGCCGGTCGGCGCACCGCCGCCCAGCCCCGCGAAGAACAGGTCCTCCTGACGCCACATCACGCCCTTGGGCATGCCGGTCGTCCCGCCGGTGTAGATGATGAACTGGTCGTCGCCCGAACGGGCCGGGAACCCCCGGTCCGGCGACCCCGCGGCCTCGGCCTCCGTGAACGACACGCCCAGCGGCCCGGTCGTCCCCACCCGCAGCAGATGCCGCAGCTTCGGCGCCCGCGGCCGCGCCGCCGCCACCCGGTCGGCGAACTCCGCGTCGAAGACCAGCGCCGCCAGATCCGCGTCCCGGTAGAGGTAGACCAACTCCTCCTCCACGTAGCGGTAGTTGACGTTGACCGGGACGATCCGTGCTTTCAGACAGCCGAGCACCGTCTGGAGGTACTCGATCCCGTTGTAGAGATGGAGCCCGAGATGCTCGCCCGGGCGTATCCCGGCATGGAGAAGGTGGTGGCCCACCCGGTTCGCGGCCGCGTCCAACTCCGCATAGGTCAACCGGCGTTCCTCACCGGTGCCGGGATGGTCGACGTACACCAGCGCCTCGCGGCCCGGGGCCACGTCCACGACCGACTCGAACAGGTCGGCAAGGTTGTACTCCACCGCTCCTCCTGACCTCGGACGGCCTGGCTCCTCGACGGTTCGCCGGTCATCAGAGCAAAGGGCGCCGTAACTGTGAAGAGCCCGCACCAAGAAATCTGACTGAGTGTCAGAAAACCCTTGAAGTGCCTTCCCGCCTACTGCAACCTGTTCTCGTTCTGTCAGAGGGGAGATGGGTCATGGGCGGGACCGAACACCTCACCGTGCGGCGCGAAGGCGCCACACTGGTGCTCACACTCAACAGGCCCGAGGCCAAGAACGCGCTCTCGTTGCCGATGCTCGTAGGCCTCTACGACGGCTGGCTCGAGGCCGACGAGGACGACAGCGTCCGCTCGATCGTCCTCACCGGCTCCGGGGGGGCCTTCTGCGCCGGCATGGACCTCAAGGCCCTGGCCGGCAAGGGCATGGAAGGGCAGCGGTACCGCGACCGGCTGGACGCCGACCCCGACCTGCACTGGAAGGCGATGCTGCGCCACCACCGCCCCCGCAAGCCGGTCATCGCCGCCGTCGAGGGGTACTGCGTCGCGGGCGGCACCGAGATCCTCCAGGGCACCGACATCCGGATCGCCGGCGAGTCCGCGACCTTCGGTCTCTTCGAGGTGAAGCGCGGCCTGTTCCCGATCGGTGGCTCCACCGTCCGCCTCCAACGGCAGATCCCGCGTACGCACGCCCTGGAGATGCTCCTCACCGGACGCCCCTACAGCGCCCGGGAGGCGGCAGACGTCGGGCTCGTCGGACATGTCGTCCCGGACGGCACCGCGCTCGCCGAGGCATTGAAGATCGCCGAGCGGATCAACGCGTGCGGGCCGCTCGCCGTGGAGGCGGTCAAGGCGTCCGTGTACGAGACCGCCGAGATGACCGAGGCGGAGGGCCTCGCGGCCGAACTCAAGCGGGGATGGCCGATTTTTGACACGCGCGACGCGAAGGAGGGTGCGCGTGCCTTCGCGGAGAAGCGGGCGCCCGTTTACAAGCGGGAGTAATGCTCCGCAGGGTGCGGCCCCGTTCCGCCGCTGCGGGCCGCCCGTGGCTGGTCGCGCTCACGCGGCGGAGCCGCAGATGTCACAGCCCAGCGCCCCTCGGGGCGCGCCGCATCGAGGCTCCAAGGAGGCAGCTGCCATGCCCGAAGTCCTCAAAGCCCCCCTCGTCGTCGAGTTCCCCTTCACGCGCTCCCTCGGCCCCGTCCAGAGCGCGTTCCTGACCGGGCTGCGCGAGCGGGTCGTCCTCGGCGTGAAAACCGGTGACGGGCGCACGCTCGTCCCACCCGTCGAGTACGACCCCGTGACCGCCGAGGAGATCCGCGACCTCGTCCACGTGGGCTCCACCGGCACCGTCACGACCTGGGCCTGGAACCCCGAACCCCGCCGCGGACAGCCCCTCACCGCCCCGTTCGCCTGGGCCCTGGTCCGGCTCGACGGCGCCGACACCGCCCTGCTGCACGCCCTCGACGCCCCCGGCCCCGACGCCGTGCACACGGGCATGCGGGTCCGGATCCGCTGGGCCGAGAAGCGTTCCGGTGCCATCACCGACATCGCCTGCTTCGAGCCGTACGACGGCGACGACGCCGAAGTCACCGTTCACGCGGGCGAGTTCCAGGACCCGGTCATCGGCATCGTCGCCCCCGCCCGCCTCGACTACACCTACTCGCCCGGCCGCGCCCAGTCCGCCTACATCCACGCCCTCTCCGACCGGCGCACCGTCGGTGAGCGCTGTCCGTCCTGCCGCAAGGTGTACGTCCCGCCGCGCGGTGCCTGCCCCACCTGCGGAGTGGCCACCGCCGAACAGGTCGAGGTCGGCCCGCGCGGCACGGTCACCACCTACTGCATCGTCAACATCAAGGCGAAGAACCTCGACATCGAAGTCCCCTACGTCTACGCCCACATCGCGCTCGACGGCGCCGACCTCACCCTGCACGGCCGCATCGGCGGCATCCCCTACGGCCAGGTGCGCATGGGCCTGCGCGTCGAACCGGTGTGGACGGAAGGCGGCCGCTACCCGGACCACTACCGGCCGACCGGCGAACCCGACGCGGACTACGACACCTACAGGGAGCTGCTGTGACCAGCGAGGACGTATCCGGACTCCGCGACGTCGCCGTCGTGGCCTTCGCGCAGTCCGACACGCTGCGCACCACCGAGGAACAGTCCGAGGTGGAGATGCTGATGCCGGTCCTGCACGACGTCCTGGGACAGACCGGCCTCAGGACCGCCGACATCGGCTTCACCTGCTCCGGCTCCTGCGACTACCTCGCCGGCCGCGCCTTCTCCTTCACCCTCGCCCTCGACGGTGTCGGCGCCTGGCCGCCCCTGTCCGAGTCGCACGTCGAGACGGACGGCGCCTGGGCCCTGTACGAGGCGTGGACCAAACTGCTGACCGGCGACGCCGACACCGCGCTCGTGTACTCCTACGGCAAGTCCTCGCCCGGGTCGCTGCGCGACGTCCTCACCCGCCAGCTCGACCCGTACTACGTCGCCCCGCTGTGGCCGGACTCCGTCGCCCTCGCCGCCCTCCAGGCGCAGGCGCTGATCGACGCCGGCGAGACCGACGAGCCGGCGCTCGCCGGGATCGCCGCACGCAGCCGCGAGATCGCCAACCCGCGTGCCCAGCTGAGAGGTTCCGTCCCGCACGGCGACTACGTCGTACGGCCCCTGCGGACCGGCGACTGCCCGCCGATCGGCGACGGGGCCGCCGCCGTGATCCTCGCCGCCGGGGACCGGGCTCGTGAACTGTGCTCGCGGCCGGCCTGGATCCGGGGCATCGACCACCGCATCGAGGCCCACTCGCTCGGCGTCCGCGACCTCACCGACTCGCCGTCCGCCCGGCTGGCCGCCGAGCGGGCCGGTGCCTTCGAACGTCCCCTCGACACCGCCGAGTTGCACGCGCCGTTCACCGCGCAGGAGGTCGTCCTGCGCAAGGCGCTGAGGCTGGACGACAGCGTACGGATCAACCCCTCCGGCGGCGCCCTCGCCGCCAACCCGATGATGGCCGCCGGTCTCGCCCGCATCGGGGAGGCCGCCGCCCGCATCCACCGCGGCGAGTCCGACCGCGCCCTCGCCCATGCCACCTCGGGCCCGTGTCTGCAACAGAACCTGGTCGCCGTACTCGAAGGGGATCCGCGATGAGCAAGGAACCCGTGGCCGTCGTCGGCATCGGCCAGACCAAGCACGTGGCGGCCCGCCGGGACGTCTCCATCGCCGGACTGGTCCGGGAGGCCGCACAAAGAGCCCTCGACGACGCCGAGTTGACCTGGGCCGACATCGACGCGGTCGTCATCGGCAAGGCGCCCGACTTCTTCGAGGGCGTCATGATGCCCGAGCTCTACCTCGCCGACGCGCTCGGCGCGGTGGGCAAGCCGATGCTGCGGGTGCACACCGCAGGCTCGGTCGGCGGGTCGACGGCGCTGGTCGCCGCGAACCTGGTCGCCGCCCGCGTCCACGGCACGGTTCTCACATTGGCCTTCGAAAAACAGTCCGAGTCCAACGCCATGTGGGGCCTGTCCCTGCCGATCCCCTTCCAGCAGCCCCTGCTCGCCGGGGCGGGCGGTTTCTTCGCCCCGCACGTCCGCGCCTACATGCGGCGCAGCGGCGCCCCCGACACCGTCGGCTCGCTGGTCGCCTACAAGGACCGGCGCAACGCCCTGAAGAACGCCTACGCCCACCTCCACGAACACGACCTCACCCTGGCGAAGGTCCAGGCCTCACCCATGCTCTGGGACCCCATCCGCTACTCCGAGACCTGCCCCTCCTCCGACGGAGCCTGCGCGATGGTCCTCACCGACCGCGCCGGAGCCGCCCGCGCGCCCAGGCCGCCCGCCTGGATGCTCGGCGGCGCCATGCGCAGCGAGCCGACCCTCTTCGCCGGCAAGGACTTCGTCTCGCCCCGGGCCGGCAAGGACTGCGCCGCCGACGTGTACCGGCAGGCGGGCATCGCCGACCCGCGCCGGGACATCGACGCCGTCGAGATGTACGTGCCGTTCTCCTGGTACGAGCCCATGTGGCTGGAGAATCTCGGCTTCGCCGACGAGGGCGAGGGCTGGAAGCTCACCGAGTCCGGGGTGACCGAGCTGGACGGGGACCTGCCCGTCAACATGTCGGGAGGCGTGCTGTCCACGAACCCCATCGGGGCCTCCGGCATGATCCGGTTCGCGGAGGCCGCGCTCCAGGTGCGCGGGCAGGCCGGAGACCACCAGGTGGACGGCGCCAGGCGCGTCCTCGGGCACGCCTACGGCGGCGGATCGCAGTTCTTCTCCATGTGGCTCGTGGGCAGCGAACCCCCCGCCTCGTAAAGGTCCCCCTCGCGTGGCCTGTTGAGGGCAGGGGTCGATCGCTAGGCTGGCCGCGGACGACGAAACGGGAGGAGCACGGACGTGGCCGAGAGCACCACCATCCAGCAGCCGCTCACGGGCTGGGACAAGCCGGAGCTGGATCTCAGCAACGCCGAGTGGCAGTCCAGCAGCCGAGGCCTGGGGGATGTCCAGATCGCCTTTGTCGAGGGGTTCATCGCGATGCGCAACAGCGGCCGTCCGCAGAGCCCCACCCTGATCTTCACCCCCGCCGAGTGGGGCGCCTTCGTGTCGGGTGCGCGGGAGGGGGAGTTCGACCTGACCTGAGGGGCGGGGCCGAGCCGGGCCCCAGGTCCGACTGGGACCCCGAGGCCGGCCCGGGCCACCGGTTTCCCGCCCGTTTTCCGGACACGCGCCCTGGTGCGCCCTCCGGGACCGCCACCTGAGCGAGGCTGGCGTCCACAGGAGGAAGGTCGTCTTCCGGAGGTGAGGAACCATGAGCACCCTGCCGGTCGTCGTGGCGGTCGACGGTTCACGCGACAGCCTGCGTGCCCTGGACTGGGCCGTCGACACCGCCCGCGGGCGCGCGGCACCGCTGCGGGTGGTCCACGTACGGCACTACCACGCCTGGACGCAGCCCGGCGCCCCTGTCGTCACCCCTCCGGACCCCGACACCGACTGGGTGCTCGCCGCGGCGCGCGCCCATGTGCAGGGGGTGCCCGGCCTGCCCGCGACGGAGTACGCCGGCCTCGACGGCGCCGTCGGCACGGTGCTGGCCGAGCAGAGCCGGACCGCGCAGCTCCTCGTGCTCGGCTCCCGCGGCCGCGGCGGCTTCGCCAGCCTGCTGCTCGGCTCCAACGGCCTCGCGGCCGCGCGGGACGCCGAGTGCCCGGTCGTGGTGGTGCCCCGGCCCGACCGGAAGGTCGAGGCGGCGCCGGAGACGGAGCCCGGGCCGCGCGTCGTCGTGGGCCTCAAGGTGGACGGCCCCGACGACGCCACCCTCGACTTCGCCTTCGCCGAGGCCGCCCGGCGCGCCGCCCGCCTCCAGGTCGTCGCCGTCTACCCCTGGCCCATGCAGACCTGGTCGACGCCCGGCGACCTCGTCCCACCGGAGATCGACCAGGACGCCGTGGAGAGCGAGACACGGACCCTCACCGAGGGCTTCCTCGCCCCCTACCGGGAGAGGTACGCCGACGTGCGGGCCGAACCCCTCGTCGTCCCCGGCGACGCGGCCGGTCACCTCGTCGCCGCCTCCAAGGACGCCGAACTGGTGGTCGTGGGCCGTCACCGCCGACGCCTCCTCGCCCCCGCCCGCATGCTGGGCTCCGTCACCAACGCGGTCCTCCTCCACGCCGCCGGCCCGGTGGCGGTGGTGCCACCGTCGGCCGGCGAGGAGGAGTGACAAGTGGAGGATGCGGGGAGCAGAGGGAGGACGTTGAGGAGCGCAGGGGGAGCAGGGGGAGCAGGGCGACCCGGCGACTAATGGGCGGCCGCCTGCTTATCATTAGCCGCATGGAGGACTCGCTCAGCCACGACACCCGGCTCGCCCTCGACCTCGCTCTCACCGTCCGGCACGACGGCCACGGCGGTACGGCCGACGACCTGGCCGGACCGGCGGGCCTCGCCGCGTGGGTCCACGCCCACCCCGGCGCCGTGCCGGACCAGGCCGGCTTCGTCGCCGACGACGCGGCACTCGCCGCCGTCCGGGACGTGCGCGACGCCGTTCGCGCCCTCTTCGCCCACGCGGTGCGCCCCCATGAGCCGAGCTCCATCGACGCCGCCCGGCTGCTGCCCGTGCACCAGGCCGTCGAGCTGCTCAACGCGGCGGCCGCCCGCACCCCCACCGTCCCCGTCCTGCACTGGACCGACGGCACCGAACCCCAGGCACAACGGCGGGCCGCACAGGGCGCCGCCGAGCTCACCGCAGTGCTCGCGCAGGCGGCGATCGCCTTCCTCGCCGGCCCCGACCGGCAGCGGCTGCGCGCCTGCCACGCACCGCGCTGTGTGCGCTACTTCCTCAAGGAACACGCCCGTCAGGAGTGGTGCGGGCCCTCCTGCGGCAACCGCGCCCGGGTCGCCCGCCACCACCAGCGGCACAAGAAGGCCGCCTAGAACCTGCCCGGCCCCGCGGGGTGGGCGCCCGCACGTCGCCGACGACCTCCGGGCACGTACCATGGCGGCATGTCGTTCCTCCGCCGCCGTAGCGCAACGCCCGCCGGGCCTGACTTCGACGTACTGGCCATGGACCCGGGCGACTGGCCCGGCAATCTCGGTGCCGGTCTGCTGCCCGCGCCCGACGGCAGCTGCCAGGGCGTGTTCCTGCGCTACGACCTGTTCGGCGGCCGTGGTCCGGCGATGATCATCGGCAACCTTCCCGAGGGGTCTCCGGCACGTGAGGTCGAGGAGGGCGAGGTCCCCTTCGAGGTCGCACAGCTGCTGCTGGCGCTGGAGAACGACGAGGAGGTCACCGTCGTCGGCGGCGAGGACGTACCGGTGATGCAGGGCGACAACCTCCTGATCGTCCGCCGCCTCAAGCTCTCCGAGAGCCGCATCTCCTGCGTCCAGTTCGACCGCAGCGACAACGTGCTGGTCACCATCGCCGCCTGGGACCGTCCCATCACCGACGACCTGTACGCCCTGCTGAAGCCGCTGCCCGCGGAGCTGTTCCAGCAGGGCTGACCGCGCTCGCCCGGACGGCTCAGGAGATCGACAGCCGAACGTCCGCTGCCCGCACGAACGCCACCCGGTGGCCGTACTGGATCTCGTAGTACAGGTCCTTGCCGACGACCACCCGGTGCGAGTCCGTGGCGAAGCTGACCGCGTAGTAGTACTCGCCGGGCACCTTGTCGCCGACCACGTACTTCTGCCCCTTCGGCAGTGTGTACGGCAGCGGTGACACGGGCTGGGCGGGCACTCCCGCCGGATAGGCCGCCGCCTCGGGATAGGCGCGCCCGTACACCGGAACGCTGTCCAGGCCGGCCTTCGGTGTGACCACCAGGCCGGCCGACGCCACGGCGGCCGGCCGCTGTTTCGGGTTCCTGAACCAGGCCTTCTGCCCCAGGTACCAGATCGCGGTCCAGTCGCCCCACCGGTCGGCGACCGCGTACCGCTGACCCGTGGAGACCCGCGACGAGAGGTCGTTGACGCCCGTCGTCGGGGCCGTGCCCAGACCGACGTCCTTGATCAGCGCGGAGTCCTCGTCGTGGTCCGCGTACAGCCGCACCTCGCTGGAGCCGTGCGGTGCGCACGGCTCGCCCTTGGCGACGCAGCCCGTGTACACCGGCCGGTTGGCGGCGTAGTCCGGCAGGATCGTCACCAGCCCGCCGCCCTTGACGGCGGCCCCCTCCAGGGGGTCGCCCAGCAGTTCGAAGTAGTGCCGCCAGTCCCAGTACGGGCCGGGGTCGGTGTGCATGCCGGGCACCGTCGCGGTGGTCGGCCCGGGCACGGTGTCGTGGCCCAGGATGTGCTGCCGGTCCAGCGGGATGCCGTACTTCGCGGCGAGGTACCTCACCAGGCGCGCCGAAGCCCGGTACATCGCCTCCGTGTACCAGGCGTCCGGGTTCGCCAGGAAGCCCTCGTGCTCCAGACCGATCGACTTGGCGTTCACATACCAGTTGCCGGCGTGCCACGCCACGTCCTTGGCCTTCACGTGCTGGGCGATGTGGCCGTCGGTGGAGCGCAGCGTGTACTGCCACGACACATAGGCCGGGTCCCGGACCAGGTCCAGGACACCCTCCCAGCCGCCCTCGGTGTCATGGACGACGATGTACGTGATGCGCTGCGACGACGGCCGCTCGCCCAGGTCGTGGTTGCCGTAGTCGTGGTCGCCGAACTCCTCGTACGGAGCCGGGATCCACTCGCAGGAGACGGTCGCCGGGCACTCGGTGCCGTTGGCGGACGCGGCACGCAGACCCGCCCGGGCCAACTGGGCAGTGTCGGGCTGCAGACCTGCGCGGGCAGCCAGCTCGACACGCTGCCCGGTGTCCGTGGTGCGCGCCTCGCCGGTGCGCAGCACGTCGTACACCTCGTCGGCGTACGCGGCGGCCGTCGCGCGGTCGTCCGCGCCGGAGAAACGGGCCACCGCTCCGTACCAGTCCGAGGGGTCAGCGCTCAGCGGCTCGCCCAGCTCCTTCTGCGCGGCGGCGAGCAGGGCGGCCCCGCCGGCGACGTTGGCGGCCTCGTCGGTGCGCAGCTCGGCCGCGGGCAGACCCGTCAGTGCGGCCGCTTTCGCCAGGGTCCTGAGGCGGGCGGGCAGCTCGGCGTACTCCGGCACCTTCACGTCCGGGAGCAGCACAGGACGGGCCTGGTCGCCGCGGGCGTCCTCGGCGCCCTCGCTGTGGTGCGGCGTCCTGGCCAGCGCGGTGCGGGCGTCGGTGAGGTGCATCGGGCCGTAGCCACCGGTCACGCTCGGCGCGCCGCCGTGCCCCTCCCAGCGGGACTGGAGGTAGGAGACGGCCAGGAGCACGCTCTGCGGGACGTGGTACTCGGCGGCCGCCGCGGCGAACGCCCGTTGCAGCCGGTTGGCGGTGGGCTCCGGCGATCCGCCGGCCGGGGCCGCGCCCAGCAGGGGCAGCAGCAGGGCCGCGGCCGCCACGGCTCCGGTGGCACTTCGCCGACATCTGAAGGGGGTGACGGATCCTCGCATTTCAGCCTCCGGGGCCGATCGAGCGTGGGGGGAGTGCGGGACCGAGCGGTGCGTCAGTGGTACCGGTCGGCCGACGATCCGTCAATGATGCCCAGAGGCAGGGGCTTTCCCCTGGAGACACACGAGTCGGGAACACACGAAAGCCCGCGGTGCGTCGCCCAGACGCACCGCGGGCCGTCGTCCCCGTCAGCGAGTGCCGACCGCCGCACGCACGGCCCGGCGGGCCAGCTGGCAGTCGTCGTGCAGCCGCCTCAGCAACAGCCGCTGTTCCTCGCCGGACGGCGCGGCACCCGGGTGGGCCACTCCCGGTGCCGTCGGGGTCGTGTCGTGCATCGAACGCTGCACGGCCGTCTCGTACGTACGGATCTCCCGGGTCAGCACCAGCATCAGGTTGACCAGGAAGGCGTCCCGGGACGCGGGTCCCGCCGACTGGGCGATCTGGCTGATCTGCCGCCGTGCCACGGGGGCGTCACCGAGCACCGACCACAGCGTGGCGAGGTCGTAGCCCGGCAGGTACCAGCCCGCGTGCTCCCAGTCCACCAGCACTGGACCGGCCGGTGACAGAAGGATGTTCGACAACAGCGCGTCGCCGTGGCAGAACTGACCCATGCCCTGCCGGCCCGCGGTGGTCGCGATGCCGTGCAGCAGCTTCTGGAGGTCGCCCATGTCCCGGTCGGTCAGCAGCCCCAGCTCGTGGAAGCGGGAGATGCGGGCCGCGTAGTCCAGCGGGGCGTCGAAGGTGCCGGCGGGCGGCCGCCAGGCGTTCAGCCGGCAGATCGCGCCGAGCGCCGCCCGGATGTCGGCCCGCGGCGGAGCCTCCGCCGGGTGCCGGTGGAGCGCGGCCACGCGGCCCGGCATCCGCTCGATCACCAGGGTGCAGTTGTCCGGGTCCGCCGCGATCAGTCTCGGCGCCCGCACGGGGGGGCGGTGCCGGACGAACGTGCGGTATGCCGCTATTTCATGACGGATCCGCTCGGACCACACGGGTGAGTGGTCCAGTAAACACTTCGCGACGGCCGTGGTGCGCCCGGTCGTGCCGACCAGGAGCACCGCGCGTCCGTTGCGGCGCAGTACCTGGACCGGTGCGAACTCCGGGCAGATCCGGTGCACCGACGCGATCGCCGTTCGCAGCTGCGCGCCCTGCGGGCCGGACAGGTCGAGTCTCCCGCTGAGCGGTTGCGCGCCGATGCCCGCGGGCCGCCTGGCCCGGCCCGCGCCGAGCACCGGGGCCGTCGGACGGGCGGGATCGAGGTAGGGGCCGCTGCCCGCCGGGCGGGGACGCAACGACCGGGGCGGGGCGGACACGGAGGACGATGCTGCGTACATGGGGGACAGATCCCTTCGTGTGCCTTCGGGTCAAAGCGCCGCCCGGCCCGGACGCCCGGGTGCACCCTGGGGGAATGCACCGGTGGTAGCCGGCAGGCGACCAGGTCGGGGTGGCGCATTCCTACCTGACACCCGATGCCCAGTGGCACACCATCTGGCGCACCCTGGCGAACCCTGGCGAATAGTCGCCCGGCATGTCGCACCGGGCTACTGTCAACTCAGCCGAGAACCTGGGGGCTTACGTGAGCGGACAACCCAACACCCGGCTCGCGGACCTGTTCGGCCTGGTCGGCTGGTCCAAGGGCGAACTCGCGAGGCTGGTCAACCGGCAGGCGGCGGCCATGGGCCACCCCCAGCTGTCGACCGACACCTCCCGGGTGCGGCGGTGGATCGACACGGGAGAGATCCCGCGCGATCCGGTGCCGCGGGTGCTGGCGGCTCTGTTCACGGAGCGTCTCGGCCGTGTCGTGACCATTGAGGACCTCGGTCTGGTCCGGCACGGGCGTGCGGGGAAACGGCAGGGCGGCGGGAATGAGGAACGTCCCGACGATGTGCCGTGGGCGCCCGAACGGACTGCCGCGGTCCTCACCGAATTCACGGGAATGGACCTCATGCTCAACCGACGCGGCTTGGTGGGCGCGGGTGCCGCGCTCGCCGCGGGATCCGCACTCAGCAGCGCCATGTACGACTGGCTGCACACCGATCCGACTCTCTCCGCCGACACTCCTGTCGCCGACCGACAACTGAACGCCGAACCAGCCGGGTTCGACCGCTACGAGGCCGCTCCCATCGGGGCCGAGGAGGTCGACGAGCTCGAACGCTCGGTGGAGGTCTTCCGGGCCTGGGACGCGGCCCGCGGCGGCGGGCTGCAGCGCAAGGCGGTCGTGGGACAGCTCAACGAGGTGGGCGGCATGCTCGCCTACCACCACCCACCCCACCTCCAGCGGCGCCTCTGGGGCGTCGCAGCCAACCTCGCCGTTCTCGCGGGCTGGATGTCGCACGACGTCGGTCTGGAGCCCACGGCCCAGAAGTACTTCGTCATCGCCGCCCATGCCGCGAGAGAGGGCGGCGACCGGCCCCGCGCCGGGGAGGCCCTGTCCCGGGCGGCCCGTCAGATGGTGCACCTCGACCGGCCCGACGACGCGCTGGACCTGATGAGGCTCGCCCAGTCCGGCTCCGGTGAGCAGGTCCTGCCGCGCACCAGGGCGATGTTCCACACCATCGAGGCCTGGGCGCAGGCGTCGATGGGCAAGGGCCAGGCGATGCGTCGCACCCTGGGGCAGGCCGAGGACCTCTTCGTCTCCGACAAGAGCGACGTGCCGCCGCCGAGCTGGATGCAGTTGTTCAACGAGGCGGATCTGTACGGCATGCAGGCTCTCGCCTATCGGACGCTCGCGGAGTTCGAGCCGGGCGCCGCCGTGCACGCCCAGCACTACGCGGACAAGGCGCTGGCCCTGCGGGCCGACGCACAGGAGCGGTCGAAGATCTTCGACTTCCTCTCCATGGCCTCCGCCTGCTTCATCGCCGACGATCCCGAGCAGGCGGATCGCTTCGCACGCCTCGCTTTGATGGCCATGGGACAGAACTCCTCCCGACGCACCTGGGACCGGCTGCGCCAGATGTACCGGCTCACCGCGGAGTACGCCGGCTATCCGAAGATCCAGGCACTGCGGGAGGAGATCAGGCTGGCACTGCCCCACCCGAGGAACGGCAAGGGGGGGAACGTACCGGCGTAGGGGGGGCCTGTGCCGACGGCGGCCCTCAAGCCGCTGTGTCCTACGACGTCACCCTGGCGACGAGCACACAGGCGTCGTCCTCGCGCTCGGTCTCGCCGAACTCCTCCACGACCAGCCGCAGGCAGTCCTGTGCGGTGCGTGCCCCCGTGAAGCCCGGGGCCAGGTCGAGGAGGCGGTCGACGGCCGCCGTGCCGCCGGGCGCCAGCCCTTCGGTGTGCAGCAGGAGCAGGTCGCCTGCTTCCAGGGTCTCCTCGGCCTGCCCGTAGGCGGCTCCCGAGGTGGCGCCGAGCAGGACGCCGTGGGGTGCGTTCAGCCTGCGCCCCGTTCCGTTGCGGTAGAGCAGCGGGGCGGGGCGTCCGGCCTGCGCCCACACCAGCGTGCGGGTCTCCGGCCGGTAGCGGCAGCACACGGCGCTGCCGAGGGCCGGCTGGACGGTGGCGTCCAATAACTGGTTGAGCAGGGTCATCAGTCGTCCCGGCCGGGTGCCTGCCATCGCCATGCCGCGCAGCGCGCCGAGCAGCATCGCCATGTTCGAGGTGACGGCGGGGCCGTGCCCCGTGAGACCGCCCACAGTGAACAGCGTTTCACCGTCGGCCACTTCGAGCGCGTCGTACCAGTCGCCGCCGATCAGGGCGCTCGCCGAGGCGGGCAGATAACGGCCCGCCAGGTCCAGCGTCTCGGGGCCCTGGTGCGGGAGCCGCAGGGAGCCGCGCCACGGCGGCAGCACGGCTTCCTGCAACTCGACCGCGATCCGGCGCTCCGTCTGCGCTCGGTGCCGGTGGCGCTGGAGCGAGTCACGGGTCTCACTCACCGTCCGCTGGCTGCGGCGCAGTTCGCTCACGTCCCGCAGCACGGCCCACATCGCGGCGGTGCTGCCGTCGGTGTCGAGCACCGGTTCGCCCATCATGTGCACGGTACGGATCTCGCCGCCCGGGCGCACGATCCGGAACTCCCCGTCGATCGGCTTGGCGTCGACGAGACAGTCGGTCACCATCGCGGTCAGCTTGGGCCGGTCCTCGTCGAGGACGACCGAGGGCAGTTCGTCGAGGGTGAGCGGGGGAGTGTCCGGGGCGCGCCCGAGGATCCGGTACAGCTCACCGGACCAACTGGCCCCGTCCGTCAGCAGGTTCCATTCGGCGCTGCCGACGCGGCTGAGCAGCGACTCCTGGGCGGGCCTGTCGGGCTCGGCAGATGTGGCGGCCGCCGGCCCGAGGACGACCGGGGCCGGCCCCTCCTTCAGCTGCGCCAAGTGCTCGTCGAGATCGCTGAGTTGGTGCAGTGCCAGGTCGTACAGCGCCCGCTGCCAGCGTCCCTGCGGGTCCGCGCCGTCCGATCCGTCGCCCTGCGCGTCCCGTCGTACGGCGTCCACGTCGCCCTTGAGCCGTCGCGTCTGCGTTATCAGCGCGTCGACCGAGCCGCGTCCTGGCGGCTGGGCGGCTGGGCGGTCCGCAGACAGATGGGACGGCATGACGCACTCCGATGCGGGGACGGTACGGCCAGGACTGTGACGGAAGGACCGTTACGACTGTTGCACAGCCCGCGACGCCGTGTAAGGGATTTGGCAACACACGATACGGTGGTGCTTCCGGCATATGCCACAGTCTTCACGGAGTGCTTGCGAGGTGCGTTCGCAGTACGTCACTCAGGTGGGCAAGTCGTAGGCAGGCTACGCCACTTGACGTGTTGTCGGGAGGCTTCGGTCGACACTCATCCGGGTGTTCGACGGGTGTGTGTTCGGGGGTGAAATTCCGGGGTGAATCTTTACCTCGCGCGTGTACGAGAAGCGCCCCCGCGAAGTCGTAACAACATGACGATGGAGACCACTCTCGCGCAGTCCGTACGCGGCCGCCTGATCACGGCGGAGGAGCAGGAGCTCCCTGTGCCCGCCGCCTTCCGCTACAGCTCCGCCGACCCGCTGGCCGTACACGTCGACTTCCCGCCCACGGCCTCCCTCGACGGCACCGCCGTGACCTGGACCTTCGCCCGAGCACTGCTGGAGGAGGGCCTGAGCGTCCCGGCCGGCAGCGGAGACGTACGGGTCCGGCCGTGCGGACGGACTCGTACGGTCATGGAGTTCCACTCGCCGTACGGGCTGGCCCTGGTCGAGTTCGACACGCCCGACCTGCACCGCTTCCTGCTGCGCAGCCACGCCGTCGTCGAGGTCGGGCACGAGGACGTCGGCGAGGCCGTCGAGCGCGGCCTGAGCAGCCTGTTCGGCGGCGTCTGAGCCCCGACGGGCCCCGATGTGTGAGCCTCAGCGCGGCTCCGCGTACAGCGCGGGGCGCGGGGCCTGCTCGACGGTGACCCGGTTGCCGCTCCGCTGCGCCCGGACGCCCGCCTCGGCCACCACGGAGGCGGCGTAGCCGTCCCAGGCGCCGGGCCCGGTGATCCGGCCCCGCAGAGTGGCGTCGACCCAGGCCTGCACCTCTCGGTCGTAGGCGTCGGCGAACCGTACGAGATAGTCCTGCGGCACGTCCCGGCGGGCGCCGACCCGCTCGGTCACGAGCATCGCCCGCTCGTCGCCGATCAGTGCGCTGCCCGCCTCGCACACGGCCTCGCAGCGCACCTGGTAGCCGAAGCCGCAGTTGACGAACACCTCCACGTCGACGAGGGCGCCCCCGTCCGTCTCGAAGAGCACGAACTGCGGATCGAGCAAACCCTCGGGGGCACCGGCGGAGGAACGCGGAGTCAGCACCGTCACCGCGGTCAGCTCCTGGCCCAGCAGCCAGCGGGCGGCGTCGATCTCGTGCGACACCGAGCTGTCGATCAGCATGGCGCTGGTGAAGTCGGGTGGCGAGGACACGTTGCGGTGCGTGCAGTGCAGCATCAGGGCTCGCCCCAGCCTTCCCCCGTCCAGCAGAGACTTGAGCCGCTGGTACTCGGCGTCGTAGCGCCGCATGAAACCGATCTGCGTCAGCCGCCGACCGAGCCGCGCCTCCGCCTCAACCACGCGCAACGCGCCCGCCGGGTCGGGGACCATGGGCTTCTCGCACAGGACCGGCAGCCCGCGCGCGAAGGCCGCGAGCAGTGCCTCCTCGTGCGCGGGGCCCGGTGAGGCGATCAGGACGGCGTCCACCCCGGGCGCTTCGAGAGCAGCCTCGACCTCGGTGTGCACCAGGACGCCGTCCAGCCCGGCCACCGCCTCCTTCGCCCGTGCGGCGTCGGGGTCCGCCACGGCGGCCACCCGCGCCCCGCTCACCACCCGGTCGAGACGTCGTACGTGGTCGGCCCCCATGTGGCCGGCGCCCAGCACCGCCACCCCCAGTAGTTCGGACACGGTCCGTCCGCTCCCTTCCGTCACCGGTCGGCCAGACCATGCATACCCCCCGACCGGCCGCGGCAGCCGGATCGGCGACAGGCGAGGGACGCCCGCCGTCAAGTGATGTCGGGGAGCGGGCCGTTCAGAAGCGCAGCACCCCCGCGATCCCGTGGGCCTCGCCCAGCGCGCCGTCCGGGACGAAGCGCACCTGTGCGCCCTTGTCCAGGCACTGCTCCACGATCTCGTCCACGATGTCCTCGCGGGCGTCGAAATCGCCGCTGTCCGCCGGGACGAGGTGGTCGCCGTCGTCGCGCACCGTGACGCGGTAGTTCTCCTCGACGGCGAGCAGGCGCACCCGTCCCTCCCGGGCGCTGCGCCAGACCTCGTCGACCCCGGCCGCGAACGCCCGGTGCCCCCGGGCCGACTCCAGCACCCGGGCCACGGAGGCGGTGTCCCTGCGCGCCTCCGCGTCGTGCCGCGGCCGCACCGCCCGCCACACGGCCTCGGCGGAGCCGTGCGCGAGTCCGCCGTGCTGGACATGGACGGCGTCCTTGGTCACGGTGCCGATCTCGTCGAGGAGGGACAGGGCCGCGTGCTCACCGGTGATGTACAGCGGCCGCGGCTCGTCACGCAGGACGCCGGCCATCGCCGTGTCCGCGTCGCGCAGGAAGTGGCGGGTGCCCTCGTCGCGGAAGGTGCTCGGCATGTCACCGATCCGCTCCTGGCGCTCGGCGTCGAAGTTCTCGCGGCTCCGGCTGAGGGGGAATCCGCCCGAGTGGTCCTCGATGACACGGTCGACCCCGCCGCTCCACAGCGTGACGTGGTCGGCGGAGACCGACAGCACCCAGAAGGGCCGCTCCGCTGCCTGCGCGGAGACCAGGTTGCGGGTCAGGAAGGTGTCCGAGAGCACCACCCGTTCGGGCACGGAACGGGCGAGGGACCACACCTGGTGCTCGCCAGGGGCGGCGAAGATCACCAGACCGTCCTCGGTGTGCGCGAGATCGACCTCGGCGAGCGCCCGGTCCAGCTCCTGGGCGACGGAGGCCCGCCGCTCCCGGGTGACCGCGGGGTCGGCCTCCAGCTGCTTCTTGGCCTCGGTCACCACGTTGCGCAGTCGAACCGGGTCCTGGGCGGTGTCCTGCCCTCGGCGATGCGTCGGCGTCAGCACCGAAACCGCGGGATAGAGGCGTCGACGGCGTAGCTCGCTGAGTGTCGCGGGGCTGAGTGCGTGCTCCATACGAGCACGATATGACCGAATTGCCGATGGAGCATGCGGTGCCGCCGGGCGCCGCCCTCGATGTGTTCGGACGGGTGCTCCCTTTCTGGGCGGACGCCGGTGACGGACGCGCGCCGGGCCGGTTACCGTACGCGGCAGTAACCGGAGCGCACCCAGGAGGCACCCATGCCGCAGCTCGAAGTCGACGGCGCAGCGCTGACGTACGACGACGAGGGTCCCCGCGACGCGGCGGAGGTGCCCCTGGTGTTCGTCCACGGCTGGACGGCCAACCGGCACCGCTGGGACCATCAGGTGGCGCACTTCGCCGACCGGCGGCGGGTGATCCGCCTCGACCTGCGCGGGCACGGCGAGAGCAGCGGGGCGGGGGTGCGCACGATCGAGGAGCTGTCGGCGGACGTCCTCGCCCTGCTGGACCACCTCGAGGTCGACCGGTTCGTACCGATCGGCCACTCGATGGGCGGGATGATCGCGCAGACCCTCGCCCTCACCCACCCCGAGCGGGTCGAGCGCCTGGTCCTGGTGAACTCCATCAGCCGGATGAGGTACAGCCGGGGCCGCGGACTGCTGATGGCGGCCTCGACACTCGTTCCGTTCAAGCTGTTCGTCGCCACCAACATCCAGCGCGCCTTCACCCCCGGGTACCCGCGCGAGGAGATCCGCTCCTACATCCGGTCCTCCGCCGACACCCCGAGGGAGGTCGTCATGACCCTCTACGGCGCCATGCGGGCCTTCGACGTCCTCGACCGGGTCGGCGAGATCGGCGTACCCACCCTGCTCGTGCACGGGTACCACGACATCCAGCTGCCGGTGAAGCAGATGCTGCGGATGGCGACCGGCTACCCGGACGCGGTGATCCGCATCATCGACGCCGGTCACGAACTGCCCGTGGAGAAGCCCGCCGAGCTGACCGCCGCCCTCGACGGGTTCCTGACCGCCCGCCCCTGAGGCCTCAGCGACGCCCCTCCTCCGGCCCGCAGGAACTGCCGCTCGGAGGCAGGCTGCCGTACAGCAGGAACGTGACGACCTTGCGGTGCACGCACTTGGAGGAGCCGTAGCCGGTGTGGCCCTCGCCCTTGTTGTCCAGCACCACCGCCGACCCGCCCAGCCGCTCGGCCGTCTCCACGGTCCAGCGGTACGGCGTCGCCGGGTCGCCGCGCGTCCCCACCAGGAGCATCTTCGGCGTGTCGACGTCCTTGACGTCGTCGCGGATGTAGTCGGTGCCCTTGGGGCGGCCGTAGCACATCAGGACCTGGGTGAGCCGGTACCGGCCGAAGATCGGCGACGCCTGCTCGTACTCGGCGCGCAGCCGGCCCAGCTCCTCGGTGAGCCTGGCCGCACTGGGACGGTCGGGATCGTCCGCGCAGTTGATCGCCATGAGCGCCGCCGGAAGGTTGTCGAGCGGTACGTCCTCCTCGTCGACGAGGCCGCCGACGGGCTTCCCCCGCCACGGAAGGGGCAGCGATGTGCCGCGCGTCGCGAACGTCATGATGCCGCTCGCGTCGCCGTTCTCCACCAGCTCCGCCAGCGCCCGCTCCAGCGAGGGCCACCACTCCTTGCTGTAGAGCGCCTGGCCGAAGGCGCTCACCAGATCCTGGCCGGAGAACGGCTCACCGAAGTCGGTGGGCACCGGATCCTCGTCCAGCGACCGCACCAGACTCCCCACATGCTCCCGGGCCGAACGCGCGTCCTGACCGAACGGGCACGCTATGTCCTCCACACACCAGTCGACGAAGGCATCCAGCGCGACCTGCTGGCCCCGGGCGCCGACCGCGCCCTGCTCGGTCAACGGCTCGGTCAGCGTGTCCACGCCGTCCAGCGCCAGCCGGCCCACCTTGTCCGGGAACTGTGCCGCGTACACCGCGCCCAGGCGGGTGCCGTAGGAGAAGCCGAGGTAGTTGAGCTTCTTGTCGCCGAGGGCCGAGCGCAGCACGTCCATGTCCCGGGAGGCGTTCACTGTGCCGATGTGCTTCAGTACGGGCCCGGAGTGCTCGGCGCACTGGGCGGCCGCCTTCTTCAGCTGGTCCAGCACGTCCCCGGGATGACTGAGGTCGTCCTCGGTGCCGTCGATGGCGGCGAACGCGTCCTCGTCGCCGTCGCCGCAACTGACCGGGGAGGACCTGCCGACGCCCCGTGGGTCGAAGGTGACCACGTCGTAGCGGTTGGTGAGCTCCATGAAGTCCTTGCCGCCGTACGCGAGCTCCGGCACGCCCGGGCCACCCGGGCCGCCGAAGTTCAGCAGTACCGAGCCGCGTTTGTCGCCCGTCGCCCGATAGCGGGCGACGGCCAGGTCGAGGGTTCCGGCGCGGGGCCTGGCGTAGTCGAGCGGGACGGTGACCTTCCCGCACTGGAGGTCCTTGGGCATGTCCTCGCCCTGGCACCTCGACCACTTGATCTTCTGGTCGTAGAACCGGGACAGGTCGGGCCCGTCGCCATCGGCTACCGCCACGGGCAGCCCCGCGCCCAGCAGGGCCAGCCCCAACGCGCCCAGGGCTCCGGCGAGGATGCGACGCCGGGCCACGGGCCGCCTCGACAGCTTGGCCACCATCAGTGCCTCCAGGGACGCCAGCGGCGCCCTCGCTCACGATATGCGGCACTCCCGGGGCCTGCCTCCGGAGTGGATCGCGGACCAGTTCGATGGAAGTCGGTGCGCCCTCAATGGGGTGAATGAGGAATTGGCCATAACTCCGACGGTTCGTCCGCGTTCTATTCGATGCGGGTGAGTGCCCGCGAACATGTCTGGAAGGCAGGGAACCCATGCGAAGGGCTACCCGAAACGGTGTGATCGCGGTCGCCGCCGCGTCCGGCGCGATGGCTGTGGCTGGGTCGGCGTTCGCCGACTCGGCGGCCGACGGCGCGGCGGTCGGCTCGCCCGGGGTGATCTCGGGCAACACCGTCCAGCTCCCGGTGCACGTCCCGGTGAACGTGTGCGGCAACACCGTCAGCGTGGTGGGGGTGCTCAACTCCGCCGTGGGCAACAAGTGCGCCAACGAGGGTGGTGGCGAGAGGCACGGTTCCGGCTCGGGTTCCAGCTCCGGTTCCGGTTCTGGTTCTGGTGCTGGTGCTGGTGCTGGTGCTGGTTCCACCTACGGTTCCGGTTCCGGTGGGGCGACGGCCGAAGGTCTGCAGAAGGACTCGCCCGGCGTCATCTCCGGCAACGGTGTGCAGTTGCCCGTGGACCTGCCGGCCAACGCCAGCGGCAACACCGCGAACGTGGTCGGCATCGGCAACGCCGTTTCCGGCAACCAGTCCGTGAACACCTCCGGCGACCGGCCCGTGCACCCCGCCGAGCCCCAGCCCGAGCAGCCGGCCACCCCCCGGACGCCGCCCGCGCCGCACACGCCCCCCAAGGCCCACGAGGCAACACCGGAAGGCCCCGCACCGGCGTCGTCCGTCTCCTCCCTCGCCGACACGGGCGCGGACGGCACCCTGCCCGCGGCGGTGGGCAGCGTGGCGTTCCTGCTCGGCGGAGCGGCCCTGTACCGCCGCTGCCGCCCTCAGTCCACTCGCTGACGCGGCCTGCCACACCGCAGGCCCTGGGGCTCCGTCGGTCCGCAACCGGCGGGCCCCAGCCGCGCACCCGCCTCAGCCACGTTCCCTCTCCACGAAGCGGCGGTGCAGCGCACGTACCTCCTCCGCAAGTTCCGGCACGGGCCCTTCCACCTCGACCTGCGGAGCGACCTCCGTCACCGGCAGCATCCGTACCGGAGGCAGCGGGGCGCCCCACTCGGTGAGCCAGGAGGCGAGCTGCGCCGAGGAGACCGCGTACACGATGCGGCCGAGGCCCACCCAGGCGTGCGCGGCCGCGCACATGGGGCAGTGCTCGCCGGAGGTGTAGACGGTCGCTCCGGCCCGCTCCGCGACGGGCAGGTGAGCCGCCGCCCAGCGGGCCAGCTCGAACTCCGGGTGCCGTGTCCGGTCGCCGGACGCGATCCGGTTGTGGTCCTCCGCCAGCACGGCGCCGTCCCCGCCCACCAGCACCGAGCCGAACGGCTGGTCCCCCACGGCCAGCGCCTCGGCGGCGAGCTCCACGCAGCGCCGCAGGTACGGCAGTTCGTCGTCCTTCACCATGGTCCTACGACTTCCCTCCCTCGGTCCCACCGGACACGGGCTCACACACGGCTCAGTCGGTGTCCGTCGCCGCCGGCACGGCCAGCTCGCGGCTGTCCGGGGAGACGGTCGCCAGAGCGGGCGTCGGGCGGACGAAGAGCGTGCCGACGGTCGGCCACCTCCCACGCGCCCGTGATGTTCTTCAGATCGGGCAGGGCCCGCACCATCGTCTCCTCTCGTCGGTCACGTCGCCGAGCCCAGGTGCCCGGCGCCCCGGCCCGCCGCTCGATTTCCCCAGGGGCGGGAGGCGGGAAATCCCGTTGCCCCATGGAGAGTTCGATGATCCGATGAGCGCATGGATCACGTCGCCGTACTGGCCCTCCACGACCGGGACCTGCGCGCGGGCGCTCGCCCCGACGGCCCCGACGCCTGGATCGAGCGGACCGGCAACGTGGTCCGCCAGGTCGCGTCCCCACAGGGCTGGAACGGTGTCCTCTGGTCCGATCTGGACGAGTCGGACGCCGATGCGGCGATCGCCGAACAGATCGCGTACTTCACCGGGCTGGGCCGCGACTTCGAGTGGAAGCTCTACGGCCACGACCGCCCCGCCGACCTCGGGCGGCGGCTCAGGGCGGCCGGCTTCACGCCCGAGCCCGAGGAGACCCTGATGATCGGCGAGGCCGGCGGGCCCGTCCTGGACGCCGAACCTCCCGAGGGCGTGCGTATCGTGCCCGTCACCGACGCGGCCGGAGTCGACCTGGTCGCCGAGGTGCACGAGAAGGCGTTCGCCACGGACAGCGCACGGCTGCGACTCCAGATGATCGCCCGGCTCGCCGCCGACCCCGACACGGTCGTCGCTGTCCTCGCCCTGGCCGGGGACGTGCCGGTCAGCTCGGCCCGTATGGAACTCGTCCCGGGAACCGGGTTCGCCGGTCTGTGGGGCGGCGGCACGGTCGAGGGCTGGCGCGGCCGCGGCATCTACCGCGCCCTGGTCGCCCACCGCGCCCGCGTCGCCGTCTCCCGCGGTTACCACTACCTCCAGGTCGACGCCTCCGACCAGAGCCGCCCCATCCTCGAACGCCTCGGGTTCGCACCGCTGACCACGACGACGCCGTACGTGTACGTACAGCAGTAGGCACGTCTACAGGTCGAGCTGGTACTCCACCGCCTGATGCGTCGGCACATACCCGAGCGCGTCGTTGACCGCGAGCATCGGCGCGTTGCTCTGTGCCGTGTCGGTGAGCAGCCCGGCCAGCAGGGGGTGCCGTTCGCGCGCCCGGAGGATCGAGGCGGCCTTCATCCAGCGGGCGAGACCGCGGCCCCGGTGCTCGGGAAGCACGGCCGTGCCGTAGTGCTGGGCGTCGCCCCTCCCGTCACCCGGCACCACGAGCTCGGAGAACCCGACCACCGAGCCGTCGGACACGTCCATCGCGGCGACGGTGTGCAGCAGCTCCCCGCGCCGCGCGACCGCCTCGGCCGCCCCGACGACACGCTCCACGTCCCACACGACCGTGCCGAAGTCCGTGTCCTCCATCGGCATGTCGTCCATGGCGCGCCGGGAGCCCGCGTACGACTGGGCCAACTCGGCGGGCACGGTGCCGTCCCACTCGGTCAACCGGTAGCCCGGGCAGGGGCGTCGGGCCCGCTTCTCGACGGCCATGAGGTCGGCCTCGGCCAGCGGCAGCCGCGCGTACGTCAGGGTCAGCACCCGGCGGAAGCCGCGTGCCGCGAGGAACAGGTCGGCGGGGGAGCCCGCCTCGGCCTGGGCGATGACCGAGCGCCGGCCCTCCGCCCGCGCCGCGGCCACGGCGGCCTCCAGCAGCCGGGAGCCGACTCCCCGCCGCAGCTCGGCACCGTGCACCGCGATCTGCAGCTCGGCGAGATGGCGCTGCCCTTCGCGGGTGAACAGCCGCAGATAGGCGGAGCCGACCGGAGCACCGTCCGCTCCGGCGGCAAGCCAGGCCAGGCGATGGCTCGTGCTGCCGGCTTCGAGGTCGGTCAAAGGGGTGAGACGCATGGACAAGAAGGCTCCGTCGGGGGCGATTTCGGCGGTGACGACCCGCGGAAGCGAGTCGGGTGGTGGCAACCCGCGGAAGCCAACCCGAGCCGGGTGGCGGGCGCAACGCAATTACCGGCACACGCGTGTGCCGCCCGGCACCCCACCCCTCCCCGTGGTCAACGGCGAAGGCGCCCCCTTCCCTTGCTCCGGTCCAGGGCCGCGACTCCGGCCGCGGCCAGGCCGATCTGGATGAGCCACTCGATCCAGTCCACTCCCTTGGTGTCGGCCACGCCGAGCACCTCCGCGATGACGGTGCCGAGCAGCGCGGCCGCGATGCCGACGATGATCGTCCACAGGATGCCGATCCGCTGGCGCCCCGGGACCGCGAGCCGTCCCAGGACACCGATGATGATTCCGATGAAAATGGCACTGATGAGGCTGGAGATCTCCATTCGCACCCCTTTTTTCCGGTATCCCCGTTACAAGGCGGATGCCCGCTGGAGGGCGCCACCAGTCCGTCCCGGTCATTGCCCGCCCTTTCTGTTCATCGGCCGCTCATGCCATGTACCTTTCAAGCGCTCCACGCGTGTAGAACGATCGCAATCGAACTCCGGATCTACGCGCGCAGATTTTCGGCGCCCGCAATGCCTCTCTCCCCGCTCCCCCACGGAGGTTCGCCGATGCTCGAGTTCACAAGATCCCGCCCCACGGTCCTTACCGCCCTCGCCGGCCTGGGGCTGCTCGCCGCCGGAGCCGCCCTTCAGCTCGGCCCCAGCGCAACGACCGCCCAAGCGGCCACACCCCACCGCGTCCTGTTCGACAACGCCCACGCCGAAACAGCCGGCAACGCCGACTGGATCGTCTCCACCAGCCAGCCCGATCCCCTCGGCCAGGACGCCACCCCGTCCGCCGAGACGGACTGGACCGGCGCGCTGTCGTCCTGGGGTGTCGCCCTGCAGAAGACCGGCGACTACAGCATCAAGACCCTGCCGTCGGGCGCCGGCCTCACCTACGGCGGCTCGGCGACCACGGACCTGTCGAAGTTCGACACACTGGTCCTGCCGGAACCCAACACCCTCTTCACCACCGCCGAAAAGGCCGCGATCATGAACTTCGTCAAGAACGGCGGCGGCCTGTTCATGATCTCCGACCACACCGGAGCCGACCGCAACAACGACGGCGAGGACGCGGTCGAGATCCTCAACGACCTGATGACGAACAACAGCGTCGACTCCACCGACCCGTTCGGCTTCTCCATCGACTCGCTGAGCATCAGCTCCGACCACCCGTCGGCCATCGGCGACAGCACGAACCCGGTCCTGCACGGCTCCTTCGGCACGGTTACCAAGAGCCTGATCGCGAGCGGCACGACCGCCACCCTCGAACCCGGGGACAACTCCTCCGTCAAGGGCCTGCTCTACCGCACCGGCTACTCCGGCAACACCGGCGCCTTCTTCGCGACCAGCACGTTCGGCAGCGGCCGCGTGGCCTTCTGGGGCGACAGCTCACCCATCGACGACGGCACCGGCCAGTCCGGCAACACGCTCTACGACGGCTGGAACGACACGAGCGCCACGAACGCCGCCCTCGCCCTGAACGCCACCGCAAGGCTGTCCGGCGACAGCGGCAGCGGCAGCGGTGGTGATGACGGCGGCGGTTCCACCTGCACGGCCACCCAGCTCCTGGCGAACAGCGGTTTCGAGTCCGGCCCGTCGGGCTGGAGCGCCACCAGCGGCGTCATCACCAACTCCACGAGCGAGGCGGCCCGTTCGGGCTCGTACTACGCCTGGCTCGCCGGCAACGGCACCGCCACCACCGACACCCTCTCCCAGCCGGTCACGATCACGTCCGGCTGCACGGCGACCCTGAGCTTCCACCTGCACGTCGACACCGCGGAAACCACGACCAGCACCGCTTACGACACCCTCAAGGTCCAGGTCCTCAACAGCTCCGGCACGGTCCTCGGCACCCTGGCCACCTACTCCAACCTCGACGCCGCCACCGGCTACACCGCCCGCACCTTCGACCTCGGCGCCTACGCCGGCCAGACGGTCACCCTCAAGTTCACCGGCACGGAGGGCTCGAAGCTCCAGACGTCGTTCGTCATCGACGACACGGCACTCGACGTGAGCTGAGGGCCCCGGGGTGGGCTGCGTGCCCGCGGCCCGCCCCGGTCCTCTCCCGGCATCGAAGGGCGTTGTCAGTGCCCGTTGGTAGCGTCGCGTGCCGTGAACGGACATGTCCTCGAAAGGCGGGTGGCCCACCGCGCGGCCCTCGACCATGTGCTCGCCCTCATCGCGGACGCCCCCTGGAGCACGTCCCTGGCACTGCGCGGAAGCATGAGCCTGCCCGCCTGGGCGGGGGCCGCGGCACGGGAACCGGCCGACCTCGACTGGGTGGTCCTGGAGGACGAGGTACGGGTGGACGCCCTCCACCCGTACCCCTACGTGGACACGGTCGACGTCGTCCAGCAGTGGCCGGAAGCGGCGGACGGTGCCGCCCGCTACGAGATGTGGCAGTACGAGGAGTTCGGCACCGACGGACGGCGCCCCCACCTGGCACCGGAGGGCCTGCACTGGGTACGCGCCGACCCGCAGACCGCGGATCTGAGCCCCCCGTACATGGATCTGCTGGACCGCGTCCGCATGAACCCCCAGGCGGCCCGCGGCGTCCTGCTCGTCCCGGACGACGCGGACGAGGACGGCACCTGGACGTACGCGGAGTACGACACACCGGGCGTACGCCTCGTCATCCCCTGGCACGCGGAAGGACTGCCGCCGGGGGAGGTGCGGCTGGACTTCGCCCGCGACGAACTGCTGCCCGAGGCCCCGGTCTGGACGCTGATCCCGCGGGCCGACGGCGACCCCGTCGCCGTCCGGACCGCGAGCCGGGAGCTCTCGCTGGCCTGGAAGCTGCTCTGGATGCACGTCGACTGCGCCACGGAAGGACGCGCACAGGGCAAGGACCTGTACGACGCGGTACTGCTCGCCGAAGCAGAGGGAACAGCCCTGTCGCAGCGGCTGCTGCGGAAGGTCCTGTGCCGTGCACCGGTCAGCGCTGCCGGTGACCTCGGCGCGGACGCCATGACCCGGTGGCAGTTCGACTGGGACGGATTCCGCGCGGAGCACCCGTCGGTACGAGGCTCCGCGCGGGACTGGCTCGACCGGCTCGTCCGCGCGCTCGAACCCACCCTGTTTCGTCCCGGTCCGGCTCGCTCGTCGGCGGCCGGGCGATCATCATCGTGACGCCTGAAGAGTCGGCTGGGCCACCACATCACACCGCCGGCCGGGGCGGTGTCACCTGGGCGGCCGTACGGACTCCCGGATCACCAACTGGGTGCTCAGAACCACGTGGTTGTCGCCGCCGATGCGTTCCTCCCGGTCGAGCGCCAGGCGTACGGCGGTGCGCCCCAGTTCCTCGTAGGGGACGCGGACCGTGGTGAGGGACGGCGTCAGGTCCGTCGCGTAGGGGACGTCGTCGAAGCCGACCAGTGAGACGTCACGCGGAACCCGCAGGTCCGCCTCGCGCAGAGCGGCAAGCGCGCCGACGGCGATCGCGTCGGTGCCCGCCAGGACGGCCGTGAAGTCCAGGCCGGCATCCAGGACGTCCCGCACCCGGCGGTAGCCCGAGGTGCGGGTGTACGAACCCGGCACGTCCAACTCCTCCTCATAGGGCACCGAGTGGGCCCGCAGAGCGGCCAGATGACCCTCCCGACGCTGTTCGGCACTGCTCAGCCCGGGCTCACCCCCGAGGAAGAGGATCCGTCCGTGACCGGCGGCGAGCAGATGCGAGGTGGCCTGGAAGGCACCGCCCCGGTCGTCGTACTCGACCACGGTCGCGGGGGTCCCGGCGGGCAGCGGAGGTCGTCCGACCAGCACCAGCCGGGACCCGGCCGCGTCGAGGGCCTTGGCGTACTCGGCCATACGGCGGTGATAGGCGTCGTCGGGCACCACGCCCCCGACCAGGACGACCGCGGCGGCGTGCTGCTCCCGCATGAGCTGGATCAGGTCGTCCTCCCGGGCGGCGTCGCCCCGCGTGGAGCAGACCAGGCTCAGCCGGCCGCGGCTGGTGGCCTCCTGCTCGACGCCCGCCGCGACATGGGCCAGGGAAGGGCCCGTGATGTCCTGGATGACAAGGGCCACGGGACCGGCGACACCCCCGGAGAGCGCCTTCGCGTGGACGTTCACGACATAGTGCAGGGACTCCACGGCCGCCATCACACGGGCCCTGGTTTCCGTCGACACCGGGTAGTTGCCGGCCAGCGTACGGGAAACGGTTGCCACGGAAACGCCCGCCTTCGCGGCGACATCGCGGATAGTGCTGGGGCCCTCCGCACCTGCTGGTTTCCTTCTGGCCTTGGTACGTGCTGGTGCCTTGCGAGCACTCTTCCCGTTGTCCGTCACGCCGCCGACGTTACTGCATCCGAAGCTTCCTGCGGCCGATGAGCGGCAAGCGCTGCCATGACCGCATGGTAAACGTTTCCTTCCATCTGGCTGGGGCCACCGTCGTCCGGCCACCGCGTCGAGGTGCCTCAGCCCACCCTCTGCCGGTCGGGTTCGATGAGCGCGACGACCCGCTCCTTGTCGTGCGTGTAGGGGCCCGCCGATGTACTTCGTCGAGATCGGGTCGATGATCTCCCGTGCGACGTCACCCTCGACCCACTCGACGACCCTGCCGCGGACGAGGACCGCAGCGGTCAGGCCCGACTGGTCGGCGGCACCGTTCAGTGCGTGGCGAGGCTGTGTTCCTCCGCGGCCGCCCGCTTGCCGTTCTGCGCGCTCACGAGCGTCAACAGGAGCGCAGGCAAGGTGACGCAGGCTGCCGCAACACCGAGCCACTGCGGGGACATCCACTGTTGGAAGAGGCCGCCAAGGGCACCGCCCAGGGCGACGCCGACGCAGATCGCCGAGGCAGATCGCCGAGGCAGATCGCCGAGGAGTTGAGCCCGAGCAGTACGGGGCTTGCCGCGGGCGCGTGGGCGACGAGGCGGTGCTGTTGGAGAACGGTCGGCACGCCCACGAGCACACCCCTGAGCGACGACACCACCCGGTCTCATGGAGGAGCGGTGTCGCTGAGTACGGCGCGGTCGACCACACAGGGCCGTGCCTGCCCAGACCCGGGTGGCTGAATCGAACGATCGGACACGTTGCGCGCAGGACACGGGAATCAAGAACGCTCGGGCTCACGGAACAGATCACCAGCGGTCGCCAACTCGACCGGCAGCGTTCCCGTGACGGACCGAGCCATGAGAGCTGCTGTCATGGCCGTGCCGGGATGCGGGCACGAACGCGGACAGGGCGGGCGGTCGACGCGACGATACGCGCCTCCCGCCCGCCCTGAGAGCTGGGCCTACGCATACCCCATGGCTGGGACAACACCGTCAAGTGTTCGTTCGACGAACTCACGGGTTCGGTCGTCGAATTGGTCATTGCGATTTTCCAGCCTGTGCGACTCGAACGTCGATCTGGTCGCGAAGTCGTCGACACCGAGCAGTTCGAACAGGGCGCGGCGCTGCTCGGGCCAGTTGGCTGCGAGGTCCTCGGCCCTCACCTCCACGTATCGCTTGCCCGTCAGATCGACCGTGCCCTTCCATGCAAGCCATCGGTCATAGACCGGTTTGAGCCAGGCGAGCGAGCCGTCGACGGTGTGCGGCGCCCATGGCTGGTCGACATGAGACGCGACCACTGCGACCGGGTGGCGCTTGATGTGGACGATGGTCGCATCGGGGACGAGCTCCCAGAGGAAGTCCATGCACAAAAGGTTGAACGGTGTCTTCTCGCACCAGGTCGGCTCTCCGGCCTCGGCCGCTGCTCCGCCGAACATCGTGTCGACCGCGCGACGAAGGATCTCGAGCAGCTCGCGCCGATCGCTGAAGTACCTCGGGACCGCCCGCCGGAAGCTCTGCGGCTCGAACGGCCCGGCAGGCCAGTCGCCGTACCCGAACCCGGCCGCAGGCACGGACTCGTCGAACGTGCTCGCGATGAGCTCCGACCACAGCCTTCCCACAGCGTCCCCGTAGTGCCGCTCGCCGATGGCCATGGGAACGGTATGACCACGATCCCAGTCGGGCCTGCCGACCAGTCGCACCGTCAGGATGTCGCTTAGCCTGCGGAGGGCGTCGTCACCGACGATAGGGTCGTATCGAATCGTGAGTGCATCCGCCAGGTCTCGCAAGCCACCCGGATCGACAATGAACCGGGTCTCGATCGGAATCCTGTGGATCTGCGGATGTTCGCCGAGAATGTTCGCGAGCTGCGATGTTCCGCAACGACCCGTACCCGCTACGAAGATCGGTGAAGGGGCAGACATGGCGTTCAGTCAAGTCCCGGAACCGTGCCCGCGCAACGAATTTATCCCGATCGCCCGATTCCCCCGGCCGGACAACACTTCCCTCTGATGGTGGGGTGCGTCTTAGGGAATGTCTGATCGAGATGAGGAGGGGAGTACGCCATGGAGCCATTGGAACTCCGTCGCGCAGTCGAGGCAGGACGGGCGACCGCATCGGAGCTGGGGTTCCAGGTCGACGATGTGGTCGTCATCAACGACTCGGACCGCGTGGTGCTGCGCCTGCTCCCGTGCGACGTTCTGGCTCGGGTCGCACCTTCGGGGCACCTGGCCGCTTCCGAGTTCGAGGTAGAGGTTGCCCGTCGGCTCGCCGACATCCACGCTCCGGTCGCTGAGCTCGAACCTCGGGTCGACCCCCGGGTCCATGTGCGTGATGCCTTCGCCATCTCGCTCTGGACCTACTACGAACCTCTGGAATCAAAGATCGCGTCGGCCGACTACGCAGACGTGCTCATGCGGCACCATGCGGCCCTGCGCCGGGTAGATCTTGGCGTACCGCATTTCACAGATCGAGTCGCCGGAGCACTCAGAGTCGTGAACCACCGGAGGCAGTCTCCCGAACTGCCCGATTCCGACCGGGAATTCCTCATCGCCACCCTCAGGGCGCTGAGCGCCACGATCAGCGCCGAGGGGGCCGACGATCAGCTATTGCACGGTGAGCCGCACCCGGGCAACCTCCTCAACACAAGGAGAGGGCCGCTTTTCGTAGACCTCGCCACGTGCTGCCGTGGGCCGATCGAGTTCGACCTCGCCCATGCGCCCGAAGAAGTGGGAGAGCACTACGCAGGGGCTGACCACGGCATGATTCGTCGGTGCCGCGTTCTGGGCTGGGCGGTGTTCACGGCCTGGCGCTGGCGTCGAGACGACCAACTGCCCGACCGGGACCACTGGAGAGCGGAGGGGCTCCGCCAGGTTCGTACCACATTCGAGCGCTGCGGACTGGGCTGAACTCGCTGCATATCCCGTTCAGTAAAGACGCCGGGTCGTTGGGCGCAGCCCGCCTTACAGTGGCGCCATGAGCAATCACTCCGAAGCGCCTGTCACGCCCGTCGAGGCCTACGAACCCCCCTACTACGCAGTGGTCTTCACTTCGGTGCGAACCCAGGAGCAGAGCGGCTACAGTGAGACCGCCGCACGCATGGAAGACCTGGTGAAGGACGTCCCGGGGTTCCTGGGGATGGACCAAGCGCACACTCCCGGCGGGCTGTCCATCACCGTCGGGTACTTCCGCGACGCCGACGCCCTCACGGAGTGGCGGAGCAACGCCGAGCACCGCGCGGCGCAGAAGCGCGGGCAGGCCGAGTGGTACGAGAACTACACGCTGCATGTGGCGAAAGTGGAGCGGAGCCACGGGTTCCTGCGAGCGGAGGTCCCGCAGGGCCCGGCAGCCGGCTGACCGACCGGGAGCCGGAGCCGCCCGCCCCTGGGAGGAGCGGCCCGGTTCGTCGCCGGCGGGGTGTCCCGTCCGGCAACGGCCACTTCGCGCCGGCGCTGACGACATTTTCAGGTCATTGCCCTGATCGGCCTCGTTCGGCGAGCCGCCCACATCGCACGGAGAGCACATGAAACTGACGGAGCGTCACCTGACCGAGCCGTGGGAGGGCGTTCTCCTTGCTCCCGCCGCCGGCACTGACGTCGGCGTCCTGGTCCTGGCCGGCTCCAGCGGACGCGTCGAACATGAGAGAGCACGCCTGCTCGCCGCCCAGGGCATCGCGGCCTTGGCGATCCGCTGGTTTGGCGGGCCGGGACAACCCCGGGGAATCTGCGAAATCCCCTTGGAAACCTTCCTCGACGCCGTCGATCTCCTCCGCTCCGGCGGAGCGCGCCGCATCGGCATCCTCGGCGCCTCCAAAGGAGCCGAAGCGGCGCTGCTCACCGCGGTGCACGACCCGCGGGTGGACGTGGTGATCGCGCTGTCGCCGACCTCGCGGGTCTGGTGCAACATCGGGCCGGGCCGTGACGGCGAACAGTGGCCCTATCGATCGTCCTGGACATGGCGGGAGCAGCCACTTCCTTTCGTGCCGATGGACGATTCCTGGACGACAGTCACGCGACCGCCGAGCGACCCGACCGCGGTGCCCGACCCCGTCGCCGCCCCCGACCCTGCCGCTGTCCCCCACCCCGGCGTCGCCACCCCCGCCCCCGGCT
>NZ_JOJE01000043.1 GCF_000720255.1 Streptomyces griseus subsp. griseus | reverse complement strand
CACCACCCCCATCACCCCCACCACCCCGCAGCAAGGGATCGACTACCTCTTCGGCCCGCTCTCCGCCTTCGCCCCCGAACTGGAGGAGGCACTGGCCGCCGCGCAGACGAAGCTCGCGGGCACGGGCCGCACGGTCGACGCCGTCCCCGGCACGGTCACTCCGCTCGCTTCCGAGACGACCGACGCCGTGGCGCCGCCGGTGGCGGCCGACGCCGTGAGCGGGGTGCTCCCCGTGGCCCACCGGGCCGTGGCCGGCGTCGTGCCGGTGGCGGACGACGTGGCCATCGGCGTCCGGGAGGCCGCCGCGGGGGCCGTCGCCGGTGTCCACCCCGTCCTCGCCGACTCCGCCGCGGACGTGCCGCCTTACGCGGCCGGGCTGGTCGGGCAGGTCACGCGTGACCCGGGATCGGCCGTGCTGCCGCCGGCCGTGGACACGGCTGTGAGGTCTGTCGTGCCGGTTGCGGGGCAGGCGGTGGTGGACGCGCATGGGGTGGCGTACGGGGTTGGCGGTGAGGTCACGTCGTTCGCGGGCGGGGTCGCCGGAGCCGTACCGCCGGTCGCGCACGGCTTGACCGGAGAGGCGGAGGCTTTCGTGACGGGTCTCGCGAGTGAGGTACCGGCGTTCGGGCAGGGTGTCACCGGGTCCGTGCAGCCGGTCGTGCAGACGGTCGCGGCGACCGTACGGCCCGCGGTGGACCGAGTCGGCGGCACCGCGACGACGCCGGCGTACGACATCACGGGCGAGGCGGCCCCGTTCGCGGGCGGGACCGTCGGTGAGGTCTCGTCGTTCGCGGGCGGGACCGTCGGTGAGGTCGACCCCTTTGCCCACGGCGTCGCCGGTCGGGCCGGGATCTTCGCGCAGGACCTGAGCGGGACGGCCGGGGCCACCGCGGCCCCGCTGGCCCGCCATGCCGTGGCCGACGTGGCCGACGTGGCCGACGTAGCCGGCGAGGCAGGCGTAGCCGGCTCCCCCGCCCTCAGCCGAGCCATCGCCCACCCCCGCCACAGCGTGCCGCGGCACAGCACCTCGTACGGCGTCTGACAGCCGTACGGCCATCGACCCCGCGCGGTGCGGTCCTGGACCGGCCGAAAACCGTCGGCCGGTGCGGACGGAAGCGCGCGGACCGGCCGGATGGTCCCCATTGGGGTGGGGATCGCCCGGCCAGGGCCCCCTCGGGGCCGTTCCAGGGGCCTCACCGGGCCAACCCCAACCCGGTGAGGCTCCGCACCCGCGGCACGCCGTGCCAGTGAGCGCGGCATCATGTGACAGGTATCACCGCTCAGGTGTGACCACCGATTTAGAGACCCCCGGGAAGCGGGGATAACCTGCGAGACGGACATGCCGCGCGCTCGGACACCGTGTGCGCCTTCCTAGTGACTGGCGGACGTCACGTTGCCCATCGCGGCACGCCCACGCATCCAACGAACCGCGAGATCACTGATAGGGACGGAAGCGCGTGGACCTGTTCGAGTACCAGGCGAGGGACCTCTTCGCCAAGCACGATGTACCGGTGCTGGCCGGTGAAGTCATCGACACGCCTGAGGCGGCCCGCGCAGCCACCGAGCGCCTCGGTGGCAAGTCCGTCGTCAAGGCTCAGGTGAAGGTCGGTGGCCGTGGCAAGGCCGGCGGCGTGAAGCTCGCCGCCACCGCCGACGAGGCCGTGGAGCACGCCACCAACATCCTCGGCATGGACATCAAGGGCCACACGGTCCACAAGGTGATGATCGCCGAGACGGCTCCGGAGATCGTGGAGGAGTACTACGTCTCCTTCCTCCTGGACCGTGCGAACCGCACCTTCCTCTCCATCGCGTCCGTCGAGGGCGGCATGGAGATCGAGGAGGTGGCGGAGACCCGCCCCGAGGCCGTCGCCAAGACGCCGATCGACGCCAACGTGGGCGTGACCCCCGAGGTCGCCCGCCAGATCGTCGAGGCCGCGAACTTCCCGGCCGAGGTCGCCGACAAGGTCGAGAACGTCCTGGTCACGCTGTGGAAGACCTTCGTCGCCGAGGACGCGCTCCTCGTCGAGGTCAACCCGCTGGCCAAGGTCGCCTCCGGCGAGGTCATCGCCCTCGACGGCAAGGTCTCCCTGGACGAGAACGCCGAGTTCCGTCAGCCGGAGCACGAGGCCCTCCAGGACAAGGAGTCGGCCAACCCGCTCGAGGCCGCCGCCAAGGAGAAGAACCTCAACTACGTCAAGCTCGACGGTGAGGTCGGCATCATCGGCAACGGCGCGGGTCTCGTCATGAGCACCCTGGACGTCGTCGCGTACGCCGGTGAGGCGCACGGTGGCGTCAAGCCCGCCAACTTCCTCGACATCGGCGGTGGCGCGTCCGCGGCCGTCATGGCGAACGGCCTGGAGATCATCCTGGGCGACCCGGACGTCAAGTCCGTCTTCGTCAACGTCTTCGGCGGCATCACCGCGTGCGACGAGGTCGCCAACGGCATCGTGCAGGCCCTGAAGCTCCTCGAGGACCGCGGCGAGGACGTCACCAAGCCGCTGGTCGTGCGTCTGGACGGCAACAACGCCGAGCTGGGTCGTCAGATCCTCTCCGACGCCAACCACCCGCTCGTGCAGCGCGTGGACACCATGGACGGCGCGGCCGACAAGGCCGCCGAGCTCGCGGCTGCGAAGTAAGGAAGAGGGACTCAGACAGCCATGGCTATCTTCCTCAACAAGGACAGCAAGGTCATCGTCCAGGGCATGACCGGTGCCACGGGCATGAAGCACACCAAGCTCATGCTGGCCGACGGCACGAACATCGTCGGCGGCGTGAACCCCCGCAAGGCGGGTCAGTCGGTCGACATCGACGGCAACGAGATCCCGGTCTTCGGCACGGTCGCCGAGGCGATCGAGAAGACGGGCGCGAACGTGTCCGTCCTCTTCGTGCCGCCGGCCTTCGCGAAGGCCGCCGTCGTCGAGGCGATCGACGCGGAGATCCCCCTCGCGGTCGTCATCACCGAGGGCATCGCGGTCCACGACTCCGCCGCGTTCTACGCGTACGCCGTGGAGAAGGGCAACAAGACCCGGATCATCGGCCCCAACTGCCCGGGTCTCATCACCCCCGGCCAGTCGAACGCCGGCATCATCCCGGGCGACATCACCAAGCCGGGCCGCATCGGTCTGGTCTCGAAGTCCGGCACGCTGACGTACCAGATGATGTACGAGCTGCGGGACATCGGCTTCTCGTCGGCCGTCGGCATCGGTGGCGACCCGGTCATCGGCACCACGCACATCGACGCGCTCGCCGCGTTCGAGGCCGACCCCGACACCGACCTGATCGTGATGATCGGTGAGATCGGTGGCGACGCCGAGGAGCGGGCCGCCGCGTTCATCAAGGAGAACGTGAAGAAGCCGGTCGTCGGCTACGTCGCGGGCTTCACCGCGCCCGAGGGCAAGACGATGGGCCACGCCGGTGCCATCGTCTCCGGCTCCTCCGGTACGGCCGCCGCGAAGAAGGAGGCCCTCGAGGCCGCCGGCGTCAAGGTCGGCAAGACGCCGACCGAGACGGCGAAGCTGGCGCGTGAGCTGCTGGCCGGCTGAGGCACTCAGCTGAGCACCGGTGGGCCCGCTTCCCCGCGTGGGGGGGGGCGGGCCCACCGGCGTTCCTAGCCGGGGAACGGGAGCAATCGCGCCGGGCCGCTCGCTGTCTCCTCCCGCAGCTTGTCCCGCAGTTCCAGCTCCTCCTCCGACAGAGGCCCCGGCGCGACCTTCGGCGGGACGCCCGGTACCGCCTCGCCCGGGGGGATCGGGGGCTCGTACTGGGTGGGGGCCGTCCGTAGCGTGAGGGCTGTCGTGCCGATGAGGGCGATGGTGAAGGCGATGGCGGCCCGGGTCCAGAAGCGGGCCCGGCGCTCACTGGCGTTGCGCACCGTCGGGGGGCGGGAGGCGCGCAGGCGTTCCGTGGAGGCCAGTTCGGCGAGGCGTTCGTGGAGGAGGGCCGGGTCGGACAGTTCCGGGAGGCGGGCGCTGACGGCCTCGCGGGCGTTCAGCAGGCGGTGCGCGGTCGCCGGGGTGCTCGCCTCCGTCTCCGCCGCCGTCTCCGGCAGGTCGAGGCCGACACCGTCGTACAGCACGAGCGTGCGGCGGTACGACGCCGGGAGGTCGAGGAGCACGTCCAGCAGGGCACGGTCGCTCGGGGCGGCCGGCGGGGGCTCGGGGTGCCGGTAGCGGGGGCGGAACCGGTGCCAGGGGGAGAGGGCGCAGTCGTACGCCGTGGCCCGCACCCAGCCCGCCGGGTCGGGGTCCCGTGCCACCTCCGGCCAGCGCTGCCAGGCGGCTTGGAAGGCCCGCTCGACCGACTCGCGCGCCAGCTCCCGCCGCCCGGTGAGCAGATACGTCTGCCGTACGAGGGCGGGGGCGCAGAACGCGTACAGCGCGTCGAAGGCCTGAGCGGGCGTCAGAGTGGGGCCGAAGTACCGGGTTTCCGCGCGGTCCTCCTGTGCCGGCGTCGACGCCCGCGTCCGCCTCTGCGTCTGCGTCTGCGTCTGGGTCAGCATTCTGACGTTCAGTGAGGCCAGCAGTTTCCCGTACGCCTCCCCCTTCGGGCCGCGGGGAGTCGTGCGGCCGGTCTCCCATCCGCGCACCGTCCTGCGGGGGACACCCAGTTGCTCGGCGACCTGAGCCCGCGTCAACGCGTTGGCCTCGCGCAGGCGCCGCCGTTCCTTGGGCGGGGGGAGCGGGAAAAAGAACATAAACGTATATTGAGCGACACTTCGGTGGTTCCCCTGTTACGACGGAAAAGCGCGTGTCGTTGGGAGCATGACGGTCGTGACGCAGATGACCGACCGCCGACCGCCCCTGTCCGCCCTGCTCACCGGCATGCGCGGCCGGCCGCCCGGACTGGCCGACGCCGTCGTCGGCGGCGCGCTCGCGGCCGGGCTGGGGCTCGGCTCGTTCGCCGTGCTGGTGACGCTGCTGTGGATCAGCTCGCCGTACCCCGACAGCGGGCCGGGCGGAGCGCTGCACGTCGCCGCCGCGCTGTGGCTGCTGGCGCACGGGGCGGAGCTGGTCCGCACCGACACGCTCTCCGGTGTGCCGGCACCCGTCGGCGTCACCCCTCTGCTGCTGCTCGTGCTGCCCGCCTGGCTGGTGCACCGGGCGGCGCGGGACACGGCCGACGGGGACGAGGACGAGGTGCGGGTGGGCGGCGGTACGGCGTGGACGGGCGTCGTCCTCGGCTACCTGGCCGTCGGTGCGGCCGCCGCCCTGTACGCGGCGGGCGGTGAGCTGCGGCCGTCCTGGGAGAGGACCGGGGTGAGCCTGGCGGTGCTGGTCGCCTCGGCCGCGGCGGTGGGCGTGTGGACCGGGTACGGGCGCCCTCGACCGGGGAGTGCGGAGGTGCTCCGGCACTCGGGCCGGCGTGTGCGGTGGCCGGTCCTCGGGGCGGGCGCGGGTGAGCGGCTCGCCGCGGCCGTGCGGGCGGCGGGGGCGGGGGTCGCGGCGTTCACCGGGGGCGGGGCGTTGTTGGCGGCGGTGTCGTCGGTGTGGCACGGGGACGCGGCGCGGGAGTCGTTCCTGCAGCTGACGGAGGGGGTCTCGGGCCGGTTCACGGTCCTGTTGCTGTGCGTGGCCCTGGTGCCGAACGCGGCGGTATGGGGAGCCGCCTACGCGACCGGCCCCGGCTTCCTGCTCGGCGCGGGGCACGTCGTGAGCCCGTTGTCCTCCGCTCCCGCCCCCTCACTGCCTCCCTTCCCCCTGCTGGCTGCGGTGCCGGACGCGGGCCCTGGTACGCCGCTGACCTGGGCGGCGGGGGCGGTGCCGGTGGCGGCCGGGGTGACCGTGGGATGGTTCGCGGCACGGGCGGCGGCGGAGACCGGCCGGTCGCGCATGTGGGCGGTGGGCGTGGCCGCTTCGGCGTCACCGCTGTGCGCGGCCGCGCTCGCCGTGCTCTCGGCGCTGGCCGGCGGTCCGCTCGGCGTCTCCGCCCTCGCCCGCTTCGGGCCGGTGTGGTGGCAGGTGGGCGCCGCGGTGCTGGCCTGGACGGTGCTCGTGGCGGTACCGGCGGCGGCACTCACGCGGCCACGAGGCCGCCCGTCCGCCGTACGCCTGACGTCCCCTCCCGGCGAGTCAGCGGACGCAGACGGCAGAGACGGCGGAGACGGCAGAGTCGGCGGAGACGGCAGAGTCGGCGGTGACGGCCCAGACGGCACGGACGAAGCCCACGCGTCCCACGCGGCCCAGGGGTCCCACGCGGCCCATGAACACGAGCCCTACGACTTCCTGCCCGTCGAGCCCCCGGACCCCCCGCACACTCGTTGAAGCGCCGCTCCGCTCAGTTCCCCACGCCCAGAACCCCCCGCAGCTCCTCCGGCAGGAGCTGCTTGCAGGACTGCTTCGACTCGCTGGTGAGGGCGTCGCTCGTGCAGGTGTAGTAGTCGCGGTAGACGAGCTGCGCGGTGAAGGTGATCGCGACCAGGGCGATGGCCAGGGAGGCGGTGACCAGGCCGCTCACCGCGGCCGTCGTCTTCGGGCGGGCGCCCGCGTTCGCGGCGGCGGGGTCGGGGTTGCCGGGCTTCGCGCGCAGGGAGCTGATGCCCCAGTACAGGGCGAGGGCGCCGAGCAGCAGGGCCACGTAGGGCCAGCCGGAGATGGCGAAGAAGAAGGCCCACATGCCACACATCAGTGCGTACCGCGCGCGGCGCTGGGTCGGGTCGGTGAGGTCCCAGCGGGGCGTGCGGTCGGGGCCGCCGCCCGGTCCGCCGGGGCCCTCGGGGCCCGCGCCGGGGCGCTCGCCGAAGCCGCCCTGGGAGCGGCCGGGCTGGCGGTCGCTCCACTGGCTGCCCCAGGGCGCGCCGGCGGGCGGGGTGGGGTGGTCGTCCTGGCCGTCGGGTGCGGGGTGCCGGGGCCGCCACGGGCGGTCCGGGGTGCCCTCGGGGGGCGGGGCGAAGGGGTTGTCCTCCTGGGCGGGGCCGCCGCCCTGCTCGCCTCCGGTCCTGCCGCCGCCGGTCTTACCGCCATCGCTCCTGCCGCCCGAAGGCGCGTCTCCCGAAGGCGCGTCTCCCGCAGGCGTGTCACCGGAGGGCGCGTCGGGCGGTGAGGCTGGACGCTCCCGCAGCAGCACGGCGCCGCGCAGCCCTGCGTGCGGTGGCTGCGGGGGGAGCGTGGAGAGTCGCAGACTGCGGTCCGGCATCAAGTGAGCGTCTTCCCCTAGGCGAATACGACGGTCTGGCATGGCTCTGCGCGAGCTGTTCACTACGGCAACGCACCGCACGACGACCGCGTTCCCGAGCCCGCTCCTCGCAGACGCTACCTTCCGGCCACGCCCCCGTCCCATGGGGGCTGTCCGGTGTGCCGGTATCGTTGCTGACGGTCGGCCGCTTCGTAGACTTCCCCGTATCCGGGGGCGTGAAGCATTCGTACGACCATACAAATGCTTCCCCGAGAAAGGGCCCCACCGTGGCCGCCAAGCCCGTGGCCAAGCGCCTCGTCGTGCTGGTCTCCGGATCCGGCACCAACCTCCAGGCGCTCCTCGATGCCATCGCCACCACCGGCGTCGCGGCGTACGGAGCCGAGGTCGTCGCCGTCGGTGCCGACCGGGACGGTATCGAGGGGCTCGCGCGGGCCGAGCGCGCCGGGCTGCCGACCTTCGTGTGCAGGGTCAAGGACCACGGCAGCCGCGAGGAGTGGGACGTGGCCCTCGCCGAGGCGGTCGCCGCCCACGAGCCCGACCTGGTGGTGTCCGCCGGGTTCATGAAGGTCGTGGGGAAGGAGTTCCTCGCGCGGTTCGGCGGGCGGTTCGTCAACACCCACCCCGCCCTTCTCCCCAGTTTCCCGGGGGCCCACGGTGTGCGCGACGCGCTCGCGTACGGAGTCAAGGTCACCGGCTGCACCGTCCACTTCGTCGACGACGGCGTCGACACCGGACCGATCATCGCGCAGGGCGTGGTGGAGGTCCGGGACGAGGACGACGAGAGCGCTCTGCACGAGCGCATCAAGGAAGTCGAGCGAAGGCTGCTCGTCGAGGTCGTGGGGCGCCTCGCCCGCAACGGCCATCGCATTGAGGGACGAAAGGTAGTTATCCAGTGACCGCCGAGAGCACTGCCACGGCCGAGAGCGACAAGCGGCCCATCCGTCGCGCGCTCGTCAGTGTCTACGACAAGACCGGGCTCGAGGAGCTCGCCCGTGGGCTGCACGAGGCCGGCGTCGAGCTCGTCTCCACCGGCTCCACCTCCGCGCGGATCGCCGGGGCCGGCGTCCCGGTCACCAAGGTCGAGGAGCTCACCGGCTTCCCCGAGTGCCTGGACGGCCGCGTCAAGACCCTGCACCCCAGGGTCCACGCCGGCATCCTCGCCGACCTGCGCCTGGAGGACCACCGGCAGCAGCTCGCGGAGCTGGGCGTCGAGCCGTTCGACCTCGTCGTCGTCAACCTCTACCCGTTCCGCGAGACCGTCGCCTCCGGCGCGACCCCCGACGAGTGCGTGGAGCAGATCGACATCGGCGGCCCCTCCATGGTCCGCGCCGCCGCCAAGAACCACCCGTCGGTCGCCGTGGTCACCAGCCCGGCGCGCTACGCCGACGTCCTCGCGGCCGCGCAGGGCGGCGGCTTCGACCTCGCCACCCGCAAGCGGCTGGCCGCCGAGGCCTTCCGGCACACCGCCGAGTACGACATCGCGGTCTCCTCCTGGTTCGCCTCCGCATACGCACCGGCTGACGACTCGCAGTTCCCGAGCTTCCTCGCCACCAGCCTGGAGCGCGCGCACACCCTGCGCTACGGCGAGAACCCGCACCAGCCCGCCGCCCTCTACATCGCGGGCACGGGCGGCCTTGCGGAGGCCGAGCAGCTGCACGGCAAGGAGATGTCGTTCAACAACTACACGGACACGGACGCCGCCCGCCGTGCCGCGTACGACCACGACGAGCCCGCCGTCGCGATCATCAAGCACGCCAACCCGTGCGGTATCGCGGTCGGCGCCGACGTCGCCGAGGCGCACCGCAAGGCGCACGCCTGTGACCCGCTGTCCGCGTTCGGCGGTGTGATCGCCGTGAACCGGCCGGTCAGCAAGGAGATGGCCGAGCAGGTCGCGGAGATCTTCACCGAGGTCATCGTCGCGCCTGACTACGAGGACGGCGCGTTGGAGGCCCTCACCAAGAAGAAGAACATCCGGGTGCTGCGCTGCCCCGACGGCCCCGCCCACCCCGTCGACGTCAAGCCGATCGACGGCGGCGCCCTGCTCCAGGTCGCCGACCGCCTCCAGGCCGAAGGCGACGACCCCGCCAACTGGACGCTGGCGACCGGCGAGGCGCTCTCCGCCGACGAACTCAAGGAGCTCGCGTTCGCCTGGAAGGCGTGCCGCGCGGTGAAGTCCAACGCGATCCTGCTCGCCAAGGACGGCGCCTCGGTCGGTGTCGGCATGGGGCAGGTCAACCGCGTCGACTCCGCGAAGCTCGCCGTGGAGCGGGCCGGCGCCGAGCGCGCGCAGGGGTCGTACGCCGCCTCGGACGCGTTCTTCCCCTTCCCCGACGGTCTGGAGATCCTCACCGAGGCCGGGGTCAAGGCCGTGGTCCAGCCCGGCGGTTCGGTCCGCGACGAACTCGTCGTCGAGGCCGCGCAGAAGGCGGGCGTCACGATGTACTTCACCGGGACGCGCCACTTCTTCCACTGAGGACTGACGCACCAGGGCCGTGTCTCCCGTACGGGAGACACGGCCCTTGGACGTTCCGGGTGTGCGAAACCGCTCAGTACTGCGGGCGGTTGAACCACGCCTTGCCGTTGGCGTTGCCGACGAACACGGCCACCAGGATGGCCAGCACGGTGTGGATCAGGCCGACGACGACGAACGGGTATATGCCGAGTACGGCGGTGATGATGCCGAAGACCAGGAGCGTGATGCGGACCCCGTTGCGGCCGGAGTTGAACTTCGTGGCCAGCACGATCGCGAACACGGCCCAGGCCAGCGCGAAGACGGTCATCGCCCAGATCATCCCGGACGACTGGTCGGCCAGGTCCTGGAAGGCGGTGTTGTTCTTGAGCGTGTCGTCGTTCTTCGCGGCGTTGACGGTGACGGCGGCGAAGGCGAACAGGGCCACGCCGATGATCTGCAGACCCACGATGATCCACAACAGCACGCGGGCGGTGTTCACGGTGCCGGGCATCGTCGTCGGGGCGGCGGCGCCGGCGTAGGCGCCCACCGGCGGGGCCTGCGGGTAGCCGTAGCCCGGGGCGGGGGGCTGCTGCTCGGGGTAGCCGTAACCGGGCTGCTGCTGCCCCTGGGGAGCGCCGTAGGGGTTGTTCGGGTCGCCGTAACTCATGGCGGTGTTTCCTCCGTTTTTGTTGCTAGTGCGGGGACGGCGCGCGGCCGTGGCGGAGGAAAGGTCACAGAAGCGGTGTGTCCCCCCGATACTGCCCGCGGCACTGTCTGTTCATCGTTCTTCAGGCGCCGTCGGCTTGTCCAGCCGCAATTCGTATGTGTTGTGCAAGTGCAACATCACCGATCATGGCGGGATTCGCCACCAGTGCCG
Source organism: Streptomyces griseus subsp. griseus (assembly GCF_000720255.1). Classification (GTDB taxonomy): domain Bacteria; phylum Actinomycetota; class Actinomycetes; order Streptomycetales; family Streptomycetaceae; genus Streptomyces; species Streptomyces griseus_I. The sequence goes on along the minus strand of NZ_JOJE01000043.1, from coordinate 52,713 downwards.
TCGCACCCGCACGGGGAGAGCCCGGATTGGAACCGGGGGCCTGTCATCCGGGAGGATGGGTTCATGACCGCCAAGATTCTCGATGGCAAGGCCACCGCAGCCGCGATCAAGTCCGATCTGACCGTCCGCGTGGCGGCGCTGAGGGAGAAGGGGGTCACGCCGGGCCTCGGCACGATCCTCGTCGGGGACGATCCCGGCAGCCGCAAGTACGTCGCCGGCAAACACCGTGACTGCGCCGAGGTCGGCATCGCCTCCATCCAGCGCGAGCTGCCGGACACGGCGACGCAGGAGGAGATCGAGGCGGTCGTACGGGAGCTGAACGAGGACCCGGAGTGCACCGGGTACATCGTCCAACTGCCGCTGCCCAAGGGCATCGACGAGAACCGCATCCTCGAACTGATGGACCCGGACAAGGACGCGGACGGTCTGCACCCGATGAACCTCGGGCGCCTGGTCCTGGGCGAGCCGGCCCCGCTGCCCTGCACCCCGAACGGCGTGCTCACCCTGCTGCGCCGCTACGGCGTCGAGATCAAGGGTGCCGAGGTCGTGGTCGTCGGCCGCGGTGTCACCATCGGCCGGCCGATGCCGCTGTTGCTGACCCGGCGCAGCGAGAACGCCACGGTCACCCAGTGCCACACCGGCACCCGGGACCTCTCCGCCCACCTCAAGCGGGCCGACGTCATCGTCGCCGCGGCGGGTTCCGCGCACCTGATCCGGGCCGAGGACGTCAAGCCGGGGGCGGCCGTCCTCGACGTCGGTGTCTCGCGCAGCGCCGAGGGCAAGATCGTGGGCGATGTCCACCCCGACGTCGCCGAGGTGGCCGGCTTCCTCTCCCCGAACCCCGGCGGCGTCGGCCCGATGACCCGCGCCCAGCTGCTCGTCAACGTGGTGGAGGCGGCGGAGCGCAGTGTCGGCTGACCCGGAGGAAACCCCCGCCGCCCCCACGACGCCCGGGCCACAGGGAACGCCTGCCGCCCCCAGGACCGCCGAGACCCCCAGCGCCCCCAGGACCGCCGAGACCCCCAGCGCCCCCAGGACCGCCGAGGCCCCCAGCGCCCCCAGGACCGCCGAGACCTCCAGCGCCCCCAGGACCGCCGAGACCTCCAGCGCCCCCAGGACCGCCGAGACCCCCAGGCCCCCCAGGGGCCACGAGCCCCCACACGGCACCGAAAAGACCCCCGAGACCGCCCAGACCGCCCAGACCGCCGAGACCGCCGAGACCCCCGAGACCACCGAGACCCCCGAGCCGACCGTCCGGGACGCGATCAGCGCGCCCGACGCCGAGGGGCACCCGCGTCGCACCACCCGCCGCTTCCCGCTGTTCACCAAGGACACCGCCCGCCCCGAGGGCGGCGGCCGGGCCGCGCCCCGGGACGCTCCCGCGCCCGCGCGGCAGTGGCCGATGCTCGCCGTGCTCTCCCTGGTCGCGGTCGGCCTGCTGCTGACCGCCTTCGACCTGTTCCGGATCGGCACCCTGCTCATCGGCGTCGCACTGCTCTGCGGAGCCGTCCTGCGCTGGGTCCTGCCCGGCGTCGGCATGCTCGCGGTGCGCTCCCGCTTCACGGACATCGTCACCTACGGCGGCATCGGCCTGGTGATCGTGCTGCTGGCGTTGATGGTCCAGCCCAAACCCTGGCTGCAGATCCCGTTCCTGAAGGACACACTGCACTTCACCGTGAGCAGCTGACGCACCCGCGAGACGACGGCCCGTCCCCTCCCCCGAGGAGGGACGGGCCGTCGTCGCGCTCCACGCTCCCGCACCGCGAACTGCCTGTTCAACGCCTGTCCGGGCGCTGTGTCGCGGAGGTGACCGTTCCGCTACCGTGTCCGCGCCCTGCCACAACCGGGGCCTCCCCGGGAACCGATCGGCGGTCCCGCGTCGTCACTTGATCGGATATCGATCGGACATCGGGAACCGGACGGGCGACGACGCCGTGGAGGTGGGTGATGGGCGCCTGGCAGCCGCTGCCGGACGAGCTGCCGCCCGAGGTGCGGAACTTCGTGGAACTGTTGCGGCAGCTGAAGGACGGCACCGGCCTCAGCCTGGCCGCGCTCGGCGCCCGCACCGCGTACAGCAAGTCGTCCTGGCAGCGTTACCTCAACGCCGTCCAGCCGCCGCCCCGGCAGGCCGTCGCCGCCCTGTGCCGGGTCGCGGGCCTCACCGGACCGGACGCCGAACGCTGCGCCGTCCGCTGGGAACTGGCCGTCGAGGCCTGGCCGCGCCCGGCGTCACCGACCCCGCCGGAGACCGGTGTTCCCGGCGCCTCCGTCTCCGAGGAGTACGAGGACGCCCCCACCGTCCCGTGGTGGGAGCGCCTGGAGGACGAACCGCAGCCCCGCCCCGCAGGACGCCTCCTGCTGTACGCCGTCCTGCTCCTCCTCGTGCTGCTCCTCACCGCCGTCGCCGGCACCCTCGTCTTCGGGTGACGCGCGGGAGCGCCGAGCATGTTCAACTGCCAAGTGTCGTACGAGGTAACGCACTTGTGCTGGTTGTGTCGAAGCGTTGACAAGTTCGCGGATAGACCCCAATTCACCCGTACGGCGGGGCTAACGTATCCAACCTGGACGAGCCGGGAACCATATTCCTTAGTGGGCGCATCCCTTGGGTAGGCACACCGAGGACTCGGCGGAGGCAGTACGCACAGGGGGGAAGAGGGGGGTTTCATGCCTCGTTGGAGGGCCTTGCCGGATGAACTCGATCCGCAGGTCAAGGAGTTCGCCGGTCAACTGCGGCGGCTCGTGGACCGCAGTGGGCTGAGCATCGCGGCGGTGGCCGACCGCACGGGCTACAGCAAGACGTCCTGGGAGCGCTATCTCAACGGCCGGCTCCTCGCGCCGAAGGGCGCGATCGTCGCCCTGGCGGAGGTGACCGGCACGCATCCCGTCCATCTGACGACCATGTGGGAGCTGGCCGAACGCGCCTGGAGCCGCTCCGAGATGCGCCACGACCGGACCATGGAGGCGATCCGCATCTCCCAGGCGCGTGCCGCGCTCGGCGAGTCCGCGGCGGCCGCGGGGGGCCTCAAGCCGGGCAAGGCGGTGCGCAGGGGCGGCAGCGCCACGGTCACCCCGGGTATCGCCGGCCCGGCGGGCGTCGTCCCGACGATCCCGCCGGTCACATCGGTGTCCTCGGCCTCATCAGCCTCTTCGGCCTCACCCGCCTCTTCCGTCTCGGCGGGCTCCTCGGTCTCGTCGGTGCCCGCGCAGCCGACGGCGACGGAGGCGGACGAGCGCGAGCGGGAGCGCGCGGCACGCGGCGGTACGTCGAGCCGGCCCTCGCGGGGCTCCGTGGCGGGCGGCCCGGGCACCGGCTCGGACGCCGACTCGTGGCGGACGACCGGGTACCAGGGACCGTCGCAGCCGGGCGGACGCGCCCGGGGGCGTACGGAGTCCCCGGCGTCCCCGGTCACCCCGGCCGCCCCCGCGTCCTCACCGAAGGACGCGAAGCCGTTCGGGCCGCCGCCGCGGGGGGCCGGCGCCGACGGTCCCGCCGGGGGAGCGAGTGCCGGGCGGCGGTTGACGATGCTTCTCGCGGGTGTCACCGGTGTCCTCGTCGTCATCGCCGGCGTGCTCCTCTTCCCGTGGGGCGACGGCGCGAAGAAGGACGAGGGCGGCCCCAGGCCGCCGGCCCCGTCCGCCGCGGTCGACGCGGATCTGCCGGCCGGTGTGAAGTGCAGCGGCGCGTCCTGCGAGGGCAAGGACGCGGAGAGCATGGGGTGCAGCGGCGACCTGGTGACCACGGCCAAGACGGCCACCGTCGGCACCGCCGTCGTCGAGGTGCGCTACGGCGAGACCTGCGGTGCCGCCTGGGGCCGGATCACCCAGGCGGCGCGGGGTGACGAGGTCCGTGTGACGGTGGGGTCGGCCGCGCGGTCCGGGAGCGTCACCACGGTCGGCGACACCATCGCCTACACGCCCATGGTGGCCGTGAAGGACGCGGGCGAGGCGAAGGCGTGCGCGGCTCTGGCGTCCGGCCGGAAGGGCTGCACGACGTAGTGCCGGAGGGGCGCGCGGAGTCCGGCTCGGTCAGCGGCCCCGCCGCCCCTCGACATGGTGATTCGGCCAGGACTCGAGGGTCCTGGCCGAAAAATGTCGTGGAACAGGAATGGCCGCCGGAATCGGGGGCACGCGAATGTTACCCCCACGGGAGTCCGGCAACCCGGTACCCCCTCGGCGGCCGCCCATGTCCCCCTCTCCCGGACGGGCGGCCGCCTTTTCCGTGTCGGGACACCGCGGGCGCGCTGTGGGGTGGGCCACATGGCCCCGTACGTCCGGGATCCCGGATGCGCGATAGCCTGACCGCTGGATGGATCTCTTGATACCAAGAGATCGATCAAACGTCCGGGGCAGGGACGCCCCACCGCCAGCTGTCATACGGAGAACGCCATGACCCGCACTCCCGTGAACGTCACCGTCACCGGCGCGGCCGGCCAGATCGGTTACGCCCTGCTCTTCCGCATCGCCTCCGGCCAGCTGCTCGGCGCGGACGTGCCGGTCAGGCTCCGCCTCCTCGAGATCACCCCCGCGCTGAAGGCCGCCGAGGGCACGGCCATGGAGCTGGACGACTGCGCGTTCCCGCTGCTCCAGGGCATCGACATCACCGACGACCCGAACGTCGCCTTCGACGGCACGAACGTCGCCCTCCTCGTCGGCGCCCGCCCGCGCACCAAGGGCATGGAGCGCGGCGACCTCCTGGAGGCCAACGGCGGCATCTTCAAGCCGCAGGGCAAGGCCATCAACGACAACGCCGCGGACGACATCAAGGTCCTCGTCGTCGGCAACCCGGCCAACACCAACGCGCTGATCGCCCAGGCCGCCGCCCCGGACGTACCGGCCGAGCGCTTCACCGCGATGACCCGCCTGGACCACAACCGTGCGCTGACCCAGCTCGCGAAGAAGACGGGTTCGACGGTCGCCGACATCAAGCGCCTGACCATCTGGGGTAACCACTCCGCCACCCAGTACCCGGACATCTTCCACGCCACGGTCGCCGGCAAGAACGCGGCCGAGGTCGTCAACGACGAGAAGTGGCTGGCCGAGGACTTCATCCCGACCGTCGCCAAGCGCGGTGCGGCGATCATCGAGGCCCGTGGCGCGTCCTCCGCCGCGTCGGCCGCCAACGCCGCCATCGACCACGTGTACACCTGGGTCAACGGCACCGCCGAGGGCGACTGGACCTCCATGGGCATCCCGTCGGACGGCTCCTACGGCGTCCCGGAGGGCCTGATCTCCTCCTTCCCGGTCACCACCAAGGACGGCAAGTACGAGATCGTCCAGGGCCTGGACATCAACGAGTTCTCCCGCTCCCGCATCGACGCCTCGGTGAAGGAGCTGGAGGAGGAGCGCGACGCGGTTCGCGGCCTCGGCCTCATCTGAGCCGACCGGCTCGCTCTGTCACAAACCCGCACGGGCCTCGTTCCGGTTCCTTCCGGAAGGGGGCCCGTGGCCGTTTTCGCCGCTACCGTCGGAAAAAGTGCCCGGCAGGGCGATTTCGGGGGGTGCGACGGGATGAGCGGGTGGTACGGCTACAGCTCCGGTTCCGGGCCGGAACGCGAACCCAGCGAGGACGGCGGCCAGGCCGCCTGGGCGGCCCGGGAGCCCGGTTCTCCGCCGCCCTGGGCCCACGCCGAGACGCAGACCGACGGTGTCCTGCCGCCGGTGTGGACGCCACCGCCGTACCCCGTGACCGCATCCCCCGAACCGCAGCTCCCGTACCGCCCCGCCCCGGCTCCCCGGCGCTCGGCGGGTCGGCTGGCCGTCACGCTGGCCCTCGCGGTGCTGCTCGGTGTGGGAGCCGGAACGGGTGCGTGGTACCTCATGCGCGACGACACGGCCGGGGCCGGGGCCGGGGGTACGCCCGCCACGAGCGTCGGCGTGACCACCGCGACGCCCGAGCGGACCGGCTACCGGCGCGCCGAGGACCCCGTCGGCTATTCGCTCTCCGTCCCCGAGGGCTGGACCCGCAGACAGAAGCAGGGGCAGCTGGCCGCGGTGGTCTCCTACGACTCCCCGGACGACGGCCGTCACCTGCAGATCTTCGCGCTCGCCGAGGACACCCCGGCGCAGTCCCTCGACCTCGCCGAGAACGACCCCGGCTACGGCTTCGCCCGCCGGTCCGGCTACCGGGTCCTGGACCGAGCCTCGGGCGACACCTGGGCCGAGCTGACGTACCGCTATGACGACCCCGACGTCGGCCCCCGCCGGGTCGTCGACCACCGCTTCCGCGCGGTCGACGGCACCCTCTACGCCATCCGTTCCAGCGGCCCCGAAACCCTCAACCCCGCCCAGGTGCGCGACCCGCTGACGACCGCCGTGAGGTCGTTCTGCCCGACGGGCGGGGAGTGCGCCTGACCGGTCTCCCGCGGTTCCGGCGGCCCGAGGACGTGGAACGGTGCCTGGAGCATGGTGAGTTGCTCGGCGTGCCGTCGAGGCGGGCGACGTCGGTGACCCGGTCCACGCGCAGGACACGCCCCGGCCGCCCTGCCTATCGACTTCGGACACGGCCCGACACCTGTCCAGTTCATCCCGTTCTATCCGCATCTTCAGTGATGCAGCGCACTTTCGGACAAGGATTGCGCATGCATTCGAGGGGCACGGGCAGATGCTCCCGTGCCACGTGAGTGACACGCGTGTGACGCAGGGGGGCTGAACAGGAACGGAAGGCAGTACCGACCATGGCGGACAGTGCGCAGCAGCAGGTGCGGAAGACCATTCACGCGGGTGGGGAATGGCGTGAAGCCGTCTCCGGCGCCACGCGCGAAATCCTCGACCCCGCGGACGGGCTGACGTTCGCCGTGGTCGCCGAGGGTGACGAGAAGGACACCGACCTCGCCGTCGCGGCCGCTCACGCGGCCTTCGCCGGGGGCGAGGGCGACTGGCCGCGCACGCCGGCGCGCGAACGTGCCGACGTGCTGCGCCGCACGGCCGACCTGCTCACCCGGGACCGCGAGTCGCTGGGCCTGCTGGAGAGCCGGGACGCGGGCAAGACCGTCGAGGAGGGCCGCGTCGACATCGACTGCGTCGCCGACGCCTTCCGCTACTTCGCCGACCTCGTCGCCGGCGAGGCCCCCGGCCGGGTCGTCGACGCCGGCACGGCCGATGTGCACAGCGTCGTCGTGCACGAGCCGGTCGGCGTGTGCGCGATGATCACACCCTGGAACTACCCGCTGCTCCAGGCCAGTTGGAAGATCGCCCCGGCGCTCGCCGCGGGCAACACGTTCGTGATCAAGCCGAGCGAGATCACCCCGCTGACGACGGTCGCCCTGATCGACCTGCTCCTGGAGGCCGGGCTGCCCGCCGGGGTCGCCAACATCGTGACGGGACCCGGCCATTCGGTCGGCGCCCGCCTCGCCGAGCACCCCGACGTCGACCTGGTCTCCTTCACCGGCGGCCTGGTCAGCGGCACCAAGGTCGCGCAGGCCGCCGCCCCCACCGTCAAGAAGGTCGCCCTCGAACTCGGCGGCAAGAACCCCAACGTCGTCTTCGCGGACGCCTGCGCCACCGACGAGGGCTTCGACACCGCCGTCGACCAGGCCCTCAACGCGGCCTTCATCCACAGCGGCCAGGTCTGCTCGGCCGGCGCCCGCCTCATCGTCGAGGAGAGCGTCCGCGAGCGCTTCGTCGCCGAACTCGCCCGCCGCGCCGAGAAGATCCGCCTCGGCCGCGGCACCGAGGACGGCGTCGAGTGCGGCCCCCTGGTCTCCGAGCAGCAGCGCGCCAAGGTCGAGGCGTACGTCGAGTCGGCCCTGTCCGAGGGCGCGGTGCTGCGCTCCGGCGGCCGGCGCCCCGAGCCGTCCGACCAGCGACCCGCCGGCGGCTACTTCTACGAGCCCACCGTCCTCGACCACTGCCACCGCGAGATGCGCGTGGTCCGTGAGGAGGTCTTCGGCCCGGTCGTCACCGTCGAGAGCTTCCGCACCGAGGACGAGGCGATCGCGCTCGCCAACGACACCGAGTACGGCCTCGCGGGCGGTGTCTGGACCGCCGACGCGGGACGGGCCCGACGGGTGGCCGGCCGGCTGCGCCACGGCACCATCTGGATCAACGACTTCCACCCCTACCTCCCGCAGGCGGAGTGGGGAGGCTTCGGAAAGAGCGGCGTGGGACGCGAACTGGGCCCGGCCGGACTCGCCGAGTACCGCGAGACCAAGCACGTCTACCAGAACCTCGCGCCGAAGCCGGTGCGGTGGTTCGCGGGCTGAGCCCACCCCTGCCCAGCCACCCGGCCTCTACTCCCACCCTCACGTCCCCCTCCTTCTCCCTCTCATCTCCCCCCTTTCATCCCCCCTCTCATCTCTCCCCCCTCTCATCGCACCCTGGAGTACCACCCCCATGCCCGACAAAACCCACGAGTACGACTACGTCGTCATCGGCGGCGGCACAGCGGGCTCCGTCATCGCCTCCCGCCTCACCGAGAACCCCGACGTCACCGTGGCCGTCATCGAGGGCGGCCCCAGCGACGTCGACCGCGAGGACGTCCTGACCCTGCGCCGCTGGATGGGGCTGCTCGGCGGCGAGCTGGACTACGACTACCCGACCACCGAACAGCCGCGCGGCAACTCCCACATCCGGCACAGCCGTGCCCGTGTGCTCGGCGGCTGCTCCTCCCACAACACCCTCATCGCGTTCAAGCCGCTGCCCTCGGACTGGGACGAGTGGGAGGAGGCCGGCGCCGAGGGCTGGGGCGCGGTGCCGATGGAGGCGTACTACGCGCGCCTGAAGAACAACATCGTCCCGGTGGACGAGAAGGACCGCAACGCCATCGCCCGCGACTTCGTCGACGCCGCCCAGAAGGCGGTCGGCGTCCCGCGGATCGAGGGCTTCAACAAGAAGCCCTTCACCGAGGGCGTCGGCTTCTTCGACCTCGCCTACCATCCCGAGAACAACAAGCGCTCCAGCGCCTCGGTGGCCTACCTGCACCCGGTGATGGACGAGCGGACCAACCTCCACATCTTCCTGGAGACCTGGGCCCACAAGCTCGACCTGGACGGCACCCGAGCCCGGGGCGTCCACGTGCGCACCAAGGACGGCGAGGAACTCCTCGTGACCGCCCGCCGTGAGGTCGTGCTGTGCGCCGGCGCCATCGACTCGCCCCGGCTGCTGATGCACTCCGGCATCGGCCCGAAGGCGGACCTGGAGGCACTGGGCATACCCGTCGCGCACGACCTGCCCGGCGTCGGCGAGAACCTGCTCGACCACCCCGAGTCGGTGATCGTGTGGGAGACCGACGGCCCCATCCCCGAGAACTCGGCGATGGACTCCGACGCGGGCCTGTTCGTGCGTCGCGACCCCGAACAGCCGGGCCCGGACCTGATGTTCCACTTCTACCAGGTCCCCTTCACCGACAACCCCGAGCGACTCGGGTACCAGCGCCCGGAGTTCGGCGTCTCGATGACCCCGAACATCCCCAAGCCCAAGAGCCGCGGCCGTCTGTACCTGACCAGCGCCGACCCGGCCGTGAAGCCCGCCCTGGACTTCCGCTACTTCACCGACGAGGACGACTACGACGGCCGTACCCTCGTCGACGGCATCAAGATCGCCCGTGAGATAGCCGAGTCCGAACCCCTCGCCGGCTGGCTCAAGCGCGAGGTGGCCCCCGGCCCGGACATCACGAGCGACGACGAGATCAGCGAGTACGCGCGCAAGGTCGCGCACACCGTGTACCACCCGGCGGGCACCTGTCGTATGGGCGCGCCCGACGACGAAATGGCCGTCGTCGATCCCCAGTTGAAGATCCGGGGCCTTGAGGGCATCCGGATCGCCGACGCCTCCGTCTTCCCCACCATGACCGCCGTCAACCCCATGATCGGCGTCCTCATGGTCGGGGAGCGGGCCGTCGACCTGATCGGAGGTGAGGCGTGATGACCACGTCCATGGAGCGCACGACGTCCGACGACACGACCGAGGACACCGTCTTCTCGGTGGACGGCCTGTGGAAGGTCTTCGGACCCAAGGCCGACGAGATCCCCGCCGACCCCGAACTCGCCGCCCTCCCGCCCGCCGAACTGCGGGAGCGCACCGGCTGCACGGCCGCCGTCCGGGACGTCTCCTTCGACGTCCGCAAGGGCGAGGTCTTCGTCGTCATGGGCCTGTCCGGCTCCGGCAAGTCCACCCTGGTGCGCTGCCTGACCCGGCTGATCGAACCGACCGCCGGCACCATCGTCATCGACGGCGAGGACGTGCGCGCCATGGACAAGTCGCGGCTGCGCGAACTGCGCCGCCACCGCGCCGCCATGGTCTTCCAGCACTTCGGCCTCCTCCCGCACCGCTCGGTCCTCGACAACGTGGCCTACGGCCTGGAGATCCAGGGCGTCGGCAAGGGCGAGCGCCGCGAGAAGGCCGCCGAGGTCGTGGAGAAGGTCGGCCTGGAGGGCATGGAGCAGCGCAGGCCCGGCCAGCTGTCCGGCGGCCAGCAGCAGCGCGTGGGCCTGGCCCGCGCCCTCGCCGTCGACCCCGAGGTGCTGCTGTTCGACGAGCCGTTCAGCGCCCTCGACCCGCTGATCCGGCGGGACATGCAGGAGGAGGTCATCCGCCTGCACCGCGAGGAGGGCCGCACCATGGTCTTCATCACCCACGACCTGAGCGAGGCCCTGAAGCTGGGCGACCGCATCGCGCTGATGCGCGACGGTGAGGTCGTGCAGCTGGGCACCCCGGAGGAGATCGTCGGCTCCCCGGCCGACGACTACGTCCGCGAGTTCGTCCGGGACGTGCCGCGCGAGCAGGTCATCACCGTCCGCACGGCCATGCGCCCCGGCGACTGCGGCAGCTCCGACCATCCGGGCGCGCTCACCCCCGACACCGTCGTCGCCGAGGCCATCCGGGTCGTCGCCGAGCAGGGCCGGCCCGCCTGCGTCGTGGACAAGGGCCGCTGTGTCGGCGTCGTCGACCACGAGCGCCTGCTCGACGTCGTCGCCGGAACGGGGACCTACAAGGAGGCCGCCTGATGGCCACGATCACCACCCCCGCCCCCCGCGTCGGTCTCCCCGGTGTCCTCAAGCACCAGGCCGTCCGCAAGCTCCTGCTGCTCGCGCTCGCCGCGGCGATCCTCGTGCCCCTCGCCAACTCCCGCTGGGCGAGCGGCGCCTGGCCGCAGGAACTCACCGTCGACCTGACCAAGCCGCTGACCAGTGTCAGCGACTGGATCATCGACAACCGCGACAGCCACCCGCTGTTCCTGTACTTCTTCGGCTACGTCAGCAACGCGGTCGTGATCGCCGTACGCGCCGTCTACCTCACCCTCCTGGCCGTCGGCTGGGCGGGCGTGACGGCGATCGGCGCCCTCGTCGCGTGGCGCGTCGCCGGGATCCGGCTCGCCCTCGGTACGGCGGCCGCCTTCCTCGCCTGCGGTCTGCTCGGCATGTGGGTGCCGACCATGCAGACACTGGCCCTGATGGTGGTCGCCGTCCTGGCCTCCGTCGTCGTGGGCGCCCTGCTCGGCCTCGCCGCGGGGCTCTCCGACCGCATGGACCGGATCCTGCGCCCGGTCCTGGACACCATGCAGGTGCTGCCGGCCTTCGCCTACCTCCTGCCGGTCGTGCTGGTCTTCGGCATCGGCGTCCCCGCCGCCGTCCTCGCGACGGTCGTCTACGCCGCCCCGCCGATGGCCCGGCTCACCGCGCTCGGCCTGCGCTGCGCCGACCCCGGGGTCATGGAGGCCGTCGAGTCGCTCGGCGCCACCGCGCGCCAACGGCTGCTGACCGCCCGCATCCCGCTGGCCCGCAAGGAACTCCTCCTCGGCCTCAACCAGACGATCATGATGGCGCTGTCCATGGCGGTCATCGCCTCCGTGATCGGCGCGGGCGGCCTCGGTGACCGCGTCTACCAGGCGCTGGCCTCCGTCGACGTCGGCGCGGCCCTCGCGGCCGGCATCCCGATCGTGCTGCTCGCCGTCGTCCTGGACCGGGTGACCGGTGCCGCCGGAAGCTCCGGCGACTCCCACTCCGGAACCCCGCGCACGTACTGGCTGTACGCGCTGCTCGGCACCGTCGCCGTCGCGCTCGCCGGACGGCTCCTCGGCCGCCTCGAATGGCCCGACTCCTGGACGGTCGCCATCGCCGAACCGGTCAACCGCGTCGTCGACTGGATGACCGCCCACCTCTACTCCGGTGTCCCCTACATCGGCGGCACCGCCGACTGGGCCGGCCACTTCACCACCTGGGTCCTCGACCCGATCCGCGGCGGCCTGCAGTGGCTGCCCTGGTGGTCCGTGCTGCTCCTGGTCGCCGCCCTGGCCTGGGTGATCGGCACCTGGCGCACCGCGCTCACCGCGGTCCTCGCCATGGCCGCCATCGGCGTGCTCGGCGTGTGGCAGCCGTCGCTGGACACCCTCTCCCAGGTCCTCGCCGCCGTCGCCGTCACCCTCGTCCTGGGCTTCGCGACCGGTATCGCGGCCGCCCGCAGCGACCGCTTCGAACGCGCCCTGCGCCCCGTCCTGGACGTCTTCCAGACGATGCCGCAGTTCGTGTACCTGATCCCGGTCGTCGCCCTGTTCGGCGTCGGCCGCGCCCCCGCGGTCGCCGCGGCCGTCGTCTACGCGCTGCCCGCCGTCGTCCGCATCACCACCCAGGGCCTGCGCCAGGTCGACCCGGCCGCCCTGGAGTCGGCCCGCTCGCTCGGCGCGACCAGCGGCCAGCAGCTGCGCCAGGTGCAGCTCCCGCTCGCCCGCGAGTCGCTGCTGCTCGCCCTGAACCAGGGCGTCGTCCTGGTCCTCGCCGTCGTCATCATCGGCGGCCTGGTCGGCGGTGGCGCGCTCGGCTACGACGTCGTCTTCGGCCTCGCGCAGGGCGACCTCGCCACCGGTCTGGTGGCCGGCGGCGCGATCGTCTGCCTCGGCCTGATGCTCGACCGCGTGACCCAGCCGACGGAACGCCGCGCGAAGAAGGGAGCGTGACATGCGACCGCGTACGACCGTGACGGCCTCCGTGGCCGGAGTGTCGGCACTCCTGCTGCTGACCGGCTGCGGTGCCGCCGACATGACCAAGCAGGCCTCGCCCTTCGCCAACGCGCACGGGTCGAAGTCCGTGACCCTGTCCGTGCAGTCCTGGGTCGGTGCCCAGGCCAACGTGGCCGTCGCCCAGTACCTCCTGGAGCACGAGCTCGGCTACCACGTCGACACCGTCCAGGTCGACGAGGTGCCCGCCTGGGACGCGCTCAGCCAGGGCCGCGTCGACGCGATCCTGGAGGACTGGGGCCACCCCGACCAGGAGCAGCTCTACGTCAAGGACAAGAAGACCATCACGCCCGGCGGCGACCTCGGCGTCACCGGGCACATCGGCTGGTTCGTCCCGACGTACCTGGCCAAGCAGCACCCGGACATCACCAACTGGAAGAACCTCAACAAGTACTCCTCGCTGTTCCGCACCCCGGAGAGCGGGAGCAAGGGCCAGCTCCTCGACGGCTCACCGTCGTACGTCACCAACGACAAGGCGCTGGTGAAGAACCTGAAGCTGGACTACCAGGTCGTCTTCGCCGGTTCCGAGGCCGCCCAGATCACCCAGATGCGGCAGTTCGCCAAGGAGAAGAAGCCCTTCCTGACGTACTGGTACTCCCCGCAGTGGCTGTTCAAGAAGGTGCCGATGACCGAGGTCAAGCTGCCTCCCTACAAGGAGGGCTGCGACGCGGACCCGGCGAAGATCACCTGCGCCTACCCGCACACCCCGCTCCAGAAGTACCTCAACACCGACTTCGCCAAGGACGGCGGCAAGGCGGCGGCCCTGCTGAAGAAGTTCAAGTGGACCACCGAGGACCAGAACGAGGTGTCCCTGATGATCGCCGACCAGAAGATGACACCGGAGGACGCGGCGAAGAAGTGGGTCAAGACCCACGAGTCGACGTGGCGGAAGTGGCTGTCCTGACGGTCACGCTCAGCGGTGCCGGTGCTGCCCCGGCTCGTAGTGACCGGGCGTCAGCCGGAAGGTCACCCCGAAGCGGTTCCACGCGTTGATCACGGTGATCGTGGCGACGAGGTGGGCGAGTTCGGTCTCGTCGAAGTGCTTGGCGGCCTTCTCGTACACCTCGTCGGCCACGAAACCGTCGGTCAGCACCGTGACGGCCTCGGTCAGCTCCAGCGCGGCCAGCTCCCTCTCGGTGTAGAAGTGCCGCGACTCCTCCCACGCGGAGAGCTGGACGATCCGCTCCACGCTCTCGCCCGCCGCGAGCGCGTCCTTGGTGTGCATGTCGAGGCAGAACGCGCAGTGGTTGAGCTGGGAGGCGCGGATCTTCACCAGCTCGGCCAGGGCCGGGTCGAGGCCCTTCCGGGCGGCCGCGTCCAGCCGGACCATGCTCTTGTACACCTCGGGCGCGAGCTCGGCCCAGGCCAGGCGGGGGGCGGTCTCGGGGGCGTACGGGTCTTCGGTGCTGTTGATCTCGCTCGTCGTCATGCACTCGACCCTAGGAGCGAAGCAGCCCGCGGGTATGGTCCATTTCCATGTCCGGAGCATGGGCCACTTTCGGTATCGACCTCCACCTGCAACCGGCGGGACCCGGGCTGCGCCGCGGCCTGACCGACGCCCTGCGTGAGGCCGTCCGCACCGGCCGCCTCGCCCCCGGCACCCGGCTGCCCTCCTCCCGCTCCCTCGCTGCCGACCTGGGCATCGCCCGCAACACCGTCGCCGAGGCCTACGCCGACCTCGTCGCCGAGGGCTGGCTCACCGCACGACAGGGAAGCGGCACCCAGGTCGCCGAACGCGCGGTACCGAGGCGGCAGGACCGCCCGCCCCGCCGGCACCGCGAACCCGGCCGCCTCCCCTACAGCCTCATCCCCGGCAGCCCCGACGTCTCCGCCTTCCCCCGCGCCGAGTGGCTCAAGGCCGGCCGCCGCGCCCTCACCGCCGCCCCGAGCGACGCACTCGACTACGGCGACCCCCGCGGCCGCGTCGAACTGCGCACCGCCCTCGCCGACTACCTGGCCCGGGCCCGCGGCGTCCGCGCGGACCCGGACCACATCGTCATCTGCTCCGGCTTCGCCCACGGCCTGAGACTCCTAGCCGAAGCCCTCCACGACGACGGCACCCGCACGCTCGCCGTCGAGTCGTACGGCCTCGACGTCCACTGGAACCTCCTGCACCGCTCGGGCCTGCGCACGATCCCGCTGCCCTTCGACGAACTCGGCACCCGGACGGAGGAATTGACGGCTTCCGAAGGCCCTCGGGCCGTCCTCCTCACCCCCGCCCACCAGTTCCCCCTGGGCGTCGCCCTGCGGCCCGAGCGGCGGGCGGCCGTGGTCGAGTGGGCGCGACGGAGCGGGGGACTGGTGCTGGAGGACGACTACGACGGGGAGTTCCGCTACGACCGCCAGCCCGTCGGCGCCCTGCAGGACCTCGACCCGGAACACGTCGTCCACCTGGGCACGACCAGCAAGTCCCTCGCCCCGGGCCTGCGCCTGGGCTGGCTGGTGCTGCCGCCGCACCTCACCCCCGGGATCACCCGGCTCGGCGGCGCCCTGACCACCGGCGTCCTGGAACAGCTCACCCTCGCCGAGTTCCTCACCTCCGGCGCCTACGACCGCCACGTCCGCTCCGCCCGCCAGCGCTACCGGGCCCGCCGCGACGCCCTGGTCGAGGCGCTCGCCGCCCGCGCCCCCGAGGTACGGGTCACCGGAATCGCTGCCGGACTGCACGCCGTCCTCCAACTCCCGCCCGGTACCGAGGAGACCGTCGTCCGCGCCGGGGCCTGGCAGGGTCTCGCCCTGCACGGCCTGTCCCGCTACCGCCATCCGGAGGCCGAGCCCCAGCCGATGGACGCGCTGGTCGTCGGATACGGAACGCCCCCGGACCACGCCTGGTCGGGAACCCTGGAGGCACTGTGCAAGGCGCTGCCCTGAGGAGGGGGCACGTGTCCGAGCCCCCAAAGACTCACCCCAACGCCCCCGCACGATCCTCCGTTTGCTCGCCGGAGGCCACCTCCCCGAACCGCGCCAACCCCAACGCCCCCACCACGGCCACCACAAACCCCAGCACCGCGAGCCACGCCAGCCCCTCCCGCGTACGGTCCCCCAGCCACACCACCCCCACCAGCGCCGGCCCGATCGTCTCCCCGATCACCGTCCCGGCCGTCGCCGCGGTCACCGACCCCCGCTGCAACGCCGACGTCAGCGCCAGAAACGCCGCCCCGCCCCCGAGCAGCAACGCGTACGTCGCCGGATTGCTCAACAGCGAGCCCGGATCGAGATCGTCGATGAGCCGCACCGCCACCTCCACCACCCCGAACCCGAACCCCGACGCCAGCCCCAGCACCATCGCCCGCCCCCGCTCCGGCAGTCGCCCGCCCAGCACCCCCAGCAGCAGCACCGCGACCGCCACCCCGAGCATCGCGTACGACAACCAGTCGGGTCCCGCCTCGTCGCCCTCCGTCCCGGACGCCAGCCCCAGCATCGCGAGGCCCGCGCACACCACCGCGACCGCGCCCCACTCGACCCGGCTCAACCGCACCCGCAGCAACCGCGCCGCCACCACCGCCGTCACCGCGAGACTGGCGGCGAGCGCCGCGCCCACGGCGTAGATCGGAAGGGATCTGAGCGCGGCGATCTGCAACAGGAACCCGAGCCCGTCCAGCGCCAGCCCGGCCAGATACCGCCACTGCCGCAGTGCCCGCAGCAGCAGCGCGGCCTCACCGCCGCCCCCACCTGCCGCCGCCCGCGCGGCGATCGCCTGCAACACCGTCGCCGTACCGAAGCAGACCGCCGCGCCAAGCGCGCACACCATTCCAAACAGCACATAGGGACTCTAGAGGCAGCCGAAATGACCGGGGCCGGCGCATACCCTTTCTCACCCATCTCTAGGCTGAGTACGGGAGAGACTTCGCACGGGGAGACACGGGGAGACGGGGACATGGCGGAGACACGGAGGCGACTGCGCTCCAGCACGGTCGTACTCGGCGGCATGGGAGTCGTCGCGGCGACCCTGACGGCCTGCGGATCGGACCCCGACCGCCGCTGCGTGGACCGCGACAACTACGACTCCGTCTACGGATACAAGGTCGTCGCCGACAAGAACTGCAAGTCCGGTTCCTCGTCCTCCGGCAAGAAGGGCAAGACCGGCAAGACCGGCAAGAGGACCGACGCCGCCTGGTACTACGACGCCGACGTCAGCAACGGCCGTGCCGACGACGGCACCTTCAGCCGCAGCGAGGCCGTCGACCGCGGCGGCTTCGGCTGCTCCGGCTCCGGCAGCGGCGGCGGCTGAGCCCGGGACGCCACAGGTGGAACGCCGCACCATCGAGCCCCGCCCCGACTGGCAGCGGATCGTCGAGGAACAGGGCCTCGTCTATCCGCTGACCCGCCACCCCGACGACTCGCTGCGCCCCTATTGGGACGAGAGCGCGTACTACGTCTTCGCCCTCGACGAGGTCGAGGCGCTGGAGGAGGTCGTCGAGGAACTGCACCGCATGTGCCTGGCGGCCGCCGACCACATCGTCTCCGCCGACCGCTTCGCCGACCTCGGCATCACCGACCCGCGCCTCGCCGCCGCGGTCGCCGAGGCCTGGCACCGCCGGGCCGAACTCCCCTCCGTCTACGGCCGCTTCGACCTCCGCTACGACGGTACGGGCCCGGCCAAGCTCCTGGAGTACAACGCCGACACCCCCACCTCCCTGGTCGAGGCCGCCTCGCCCCAGTGGTTCTGGATGGAGGACCGCTTCCCCGGCGCCGACCAGTGGAACTCCCTCCACGAACGCCTCGTCGACGCCTGGCGCAAGCAGTCCGCCCTCCTCCCGCCGGGCAGCCCGCTGTACTTCGCGCACTCCACCGCCGACGAACTCGGCGAGGACCTCATGACGGTCGCCTACCTCAAGGAGACCGCCGAACAGGCCGGCCTGGACACGGACTGGATACCCATGGAGGACATCGGCTGGGACCGTCTCTCCGGTCGCTTCGTCGACAACCGGCTCCGTTTCATCCGCAGCTGCTTCAAGCTCTACCCCTGGGAGTGGCTCACCACCGACCGCTTCGCGGAGCATGTCCTCGACACGCTCGACAACGGTGGCGGCACGGGCAGCACCGTTTGGATAGAGCCGGCCTGGAAGATGCTCCTCAGCAACAAGGCCCTCCTGGCCATCCTCTGGGAGCTCCACCCCGACCACCCCAACCTCCTCCCCGCCTACCTGGACGGCCCCCGGGAGCTGGCCTCCGACCGGGGCTACGTGGCCAAGCCGCTGCTGGGCCGCGAGGGCGCCGGGGTGACGATCCACGAGCCGGGCGCGGAGCCCGTCGTACGCGGCGACGAGCCCCGCTGCTACCAGCAACTGGCCCCGTTGCCGGCCTTCGACGGCAACCACGTGGTGCTCGGCGCCTGGGTGGTGGAGGACGAGTCGGCGGGCCTGGGCATCCGGGAGTCGTCAGGCTTGGTGACGGACGAATACGCCCGCTTTCTGCCTCACGTGATCCTTTGACCTCCTGCGAGGCGATGAGGAGCGATGAGAAGCACGGCAAAGGTCTGGCTGCCCTCCGCCGTCTGGGTCGTGGCCGCGGCGGCGAGTCCCTGGGCGGCGAGAGCACTCGCGAGGGGTGACCTCACGGCGCTACCGTTGCTGGTCGTCTTCGTCGTGGTCGGCGTCCTGGGCTTCCCCCTGGGCGTCGGCCTCGGCCGTCTCGGCGCCCGGCGGGAAGCCACGGCAGTGGCCGCGCTGTCGGCCGCTGCCACGACGGCGACGTGCGCTGTCCAGAGTTACGGAACCGGCTTCCGGTGGACTCCGGGTGGACTGGCGTTCCTCTTCCTGGTGGCCCTGATCGTCGTGGTGACGGTCCTGCCCTTGCCGGGGCTCGGATTCGTCATCGGCTGGGCGGTGAGAAAGCAGAGGCGGTGAGGCTCCGCGCCGGGCGCTGCTGCGGGTCGCCGCGGTCGTGGTGGGACACCATCGCCGCGACCCTCCCCGCCTGGCCGCGGCGTCCGTGCGCCTACCGACGTGGGCGGGATCAGCCACATGCGGCCCGCACCGCATGACAGACCATTCCGCCCACGGCGCTACGCACCCAACACCCCCCGCAACTGATCAAGCCCCCACTCCAGGTCCCCCTCGGAAATCATCAGCGGCGGCGCGATCCTGATCGTAGGCCCGCGCGTGTCCTTCACCAGCACCCCCCGATCCATCAACCTCTCCGACACCTCACGCCCACTGCCGCACTCCGGCGCGACATCGACCCCCGCCCACAACCCCCGCCCCCGCACGGCCGTCACTCTCCCCGTGCCGGCCAGAGCCCTCAACTCCCCGTGCAGAAACTCGCCGAGCTCCGCAGCCCGCCCCTGGAACTCCCCCGACCGCAACATCGCGATCACCTCCAGCGCCACCGCACAGGCCAGCGGATTCCCCCCGAACGTCGACCCGTGCTCCCCGGGCCGGAAGACCCCCAGCACCTCCGCGCTCGACACCACCGCCGACACCGGCACGATCCCGCCTCCCAGCGCCTTCCCCAGCACGTACACATCCGGCACGACCCCCTCGTGCTCGCACGCGAACGTCCGCCCGGTCCGCCCCAGCCCGGACTGGATCTCGTCCGCGACGAACAGCACGTTCCGCTCCCGGGTCAGCTCCCGCACGGCCGGCAGATAACCGGCCGGCGGCACCAGCACCCCCGCCTCGCCCTGGATCGGCTCCAGCAGCACGGCGACCGTGTTCTCGGTCATCGCCGCCCGCATCGCGGTCAGGTCCCCGTACGGCACGATCTCGAAGCCGGGCGTGTAGGGCCCGTAGTCCGCGCGCGCCTCCGGATCCGTCGAGAAGCTGATGACGGTCGTCGTACGCCCGTGGAAGTTGTTGCCCGCGACGACGATCTTCGCCATCTCCGCCGGCACGCCCTTGACCCGGTACCCCCACTTCCGGACGGTCTTGACGGCCGTCTCCACCGCCTCGGTGCCCGTGTTCATCGGCAGCACCATCTCCATGCCGCACAGCTCGGCGAGCTCCGCGCAGAACGCCGCGAACCGGTCGTGGTGGAAGGCCCGCGAGGTCAGCGTCACCCGCTCCAGCTGGGCCTTCGCCGCCTCGACGAGCCGCCGATTGCCGTGTCCGAAGTTGAGCGCCGAGTAACCGGCCAGCAGATCCAGATACCGCCGCCCCTCCACATCCGTCATCCACGCCCCGTCGGCGCTCGCGACGACCACCGGCAGCGGGTGGTAGGTGTGCGCGCTGTGCGCGTCGGCGGCGGCGATGAACGCATCCGTCTTGGTCACGGGACCTCCCGGGGTGAGACAGCCCTGCGGCAGCCCTCCTTGCAGCCCTCCCTTCTTATCCTCGCTCGGATGGTGGACGCGGGACCTTCGCTCTCCGGCGTGGCCGGTAGGCTGATCGACGGGTCGTGACTGGCGCGCAAGGATGGGACGGACCATCGGGGAGCGGCCCGTGAGTGACCGAGTGCCGTGCGCCTGGGCCAGACCGAGAACCGTGACCGCTTGCACGCCACGCCACCCGGAGGCCGACGACATGTCCGAGCAGCAGCCCCTCTCCACCGAGTCCACCGCGTTCCGCGCCGCCCTCGACGTGATCCGCGCCGTCGAGCCGCGCGTGGCCGACGCGATCGGCCAGGAGGTCCACGACCAGCGCGAGATGCTCAAGCTGATCGCCTCGGAGAACTACGCCTCCCCGGCCACGCTCCTCGCGATGGGCAACTGGTTCAGCGACAAGTACGCCGAGGGCACCGTCGGCCGCCGCTTCTACGCCGGATGTCGCAACGTCGACACGGTGGAGTCGCTCGCCGCCGAGCACGCCCGCGAGCTCTTCGGCGCCCGCCACGCCTACGTCCAGCCGCACTCCGGCATCGACGCCAACCTGGTCGCCTTCTGGGCCGTCCTCGCCGACCGTGTCGAGGCCCCCTTCCTGCAGAGGACCGGCGCCCGCCAGGTCAACGACCTCACCGAGGCCGACTGGGCCGAGCTGCGCCAGGCCTTCGGCAACCAGCGGATGCTCGGCATGTCCCTGGACGCCGGCGGTCACCTCACCCACGGCTTCCGCCCGAACATCTCCGGCAAGATGTTCGACCAGCGCTCCTACGGCACCGACCCGGCCACCGGACTGATCGACTACGAGGCCCTGCGCGCCAGCGCCCGTGAGTTCAAGCCGCTGATCATCGTCGCGGGCTACTCGGCGTACCCCCGTCTGGTGAACTTCCGGATCATGCGGGAGATCGCCGACGAGGTCGGCGCGACCCTCATGGTCGACATGGCCCACTTCGCGGGCCTGGTCGCGGGCAAGGTCCTCACCGGCGACTTCGACCCGGTGCCGCACGCCCAGATCGTCACCACCACCACGCACAAGTCCCTGCGCGGCCCCCGCGGCGGCATGGTCCTGTGCGACGACTCCCTCAAGGACCAGGTCGACCGCGGCTGCCCGATGGTCCTCGGCGGCCCCCTCCCGCACGTCATGGCCGCGAAGGCGGTCGCCCTCGCCGAGGCCCGGCAGCCCGCCTTCCAGGACTACGCCCAGCGCATCGTCGACAACTCCCGCGCCCTCGCCGAGGGCCTGACCCGCCGCGGCGCGACCCTCGTCACCGGCGGCACGGACAACCACCTCAACCTGATCGACGTCGCGGGCTCCTACGGCCTCACCGGCCGCCAGGCCGAGGCCGCCCTCCTCGACTCCGGCATCGTCACCAACCGCAACGCCATCCCCGCCGACCCCAACGGCGCCTGGTACACCTCCGGCATCCGCATCGGCACCCCCGCCCTGACCACGCGTGGCCTGGGCACGGCGGAGATGGACGAGGTGGCGGGCCTCATCGACCGCGTCCTGACCACCACCGAGCCCGGCACCACCAAGTCGGGCGCCCCCTCCAAGGCCTCCCACGTCCTGGACGCCAAGGTGGCGGACGAGATCTCCCAGCGGGCGACGGACCTGGTCGCGGGCTTCCCGCTGTACCCGGAGATCGACCTGGGCTGACCGTCCCTCGCCGGAGCTCAGAGATCGATCAGCTCCTGCCGGGGCTCCTCCCGCGACGGTCCGGCCTCCCGCCGGGCCGCCGCGCGGCGTGTCAGGAAGCCGCCCGCGAATCCGGCGGCGAGCCCTGCGGCCGCCCACCACAGCGGATCAACGGACCGGCGACCGCCACCGCCGGACGCGTCCTGGCTCTCACCCAGGAGTCCCTCCTGGGCCAGCCGGTCGTAGGCCGCCCGCGGCGCCCGGTGCCACCGGATGTCGTCGTCCTGCACCTGAGGCGCCGGATCCGTCCGCACCCAGGGAGTGCCGTCCTGCGCCAGGAACAGCTGGTCCTGGCGCTCGACGGCCACGTCCCCGCCCGGCGCCCGGTGACTCTGCGGCCATCCGCCCACTCCTGTCAGCCCCCACACCACGGTGAGCCGCACGGCCGGATACCGCCCCTCGGACCAGGCCGTGGGCACCGGCTCGGTCCCCGTGGACATCGGCTGCAACAGCTCCCAGAGCCGATCGAAGGCGGGATCGTCGGCACGCAGGGCCGTCGTGCCGTCCGTGCCGCCCGGGACGATCATCGCTATGTCGGGGCGATCCGCCGCCCGCGCTCCGGGGGCCCCGCCCAGAGCGAGGGCGCACGCCGTCGCCGCCACCCATGCCGTCCGTACCCACCGGCGCCCACAGTGCCCTGCCATCGTCCCCCCGGTACCTCGCCGCGCCCCCACGTATGCCCATGCCCCTTGTTACACCCCGGAGCCGGGTTGAGTCCCCTCTGTTTCGGACCAGTTCCGGATCTGGTCCCGGGACCTGAGAGAATGGTGAACATGGCCTCTGACCGTCCCCGCGTGCTCTCCGGAATCCAGCCCACCGCAGGCTCGTTCCACCTCGGCAACTACCTCGGCGCCGTCCGCCAGTGGGTGGCCCTGCAGGAGACCCACGACGCGTTCTACATGGTCGTCGACCTGCACGCGATCACGCTCCCGCAGGACCCGGCCGACCTGCGCGCCAACACGCGCCTCGCCGCGGCCCAGCTCCTCGCCGCCGGCCTCGACCCGGAGCGCTGCACCCTCTTCGTCCAGAGCCATGTACCCGAGCACGCCCAGCTCGCCTGGGTCATGAACTGCCTCACCGGCTTCGGTGAGGCGAGCCGCATGACGCAGTTCAAGGACAAGTCCGCCCGCCAGGGCGCCGACCGTGCGAGCGTCGGCCTGTTCACGTACCCGATCCTCCAGGTCGCGGACATCCTGCTCTACCAGGCCCACGAGGTCCCGGTCGGTGAGGACCAGCGCCAGCACGTCGAGCTGACCCGCGACCTCGCCGAGCGCTTCAACGGCCGCTTCGGCCAGACCTTCACCGTCCCGAAGCCGTACATCCTCAGGGAGACGGCGAAGATCTACGACCTCCAGGACCCGTCGATCAAGATGAGCAAGTCGGCGTCCACGCCGAAGGGCCTCATCAACCTGCTCGACGACCCGAAGGCGACGGCGAAGAAGGTCAAGAGCGCGGTCACCGACACGGACACGGTGATCCGCTTCGACCGGGAGGCCAAGCCCGGCGTCAGCAACCTGCTCTCGATCTACTCGACGCTCACCGGCGCGGGCATCACCGAGCTGGAGGAGAAGTACGCCGGCAAGGGCTACGGCGCTCTCAAGACGGACCTCGCCGAGGTCATGGTCGAGTTCGTGACGCCGTTCCGGGAGCGGACCCAGCAGTACCTGGACGACCCGGAGACGCTGGACTCGATCCTGGCCAAGGGTGCGGAGAAGGCGCGTGCCGTCGCCGCGGAGACCCTCTCCCAGGCGTACGACCGCGTGGGCTTCCTGCCCGCCAAGCACTGACGCGGGCAAGGACACGCGCCTACGCCCGCCGCACCGGCCGGCGTACCACCCCGCAGAGCGCTGCACATCACTTCGGCTGCGCCTGCCCGCAACCCGGCCGTGGCCGTACAGTCGATAGCCGGAAGGCTGAGACCGAGCCCGGGAACGCAGCCGACACGACGACAGGAGACGACGTGGGGACCCTAACGATCGGTGTGTCGATCGCGGTCCCGGAGCCTCATGGCAGCCTGCTCCAGGAGCGGCGCGCGGGCTTCGGCGACGCCGCTGCTCACGGCATCCCCACGCATGTCACCCTGCTGCCGCCGACCGAGATCGAGGCCGCCGATCTGCCCGCGATCGACGCGCACCTGACCGAGGTGGCGGGGGCGGGCCGCCCGTTCCCCATGCGGCTGTCCGGCACCGGCACCTTCCGGCCCCTGTCGCCGGTCGTGTACGTCCGGATCGCCGAGGGCGCCGAGGCGTGCACCTGGCTGCAGAAGCAGCTCCGGGACGCCTCCGGCCCGGTGCCCCGCGAACTGCAGTTCCCGTACCACCCGCACGTCACGGTGGCCCACGGCATCGACGACGCGGCGATGGACCGTGCCTATGAAGAGCTCGCCGACTACGAGGCCGAGTGGTCCTGCACCGGCTTCGCCCTCTACGAACAGGGCGTCGACGGCGTCTGGCGCAAGCTGCGCGACTACCGCTTCGGCGGGCCGGTCGTCCCGCCGCAGGCGTCGGCGCCCCTTCAACAGGGCAGGCTGCCGGCCCACTGACCCAGAGGTCAGGCCGAGCAGGGGCGGCCGGTGCGCGCGCCGGGCGGGAGCTGCTTGAGCTCGGCCTGGGTGTAGGGGCGGTCCGCGCTTCGGCAGAGCTGCCGCCACCACGTCTCCGGGTCGCTGCCGAAGCTCTGGAGCTGCCCCCGCGCGACGAGCCGGACGGTGGTGCCGGTCACCACCGCCGAGTACTGGTCGATGTTCAGTGAGGCCAGACTCTCGCCCAGCGCCCGGCCGGTCGGCACCTCATGCAGCCGGAAGGTGTTGTTCCCGCCGAGCGAGACCAGGGTCTCGGTGCCGATGAGGGCGATCAGCTTCGAGCCGGCGGCGAAGGGCACCGTGCCTCCTGTCGGGCGGCCGGTCGCCACGTCCCAGAACCGCACCTTCTTGTCCTGGTGAGCCACGGCCACCAGGCCCCCGTCCGAGCTGAACCGCATGGTGCTCTGCGTCGCGTCGTCGAGCGGACCGGCCACGCCCATCGCCGCGGTCCAGTGGGTTACCCGGGCGCCCTTGGCGAGGTCCCACAGCTCCAGTCCGCCGTACCTGTGACGGGACCGGGTGACGATCAGTGCCTGGGTGGGGTGACCCGGGCGGGGGACGAGCTGGCCCGGGCTGCCGAGGCCGGGCGGGTACGGCTCGGGCGGTGCCACCCGCAGCGCCTGCGCGACGGGCATCCCGGTACGCGGGTCGAGGCGCAGGACCTGGTTGGTGGACACCAGAACAGCCAGGTCACCGTTGCCCAGTTGGCCCACCGATTCGATGGTGGTGGTCTCGGCGCCCTTCTTGAGCAGCGAGCCGAGATCGACCTCGAGGCGGCGCGCCGGGTCGTCGGCCGCACACAGGACGAGGCTCAGGCCCTCCGCGTCCCAGGCGGCTACGCCTTCCCAGCCCTGCGCACGCACCCAGGTGAGCTGCCAGCGGGTGTTGTCCGGGTCTCCCGGCAACGTCACCGACCGGGTCGGGCCTCCCGGAGCGCTCAGATACAGCTCGCCCCCGTACGTGGTGGCGAAGCGGTCGGCGTCCGGCGCGAGCTCCGTCAGATCGTCCTGGGAGGTGGCGCGCATGAGGAGAGGGGCACTCTCGGTCAGCTTCAGCCGGACCAGACCGTCGCCGACCACCGCCACCGCCTCGGGCGCTCCCGCCTTCTTCCGCGCCGCCCACACCGCGACGTCTCCCTCGTCCCGCGAAGCGTCGTCGGTGGGCACCACCGCCGTCCAACTGGTGCCGTCCCGCACGCCGAACAGGCTGAGGACTCCGTACTCCACGCCGTAGTTCGAGGAATTCTCCGCCCTGCGGATCACCGAGCGGTAGAGCTCCGAGGCATCCGTGCCGCTGAGGATGTCGCCGAAGTCGCCCGGAATTCCGCGTTCCGGGCGACTGCCGTCCACGCTGAGGACCTTGCCGCCGACGTGCAGCAGCTTTCCTCGGGCCGTGAGGTCGGGGAATGCCTTGGCGTCCGTGATCAGCCGCCGTTGCTCCTTGCCGTCGGACACCCCGAAGACGCCCACCGACGACACGTAGGAGGCCGGCGCCTTGCGGATCCAGGAGAGAGCCACCCGCCGGCCCTCGTCCACGAAGGCGGCGTCGTCGCCCCTGCGGCCGGCGACCAGCCGCCCCGCCCCATGGACCGCCGTACCGGAGGGCACCTCCCAGACGTCCAGAGCGGCCCGCTCCGTGGTGGCTCTGCCGTGCTTCTCCCCGTACTCGTACAGGCGCAGCAGGCGGGAGCCGTCGTCGGAGAAGTCCAACGACGACTCGTACACCTCGTCGGGCTCCGGCTGCCGGACGCCCGTGAGCAGCCGAGGCCCGGTGTCCGCCGCGTCCGTCCGCCACAGCCGTACCGAGCCGTCCACCGCGGCCATCGCGTACCAGCGCCCGTCGTCGCTGAACGCGTCGGCGACGTCGCCCTTGGGGACGTCGTCGAGGCGGCGGACCCGGGGCTCGCCGGACGTGGCGTCCGTGACGATGTTCACCTCCCGGCGGCGCTCACTGGAGGCGGTGATCACCGCCAGCACGTCCCGGCCCGGGGCGGACGCCGTGCGCTGCACCGTGCCCGACCACAGACCGGGGTGCACCGCCTCCACGTCCCGCATCCGCATGTACTGGCGGAAGAGGGCCGACCCCGCCTTGTCGGTGCGATCCGTGGCCCAGGCGCCCATGGCCATCTGCACCGACAGGCCGAGGTCGGTGGGCGACCGCTCCTGCGAGAGGTCCGCCAGTTGCTGGGACGCGAGCGCGGCAAGCTGATCCTCGATCGTGTCCCGGTTGCGGGAGGCGTCCCAGGCCAGCCAGCCGGCCAGCAGGGTCAGGACGGTGACCGTGGCGGCGAAGGCGCGCAGGACGTACGCGCCCCGGCGGGCCTGGCGGCGGCCGGCCGCCAGATAGGCCTGCTCCACATCGGTGATGTCCCGGGCCCGCTCCGACCGCCAGTGGTCCGCCGCCGACAACAGCCGTTCGGGCGCGGAGGCGAACGGGCGGCTGCCCGCCTCACGCCAGCGGCGGGCGTGCTCCGCCACGTCGGCCTGCCAGGCGCGGAACTCCTCACCCTCACGCAGACAGGTGCGCAGCCACTCCCACTCGCGCAGCAGCGCCTCGTGCGCCATGCGCAGCGCTTCCCCCGGGGCTTCCCCCGTCCCGGTTGCCTCGCCCGGCCTCGGCCGGGTCCAGACGAGCAGCTTCTCCCGTGTCATGCGCTGCGCCAACCGCAACTGCCCGGCGTCCAGTTCGGCGGCGGGAACGGTGTCCGGCAGGAAGCGGCCGAGCCCGTCGGGGCGCGCCAGCCGCTGGAACAGGCGCCGCGCCGCCTGCTCGTCGGCGAGGCCCTCGTCCACGGCCTCGCGCAGGGTGCGCTCCGCGTGCTGCGCCAACGCGCCCGACAGACTGCCCAGTTCCTGGTACGCGGCCAGGGTGAGACGTCCCCCGGAGCGCCGTCGCCACAGCTCGGCCAGGGTGAACTCCAGTAGGGGCAGGGAGTTGGTCTCCCCGCGGGTGTCCTGGGCCGTGCGGGCGTCGCGCAGCAGCAGATCGGCGAGGCCCGGATCGAGTCCGGCGCCGGGGATCGGGCGCAACGGCTCGGCGATCACCCGGGCCAGGGCCTCGTCGGTGAGCGGATCGAGGTGGACGAGCGCGTGCGGCCGTTCGGCGGCCGGCAGCGCGGCCGCCAGGACGTCCAGGGTGGCGTGCCGGGCGGACAGAACGGCCCGCGGGCCTCGCCCCGGCACGGGCTTCGTCCCGACCGCGGTGAGGTCCCGCAGCCAGGTCACCACCCGGCGGGCCGCGAGCGGCGCGGCGGCCGCGTACTCCTCGAACTGGTCGAGCACCAGGACGCCCAGCCGGTCCTTCGTCGCGGCACGCAGGCGCTCGCGCAGCTGGGCCAGCGCCAGTCCGTCACCCGCGAGCGCCTCCCGTACCGTCGCACGGTGGGCGGCGGCGTCCGCCCCGGACTCGGTGGCCTCCCACAGCGCCAGCAGTGCCTCGCCGAGGAACTCGGCCGGGTCATCCGCCTCCCGGGGTGTCCGTACCACGACGACGGCATCCGTGTCCCGCAGCCGGGGCAGCAGACCGGCCCGCAGCAGCGACGACTTGCCCGTGCCCGACTGCCCCGTCAGCAGGGTCAGCGGGCGTTCCCGCACCGCCGACAGGAGCGTCTCCGTCTCCCGCTCGCGGCCGAGGAAGAGATGCGCGTCCGTCTCCTCGAAGCGGAGCAGCCCCTTGAAAGGGCCCCCGTCGTCCGACGGGTGCGGCCCGGCGGGGGCCAGCCGTCCGGCGGGTATCAGATACGCCGTCCCCGCGATCCCGCCGCGACCCCGGGTCGCGAGCAGCCCGACCACGTGCCGGGCCTCGACGTCCCAGACGGGACTGCCGCTGAACCCTGGCCGGATCGGCACGCTGCCGTGACCGGCGTCCAGCTGGATGCGGCCCGCGCCCTGCCCGCCGCGCAGGATGCCGTGGGCGTTCACGCCCGTGTCGGTGTCCTCCGGGAAGCCGTACAGCCGTGCCTCGCGCCCGTACAGCGGCGCGTCGGGGCCGGCCAGCGGGAGCGGCGCGGCCCCGGGAACCTCGTGGGCCAGCCGGAGCAGTGCGATGTCGTCGGCGGGGTGCCAGCCGGTGACAGTGGCCGATACCCTTGCCGAGCGGCCCTCGGTGAGCAGGGGGAAGTCCACCAGGACCGGCTCGTCCGGTCGGGGCGGCTGTGGGTCGGTGAGGTCGGCCAGCAGGTGCGCGCAGGTGCACACCAGGTCGCGGGTGAGCAGGAAACCGGCGCCCACCGGCTCGCCGCTCGGGTCGAGGATCCGGGCGAGTCCCTGCTCGAACGCGACGCGTGGGGCGGCGGGTGCGGGACGGTGCGCGTCAGCCGCCGTCACCGGCGGGTCCCGCATCCGGGGACGACGGCTCGTCGTCCGCTTCCGCGTCGGCCGCGCGGCGCGGCTGTCGTTCCCATTCCAGCAGGACTTTGAAGTGCGCCTCACTGGCCGCGCGCGCGAGCACGACCCCCGCGTCCGCGCTCAGCTTCACCCCGAACTCCAGGGCGACCCGGTCGGGGCTCTCCGGCATCGAGCGCAGTGAGTTCAGCACGTCCTGCGCGGCCGGGCGCACCCGGTCCACGGCCTGCCGCAGGGTGTCCGCGGCAGCGGCCGCGGCGCCACCGCCCTCGCGCCGCCGCCGCACCGGCTCGTACGCGCCGCCGCCGTCTCGGTACGACGGCGGAGGCCCATCGACCTCGACCCGCAACACCGTGCCGTCGCTCGCCTGGAATTCCGTGATGTCCGCCATGGCGCCGCTTGCCCGTCGCTTCCCTCTGGCACTGCGCCCGATCGGGCGCAGGAGACCAAGCAATGTACGCAGAACTGCACACGGACTTCAACGGGGCGAAAAGAACGGCGAGTTGATGGAGAGCCCAGCGGTGCCCTAGATCGGCAACCGCCGGAACACCGCCCGCGGTACGTGCCGCAGCGCCGTCATCACCACGCGCAGCGCGCCCGGCACCCACACCGTCTCCGAGCGGCGTCGCAGGCCCAGCTCGACGGCTGTCGCCACCGCCTCCGGGGTGGTCGCGAGGGGTGCCTCGGGGAGGGCGGACGTCATCCTCGTACGGACGAAGCCGGGGCGTACCACCATGACGTGGACGCCCGTGCCGTACAGGGCGTCGCCGAGGCCCTGGGCGAAGGTGTCGAGTCCGGCCTTGCTGGAGCCGTAGATGAAGTTCGAGCGGCGGGCCCGCTCACCGGCGACCGAGGAGAGGACGACGAGGGAGCCGTGGCCCTGGGTCTGGAGGGCGCGGGCGCTGACCAGGCCCGCCGAGACCGCGCCGGTGTAGTTGGTCTGCGCGACGCGCACGGCGGAGAGCGGCTCGCGTTCGTCACGGGCCTGGTCGCCGAGGATGCCGAAGGCGAGCAGCACCATGTCGATGTCGCCCTCGGCGAACACCTTGCCGAGGACCGCCTCGTGGGAGTCGGGGTCGAGCGCGTCGAAGGCGACGGTGTGGACGTCGGCGCCCAGGTCGCGCAGGCCCTCCGCGGCCTGTTCCAGGGCGAGCGAGGGCCGCCCGGCCAGCCACACGGTGCGGGTGCGGCGGATGATCAGGCGGCGCGCGGTGGCCAGCGCGATCTCGGACGTACCGCCGAGGACGAGGAGGGACTGGGGGAGGCCGAAGGCGTCCTTCACGACAGCTCCTGGAGGTTGAGGCGACGGGCGAGGTCGGACACGAACACCCCGCGCGGGTCGAGCTCCGCGCGCAGGGCGCGGAAGTCGGCGAGGCGGGGGTACATCGCGGCGAGCAGGTCCGGCCGCAGCCGGGAGTCCTTGGCGAGGTAGACGCGGCCGTCGGCGGCGGCGACCTCCTCGTCCAGCTCGTCGAGGAAGGTGCCGAGGCCGGGCAGCCCGGCGGGGATGTCCAGGGCCAGGGTCCAGCCGGGCAGCGGGAAGGAGAGCCAGCCCGGGTCGGCCTCCCCGAACCGTTTGAGGACGGCGAGGAAGGAGGGGCAGCGGCGCTCGGAGACACGGTGCACGATCCGGCGCAGGGCGTCCTCCTGGCCGTGGCGGACGGCGAACTGGTACTGCACGAAGCCGCCACGGCCGTAGATCCGGTTCCAGTGGGGGACGCCGTCGAGGGGGTGGAAGAAGGCGGAGATCGTCTGGAGCTCACCGGCACGCGCGCGTGGGGCCTTGCGGTACCAGAATTCGTTGAACA
Source organism: Streptomyces griseus subsp. griseus (assembly GCF_000720255.1). Classification (GTDB taxonomy): domain Bacteria; phylum Actinomycetota; class Actinomycetes; order Streptomycetales; family Streptomycetaceae; genus Streptomyces; species Streptomyces griseus_I. The sequence continues at coordinate 22,078 of NZ_JOJE01000043.1, read as the reverse complement.
ACCCGACCGTTCTACGGTTGAGCAGTCCTTCGGGGAGGAGGGAGGGGGCGGCCGGGAGCCGGGAGGGGCGGAAGGTCAGCGGGTTTCTGCGGGCCCGCGCCGGGAGGGCGTCCAGGGGGGCGTGGTCGCCGCGGGTGAGCACCGCGCGGCCCGTCGCCGCGCCGCGGGCGAGGAGGTCGATCCAGGCGACCGAGTAGCGGTAGCGGTGGTCGGTGGCGGTCAGCCGGGCCATCAGGTCGTCGAGGTCCCCCGCGCGCTCGGTGTCCACCGACATCAAGGAGGCCTCGACCGGCAGGAGCCGGAGAGTCGCCGCCAGGATCACGCCGGTCAAGCCCATGCCGCCCGCGGTCGCGTCGAACAGCGGGGTCCCGGGCGTCACCGTACGGACCGAGCCGTCGGCGGTGAGCAGGTCCAGGGACGTGACATGGCGGGAGAAGGAGCCCGAGACATGGTGGTTCTTGCCGTGGATGTCCGCGCCGATCGCGCCCCCGACGGTCACCTGGCGGGTGCCGGGAGTCACCGGGACGAACCAGCCCAGCGGCAGCAGCACCTCCATCAGCCGGTGCAGGGAGACACCCGCGTCACAGCGCACGGTGCCCGCGTCGGCGTCGATCGTGCGGATCCGGTCCAGCCCCGTCATGTCGAACACCGTCCCGCCGGCGTTCTGTGCGGCGTCCCCGTACGCCCGCCCCAGGCCCCTGGGGATCGCGCCGCGCACTCCGCACTCCCGCACGGCGGCCCGCGCCTCCGCGTAGCTGCGGGGGCGGACCAGACGGGCGGCGGACGGGGCGGTGCGGCCCCATCCCGTGACGGAAACGGTCTCGGCAGACATGCCTGCGACCGTATCGCCCAGCTATGGGCTATTTGACAAGAAACATCCACTATCTCCCCAAAACGGGTGATTAATGGGATGTCGCTCAATATTGCCGGTGTTCCAGCGGTGTCGGCGAGAACAGTGAGTCCACATGGACGACCTCGACGACATGGACCACCGCATCCTCTCGGCGCTGCGCGCCTGCGGAACCGACCCGAGGATCGCGGGCGCCGCACGCACCCTGTCCCGGGCCGGCGAACACGGTGCGCTGTGGCTCGCGGCGGGCCTGACCGGAGCCGCCGTGGACCGCCGACGGCGCGGCGCCTGGCTGCGCGCGACCGCGCTCACCGCGGGCGCGCACCTCGCCAGCATGGGGGTGAAACGGATCGTGCGCCGTCCGCGCCCCACGCACGTCGAACCCCTCGTGCGCACCGCCGGACGGCACTCCTTCCCCAGCTCCCACGCCACCTCCGCCGCGGCCGCCGCCGTCGCCTTCGGCGCGCTCGGCGCCCACGTCGTCCCGCCGCTCGCCGCCGCGATGTGCCTCTCCCGCCTGGTCGTCGGCGTCCACTACCCCTCGGACATCGCGGCGGGCGCGGCCCTCGGGGCGCTCACGGCACACGCGGGCGGCCGCTGGGTGTTCGCGGCGGTGACGTCGCCGAGCGGAGCCGCACATGACTGAGACCGCGCGCCTGCAGGGCACCGCAGCCGCCCTCCCCGAGCAGCACACCCGGCCCGAACAGCACCCCGCACCCCCGCTCCCGGGCCCCGGCACCCTCCTGCTCGGCCTCCTCAGAACCGCCCGCCCCAAGCAGTGGGTCAAGAACACCCTGGTGATGGCCGCCCCGGCCGCCGCGGGCCGGCTGTTCTCCCTCCACGCCCTGACCCAACTCGCGCTCGTCTTCGCCCTGTTCACCGCCTGCGCCGGCGCCGTCTACCTGGTCAACGACGCCCGCGACGCCGCCGCCGACCGCGCCCACCCCACCAAGCGCCACCGCCCGGTCGCCGCCGGACAGGTCCCGGTACCCGTCGCCTACGCCGTCGGAGGCACCCTCGCGGTCCTGGCACCCGCCGCGGCGGCCTGGCTGACCACGCCGTCCGTCGCGGCCCTGCTCACCGCCTACCTCGGCATGCAACTGGCGTACTGCCTCAGCCTCAAGCACGTCCTCGTCGTCGACCTCGCCGTCGTCACCACCGGCTTCCTCATGCGGGCCATGGTCGGCGGACTCGCGCTCGGCATCCCGCTCTCGCGCTGGTTCCTGATCACCACCGGCTTCGGCGCGCTGTTCATGGTCGCCGCCAAGCGCTACTCCGAAGCGGTCCAGATGGCCGGGCAGGCGGGCGCCACGCGCGCGTTGCTCACCGAGTACACCACCGGCTACCTCCGCTTCGTCTGGCAGCTCGCCGCCGGCGTCGCCGTCCTCGCCTACTGCCTGTGGGCCCTGGAGGAGGGCGGCGTCCCGCACACCAGCGTGCTGCCCTGGCGCCAGCTGTCCATGGTCGCCTTCATCCTCGCCGTCCTCAGATACGCCGTGTTCGCCGACCGCGGCACCGCCGGTGAACCCGAGGAGGTCGTCCTGGGCGACCGCGCGCTCGCCCTCATCGGCCTGGTGTGGATCGCCATGTACGCGCTGGCGGTGGCCAATTGGTGAACCCGGCGACCCGGACCGGTGGGGCGCGGAACGAACTGCTCGGCTTCGCCGCCGTCGGCCTGATCGCCTACGCCGCCGACCTCGCCCTGTTCACCTGGCTGCGCGGCCCCGCCGCCCTCGGCCCGCTCACCGCCAAGGCCCTGTCCTTCCTCGCCGGCTGCACGGTCGCCTACCTGGGCAACGCGCTCGGTACCTACCGGCACGCGCGCGTGAGGGGCCTGCGCCCCTACGCCGTCTTCTTCGCCGTGAACGTCGCCGGCGCCCTCGTACAGCTCCTCTGCCTCACCGTCAGTCACTACGGCCTCGGCCTCACCTCGCAGCGCGCCGACACGGTCTCCGGCGCCGGAATCGGCATGGCCGTGGCCACGGTCCTGCGGTTCTGGGGTACCCGTACATGGGTGTTCCGCGACGAGGGCAGGGTCGGATCATGGACTGGCTGAAAAGGCTCCCCTGGATCGGGCCGTACATCACGCGCCTGATGACCACGCACGCGTGGCGCTCGTACGAACGGCTGGACCGGGTGAAGTGGACGCGGCTCGCCGCCGCCATGACGTTCGTCAGCTTCATCGCGCTCTTCCCGCTGCTGACGGTGGCCGCCGCGGTCGCCGCCGCCACGCTCAGCACGGGTGCGCAGAAACGGCTGGAGGACAGGATCACCGCCCAGGTCCCCGGCATCTCCGAGCAGCTCGACGTCGGCTCCCTGGTCCAGAACGCCGGCACCATCGGCCTCATCGCGGGCGCCGTCCTGCTGTTCACCGGCATCAACTGGGTCGGCCAGGTGCGCGACTGCCTGCGCGCGGTGTGGGAGCTGGACGACAGCGAGGAGAACCCCCTCGTGAGCAAGGCCAAGGACATGGGCGTCCTCGTCGGCCTCGGCGGCGCCGTCCTGGTCACGCTCGGCGCGTCCACCTTCGCCTCCGCCGCCGTCGGCTGGGCGGCCGGACAGCTGGGCCTCGAGGAGCACGGCTGGGGCACCGTCCTGCTGCGCGTCGCCGCGTTCGCCGTCGCCGTACTCGCCGACTTCCTGCTCCTGCTGTACGCCCTCACCCTGCTGCCCGGCGTCGAACCGACCCGGCACCGCCTCTTCGTCGCCGCGCTCATCGGCGCGGTCGGCTTCGAACTGCTGAAGCTGCTGCTGAGCGGCTACATGCAGGGCGTCGCCACGAAGAGCATGTACGGCGCGTTCGGCGTCCCCGTCGCACTGCTGCTGTGGATCAACTTCACCTCGAAGCTGGTCCTCTTCTGCGCCTCCTGGACGGCGACCGGCAGCAAGGAGGAGGAGGGCGTCACCCGCGAGCCGCTCAGCGGCGGCGGCGTACGAGATCCGGCAGCGGCCACCGGCGGTTGACCAGGAACGCCCCGGCCGCGAGCAGTACCAGCACCCCGCCGGCGATCCCCAGCGCCGTCCCGACACCGCCGGCCCGGTGCTCCGCCGAGGCGGCCGCCGCGACGGGCTTGCCGGAGACGTTCCCGGTGCCGCCGGACTCCCCGCCGGCCTGCCCCTCGTCGTTGGTGGGCCGGGGGCTCGACGCCACGGCGCCCTTCGGGGGCACCAGCTCGCCCACCGGCGTGACCTTGCCGGCCGCCTTGAAGCCCCAGTCGAAGAGAGCCGCGGTCTCCTTGTAGACCTCGTTGTGGCCGCTCTTCTCCGGGTTCATGACCGTGACCAGCAGCACCCGGCCGTCACGCTCGGCGACCCCGGTGAAGGTGGCGCCCGCGTTGGTGGTGTTGCCGTTCTTGACGCCCGCTATGCCCGGGTACTGGGAGATGTCGTAGTCGCCGGTCAACAGCCGGTTGGTGTTCTGGATCTCGAAGGAGCCCCGGGTCGGCTTGCCCTTCTTGTTCTTCGTCGTCGCGCCCGGGAACTTGGCGCGAAGTGTCGAGCAGTACTCGCGGAAGTCCTTCTTCTGCAGCCCGGAGCGGGCGAACAGCGTGAGGTCGTACGCCGACGACACCTGCTCCGCCGCGTCGTAGCCGTCGGGGCTGACCACGTTCGTGTCGAGGGCCTGGAGTTCCTCGGCGTGCTCGTTCATCTCCCGGACGGTGTTGGCGACGCCCCCGTTCAGGTGGGACAGCACGTGCACGGCGTCGTTCCCGGAGCGCAGGAAGACACCGAGCCACAGATCGTGGACGGTGTAGGTCTCGCCCTCCTTTATCCCGACCATGCTGGAGCCGGCCCCGATGTCCTTCAGGTCCTCGGGGGTGACCTTGTGCGGTGTCTCCTTGGGGAACTTGGGCAGCACCGTGTCCGCGAACAGCATCTTCAGCGTGCTCGCCGGGGGCAGCCGCCAGTGCGAGTTGTGCGAGGCGAGGACCTCGCCGGACTCCGCGTCCGCGACGATCCACGACCGCGCCGTGAGGTCCTTCGGCAGCACCGGAACCCCGCCGCCCAGATTGACCTGCGTCCCCGGCTGCCCGAGGCGGGCGCCGCCCACGGGCGACATGCTCGCCGGGGGAGTGGCGGACGGGCTCGCCGAGGGGCTCGCCGACGGCTTGGGCGACGGCTTCGGGGCCGCCACGGCGACGGGCGCGGTCAGCGCGAGGGACACGAGGGTGGAGGTGACCAGCAGGGATCGCCTGGCGGTCTTCTTGGGTGCGGGCACGACGCAGAACGTACCTGCCGCGTGCCGCGAAGTCCCGTCGCCCTCCCCACCCCGGTCACGGAACCGGACACGGTACGGAGATACTGAACGTATGAAGCTCAGCCGCCCGGTCTCCTGGTTCCTGCTCGCCTTCGGGGTGTGGAGTTGGGTCATCTGGGTCACTTTCGTCAAAAACCTCATCAAGGACAGCAGCGGGCTCGCCTTCGACGACGGCCACCCGACGGCGTACTTCTGGGTACACCTGCTGCTCGCCGTCGTTTCCTCCGTATTGGGGACGGTCATCGGGGTCATCGGGTTGCGCGGAGTACGCGCACTGCGCCGAACGTCATAACGCCGAACGTCACAACGGGGGAACCGAGGACCGTGGTCATCCTTTTCCTGCTGCTCGCCCTCGCCGTGCTGGTGACGGGCAACTGGTACCTGTGGCGCCGACTGTTCCGCGACACCACCCGCGGGCCGGGCCGGGTACGCCGCGCCGGCGCCGCCGTGATCGCGGGCGGCTGGATCCTCGCGATCGGCGCGCTCGTCGGCGAGCGCACCGGCGCCCCGTTCTGGCTCCAGCAGGTGATGGCCTGGCCGGGCTTCCTGTGGATGGCGCTGTCGATATACCTGCTGCTCGCGGTGGTCGCCGGCGAACTCGTACGCCCCCTGCTGCGCCGCTACCTGGACAGACGGGCGCCGGCCCCCGTGACCGCCGTACCGCGACCGGAGCCGGTGCGGTCCGGCGCGGTCCAGGAGACGCGGCCGGCCGAGCGGGCGGAAGCAACCGAGGAACCCGGGGAAAGACCGGCCACGGAGGCACCCCGGGATGGACCGGCCACGGAGGAACCCCCGGAAAGGCCGGTCGCGGTCCCCTCCCGCCGCCTCTTCGTCTCCCGCGTGGTCGGCGGCGCGGCCGCCGCGGCCGCCGTCGCCACCGTCGGCTACGGCACGTACGGCGTCCTGCGCGGCCCCGGGGTGAAGCGGGTCACCGTCCCGCTGGCCAAGCTGCCGCGCGCCGCGCACGGGTACCGGATCGCCGTCGTCAGCGACATCCATCTGGGCCCGGTGCTGGGCCGCGGCTTCGCCCAGAAGGTCGTCGACACGATCAACGCGACCCAGCCCGACCTGATCGCGGTCGTCGGCGACCTCGTCGACGGCAGCGTCAAGGACCTCGGCCCGGCCGCCGCGCCCCTGAGGCAACTGCGGGCGCGGCACGGGTCGTTCTTCGTCACCGGCAACCACGAGTACTTCTCCGGCGCCGAACAGTGGGTCGAGGAGGTGCGCCGGCTGGGCCTGCACCCCCTGGAGAACGCCCGCACCGAGCTGCCCTGGTTCGACCTGGCGGGTGTCAACGACATCGCCGGCGAGAGCGAGGGCCAGGGCCCCGACTTCGCCAAGGCCCTCGACGACCGTGACACCACGCGCGCGTGCGTCCTGCTCGCCCACCAGCCGGTCCAGATCCACGACGCCGTGAAGCACGGCGTCGACCTCCAGCTCTCCGGCCACACCCACGGCGGCCAGCTCTTCCCCGGCAACCTCATCGCGGCGGCCGCCAACCCCACCGTCGCGGGCCTGGACCACTACGGCGACACCCAGCTCTACGTCTCCCGGGGCGCCGGCGCCTGGGGCCCGCCCACCCGAGTGGGCGCCCCCTCGGACATCACGGTGATCGAACTGGCGTCGAAGCGGGCGTGACCGCCGGCGCCCGTCCGTGACAGGTCCCTGTGAAACACCCCGGAAACACCCATCGGTAAGAGCTTTCTCATCTCACCCGAATCCTCTTCCCCCGGCTGAAATCCGTGTGATTAGGTGAGCCGCGCCGCTTAGGGGAGTGGCACCTTTGGGGAGGCACCACCATGCGATCGGTTCGCATGCGGATTCTCGCGGGCCTGCTGGTACTGGCGGCCGCGGGAATCGGCGGCTGGCAGCTGCTGCCGTCGCAGGAGAACAACGGCAAGACCGTCCGGGTCGGCACCACGGACACCGTCACCTCGCTCGACCCGGCCGGCGCCTACGACGCCGGCTCCTGGGCCCTGTTCAGCAACGTCTTCCAGACGCTCGTGACGTTCGAGCCGGGCGGCGCCGAGCCCGTACCGGACGCCGCGAAGAGCTGCGGCTTCCAGGGCACCAGCCTGCGGACCTACCGCTGCCGGCTCCGTGACGGACTGCAGTTCCCCAGCGGCCGGAAGATGACCGCCGAGGACGTGAAGTTCTCCTTCGACCGCGTCAAGAGGATCAACTCCGACGTCGGCCCGGCCTCCCTGCTCTCCACCCTCAAGTCCGTGGACGCCGACGGCATGACCGTCACCTTCCACCTCTCCTCCGCGGACGCCACCTTCCCGTTCAAGGTGGCCACCGGCGCCGGCTCGATCGTCGACCACACCCGCTACCCGTCGACCTCCCTGCGCAAGGGCACCGCCGTCGACGGCACGGGACCGTACGAGCTGAGCGCGTACACGAAGGGCCGCGAGGCAGTCCTCAAGCCCTACGGCGCCTACGAGGGCGCGGTGAAGCCCGGCCCGCCGGTCGAGCTGCGCTACTACGCCGACGGCGAGGCCCTCGACAAGGCATGGAAGGGCAAGCAGGTGGAGGTCGCCACCCGTGAGCTGCCGCCCAAGGTCCTCGCCGGCCTCAACCCCAGCGATCCCGGCGAGCGGGTCTCCGAGGACGACAGCTCCGAGACCCGCAACCTCTACTTCAACACCCGCAAGGGATCGCCCCTGCACGACGTCCGCGTCCGCAAGGCCATGGCCTGGCTGATCGACCGCGACCAGCTCGCCGCGACCGTCTACGACGGCACCGTCGACCCCCTGTACTCCCTCATCCCGACCGGCATCACCGGCCACACCACGTCCTTCTTCGACGCCTACCCCAAGCCGGACCCGAAGCAGGCCCGCAAACTCCTCACCGAGGCCGGCGTGAGCCTCCCCGTCCGCTTCACCTACGGCTACGGCCTGGGCAGCGGTTCCGCCGCCGACGAGGCCAAGGAGATCAAGCGGCAGCTGGAGGCGACCGGCCTGTTCCAGGTCACGGTCAAGGGCTACGAGTGGACCGACTTCCAGAAGCGCTGGGCGACCGGCAAGCTCGACGCGTACGCCGTCGGCTGGGTCGCCGACTACCCCGACGCGGACACCTTCGCCGCCCCGCTCGTCGGCACGGACGGCACCATGAACACCGGCTACAGCAACAAGACCGTCGACCACCTCATCAAGGACAGCCAGCAGTACCCGGACCGCGGTGAGGTCGCCCAGGACTTCCGCGACCTCCAGGTCACCGTCGCGGCCGACGTCCCGGTCATCCCCCTCTGGCAGCGCAAGGAGTACGTCGTCACCACGGAGGACATCGGCGGCGGCCAGTACCTCGCCGAGGGCGACGGCATCTTCCGCCTGTGGAAACTGACCTGGATCTGACGTGGGCGCCGGGGGCGTCAGTCGGTCTCCGCCTGAGCGGCATCAAGGATCTCGGACACGTCCAGGGTGACCTCGGCGCCGATGGAGTCGGCAAGGGTGACGATCTCACCAGGCGCGTGCGGACGGTGGTTCTCGTACTTGTCACCGGCGGGGTCGGTGAGAACGTGCAGGCGTTGGTGCTTGCGGTCGACGATGACGTAGACCGGGATCTTCGCCTCTGCGTACGCGGCGACCTTGACGCGCAGGTCGGACCGATAGTTGCTGGAGGTGACCTCCAGAACCAGACGGAAGCAGACGGGGTCGTAGCAGTTGTTCTCGACGTAATGGTCCTTGAAATCCGCGTCCACCAGGGCGAGGTCGGGGATCGCGTAGTCCTCGGTGCCGGTCGGTAGCCAGAGGCCGATGCCCTGGACCAGCTTCGACTCCGTCCCGTGCAGCCCGGCGGCCAGGAAGGGGAGCATGAGGTCGGTCAAAGCCACGGCATGCGGTCCGTCCGGCGGCGGGGACACGAGGATCTGGCCTCCGATGATCTCGACGCGGTAGCCCGGATTGCGGTCCATGAGCCGGTTGGCCTCCGCGGTCAGCGGACGGTCGGGATGGGGCCGCTCGACGGACGCTGCGGACATCGCGTGCCTCCTGTGGGCTGGTGTCGAGAGCATCATCGTAGGCATCGGGACCGCGGAGTGTCCCGTTCGAGCCTGTTCACTCACGGTGATCACTCGCCCTGCCGCTTGACGGCCGGATCCGGTATCACCTTCGTCATCCCCGGCAGGAAGTCCCTGAACAGCTCGTGCACCTCCCGCACCAGCGGCCGCAGCACCCGGAACCGGGCCAGGACGACACCCCGCGAGGTGAGCCGGGCCCCCCGCTCCGCCAGCCGGTAACTCCGCTCCCGCCCCTCGGTCCGGTCGAAGATCCAATACAGCACCAGCCCCATCTGGGAGAGCCACATCAGCTCCGGCAGGATGTCCCGCAGTTCCTCCGGCACCTTGGTCTTCGCCCCCGCCAGCACCTCCCGGTGGACGCTGATCGCCTCCACGCGCGCGTGCTCCGACTCCGGGGAGAAGGGGCTGAGCGGGCTGTCGGGATCGGCGGCGTTCTTGAAGAACTGCACCGCGAACTCGTGGTACGGCGTGGCGACGTCCAGCCAGACCCTCAGCACCCCCGCGAGCCGCGCCTCCAGATCGGTCTCCCGGTCCAGGACCTCACGGACCGCCGCCCGGTGCTCGGCGGCGAGGCGGTCGTAGAAACCCTGGATCAGGTGTTCCTTGCCCTGGAAGTAGTAGTACGCGTTGCCGACCGAGACCCCGGCCTCCTGGGCGATGGCCCGCATGGTCGTCTTGTCGTACCCCCGCTCCTGGAACAGCCGCATCGCGGTCTCGAGGATCAGCGCACGGGTCTGCTCGGACTTGGTCTGGGCGGGGCCCTGGGCGGGGCCGTCGTGGTTCTCGGGCACGTAGGGAGCCTAACGAGTGACGCAGCCGCCGCTGTCGCAGCCCGGCGGGGACCAGCTCCAGCCGGTGCTCGGATGGTACGACCACCCGTCCGCCCTGCGGTACACCTGGCCGCCCCATTGCGCCCCACCCCACTGCGCCCCGCCCTGCTGGGCCCCGCGCCACTTGGCGGCGGCGAGCACCGCGCCCCTGGCCAGCCTGGCCCCGGCCGGAGTGCTCAACCGGTGGGCGAGCGGACGGTGTTCCCGCAGCGCCCACAGCGTCACGATCCAGGCGGCGGCGTCCCGGTAGACCTGCCCCGAGTCACCGACCACGGTGACCTCGTCGAGCGTGGCCCGGTGGTCCAGGCCGGGAAAGCGCCGCCGCGCCTCCTCGGACCCCGCGGCCACCATCTCCAAAGGCACCAACTGGGGCTGTCGTACGAGCCAGTCCCGCAGGTGGGTGCACAGGCCGCACTCGGCGTCGTACAGCACGGTGAGCCGGCGGACCGGGGCGCGCTCGGCACCCCGGTCCTCGGTGGTCGTCACGGCGCTCACGCCCCCTGCGCTCCGACCCACCCCTGCGGCGCGACCGGCGGCACCTGCTCCCGCTCCATCACGCCCCGCCGCCGGATCTTGTTGAGCACGTACACGTTGGCCAGGTGCATCACGCCGAGCACCAGCAGCACCACGCCCAGCTTCGTCGACAGGGCCTCGAAGATCCCGCGGGTGTCCGTGATGGTGTCGTCGCCGCTCAGGTACAGCGCCACGAAGCCGAGGTTGACGAGGTAGAACCCGACCACCAGGAGGTGGTTGACGGCGTCGGCGAGCTTCTCGTTGCCGTGCAGGACGTCGGCCAGGAAGATCCGCCCGTTCCGGCTGAGCGTGCGGGCCACCCAGATCGTCAGCCCGATGCTGACGACCAGGTAGATGACGTAGGCGATGACGGTGCGGTCCATGCCCCACCCCTTCTTGAACGCGTTCAAAACGCTGACATGGATGACTGTAGACCTGTTTTTGAACACGTTCAACCAAGTTGCGGGGTGGGGCTTGTGTCAGGGCCGTCGCCCCAACTCGGGCCGCTTGGAGTAGTCCGTGAACCCGATGACGTTGCCCCAGGGGTCGGCGATCTCGACAGTCCACCCGGTGGCAACGGAAAAGGGCCCGTCGAACGCCGGGATCCCGGCCCCGGCGAGCCTCCGCGCCGCCCCCTGCGCGTCCGTGACCTCCACCCACACCCGAGGGGCGGGCCACACCGGCGGCCGCTGCCCCAGCTCCGGCTCCTCGCGCAGCAGGACACCCGGCGTCTCGCCCCCGACCTTCAGCAACGCGATCCCGGCCTCGTCGAACCGGAACCCCAGCGCGAACCCGGCCCGCTCGTAGAACCCCACGGCTTCCCCGAGATCCCCGACCGGCAACACCATGTTGTCGAACCCGAGCAGCTCGTACGACTCTTCATCTGACATGCCATCAGATTAGAGGGGAGGGCATGGAGTGCCGGGACAGACAGGCCGAGGACCGCCGGACGGGAAGTCCGACGGCCCTCGGGGTGGCGCGGGGCGGGGGCTAGCCGATGGCGATGCGGGTCTTCCAGTAGCCCGCCGGTGCGACGACCTCCGTGCCTCCCCCCGGCAGGACACTCTTCCCACCGGCGTAGAACCGCACGGACCCGTCCGAACGCACGGCCCACACATCGGGGACGGAGTCGCCGTTGACGTCGGGCGTCCCCATGACGAACGGGATGCCGGCGGCCGACCAGCCGGAGGAACCGTAGATGCCGTCTTCACCCTCGGCGGAGTTGGTCGCCGCCGCGAGGGAGTTCAGATCGGTACCCCCGCCGCTCGCGGCGACGCCCCTGCGCAGCAACAGGCGCGCGGAGGTGTCGGACCGGTAGACGAGGTCGGCGACGCCGTCACCGCTGACGTCCCCGACGGTGACCAGGTCGCGATCGGTCCAGGCCGTTCCCGAGAGACGGATCGCCTGGTCGACGGTCGCCCCGTGGTAGCCGGTGAGGGCCCACAGCTCGTCGCCGACGGTGGCGAGGAAGTCGGTGCGGCGGTCACCGGTGATGTCGCCGGCGGCCACGATCTGGGTGAGGGCGGAAGGGCTGGGAGCGCCGGCCGGCAGCAGGATCTCCCGCCGCTTGTCGACGTCGACCGCACCATAGCCGTCACCTGGGTACACCCAGAGTCTCCCGCCGACCCGGACCACGAGGTCCTGAAGTCCGTCGCCCCCGTAGATGTCACCGTTGTGCGTGATCAGGGCACCCTTGAAGTGGCCTGGCGGTGCGGCGGCGTAAGGCGGCTGGTCATCACCGTTGGGGTCCTTCTTGGGGTTGGCCTGGTAGGCGCCGGACATGGAGTAGTCGAGGTCGCCGGAGCCGGTGTCGACGTCGTTCGGGGTGCCCTGGGACGGGTAGAGAGCGAGGTTCCCCGCCTCGGTGACGACCATCATGTCCGGCAGCTTGTCGCCGGTGAAGTCGCCGGGTGCGTCGGCCTGGTCCCGCGGGGTGACGTAGAAGAAGTACCTCGTGGGTTCGGAGACGTTGCCCGCGCTGTCGACGGCACGGACGTACAGCACGTTCGGACCGGCCGTAGGTGGCTTGGCGTTGGCGAGCGTGGCACTGACCGTGGCCGCTGTCCCGTTCGTGCGGGGAAGGCTGCCGGTGTAGTTGGCCGAGTTGAATCCGTACTCGTAGCGCACGACGTCGGTGTTCAGGGCGCGCAAGGTGAACGACCCGGGGGTGCCGAACTTCTTGACGGACCAGGTGGCGTCCTCGCCGTCGTTGCCGAAGCCGTTCTTGTCGCCGTCGGCGTTGGGAAAGTCCGTCGACGAGACCACGGGCGGACGGGGAGCGGTGGTGTCCAGCACGAACTGGCACGGGGCCTTGGGGTACCAGCTGGAGGTGCTGCCCGCGTCGTCGACGGCCCGGACCCGCCATGAGTACGCGATGCCGCTCGTGAGGCGGCTGGTGGAGAAGGCGTTGGTGGTCTCCAGCGCCGTGTCGGTATGGCCGCCCACGGAGACCTTGCCGGTCGACTTCAGCAGATCGCCGGTCGTGGCCCACTTCCCGCTGGGCCACAGGTCGAAGTCGAGGTAGTCGAGGTTCCTGTCCTTGTCGGTGGCCTTGGCGGTGAATGTCAGGTCACCGGAGCCCATACGGACGTACGGCTTCGTGGTGGTGCACCTGCCGTCGGGACCGAGATCGAGGGAGTTGGCGAGGATGGTGGGTCTGCGGTTGTAGACGAGTTCCAGAGTCGGGGCGAAGTCACCGTTGGCCTGGAACTTCTTCCACGCGTACTGGGCGTCCTCGTCGCGGGCGCGCAGCCCGAAGGTGATCAGGTCCTTGCCCTTGTCAGCGGCCTTCTGGGCGCCCTTCTTCACGTCGAAGGTCTCGAAGGCCTTCTTGCAGCCGGACTTGTAGCCGTGCGCGAAGCTCTTGGTGGCGAGCTTGTTGCCGTCGTGCAGCCTGGGCGCGTTCTTCCAGTTGGTGTGCGCGTTGATCGCACCGGTGAGATGCACGCTCATCGAGCGGGACTGGCACGACCAGGCATAGGTCTCCCACATCCTCAGCTTCGCGCTGGTGATCTTGGCGTCCCTGAGGTCCTTGTCGAAGGAGATGTTGAAGTACGACCGTGAGGTGCCCCAGGTGTCCGACTCGAAGCCGACGCGGGCCTCGTGGGTGCCGCCCTTGTTGAAGCCCTTGCCGTTGTAGAACGTGGCGTTGGGGTGCCGGTCGTAGGCGGTGGTCCAGTTCTGGACGTGCTTCTTGATCGAGGGGTCGATGAAGACCGGGTAGGTGGTGGCCGGGTCGTTCAGGAAGTCCTGGTCGGGCGTGAGAGTCCAGGTACCCGCGCTCAGGTCGGCCTCCACGAGTTCGCCGCGCGAGTCCGGGGACGGGCCGTCCAGGGAGGGCAGGCTGAGCGTGGCGGCCGAGCCGGTCTGCGAGGGGGCCGGGCTCGCCTCCGGCGGTCCCGGCGGCAGCGGGGCTTCCGACACCGGAGGGACCGATTCGTCGGTCGCCGAGGGCAAGACCTCGCTGTCGGGATCGCTCTGCTCGTCGGACTCGACCGCGTCCTCCGAGGGACTGGCGGTGTCCTCGGGCGACTCGCTCGCGGAGTCCGTCGGGTTCGGAGACTCCGGCGCGGTCGGCTGGGCCGTGGCACCGACCTCGCCGTCGGTGACGGCGGGGGCGCCGCTGCTGTCCCACATCAGCGGAGTGGGGGACACGGCGACCTCGTCGCCGTCCGCGCTCTCGGCGCTGACCATGCCGGTGAGCGGATCGAGCCGGAAGACCAGATCGGCCGAGTGGAGACCATAGGCGAGCTGCTGCACACGCGGATCAGCGGCCGCCTGACGGTCCTTCACGACGAAGAGCTGGCCGAAGCCGTCGTCGTCGGCGGTCAGCACCAGGTCACCGCCGGGGAGGATATCCGGGTACAGGATCCGGTTGCCGTCGACGATCGGGGTGGGCACGGCGCCCGGCCAGGTCAGTTGGATCGCGTACTCACCGTCGCCCACGTACAGCGTCGCCAGCGGTGTCCCGGTGTCGGCGGCGGCCCCCTTCTTCAGGGAGACCCGGCGCACGGTCGAGCGGGAGGAGCGCTGCTCGCCGCCGCCGTCCTTCGCCCCGGCGGAGAACACCATCCGGGTGTTGGTCGCCTTCGGCTCCCAGCCCTCTTCGGTGCGGTGCAGGCTCGGGTCGATCTTCCGCCACTCGCCGTCCACCTTGGCCCTGATCGGGGAGGAGTACAGCCGCTTGCGCATCTGGCCGTCCGGCTGCGCCCACGTGGTCGAGGAGGCGGTGCGGGCCGCGGTGACCTCGACGCTCCTGCCCGTGCGGGCGGCTTGCGTGAGTGCCGTGGACTCACTCACCGTCTTCGTGCCGCGGGCGCCGCCGGCGCCGTCGCGAGTCGCGTTGCCGGAGACTTCGAATCCGACATAGGCGATGCCGGTGGCGGCGATGGCGCCGGCGAGCAGCGCCGCGGTGGCACGACGGCCGGGTCTACGGCGCCAGGTGCGCGTCATCGGGCGGATCCCCCTTCCGCAGAGAGTGGCAGCTGATGATGACTCATGAAGATGCTGTCGTCACCCTGTGAAGGAGCGGTGCTGTCCGCCGCACTCGGCGAGCGGTCGGCGACCCCCGAGGCCCGGAATTACCTGATTCACCATCAGAACGGGCAACTGCTGGGCGGATTTGACCCTTTGAAGGTAAGAACTGGGTAAGTGATGTCATGCAGGCGTGATGATCCGTTACGCACTGTGATCGTGTTCACATGAACACTTTCGGTATGGCGTTCGTTCACAACCTGACCACAGAATCTGCACTGTCTGTTACTCATCGCGCGTGGTCCATCACCGGCCCCGCTTCGAGTGGTCCGGGGGAACCTCGTCGTGTCCGCACGCATCGCCATACCGACCGTGGCTGCCGCCCTGCTGGTGGCTCTGCTGCCCACGCAGTCGCTCGCACTGCCGCCCGATCCCAATGCGTCGTACGACGAGAGCGGTCGGGAGCAGGTCCAGTTGGAGCAGCTGGAGAGCGAGAAGCCCATTGAGGGTGGGTCGTTCTCCCTTGACCTTCAGACCCTGAAGGGCGACATCCCCAAGGACATGCTCACCGCGCCGACCAGCACTGTGTCGCCGCCGTCCAAACTCGAGGGCTCGGTGGCCTTCGACGCGCCGACCCCGACGCCGACGGCACTGCGCTCCTCGGCCCAACAGGTGGCGTTGAAACCGGTAGGGGCCCTCCCCGTCAGCCTCGGCCAGGCCCCCGACGAGCCGGCACCGACGGGGACTTGGCAGGTCACCATCCCGGACCGCGACCTGCCCGTCAGCCAGAAGGTCGCCGGCACCCTCCTGAAGGTGCGGGCCCCGGCCACCGGCGCGGTCCCCATCTCCGTGAAGCTTGACTACACGAAGTTCGAGAGCCTCTACGGCGCCGACTGGGCCTCCCGGCTGCGTTTCGTGCAGTTCCCCGAGTGCTACCTGAACACGCCTGACGACGAGGCGTGCCAGACGTACGAGGAGCTGGAGACCACCAACGACACGGCCACAAGGTCCATCACGGCCACGGTCGACCCGGCCGCCGACGGCACGGTCACGCCCGCCTCGGCCCCGTCCTCCTCCTCCGGCTCCGGCGTGTTCCGGGCGGCCTACAACAGCTCGACCTCCGCGACCCCGGTGACCGCCACCGGCGACACCGCAGTCCTCGGCGCCATCGACTCCGGCGCCGGCAGGGGCGGCACCTTCAAGGCCACCCCACTCGCATCCGACGGCAAGTGGGAGGCGGGCGGCTCGTCGGGCGCCTTCACCTGGTCCTACCCGTTGACCATGCCTTCCGCGCCGGCCGGTCCGGAACCCAAGATCTCCTTCGAGTACAGCTCGCAGACGGTGGACGGTCGCACGGCCGTCTCCTCCCCCCAGGCATCCTGGATCGGCGAGGGCTGGAGCTACGACCCCGGCTACATCGAGCGCCGCTACCGCTCCTGCAAGGACGACAGGAAGAAACTCGACTCCGGCACGCCCAACAACACGGCGGCGAAGGACAAGACGTCCGACCTGTGCTGGGTGTCGTACAACGCCGTGATGTCGCTGAACGGACGGACCACCGAACTGGTCCGGGCCGCCGCCTCCGGCAGCGACCCCGAGACCGACACGGAGATCTACCGGCCCAAGCAGGACGACGGGACTCGCATCGAGCACAGGGTCGGTGCCACCAACGGCGACAACAACGGCGAGTACTGGATCGTCAGGCCTCCCGACGGCACCAGGTTCTTCTTCGGCCAGAACCAGGTCGGCGGCGGGCACCCGGACACCGACTCCGTCTCCACGGTGCCGGTGTTCGGCAACCACCCGGGCGAGCCGTGCCGCGCCACCGCCTTCGCCGACTCGCGCTGCGGCGCCGGTAAGCAGCAGGCCTGGCGTTGGGGTCTGGACAGGGTCGTCGACGTGCACGGCAACACGATGGTCGTCACCTGGGAGCAGGAGTCGAACTACTACGCCGTCCGCAAGAAGTTCAAGACGCCCGAGCAGTACGACCGCGCCGCCTATCCCACCGTCGTCGAGTACGGCATGCGCGGCGACCTCACCAAGCCGTCCGCGAAGGTCGTGTTCGGCGTCGAGCAGCGCTGCCTGAAGTCCACGACGGCCTGCACCGGCACCAACTTCGACAAGACCGACGACCCGGGCGCCTACCGCCCCTGGTGGGACACACCCGGGCAGTACAACTGCAAGTCGAACTCGGATCTCTGCCCGCCGTTCCCGACGTTCTGGACGCAGATGCGCCTGGACTCGGTGACCACGAAGGCGGTGCGCGCGGGGCAGTCCGGTCTCGACCCGGTCGACAAGTACACGCTTCACCAGTCCTTCCCGGAGGACTGGTACGACACCTCGCCCGGCCTGTGGCTGAACTCCATCACCCGCACCGGCTACGCACCCGGTGACACCACCGGCACGCTCCAGTCCGCGGACGGCGTCAGCTTCTCCGCGTACACCGTCGGCTCCGAATCGCCGCTGCGTTCCCGGCTGAGGGACCGCCAGCTGCCCAACCTGGTCCTCAACGGCAAGAGCGACCAGCGCCCCGCCCTCACGCGGCCCCGCATCGGCACCGTCTCCACCGAGAACGGCGGTGACATCGAGGTCGAGTACACCGGTGGCTGCGCGAGCGAGCCGTCCGAGGACAAGGGCCGGAGAAACGGCACCTGCTACCCGTTGCGCTGGTCTCCCGACGGCGACGACAAGACACCCGCCAAGTCCTGGTTCAACAAGTACGTCGTCGCCTCGGTCACCGAGAGGGACAAGGTCACCTCACACGGCAAACCCGTCACCACCAGGTACGGGTACGCGGGCCCCGCCTGGGCCAAGAGCGACGACGAGTTCACCCGCCCGGCGCTGCGCACCTACGGCGACTGGAAGGGCTACCGGCAGCTCTCCGTCTACAAGGGCAGCACCACCAGTACCGCGAATGCCGAGGTCAACTCCCAGTCGTACACCGTCACGCGCTACTTCCAGGGCGTCGGCGGCGCGGTCAAGGACTCCACCGGCACCTACACCCTCCTCGCGGACGACAGTCCGGAATTCGCGGGCATGACCGCGGAGACCATCACCTACCTGAACTCCGACACCAAGCTCAACTCCGAAGGCGACAAAGTCCCCGTCGCTGACCCCCTGAAGCGCAACCTGACCTTCCCCTACTCGAAGCAGACCGCCTCTCGCTCCCGCGAGAATGAGGACGGGACGGCAGGCGAGCCACTGCTCGCCCACCGAGTCGGCGTCAAGCGAACGGACGATATCCAGAGGGACGGCACAAGCTGGCGTGCCGTCCGCACGCTCACCACGGTCGACGACACCTACGGCCTGCCCCTCCAGGTGGAGACGGCGGTCGTCAAGCCCAACGGCACCGCCGAGACCCTGTCCGACCAGACGTGCACCACCACGTCGTACGTGCACAACACCTCGTCCTGGTTGATCGGCCTGCCCAAGGAACAGCGCATAACGGGGACCACCTGCGCCGTTCAGGCGAACGCCGACCCCAAGACCGAACTCAAGTCGGCCGTACAGAACACCTACGACGACCTGGCCTACGGCGCCACGCCCACCAAGGGTCTGGTCACCTCGATGGCCGGGATCGACGGGGCCGGCACCGCGTACGCCTCCGCCGTCAAGACGACCTACGACCCGCTGGGCCGGGTGCGCACCATCACGGCACCCGGGGCGGGCACCACGGAAACCCAGTACACCCCGGCTGACACGGGCGGCCCGGTCACCCAGACCAAGTCGATCAACGCCAAGGGCCACACCACAACCACGACCTACGACCCCGGGCGCGGTCTGGCTCTCACCGTCACGGACCCCAACGGCCGGGTCACCCGCACCGAGTACGACGCCCTCGGCCGCCTGGTGAAGGGCTGGTCGCCGTCGCGCCAGTCCGTCGGCCAGTCGCCGAGCGTACAGATTTCGTACCAGAAGGCGGTGGCCACCCCCGACGAGAACCGTCCGGCCGCGGTGACCGTTCAGACTCTCAAGGACGACGGCACGTACGCCCGCGAGACGACCATCTACGACGGTCTGCAGCGCGAGGTCCAGAAGCAGGCCGAGGCGCACGGCCCCGGCCGGATCATCCTGGACACCAAGTACAACGACCACGGCCTGGCACTCGAGCAGACCAGCGGCTATCTGGCGAAGGGCGACCCGAGCACCGAGCTGTTCGCCCCCCGGTCCAAGTCGCTGATCCCCAGCTACGTCAGACACAGCTACGACGGCCTCGAACGCGAGGTCCGCACCACGACCTACCACGCCGACAAGCCCAAGCACACCACCTCCACCACCTACAACGACACGAGCACGTACGTGGACCCGGCGGGCTCCACGGCCCCTCGCACCCGCTCCTACTTCGACGCCCTCGGCCGCGTCACGCTGCTGAAGCACTACAGCAAGGACGACACCAGCTCGTACGGCCGCGGCACCAAGTACGAGTACGACGCCCGCGGCAACCGGAGCCGGATCACCGACCCCGCCGGCAACGTCTGGTCCTACGTCTACGACGCCCGCGGCCGGGTGACCTCGTCCACCGACCCCGACACCGGCACCACCGACACCTGGTACGACGAGGCCGACCGCCCCAACCGTGTGCGCAGCGCCCGCCAGCAGGAGACGTTCACGGAGTACGACGTGCTCGGACGAGTGCGGTACGTCCGGCAGGGCTCCGCGACCGCCAGCCCCGTCAAGGAAGTCACGTACGACGAGTCGCCCGGCGTCCTGGGCAAGCCGACAGCCTCGATCCGGCACACCGCGAACGGCGACTACGTCAGCCGCGTCACCGGCTACGACGCCGAATACCACCCCACAGGCACCGAGGTCGTCATCCCCGCGAACTCGATGACCACGGGCCTGTCCGGCACGTACACCTACGCCTACACCTACACGCCGACAGGCAAGCCGCAGTCGGTCACGCTGCCGGCGAAGGGTGGCCTGGCGAGCGAGAAGGTGGTCACGCGCTACAACGGCGACGGCCTGGCGGAGTCGACGTCGGGCCTGACCTGGTACACGGCGGACACCACCTACTCGCCCTACGGCGAAGTCCTCCGTACGGTCTCCGGCTCCCAGCCCTACCGCGTGTGGACGACGAACTTCGTCGACCCGCACACGGGTTCACTGCAGCGCACGGTGACGGACCGCGAGACGGCGGACCCGCACCGCATCACCGACAGCTACTACTCCTACGACGCCTCAGGCACGATCACGTCCAACGCCCGCCGGCTGTCGGACGGGCCCTGGGACACCCAGTGCTTTACGTACGACGTCATGGGCGAGCTGGTGCACGCCTGGACGTCGATCATCACGCCGACGGGCAACGGCACGGGCTGCAAGGCGGCCAACGGCAAGGCGTGGGGCTACCGCACCGACTACGCGACGTCGTCGGGCCCGGTGGCGGACGCACCGGATGAGGCCGACGACGCAACGACCCCGGACTCCGCGCTGACCGCGTCGCTGTCCGCCGCCGCCCCCGCCTCCACCACCGTCTCCAACGGCGGGACTGCCTACCGCCAGTCGTTCACCTTCGACTGGATCGGCAACCGCGCGACGTCGACGGACCACGACCCGACGGACGTGACGAAGAACGTCAAGTACACCTACGCGTACGGCGGTACGGATCAGCCCCACACGATGACGTCGGTGACCTCGTCACCCACGGGCAGGGGCAGCACGTACAAGTACGACGACACGGGCAACACGACGGACCGGAACCTCCCGGGCAGCACCCAGGACCTGACCTGGACCCCCGAGAACAAGCTGGAGACGATCACCAGCGCCGGCACGAAGACGACGTACGTCTACGACGCCGACGGCAACCGCCTCCTGGAGAACTCACCCTCCGGCTCGACCCTGTACCTGGGCGAAACAGAGCTGACGACCAACGCCACAGGCACCATCACGAAGGCGTCCCGCTCGTACACCCAGGCCGGAGCCCCCACGGTCGTCCGCACCACCACGAACGGCTCGACGACGGGCCACAAGCTCAGCGTCCTGATCGCGGACCACCTCGGCACGGCCAACACGTCGGTGGACATCGCCTCCGGCCAGACGGTCACCCGCCGAGCCTTCAAGCCGTACGGCGAGATCCGCGGCACGAAGCCGACGGCCTGGCCGAACAAGCGCAGCTACCTGGGCACGGGTATCGACGATGCGGCGACTGGTCTGACCCACATCGGGGCGCGGGAGTACGACCAGGCGACGGGCCACTTCCTCTCGGCGGACCCGATCATCGACCTCGCGGACCCGCTGCAGATGAACGGGTACAGCTACGCGAAGAACAGCCCGATCAGCAGCAGCGACCCCGATGGCCTCAGGCCGATCACGCCGTGCGACCGCGGCTGCGACAGTGATGGCAACACCTATCGGGACTGGATGGAGCCGAACGACGACGGCACCTGGTCCTACCACTACGAGAACACGCACTACAACTACCGTGCTGACGGCAAGCTGCACAGCGTCGTCAAGTCGGGCAGCGAGCAGCCGCCCCTCGGCAAGAAGATCGTGCACAACCAGTACGACTTCACCGCGCAGAAGACGGTCTTCAAGGCCCTCGCCACGACCTTCCTTCCCGACCCCTCGGCCTGGAAGAACTGCATCTCCGGCTCCGGTGCACAAAGCTGCTTGATCGCAGGAACTGACCTCCCGTTTGCCAAGGCCCTGAAGCTGGTGCCCAACTCGGTGCTGAAAAAGGGCGCCAAGGCCATCGAGGACTGGCTCGCGAAGGTGAAGGGGGCCAAGAAGTGCACCAAGTGCTTCCTCGCCGGCACCGATGTCCTGATGGCCGACGGAAAGACCAAGGACATCGAGGACGTCAAGCTCGGAGACGAAGTCCTCGCCACCGACCCGGAAACCGGTGAGACCGGCCCCCGAAAAGTCACCCGCCTCATCGTCACCGAGGACGACAAGCACTTCAACGAGCTCTCCATCGCCACCGAGAACGGCATCGAAAAGCTCACGGCGACCCATGAGCACCCATTCTGGTCCCCGTCCGCACACGACTGGGTACCGGCCGGAAAACTCAAGCCGGGCATGACCCTGCGCACGGACGACGGCGACACGGTCATCGTCACGGGTAACCGCTCCTTCAACAAGCACGCCCGCACGTACAACCTCACGGTTGACGACCTGCACACGTACTATGTGCTGGCGGG
>NZ_JOJE01000042.1 GCF_000720255.1 Streptomyces griseus subsp. griseus | reverse complement strand
TGCCCGATCTCCTCCGCCCGCCAGGCGTACCGGGAACTGCCCGCCGCCAAGGCGTTCCTCACCTTCCGCGGCGCCGGCCACAGCAACTACTTCGGCGACTCCCGCACCGTCAACACCTTCGTGGACTGGATGCGGTGGAGTCTGTACGGCGACACCGCGGCCCGCGACCGCCTTCGCTCCGACGCCACCTCCAGCACCACCACCTGGGAATCCGCCCTGAACTGAGGAGCAACCACGCACGACCCCGGACGCGGGCATTGGCCGTGACCGCGGCGCACCCGGGCCTGGCCGTCCAGGATGCGTGACCGCCCACGGACGCGCACCAGTCGGGGCAGCCCGGCCCTCGTCACAGCACGAGCGCTTCGCTGCTCCGACCACTTTCCGGGACTCCTGCGAGTCAGCCGCAGCGCCCACTAGCTGTGTACGTTCGCAGGCCCGCGCCCCAGAAATGACACGCCCGAACAGCCGGGCGGCTCCGGCCGCTCGCGCTCGGGCAGAAAGGTCCACTTGAGGGTTCGACACCCTCAAGACCGCAAGAGAGGAAAGCCCATGGCTTCACTAGCAGGGAAGATCAGAGTCATTCTCCTTGCCGTCCTGTTGGCGGTTGCCGCATCTGTGTACGGCACGGCGCATCAGGCGTCGGCCGATACCGTGGCACAGTCGAGCGCTTCACAGATCGTGGCCGACATGGGCGCGGGATGGAATCTGGGGAACCAACTCGAAGCCACCACCAACGGATATCCCAGCGAAACGGCATGGGGCCAGCCGGCCGTGACGCAGGCCCTCATCGACAAGGTGCGGGCGGCAGGGTTCAAGACGATCCGGATCCCCGTCTCCTACCTGGGATACATAGGACCCGGCCCGAACTACACGATCAACGCCTCCTGGCTGAACAGAATCCAGGAAGTCGTCAACTACGCCTACAACAGGGGCCTGCATGTGCTGATCAACATGCACGGTGACGGCTACAAGAACGTGAGCGGCTCCTGGCTGATCTGCGACTCATCCTCCCAGACGACAATCAAGGCCAAGTACGAGAAGGCCTGGCAGCAGATCGCGAACAGGTTCAAGAACTACGACCAGCGCCTGATCCTGGAGTCCATGAACGAGGAGTTCGACGGGCAGTACGGCCGTCCGACCCAACCGTGCTACTCGAACATCAACAGCTACAACCAGATCTTCGTGGACACCGTGCGGAAAACGGGCGGAAACAACAGTTCGCGGTGGCTGCTCGTGGCCGGCTGGAACACGAACATCGACTACACCGCGGGAAACTACGGCTTCAAGCTTCCGTCCGACCAGTATCGCTCCCCCTCCATTCCCGCCAATGAACGGCGGATCATGATCTCCGTCCACCACTACGCTCCGTGGGACTTCGCCGGAGAGGAAAACGGCACCATCACGCAGTGGGGACGAGCAGCGACCAATCCATCGAGGAAGTCGACCTGGGGACAGGAAGACTACCTGGACGCCCAGCTCAAGACGATGCACGACGTGTTCGTCACGAAGGGGTATCCGGTGGTCGTCGGCGAATACGGCGCGATCGACAAGTCATCGTTCGATTCATCGAACAACAGGTATCGCGCGGACTTCGCACGGGCCGTCGCGGCCACCGCCAAGAAATACGGGGCGGCCAGCGTCTACTGGGACAACGGTGCGACCGGCCGGTACGGGTTCGGGCTGTTCGACCGGCGCTCCCTCACGGTGACCCAGCAAGGCATCATCAACGGCATCATGAGCGGCGTCAACGGCAGCGTTGCCGGCTCCGCCCTTCCGGCCGGCACGTAGCAGGACCCGAGTCTCGGCGACGGGTACATACCTCCGCATCCTCGTGGGCGCGCAGTTGGGCCGGGTGGCGATGCCACACGGTGTGCGACCTCGTCAACTGCGCGCCTACCAGCCGGAGAAGCTACGCTGCTCCGCGCCTGGGAGCACGTTTGGCAAACGGAGGACAGCGATGTCTTCACATGTAGCGACGGCAGTGCGCCTGGCCGAGGAGGAGCGGGACCATCTGTTCCGGCCGGCCCAGCCCGACCGGAACCGCACACCGCGGTTGGCGCCCCTGCCGCAGCTACTTCAGCCCACGGCCCAGCACCTCCGCGGCACGCTTGGCGTGCCCGCCTCCTTCGTCAGTCGGCGCCGGGACATCCTCGGATGGAACCGGCTCGCCACCATTGTCTTCGGGGACTGTGCCCGACTGCCGCCCGGGGAGCGGAACGCGGCCCGGTAGATCTTCCTCTCGCCGGAAGCGTGCGATCGGTTCGCCGAACCGGCCCGCATGGCTGCGACAGTCGTCGGCGTTCTGCGGATGAATGTCGGCAAGATCCCCGACGATGTGCAACTCTCCTCGCTGATTCGCGAGTTGTCGCTGAAGCACGAGGAGTTTCGGCGGTTGTGGGCACGGCATGAGGTGAGCTGCGCGGGACGGTCGGTGAGGTCGTGGGCATGCGGCACCCGCTGGTGGGCGAGTTCGACCTCGTACACGAGCCCATGACGCTGCCGCTGCCCGGGTGCGCCCGCATGCGGCTGAACCCCTATCACGAACCGGGCTCCCGGTCGGAGGAAGTCTTGCGGATGCCGGCCAGTTGAGAGAGAGCCGTAGGACTGAGACGTGTTTACGGCCTGGGTGACTACGCTCCGCGCCGCCCCGCTCCTCGTGAGCGTCCTCAGCGCCTTTCGATTCTCGTGGCTTGTCAGCGAGCGAGCGGCGGCTTCGCGGCCACCGGGACGGAGCCGTGGATCGGGTCGGGGACGCGAGACAAGGGCAGACCGGCGCCTGTGTTGCGGTGGGCGATGATCTCGGCGGAATTGGCGCGGCAGGGCTCCGCTGACGGGCTCGGCGGCAAGCACCATGAGGCCAGAAGAAGGCGGCACGGGCGCCCGGACTTCCGCCCGGGCCGTGCGACCGCCGCCTCCGACAGGTGCTGTACCCCAAGAACACCATCAGCGTGCCGCGTGCACCACTGCCAGTGCTCCGTTACCCATGCCAGGTTCCACTCGTTCGACGAACACCCCTTCCCTGATGCTTGAACTCGCTCAAGCATCAGGGAAGACGGCTGTCCAGCTCAGAGGCTGTTCGGCAGCGCGACGGTGGGGCGGGGTGGCGTGGGCATGTTGCCGCCGATGAAGAAGCTGGGGTGCGGGGGCTGGTTGTAGGCGGTGTTCTGCCAGGCCAGGGCCGCGCGGTACTGGGTGTCGTGAAGGAGGGTCGTGATCCGCGTAGGGGTCTGGTACGGCGTGGAGTAGATCCGCAGGGCCGTGTTGTTGGACGTCGGCCAGATGACCTCCTCGCGCCAGTCGCCGAGGATGTCGCCGGACAAGGACGGCGTCGACTTGGTGCCGTTGTTGGAGTGGACCCCGGAGCCGGTGAGCAGGCGGGTATCGCCGGAGGTGCCGTACTTGTCGATGTGGGTGCCGTCGAGGAGTTCGCGCGTCGTGTCGCCGTCCCACCACGCCAGGAAGTTGCTCGACCCGGGCTTACGAGTGGCGACCACAGCGCCCTTGGGGTTGCGGACGCCGCTCACGAGCGACGACCACGACTCGGCGCCCGCGCTGCCGGACCAGATGTCACCGGACACGCCCCGGCCGTTGTCACCGCCGGCCGGGGTGGACCAGAGGATCTGGCCGGTCCTCGCGTCCGCCATCCAGGAGGACGGCTTGGAGCTGTCCTCGTCGACCTTGAACTCCTCCAGACCTGGCCGGGACGGGTCGAGGTCGCCCACGTGCATCGCGTCCCCGTGGCCGTTCCGCGTCGTCCACAGGCCGTTGCCGTTGTCATCGACGGCCATCGCGCCGTAGACGATCTCGTCCTTGCCGTCCCCGTCCACGTCCGCGACCGACAACTGGTGGTTGCCCTGGCCGGCGTAGCCGCTGTTGGCGTTGGAGTCGAAGGTCCACCGGCGGGTGAACTGTCCGTTCCGCCAGTCCCAGGCCGCGATCACCGCGCGGGTGTAGTAGCCACGTGCCATGATCACCGAGGGGCGGGCGCCGTCGAGGTACGCCGTGCCCGCCAGGAACCGGTCCACGCGGTTGCCGTAGGAGTCCCCCCAGGACGACACCGTGCCTCGGGCTGGGACGTAGTCGACGGACTGCATCGCCTTGCCCGTCTGCCCGTTGAACATCGTCAGGTACTCGGGGCCGGCCAGAACGTAGCCAGAGGAGTTGCGGTGATCGGCCGAGGAACTGCCGATCACCGCGCCGGTGCCGTCCCGTGTGCCGTCGGCGGTCTTCATGGCGACCTCTGCCTTGCCGTCGCCGTCGTAGTCGTACACCTGGAACTGCGTGTAGTGCGCGCCGGAGCGGATGTTGCGGCCCAGGTCGATGCGCCACAGGCGAGTGCCGTCGAGCTTGATGCCGTCGATGATCGTGTTGCCCGTGTAGCCGGACTGGGAGTTGTCCTTGGCGTTCGTCGGCTGCCACTTCAGAACGATGTCCAGGGCGCCGTCGCCGTCGAGGTCCCCGACGGAGGCGTCGTTGGCCTCGTAGGTGTACGGCGAGTTGCCCGGGGAGGTGCCGCCGGCCGGCGGGGAGATCGGCACGTCCTTGTACCCGGTGCGGAACTGGAGCGCGTGCTCGGACGGCGCCTGCTCGATGCCGTTCACCACCGCGCGCACCGTGTAGTCGGACGAGTCCGGGGCACTGGCGTCCAAGTAGTTCGTCGAGGTGGTCAGGGGCGAGGAATTGAGCCTGGTGCCGCCACGGTAGACGTTGAAGGCCACATCGTTCGGGTCAGTGGCCAGCCACCGCCACGACACCAGGTTCCCGCTGCCGGTGTGGACGCTGGTCAGGCCCCGATCCAGGCGTTCCACCTGCCGCGCGGTCGCGGCGTGCGCGGTCTGCGGCAGTCCGGTGAGTGCGGAGAGGGCCAGTGCGGTGGCGGCCGTCAAACCGCCGAACAGCCGGTTGCTTGAACGGCGTTGGAATCGCGATGGGCGTGCTGCGGTGCGCGGATGCCGGTGCGGGTCGGTCACTATGACCTCCGATGTGGGGGTGGCATGAAGATCGCGGAGATGGCGGTCTGACCACACATGTGGGAACGCTCCCATTCGCTGCGAGGGTAGAAATTCACTGATAGCCCGTCAAGCATTCTGTTGGCCTTTTCTGTTCGAGCGTGTTCGGATGCGAGCCAGCGAGATGTCCCGTGCGCAGCCTCGTCCCCATCGCTGCATTCCTTCTAAAAGGGCACTTGAACTGGGCATACTCCCGCCGTTTCAGACAGCTCACGGCCGAGGCGCGGCGAGTCCCCGTCCACAGGATCGCACTGCTTCTTCCCTGGATTGATGAGCAATGGTTGACAGCTTGGTGTCCGATCGAGAAGCTGCGTGATGCACCTCAAGTTCGTTGTGATGCGATTGCGCACTTCCGTTCGCAACCACGCCTGTGATCGCTCACAGATCCGACCTGTAGGAGCGTCCCTGGCACGCCCAGGCCGCCCCCTTCGACACCCGCCACTCATCAGCACTCCTGCCGTAGTTGTTGCCGCACAGAGGGAGGCGCATCGGCCGGATCGCACGCGGCCACACCAACTCAGCGAGTCCGAAGGTCAGTTGCTCCACCCATCCGCCCTGCTCCTCCACATCTCCTTCTCACCGCCCCCTCTCCGCCGACCGCGACGGCTCACTCGCGGCCAACGGAAGGAAGGACCGACCATGTCCCCGCAACCCCCCACACCAGCTGCCGGGCGCATCAGCCGGCGAATCCTGCTCAAGGCCACCACCGCCACCGCCGGGGCGCTCGCCACCGCCGCCGCGCTCGCCGAACTCGAGACGCCTGCCGAGGCCGCGGCGAGCTTCGTCAAGGGCGTCGACATCAGCTGGGCACCTCAGATGGAGGCGCGCGGCTACTCCTGGAAGAACGCCGGCGGGCAGGCCCAGGACCTGCTGACCATCCTCAAGGGGTTCGGCATCACCGCCGTCCGGCTGCGCACGTTCGTCAATCCGTCCAGCAGTGCGACCGACGGGCATTGCAGCATCAACGAGGTGGCCGCCTTCGCCAAGCGGATCAAGGCCGCCGGGATGTCGATCATGCTCGACTACATGTTCGGCGACACCTGGAACTCCGTCGGCGTGCAGAACCCACCCGCGGCCTGGCGGAACATGAGCTACAGCCAGACGCGCACCGCGCTGAGCACGTACGTGAACCAGACCATGACGGTCATGAGGAACAACGACGTGCTCCCCACCTGGGTGCAGATCGGCAACGAGATCAACAGCGGGATCTGCCGCCCCGTCGGCAGCGTCTCCAGCCCGGCCCAGATGACCGGGCTGCTCAACGCGGCGTACACGCAGGTGAAGGCGGTGTCACCGAACTCGAGGGTGTGCATCCACCTGGCCCAGCCGCAGAAGTACGACGTCATGACGACGTTCTTCAGCCGCTTCGCCGCGAACGGCGGCAAGTGGGACATGTCGGTGTTCTCCTCCTACGGCAGCGCCGACCTCGCCCCCGGCATCGTCGCGAACATGAAGAGGATCTCCGACGCCTACGGCAAACCGTTCCTGCAGAGCGAGTTCGGCGGCCGGGTGGACCGGGCCTCCTCCACCCAGGCCTCGCTGGTCGCCTACATCAAGGCGCTGAAGGCCAACGGAGGGCAGGGCCTCTTCTACTGGGAACCGGAGTGCATGTCCCCGTTCACCGGCTACAACATGGGCGCCTGGGACTCCTCCACCAAGCGGCCCACGGCGATCATGAACGGCTTCACCCAGGCCTGAGCGGCGGGCCATGGACCTCAACCCGGGCAACTCTCCGGCCAAAAACTGGAATGGTGATTGTAATGGGCATGACATCAAGTCTCGAAGGGCACGGGGTCAGGCTGGGAGCAGTGGGTCTGCTGACCCTTGCGACGCTGGTCGGCACCGGTGCGGCGCATGCCGATGCCGCCACGCGGGCACTGCCGGCCGGTTGTTCCGGCACTGCGCCGATCAAGTGTCACTACGCGGTCTCACCCGGCAACTACGACGTGACGGTCTCCGTCGGTGGTGCCACTGCCGCCGAGACCGACGTGTGGGTGGAGGCCCGGCGCCTGATGCTTCCGGCGACGAAGACGGCGGCCGGTGCCGCCGCCACGTACTCGTTCACGGTCAACGTACGGCAGCCGGAAGGGCAGCCGACTGGCCAGGGCGGCACCGGAAACCCCGGTCTGGACATCCGGTTCGCGGGGACCAACCCGCAGGTGTCGGCCGTCTCCGTGAAACCGGTGGCCCAGCCGCTGGTCGCCTACCTGGCCGGTGACTCGACCGTGTGCGACCAGCCCGTGGCCCCGTACACGGGATGGGGCCAGATGATCACGCCGGCGGTGGGTCCCGGAGCGTCCGTCGCCAACTACGCGGACTCGGGGGAGAGTTCGGGCAGCTTCCTGAGGAACTCGGCGCTCTTCCCGGCGCTGCTGTCGAAGGTCAAGGCAAACGACGCGGTCTTCATCCAGTTCGGCCACAACGACAAGCAGACCAGCGCGTCAGCCTTCCGGAGCAACCTCACCTCCATGATCACGCAGGTCCGTGCGAAGGGCGGCGTCCCCGTTCTGGTGACGCCGCCGGTCCGCCGGCTGTTCGACGGCAGCCGGCTCACGTCAACGGCCCTGCACGTCAACGGCGTCGGCGTGAACCTGCCCGCCGAGATGCGCTCGGTCGGGACGGCCCAGAGGGTTCCGGTGATCGACCTGACCGCCAAGAGCAAGGCGCTCGTCGAGTCCCTCGGCCCTTCCGCCTCCGCACAGCTCTTCCTGCGCTCATCCGTCGATGGTGTCACGGACAACACCCACTTCTCGCAGTACGGCGCGAGCCAGATGGGCGGGCTGGTGCTCCAGAGCATCCGCGAGCAGCGCCTGCCCCTGGCCGCGTACCTGCGCTGACCGACGCCCGGCGCCAGTCCCAAGGAGGGACCCGTTGAGGAACTTACGGATTCTCATCACGACCGCGCTCATGATCGCCTTGTCGAGCCTGGGTGTCAGCGCCGCATCCGCGGCGGACCGCGTCGCCACGAACTGCACCAGCGCCTCCCACGCCCAGGCCCAGGCCCCGGCCGCACGGGCGGTCGCCGCGCCGGTCACCGTGTGGCTGGCCGGCGACTCCACCATGGCCAACCCGAGTTCCGGCCGTTGTCCGGTCGGCTGGGGCAGCCAGTTCGACGCCCTGCTCACCAGCGACGTGACCGTCAAGAACCAGGCCGTGGGAGGCCGCAGCATCCAGACCTGGCTGTACGAGGGGAACGTGAGCAGCACCAAGGGCTCGGACGGTGAGTGCCGCCTCACGTCCACCACGTACTCGTCCCGCTGGCAGGCGATGCTGAACTCGAGCACCGGAATGAAGGCCGGTGACTACCTGTTCATCCAGTTCGGCATCAACGACTCCTCCTCGACCTGCCCCCGGCACGTCGGCCCGGCCCGGTACCAACAGCTGATGACCATGATGGCGCAGGCCGCCCTGGCCCGGGGCGCGCACCCGGTGCTGCTCACCCCGGTCGCCGCCATCACCTGCTCCGGCGGCACAGCGACCAAGAACCGCGGCTTCGTGGGCGAGACCTTCGCCGCCGGATCCGCCACCAGGGCGCCGGTCATCGACCTGCAGACGCTCAGTGTCTCGCTCTACAACAGTCTGCGCTTCTGCCCGAACAACGGCGACTACGGAGGCAGCGGTCCCCTGGGCACCTTCTTCTGCAACGACCACACCCACTTCGACACCTACGGCGCCCAGCGGGTCGCAGGGCTCGTCGCCGGTGACGTGCGCCGCCAGAACCTCCCGCTCGCCGCGTATCTCACGTAGCACGCGGCGGTGGGCGCCAACCGGGGCCGCTCGGTTCGCGGGTGGCCTCAATGACGGCGGTGCCGCAGACCGACGTCGCAGTCGTCCCTACCTTTCGGTGGCGTGCAGAAGCGGCTTGGCTCCGACCGGGCCGCGGCGTGCGACGAAGGCAGAAGCCGGGGCGAGGGTACGACCGGCGAGGCAATCCCCGCATCAGTGGTAACAGGAGGCCTCTCCATGGGTGAGTCACGGCTGGTCGGCTCGACAGTTGCGGTGGCTCCGGACCGGCGTGCGAGTTGGCGCCCTCGGCGCCCAACCAGACCAACGTTCGCGATGTCTGTTCCGCCACCGCCCGAGAGATCAGGGGGTGGGCCGCTCACCCGGAAGGTGGTGCACGCGTCCATGGCAGTGTCACGAAGACGGTTGCTGGCGCTGAGCGCCGGAGCGGCCGCCGGAGGGTTCGGGACGGCCGGCTGCGGGTCGCAGCGCTCGCTCGGCGACCCGGATGA
This sequence comes from Streptomyces griseus subsp. griseus, assembly GCF_000720255.1. Lineage (GTDB taxonomy): Bacteria > Actinomycetota > Actinomycetes > Streptomycetales > Streptomycetaceae > Streptomyces > Streptomyces griseus_I. The sequence goes on along the minus strand of NZ_JOJE01000042.1, from coordinate 54,768 downwards.
GATCACGCTGTGGACCTGGGGCCGGTCGGTGAGCGGCAAGGTGGTCGCTCGGGCAGAGACGAAAGGCATTCCCGGGGCCCAGGACTTCAGACTCAGCCGCACCGACGTCGGCGGCCATGTCAACACCGAGGTGGGTACCACGCTCGCCGGCAAGTCCATGGTGCCGGACATCATCGCAATCAACTCCGACGTGGCCACCTACTTCCCCAATCAGGACGTGTTCGTCAACCTCAACTACTTCGGCGCGGCCGAGCTGAAGAGCCGGTGCCTGGACTGGAAGTCAAACGAGTGCGTCACGCCCGAGGGCCGGATGATCGCGTTCCCCATGGACACCGGCCCCACCGGGCTGTTCTACCGCGCCGACCTGCTTCAGGAAGCCGGGATCACCACCGACCCGAAGGAGCTCGCCGCCCGGGCCCCGGACTGGGACGGCTTCATCACCCTGGGCAAGGAACTGCGGAAGTCCCAGGAGCGCGCGTTGGTCTGCCCCAACATCCGCCACGTCTGGAGCATCCGGCGGGGCCGGCTTGGCACCAAGTTCATGACCCGGGGCGGCCGGTACGTCGCCGAAGCCGCCGGCTGGTCGGCCACCTGCCACGTGCCCTCGGTCTTCGGCGCGGCCGACTCCGGGAAGGCGAGGCCCCACCACACCGCGCCGACCGGCTGGCGGCCGCTGGTGATCACTCCGTACAAGTCGGGGGAGCCATCCGGGGCGCCGGCCGACAGGCCGTCCCTGCCGATCCGGTAAGCCAGTTCGAATGCCTCGCGCAGTTCGTCCCTGTCGCCGATGAACGGCGTCTGCACCACCGGCCAGTCGATGGTCATCGCCGGAGCGCTCATGTCCGTGATCCCGCTGATCGGGGCCTTCCTGATCGGCTCACGCCACTTCATCGCCAACCTGGCCGCCGGCGCCTTGAAGTTCTGAAGAGACACGCGCGTGGTCCCGCCCTTCGAAAAGCAGCTTTCGCCTGCGCTGAGTACTTCAGGCCGGCACGAGCCCTACCGCTGCACGGGAAATCACCTGACTCGGGAGATGACGCTGTGAGAACCGCGAAGCTCGGCACCCCTGCCCTCCTGCTCTCGGTGGTCACGGCGAGTTCCGTCGCCATGACCCCCGGCTCAGCCTCCGCGAGCGCCGCGGCGGCCGGAAACACCTACTACGTCGCCCCGAACGGGAACGACGGAGCAGCAGGTACGCAGGCCGCCCCGTGGGCATCGATCGCCCATGCACAGGCCGTCGCCAAGGCGGGCGACACGGTCTACTTCCGGGGCGGCACCTACGCCTACACCCGCGCGAACAGCGCCTGTTCGAGCCAGACCGCCAAGGTCGACGCGATCACCCTCAACAAAAGCGGCAGCTCGGGCAACCCGATCCGGTACTGGGCCCAACCGGGCGAGAAACCGGTATTCGACTTCTCGCGGATGACGGACAACTGCCGCATCAAGGGCTTCAACGTCACCGGCAGCTGGATCCACCTCAAAGGACTGGAAGTCAAGGGCGTTCCCCAGAACAACAACCGCAACGCCGAGTCCTGGGGGATCTGGGTTTCCGGCAACAACGACGTTTTCGAGCAGATCGACACCCACCACCACATGGGTACCGGCCTGTTCATCAGCGGCGGGGGCGGCAACCTCGTCCTCAACTCGGACGCGCATGACAACTACGACCAGCGCAGCAACGACGGGCCCGGGGAGAACGCCGACGGGTTCGGTTCGCACTACACGCCGGCCGGCCAGTCCGCGAACGCGTTCCGGGGTTGCCGTTCGTGGTGGAACGCCGATGACGGTTTCGACCTCATCTCCACGTATTCGCCCGTGACCATCGAGAACTCGTGGGCCTGGCGCAACGGGTACGTGCCGGGGACGACGACGTCCGCCGGCAACGGAGCCGGCTTCAAGTCCGGCGGCTACGGGGGTGACTACGAGGCCAACGCGCCGAAACACACCGTCCGCTTCTCGGTGGCGTTCCTCAACAAGGCAGCCGGTTTCTACGCCAACCACCACCCGGTCGCCAACGACTTCTTCAACAACACGGGCTACGGAAACCACCCCAACTTCAACATGCTGGGAATCGACTCGCGCGGCGCCGCCGTCGGCCGGGGCACCCTGCGCAACAACATCGCCTACACCGGAACGGCCACGTCGAACATGAGCGGAACGAACCCCGCGTACAACTCCTGGAACCTCGGCGTCCCCCTGTCGGATTCCCAGTTCCGCAGTGTGTCGACGTCCGGCTGGGACGCGCCCCGCCAGCCGGACGGGAACCTGCCCGTGCTGCCCCACCTCCGTCTCGCGGCGAACAGTGCCCTGACCGACAAGGGCACCGACGTGGGACTGCCCTTCAGCGGAAGTGCGCCGGATCTCGGCGCCTTTGAGAATGACGGAAGGTGACCTCTTGAGGCAAAGATCGCGTGTCGTCTCCAAGTACTGGAAGTTGGCCGCCGCCACCCTGCTGTCCGTGGTGTTGGCGGCGCCGCTCTCGGCGAGCACCGCCGCGGCTGAGACACCTGCAACGCAGAGACAGGCAACGGAGCTCCAGGACCAGGGGGCGGCTGCTGGACCGGTGGTGGATCGCGGCCTCGAGTACCTGGTGTCCGACTACCAGACGCGCACTCCGACGAAGTACACGGCTGACTCCTGGAAGCCCTTCGCCAAGGCGTTGACCGCCGCGGCTGAGGTCGCCGGCGACACTTCGGCGACCACGTCGGACGTCGCCGACGCGAAGACGGCACTGATGACCGCCGCCGCCGATCTAAAGGCCGCCGACGAGGGCACGTTCCAGACCATCACGAACAACACCTTCTGGAACGACACCAGCGGCAACCCCATCTATTCGCAGGGCGGTGGGGTCTTCAAGTTCGGCGACACCTACTACTGGTACGGCGTGCACTACACCGGCGCCGAGCTCTACCGGGCCAATCCGACGAAGAAGTACGACGGGAACGTCAGCTTCGTCTCGATCCCCGTGTACTCGTCCAAGGACCTGGTGAACTGGAAGTTCGAGAACCGCGTCGCGACGCGCTCGACCAGGATCCAGAACGGCGCCACCCTCGGTCAGGCAGGGTGGGTCGGGCGCCTCGGAGTCTCGTACAACGAGAACACCGGCAAGTACGTGCTCGCCACCCAGGCCTACGTCGGAGGCGGGCACGGGGTCCTGTTCCTCCAGGGTGACTCCCCCACCGACACCTTCGACTACGGCCACTTCCAGACCCAGATCACCAACTCGCCCACGACCGGCACCGGAGATCAGACCGTCTTCACCGACGACGACGGCAAGGACTACCTGATCTTCTCCAACCGGGAAGGACGTGGCCGCGCCTTCGTCAGCAAGCTCAGGGAGTCCGACTCGCTGCGGGCGGAGCCCGCCGTGCAGATCGGCCAGAACTCCTCCGGCCGCGAGGGCAACGCCATGTTCAAACTCGACGGCAAGTACTATCACGCGGCCTCGGATCTGCACGGCTGGAACAGTTCGGTCGCGCACGTCCTGGAGTCAACCAGCGGCAACATCCAGGGTTCCTACACCAGCGAGTACACGCTTGCCGGCACCGAGATGGACTACAGCCACGTGACCCAGACCGGGTTCTTCATGACGGTCAAGGGCACCAAGCAGAACACGGTGATCTTCGCCGGCGACCGCTGGGCCGACTTCGCCTGGAACGGCATCGGGTACAACCAGTGGATGCCGGTGACCAAGACCGGCGCGAGACCACAGTTCCACTCGGTGAGCCAGTGGCAGTTCAACGCCACGACCGGGGAGTGGCGCATCGGGCCGGCGAACAACTACATCCTCAACCCCGACATCCAGGCCGACCGCGTCATCGTCTCCAGCGTACGGGGATGGCGGAACCTCGGTGGTTCGGTGACCAACGTCAACGGTGGTGTGAACGGGTCTCGCTTCGCCCTCCAGGTGAGCAACAGCGGCGGCGTCGAGCAGCGGGTCGAGTCGGTGCCCGCAGGCACCTACACCCTGTCCCTGCACGCTCGGGGTAGCGCCGGACAGGTCGTGATCACCGGCGCCAACGGCAGCCAACGCACCCTCGGCATCCCGTCGTCGAGCGGCTGGGCCAAGCGCGAGCTCACCGGTATCGAGCTGCCCGGCGGGGCCGCCACCGTCACCGTGCGGGCGTCGGGTTCGGGCGGCGTCACCGTCGACCAACTCTCACTCGTCAAGACCTCGGCCAGCACACCAGCACCTCCGGGGCGTTACGAGGCAGAGACCGCTCCGGCGCAGTGCCGGGGCACGAGCGACTCCAATCAAGCCGGCTATTCCGGCAGCGGGTTCTGCAACGGCGACCCCGCTGTTGGGGCCTTCGCGGAGTTCACCGTGACCTCCGAGACCGCCCGTACGGCGACGCTGGAGATCCGGTTCGCCAATGGCGCCACCACCGGTGCGAGGCCCGCGAACCTCGTCATCAACGGAGCCATGACAGGGGTGCTTTCGTTCGAGTCCACCGGTGCGTGGACGACCTGGACGACCAAGACCGTGACGGTCCGGTTGAACGCCGGCAGCAACACCATCCGGCTGGATCCGACCACGGCAACCGGACTGCCCAACGTCGACTACCTCGACGTCGGAGCCGCGGCCGGCTGACATTCCCGTGCTCCGCCGTCTTCTGGGGCCGGCGGAGCGTACGGAACAGCCCATGCCGCACGTACATCACCTCGTCAGGAGAAGGACATGAGCAGCAAGCGTCTGCCCCGCGCCATCGCGGTCACGACGACGTTGGTCACCATGGTGTCCGCGAATCTACTCATGGTGCCCAACCCGGCCCACGCGACCTTCGGAACCGCGGACATCAAGCCGATCGAAAGCAATATCGCTGCCAAGCCCTGGGCCGCGGCGACGGCCGCCGCCGGCTCGTCGAACGCCCGTCTGGCCATCGACGGCGACCCGACGACGTCCTGGCAACCCAGTCGTGCCGGCGCCCGTCAGTGGCTCACCGTCGACCTCGGTGGAACTTACGACAACCTGCGCAAGGTCAAGGTGCTCTTCCCGGACCGCGGCGTGGCCCACCGGTACGTCGTCGAGGCCTCATCCGACGGTCGCCGGTGGAAGACCATAGCCGACAGGTCCCACAACCGAACCGTGTCGCGAGGGGAAGTGCACCTGTTCACTCGGCCGGCAACACGCTTCGTCCGGCTGACCTTCGCAGGTGGGCCGGGCCGGGCCCGGGCAGGTGTCAGCGAGCTCCAGGTCTTCAACTACCTGCGCGACGACCTCACCCTCGGCGCCGATCTGTCCTGGATGGACGACGTCCAGGACCAGCAATACTGGGTCGACCCCCTGGCCGAGAACCGCGGCGCCGGGCCACACCTGCTCGACGTGGCCAAGGACCGTGGCATCGAGTACAGCCGGCTGCGGATATTCAACGAGCCGCGCAGCGAGAGCACCGGTCAACCGACGCCGATACCGCGCCAGGGCCCGGAGCGCTCACTGGCCTCAGCCAAGTGGATCAAGCAGCGGGGCATGGGCCTGGGGATCGACTTCCACTACGCGGACTCGTGGGCCGACCCGAGCAAGCAACCAAAACCACGCGCCTGGGCCGAGCTGGAGTTCGCGGACCTGTCCCAGACCGTGTACGACTTCACCGCCGACTATCTGAAGCGGTTGATCCGGCAGGGCACCACACCGGAGAAGGTGGCCGTCGGCAACGAGATCATCAATGGCTTCATGTACGGCAGCGAGGCGGCCCACATCGGCACGACGAATCCGCCGTATTTCGTCGACCAGGCCGATATCTACCAGTCCAAGCCCGGCGGTGGCCTGCTGTGGAAATACTGGCGGTCGACCGACCCGGTGGAGCAGCAGCTCTACGACCAGTCGTGGGACCGGTTCACCACCCTGGCCGCGGCCGGGATCAAGGCCGTCCGCGACGCGTCACCGACATCCAAGGTCGAGATACACGTGATCGTCGACAAGGACAAGCTCGCCAAAACCATCGAGTTCTGGCACCAGTTCCTCACCCGGGTGAAGGCCAAGGGCCAGAACCCCGATGTGCTGGCCATCTCGTACTACCCGGAATGGCACGGTACGCCCGAGGCGCTGGATCTCAACCTGAACACCATGGCCACCACGTACCCCGGCTACGAAATCGACATCGCCGAAACCGCCTACCCCGCGTCGGGCGGCGACGGCTCGCCGTTGCCCAACTCACCGTACCCGCGAACCGTTCAGGGGCAGGCGGACGCGATCCGGAGGGTGTTCCAGGCCGCCAACGACGTGGTCGACAACCGAGGTTCAGGGGCACTGGTGTGGGAGCCGGCCGGCTACCAGCCGATGTTCCGGGCCGTGCCCGGACTGGCGAACACATGGGAGCCGCACGCGTCCATCAACGTCTTCAACGCCAGCCGCGCCAAGCACATCCTCCAGGACACCGTCTACACCGGCACCGTGGTGAGGGCCGCTCCGCAGCTGCCCTCTTCCATCCGCATGCTCACCACCGCCAAGAACAAGATCACCACTGTCCCCGTCCGCTGGCAGCCGCTGCCACCTGGCGCGACCGACAGGCCGGGTGAGGTGACAGTCACCGGGACGACCGCCACAGGACCGGTCACGGCGGTCATCGACGTCATGCCCAGACACGGCGACACGACGTGACTACCTCATAGCCTGCGTCACCGACGTCGCACCGCCAGGACCACGACGGCACCGGCGACATCATCGCGGCCTCACAGCAGTGCTCCGCTCACTCGGTGGCCGACAGCAACAAATGCGGCAGCGCCTGGGAGAACCAGGCCGTGCTCGACCGGAACGGCCACACTCCCCCCGACATCCGGTGCGCCCGACCAACCGCACGCCGCTCCTGCCGCCCCACGCGGGTGGCAGGAGCACCCACACCCGCTGTCGCGCCGCGCGCCCGTCGACCTGTCGGCCTCTGCCGCCGACGGGACGCACCCGGCAACGGGACCAGCCGAACACCAAACCTTCCGCCCCTCCCCGCACTCAAGGAGTCACCATGACCCTGCGACGACGGACCTTCCTCAGGCTGAGCGCTGCCGGAGCGACAGGCGTGGGCCTGTCCCTGCTAGGGGCAGGACAGGCACCGGCCGCCGCCGGGCCACTGGACACCGCGCCGACCACGCCGTTCGCGGTCGGCGTGCGCCGGTACAATTGGACCCGCGGCAGCCGCCCGTGCACCACCTACGTCTACTACCCGGCCACCGGCACCGCCGGCGGCAGCCCGGTGACGGACGCCCCGGTTGCAGGCGGGCTCTTCCCCGTCTACAACTTCACCCACGGTTACGGAAGCAGCCCGCAGAACTCCCTGTTCATCATCCGGGCCCTGGCCTCGGCGGGCTTCGTCGTCCCCGCCCCGCACTTCAACCACAACTTCAGCGACGTCAACAACGGCAACTCCTCCAAGGACGTCTCTCAGGTCCTCACCAACACCCTCGCGCTCAACGCGAGCGGTCCGCTGGCCGGGCACATCAACACCGGCATCGGCGTCGGCGTCTCGGGCCACTCCCTGGGCGGCATGGTCACCCACGGGCTGCTGACCTCCTGGCCCGACAGCCGGATCATCTCCGCCAACCCCCAGTCCTGCGTGGACATGGGCAACCCGTCCAGCTCGGTCTCGGCCAAAGTCCTGTTCGTCCACGGCGACCGGGACTCGACCACGTCGTACTCCTCGGCCCGGCAGGCGTACACGGAGATCACCTGGCCCAAGGCGTTCCTCACCTTCGTCGGCGGCAGCCACACCAGCTTCTGGAGCGACCAGCGCTTCCCGAGGACCGTCGTCGACTGGGCTCGCTGGACCATGTACGGCGACACCGCCGCACGGGACCGCCTCCCGGCTGACGCGTCCGGGTCCAACACCAGGTGGGAAGCCCAGCTGGGCGACTCCCCCGGCGGCCCGGGCCTCTACACCCTGCTGGCCCAGCACAGCGGCAAGGCCGCCGAGATCAACGGGGCCTCCACCGCCGCCGGCGCACAACTCGTCCAGCGGACCACCAACAGTCACCCCAACCAGCAATTCGAGTTCGTCGACGCCGGCGACGGCCACGTCCGCCTCAAGGCACTGCACAGTGGCCTGTTCCTCCAGCCCACGGGCACCGCGACCGGCGCGGATATCATCCAGCAGGCCGACACCAGCGCCACCAGCCAGCAGTGGCGCGTGGTCGATCACGGTGGTGGCGTGATCAGCCTCGTCAACCGGGAGTCCGGCCTGGCGATGGATGTCTGGGAGTACTCGACCGCCGACGGCGCCCGCATCGCCCAGTACACCTACAGCGGCAACCCCAACCAGCGCTTCACCCGCCGCCGCGTCTGACCGGAACGTGTCGGGGCACCGCTCGGGCAACAGGGCGGGCGGTGTCCCGACATGGCGCCGATGGTCCTTCGCGACTGACCAAGGGGTGTGCAGCGTCTCTGATCAGTTAAGTGATCCTGCGTGATCCGCGTGTTGCGGGATCGGTTGGATCGTTTGCCAGCGAGGCGGGGTGGCGTGGGCGTGGAGGTGGAATCCAGCGCCCAACGTTGCCCCGCTCGGTTTGTGCCGCCTGGTGGTCTTGCTGATCGTCTTCACGCCCTGGTGCCGGTGGGCTGCGCGGGGCAGCCGCTTCCGGCCCGGTGGTGCGTGCCCCTCCGGACGCTGGCCCGCCCGGCCATGGGGCCGGGTGGGGGAGGGTGCCCCGCGTCGCCTGGGCGCGGGGCGTGTGGTTCGGTTCCGGGTCGGGCCGGTCTTCGACCGGTCGCGCCCGGTGGCCTTGGGTGTGATGACCGCTTTGGCTTCGAGTTTGTCCACCACGGCGCGGATGGTCATGGTGCTGGTGGCGCGGTCAACGACGGTCTTGGCCTGGTGGGCGAGTCCGCGTGCCGCGATGCGCCGCCATGCGCCTTGGTCGCGGTCGCCCTGCCAGCGGCAGGGTGGGTTGGGGCAGATTGCCCACTTCCAGCCGGTCACGGTGGACCGGTCGGGGGCTTTGCGGTGGCGTAGCGGCGTCAGGCAGTGCGGGCAGTGCTTGGAGGTGTTGCGTGCCCAAACGGTTACCACGGCGATCCCGGCTTGTGCCGCCAGGTGGCGCATGCGGTCGGCGATCTGACCGCGCACCTGCTGCGACAAGCGGGTGTTGTGGGTGCGGCCCATGCCCTTTGCCTCCATCGAGCGGAGGTCTTCGAGGTAGATGACGGTGGCCCCGGCAGCGATCGCCTGATCGACGGCCCACCGCGCGGCGGACCACGCCAACGCGGCGTTGAGGTTCGACCGGCGGTCGGCGACGCCCCGCATCTCGCCCAGCAGGACGGCGTGCTTACCTGCGAGCGGGTGCTGTTCCTGTCCGGCGATGAGCCGTGTGTAGTGGTCGGTCTTGGCGTGCAGCTTCTCCCCGTGACGGCGCAGCCGGTGCTGCTTGGCCATCACCCCGCCGGCCCGTTACTGCGCGCCGGAGCCGAGTGCGGTGATCGTCTGGTCCTGGTGGAGCCGGGCCGCGCCCGCGCTGAGGAGGGTGTTCAGGCCCCAGTCCACCCCGAGCGCGACCGTGTGGCCGCTGTGCCGGGCCTTGGGGACGGCGTGGGTGTAGGCGAGATCGGCCCTCACCGTGCCTTGGACGATCCGCAGTGTCGGCAGGTGCAGCACCGCCGACGCCGGGACGGTCGGGGGCAGGGCGATCGGGCACGCCACCCACGTCCAGTCCCGATACCCGGCCGGGTCGGGGCGGGTGGGCAACTGTAAGCGGACCAACGCCCGCCCCGGGTCCATCTCGCCGCGTTCGATCGTGACCTGCTGCCCGTCGCACGCGGACAGCAGCAGCATCCGGGCCACCCTGGGCGTGCCTTCGAGCTCGAACACGTCCACGGGCAGCCGACCGCATTCCTGCCGGTACTTGGCCACCTGCCGTGTGCGGCCTTTGATGATGCTGGAGGGCAGATGCCCCCCGCCCGGTACCGCGGCCCGTACCTGCGCCCACTGCGCAGGGGTGCGCCCCAGTGGATCGGCCAGCCACGTGGCCACAACCCCGGCAGTCAGGTCAGCGCGCCACTTCGCCGAGCGCAGAGCCCGCCCGGCCTGCTCCTGGGCCATGCGCACGATCCGGTCATTGACCTTCACCCCCTCGGGAGCGGTCACGGTCCAGCCCAGGCGCCGCAGCGCCATCCAAGCGTTCGACGGCAGTTTCTGGCCCCCGGCATCCTGCCCGGAGGCGAGGGCATCGACGTCGCCTGCGTTCCAGTGTTCGCCCATCAGCGCAACCACCATGCCCGCTACCAGGTCGGCGCACCAGCCGACGCGCTCCGCGAGCATGGCCTGCGACAGGACTTCACCGCTCTTCTCGTCCACGCCCCTGCGCACAAGCGCGCGGGTGCACGCGGTGCGCGAAGTCTCACCATCGGCGAGTGGCAGCTTCCGGCTCACTGCCCACCACCAGGATGGCACTGCCCGGACTCGGCCAGCAGACGACGCCGGTTATCAGCCGACCGCATCCCGTACAGACGGCCGGCGAAGGTGGTGACCAACGACACGAAGTCTTCGAGGAGTTCGTCCCGGCCGCCGAGTTTCTTCGGGTGCAGTACTTCGAGGGTTGCGCCGTGCACGGCCAGCAGGTGCCCCAGCCAGCCGACCCCGAACCGTGCGAGCCGGTCCTCGTACGTGACACGCACGACCGTCACCGAGCCATCGGTGACGGCCCGCAGCAGACGGTTGAGACCCGGCCGGTCCTCCCGCAGGCCCGACGCCCGGTCATGGAAGACCTTGACGATCTCACCGGTGGAGGTGGCCCGCAGCTCCTTCTCCTGTGCTCCCAGCGAGGATTCCTGCCCGCTGGAGCCGGACACGCGCACGTACAGGCCCTCCAGGCGGACACGCTCGCTACCGGTGGAAACCTTCATCGCCTCGACGTCGATCGAGGAGAACCGGCGCTCACGGCCAACCCAAGCCACCGGAATCTTCCCCGAGTCAGCCCAAAGACGAAGCGTCACCGGGTGAACACCGAGACGCTTCACGGCCCTTGAGAGTCGGAGAAGTTCCACAGAGTCACCATATGAACACTGAGGGTTGTTAAGCAAAATCGGTGAGCCTTCACGCCCGCCGCCCGAGTGTGCGCAGGGATACGTCCTTGGCCCACTGTCCGCCGCGTTACAGCTGGAAGGCACCTTCGACCCTGCCGGGCCCTGGCTGGCCACCACCGCCGAGATCGACGACGTCCTCGCGCTCGGCATGTGGCTGGACGTCAACGGTGTCCGCCGTCAGACCGGCAACACCAAGACGATGATCTTCGACCCGTACTTCATCGTGCACTACCTGAGCCAGTTCCTCGTCCTGGAACCCGGCGACCTGATCAACACGGGCACCCCACCCGGCGTCGGTATGGGCTTGACCCCGTCGGTGTGGCTGCGGCCAGGTGACGTGATGGAACTGGGTATCAAGTATCCCGGCACGCAGCGTCAGCGCGGCTCGAGCCACAGCGAGCACCCGCCCCATGCGCGCCTTCGTGCTGACTGCCCCTGGGGAGTACGGGGTGCAGCAGGTCCCTGCACCGGTGGCCGCCCCCGGCGAACCAGTCGTCTCGGCGTGTGCGGCACCGACGTGGAGTTCTTCACCGGCGAGATGGCCTACCTCCACCAAGGGCCCTCCGCCTTCCCGATGAGGCTGGGCCACGAGTGGACCGGTCGCGTGGCGGCGGTCGGCGCCGAGGTCGACCCCGCGTGGGTGGGCCGACGGATCATGGGCGACACCATGCTCGGCTGTCGCACCTGCCGCCGCTGCCTACGCGGCCACCAGCCCATGTGCGAGATACGGCAGGAACTCGGCATACGAGGGGAGCGGGCAGGTGCCCTCGCGGAGCAACTCGCGGTGCCGGCCTCCTCATTGCACAAATGCCTGACTCCGTCGACGCCGTACTGGGCGCGCTGGTGGAGCCGGGCGGCAACGCTGCATCTGATGGGCCGCACCCAACGCTCGCTCGCCTTCGCCCGCGAGCTGGGCTTCGCGCACGTATGGACGGAGGAATCCGTTCCGGACCTGCCGTTCGACGCTGTCGTCAACGCGTCGAACGCCATTCATCTACCCGACCTGGCACTGGACTTGGTCGATCCGGCCGCGTCGTGTACGTAGGACTGGCCGGGGAACCCAGCAGCATCGACACCCGCACGCTGGCACTCAAGGACGTGACTGCGGTCTGCATCCTGTCGGCCTCCCCCGGCCTCGACGACACCATCCGGGCCTATGCCGGCGGATCGGTCGACCCCAGGTCGCTCGTCGCCGCGACCGCGGGCCTGGAACAGGCCGGTCCCGGGCTCGCCGGTGAACGTCCGGCCGACGCCGGGCCGGGCCCAAGGTCCATGTCGACCCGCGGCTGGGCTGAGGAGGCGAGGACCGGGCCGTCGGGTGCTGGGACACCGTCACCTCACCCAGGGTGACGGCCGCGCCCTCGGCGAGCACCCGCACGTCCCAGCGGTGCAGTTCCAGCTCGTCCCCAGCCGCGTACCGCCCAGAGCCGGCGATGCCTCAGTGCTGCGGGCAACCGGACGAGGGCCCGCTCCCGAGGCGACCTGCGTCGACCTGGCGCGTCGTGGCGGCAGGCCACCGGCCGAAGTACGGGTGATCGTACCCGGCGAGGACGGTGGCGCCGTCGGCGGTGACCCCACGGCCCGTCTCGTGGCCGCGGCCGTCCCGTCGCGCCATCTCGTCACGGCGTCGTGCCGGCGCCGTCGCCGAGGACGTCCGCTCGCCGGCCGCGCAGGGAGCTGACCCCAGGATGGCCACACCGATCCGCCTGCTGTGCTCGCGCGGCAATGAGTGTGTTGGCCAGGAGCATGGCGATGGTCATCGGGCCCACGCCGCCGGGGACGGGAGTGACGAAGGCCGCGGCGCCGACGACGGCGTCGGTGTCCACGTCCCCGCACAGACCCGCCGTGGAGCGGTGGATGCCGACGTCGATCACGGTGGCGCCGGGCTTGACGGCGTCGATGCCGATGAGACCCGGGATGCCGGCCGCCACGACCAGGACGTCGGCGCGGCGGCACACGGCGGCCAGGCCGCGGGTGCGTGAGTGGCAGATCGTGACGGTCGCGTTCCTCTCCAGCAGCAGCTGGCCCATCGGCTTCCCGACCAAGGCGCTGCGGCCGACGACGACGGCTTCGGCCCCCTCGAGAGGAATCCGGTGGGCGTCGAGCAGGGCCATCACCCCAGAGGGAGTGCAGGGTCGCAGGCCGGGGCTGCCCTGGGCGAGCAATCCGGCGTTCACGGTGGTCAGGCCGTCGACATCCTTGTGCGCCGGGATGCGCGCGAGCAGGGCGGCGGCGTCCAGGTGGGCCGGTGTCGGCAGCTGCAGGAGGATCCCTGAGACCGCCGGGTCGGCCGCTAGTTCGTCGATGAGCGCGGCAGCGTCATCCTGAGTTGTCTCGGCTGGAAGATGCCGGTGCAGGTCGGTCATGCCGGCCGCGGTGCAGGCGCGGCGCTTGTTCCGGACGTACACCTCGCTCGCCGGGTCATCGCCTATGAGGACGGTGGCCAGGCCTGGTGCGTTCCCCCCAGCGTCCACGAGTGCGGCGACGCCGGAGGCGACGTCGGAGCGGACCTGCCGGGCAACGGTGGTGCCGTCGATGAGCTGCGCGGTCACGAGAATCCCTCGGAAGACGATTCAGAAGACGATGGTGGAGTTGCCGTGGACGGCGAGCCGGTCCTCCAGGTGCGCGCGCACGGCGCGCGAGAGAACGTCGCGCTCGACATCGGCGCCGAGGCGTACGAGGTCGGCGGTGGTGTGCCGGTGGTCGACCCGGACGACGTCCTGGTCGATGATCGGGCCCTCGTCCAGATCGGCGGTGACGTAGTGGGCGGTCGCACCGACCAGCTTCACGCCGCGGTCCTTGGCCTTCTGGTACGGGCCGGCCCCGATGAAGGCGGGCAGGAAGCTGTGGTGGATGTTGATCAGCGGACAGCCGACCGCTTCGAGGAAGGAGGGCGTGATGATCTGCATGTACCGCGCCAGCACGACGAGGTCGACGTTGCCGCGCAGCAGGTCGAGGATGCGGCTCTCCGCCTCGGCGCGGTTGTCCCGGGTGGCGGGGACGTGGATGTAAGGCACCCCGAAGGGCCGGACCTCGTCGGCGAGGTCGGGGTGGTTGGACACGACCATGACCACGTTCATGTCCAGTTGGCCGCGACGGTGACGCCAGAGCAGGTCGAGCACGCAGTGGTCGGTCTTGGACACCATGATGGCCACACGTTTGGGCCGGGCGGCCTCGGTGAGGCGGTGAGTCATGCCCCAGCGCTGAGCGACGCCGGTTTCGAACGCACGGTCCAATTCGTCCCGGGATGCGGACAGGCCGGGCAGGTGGAACCCGGTGCGCTGGAAAAAGGTGCCGCCGACGGCAGTCGTCGAGAACTGGTCCAGGCTCGTGATGTTCGCACCGGCCTCGGCCAGGAACGTGCTCACTGCCGAGACCACGCCCGGCCGGTCGGGGCACTGGATCAGCAGACGCCCGTGGTCGGCTCGGTCCTCAGGGATCCCGCCCTCACGCGAAGTGCTCCCTTGGGACGTGTTGGGCGCGGACGCGGTTCGTGCGGACGTGGTGGGTGCGGACATGGCGACTCCGGTGTGATGGGCAGGGTGAGTACGCGCCGGCACAGTGCTGGTCGCGGCGTCGGTCATGCCAGGTCCGAGAGAAGACGCCGGCGCCACGCCTCGGTCGGCGCGAGATCGTTGAAGGTGAAGACGTGGAACCCGGCGACGGCGTCGTCGGCCTCCCCGAGATGGGGCGCGAGCCCCGAGAGCAAGGCGTCCGGCCGATAGCCGCCGGGGAGGAAGAAGCGCCGGAGCAGGGTCTGCTGCTTCTTCAGGAACTTCGCCGACTCCCCGAGGCCCAGTCCGCCTGCGACGCGCAACAGCTTCTGCCGGTGGACGGCACCGGGGAGGCCGACGTGGACCGGCAGGTTGACGTCGTAGGCGCGGACCCGGTGGATCCACGCCAGGATGGCTCGGGGATCGAAGACGATCTGCGTCGTGATGTGCGTGGCGAGCGGCGCCTTGTCCGCCAGCGCCTGCATCAGCACCTGCTCCGATACGTCCGGATGGCCCTCGGGATGACCGCCGATCCCAATGTCGGTGAAGCCGTGGTCCAGTTCGTGCACCGCCCGTAGCAGCGCCAGAGCGTCGGCGAACGCCGTCGTCGTGGCGGTACGGTCGCCTCCGACCACGAACACGCCGGTGATACCGGCGTCGCGGCACCTGCCGACGAGGCCGGCCAGGTGCTGGTGGTCCCTCACTTGCTGGGCCGACAGGTGCGGTGACACGGCATAACCGTGGCCCGCGAGCGCGACCGCCAGGTCGATGGTCGCGTCCTGTCCCTTGGCCGGTGAGGCGGTCACGGTGAGCGGAACGTCGGTCGGGACGTGGTCGCGGACGGCCTGCTCGGTCTTGGCGAACGGGATGACCTCGTAGCCGAGACCCCTCACGGCCCGGACAAGGTCAGCGCGCACGATCACGTCGTGCTGGGAGTGGAGTCGGTTCACGGTCGGCCTCTCGGATGGGGGGGGTCGAGTGGTCCGGCACATCAGTGCTGAGCCGGCGGCCGGGTCCGTACCGTGGCCCGGATGGTGGTCTGCACGTGGTGGGGTTCGCTGAGCGGCCGGCCGGCTCCGCCGTCGGGCTCGCCCCACAGGACCTCGACGCGGTCGCCGTCGGTCAAGGACTCGTCGAGGATGGCGATGGTCACCACGCGCCCGACGTTGACGGTGTAGCCACCCCACGTGGACAGGCCCACGAGGCGATCGCCCTGCATCACGCTGTCCAGGTAGATCGTGGCGGGGTTCAGGTTGGGCAGGCTGAGCAGCTTGGGTCGGGGACCGTCTCCGAAGAAGCCGGCCCGGACCACCTCCATGACGTCGTCGGTGTCCCACTCCAGCCAGCGCTTGAGGCGCTTGGGTCCCTGGGCCGCCTGCTCGAGGGCTGTGCGGCCGATGAAGTCGTGGTCGAGCTTGACGATGGAGCCGTAGCCCAGCTCCCAGGGGTAGAAGTAGTAGTCCTGGATGTCGTCCGAGACGTAACTGCCCTCGATGGTGATCATGCCCTCCATCCCGAGACCGGGCAGGTGCTGCCGGTAGGCGGCCGTCTCCGGGGAGCTGTAGACGGCGGACGGGACGGCGGGGATCCACCCGGACTCGACCGTCGAGGACAGGTAGGACACGGCCCCGCCCTGGCGCAGGCCGCTCTGCGCGCCGGCGTACAACAGCGTCTCCAGGACGCGGGGGCCGTGCTCCACCGGGCCGAAGAGCTCCAGGCCGGTGTACTCCTCGCCCGGCACGCCCGCCATCGTGTGGTTCAGGGCGCGAACCGGGGTCCCCGCGATCTCGAAGGAGCCCATGCGGAAGAACGGAATGGGGTCGATCGGGCCGCCGACGGCGCGTTCCAGGATCTCCTGGGTGCGAGGGCCGTTGAGCTGGTATCGGTAGTGCTGTCGGCGGCCCAGCGGGTTGTAGACCGACGCCGGGTCCACGCTGAACTCGACGTCGTAGTCGCCCTGTTGAGCTTGGAACTGCACCCAGTTGGCCGCCTGGGGGACACCGACCAAGCTCAGGTGGTCCTCCTCGAGGCCGAACAGGATGCAGTCGCCGATGTAGCGGCCGTCCGGCCCGACGGCGACGAACTGCTTGGCGCGGTCGCGGCCGAGGGTTGCCGGGCTGTTGACGCCGGTGTCGCTGATCAAGCGCTTCACGTCGGGCCCAGTGATGTGCACCTCGGTCATGTGGTGGGACTGGTCGAACAGGACGCAAGCGTTCTTCCAGGCCCACTGCTCGTTGTGCCAGCTCGTGTACTCCTGGGCGTAGGTGAACGGGTAGTGCGTGGCGGGATTGGTCCGCAGCATCGCCAGCGGGCCCCCGCTGCGGTCGATGCGCTGCTGCAGGGTCTCGACGTGCGGTTGGTCGGTCACGGGGTTGCCTCCTGGGTGGGTGGTGGTCGGCGGGGCGCCGGGGTCGCTGCGACGAGATGCCGAGCAATGCGTCGCGCTGGAGCGCGCGGAGAGGGCACCGCCCGGCCTGGCATGCTCGGGGCGACTCCGTTCACTGGTCACCGGCCGCGGAGGTCCTCGTTCACTCAGCGGTTGCGCTGACGGCGGGGCCGAGATGGAGCTGCCGGCGACGTCGACGGCAGAGAAGAAGCGGCCGCCGTGGTGGGCACCGTTTCCCGGCCGGAGACCCTCAAGGACTAGGTCCTGGAGCCGCACCCGTGAATGACCATCTCGTCGGCGGCCAGTCCTGCATCACCTCGCCGTTGACCTGTAGGACGATCCGCACGGCGTCGCGGTCGGCCAAGGGCGCCCGCACGACGAATGGCCCGAACGGCTCGGCGCGGCATGTAATGGTTTCAGGCACCGGTCCGTCGCCGAACTGAGCGGCGAACAGCGACGTGAATGCTGTTTCCGGCGACGAAGCCGAGCGGCAGCTTCATCCCCATCGGCGGCATCGGCGACCTGCTCCGCCCCCCCCCGTGGGGAACTGGGCTGGTCCCGTGGCGTCGACCTGCACGGCCGCGACTGCCTCCGCCGCGACGCGCTTCTCACCCAGGCGGCTGACGGCGGTCCGCGCCGGTTCGCCGGGCTGGTCGGGAACACCGAGGAGCCGCATCCCGTGCTCGGCACAGGCGGCCGTCGGGGCGGCCCGGACGGTGTTGACGTCGTAGCTGTCGCCCCAAGTCCGGTACAGGATTCCGTCCGCGGGTGGACCGAAGGTTGCCAGGCGGTCCAGGTCCCAGCGGCCGTCCCGGCGAGCCGGCTGCGCGGCCGTTGTGACCCGCTCGCGTCAGCGGCGACCTGCGCGGGAGGCACAGGGGTCCCTTCGGATACCACCATCGTCGTCTTCTCCTGGGGCGGGCTGCCTTCCGACTCTCGGCCGGGCGGCAGGAGGTGGGGTGGGGCCGCCGGCGACGCGCCGGGCTTTCGGTGCCTGCTCGTCCCGCCGACGTCGTTGATAGTGACAACAGCCGCACCGATGCGGAATGGTCGAACTGGTATGCCACCAATCCACGGGACGGATGGCGAGCCACCGACGTCCTTCTGCTGAGCCGCCTACCGGACCCCAGCCAGCGGACCAGCTCCAAGCCTCGGTCCACGTGCGCCGTGAGGCGCCGACCCGCGACGAGTGCGGCGCCGACCCGGTTGCGGCGGCGCTTCGGTGCGGACCTGCTCGCCCGCGTCGACCGCGCCTACGAGCTCACGTCGCTCGCCGCCACTCTGCTGGTCCGGCTGTGGACGTGGTCGACGTCAAGGCCCTGATCCGGCGCGGCGACGCGATCACCCTGCCGCGGGAGGCCGTCCGCGGCTGTCCCAGCGAGCCCTTGGTCCAGGTCCGCTGAGTCGGCGTGGTGGCGGAGTCGGACGACAGCGTGGACAACGAGTTGCCGTCCGCCGACCTCGCCCCTCGTCACCACCTACCGTGGGCACGCCCCGCTCCCCTACGCGCCCCTGCGCGGGATGCACCCGATTCCGCCGGTTGATGACAATGGCGGCGCGGCGCCTCCAGGATCGCGAACACCTGGTGGCGCTGAACCGGCCACGCCGGGATTCCCGCCCGGGCGGGAGGGAGCCGGAGTTGTTCACGGCGGTCTGATGCTGCGTCAGCACGACGCGGCCCTCCAGCTCCGCTGCCCGCCAATCGGCGCTGCGCGAAGTCGACGGCGCCGCCCGAGGTCCACACGTCGCGCCACCGGGCCGTGGCCGCGCAGGCCACCGACACGAGCGTGCCACCCCCGGTTCCTCGTGTTCGACGTGGGCCGCTCTGCCCGGCTCGCCGTACCGCTGGTGCACGCGGGGCGGGCGCCTCCGCCTGGCACGCCCGCCGGTGCCCCGCCTGTCGAAGTGTGGCGTCAAGCCGTCGGGAAAGCAGGTGGTCACCGGGCCCGTCGGCGCGTTTCCAGACTCACTCTGCCACCGTGAAAAGTGCTGCTACGCCGCCGAGCGCACGCGCAGTCCTCGCTGGAGGCCGTCCAGCACGCCTGCGAGCATCGCCTGGCTGATTGCCGCGCCGGGGAGCCCTGCGGAGCCGTGGAACGTCCCCGGGTAGAGGTGGAGCTCGGTGGTGACCCCCGCCTGTACCAACCGCTGCGCGTAGCTCATCCCTTCCCCGCCCAGGTAGTGGCTCCAGCAGATCTCGGCGATAGGGCGGTTCCACACAGTGGTGTCGGTGAAGACCCGCATCGACGCTGTCTCCATTCGGTTGTCCAGCATCGGCACTCCCAGGTACTGGAAGCAGAGCGCCCGGCCTCCGCGGTCCCGGGCCATCAGGGCCACGGCCGTGGCGAGCCCACCGCCCGCGCTGTCGCCGCCGATGGCCAGCCGGGCCGGGTCGAT
The DNA here is from genome assembly GCF_000720255.1 of Streptomyces griseus subsp. griseus. GTDB lineage: Bacteria > Actinomycetota > Actinomycetes > Streptomycetales > Streptomycetaceae > Streptomyces > Streptomyces griseus_I. The sequence continues at coordinate 35,489 of NZ_JOJE01000042.1, read as the reverse complement.
GTCCAGCTCCGCCGCGCCCGGCCGTCCAGACCAGTGCGGCGTAGGAGTCCTCCAGTCCGGCCGGGAAGGGATGCTCGGGCGAGCCGGTAGTCAACCGAGACCACCACCGCGCCGACCTGGTCGGCGATCCGCAGCAGGTCGGAGGGGCAGAAGTCCGGACTGCCGAGCACATAGCCGCCGTTCAGGCCGGGCATCCCGCTGCCCACCGCTTCGGCGTCGACCGGGGTGTAGATCCGGACACGACGCCACGCGGCGGGACTGCTCACCCACAGCAGTCGTCCACGCGCTGACCAAGGAGTCCCACGCTAGGCGACACGTTCCGCCGCACGCCCCAGCGCATCACGGAACCATCGGTGGCCGGGATCGTCGCTCATGGTCGGGTGCCATCGCAGCGACAGGTTGAGAGGTCCGATGTCCACCGGGCTCGCCAGGATCCGCACGGGCGCCACGGGTGCCAGGCGTCGCGCGAGTCTCTCCTGAAGGAAGGCGACGCGGTTGCTGCCGGCGAGCAGGAACGGGACCGAGAGGAAGCTGTCGGTCACCACCTCCACGTGCGGCTCAATGCCGTTCGACCGCAGGTGGCGCAGCGCCGGGAAGCTGGCCGGGTCGGAGTGGGTGAACTGGCTCACCCACGGCAGGAGGGCGAGTTCGGCCAGGGTCGGCTCGCTGCTGATCACGGTGTTGCTGTCGGCCACGACGCACACCCAGCGGTCGCGCAGCAAGAGCCGGCCGGGATAGCCCTGCACCAGCTCGTGCGGCAGGACCACCCCGTCGGTGTGCCGGATCAGGGCGTCGGCGTCGAGGTGGGAGCTGGTGGTGAGGGGGCGAAGGTCGAGTCCGGCGCCGGGGGCCTCCTCGGCCAGAATCCGGTTGAGTTCCTCGAACAGGATGGCGACGGTGTAGTCGGAGAGCGCGAGGGAGAACTGCCGGTTGGTCGTCGCGGGGTCGAAGTCGTCGCCGAACACGCGCTCCAGCGCTTCGGTGGCCGACTCGATCCGTGACAGCAGGCTGGCGGCCAGCGGCGTGAGCTCGTAGTCCCGGCCCACCCGGATCAGCAGCTGGTCGCCGAACCGGCGACGAAGGCGGGCCAGCACCGCGCTGGTGGCGGGCTGGCTCAGGCCGAGGGACTCGCCGGCCCGGGTGACGTTGCGCTCGACCAGCAGGGCACGCAGCACGGGCAGGGTCGCCACGTCCTGGTTGCGCAGTATCCGGCCTGACGGCTCTGGGGTGCGTCCACCTGCCGTCGGGCTTGGAGTCGAGTTGTACGTCACCGCGGTGTCCTCCCCCGGCTTCTGTTTCAGGCGCGGTTCGGCGAGCCCACCAGCACAGCAGTGCGGCTCCGAGGCCTTCGCCGAACGACCCGCACCGGCCGGTCGATGCTGAGCATCCGTTCCGTCGATGGGTCACATACAAGGCTGAGCATATCCCAGGCCTCGTGGCCCGGTTCACAATCAGATCATCCTCCGGCCGGCCCGTCCTCCGGGCTCCTTGCCGTCCGCCGGAACGGTCGGACAGACCAATGGCGAAAGGTGATCCATGACTTTCCGCCGTCCAGGTGTCGTGCGTCCCGCACGACCCAGCGTCACCGAAACGGAAACGTGACCCATGACTGAGACCACCCCTGTCACGCGCGCTCCGGAACACCCGGTCGACCCGGCGACCGGACTGCGCGCGGGAACCTTCGCGCTCGGTACCTTCGCCGGCGAGACGCATGCCTTCCCGGCCCTCGTGACCGCCGACGGCATGGTCACCGACCTGTCCGACCGGTTCCACGACCTGCACGAGGTCTTCGCCGACTGGACGACGAACCTCCAGTTCCTCGAGGAGGTGTGGACCGACTCCTCCCGACCGACGCGGCCGTTGGCGGAGCTGCGTGCGCTACCGCCGCTCAGCCATCCGAACCTCCTGGGCGCCGGTGCCAACTACAAGACTCATTCGGCGCAGATGCTGACGAAGAACGCCTTCAACCAGCACAACCGCCGAGCGGGCGAGACCGACGAGGAGTTCTTCCAGCGCAATCTCGCGTTCATGGAGCGCCGGTCGCGAGAGGGGATTCCCTTCGCCTGGGTCGGGATGCACTCCTCGCTCGTGGGGGCGACCGACGACGTTGTGCTGCCAGCCCTGGGCGACGAGCCCGACTGGGAGCTCGAACTCGGGGTCGTCGTCGGCGGCACCGGTCGGTTCCTCACCCCGGACGAGGCGACAGGGCTGATCGCCGGCTACACGATCGTCAACGACCTAGGCACAGTCGACCAGTTCCGCCGCACCGACATCCCTTGGGGCTTCGACTGGATGGGCAAGCACCAGCCTGCGTTCAAGCCGGCGGGGCCGTTCGTCGTGCCCGCACAGTTCTTCACACTCGACGACACCATCCGGACCACATTGAAGGTCAACGGCCAGGTCATGCAGGACTGGCCGACCGGCGACATGATCTTCGACCCGGCGCAGTTCGTGGCGTACGCCTCCGAGCACGTTCGGCTGACGCCCGGGGACATCATCTTCATGGGCTCTCCGCCTGGGAACGGCAAGCACCACGGTCGCTTCCTGCACGACGGAGACGTCATCGACAGTGAGATCACCTACCTCGGACGGCAGCGCAACCGCTGCGTCGCCGAGATCCTGCAGGGCCGCAAGCCCCACTTCGGCCGCTTCCCGACCGACTGAGCTCGGCCGACCGACTGAGCTCGGTCGGCCAGCCTGGTCGGCCCCACCCAAGCGATTTCTGATCCACCGGAGAGCGAGGTGCACCATGTCGTCCACCGCCGAGACACATGTCGAACCGGACTGGTACCCGGAGGAGGACCTAGGGGGCCGTTCCCTCGGTGGTGGGATCCGCTCACCCGAACGGTACGCCGAGTACCCCCGTCTGCGCCGCGAGTGCCCGGTCGCCTTCAGCGACCCCTCCGAAACGCACGCGACCCAGACCCGGTACACGGACGTCAGCGCCGCCGCCCTGGACACAGCACGCTTCCGCAGCGACCCCTCGACCACCCCGTTCATCGGGATGCCGCTCGGCGACCAGATCCCCATCGCCTTGAACTCGCCGAGCACGGCCTGTTCCGGCGCATGCTCAACTGCTACTTCGGGCCGGGACCGCATGGCCGCGCTCTAGCCGCTCATCCGGCGCTACGCCGTCGAGCACGTCGAGACGCTCCTCGCCGCCGGGGAGGCCGACGTGAATCCCACGCTCTGCAGGCATGTCTCGGCCCAGGCCTTGGCGGCGCTGCTCAACCTTCCCGAAGAGGCCGCGCGGGAGCTGCTCGACCACTGGCAGATCGTGCTGGACACGGAATACGACGTCGAGAAATTCAACGACGTCATGTTCGGCGTCTCCGCCCAGTACGCCGGTGTCGTCGTCGCGCAGCGACGGGCCGCACCGCTCGATCCCGACGACGACATGATCAGCGGCACCCTGGCCACCGAGATCAACGGCACCGAACTCACCGACGACCAGGTCATCAAAAACGCCATAGCGACGATCGCCGCCGGGCACTTCACGACTGCGGAGACACTCGGGTCGGCGATCCACCGGGTGGCCACCGTCCCCGGGCTGCAGGAGACGCTACGGTCGCGGCCCGACCTCATACCGACGGCAGTGGAGGAGATGATCAGCCTCGCCCTGCCCCTCCACGAAGTCGGCTGGATGGCCGCCCCCGACGTCGAACTGCACGGCCGCACCATCGCGCGGAGCTGCCTCGTCGGGCTCAACTTCGCCGCCGCCAACCGCGACCCCGAGGCCTTCGACAACCCCGACGAGTTCGTCCTCGACCGGAGCCAGAACCGCCACCCCGGCTTCGGCCAGGGCGTCCACAAGTGCGTTGGTGCCCCGCTGGCCCGCTTGGAGATGAGGGTCGTGCTGGAGGAGATCCTGGCCAGGACGACGTCCACCGAGCTCGCCGGTGAGCCCCAGAACGACGTGGGCCTGCTGGGCCGGGGCTTCGAGAGGGCGCCGGTCCGTCTCCGGAGCGCGGCCGACCACGACAACTGACCCCTCGTCCGACCCCCCCCCTTTCTTGTGCGGCCCGTGGGCGGCCGCGGCTCGCGAGCGACCGCTTGATCCGGTCGCCGATCCACGAGCGCGGCTTTCCCCAACGCTCATCCACTCCGTCACCCCACGGGAAGAGAAACAGACATGGCGATCGTTTCCCTGCCACCTGTCCAGCGCCTCAGACCTCTGGCACCACTCGTCGTACGCGTGGCCGCCCGGGTCACCCTGATCGCGCACGGCTTCCACTACTCTCCCGCAGAGTTCGGCCAACTCGCCCGCCAGGCTCTCGGCTTGCCGTTCGCCGGCCTCATCGGCTGGGCGGCGATCCTGCTGCAAGTGGTCGGAGGCGGCAAGTTCGTCCTCGGCCTGCTGTCGCGGATCGTCGCGATCCCGGCGATCGTGCACATGGCGCTCGCGCTCTCGTGGGAGGTGCAGTTCGGGCTCGCGCCGGAGAACACGGCGGAGAGCATCGGCGCGCAGGTTCCACTCCTCATCATGGCGGGCTTCATCCTCGTGCTGCTCGCCGGCCCCGGGCCCGTGTCCCTGGACAGGTTGATCGGCTGGGACAACGGCTGGGATCAGCGCTCCCGGCCGGCTCGGACGGATGAGGTGGTGGCGCCGTGAGCGTGCCCACCGTCGATGTGCACGCCCATGCGGGCGTACCGGCCGTCGACGCGCTGATCGAGGGGCAGCCGGGCCTGGCACGGCAGCGGGAGATCGACGCGGCCACCCTCGGCCGGGCGTCCCTGGCGGTGAACCTGAAGCAGATCGCCGAGCTCGGGCCGAAGCTGGTCGACCTCGAGCTGCGGCTGGCCGCGATGGACGCCGCGCGTGTGCAGGTGCAGGCGCTCAGCGCAGCACCGCTGCCCCATGCGTGGGCCGACCGGGAGCTGGCCACCCGCATCATCGCGGTGGGCAACGAGGGCATCGCCGCGTTGTGCGCAAAGGAACCGACTCGGCTGCTTCCGATCGGAGCCGTAGCGCTGCAGCACCCCGACCTGGCGGTCGGGCAGCTGGTGACAGCGGTCCGCGACCTCGGTATGCGGGGGGTGCAGATCTCGACCTCCGCCGGCCCGGGCCGGGAACTCGACGACCCGTCGCTGGCCGACTTCTGGGCCGCGGCCGAGGAACTGGGCGCCGCCGTGCTCATCCACCCCTGGGGCTGCACCCTCGGCGAGCGGCTGAATGCCTACTACCTGTTCAACAGCGTGGGTAACCCGACCGAAACCGCTCTCGCGCTGTCCCGGATCGTGTTCTCCGGACTGCTCGAGCGGCACCCACGGCTGAAGATCTGGTCCGCGCACGGCGGTGGCTACCTGGCCAGTTACATGGTCCGCGCCGACTACGCCTGGGCGGCCCGCTCCGACGCGCACACCACCGTCGAGCCGCCATCCGCGCTGCTGCGCCGCACCTTCGTCGACTCGCTGGTCTACACCACTGAGCAGCTGCGGCTCCTGGTCGGCTCGATGGGCGCGAGTCAGGTGACCCTCGGCAGCGACTACCCCTTCGACATGGGCGTGGTCGACCCGGTCGACCGCCTGGAGGCGGCCGGCTTCGACCAGGCCACGACTGACGCCATCCGCGGTGGCAACGCCGCCCGCCTCCTGGGTCCGATCCCGACGGTGGGAACCGCGCACTCATGACGAAGCCCCCATGACCTTGCTGCCGATCCTTGATCGGAACTCCACGGAGGAAGACCTGTGACCACGTTCGACCGCTCCGATCCCGAAGGGGCCATCACGGCCGCGGCCAAGCGCGTCTCCAACTGGGGCCGCTGGGGCGCCGATGACGTCCTCGGCACGCTGAACTTCCTCGACGAGGCCAAACGGGCACAGGGCGCGCGGCTGGCCCGCCGCGGCGTGAGCTTCTCGCTGGCCCAGCGCTTCGACGCGGAAGGTCCGCAGAAGGGGTGGCGGCGGCGTACCAACCCGGTGCACACCATGCTCTCTTCCGGCCTGGACGCAGAATTCGGCCCGGCGGAGTTCCCGCACGGGCTCGGCGGCGCGGACGACGTGGTGTTCATGCCGCTGCAGGCCTCCACCCAGTGGGACGGCCTCGGCCACATCTTCGACCATGGCACGGCCTACAACGGACGCCGCGCCTCACAGGTGGTGACCAGCGAGGGAGACAGGCTCACCGGCATCGAGACCGTGGCCGACAGGATCGCCGGCCGGGGCGTTCTGCTCGACGTCGGCAGGGCGATCGGAGCCGAGGGCGAACTGCCGGACGGCTTCGCCATCACCGCCGAACACCTCGAGGCGACCATCGCCGCGCAAGGTGAGACCGCCCGGGTCGGCCGCGGCGACCTGCTGCTGGTCCGCACCGGCCAGCTCACCCGGGCCCGGCGTGGCATCGCCGCGGGCGACGGCTGGGGCGACTACGCGGGCGGTCCCGCCCCCGGTCTGTCGTTCGCCACGGCCGACTGGCTGCACTCCTCCGAGATCGCCGGAATCGCCACCGACACCTGGGGCTTCGAGGTTCGCCCCAACGAGTTCGATGCCGCCTTCCAGCCGCTGCATCAGGTCGCCATCCCGCACATCGGCCTGTTCATCGGGGAGTTGTGGGACCTCGACACCCTGGCCGCCGACTGCGCTGCAGACGGCGTCTACGAGTTCCTTCTCGTGGCCGCCCCCCTACCCGTGACCGGCGCCGTCGGCGCACCGGTCAACCCCCTCGCCGTCAAATGACAGGTAAGGAGCCCACCGTGCCCGTGGTGCACGACGTCATCGTCGACCGACGTCCGTCGAACACGCTCACTCCGCCGCCCCTCCACCTCGCCGGTCCGGGTCGATGAAGTTCGCGACCTGGGAGTCCCAGGGCAGAACGTTTTCGGGTGTCGTCTCCGAGGCAGGGCTGCACGCCCTCCCGGAGGGGACGACGGTGCTCGACCTCGTACGTGCGGGGCTGCCGGCCGCGCTGGAGACCGGCGGCACGGCGCTGGAGACGCGGGCCGTGCCGGTGGACGGCGTCCGGCTGCTGCCGCCGCTCGCCCCGCCCACCGTGCGGGACTTCGTGGCCTTCGAGGAGCATGTTGAGGGGGTGGTACGGAGCATGACCGACGGCGGAGTGATGTCGGAGTGGTACGAGGCGCCCACCTTCTACTTCACCAACCCCTACGCGCTCGTCGGTGCCCATGACGACGTCGCCGTCCCGCCCGGCTCACAGCTGCTCGACTTCGAGCTCGAGGTCGCCGCCGTCGTCGGCAGGGGCGGCACGTCGCTGAGTCCGGAGCAAGCCCGTGATGCCGTCTTCGGCTACACGGTGCTCAACGACTGGTCTGCGCGCGACCTGCAGCGCCGGGAAATGAAGGTCGGCCTGGGCCCGGCCAAGGGCAAGGACTTCGCCGGCACCCTGGGCCCGTGGCTGGTCACCGCCGACGAGCTGGAGCCGTACCGGGACGGCGAGGGCTTCCTGTCCCTCGAGATGCGGGTCTCCGTGAACGGCACCGAGATCGGGCATGACCTGCTGTCCAACATGGGCTGGCCGTTCGAGGAACTGGTCTCCTACGCATCCCGCGGCAGCGAGGTCCGTGCCGGGGACGTCCTCGGCTCGGGCACCTGCGGGAACGGCGGTTGCCTGGCGGAGCTGTGGGGCCTCCGTGGACGCCCGGACCCGCCGCCGCTGCGGCCCGGCGACGTCGTGGAGATGACCGTCGAGGGCATCGGTACCATCCGCAACCGGGTCGTCCCCGGCCTCCAGCTGCCGCCGGTCCGCGCCGCCCGGACACGGCCACGGCCACGGCCACGGCCACGGGCAAGAAAGCGGCTGTCGTGAGCGGGCGGTGACGCGAGCGTGGTGCTTCGACGGGGTCGAAGTCCGGTGAGCGCGAAGGCGCGCGTCGATGAGCGCACCGCTGGAGTCCGTCCGCCAGGGGCGACACCCGGTCCGGTGATCGTGCGTCGTCATGCTCGCCGGCTCCCGTGGTCGTGGGTCCGCATGTGCCGGGCACGGGGCCTAATAGGGGCTGGACAGAGCCTCCATCGCCCGCCCTCGCACCTTGTTCTGGGCGGCGATCGGCTCTCCCCGCTGCTGCATGCGGTCCAGTTCGACGCTGGTCTGCACGACCAGGCGAGCCCGCTCGAAGCGCCGCGTCATGAGGCGCTTGAACACGTCCTCAAGTGGGCCGCCGGCCGCGCATTCCTGACCGAGGACCACGCCGTCCTCGATCGCCATTCCTCCGCCGGCACCGAGGTGGGCGGTGGTGGCGTGCGCGGCGTCGCCGATCAGCAGGATCCGGCCCCGGTACCAGGGCTCGGACACGAGCAGCCAGTCGTAGTCGTTGACGATGATCTTCGTGTCGTCCGTGAGCCGCTCCTCCAGCGCGCGCATCAGCGGCGCGGTGAAAGCGCGGAGGTTCTCCCGGACGATCTGGCGGGCCTGTGCCGCATCGATGCGCGGGCGCTCCGGGAACTCGCGGCCGGTAGCGAGGTAGAGGCCGCCGTCCCGCTGCCGCCGGGTCACGCAGAGGTACTCCGACTCGTAGTGCCCGATCGGGCCGACGTCCGGCACCCCGTCGGCGACCCATCGGAACATCGTGAGGCCGGAGTAGGTCGGGGTCACCTGGTCCCCCAGGATGAGCGAACGCGTCTTCGACCGGATGCCGTCCGCGCCGATGACCAGGTCGTACGACCGCTCCGAGCCGTCGGTGAGGGTGGCGGTGACGGAGTCTTCCGTCTGCCGCAGCCCGGCGAGACCCACGCCGTTCCGGACGCTCGCGCCGGCCTGCTCCGCGGCTCGCCTGAGGATGTTCGCCAGGGTCGGCCGGTAGATGAGGATGCCGTGCGGCAGAGCGGACGTCGGTGCGGGAGGCATGGGCGGCGTAGACACCGGTTTCCCCGCCGCATCGAAGTAGGCGAAGATGTCCTGCGGGGACACCGCCAGCCCCTCGTCCAGGCACTGATCCAGGACTCCAATCTCGGCGAGACCGTCGACGGCCCGGTTGAGCAGTGAGATGGCGGCCCCGGCCGGACCGTCTGCCAGGTCGACGACGTCGCAGGAGATTCCGGTACGGGACAGGGCAGTCGCGGTGGTCAGGCCGGCAATGCCCCCGCCGACGATGAGCGCGTTCTGGATGCTGGTCATGGCAGGGCTCCCGAGTGCGTCAGGGCAGGTTGAGGAGATCGGTGCAGGGCGATGAGAGACGTCCGGGCCGAATGCCAACGAGCGTCGGTGAGCACCGGGAGGCCCGGCGGCTGCGCTGCGGATGCCCTGAACTCCCGTGGTGCAGCACCATCTTGTGGGTGGCCTGGGCCACGTCCAATACGTGGTTTCATATCGCAGCCATGGACCAGATGAATACCCGGCCGCACTCCGTGTCTGCCCTTCGGGGCAGCTCGCGTCACGGGCCGGCATCAAAGGATCTGGTGTCCCCTCCGGTGCTGGTGGCGCTGCTCCGGGGAACGGTGCGTCACACGGGCCGGCGAGGTCGTCGGGCTCATCCAGTCGGCCACCAGCAATGCCCTGGCCGGGCTGCGCCCCGGTTGGGTGACGAGCTGCTGGTGGGCATGCTCCACCGGGCGGCCTCAGCTGCCACGAATTTGCGGCGCACCCTCCCACATGACGAACGTCGTCGGACCATACGCTCCGCGGATAGTGCGCATACCGGTTCCGCTATTCCACAACGACGTCGCACCGCTCACGCTGTTACCACCGAATGTGGAGATCCCCTCTGTACGGCTGGTCTGCCTGGAGGGTTCCATGCTGAAAGGTGAGCGATGGCCAGCGTCGTCCAAGTGCTGTGCACTCCCCATGACCCGCTGCTCCCCGGCGTTGCCGCCGGCGGATCGGCGGCTCCCGAGCCGCTGCGGCGGTCAATAGCCCATTTCGCGGAACTGCGGGCACGGCTCGCCGCCGCGCGGCCCGACGTGCTGGTGGTGGTTTCCGGGGACCACTTCAACCAGTGGTTCTACGACAACATGCCGACCTTCCTGATCGGCAAGGCGGTCCGGGCGCGTGGCCCGTTCCCGCACGAGCAGGAGCTGTTCGGCATCGGGTCCTACGACACGGCCCTGGAAGGGGACATCGCGCGGCACCTGCTGCGCGGTGGCTTGGAGCGCGGGATCGACTTCTCCTACAGCGATGACTTCCTGCTCGACCACGGGTTCACCGTCCCGTTGAGCTTCCTCAGGCCCGAGCAGGACCTACCGGTCGTTCCGATCTTCACCAACGTGATGGCTCCGCCGGTGGCCACCGGGCGTCGTTTCTACGACCTCGGCGCCGCCATCGTCGAGATGGTGGAGGCGCACCCCGCCGACCTGCGGGTGGCGATCATCGCCAGCGGGCACCTGTCCAACGCGATCGGCAACCCGGCCATGGCACGGTTCCAGACCGAGCCGGAGACAGAGTGGGACAAACGGGTATGGGGGCAGATCACCGCCGGTGACACCGAGTCGCTGATCAAGAAGACCACCTACGAGTCGCTGGCAGCGATCGGCAGCGGCACCCCTGGATTCCTCGACTTCCTCTTCGCGCTCGGCGCTGTGGGCGGAGTCACCCCGGACTACGCCGAGAAGGTGGCCAGCACCTTCGCCCCGCCGACCGGTTTCCTGGCCTGGGGTGACCATGCGTCCGCCCCCGCATCGGAGGTGGTGGCTCCATGAGCCGGTACGCCACCAACCGAGTGTTGTGGGAGGTCGCCGCCGACGGCGACCTGGCGCAGCAGCTGAAGGAAGTCCCGGAGGCCGCCCTCGCCGACCGCGACCTGACCGACCAGGAGCGCGAGGCATTGGCCAGGACCGACATCCGCGAGTTGTTCCAGCTCGGTGTCCACCCCTTCCTGCTCTACAACTTCGCCCTCCGGCTGAACGGCGGCTTTTCCATGGAGTGGATGGCGTCCTACCTGGAGCAGCTGAAGGGTCTGGAAGTCGGCGACGTGACGACGTGACCGCGCGACCAGTGCGGTGTATCGACGGCGAGACCCCTCGGCCACCGAACCCGGCCAAGCAGTCGTCGCCTGCCGACGCAGCGGCACAGGCCGCGCCGTCCAGCTTTCTCGTGAGTATGTCGCTCAGCGAAATGACGGCTTCCCGGCGAAACAGTTCCGGGTCAGAAATGCAGTACCACCATCACCGCCGGAGGAATTCCATGGAGCATCTGATCGACCGGCAGCGCGACCGCTACCAGGCTTTGCTGGAACTGGCCGACCGTCCCTTCGACGTAGAGCGGCCGGCGGTGTTCAGCCCGGCGGCCGCCGCCCAGGACGAGGCGAACGTCAAGGGTCTGCTCTTCCGGTGGACGCCCGTTTTCATCCCGTACGAGTACACCAACTGGGGCGAGGAGAGCCTGGCCCATGTGCAGTCGTGCTACATCGGCGACTGGTCGGCCATCGGCAAGCTCCGCGTCCACGGGACCGAGGCCCTGACCGCGCTCACCCGCATCGGCATGAACAACCTGTCACGCTTCGAGCCCGGCCAGATCAAGCATCACGTCCAGCTGGACGAACGCGGCCACATCGCCTCCGAGGGCCTGCTGTACCGGGTGGCCGAGGAGGAGTTCGTCTACAGCGGCGGCGGCGTCGACTGGACCGCCTGGCAGATCGACCAGGGCGGCTGGGACGCCAAGAGCGAGGTGATCAGCCCCGACATGTTCATCTTCGAGATCCAGGGGCCGACGTCGCTGTTCGCACTCGAGGCCGCGACCGGCGAGAGCCTGCGCGACATCGGCTTCAACCGGAGCCGCATGACCAGTATCAGCGGCATCCCCGTGCGGATTCTGCGCTCGGGGATCTCCGGGGAGCTGGGGTACGAACTGCACGGGTCCGCCGACGACGCCAACGCGGTCTGGACGGCGGTCGTCGAGGCCGGGGCCGAGCACGGCATCCGCCAACTGGGGATGCGCTCCCAACTCGTGGCCCACATCGAGTCGGGCATCGCGACCGTCGGCATCGACTACCTGCCTTCGTCGATCATCACGCCGGGGGCGCCCAAGCTCTTTCCCCGCGGGATGCCGGACGGCAGTTTCATCCCGACCGACGTGACGGAGTACTTCCGCCGCCCCGGTGAGCTCGGCTGGGGCCGTCGCGGAGTCCTCACCTCCCACGACTTCATCGGACGCGACGCGCTGGCCACGGAGGCGGCCGAAGGCGGCCCGGCGCGCCACCTGGCAGGCCTGCACTGGAACAACGAGGACGTGATCGCCCTGTTCGCCTCCCAGTTCGGCGACGGCCCGTTGCCCGATCCCATGGAGATGCCGCGCAAGATCGGCGCCAGCCTCGACCAGGTGCTGGTCAACGGACAACCGGTAGGCGTCTCGACCTCCCGCACGTACAGCACGCACCTGCGCCGCACCATCTCCCTCTGCGTCATCGATCGCGACCTGGCGACACCGGGCACCGAGGTGACGGTGCTGTGGGGGAACCCAGGCACCGTCCAGCGCGAGCTCCGCGCCACCGTCACCTCCTTGCCCATGAAGGAGGACCGCCGTCGCACCGACATCAGCACGCTGTGACCCTGTCGTGACGCGCACGTACCTCCTGCGCCGTCGGTGGTCGACGACGTCCGCGCCCTCCTTTCATCCGTCGCACAAGAAAGGTGAACTTCGTGAAGGCAGCCGTGATACCCGAGGTCAACTGCAGGTGGGAACTGCGCGAGGTGCCTACTCCACAGCCGGGGCCCGGCGAGGTGCTGATGCGGGTGCGCGCCTCCGGCGTATGCGTCAACGACGTCCTGGCCACGACCGGGGCGATCCGGTTCCCCTCGGTCGACCCTGCGATCACCGGACACGAGCCGGCGGGCGAGGTCGTGGCGGTCGGGCCGGGGGTCACTACGCGGCGTGTCGGTGACCGGGTGGGAACCCACTGGGTACGGGCCGCCTGCGGACGGTGCGGCTACTGCCGTCTGGGCCTGCCGATGACCGGGCAGGCCGCCTTCGCGTGCGCGGCGCCCACCACGACCGGTTTCAGCGTGCAGGGCGGGCACGCCGAGTACATGGTCGTGGGCGCCGACGAGACCGTACTCCTGCCCGACGGACTCCCCTTCGAGTTGGCCGCGCCCATGTTGTGCGCGGGCTACACGGGCTGGTCCGCCCTGCGCGCCGGGGAGCCTCAGTCGCACGAGCGGGTCGCTGTGCTCGGCATCGGCGCGGTGGGCCATCTGGCGGTGCAGTTCGCGCACGCCTGCGGTCACGAGACGATCGCGATGACGAACTCGCCGGACAAACACGACGTGGTACGGCGGCTGGGCGCGGACGAGGTCGTGGCGAGCGGCGCCGAACTGCGCGCAGCGGGCGGCGCCGACGTCATCTTGGCGACCGGCAAGTCGTATCCGGCCGCGGCGGAGGCGCTGACGGGCCTGCGGCCCGGCGGGCGACTGGTCCTGTCGGGCATCGACCCCACCGCCCCCTTCACCGTCCCGCCCGCCGGCAGGGGCCTTCCGTTCATCGGCACTCGCATGCAGGTGATCGGTTCCACCCACAATGGGCCGCAGTACCTCCGGGAGGCCCTCGACCTCGCCGCCGCGGGAAAGGTCACCCCTATGGTCGAGACGTTCCCGAAGGAGGAGGTGGCCACGGTGGTCGACAAGGTCGCCAAGGGCGCCGTCCGCTTCCGCGCGGTGGTCACCTACTAGGAGTTCGTCCGGGCGGCGACCTCGCCGCCTCGCCACGCTAAAACAGAAGCACGTTGATGAATTAAGTCAGGGGCAAGGCACCGCTCTATGCTCGACCCGTGACAAAGCAGGCCAAGGCAGCGAGCAGCGGGGCCCGCGGCCCCCGGGGGTCCTATGCGAAGACCGCGGAGGTGCGGCAGAAGATCCTCGACGCCTGCGTCGAGGCATTCGGCGCCGGAGGCTTCCACGGCGCCACCATGAAGGACATCGCAGAGCGAGCCGGCATCAGCCAGACCGGCCTGCTGCACCACTTCGGCAGCAAGGCGGAACTGCTGGTCGAGGTTCTCGCCGCACACGAGCGGGAGACGGCCGCGATCGTCCGGGAAGCCGATGACCTGGATGTTCTGCAGACTCAACTGCGGGTCGTACACGCCAACAAGGCCCGACCCGGACTGATCCAGCTGCACAGCATCATCTCGAGCGAGGCCACGGCCGACGGGCATCCCGCTCACGAGCTGTACCGGGCCCGCTACGACAGCCTGCGCCTGCACCTGACCCGGATCTTCGCCGAGTTGCGCGGTCGCGGACGCCTGAAGGTCGACACCAGGCCGGAGGTCCTCGCGAACCTGCTCATCGCATCCATCGACGGACTCCAGATGCAGTGGCTGTACAACCCGGGCGCGGTGGACGTGTCGACAGGCATCGAGGCCTTCCTCGCAGGGGTGGTCGACGACGAGGCCTGAGAACTTCCATGCGACTGAAACCGTGTGCTAGCGTCCACCTCAATCTCGAAACACGAATCTAATTTCGAGATTGAGGTGATCGGTTCGCCGATCGCGCACGCGCAGTCAAGGAGACCTCACATGCCTCGCTCTCGGCCATCCGAGGCTCGCACCCCGGCCGAGACATCCGCTGCATCCGCGCCGTTGGCCGACGCCGCCGCGCCCGCCCGGAGCACGGTCCACGATATGACCTCGTCCGGTACCGGTCTGCGGCGAAGGCTCCGAACCGGCCGCCCGGCTCTCCGCCGGCCTCGTCGGCGCGCGACCCCGACCGCACCCGGCGTGGCGGAGGCCGGCGAACACTTCCCCGGGTACGGCACAACCGAAGGCGCAGGCGACCAAGGCATCGATCGGATCGGACATGCCTTCGTCGACGAGCACCCTGCCGACACGTATCGAAGACCCCGGCGACGCTCCCGCTGAAGGCCGCCGAGGATCCTCCGGGCGCGGCCGACCTGTGTGCCCGCGCACCGGCGAGACCGGGATCCGGCTCCTTGTCGGCGACCAGGCGAGCCATGAGCGTGCTCGCGCCTGGTCGGCCGGCCCGTCTCGAAGCGGCTTGAGCGCACGACGCCAGATGCCACGGCGGCATCGACGGCGGCGGGTCACGGAGACGGTCGCAGCGCGCGGCTACGACATCCACGGACGCCGCGCCCCCGGTCATCGCCGAACACCGGGACGGCGGCACGCCGACCCAGGAGACAGCCGCCGTCCCGTGTCCGCGGGCGCCGCGAGCCCGGCACGGACAGAGAAGCGAAGCATGACCACAAGGAGACGGACCCTCTTGAACGGCAGGCGCGTGAGGATTCCCGCGGCACTCGCTCTGGGGGCGGTGATGGTCTTCGGATGCGGTCACCCTCCCGTCCAGACAGCCGAGGTAGCCGCGGCAACCCGCACCGAAACCGGCATCGCGCTGGTGAACAAGAAGCGACTCTCGCCGCGGCTCAGCGAGCTGACCTTCACCTCGTCCGCTCTCGACGGCACGACCAAGGTGCGCGTAATGCTCCCCCGCGGCTACGACGCGCAGAAGGGGCGCCGTTATCCCGTCCTGTACCTCTACCACGGTGGCGGGCAGAGCGCTTCGAGCTGGACGAAGGACGGTGACGCGGAGGAGATCACGGCCGGCCTGCCCGCGATCGTGGTGATGCCGGACGCCGGCTCCACGGAGTGGTATGCCGACTGGTGGAACAACGGCCACCGCGGCCGGCCGATGTGGGAGACCTTCCACATCAACAGGCTCCTCCCCTGGGTGGACGAGCACTACCGCACGATCCCCGAGCGCGGGGCCCGGGCTGCAGCCGGACTGTCGATGGGCGGGTTCGGGGCCGTCTCGTACACCGCCCGGCACCCCGACCTCTTCGGTGCCGTCGGCTCGTTCTCCGGAGACGTCGACCACCAGAACGTCCAGATGCGCACCATCATCGAGCAGCTCCACCCTTCCCTCTGGGGCCCGTGGGCGACGCAGGAAGTCCACTGGCGCGGGGACAACCCCTGGGACCTGGTGGCCAATCTGGCCCACACGGACGTGTCCCTGTACACGGGCGACGGCCGGCCCCGGCACGACGGCGAGGCCGTGGACCCCACGGAACAAATGATCCAGCAGGAGAACGTGTCCTTCCACGAGCGCCTGCTGGATCTCGGCATCCGGCACCGGTGGCACGACTACGGACCCGGCAGCCACACATGGCCCTACTGGCAGGCCGACCTCCGCGCCTGGATACCGCACCTGAAGGCCTACTTCGCCCGCCACGCGCGGCACCGCGCCACTCCCCGGTCGTTCACCTTCTCGTCGATCAGGCCGCAGTACAGCGCCTACGACTGGACGGTACGGATGCGGCGGGAAGTCACCGAGTTCAGTGCACTGGAGGTGGCCAGTAAGCGCCGCTTCACGGTGGTCGGGAACGGCTCGGCCACGGTACGGACGCCCTCACTGGCTGGCCCGGGCACGCGGTATCGCGTCACCCTCCGCGGCCACGAGGGCGCTTCAGCGCGGTCGGCCACCGCCGACGCCCAGGGGCGCTTGACGATTCCCCTCGTACTGGGCACCGGCAACCCGCACCAGCAGTACTCGCCGCAGGCCGAGACGTCGAGTACGGGCCCCAGCCCTGACGACGTGCCGTTCCACACCAGGGGTGACAGCTCCCGCTTCAACCGGGTCGAGGTGACGATCCTCCCGCGTTGAGATCCGCTCGCCCAGCCCTCCGGGTCAGAAGCCCGGGGGACACCGAGGAAGATCAGCAGAGCCATTCATGCACATCCCGGCACCGGGCGAGGCCCCTCCGCTTGAGCGACTCGGACGGACGTCACTATCGTCTTGCCCAGAGGTGAGACACCTCTCTGCGATGAGGCATCCCGGGAGGCTCCCCCTGACGGTCAAGAACGAGGAACAGGGTGCTGGGCGCGGCATGCGACGCGACGCGGTCCGTAACCGGCGCAAGCTCCTGGAGGCCGTGGGAGAAACGCTCAGGACCGAGCCCGGCGGGATGACCATGGCGGTCATCGCGGAGCGGGCCAACCTGTCGCTGGCCACGGCCTACCGGTACTTCCCGTCGGTCGAGGAGCTCCTCAAGGCCTACCTGCTCGGCGTGATCGTCCAGCTGCGCAACTACAGCCACGACTGCCCCAAGACCGGCCCGGCCCTGTTCGAGGACGTGGTGCGGGAATGGGCTCGCCTGGTCCGCAGCTACGGCCCCGCCATGGTCCAGATCCGATCGCGCACGGGCTTCCTCACCCGCCTGCGCAGCAACGACGAGGTGATCACCCCGGTCCGGGACGCCTGGGAGCGCCCCATTCGCAGTGTGATGAGGCACCTGGACGTGCCGGACGATCATTTCGATCACGCGTTGTTCCTGTACAACGCCATGTTCGATCCACGCGAGATCCTGGACCTGATCAGCACCGGCCTCCCGGAGGAGGAAGCGATCAGCCGTTTGACGGCGGCCTACTACGGGGCTCTCCAGGGCTGGGCCGGCGCCTGAGGCGCACGATCGGCAGCCGGTGAGGGGCGGCTCCCCGCGGGGGCCGCCCCTCAGTACCAGGAACCGACCACCCACGGCGTCTGCGGTGGGCTTCAGGCATGCCCACCGGACCACAGCGCGCATACAGCGCGCCCACCGCGCACCCGCTCGGGCACGTGCAACCACCTACCTCCGGCCGATCCAGCCGCGTCCCCACCCTTGAACCGCTCACCACGATGTGAGAACGTTCTCGCACTTTACATCCGTCGTGACCCCCTGGAGATCGGATGAGCGCCCTCCCCTCCCAAACGGCCAGTTCTCTCCCGGAACGCATCAGAGCAGCTTCGAGGCGGCCCAAAACACTGGGCGGAGCGGTGCCGGGCGCCATCTCTCTGGCCATGGGTGAACCGGACAGCAACACGCCGCAGCCAGTGGTGGAAGCTGCCGTCCGGGCGTTGCGCGCCGGTCGCACTCGTTACTCGCAGATCACAGGGTCGCCGGATCTCCGGCAGGAGATCGCCTCCCACCTGGCGCGTTTCCAGGGCCTCGGGGTCGACCCGGCGAATGTCGTCGTCACTCACGGAGGCAGCGCCGGCCTCGCAGCCACCGCCCTCGCCTTGCTGAACCCGGGCGATCGAGTGCTGCTCCCCGAACCGACCTACTCCCTGTACGCGGACCACGCGGCCATGGCAGGGGCCAAGGTCGAGTGGATCTCCACGCGGCCTGACGGCTCCATCGACCTGCACAGACTCGCGGCGGCCGCAGCGGGAGCCCGCATTCTCATCCTGTGCAACCCGGTGAACCCCACCGGAATGGTGTTCTCCAAAGCCGATATCGAAGGAGTCGGCGCCATTCTCCGCGATCACCCCGACCTCTACCTCCTGTCGGACGAGGCATACAGCGACATCGTCTTCGACGAGATCGCGTTCACCTCGGCATCTGAACTGATCTCCGTGCGGGACCGGGTGGTGCTCTCCGGCACGTTCTCCAAGTCGTACTCGATGACCGGCTGGCGCATCGGATTCATCTGCGCCGCCGCCGCGGTCGCCGAAAAGATCAACCTCGTTCACCGAACGATCAACGGGCCTCTGAACACCTTCGTCCAGGACGCGGCCGTCGAGGCGCTACGCATTCCCGACAAAGATCTGCACGCACTCTCGGCGCGCTTCCAGCGGCGCCGAGATCTGGTCATGCGGCACCTCGACGGTCTCGACGCGGTGAGCGTCGTTCGGCCTCTCGGAGCGTTCTACGCATTCCCTCGTATCGACAGCGCCCTGTCCTCCGTCGAACTCGCGCAACGGTTCGCCGACGGAGGCCTGCTCGTACGCGCCGGGTCCGAATTCGGCCCGTCGGGCGAGGGACACGTACGCCTGTCCTTCGCCACGGACGAGGCTGCACTCGAAGAGGGTCTGCGCCGCTTTACGCACGTCATCAACGCGCTTTAGCACTGCCCCCTCGATTTCGATCACATATCAGCTCGGCCGACAGCGCGCATACACATGGACCCCGGAGATCTCGAGTGCGTCACAGAGGTCCCGAAGTCCGTGCTACCCAGCACCCCTTTCGGTGAAAAGCCAAGCTCTTTACCAAAAGGCGACGAGAAAGCGTTGACAGGCGGCACACCCGGCCCCATAGTCGACGCAACTGAGATTCGCTTCGCACTTCAGAGTGAGCCGCTCGGTTCGAACGCAAGCACTCCGAGCCTCGGACCCTGCTCCGCGGGGCCAGCGCATCACGTAGGCCAGACGGGCCAACAAGGGCTGGCGCACACCTCAAGTGAAACCCCAATCGCAAGCCGTTCGGCAGTGTTCGTAGGGATGAGTCCCCGATGACGGGAAGCTCACAACGACTCCGTGCGCGACACGCCGCTCGCAGATCAACCGGCAGGCTCCGCAAGGCGGACGGCCGACGGAAGGAGTTCCCATGGCTTCACGGTGGGTGAAGGAGGCTGGGGTCATGTTGGCCGTTGCCTCGCTCGTCACGCTCAGCGCCTGTAGCGGTTCCGGCGACTCGGGCGGTTCGAGTTCCGACGGCAAGCCGGTGAGGGTGGAGTTCTGGGGGGCGGCGGTCGGCCTCGACAAGTCCGTGGCGCTGTGGAACAAGTCCCACCCTGACATCAAGGTCAAGTACAGCCAGATCCCTGCGGGCAGCATCGGCGGCTACGCCAAGATGCAGAACGCGGTGAAGGCCGGCAACGCACCCTGTCTCGGACAGGTGGGCTACGACACCCTCTCGAACTTCATCGCCACCGGCGCGCTGGAGGACATCTCCCAGTACGCCGACGCCGGCAAGGACAAGTTCGTGCCGTGGACCTGGCAGATGTCCAGCGTCGGCGACAGGGTGTTCGGGATCCCGGTCGACACCGGGCCCATGGCGATGTACTACCGCACCGACCTGTTCAAGAAGTACAAGATCTCGCCACCGAAGACCTGGGACGATTTCGCCGCGGCCGCGCAGAAGGTGCACAGCGCCAACCCCTCGGCCTACCTGACGACCACGCCGCAGGACGCCTATGACCTGGGGGCGCTGACCTGGCAGGCCGGAGGCAAGTGGTTCGGTACCGCGAACGACCGGTGGCAGGTGACCATCGACAACCCGCAGACGAGCAAGGTCGCGCAGTACTGGCAGGGCCTGCTGGACAAGAAGCTGGTCACCAGTGACCCGATGCTGGACACTGCCTGGTTCAAGAAGGTGCAGGACGGGCAGCTGCTGTCGCTCGTCAGCGCCGTGTGGGCGGCTCCGCTGATCTCCAAGAACCTGCCCGAGCTGTCCGGCAAGTGGGCCGTGGCTCCCATGCCCCAGTGGTCCGCCGGGCAGAAGGCGGCCGGTAACCGCGGAGGCTCGGCGACCGTGGTGCTCAAGGGGTGCGCGCACCCGAAGGAAGCCACGGAGTTCGCGACCTGGATGAGCACCGACAGCGACAGCGTCACCAGTCTGATCAAGAACACGGGCATCTACCCGGCCGCTACGAGCGGACAGCAGCTGCCTGCCGTGGACCAGCCGTCGGCGTACTTCGGTGGACAGAACATCTACGACGTGTTCAAGACAGCGGCCGCGAACACGAGCACGGGCTGGGTCTGGGGCCCGACGATGAGCCAGGTTCAGTCTGACATGAAGGACGGGCTCAAGAAGGCCGGAGCCGGGCAGGGCACCATCCCGAAGGCCGTGACCTCCGTCCAGGACAGCACCGTCGCGGCCATGAAGAGCCAGGGGCTGAGCGTCGGGAAGTGACGCGCGCGGAGAACGACGGCGGGTGCCCGGCGGCCTTCCTGACCTGCCGGGCGCCGGTGCCGCCGCTCCACGCCCTCTGCCCCGACATGCGGGGGCCCGTCCTCCCCCGTGCCACCACCGCCCGCGCCCCCGCAGGGCGACGACCAGCCCGACCAGCACCAATGACCAGCCGGTCCCCACTTCACGGGACCACTTCACCAGCTAGGAGCAGGCATGGCGACAAGAACGCCTGGCGACGCTCTCGCCCACCCCATCGCCGGCTCGGCAGCGAAGCGTGTCCCCGGCCGTGGCCACACTCGTTCCGCGGTGCTCTTCCTGGCACCGTTCGGGCTGCTGTTCACGGCGATGTTGCTCGCACCGATCGGCTACGCGGTGTACCAGAGCTTCTTCAGGACGCGCCGCAGCGGCCTCGGACTGGGACCGTCGACGACTGTCTTCGCCGGGTTCGACAACTACGTGACGGCTCTGCACGACAGCCGGTTCATGTCGTCGTTCCTGCGGGTGTTCACGCTCGGCATCGTGCAGGTGCCGGTGATGCTGGGCCTGGCGCTCCTGCTGGCGCTGCTGCTGGACTCGCGTGGCGCCGTGTTCAAGAAGGTCTTCCGGCAGATCTACTTCCTGCCCTACGCGCTGCCGGGCGTGATCGCCGCGATCATGTGGTCGTTCCTGTACGCACCGAGCGTCAGCCCGTTCACCGCTGCCCTGCGGCACGTCGGGCTCGAAGTGAACTTCCTGTCCGACGACCTCGTGCTCGCCTCGATCGGCAACATGATGACGTGGGCCTGGACCGGCTTCAACATGCTGATCATCTACTCGGCCTTGCAGGCGATCCCGGGCGAACTCACCGAAGCCGCTGTGATGGACGGCTGTTCCGGGTGGCGGGTCGCCTGGCACGTGAAGGTTCCCGCGGTACGGCCGGCGCTGATCCTCACCACGGTGTTCTCCATCATCGGTACCGCCCAGCTGTTCAACGAGCCCGCGGTGCTGAGTCAGGTCGCCCCGACCGTCTCCCCGACCTACACGCCGATCCTGGCCACACAGCAGTCGGCGGACATCAACAACTACAACTACGCGGCCACCCAGTCGGTCATCCTCGCCCTGCTGACCTTCGTGCTGTCGTTCGGCTTCCTCAAGTTCACCCAGCGGAAGGGCACCTTCGCATGACGACCGTCACTCCCACAGCAACACGTGCCGCCGCCGGGTCTCCCGGGCGACTGCGTACGTCATCGCTGGCCGGCCGGGCGGGCGTGTTCGCGGTCATGGCGCTCTTCGCCCTGTACACGCTCATCCCGATCTGGTGGCTGCTGGTCACCGCGACGAAGAACAGCGGCTACCTGTTCACCACGAACGGGCTGTGGTTCTCCCACTTCGACCTGTGGACCAACATCCGTGACGTCTTCCAGGAACAGGACGGCATCTTCGCCCGGTGGCTGCTGAACAGCGCCCTCTACAGCATCGGCGGCGCGGCGGTGAGCACGACGCTGTCCGCCATGGCCGGGTACGCGCTGGCCAAGTACCCCTTCCGCGGTCGCGACCTGACCTTCAACGTCATCCTCGGCGCCGTCCTGATCCCGGACGTCATGTTCGCGCTGCCCCTGTACCTGATGTTCAGCCAGGTCCACCTCGTCAATACCTACTGGGCCGTCTTCCTGCCCAGCGTCGTCAGCCCGTTCGGGGTCTACCTGTCGCGCATCTACGCCGGAGCGTCGGTACCGGACGAACTGATCGAAGCCGCGCGACTCGACGGTGCCGGCGAGGCCCGGATCTTCTGGCGGGTCGCCATGCCGATCATGTCCCCCGCACTGGTCACCATCTTCCTGTTCCAGTTCGTCAGCATCTGGAACAACTACCTGCTGCCCCTGCTCATGCTCAACAGCGACGAACTTCAGCCGGTCACCGTCGGGCTGGCCAACTGGAGGGAAGGGGTGAACCAAGGCATCCCCTACAACATCACCATCACCGGCGCGTTCCTCTCGGTGATCCCACTGATCGTCGCGTTTCTCGTCCTGCAGCGGTTCTGGCGCTCCGGACTGGCCGCCGGGAGCGTGAAATAGGCCTGCCCGCCCGGCAATTCCGGCCGGCCACGAGGCTGAGCGGACATCCCCCACCCCTCCCGCCTACGCGCGCTGCACCCGATTTCCCCCGCACCCCTGGAGACCTGACCCTGATGGCCCTGCATCCCAGCATCTCCGCGCGGCTCAGCCTGATCGAGGACCTCCCGTCCTGGCGCGAGGCACTCGCCGATCCGGCTGTGCAACCGCGCCTGCAGGAATACCGGACCTGGAAGGCGGCACCGGCACTGCCCTCCGTCGAAACCAGCGACGAGAGCATTCCCGGCCCGCACGGCCCGATAGCCGTCCGCGTCTACCGGCCGCCGTCAGCACCGCAGCGGCCTCGCCCCGGCCTGGTCTGGGTGCACGGCGGCGGCTGGGTCTTCGGCGATCTCGACATGCACGAGGCCGACTGGACCGCCCGCGAGGTGCGCGCCAGGGCCGACGCCGTTGTCGTGAGCGTGGACTACCGGCTCGCGGTCGACGGCGTGAGGTATCCGGTGCCGCACGACGACGTCGTGGCGGGCGTCCGATGGGTGCGCGAGAACGCCGCGGTGCTCGGCATCGAACCGGCGCGGATCACCGTCGGCGGTGCGAGCGCGGGGGCGAACCTCGCCGCAGGAGCCGTACTTCGCCTGCGGGACGACGACAACTGGCTGCCCACCACCCTGGTACTGGCCTATGCGACCATGCACGCCGTCTCCCCGCCCCTCGCGCCGGCACTGGCCGAAGCGTTCGCGCCGTTGCCGCGCATGGTCCGGATCCTGCCGGAGGACGTGGCCGGGATGACGGCCAACTACCTGGGCGGCACACCGGATCCGCACGGCTACGCCTTCCCCGCGAGCGCCGTCCTGGACGGACTCTGTCCCACCCTGGTACTCGACGCCGAGTACGACGATCTGCGCGCCAGCAGCGAGGCATTCGCGGCCGCACTCGTGAAGTCGGGCGTACCCGTACGGCATGTCACGGTGCCCGGCGTGCTGCACGGCTTCCTGAACCTGCCCTCTTCAGTGGAACCGGTCGACCAAGCGCTCGCCGTCCTCGCCGAGACGGTGACAACGGCTCATGCGGGAGAACTCGGACTGGACCAGGGAGAACGCGGATGACGGAGCGCCTGTACTCAGTGCAGCTCTATACGCTGCGCAACGCCATCGAGACCGATCTCCCGGGGACGCTCGCGCGCGTTGCCGCGATGGGATTCGAGAACGTGGAGCTGTGGAGGTTCGAGCAGTACCGGGACGCGTACCGGCGTGCGCTGACCGAGACACCGCTGCGCCCGCTCAGCGCACACGCGAGCCTTGTCGATGGAAACGCTTCCGCGGCTGTCCGCGCGGCAGCAGAGCTAGGAATCGGCACGCTCATCGAACCGCACATCATCGCTCAGCGCTGGACCACGCGGGCGGACATCGAAGCGGCGGCTGCGAGTCTGAACGGCGTCGCGAGGCTTGCCCGGGACGCAGGCGTCACCATCGGGTACCACAACCACGACCACGAGGTCCGTCAGGACTTCGGCGGCAGGACCGGCCTCGAACTCTTCGCGGAGGCGCTGGACGAGGACATCGTCCTGGAACTCGACACCTTCTGGGCCGAGGTCGGTGGCGCTTCCGCCGTGGAGTTGATCTCCCGGCTCAGGGCGCGCGTCAGGTTCCTGCACCTCAAGGACGGCCCGTACACCACAACCCTCCTGGAGCAGCAGCCGGTAGGCCAGGGTGCGATGCCGGTGGCGGACATCCTGAAGGCCGCACCGGACGCGGTCCGCGTCGTGGAACTGGACGACTACGTGGGCGACCCGTTCGAAGCCGTGCGGCAGAGCCTGCGTTATCTGGTGGAGGTCGACCGGTGAACTCCAAGCGAGTGGGTGTCGGCGTCATCGGCGCCGGCGTCATCAGCAGCCACTACCTCGAGAACCTGACGCGGTTCCCTGATCTGAACGTGGTCGCGATAGCGGACCTCGACCAGGAGCGCGCCCGTGCTCGTGCGCGGGAGTTCGGGTTGCGGCACCTGCTCGTCCACGAGCTCCTGGCCCACGACGACATCGAGATCGTGCTGAACCTCACCGTCCCCGCCGCCCACTTCGACGTGTCGGCCCGGATCCTCGCGAGCGGCAGGCACGTCTGGAGTGAGAAGCCCCTCGCCGTCAGCCGCCGCGACGCACGACTGCTGCTGGACAAGGCCGGCCGGAGAGGACTTCGCATGGCCTGCGCGCCCGACACGTTCCTCGGTGGTGCCCTGCAGACGGCACAACGAGCGGTCCTCGCGGGCCGCATCGGCGAACCGAAGAGCGCTCTGGCGATCATGCAGTCTCCGGGACCGGAAGGCACCCACCCGAATCCCGCCTTCTACTACGACCAGGGCGCCGGCCCGCTGCTGGACATGGGGCCGTATCACGTCACCGCGCTCGTGCAGACCATGGGTGCCGTCCGGCGTGTGAGCTCGGTTTCCTCAACCGCACGGGCCGTCAGGCGCGTCCTCGTCGGGGCGGGCGCCGGGACCGAGTTCGACGTGCGCGTACCGAGTCAGCACATGGCTCTGCTGGAGTTCGCCTCCGGCGCTCGCGCGACCCTCGTCACGAGCTTCGATTCGGGGATCCGCCGCGACCTCCTCGAACTGCACGGCACGGAAGCCTCACTCGAGGTCCCCGACCCCAACCGCTTCGCTGGAACAGGCAGGTTCGTCCCTCTCCATGCGGAACCGGAAGACGTACCCGCTGTCGGGTCCACGTGGGGCCGGGGCGTGGGGGTGCTGGAGCTCGCTCGCTCGATACGTGACGACGTACGGGAACGCGCCTCCGGCGCTCTCGCCTGCCACGTTCTCGACGTGCTCCTCGCCGTCGAGGAGGCAGCACGGGCCGGGACACCGCTGACCCTCGAATCCACCGTGGCATCGCCGGCTCCCCTGGACGAGAACTGGGACCCCACGGCCGCGACCCTCTAGAACGATCGAGCAAGGAAGTTCCAATGATCCGCATCCCGTTCAACGACGCCTGGCGCGTCGGCCCCCTCGTGTCCGTTCACGAGGCGATCGTGGTCGCCGGTGCCGGCGAGGAAGAAGTCACCCTGCCGCACGACGCCATGCTGGGGGGAGGGCGGTCCGCGGAGAGCTCCGGTGGACCGCAGACGGGCTACTTCCGCGACGGAAAGTGGACCTACGAGAAGCAGTTCGACGTGCCGGAGGAATGGGCGACGAAGCGAGTCATCTTCGAGCTCGAAGGTGTCTACCGCGACGCGATGGTCTACATCAACGGTGCTCTCGCCGGACAGTGGGCAGGCGGATACTCCCGCTTCCACGTCAGCGCGGACCCATTCCTGCAGTGCGGCCGGGTCAACACCGTCCGGGTGGACGCACAGGCACACCAGGACTCCCGCTGGTACTCGGGGGGTGGCCTCCACCGCCCCGTCAGCGTCCTCGTCGGCGACCTCGTCCATGTCACCCCGACCGGGCTGCGACTCACCACGCCGGACATCGACGCCGATCTCGCCACCGTGGTGGCGGCGACCGAGATCGTCAACGAGGACGTCTCCACTCGCGTCGTCGAAGTGCTTCTCGAGATCCTGGACGCCGGGGGCGAGGTCGTGACGTCCGACCGGGCCCGGGTCACGCTCCTGGCGGGCGACAGGATCACCACCCACCAGCGGGCGTACGTCCAACGGCCGTCACTGTGGAGCGTCGAATCACCCCACCTCTACCACGCGTCCGTGCGCCTCTTTGACGACAGCGGGCCGCTCGACGCGGCTTCCACGCACTTCGGTATCCGCACCGTCACCGCCGACCCGATCCGCGGCCTGCGGATCAACGGCGAGACCGTCAAGCTCCGCGGCGGTGCGATCCACCACGACAACGGCATCCTCGGCGCCGCCGACTTCGCCGACGCCGCCGAGCGGCGGGTGCGGATGCTGAAGGCCGCGGGCTTCAACGCCGTACGCTCCGCGCACAACCCGATGAGCATTGCCCTGCTCAACGCGTGCGACCGCCTCGGCATGCTCGTCATGGACGAGCTGTTCGACGTGTGGACGGTCGCGAAGTCCGGTGACGACTACTCGCGCAGATTCCCGCAGTGGTGGGAACGCGACGTCGACTCGCTCGTGGCGAAGGACTTCAACCACCCCAGCGTGATCATGTACTCGATCGGCAACGAGATCATCGAAGCCGGAACCCCCCACGGTACGCGCCTGGGCCGCCGCATCGCCGACCGGGTACGCGCGCAGGACCCCACCCGCCTGGTCACCCACGCACTCCAGGGCATGTACATCGCCCGCGACAAGATCCCCGCGCTGAAGGCCGAACTGGGCCAGGACGCCGCCCCAGTCCGGGGCCTGAACGACTACCTGGGCCAGGTGACGCATCTGATCGACGCCCTCATGGCCTCGCCGGTCGTCGGTGAGCGACTCGCCGAGCCCGCCTCCGTACTCGACGTCGTGGGGCTCAACTACGGCGAGAGCCGGTACCTGCTGGACAAGGAGGCCCACCCCAACCGCGTGGTCGTGGGCTCGGAGACGTTCCCGACGAAGATCGACCAGCTGTGGCAGCTCGTCACCGAGAACCCCCACGTCATCGGCGACTTCACCTGGACCGCATGGGACTTCCTCGGCGAGGTCGGAACCGGCCGGCACGTGTATCCCGAGGACCAGCAGGTACACCGCGCCCCCTACCCGTGGCTCACCGCCGAGTGCGGGGACATCGACATCGTCGGACAGCGTCACCCGATCTCGTACTACCGCGAGATCGTCTACGGGCTCACACAGACGCCCTACCTCGCCGTGCGACACCCCCGCGACGACGGCTACGTCATCAAGCCCAGGGCATGGACCTGGACCGATGTCTCCCCCAGCTGGACCTTCGACGTTCCCGTCGGCTCGCCGCTCCATGTCGAGGCCTACGCGGCAGCCGAAGAGGTCGAGTTCCGGCTCAACGGCACCACCGTCGCGACCGTGCCCGTCGGTACCGAGCGGAACTTCCTCGCCGAAGCCGACGTGCCCTACGAGCCCGGCGTCCTGGAGGTCGTGGCGTACCGCGACGGAGCGGAAGTGGGACGCTCGGCGCTGCGCACCGCCGGCGAGCCCACGCGCCTGAGCCTGGAGACGGACCGCTCCGAACTCACCGCCGATCCCCAGCGTTTGGCCCACATCAGCATCAACCTGGTCGACGGCAACGGTGTGCTCAACCCGGCCCGGGACACGAAGATCACGATCCGGGTCGACGGTCCCGGGGTCCTCCAGGGATTCGGTACGGGAGCTCCGGCCACCGAGGAGAGCTTCCTCGACGATTCCGCCACGTCGTTCAAGGGTCGTGCCCTGGCGATCGTCCGGGCCACCGGGGAAACGGGACGGATCACCGTCACAGCCCGGGCACACGGACTCCCGGACGCCTCCCTCGAGATCGACGTCGTCCAGGCACCCATTCATCACGAGACAGGGGAAGGACAGAAATGACCTACGCGCCGACATCGGCCGGCTCGCCCAACATCGAGGTCGGCCCGAAGTGGCAGCGCCCTGACGGGGAGTTGCTCGCACAGTTCCAGCGGCACTCGGTCGCGAACATCGGAGACGCACTCGGGCGCCTCGGCATGCCCGACGGCGGCATCACCCCCCTCTGGGACGGCTGCCGTGTCGTGGGTAGCGCCCTGACGGTCCTGACGGTCGCCGGAGACGATCTGGCCGTGATCGACGCCGTCGCGCACATCGAACCCGGCGACTTCCTCGTCATCAACGGATTCGGTTACCCGGGCCGGGCCGTGATGGGCGACATCCTCACCCAGTACTTCTCCTCGCGGGGAGCCGTGGGAGCGATCGTCGACGGAGCGGTCAGGGACCGCGACGAGATCCGGCAGCAGCAATTCCCCGTGTGGTCGCGTTCGGTCACGCCGGCAGGGCCGTGGAAACACGGCCCGGGAGCCGTCGGGACGCCCGTCGCCATCGGCGGTGTCGTCATCAACCCCGGTGACGTGGTCGTGGCCGACGCCGACGGCGTCGTCGCAGTGCCCCTGAAGAAGGCGCATGAAATCGCCGCCGAGCTGGCGCGGATCGCGGAATCCGAGCAGGGCATGCGCACGCAGGCCAAGCAAGCGCCCACGAAATGAGCCGCGTAGATGAAGAGGACGCTCATGCGCAGGGATCAGCGGTTGAACAACGCCAAGCTGATCCAGGCCGCCGCAGAGCTTTTCGAGCGTTGCGAGCAGCCGATCAGCCTCGCCGACATCGCTCGGCAGGCGGATGTGTCGGTCGCGACGGCTTACCGGCACTTCGAGTCCGCGGACGACGCCCTCAGTGCCTACCGACGGGACATCGTGAGCAAGTTCCGCGATCACAGTCTCGAGCAGCCGAGCAACGGTCTGGCCCTGCTCGAGAGTGTCTGCGGCTTCTGGGTGGACCTCATCCTCGCCGAAGGCGCGGCGCTGGTGCACCGCCGGTCCTCGGAAGGGTTCCTCGCGCGGTACAAGGCCCAGGAGCCGTACTTGGAAGGCCAGGCGGAGGCCCTTGCCCGCCCCATCCGCGAACTCGTGGCGATTCTCGGGGTGGGCGAGCTCGCCGGCGTCGAGGACGAGGCCGCCTTCCTGTGGAACGTCCTCTTCGACCCTCGGGAGATCTTCGACCTGCGTGACACGCTCTCACTGCCGCCCGCTCAGATCACGCGCCGACTGGTATCGACGTTCCGCGGCGCACTGCTCGGCTGGGCGACTGCTCGGCTGGGCGAACCAGCCTGACCGCGAGGAAGCCGTCTCTCCGCACGCGCAGACGGGCGGGACCTTTAGCAGCCCCAGATTGTTGTGAGGAAGAGGACGATGACTGCACCCATCACCGAGACCGGGCAGCTGGGCAGCCGACGCTTTCGTCTGGATGACCGCTACCGCCGCGAGGAAGGCATCGTGCACCTCTCCGGGATCCAGGCTCTCGTCCGCGTTCTGCTGGACCGCTCCCGGCGTGACAACGCGAACGGACTGCGTACCGCGACATTCGTCTCGGGATACGAGGGATCACCACTCGCCGGCTACGACATCGAGTTGGGCCGACGCGGGGCGTTGTTGCACGAGCACGACATTGTCCACAAACCGGGGCTGAACGAGGAGCTCGCCGCGACCGCCGTCATGGGCAGCCAGTTGGCCGGCCAGGTCGGCGCTTCGCGGTGCGACGGCGTCGTGGGCATCTGGTACGGCAAGTCCCCCGGCCTCGATCGCGCCTCCGACGCTCTCCGCCACGCGAACCTGGTGGGAACCGGCCCTTCCGGCGGTGCCGTCGCGCTGGTCGGCGACGACCCGGGAGCCAAGTCGTCCAGCGTGCCGTGTGCCAGCGAGGCGACGCTCGCGGACCTGGCGATCCCGACGCTGTACCCGGCCGATGC
This sequence comes from Streptomyces griseus subsp. griseus, assembly GCF_000720255.1. GTDB lineage: Bacteria > Actinomycetota > Actinomycetes > Streptomycetales > Streptomycetaceae > Streptomyces > Streptomyces griseus_I. Next base: position 5,603 of record NZ_JOJE01000042.1, on the reverse strand, counting down.
CCAGGACGTCCTCGACTTCGGGCTCCACGCGCAGTTCCTCTCCCGGTTCAGCGGCCTGTGGTCGGGCCTGAAGATCGCTACCGCGGTGGCGGACGCGGCGTCCACGGCCGTCGTGGCGCGCGATCGCATCACGGTCACTGAAGGCGACGCCAGCCCCAGCCCGCACAAGCCGAGCTCCATGCTCCTGGGCGCCAACCTCATGGCCCTCGAACGCAGCCTGCACGACATCCGCCTCCCTCGCGCCGTGGAGTACGCCCGCCTCAACCGCCTCAACCGCGTGGTCCAGTGCGGGCCGTCGGACAGGATCGGCATCCTGACATCCGGTAAGACCTATCTCGACGTCCGCGAGGCCCTCCGCATCATCGGCCTCACCGACAAAGACCTCGCACGGTACGGCATCAGGATCCTCAAGCTCGGCATGATCTTCCCCCTCGAACGTGACGCCGTCATCGAGTTCGCGGACGGTCTCGCCCAGCTGGTCGTCGTCGAGGAGAAACGGCCGTTCCTCGAAACCGCCGTCAAGGAGATCCTCTACGGCCGCACCGACGCCCCGGTCGTCCACGGCAAACAGGACCAGGACGGGCGATCGCTGTTCAGTCGCTCAGGAGAGCTCGACGCGGACAGCATCGCCACCGGACTGTCCAGGGTGCTCGCTCCGCTCGGCATCGAAGCCGCCCGCGCTTGGCGTCAGCGGCCCAAAGCCCGTACGACGTCGGCGCTGCCGCTCCTGGCCCGCAGTCCGTACTACTGCTCGGGGTGTCCGCACAACACCTCGACCACCGCCGGCGGGGACTCACTGGTCGGCGCTGGGATCGGCTGCCACTCGATGGTCGTGTTCATGGATCCCGAACAGGTCGGCTCGGTCGTCGGCATGACCCAGATGGGCGGGGAAGGTGCTCAGTGGATCGGGTTGGAGCCGTTCGTCGACACCGACCACTTCGTGCAGAACATCGGTGACGGCACTTTCATGCATTCGGGCAGCCTGGCCGTGCGGGCGGCGATCGCCGCGGGGGTGAACGTCACGTTCAAGCTGCTCTACAACGGAACGGTCGCCATGACCGGCGGCCAGGACGCCGTCGGCGCCCTGCCGGTCGACCGGCTCGCCGCCACGCTCCTCGACGAAGGCGTCGCCAAGGTGATCATCACGACCGAGGACAGGGCCCGCATCCCCCGGGCCCGGCTTCCGAAGTCGGTGAAGGTTCTCGACCGGGCCGAGATCGAGGAGGCGCTGGCGGAGCTGAAGGCCACTGCCGGTGTCACCGTCCTCATCCATGACCAGGAATGCGCCGCCGAGAAACGGCGTGCGCGTCGGCGCGGCAAGGCCGAGGCGCCGACGAAGCGCGTGTGGATCAACGAGCGTATCTGCGAGGGTTGCGGTGACTGCGGCCGCAAGTCGAACTGTCTGTCCGTCCACCCGGTCCCGACCGAGTTCGGCCGCAAGACCAGGATCGACCAGTCCTCGTGCAACCTGGACTACTCGTGCCTCGACGGCGACTGCCCGGCGTTCATGACCATCACACCCGCAGGCAAGCCGAAGCGCGCCGAGCTTCCCGCCCTGGGGGCCACCGACATCGCCGAGCCTGCCCGCGCGGCCGGCGCCGACTCCTTCGGCATGCGGATCACCGGGATCGGGGGAACCGGCATCGTCACCATCTCGCAGGTGCTGGCGACCGCGGCCGTCATCGACGGCCGCCACGCCCGCAGCCTCGACCAGACCGGACTGGCCCAGAAGGGCGGCGCGGTCGTCTCCGACATCAGGATCACCGAGGGTGTCGTCGAACAGGGCGCCAAGATCGCCGAGGGGCAGTGCGACCTCTACCTCGCGTGCGATCCGCTCGTCGCGACCGACCCGAAGTACCTCTCCGTCGCCTCCGCGGACCGCACCGTCGCCGTCATGACCACGACCGAGATACCCACCGGGCAGATGGTGGTCGACACCGCCGTCAGCTTCCCGGCTCCCGATGTCGTACGTCATGCCGTCCACGACGCGATGCGCCAGCTCATCGCTCTGGACTCCGGCGCGCTGGCCGAGCAGCTGTTCGGCGACGAGCAGTACGCCAACATGCTCCTGGTGGGCGCCGCCTACCAGACCGGGCTGCTGCCGATGTCGGCTTCAGCCATCGAAGAGGCCATCACCCTGAACGCAGTCGCCGTGGAACGCAATGTGCAGGCCTTCCGGCGAGGCCGCCAGGCGGTCGCCGACCCCGAGGCCCTGAGTGCCACGCTTGCCGACCCGACGCTCCCAGACGTGGAACTGCGGCTGCCCGCCGGGATTACCGAGCTCGTGGCGTTGGTCACCGATGATGAGGAATCGGAGCTGCATCGCCTCCTCACCGTGCGTGTGGCCGACCTCATCGACTACCAGGACAGGCGCTACGCCCGCGCCTACGTCGACTTCGTCCAGACGGTGGCGGCCACGGAGCGCGCTGCCGCCGACGGCTCGACCGAGCTGACCGAGGCTGTCGCCCGCTGCCTCCACAAGCTCATGGCCTACAAGGACGAGTACGAGGTTGCACGACTCGCCATCGACCCGGCCGTGGACGACCACATCACCGCGGCATTCGGAAGCGGGAGCCGACGCTCCTACCGTCTGCATCCGCCCGTCCTGCGAACCCTGGGCATGGAAAGGAAGGTCGCTCTCGGAAGCTGGTTCCGCCCGGTCCTCATACTGCTGCGTGGGCTGCGGCGCGTTCGAGGGACCCGCCTCGATGTGTTCGGACTCCAGCACATGCGACGCATCGAGCGCGATCTCATCGCCGAGTACCGGGAGTCGATCAAGACCGCGCTCGTGCTCCTGAACGAGGAGAACCTGGCCGAGGTTCGCCGGCTCGCGGAGCTGCCCGATGCGGTCCGTGGATACGAAGGCGTCAAACTCGCGGCCATTGAGCGCTACCAGGCCGAGCAGGCGCGCATACTCGGCGAGTTGCGGGAGAACGCGGACCCCGTCCCGACGGAAGCCGGGCAGGGCCGTTGAACTCGATGTGAGGCAGGCCGTCTCGCGGGAGCCATCGGCTCAGGGAGTACGGCCGTCCGGACCGGAGGCTCGCCCACAGGTCCGTTGCCCCGCCCCGGACGCGCGCATGGTGGCTGACACCATGCCGGTTCGGTACGGGACCCGGTCGGCATGATTGGCCACTCCAACGAGACGCCCAGTTGTTCGGTTCCGTGATCGCCCGCCGTGCGGCTACTTCATTCCCGTGGTAGCGATTCCCTTGACGAGGTAGCGATTCCCTTGACGAGGTAGCGCTGGCCGACCAAGAGGAAGACGAAGGCCGGGTTCAGCCTGATGACGGACATCGCGAACCGCGTTCCCAGGGCTCGGTGGCCGAGGACGACCTCGTCGCCGGCCACGAGCGTGAGGGCGGCCCGGATTTCTCGTCTCGGCGCTCCCATGGCCGAGGTCTGCCACACCCTGTGGTATCGAGACGACGCCTGCTTCGCGGTCGCCTGGCGCGGCAAGGGGGAGCCGAGGTGGCGGCCCCACCATGGGCCACGGCATCCATCAGTTCCACTTCGCCGTCACTGCTGCGGCTTGGCAACAAGATCGCGAAGCCCACCGACGCAGAATGCGTGGGTGCCCGCGCCGAGTTCGACCACGTCCCCTTCCCCGGGTTGCGAGAACAGTCCGCTGACGCCGTCAGGAAGAGTGGTCCGAACGGTGAGCGTCTCGCCCTGTACACGCCGATCGACCGAAACCTCGCCGTGCGGGATGGCCAGTCTGGTGGAGGCCGAGGTCAGCCCACCGCCGGGTCTGGGCGCCACCAGCACGCGCCGGTAGCCCGGTTCGAGGGGGCGAGGTGTGGGGCTGCAGTGGCAGCGACATGGCGGGCGGGCAAGGCAGGCGCCGTCGTGGCTACGGATATCCGCGCCGGGCCACCTCGCGGAGATGTCCGCAGGATGCGTGAGTCATCACCGGTGTCCCTGCTCATGAGCCGAACTGTCCCGGGTCGCTGCAGTGGTCGACGCGTTGAGCAGCGCCCTGTTCCGCCCGCTCACGCGCCAGGAGCCCGCGCCGCTCCTCCCGGTGCTCGCGCTGTGCGACTGGGTCGGGGACGGGCGCGGCCACCAACAACGGCCTTGGGTGAGGGGTGTCGGGGCGTAGCGGTCGCCTGCCCGGCGGCTCCGGTGTCGACGATCTCACCGCCTCGGTTCGCGCCTCAGGCCTGCTCACCACGTCTGGACCAGCGGCTTCCGCTCCGCCCACAGGGGGCACCCCCATTCTTCGCCACCGCGTCTGCTGCGATCGCAGTAGGCGCAAGTGTCTGCGAACGGCCAATGACGAGAGTCCGGAGAACTGCGAGCGTGAGGGTGGGCCGTGATCACCGGCTCCGGCGCATGGCATTTTCTGGAAAGGCACGTCGATGTCCCCTCTCGCCCGCTGGTGTCATAGGCACCGGCTCGCAGTCGTCCTGGTCTGGGTGGGTCTGTTGCTCGCCCTGGGAGCCGGGGTCGGCGCCGCCGGCAGCGCCTTCGGCAACAGCCCGACCTCACAGGACACCGACTCGGCCAAGGCCACGGCCCTGCTGCAGCAGGCCTCCGACAGCGCCGCGGGCAAGAGCGGCCGGGTGGTCTGGCAGCTGGACGGCGGCGAGGTCACCGAGCCCGCCGCCGAGAAGGCGATGACCGGCACGCTCAAGGGCATCGCCGACGCGCCGGGCGTCGCCGTGGTGACCAGCCCCTACGCACCCGTCGGCAAGGGACAGATCAGCAAGGACGGCAGGACCGCCTACGCGACGGTCGCGTTCGACCAGGACGTCTCGGACGCCCAGATCGACCACGTGAAGGAACTCGCCACCGAACCGGAGACGGGGAGCCTGCACATCGCCCTCAACGGGCAGGCGTTCACCGTCAACCCGGAGCCGAACGCGGTCGCCGACGCCATGGGCATCGTCCTCGCCTTCATCGTGCTGCTGTTCGTCTTCCGGGCGGTCTGGGTGGCAGCGCTGCCCATCATCACGGCCATCGTCGGTGTCGGCACCTCCGCGGTCACGGTGATGCTGCTCAGCCACGTCATCACGCTCTCCGACACCACGCTCACCCTGGGTTCGCTGATCGGCCTGGGCGTGGGCATCGACTACGCGCTGTTCATCGTGCTGGGCATGCTCACCCTGAACGTCGGCATCATCAACGGCATGGCGATCGGCGCGGCGATCACCGTCACACTGACCGTGCTGGCCGCCATCACCCTGCTGCCTGCACTGCTCGGGATGATCGGTCCGCGCGTCCTCAGCCGCAAGCAGCGCCGCGAGATGTCCGGCTGGACCGGGCCGAGCTCTTCGGGCCGCACCGGCGTGTGGGGCCGGTGGGCCGAGCGGGTGCAGGCCAGGCCCAGGACTCTGGGTCTCGTCGCCCTGGCCGTGCTCGCGGCGCTCGCGCTGCCGACGCTGTCGCTGCGCCTGGGTGCCTCCGACGACGGCAACCTGCCCACATCCTCGACGAACCGTCAGGCGTACGACATGATCGCCGACGGGTTCGGGCCTGGCTTCAACGGCCCGCTCGTCCTAGCGGTCCAGGCCCCCGACGCCGCCGGCAAGGCCGCCGAGAGGAAACTGGTCACCGCCCTCGAGAAGGTCGACGGTGTCGCCAGTGCCAACTCCGCGCCC
>NZ_JOJE01000041.1 GCF_000720255.1 Streptomyces griseus subsp. griseus | reverse complement strand
CCCCTGCGCCGGTCCCCGCCCCCGTCCTTGACGCCGCCCCCAAGGACTACGTCGGCTCCGGCCCGCCCACCTATGACGCCGAGCCCACCGCGCTGCCGCCCGCCGACCCCGACGACCTGGACGACCTGGTCCCGGACACCATGCTCGACGGTGCCCGGTACGGCGCCTGCACGGTGCGGGCCGTCTCCGTGCGCGGGGACTCCGCCCGCTACCGGGGCGAGCCGCGCCGCGACTGCCTGCTCACCGCCCGGTTCGGCACCGGCGAAAACGCGCTGGTCCTGGTCGCGATGGCCACCGGCGCCCGCGCCACCGCCGGCGCTCACCGGGCGGCCGCCGAGGCCTGCCAGTGGATCGGCCGGGCCGTGGGCCGCAGCCAGGCACGCCTCGCCGAGGACCTCCGGGCCGGCCGGCGCGGCGACCTGAAGTCGGGACTGCACCGCCTCACCGACCGCAGCCTCGGCAAACTCCGCGCCAGCGCCGTCGAACAGGGCATCGAACCGGAGGAGTACGCGGCCACCCTGCGCTGTCTCCTGCTGCCCGCCGACCCGGACTGCCGTACCCGCGTCTTCTTCGGCGTCGGCGGCGGCGGTCTGTTCCGGATCCGGGACGGCGAGTGGCAGGACATCGAGCCCCGGGGCACCGACGCCACCGGTGACCCCGTCGTCGGCTTCGGCTCACTGCCGTCAGAGACCCCGCAGGGCGACCGGCTCACCATGGACCTCGGCATCACCACACCCCCGAACCCCTACGACGAGGACCCCGGACCGCCCCGCGACCCGTTCCGCTTCCGTGCCTCCGTCGCCCGCCCGGGCGACACCTTGCTGATGTGCACCCCCGGCCTGGCCGATCCGCTGCGCGGCGAACCCGAGCTGTCCGCGTACCTCACCCGGCGGTGGTCCGGGCCCGCCGCACCGGGGCTGGCCGCGTTCCACGCCGACGCGCTGGTACGGGTCAAGGGGTACTCGGACGACCGTACGGCCGCGGGCGTTTGGGAGGCGTGACGGCGGTCCCTGTGAATTGATGGATCAGGGATCGACGGAGACCGAAGGGGCACAAGAGCGTCATGGCCAAGCAGAACGTCGCAGAACAGTTCGTCGACATCCTCGCCCGTGCCGGGGTCAAGCGCCTCTACGGCGTCGTCGGCGACAGCCTCAACCCGGTGGTGGACGCCGTCCGCCGCAACGCCGCCATCGACTGGGTGCACGTCCGCCACGAGGAGACCGCCGCCTTCGCCGCCGGCGCGGAGGCCCAGATCACCGGCAGACTCACCGCCTGCGCAGGCTCCTGCGGGCCGGGCAACCTCCACCTCATCAACGGCCTCTACGACGCCCACCGCTCCATGGCACCCGTGCTGGCCCTCGCCTCCCACATCCCCTCCAGCGAGATCGGCCTCGGCTACTTCCAGGAGACCCACCCCGACCAGCTGTTCCGCGAGTGCAGCCACTACAGCGAGCTGATCTCCAGCCCCAAGCAGATGCCCCGGCTGCTCCAGACCGCCATCCAGAACGCGGTCGGCCGTTCCGGCGTCAGCGTCGTCTCCCTCCCCGGTGACATCGCGGCCGAACCCGCCCCCGAGAAGGCCGCCGAGACCGCCCTCGTCACCTCCCGGCCCACCGTCCGCCCCGGCGACGCCGAGATCGACCGGCTGGTCGAGATGATCGACGCGGCGGACAAGGTCACCCTGTTCTGCGGCAGCGGCACGGCCGGCGCGCACGCCGAGGTGATGGAGTTCGCCGGGAAGGTCAAATCGCCGGTGGGGCACGCCCTGCGCGGCAAGGAATGGATCCAGTACGACAACTCATGAGTGTGTATGTATGTCGCAAGCTGGGGTGCAGGTCCGGGGCCTCAGTCGTTGCGCATGCCGGTGTGCACGGTGAACACGGCGTCGTATGCGGGCTCGACATACGCAGGTAGCCCCAGTACGACAACCCGTACGACGTCGGCATGAGCGGCCTCCTCGGCTACGGAGCCGCCTACGAGGCCACGCACGAGTGCGACCTGCTGATCCTGCTCGGCACGGACTTCCCGTACAACGCCTTCCTGCCCGACGACGTCAAGATCGCCCAGGTCGACGTCCGGCCCGAACACCTGGGCCGCCGCTCCAAGTTGGACCTCGCCGTGTGGGGTGACGTGCGGGAGACCCTGCGTTGTCTCACTCCGCGGGTGAAGGAGAAGAAGAACCGGCGCTTCCTCGACAGGATGCTGAAGAAGCACGCGGACGCGCTGGAGGGGGTCGTCAAGGCATACACCCGCAAGGTCGAGAAGCACGTCCCGATCCACCCCGAGTACGTCGCCTCCGTCCTCGACGAACTCGCCGCCGAGGACGCCGTGTTCACGATTGACACCGGCATGTGCAACGTCTGGGCCGCCCGCTACATCTCGCCCAACGGCCGCCGCCGCATCATCGGCTCCTTCTCGCACGGCTCGATGGCGAACGCGCTGCCGATGGCGATCGGCGCGCAGTTCACCGACCCGGAGCGGCAGGTCGTGTCGATGTCCGGCGACGGCGGATTCTCCATGCTGATGGGCGACTTCCTGACCCTCGTGCAGTACGACCTGCCCGTGAAGGTCGTCCTGTTCAACAACTCCTCCCTCAGCATGGTCGAGTTGGAGATGCTGGTCGCCGGACTGCCCTCCTACGGCACCACGAACAAGAACCCCGACTTCGCCGCCGTCGCCCGCGCCTGCGGCGCCTACGGGGTGCGCGTGGAGAAACCCAAGGACCTGGCCCGTGCCCTGAAGGACGCCTTCAAGCACAAGGGACCGGCACTCGTCGACATCGTGACCGACCCCAACGCCCTCTCCATTCCGCCGAAGATCAGCGCCGAGATGGTGACCGGGTTCGCCCTGTCCGCGTCGAAGATGGTGCTCGACGGAGGCGTGGGACGGATGCTCCAGATGGCCCGGTCCAACCTGCGCAACGTGCCACGTCCGTGAAGTTCGGGGCGTCTCCTCGGCAGCTCAGCGAACAGGTCGTTCGGGGATCTTCGGCAGAACCTTCGCGGCGATGTCGAGGAGAGCGCCGTCGGCCGGGAGGGCTCCGGACTTGCTCCACACGGAGATGTCGCAGTAGCCGCCCCGGTCCTTCCGGTCGAGGGCCACGGTCAGTGTCCTGGCCAGGGGACCCTGTTGGACCGGTCCGCCGGATCCGCCACTCCCGAGATTGATCTCGATCCGCATGGTGTGGTCCGAGGAGAGGACCGCGGGCCGGCCGAGAACCCTGAGCGTCTTGACGTCCGTCTCGTCCCCGTACTTCATCAGCTTCACGTTCTGGTCGATCGACAGATGGTTGTAAGTGGCCGAGACATTCACGGTGTACGTGTCGAAGCTGACCTCGGCCTCCGGCATGGCGACCTTCTCATCAGTCAGAGGAGCGGTGTTGTTGGTGCCGGAGGCACTGGTCGCGGTCTCCACGGGCGTGCCGAGGACCTTGGCCAGGTCCGGCCGGTTGAGTGCCTCACACAGCTCTTCACCGGTTACAGGCCGGGGGGTCTTCTTGAAGGCCTTCGGCAGTTCCTCGTGTTCCGTGTCCGAACACGAGGCGGGCTGCGGGGTGGTGTTGTCGTCGGACGGCATGAAGCGCGGGGCCGCCCACAGCGCGACCGCGAGTGCCCCGAACACGGCCACGGCCGCGAAGGCCTGACCCCACGCGTTGGGCTCCTTCTCCGGAGCGCCCGGGCCGGGACGCGGCCCCACTCCGGCGTGCGCTTGAACCGGGGCCGGGGCCGGGGCCAGGATCGAGGCCGGGGCCTGGGCCGAAGCCGGGATAGGGGCCGGGGCCGGGGCCTGGGCGGTGGCGTGGACTGCGGCATCGGCCGTCGTGCCGGCCGCGGAGGCCGCCGGGACCGGGTTCCGGCGTGCGCGCAGGGCCCGGACCACCTTGTGGACGCTCACCGCGGCGCACACGAGGAACACCACGCCGAGGCCGGCCGCGACCCCGTCGTGATCGCGGACGGCGAGATACATGATGCGTACGCCGAAAACGGAAGTGACCGCGATGAGCAGGGGCTCGCGGACCCAGAACGGCAGAAGACGGAGGAGGAAACCGAGCATCCGGTGATCTCACCAGGACACGACCGTATCCGCCGTGGTGGAAGCCACAGTTCCGGGTAACTGCTCAGGTCGGATCCAGTTCGCTGAGCAGCAGGTGGTGATCGGAGTACGGGGTCGCGTGCACACGGCGCTCGAGCGGCACGACACCTCGCAGGAAGATGTAGTCGAACTTGAGCTGCCAGTCGGTGGTCGGCTCGCACGTGTCGATGCGCGGGGGACGGCACTGAGGGTCTGTATCCGCGGCCAGTTCCCATATCGCGGAGAGTTCGGGGGCGTCCGGCGTGGCGTTGAAGTCGCCGAGAAGGATCACGCGGTCGTACCGGGCCACGTCTGCGGCGAGTACGGCGGTCTGGCCTGCTCGGACCGACTCTTGACGTCGCTGGGCGAGGTGCGTGTCGAAGACCCGGACGGTCTTACCGCCAACGGTGGTGGTCACTGCCATGTACCCGCGGTCTTCGGACCCGCCGTCGGGATACTCCACGTTGACGACGTCCGTCATCGGCGCCGCCGAGAGCACCGCCTGGCCGTAGCGTCCCGGACTCCACGGCACTCCTCCGCAGCGGCCCCATTTGCGAAGGACCGTGCCGTACGCGACGTGGTAAACCAGCCCGTAGAAGTTCTCCAGGTAGTCCCGGATCCTTTCGACGTCACGCACACACGCTTCTTGCAGACCGACGACCTGCGGAGCATACGTGGCGATTTCCGCCGCCCGGTCGAGGTTGCTCGCCCCGCACGGGTTGCAGATGTTCCACGTCATCACCCGGTTCGGTACGACATCCTTGACGGCTCCGACGGGCAGCGGCCTCGCGAAGAGGTCACCGCCTGGCGCACTGGGGCCGACGAGCACCACACACACCACGACCATGGCGCCCGCGAGCAACCTCGTGCCCCTTCCGAGCATCATCGCCTCCGAGGTGGTCCTGCGGGCGCCGTCGGTTCAGGAGCCCCGTCACATGAAGAGGCATTGAAGCAGGTCCACTTCCGACGCGGCGGGTGTTGTCCGGAGTGTGATCATGCCCGCTACGCCGTCTAGGAGTAGGGACGCCAGTGGCGCTCCGAGGTGTCGTACATGTAGCGGGGGAGGCCTTTGATGCCGGTCGTGCGGAACGGGCGGCCTCGGTCGTCGATGCGGACCGTGCCGCTGTGGCCCTGCGACGACCAGTCGAGTTCCAGGTACCAGCGGCAGTCACAGCCTTCCGTCCGGGCGGTGACCAGCAGCACCTCCGGATCCTCGGCGGAGACACGGTACGGAAGCCGCACCGCCGGGATCGGCGTGCCCTCGTCGCTGCCGGGGACCGAGCGGGCGATGGGGCGGTCGGCGTCCAGGTTCACGGCGAAGTAGCGGGGGCTGATCGAGCCGCCGCAGCCCTGGTCCATGGCATAGGCGTTGCCGGGGGTGGGCTGCGCGCGCCCCACCACCCGGACCCGGAGCGCCTCCAGGACGACGGCCGTGGAGCTGCGACCCTGCACCGAGATCCGCACGTTCGTCTCCCGGCCGTGCACCGCGTTCTGCGTCGCCGCCCACGTCCCGGCGTCCTGCGCGACCGGGGGCGGCGGGACCTGCGCGGGTGCCTTGTCGATGACGTAGTCGTGGCCGCAACCCAGCTGCCACACCTGCGAGTCGGCGGTCCAGGCGAGCGGCACGACGACCGGAGCGTTGCCGTCGTGCGCGGTGGAGCTGGTGCTGGGGGCGGGCGAGTCGGCGGTCTTCCCGGAGGTGGCGGACCTGGGCGAGGCGTTCTTGGAGCCACTGGCGGAGGGGCTCGGGCTCGGCGAGGTCGAGCGGCTGGGTGACGCGGTGGGAGGGGACGGGGATGTGCGTGTCAGCGTCGAGGAAGCGCCGGGCCGCCGCGCCGCGTCCCCGCCGGAGGGGTGATCGGAGGGTAACGCCGCCAGCCCGCCCAGCGTCGCCAACAACGCACAGGCGGCAGCCGCACTGACGGTGACCCGCCTGCGGCGGTACCAGGGCCGGGGGGCGGTCGCCGGTTCGGTGGGTTCGGCCGGGGCCGTGGTTGCCGGTGGCTCGGCAGCGTCCCCCGCCTGCGCAGGCGGCGGCCGTTCTGCCGACCGTACGACGTTCTCCCGTACCGCCGCCTCCGCCTCCGCCCCGCCTCGAGGCCGTTGTCGTGCCGCCACTGCCAGCAGCCATCGGCGGTGGAGTTCCAGGCGTTCCTCTGCCGACGCCCCGCAGAACACCGCCAGTCGCTCGACGGGGGCGAAGTCCTGCGGTACCGCTTCTCCGGCGCAGTAGCGGTGCAGCGTGGAGGTGTTCATGTTGAGTCGGCGCGCGAGGGAACCGTAGCTGCGGTCCGTGCGCGCCTTCAGTTCCGTCAGCAGCGCCGCGAACTCCGCGACGTCGTCACCCCTCGGCACCGTTCCCCCGTGATCCTCCGGCCCGGGACGGCATCCCAGGCTCTCTCATACCTGCACGTCAGATGGGCTGGGATGGTTCCAGGCCGGCGGATCGGCCGCGAACCGTTGCATCGGGCGGCCGTGACGGCTGATGCTTCTGGGGCCGCACCGACCAGGGCCGGACCGACCACACCGGCGCCGCGGCGACCACTCGCACTCACCCATGTACCGCACTCACCCATGTACCGCACTCACCCATGCACCGCACTCACCCACGGGGGACAACCATGCCCAAGCGCACCCGAGCAGGCGCGCTCACCGCACTCGCCGCCGCAGGTCTCGTCGCCGGTACCGCGCTCGCCGCACCGGCGGGGGCAGCCACCCGGGCGCCCGGTTTCCTCTCGGCCAAGGATCTCCCGCCGCACGCCACCTCGTCCTGGACGGCCGGCCCGGTCACCGCCGGCGTACCGGAGGAAGTGGAGGCGGACACCTGCCTGAGCATGGCGCTCGGCGGCGGCCGGGACACCTGGTACCGCGCGTTCCGGAACGACCTCGACACGACCGCCCGTCAGGTCAGCGTAGAACTGCCCAGTGTCCGCGCGGCGAAAGGCCGAGTCGCGCGGGTGAACCAGGACATCGCGTCCTGTCCGCAGCGGGCCGAGGAGGCCGACCCGGAGATCGAGGTCACGCTCAAGGACTACGGCACGCTGCCCGTCGAGGAGGGCGCCCAACTCTACGGCCTGCACACCGAGACCTCCTGGGGCGCCACCGACATCCGTCTCCTCTCCGTCGGCCGGGACGGCACGACGGTGACGGTCGTGGACTGGGGCCAGATGGGCGACTTCGCCGACGCACCGGTGAAGGCGTTCAAGAAGACGACCACCACGGCCGTCAACAAGCTCCACTGACCGACGGCCGTACGAGAACCGCGCCGTCGCCCTCCCGCCACGGGGGTCGGGAGGGCGGCGGCGCCGCGAACACCACACCCAACGCATCGAGCACAGGCAGCCGCAGAAACCGGGAACACCGCACATGTACCGCAAGAACGCCACACGTCGCGCCGCTCTCGCCGCCGGTCTCGCCCTGGCCCTCGGCATCGGAGTGTCGGCCCAGGCGTCCGCCGGCGCACCGCGCTCGGTGACCGGCAAGCCGTCGGACTCGGTCACCCGCACCGCCGACTTCTACGGCGCCTACATCGACGCCAAGAGCGACCCGGACCGGGGCGGCAGGCTGGCGGAGGAACTGCGGAAGTACTACATCCACCCCACCACACTGAAGGAGCTGGCGGCCTGGGAGGCGAAGAACGGCGCCGACGGCGTCCTGCGGGCCCAGAACGTGCCGGTCCAGTGGAAGGTCACGGACAACGGCACCGCCGACTACACCGAGGTCGGCATCACCCTGACCTGGGGCGACGGCTCCACGACCAAGCTGGTCGTGGACATGAGCCGCAGTCACCGGATCATCCACATCGGCACCAAGGGCCTGGAGTCCTCGTAGCACCTGACGCCCGCCGCAGCCGTGCCGTACGGATCTCGAACCCGCGGGCCACGCGGTTGGGCTGGTTCCAGCTGAGTTTCTGAGTGAGGAACCAGCGGATTCCGGCCAACTTCGCGAGCTGTGGGAAAGCGGCGGTGCAGCCGAAGGAGTCCGGCAGCCGGGTCTCCGCCGTCTCCACCCCCGGTTCCTCGAAGAAGAAGCGCTTTCCGTGCCCGAGTTGGCGGGCGAGGGCCTCCCCGCCCGGCATGTCGGCGTCCGATTTCCACCCACATCGAGCCGACCGGCGCCCAGGTGCCGTCCGCCCCGGCCTTCTTGACGCGCTCCCAGTGTGCGTGCGGGGCGTCGACAGTACGCCGGCCAGGGCGGCTCGGGCCGCGGCGGCCGTGCCGGGGATGTCGTGCAGGTCGAGAGCGTCCAGCAGGTCCTGCGGGGCGCGCAGGGTCTCGTGGCGGTCGGAGCGGCCCGGGTCCAGCTCGTGCATCAGCTCCGACAGCACCTCCACGTCCAGCACCAGCCGGCACACCTCTCGGCCGCATCGCAGAGCGGACGCACGGGTTCGCCGCCGTGTGCCGGAACGGCGACCGTCAGGTGCCGGTTGCGCGGATGCCCGCCCTTGAGCGGCACCCCGGCGGAGTCGTACAGCAGTCCCTCGGCCTGGAAGCCAGGGCCGTCGCCGGTGGAGCCCGGGTCGATCACCGCCTCCCCCCTCACTGCGTCGGACGCACGAACTGCCCCATGGCGCGCTCCGGGCGCGCCTCCACCAGGGTTCGGTCGTCCTGCGGGGCTGTCTCCTCGGCGGTTTGGAAAGCGATGTCCGGAGGTCGTCCACCCGCCCAGGCATGGATCCGGACACCTGGCGGACATGCGGGGGGTATCGCCGGATTGGCCGAACACCTGGTCGTTGACGTTTGGACATGACTGGCCCGCGTGCCCATCGGGCAAGGATCCCCGTGAACGTGTTCGAGCAGGAGGGGAACCGACATCGGCACGCGGGCGGGGGTCATGAAGAGGCAGGCACGAGGCAGCGGTTCCATGGCGATCGCGAAAACCTCGGCGAAGACGGAGACGGCGGAGGATCAGACCGACGACGCGGGGGATCAGGCCCAGGCGCCCCAACTCAGGCGCAGACTCGGACGGGCGGACCTGAGGGCGGTGCCCGAGGCGCGCCGGGCACTGCGCGAGCTGTTGCGACAGTGGGGGAAGCCCGGGCGGTCCGACATCGCGGAACTGCTCACCAGCGAGCTTGTCACCAACGCGCTCGTTCACACCGACCGCGAAGCGGTCCTGACAGCGACCGTCGGCCCGCGTGGCCTTCATGTGGAGGTGCGGGACTTCGTGGGCCGCAGGCCCCGGTTGTGCGCACCCGACGTCGGCGACGGCACCCACGGCAGGGGCCTCGTCCTGGTGCAGTCCCTCGCCGACGCGTGGGGCGTCCGGGCGCACGGGGTGGGCAAGGCGGTGTGGTTCGACCTGGAAGCCGGGGCGGCGTGAGCGGGGCGGCGGACCGACGACAACGGGAAGGGGCGTGACCCAGCGGGTCACGCCCCTTCCCGTTGTGCTCGTCGAGCAGGTCAGCCGAACTGCTGCTCCAGGTCCTTGAGCTTGCGCTCGAGGGAGTCGAGTCGCGGCAGGGCCATGGTGTCGTCCTCCGCGGTGAGGTCGACCGTCTTCGGCTCAGAGCCGTGGCGGACGGGCTGCAGCGAAGGGCGGGTGCGTACGGGCAGCTCCTCCGCGCCGGATATGGCAGGCTCCGCGGAGACCGAGGAGGAGGCGCGCTCCAGAGCGGCGGTCTCGACCTGACGTCCGGCGCCGCGGCCGACGAAGCCGCGGTGGCCCCGGCTGATGGCCTTGAGCTGCGCGCGCTCGACCCGCTGCTGGCCACGCCGCCGCTGCCGGGTCTCCTCCTTCTGGCGCTTGTCCTCGCGGACCTCCTCGACCGCCTCGTCGAGGCTGCGCACGTTCTCCAGGAGCATCAGCGACCAGGCGCCGTACGTCTCACGCGGCGCCCGCAGCCAGCGGACGATACGGATCTGGGGCAGCGGCCTGGGCACCAGCCCCTGCTCGCGCAGGGCGGCCCGACGGGTCTGCTTCAGGGCCCGGTCGAACAGAACGGCCGCGGAGAGCGACATACCGGCGAAGAAGTGCGGGGCACCGGCGTGGCCCGCGCCGCGCGGCGCGTGCACCCAGTTGAACCAGGCGGCGGCGAGGGCGAACGTCCACACCAGTATCCGGGAGCCGAGGGCCGCGTCACCGTGGCTGGCCTCGCGCACGGCGAGTACGGAGCAGAACATCGCCGCGCCGTCCAGACCGAACGGGACCAGGTACTGCCAGCCGCCGGAGAGGCCGAGGTTCTGCTCGCCGAATCCGACCAGGCCGTGGAAGGAGAGTGCGGCCGCGACCGCGGCACAGCAGAAGAGGAGGACGTAGGAGGCCGTGCCGTAGACGGCTTCCTTGCGCCTGCGGCGCTCCTCGCTGCGCTCCCACGAGTCGTCCGCGCTCGTGTCCTTCCCCGAGCTGCGCTTGCCGCGCGCGAGCACCGCTACCGCCGCCAGCATGCCCAGGAGCAGTACGGCGCCGGGAAGCAGCCAGTTCAGCGATATGTCGGTCAATCTCATCTGGGGTCCCTTGCATTGGGATAGGGCGTAACGCCCGCCATAGTGGCCCAATCCCGACGGCCCTCATGGGTTTTCGGGGCAAGAGGCCGCCAAGGAAGTGCAAGGGAATGCCCAGGGCGACGTTCTGCTCGAACTGCCGCTTGAGGGGCGGGAGCTGAGTTCGAATAAGACTACCGGTACGGGTGGTTCCACGGAAAGTTCCCGTGAGAAGTGAGAAAGTTGTGAATCGCCTGTAACCGACCGGGAGCCCCACTCGCGGGTGATCCTACGGGACCGTCCGGGTGATCTTCACTGAGGGGCTCTCAACTGGCGGCGGTGAGCAGCCTGGAGACCCGCTCCGCGTCACAGGTGCGCGGGCAGGTGGCACAGGTGTCCTCGGGGCGGACCGTGTAGAACATGCAGCAGCTCGCCCGGTCCCGGGTGGGCAGTGACTCGCCGTCCGGCCCGGTCAGCTCGCGGAAGGCCGCCGAGCCGACGTACGGCTTGGTCGCGCCCGGCAGCAGCAGCTCCAGCTCACGCTGAGCCCGTGCCTCCTCGCCGAGAAGATGGGCGACGTACCAGAGCCCCTCCACGACCTCGTCGGTGGCCATGCCCCACAGTGCCCGGCCGCGCCGCCGCATCCGGGGACCGAACCCGGCGAGGACCGGCTCCAGGTGCTCGGCCGCCGCCGCCCGCACCTCCGCCCGCAGCGCCTCCTCGTCCGGGACCACCCGGGCACCGGGCAGCGCGGCCGCCGGGTCGTCCGGCAGGCAGGCGAACGTGGTGGTCCGTACGGCCAGCCGCATCGCCCCCGGAGTGCTCCGGTCGTACGAGACATGCGTCACGGGGAAGCGGGGGACCCGGCGGAGCGTGAACCACGGCACGGTGATCAGGAGGCAGGCGGGCCAGGTGTACCGGTGCAGGCCGAAGCTCGCGATCACGTCGGGGCGGGCCTGGTGTCCGTAGTCGCGCAGCACCTGTGCTTCGTCCCAGGCCAGGAACGCGTCCATGGCGCTGCCGCCCTGCGCGAGTCCGGCGGCGGTCGTCCAGCCGGCGCCGCGGTGGGCGGGGTCCCGCGGGCTCGACTCCGTGACGGTCAGTCCGGGATACGCCTTGGTCAGGCGTGCGTACGCGTCCGTGAGGGGCGAAGCGGGCACGAGCATGCGGGATCACCGATTCACGGGGACGAAAGGTGAGGCTTACCTTACCTCGAATGTTCGGGATTTGAACTGGCGCTCGATACGCCTAAGGTGCTTGACGGGTGAGTAACAACCGCCCGCAATGACCGCAAGTGCTGACAACCCCGGAGGAGGACCCCGTGAAGCAGGGCACGCAGGGCCCCGCCGGGGTGTCGGGCACCCCGGGCTCGGGTGAGGGTGAGGGTGAGAGTGAGGGTGAGGCGCGGGCGGTTCGGGTTCCGGTGCAGCTGACGGCGGCGGATGTGGACCGTGGCTGCGCGGGGGCGGACGCGGCGGACCGTGCGGTCCGGGCGGTTCGGGCGGTTCGGGGTGAGCACACGCACAGCGAGACGCCGCTGCCGCGTCCTCGTCCCCCCGTCGTGCAGCGTTCCTCCGTGCGCGGGCAGATCCTCGACGCGCTGCGCTCCGCGCTGGTCGCGGGAGAGCTCAGACCGGGTGAGGTCTACTCGGCACCGGTGCTCGGGGAGCGGTTCGGGGTCTCCGCGACGCCCGTGCGGGAGGCGATGCAGCAGCTGGCGCTGGAGGGTGCCGTCGAGGTCGTCCCCAACCGCGGGTTCCGGGTGGTCGAGCGCGGGGTGCGGGAGCTGGCGGAGCTGGCGGAGGTGCGCGCGCTGATCGAGGTGCCGGTGATGCTGCGGCTGGCGCGGACCGTGCCGGCGGAGCGGTGGGCCGAGCTGCGACCCCTCGCCGAGGCGACCGTCCGTGCGGCATCCTCCGGCTGCCGCGCCACGTACGCGGAGTCCGACCGGGCGTTCCACCGCGCGTTGCTGGCGCTCTCGGGCAACGAGCAACTCGTGCGGATCGCCGAGGATCTGCACCGCAGGGCCCAGTGGCCGCTCGTGGGCGGACCGGCGACACGGGGGCGGGCGGACCTGGTGGCCGACGCGGCGGAGCACATGGCCTTGCTGGAGGCGCTCGGCGCCGGGGACGTGGATGTGGTGCGGGGGCTGGTGGGCGAGCATTTCGCGGGCGCGGGCTGAGGGGGGACTGCGCCGGGCATGCGCCTCTGAGCCGACCGGCGCTGTCGCCGGGCGGGGAGCGCGCCGCACCGGGCCGAGGGGGTGCGGACAGGGTGGTGCCGTGCTCTGGCCGGGGACGGTCGTACCCCGTGGGCCTGACGCCGCCCGCGTCCTACCCGACGCTGCCCGCGCCGGCCCTGCCGAGGTCGCCGCCGGACCACCGGCCCGAGTACCTGCTGCTCGCCAACCCCAGCAAGCCGCTGTCCTCGCGCCGTGGCTGTTCCGAACCCCGTGTGGCAGGCGGGCCGCCGGCCACGGCGTCGTGCCGGCCGACGAAGTCCGGTGCGGTCAGGCCGTGACCTCGTGACGCGCCGCGGCCGGGCGCTGCTCGCGGCGCACGGCCTCCAGGTAGCCGGAGATGGCCTCCCTGCTGCGCAGCAGGCATTCGATACGGTCCGTCATGCGCCGGCGTTCGTCTTCCAGCGTGGCGAGGGTCTCCGGCGTGGCATCGGACACGTGTATGGCCCGCGGGTCGTTGATGCACGGCAGGATCTGCCTGATGATCCGCGTCGGCAGACCGGATTCGAGCAGACCTCTGATCTGCAGGACCCGGTTCACGCAGCCTTCGGGGTAGTCCCGGTAGCCGTTCGGCGAGCGGCCCGCGACGAGCAGCCCCTGCTCCTCGTAGTAGCGCAGCAGCCGACGGGCGGTTCCGGTCCGCTCGGCCAGTTCCCCGATCCGCATGTGACCCACCCTCGTTCGTACCGGCTTGACATTCACATCGATGTGAGGGTTTGAAGATACAACCATGTCAACATCCCGGACAGAGCTGCTGAGCGGATCCGCTCCAACAGCAGACGATCGAAAGCTGCCCCTCTCACCGCTTCTGGCTCTGGCCACAGCAGCCTTCATGGGGATCCTGACCGAGGCGCTCCCGGCGGGCGTGCTTCCCGAGATGGCACACGACCTGTCAGTGAGCGAGCCCGCGATGGGCCAGGCGCTGACGGTGTACGCCATCGCCACCGGCGTCGCGGCCATCCCCCTCTTGGTGACCACGGCGGCCTGGCGGCGCAAGAAGCTGCTGCTCCTGGCCGTGACGGTGTTCGCGGTGGCCAACCTGGTCACCGCCCTCTCGTCCGACTACCCCCTGACCATGGCGTTCCGGCTCCTCGCCGGTATCGCCGCGGCCGCCGTGTGGGCCGAACTGGTCGGCTACGCACGACGACTGGCGCCCCCGCACCTACAGGGCCGGGCCGTCGCCATCACCATGGCCGGCGTCCCGCTCGCCCTGTCGCTCGGCATCCCCCTCGGCACCTTCCTCGGCGGGCTGTTCGGCTGGCGTATGACGTTCGGCCTCGTGACGCTGATCTCCGTGGCGCTGCTGGGCTGGGTCATGGCGTCGGTCCCGGACGCCCCCGGTCAGCCGCCGGGGGCCCGTGAGCCCATCCTGAAGGCGCTGTCCCTCCCGGGGGTCCCGGCGGTCCTCTTCGTGGTCGCGGCCTACGTGCTCGCCCACAACATCCTCTACACCTACATCGCCGCCTTCCTCGACGCGTACGACATGGGCGGCTCCCGTGACGGCGTGCTGCTCGTCTTCGGGGTCGCCGCCGTGGTGAGCATCTGGATCACGGGCGCCCTGGTCGACCGGAAACTGCGCCGGCTGACCATCGTCAGCAGCGCCCTGTTCCTCGTGGCCGCCGTCCTGCTGGCGGTCCTGGCCGACAACACGGTCGTGGTCTACGGCGCGATGGTGCTGTGGGGCCTCGGCTGGGGCGGTGTCACGACGCTGCTGCAGACCGCGGTCAACGACGCCGGAGGCGACCGGGGGCAGGCTCTGCTGGTCACCACGTGGAACTCGTTCATGGCAGGTGGTGGCGCCGTCGGCGGCGTCCTTCTGGACGGTCTCGGCCCCAAGTCCTTCGCGTGGAGCGTCCTCGCTCTCATGGCCCCGGTGCTGGCCGTGGTGGTACTCGCCCGCAGGCACGCCTTCCCCGCACGCCGTCCGGGGGCCGAGTAGGGCATACGAGCCACCGGGACCCCGCACCCGCAACCGCCGGGCGCTGGATCCCGGGCCACGACCGCCCCGCCAGGCAGGGTTCGTGGCGCGCCCACCGCTGATGCGCGTCAGCGGGGGCCGGTCCACGGCCGGTCGATCACCCGGTTACGGGCCTCACCCGAGCCGGCCCCCAGGCAGCGGCGCACCGATTCGGGGGAGGCGTTCTCGCCGCTCGATCAAAGAAGTCCTCCCGGCCCGGGGAGGGCTTGTTCGGCGGAAGCGATCCCGTCGGTGGTCATGCCGTCGCCGCCGGTGGAGCCAGTTGGTGGGCGAGCCAGGTGGGGACTCCGCCGAGGAGGCGGAAGAGACGGCGGGCCTCCTCCCTGAGCCGGGACGCCTCCGGTTCCACCTCCGCGTCCGCCAGCGAGGCCAGCGCGGGGGCCGTGCCGACGAGGTAGCCCAACTCCTCGCGAATGCGGAGGGATTCGGCGAAGCCGTGCCGGGCCTCGGTCAACTCACCGTCGCGCAGGGCGAGTCCGGCGAGGTGCCGCCAGGTGAAGGAGAGCAGCAGCGCGTCCGAGTGCGCGGCCGCGCCGGTGTGGGCGCGGCGGTAGGCGGCGCGGGCCGCCTGGGGTGAGTCGGCCAGGTTCTCCGCGAGCAGGCCCCGCCGGAAGTCCAGCAGGGCACGCCCCGGCGCCCCCGGAGGGATCAGGGCCGCCGCACGCCCGAGCGCCGCCCGGGCCTCGTCCACCCGGTCACGCACCCCGTGCAGCGTCGCCGCGTAGGCGAGTTGACCGCGTTCACAGGCCGCCGCCCCCCGCTCCTCGTCGGTGTGGGCCAGCGCCTCCGCCGTACGCAGCGCGTACTCGGCCTCCTCCCAGCCCCGCTCCGTGTACAGGCACCGTTCCACGAGCAGCGCGGCCCGCTGCACCGCGGCCGCCGCCGTCACGGGTTGGAGCAGAGCCGCCGCGTCGGCCCAGCAGGCGCGTGAGCGCAGCCGCCATACCGCGGTCTGGAGGGGATCGTCACCTGCGGTCGTTCCGATACCAGACATGGCGGGATGCGCCACATTGCCCTCCCTGAGCACGCCATCGAGCTTTGGTTGGTGGCCGCATCTCAGCACGGATCGACCGGCCCGGCCAAGAGGGTGGGTGAAGGATTTCACAAAGTCGTGGGACTCGTCCGCCTCACAGGTGTCAACTCATGCGCAGCGCAAGGAAGAAGTCCAGCTTGTCCTCCAGCCGCGACAGGTCCCTCCCCGTCAACTGCTCGATCCGTCCCACCCGGTACCGCAGCGTGTTGACGTGCAGGTGGAGCCGGGACGCGCACCGGGTCCAGGAGCCGTCGCTGTCCAAAAACGCCTCCAGGGTGGGGATCAGCTCCGCCCGGTGCCGGCGGTCGTACTCGCGCAGCGGGTCCAGCAGCCGGGCCGTGAAGGCGCGGCGGACGTCGTCCGGGACGAACGGCAGCAGCAGCACGTGCGACGCCAGTTCCTGGTGGCCCGCCGCGCACACCCGGCCGGGGCGCGCCGCCGCCACCCGGCGCGCGTGCCGTGCCTCCTCCAGCGCCCCGCGCAGGCCCTCCGCGGAGTGCACGGCCGCGCTGACGCCGAGCGTGAGCCGGCCGTCCTCGCCGAGCCCCGCCGACAGCGGGTCCCGTACGGCCTCCAGGAGCACGTCGGCGAGGAGCCCGGTCGCGGGGCCGTCGTGTTCGGCCGACACGGCCGGCAGTGGCACGAGCGCGATCGCCTCGTCGCCCGTGTGGGCCACGGCGATGCGGTCGGAGGGCTCGGGTCCGGTGGCCAGCGGGTCGACGAGGATCTCCTCCAGGAGCGACTGGGCGACCGGCCCGCCCTCGATCTCCCCTCCGTTCCACTCGACGCTCGCCACCACGACCTGCCAGTGCGGGGCCGTTCCGAGACCGGGCAGCAGGACGGGGGCGGCGACCCGCAGGCGCGCGGCGATCTCGGCCGGCGCCGCGCCCGTCTGCACCAGCTCCAGGACCTCCTGCGCCAGCCGCCTGCGCACCGTGCGCGCCGCGTCCCGCCGGTCCCGCTCGACCGCGATCAGCTGGGTGACGCCCTGGAGCAGGTCGAGGCGTTCCTCGGGCCAGTCCCCGGCGTCCGCCTCCACGGCCAGCAGCCAGTCCGACAGCAGCGACTCGCGCGGGTCCCGGGCGGCCTGCGTGGAGCGGCCTCCCCCAGCTGCCGCTGGGCGGTGCCCCCAGCCGCGGATCGGGAAGAGGCTGTACGCCGTCGGGCCCAGCGTCAGCCGGTGCGGTCCCCGTCGGCCCGTGCGAGCGGCGGCCAGGTGCTCGGCGGCGAGCCGCGCGCACACGTCGGCGGGCAGCCCCGGCGCCGCCTCCTTGGGACCGGCGATGAGACGTCCGGCGGGGGAGAGGACCCAGGCGCGCAGATCCAGATCGGAGCCGAGCAGGTCCAGGACGACATCGGGGCCGCCGCCCGCCGGGCCCGAGGTCATCATGCGGCGGTGCCGGTCCACGACGGCCGCGAGGTCCCCGGCGCGTTCCCCGGACACCTGCCGTACGACGTGCTCGGTGATCGTCGCGAACGCCACCGACTCGTGCACCGCGAACAGCGGCAGCCGGTGCCGGGCGCACGCCACCACCAGGTCCTCGGGCACGTCCCCGAGCTCCGCCTCGCCGGCGGCCAGCGCGGTGACCCCCGCCTGCACCAGGATTTGTACGAACGGCTCGGAGTCCGCGGCGCCCCGGCGCCAGGCCAGACCGGTCAGGACCAGCTCCCCGCCCGAGAGGTAGCGGCTGGGGTCCCTGAGGTCGGTGGTCATCACACCCCGCACGGTGCGGTCCAGCTCGTCCTCGCCGCCGAGCAGCCGCAGGCCCAGCGCATCGGTGTCCAGCAGTGCGCGCAGCCGCATGCTCGTCGCCGCCGTTCTGTGTCTCGAAATCTTCGATGAGTCGTGTGGGGGGTGTTACCGCGGGAGAACAGTGGGGTTACCGAGGACCCCCGTTCATACGAATCTACAAGATGGCCGCGCTGGCCAGCCAACTCCTTCATGGTTTCCGTGACTGACCCGGTCGGAGCAGTGCGCTGTGTACTGAGCTCACTCCACGTGAACACCACATGAAGAGCCGGGCCCGCCGCACCCGATCTGGCTCGATCCGCACGACTCCCCAGACGAAGAAGAGAGCCGGTCATGGACTTCCTTCGCCCCGCCAGCTGGGAGGAGGCGCTCGCCGCCAAGGCAGCGCATCCCACCGCTGTGCCGATCGCGGGCGGCACCGATGTGATGGTCGAGATCAACTTCGACCACCGGCGGCCCGAGTACCTCCTCGACCTGAACCGCGTCGGTGACCTCTACGAGTGGGAGGTGGGGGAGGACAGCGTGCGGCTCGGAGCCTCCGTCCCCTACACACGGATCATGGAGAACCTGCGCGCCGAACTGCCGGGCCTGGCCATCGCCTCCCACACCGTGGCCTCCCCGCAGATCCGCAACCGCGGCGGCGTCGGCGGCAACCTCGGCACCGCCTCCCCGGCCGGCGACGCCCACCCCGCCCTCCTCGCGGCCGGCGCCGAGGTCGAGGCCGTGTCCGTGCGGGGCTCGCGACGCATCCCGATCGACGACTTCTACACCGGCGTGAAGCGCAACGCGCTGGCACCCGACGAGCTGATCCGCTCCGTCCACATCAAGAAGGCCGAAGGACCCCAGCAGTTCTCCAAGGTCGGCACCCGCAACGCCATGGTCATCGCCGTGTGCGCCTTCGGACTGGCCCTGCACCCGGAGACCCGCACCGTCCGCACCGGCATCGGTTCCGCCGCCCCCACCCCCGTGCGGGCGAGGGCCGCCGAGGAGTTCCTGAACGCGGCGCTCGACGAGGGCGGCTTCTGGGAGAACGGAAAGATCATCACGCCGTCGGTCGCCAAGCAGTTCGCGGACCTGTGCGCCGCCGCCTGCAACCCGATCGACGACGTCCGGGGCACCGCGAACTACCGCCGCCACGCGGTCGGCGTGATGGCCCGCCGCACCCTGACCTGGACCTGGGAGTCGTACCGCGGCGCCCGCCACGCCTCACACCCGAAGGGGGGCGCCGCATAATGCGCGTCAACTTCACCGTCAACGGACGCCCCCAGGAAGCCGACGACGTCTGGGAGGGCGAGTCCCTGCTGTACGTGCTGCGGGAGCGGCTGGGTCTGCCGGGCTCCAAGAACGCCTGCGAGCAGGGCGAGTGCGGTTCCTGCACGGTCCGCCTCGACGGCGTGCCGGTGTGCTCCTGCCTGGTGGCCGCCGGCCAGGTCGAGGGCCGCGAGGTCGTCACGGTCGAGGGCCTCGCCGAGTACGCCAAGCAGCGGTCCCGCGGCGGCTCCGCCGGCACCTCCCTCGACGAGGCCCAGCGATGGGCGGCGCAGGGCACCGACTCCCGGACCGGCGAGGGCACCGGCTCATCCCCGCGCGCAGCGCTCTCTTCGGTGCAGCAGGCGTTCATCGACGCCGGCGCCGTCCAGTGCGGCTTCTGCACCCCGGGTCTGCTCGTCGCCGCCGACGAGATGCTGGAGCACAACCCCGACCCGACCGACGCGGACATCCGCGAGGCCCTCTCGGGGAACCTGTGCCGCTGCACCGGCTACGAGAAGATCATGGACGCGGTCCGTCTGGCGGCCGCCCGGCAAGGAGAGGCGGTCTGACCATGACGTCCCCCACTCCCGGCCTCGCTCGAGCGGGAGGTGCCCCCATCGGCGCTCCCACCAAGATCACCCAGGGCTCGCAGACCAAGGGCGGCGTCGGCGAGTCCACGCTCCGCCCGGACGGCACCCTCAAGGTCACCGGCGAGTTCGCGTACTCCTCCGACATGTGGCACGAGGACATGCTCTGGGGCCAGATCCTGCGCTCCACCGTCGCCCACGCCGAGATCGTCTCCATCGACACCTCCGAGGCCCTCGCCACCCCCGGCGTGTACGCCGTCCTGACCTACGACGACCTGCCGACCGGCGTACGCCACTACGGCCTGGAGATCCAGGACACCCCCGTCCTCGCCCACGGCAAGGTCCGCCACCACGGCGAGCCGGTCGCCGTCGTCGCCGCCGACCACCCGGAGACCGCCCGCCGCGCCGCCGCGAAGATCAGGGTCGAGTACCGCGAGCTGCCCGTCATCACCGACGAGGCCTCCGCGACCGCCCCCGACGCGGTCCTCGTCCACGAGCACCGCACCGACCACCACATGGCCCACGTCCCGCACCCGAACGTCCTCCACCGCCAGCCGATCGTCCGCGGCGACGTCACGGCCGCCCGGGAACGCGCCGACGTCATCGTCCGGGGCGAGTACACCTTCGGCATGCAGGACCAGGCCTTCCTCGGCCCCGAGTCCGGCCTCGCGGTGCCCGAGGAGGACGGCGGCGTCCACCTCTACATCGCCACCCAGTGGCTTCACAGCGACCTGCGGCAGATCGCCCCGGTGCTCGGCCTCCCGCCGGAGAAGGTGCGGATGACGCTGGCCGGCGTCGGCGGCGCGTTCGGCGGCCGCGAGGACCTGTCGATGCAGATCCACGCCTGCCTGCTCGCCCTGCGCACCGGCAAACCCGTCAAGATCGTCTACAACCGTTTCGAGTCCTTCTTCGGCCACGTCCACCGCCACCCCGCCAAGCTGTACTACGAGCACGGCGCGACCCGTGACGGCAAGCTCACCCACGTCAAGTGCCGGATCGTCCTGGACGGCGGCGCGTACGCCTCCGCCAGCCCGGCCGTCGTCGGCAACGCCTCCTCCCTCGGCGTGGGCCCCTACGTCGTCGACGACGTCGACATCGAGGCCATCGCCCTCTACACCAACAACCCGCCCTGCGGTGCCATGCGCGGCTTCGGCGCGGTCCAGGCGTGCTTCGCCTACGAGGCACAGATGGACAAGGTGGCGAAGGAACTCGGCCTGGACCCGGTGGAGTTCCGGCAGCTCAACGCCATGGAACAGGGCACCCTCATGCCGACCGGCCAGCGGGTCGACTCCCCGGCGCCGGTCGCCGAACTCCTGCGCCGCGTCAAGGCGATGCCGATGCCCCCGGAGCGCCAGTGGGAGAGCAGCGAGGGCGCGGACGTACGACAGCTGCCGGGCGGCCTGTCCAACACCACCCACGGCGAAGGCGTCGTACGGGGCGTCGGCTACGCCGTCGGCATCAAGAACGTCGGCTTCTCCGAGGGCTTCGACGACTACTCCACCGCACGCGTCCGCTTGGAGGCCGTCGCCGGGGAGCCCGTCGCCACCGTGCACACCGCGATGGCGGAGGTCGGCCAGGGCGGAGTCACCGTCCACGCGCAGATCGCCCGCACCGAGCTGGGCGTCGGCCAAGTGAACATCCACCCGGCGAACACGGAGGTGGGCAGCGCCGGTTCGACGTCGGCCTCCCGGCAGACATACGTCACCGGAGGCGCCGTGAAGAACGCCTGCGAGATCGTCCGCGAGAAGGTCCTGGAGCTCGGCCGCCGCAGGTTCGGCGCCCACCATCCCGCCTGGGCCACCGCCGAACTCCTCCTGGAGGGCGGCAAGGTCGTCACCGACGGCGGCGAGGTCCTCGCCGACCTGGTGGACGTGCTCGGCGACGAGGCCGTGGAGGTCGAGGAGGAGTGGCGGCACCGGCCGACCGAGCCGTTCGACCCGCGTACCGGCCAGGGCGACGGACACGTCCAGTACTCCTTCGCCGCGCACCGGGCCGTCGTCGAGGTCGACACCGAGCTCGGCCTGGTGAAGGTGATCGAACTGGCCTGCGCGCAGGATGTCGGCAAGGCGCTCAACCCGCTGTCCGTGCTCGGCCAGATCCAGGGCGGTACGACGCAGGGCCTGGGGGTGGCGGTCATGGAGGAGATCGTCGTCGACCCGAAGACCGCGAAGGTGAAGAACCCCTCCTTCACGGACTACCTCATCCCCACCATCCTCGACACCCCGACCATCCCCGTCGACGTCCTCGAACTCGCCGACACCCATGCCCCCTACGGACTCCGAGGCATCGGTGAAGCCCCGACCCTGTCCTCGACCCCCGCGGTCCTCGCGGCGATCCGCGACGCGACGGGCCTCGACCTGAACAGAACGCCGGTGCGTCCGGAACACCTCACCGGCACGGCGTGACAACCGGCGCCGTCCATTCGGCCTCCATCCCCGTGAGGGCCGGCTGGGCGTGCACCGGCCACCCGCCGCGACCGACCTGCACGCGACCGTCGTCGAGGAGACCGAGAGATGCTGGACATCGCCGAAGACCTGTACCGCTGGGTCGAGCAGGGCCGTGACTTCGCCGTGGCCACCGTGGTGGCCGTCGGCGGCAGCGCGCCCCGCAGGCCTGGCGCCGCCCTCGCGGTGGACGCGGACGGCACGGCGATCGGCTCGGTCTCCGGCGGTTGTGTGGAGGGCGCGGTCTACGATCTGTGCCAACAGGCCCTGCGGGACGGCGAGTCGGTCCTGGAGCGCTTCGGCTACAGCGACGACGACGCCTTCGCCGTCGGCCTGACGTGCGGCGGCGTCATCGACATCCTGGTCACCCCGGTCCGGGCGGGCGACCCGGACCGCCCGGTGATCGCGGCCGCGCTGGCGGCCGCCGCGCGTGGTGGGACGGCGGCGGTGGCGCGGATCGTAGCGGGCCCGGCGCACCTCATCGGGCGGGCGCTGCTGGTCCACTCCGACGGCTCCCACGAGGGCGGCTTCGGCGCCCACCCCGAACTGGACCGCACGGTGGCCGCCGAGGCGCGCGCCGTCCTGGACGCCGGCCGCACCGGCACCCTGGAGATCGGCGAGCAGGGCTCGCGCTGCGGGGCCCCGCTCACGCTGCTGGTCGAGTCCTCCGTACCGCCGCCCCGGATGATCGTCTTCGGCGCGATCGACTTCGCGTCGGCGCTCGTGCGCATCGGCACGTTCCTCGGCTACCACGTGACGGTCTGCGACGCCCGCCCGGTGTTCGCCACCCGGGCGCGGTTCCCGGAGGCCGGCGAGATCGTCGTCGACTGGCCGCACCGCTACCTGGAGCGCACGGAGGTCGACGCGCGGACCGTCCTGTGCGTGCTCACCCACGACGCCAAGTTCGACGTACCCCTGCTGAAGCTCGCCCTGCGGCTCCCGGTCGCGTACGTCGGCGCGATGGGTTCCCGGCGCACGCACCTCGACCGCAACGACAGACTCCGCGAAGTCGGCGTCACAGAGCTGGAGTTGGCCCGCCTGCGTTCCCCCATCGGCCTCGACCTCGGCGCCCGCACCCCGGAGGAGACGGCTCTGTCGATCGCCTCGGAGATCGTCGCCAACCGTCGAGGAGGCAGCGGCGTCTCACTGGCGGGCGCCCACACCCCGATCCATCACGACACGGAGCCGGGCCCCGTGGGCCGGATCGGCTCGGTGGCCTGAGCCGATCCGCGGCGACAGCGGTCATGCCTGCTGGTACAGGTTGACGATGTTGCCCTCCGGATCACGCAGCCACACCGACCGGCGCCCCCGCGGCTGGGTCGTCGGAGGCTTGAGGATCTCGATGCCCCGGGCGGCAGGCGTTCGTGACGTGCGTCCACGTCGGTCACCCGGAACTCGAGCGTGAGGGGCCCCGCCCTGGACCTCCGCGTCGAGAAGCGCGGCGTAGCAGGCGGCGAGGCCGGGGACGTCGTCGGTGATCAGGCAGGTATCGGTGAAGTGCGGCTGCATCCGGGCATGTTGCCGGAAAGTCCGGGGGACGGCCTGATGCTCCGTCTACAGTGCTTCTGCGCGCCGGGGGAGGGAGCCAGGGACATGGACGAGCAGCGCCTGCCGGGCCACCGGGCGCTGGTGGTCGGGATCGAAGGCCCGCAACCGGACCTGAGGGACGATTCCCCACCCCGGCGGCTGCCGCTGACGTACGCCCCCGGATGTGCCGAGGAGCTTCGCACCGTCCTGGGAGGCCTCGGCTACCGCCTGCACGCCGCCGACGTGGACCCCGCCACCTCGGCGGAAGCCCTGGAGAGGGCTGTCGAATCGGTGCTTTCCGCCGGTCCGGGGTTCGTCGTGGTGCACCTCCTGGCCCACGGCACCGTGGGCTCCAACAGCGGCGGCATCTACCCGATCGGTGGGGACGGGCAGCGTACCGTCCATGACATCGAGTACTGGATCAAGCGGGTCGAGGACGCGGAACCGGCCGAGTCCGCGCCGCAGGTGCTGTTCCTGCTGGACCTGTGCTTCGCCGGAGGGGCGGCACGGCTGGAGTGGCAGTACGACCTGGACGTCGAGAAGCGACGGGCCTGGGTGATCGCTGCCGGCGGGATCGGTCAGGAGACCTACGACGGTCGCCTGACCCGGGCCGTCACCGAGGCGCTCCGGAGATTCGCCGACGGGAAGGCCGATGGGCATCCCTCCCTCCCTCACGTTCCGATTGGTCGGTTCTGCCGAGAGGTCGCCGATCTCGTGCAGCGGTATGCGGTGGACGGGTATCCGCAGACGGTCACGTTCTCGCCGCCGGCCCTGAAGTACGCCGACCTTCCTCATCTGACGTTCTTTCCGAACCCGGCGCATGAACGGGACGGTTCGCGCCCCGGTGCCGCCGCCGTCGACCGTACGGTTGCCGCTCTGCTCGACGAGATGGCGGACGTGATCCACTTCACGGGCCGTGCCTCCGGTACGGAGGCGGTGTTCCGGACGGGCGATCACGGCTTCTTCCGGGGCAGGAACGACGAAGTCCGGACCCTGTCGGCCTGGCTGCGGGGAGAGGGCCAGGATGTGCAAGTGGTGACCGGCAAGCCGGGTGCCGGCAAGTCCGCGCTGCTCGGGGCCCTGGTTTGCGCGGCACACCCAGTCCTGCGGGACAAGACGGAGGGGCTGTGGCGGCTGCTCGAGGACCCGCCCCTCGAGGTCCAGAATTTGGCCGTCGTGCACGCGCGCGGGCGTTCCGTGTCCGAGGTGATGGAGGCATTGGGCAGCCAGTGGAAGCTCGGCAGGACCGGACAAGTGGACGATGTGGTCTCCGCGTTGCGCGTCCCGACCGGCCCGCGGGTGCTGATCCTGGACGCGCTCGACGAGGCGGAGTACCCCGAGGAACTGACGGAGGCGCTACTGCGACTCGACGGGGCTTGCCGGATGTTGATCGGCGTCCGTCCGGGACGCCGTTTCAAGCGGCTGCTCCGCCTCGTCGGTCCGAACCGTGTCGACCTGGACAAGGTGCCCCGGAGCCGCCTGTACGACGAGTTACGCATGTACCTGTACGGCGTACTGACGGTCCGGGGGCCCTACGCGAAGAGCGAGCTCGGGGAGACCGCCCGCCGGCTCGCGGACGGTATCGCTCGAGAACTGGTGCGGCGCAGAGTGCCGGAGTACGGCGAGTTCCTGGTGGCCGCGTTGTACGTGCGGCACGTGCTGGACCAGCCTGTACGGGACGACCCGGCCGAGGTGGAACGGATCTGTGAGGCCGTACCCCGCGATCTGCTGGGCGTCGTCGACCTGCATCGAAAGCACCATCGCGATGTTCCGTGGCTGCCCGCCGTTCTCTCCGCCTTGGCGTTCGCCCAGGGCGCGGGCATGCCGGAAGAGGTGGTGACGGCCACCGCCGCGGCCTTCGGGGACGGCGAGCCGCAGTCCGAGCAGATCCGGCAGGCGTTGGACGCGGCACGCTTCTTTCTGCGCCGCGGCATGGATGACGAGGGCAAGGCGTTGTACCGCCTCTTCCACCAGGGCCTCGCCGACACACTCCGCTCCCGGGCGGGCGGCGGCGCGGAAGCGGTGTGGACGCGACTGCTCACTGTGGTCGGCACACCCCGTCGTTGGGCATCGGCCGAGCCGTACCTGCTGCGCCACGCGGCACACCACGCGGCCGACGCCGGGAGGCTGGACGAACTCCTCGCGGACACGGAGTTTGTCGTCCACGCCGACGCCGAGCTACTGGAACGACTCCTGCTGCGACTCGACGGCTCACCCTGGCTGCCGAAGTGGGCGCGGAACCCCCACCGTCTCATGCCGCTCGCAAGAGTGTACGTCGACACCGCCGGCGCCCACCGCGACCGATCGCCTTCCCAGCGCCGCCAGATCCTCAGCCTGGCCGCAGCCAAGAAAGGCGAGCAGGAGGTGTCACTGGCCCTCACCGTCAGCGGTTCCTGGTTGGCTCACCGGATCGGGCGCGTGCCGCCGCACGACGCGAGGCGGGAAGCGTTCTTGTTCGTCCCTGGTGTCGACGCCGTGCCGAGCGTCGGCGAGGAGATTTCCGAGGTCACCGGTCTTGTTCCGGTCAGCCTGGGCGGACTGCCTCACGTTGTCACTGCTTCCGATGACGGCGTGGTCCGTGTCTGGGATCTTCGGGAGGGCAAGGTCGTCGCGCGTGGGGCCCACCGCTGGCACCTTGACGAGGACTGGAGCGCGACCTGCACCGTCCTGGACAGCCTTGTCGTCTCCGTTCATCACATCGACAGGTCGGGCGCCAGCGCATCACGTCTCAACGTCTGGGACCTGCCGGTCACACGCTCTCCGAAGGCGAGCACGGAGACCAAGCACGTCTTCGTCGCAGTGGCCGCGACCACCGTACGGGACCGGCCGTCCGTGGTCCTGTGCGGCTACCGGCGGACGTGGAAACTCGGCGCCACCGGATCGCTGGTGCTGTGGGACCCGTCCGGGGACCGGCACCTTGGCGAACTGCTCCTCGACACAGGAGCCCCGCTGTCATGTGTGGCGGCCGGGTCACTGGGTGGCCGCCCTCATGCGGTCACCGGTGGGGAGGACGGTGTGGTGCGCGTCTGGGACCTTGAGGAGGGGAAAGAGACGCGTGCGCTGACGGGACATGAGCGTGCGGTGATGTGTGTGGCGTTCGCATCGATGGGTGGCCGTTCGCATGCGGTCACCGGCGGAAAGGACGGTGTGGTGCGCGTCTGGGACCTGGAGGAGGCCAAGGAGCTGCGCGTGCTGACGGGACATGAGCGTCCGGTCTGGTGTGTGGCGCTCGCCTCCGTTGGCGGCCGTCCGCATCTGGTCACCGGCGGAGGCGACCGCACGCTCCGCGTCTGGGACCTGGAGTCCGCCACCCAGGTGGACGTTCTGGGTCTGCCGGAGATGCCGAGGACGCTGGCGGTGGCGACGGACGGCACGCTGGTCGTCTCCCTCACCGACACCGTCCTCGCTCTGGAACCCCCGCCGCATCTGCAGCCGTTGCGCCCTTGGGCTGTCGAGACCTGTTGAAGTGACGAACTCCGGAGGCACCTCCATGTCCTTGATCGTCGGTGTGCACGGCATCAGGAACTACTATCCCGGCCACTCCCCGGAAGGCGTCGCCGCCCAGAAGGCCGCACTGTGGGCCGAACACCTCGCCGCAGGTCTCGGCCGCCCGCTCGACGACGGTGACATGGCATTCGCCTACTACGCCCACCACTTGTGGCGGGACCTGCCGGTGCCCCAGGGCTCGTACGACGGCCTGGACAACCTCACCCCGGCCGAGGCCGAACTGGCGAGACACTGGCTGGAAGCCCTCGACCTGCCTGAGGCCACCGTGCAGGGACGCCTGTTCGTGCCCGTGCGGCATGCCGTGGAGATGGTGGCGAAACGCTTCGACCTGGACGGGCCTCGCCTGCGGATCTTCAGCCTCGACCTGCTGCGCGAACTCGCCGCCTACGTACGCGTGCCGGACGCGCCGGCCCGCCACGCGGCCCGCGAGGAGGTCGCCTCCGTGATCGCCACGCACCGGCCGCGGGTGGTCATCGCCCATTCCCTCGGTACCGTGGTGACCTACGAGGCCCTGCACGCCCATCCCGAGCTGAGTGTCGACCT
This sequence comes from Streptomyces griseus subsp. griseus, assembly GCF_000720255.1. Taxonomy (GTDB): domain Bacteria; phylum Actinomycetota; class Actinomycetes; order Streptomycetales; family Streptomycetaceae; genus Streptomyces; species Streptomyces griseus_I. The sequence continues at coordinate 49,691 of NZ_JOJE01000041.1, read as the reverse complement.
CTTCATCACCCTGGGCTCGCCCCTCGCCCTGCCGCACGGCGTCTTCCACCGCCTCCAGCCGGAACCGGTCGCGAACAAGGGCGTTCGTCCGCCGGGCGTGGCCCGCTGGGTGAACGTGGCGGACCGAGGTGATCCCGTCGCGGTGCTGCGGCCGCTGCGCCGGTATTTCGACGGAGTTGAACTCGATCTCCCGGAGCTCATCGGGCTGTTCGCCTTTCACGGCGTGGAGAAGTACCTACGCACTCAGGCCGTCGCCGACGCCCTGGAGCCCTACCTGCCGGCGCGGTGAGCGACCGGCGGCTGATCCGGCCACGGGAACGCGTACGCCGGGTCGCCGCCGCGGCTCAGCCGTACGAAGCGGAGCAGTTCGCGGACGATGCCCGCGTTGCCCATCGCCCAGCCGGTACGGGGTTCGAGGTCGCTCGGGGTGGCGCGGTGTTCGACGTTGGACCAGCGGGCGCCGTCGGCGTCCCGCAGGGCCCGGGAGGCGAGGTCGGTGACGAGGGTGTGGGCGAAGCCGGGGGCGTCGTCCTGTTCGGCGATGCGGTCGCAGGCCAGCGCGAGGACGCCCGCCGTGCCGCAGCAGCGGCCGTTGTTGTCCCAGAAGCCGGGGCGCAGCCGGCGGGGCAGACCGGAGTGGGTCACGGTGTGCCAGCAGCGGTCGGCGAGGGCCGACCAGGCGGGGGCGGTCTCCCGCGAGACGTCCCGCAGCAGCCGGAAGACCTGGGCGTCTCCGGCCGGGCCGTGGCACCAGCCGTAGCTGTGGCGTTCGATCCGGTCGGGGCGGTACTGCGGGTCGGAGTGGGGGACCAGGAAGCCGTCCGGGCCGGCCTCGTCGTGGGCCACGACGTTCGCCGCGCCGGCCAGGGCGAGCTCGACGAGATCCGCGCGGCCGGTCGCCCGGCCCACGTGGGCCAGCGCGTACACGATGCCGAGCGCGCCGTGCGAGATGTGGTACAGGCGTGACTCGGTGTCGGGGCGGTGGGCCCAGGTGACGCCCGCCGGGGTCTTCTCCGCCGTACGCAGGTATGGCTCCAGTGCGAGGACGGCGAGCTCGGGGTCACCGACCGCCAGCGCGCCGAGGGCGATGCCCGCGTTGCCGCCCATCAGCTCGAACAGCGGGCCCCAGCGTGTTCCGTCGAACCGTGACCGGATCAGCCGCAGGGCGTGGTCGGCCGCGGCACCGGCGGCGCGGTCGCCGAGTTCGTCGTGCACGGCCCGCAGCGCGAGGGCCACTCCGGTGCGGCCGAAGTACAGGGAGTCGTCGTCGAGGCCTTCGACGAAAGTCTCCAGGGCGCGGGCGGCGCACAGGGCGGTGTCGCCGTAGGAGTCGTCCCCGAAGTGCCGGCGCGCCTCCAGGAGCGTCGGGACGATCCCGGCCGTACCGCCGTAGAGCGTCGGTTCGAGCTCGTCGTCCGAGGGGTCGGCCGGCCAGGCGAGGCCGCCGCCCTCGGTCTCACGCGCCGCCGCGAGCAACCACCGCAGCCCGTCCTCCGCCAGCGTCTCGGCCTCGTCCACGGTCGTGCTCTCGACTGCCGTCACGGCGCCCACTCTCGCACGATCCTCCCAACGCCCGTACCGGGGGCGGGCCGTGGTCTGGTCCGCGCAGCACGAAGCAGCGCAGGCCGCCCGGTTCCAGGTCGTACCAGTGGCCCCGTTCCCAGCCGTCCGTCAGGGCGGCCACGTCGGACGGGGTGAGGCCGATGTGGCGGCGTTCCTCGGGGAGCCGGCCGGTGAGGGAGGAGGTCACGAGCCACACGCCGTCCGGGGTGAGCAGGCGGCGGACGCGGTCCGCGATCGCCGCCTTGTCGGGGAGGAAGGCGAGGACGAGACGCATGGTGACGAGGTGGAAGGAGTGCGCGGGGAGGGACTCCACTTCGGTGTCGTCGGTGAAGTCCAGTCGGCGGGCGCGCAGTCGGGGCTGGAGGCCGGCGTAACGGTCGCGGGTCGCGGCCACCGCGGCGTCGGCCCAGTCGACGGCGAGGGCGTCGTAGCCGAGACGGGCCAGGGCGGCCGCGTACGCGCCCAGGCCGCAGCCGATGTCCAGGGCGCGGGCGTGCGGGGCGGGTGGGCCCACCGCCTCGGCGAGCAGGCGGAGTTCGTGGTCGTCCGCGGTCAGAAAACCGTGTCCGGCGGCGAAGTGGTCCTCCCAGTGGACCCGTTCGACGGGCATCAGGGGCGCCGGAGGAGCGAGTCGACCGCCCGTCCGAACACCGAGCGCGCCGCCGTCCGCAGGGCCGGGTCGAAGGGGGCGGGCAGGAAGCGGACACCGATCTCCTCGCGCCACACCACGCGCGTCCGGCCGCCCGGGCCGGGACGGACCTCGATCTCGGCCCAGCCCAGGACGACACGGCCCCGCTTCTCCAGCCGGCAGCGCCCTGGCCCGCCGTCGGCCGGCGGGTCCCACACGGTGACCTCCATCCGGTCGTCGAAGGAGAGCGGGCCGAGGCTGGAGCGGGCCACGACCACCGTGCCCGCGGCCGTCGGCGGGGGAGTCACCACGGTGACGCGGGTCAGCGGGACCACGTCGCCGTGCCGGGGCCACTCCGTGAGCCTGCGCCAGGCCTCGTCGAGCGGGAGCGGTGCCGTGCGTTCCAGGAGGAAGGTGACCACATGTGAATTCTAGGCGGCCCGGTACATCGAGCCCGGTACGTCACGGCGCGTACGTCACGCCCCGTACGTCAGGGCCGGTACACCTTCCCCGGCTCCGCCCTGCCGGGCGCCAGCAGCTGCGGGACGGTCACGAACACGTACCCGCGTTCCTTCAGCGCGTCGATGATCCCGGGCACCGCCGGCACGGTTCCGTCGTAGATGTCGTGCAGCAGGATGATCCCGTCCCGGGTGGCGTGCGCGAGGACGCGCTTCTGGATCAGGGCGGAGTCGGTCGTGGTGTAGTCCTTGGCGGTCACGCTCCACAGGACCTCCGAGAGGCCCAGCTCGCGGCATATCTCGTGCACGGTGTCGTTGGTGCGGCCCTGCGGCGGGCGCATCAGGGTGGGGCGGCGGCCGGTGAGGCGCTGTATCTCCGCGTTGGGGCGTTCCAGTTCCTCGCGTATCTCCTCGGGCTTCAGGTGCGTGAGGATCTTGTGGTCCCAGGTGTGGCTGGCGACCTCGTGGCCCTCGTCGGCCATGCGTCTGACGAGCTCCGGGTACTTCACCATGTGGCGTTTGCCCAGCAGGAAGAAGGTCGCCGGGACCTGTCTCTCCTTCAGGATGTCCAGCAGGCGGGCGGAGTGTTCGCTCGGCCCGGCGTCGAAGGTCAGCGCGATGCACTTGGCCTGGCGGCAGTCGACGGTCCCGAAACGGGCCTGGGCGGTCGCGGCGCGGGCGGCGCTCGGCGCGGTGGTGTCCACGCCCGCGCAGCCGGTGAGCGCCAGGGCCAGGCCGACGGCCCCGCAGATCTTCGCGGCGATACGGAACGAGGTCCCCGTGTTCTTCGTCTTCTTGGTCGGAGAAGGCATGCCCGGACTATACACAGTGAGTATATATTGAGTATATAGTTGCTTTTTGTCCCAGCTTGCCACCACGTCGTGTCCGAGCGTTTGAGACAGCCCGCCGCGCGGCACCCGCGTCACCATGCGCATCCTCGGCATCAACGCCCTGTTCCACGACCCGGCCGCCGCCCTCGTCGTCGACGGGCGCGTCACGGCGGCCGCCGAGGAGGAACGCTTCAACCGCCGCAAGTACGGCAAGCGCCTCCTGCCCTGGACGTACTCCTTCGACCCGGCTCGCGCCCGGCCCGCCCACGAGCCGGGCCTGCACGACCCCTGGGACCCGCTGTGCCAGGAGTACACGAGCGGCGCCCCCGAACTCTTCGCCGGACCACTGCCCAGCCCGCGGCGCGAGCGCATCCCCGCCGTCGTGCACGTGGACGGCACCGCCCGCGTCCAGACCGTCGAGGAACGGCAGGAACCCCTCGTGGCCCGGATGCCGGCCGCCTTCGAACGGCGCACCGGACTGCCCGTCGTCGTCAACACCAGCCTCGACACCGCCGGACGGCCCATGGCCGACGATCCGCGCGACGCCCTCGAGTTCTTCGCCTCCGCGCCCGTGGACCTGCTCGCCATCGGACCGTACGCGGTGCGCAGGGGAAGGGCGTACGCATGAACAGGGCCTACTCCGTGGTCATCCCCACCCTCGCGCGCGACACGCTCGCCGACTGCCTCGCCGCGCTGGCCGCGGCGACCGGCCCGCGCCCCGAGGAGATCATCCTCGTCGACGACCGGCCCGACCCCGAACCGGGCCCGCTGGAGCACCCGTTGAGCGTCCTCGGCGACCTGCGCGCACGCACCACCGTGCTGCACAGCGACGGCCGCGGTCCCGCCGCGGCCCGCAACACAGGCCTGCGCGCGGCCACCTCGCCGTGGATCGTGTTCCTCGACGACGACGTGCAGTGCGGCCCGCACTGGTGCGACCAACTCGCCCACGACCTCACCGAGGCGTCCCCCGACACCGCGGGCGTCCAGGGTGTGCTCGCGGTACCGCTGCCCGACGAGCGCCGGCCCACCGACTGGGAACGCGGCACCGCGGGACTCGCACGGGCCCGCTGGATCACCGCCGACATGGCGTACCGCACCGAGGCACTCAAACAGGTCGGCGGCTTCGACGAACGTTTCCGGCGCGCCTACCGCGAGGACGCCGACCTCGCGCTGCGCGTCCTCGACGCCGGCTGGCGGATCCGGCAGGGCCGGCGCACCAGCCTGCACCCGGTGCGGCCCACCGGCCGATGGGTCTCGCTGCGCGCCCAGCGCGGCAATGTCGACGACGCGCTCATGCGGAGCCTGCACGGACCCGACTGGTGGCACCGGGCCCTTGCCCCGCGCGGCCGGCTGCGCAGCCACCTCGCCATCACCGCCGCGGGCGCGGCGGCCTGCGCGCTCGCCGCGGCGGGGCGCCGCCGGGAGGCCTTCACGGCCGGGCTGATCTGGGCCGCCGGGACCGCCGAACTCGCGTGGGCACGCATCGAGCCCGGCCCGCGCACCCGCCACGAGGTCGACACCATGCTCGCCAGCAGCGTGCTCATCCCGCCCGTGGCCACCTGGCACTGGCTGCGGGGTCTGTGGCGGCACCGCGGGAGTGCGCCCTGGCGGGAGGTGACGCCGTGAGCCGCGTGCGAGCCGTGCTGTTCGACCGCGACGGCACCCTGGTCGAGGACGTCCCCGACAACGCCGACCCCCAGCGCGTCCGCCCCACCGACGGTGCCCGCGAGGCCCTGGAACTGCTGCGACACCAGGGCCTGGCCACCGGGTTCCTCACCCACCAGCCGGGCGTCGCGCGCGGCACCCTCACCGAGGCCGACGTGCGCCGGGTCGACGCCCGTGTCGACGAACTCCTCGGCCCCTTCGACGTGCGGGGCGTCTGCCCCCACGGGCCCGACGACGGCTGCCACTGCCGCAGCCCCGAGCCCGGTCTGCTGCTGTGGGCCGCCGGACGGGTGTGCACCGGGCCGGAGGGGACCGTCGTCATCAGCGGCCGGGTCTCCGACGTCGAGGCCGCCCGCCGGGCCGGCGCCCACGGCGTCCTCGTACCGACACCGCACACGCCACCGGAGGAGACGGCGGCCGCCGAGCACGTCGCGCCGGACCTGCTGACCGCCGTCCGCGCGGTGCTGCTGACCGGGCCGCCGCGCGGGCACGTCATCGCCGACGAGCGGCCCCTCGAGGCGGCGTACAACCACGAACAGGAAGACGGAAGGCGCCGGTGAACCCCACCCACCACGAGGAGTCGACCCGATGAGGATCGCCATGGTGTCCGAGCACGCGAGTCCGCTCGCCGCACCCGGAGGCACCGACGCCGGCGGCCAGAACGTGTACGTCGCCCGCCTCACCGAGGAACTGACGCGGCGCGGCCACGAGGTCACCGTCCACACCCGGCGCGACTCCACCGACCTGCCCGACCGGGTGCCCCTGCCGGGCGGCGGCGTCGTGGACCATGTGCCGGCAGGGCCGCCCGACCTCCTCCCCAGGGACGACCTCTACCCGTACATGACGGGCTTCGGCGCCCATCTCGCGCGCGCCTGGGACCACGAACGGCCCGACGTCGTGCACGCCCACTTCTGGATGTCCGGCGTGGCCGCGCGCACCGGCGCGCACCCGCACGGCATCCCCGTCGTGCAGACCTTCCACTCCCTCGGCACCGTCGAACGCCGTCACCAGGGCCGACGGGACACCAGCCCTTACGAACGCGTCGGCTCCGAGCGGGAGTCGGGCCGCAGCTGCGGGCGGGTCCTGGCGACCAGTACCGACGAGGTGTACGAGCTGACCGGCATGGGCGTACCGCCCCGGCACGTGTCCGTCGTGCCGTGCGGAGTGGACATCGACCGCTTCCACCCCGGCGCGCATGACCCCGGCGTGCCGGAACGGCAGCGGCGGCACCGACTGCTCGCCTGCGGCCGCCTGGTGCGCCCCAAGGGCTACGACCGTGCCGTCCGCGCCCTCGCCGAGATCCCCGACGCCGAACTCCTCGTCGCGGGGGGACCGCCCGCCGACCTGGTGGAGACCGACCCCGAGGCGGAACACCTGCTGCGGCTGGCCGACCAGGTGGGGGTGGCCGACCGGGTGCGGCTGCTCGGCGCCGTGGAGCCGGACCGGATGCCCGCGCTGATCGGCAGCGCCGACGCGGTCGTGTGCGCACCGGCGTACGAGCCCTTCGGCATGGTGCCGTTGGAGGCGATGGCGTGCGGGGTGCCCGTCGTCGCCACCGACGTGGGCGGCCACCGGGACACCGTGGCCGACCGGCGCACGGGACGGCTGGTGCCGCCCGACGACATCCCGGCGATCGCCTCCGCCGTCCGCGTGCTGCTCGCCGACGACGAACTGCGCCACCGCTACGGCGAGGCGGGGCGCGAGCGGGTCCTCGCCCGCTACACCTGGCAGCGCGTCGCGGACGGCGTGGAACACGTCTACCGGCAGGTCGCCGTGGGCCACGCGCCGCCCTCCCAGGTGGCGTGACGGTGCCCCGGGGCGTCCCCGGGGCACCGTTTTCACCAGAGGGTCACTGGGCGTAGAACGTCGCGTCCGCCTTGTCGAGGGTCGTGCTCGGCGTCTGTACGTACAGCAGGTAGTCGTAGTGGCGGATGTAGCGTCCGGCGGTGCCGTACGACTCGTAGGAGACCCCGGCGGAGTCGGCCAGACCGGCACGCCGGTAGAAGGTGGCGTCGGACGCGAACTGCGCGGTGCCGTCGTTCTTCTCCACCCACACCTCGCCGTTCTTGCTCCGCAGGAAGTAGCCCGGGAAGTTGGCCGACTCCAGCGACACCGTGCCGCTGCCGGTCAGCCCGGTCACGACCCGGAACTGCGAGTCCGCGAGCGGGGAGACGTTGGCCTCGATCTTGGCGCGGAACTCCCAGTGCCGGATGAAGCGGTCGGCGAAGTTGTACGACGAGAACCGCTGCGGGGTGACGCCGTCGGCGACCGGGATGCCGAAGTCGGGCGTGCCGTCGGCCTTCCAGTACACCTTCTGCACGCGGGTGCGGCGGTTGGGGTCGTTGAGCGGGTCGCCGGTGATGTCCTTGTAGCTGCGGTCGTGGTAGACGAGGATGTCCGACTTTCCGTCCTCGGAGACGGTGAAGGAGTTGTGGCCCGGACCGTACTGCGAGGTCGCGGCGCTGGTCTTGAACACCGGCTGCGAACCCTTCGTCCAGGACGCCGGGTTGGTCAGGTCGGCGCTCGCCGAGGCGGTCAGCATGCCCAGGCAGTAGTTGGCGTCGGTTGCGCTCGCCGAGTAGGTCATGAAGACCTTGCCGCCGTGCTGGATCACCGCCGGGCCCTCGTTGACCTTGTAGCCGACCGTCTCCCACGACAGCGTGGGCTGCGAGATCTCCGCCGGAGTACCGGTGATCGTCCAGGGGTTGGCCATCTTCGCGATGAACAGGGACGTGTTGTTGTTCTCGGCCGGGTTGCGCTGTGCCCAGGCCAGGTAGCGGACACCGCCCACGACGAACGTGGTGGAGTCCAGGGAGAAGCTCTCCCACGTCGTCTTGATCTGGCCCTTCTCGGTCCAGGTCGCGGTGAGCGGGTTGGCGCCGGTGCCCTCGAGGACGTACATCCGGATCGCCCAGATGTCGTTGGTGGCGCCGGCCGCGAAGTACACGTACCACTTGCCGTCGATGAAGTGGATCTCCGGTGCCCAGATGTGGGCGCCCATCACACCGCTGGAGTGCTTGGTCCAGATGGTGACCTCCGGGGCCGTCGACAGGCCCTGGATGGTCGTGGCCCGGCGCAGCACGATGCGGTCGTACTCGGGGACGGTCGCGGTGAAGTAGTAGTAGCCGTCGGTGTGCTTGAAGATGTGCGGATCGGCGCGCTTCTCGGCGATCGGGTTGGTGTAGGTCACGGCGGGGGAGTCGGGCACGGCGGCCTGAGCGGGGGAGGCCGGGCCGACGAGGGCGGCGGCGACGGCCACCAGGACGGCCATGAGCAGCCGGACGGCGTTGCGTCTCAAGGGGGTTCTCCAGATCAGAGGGGAGAGCGGAGCGAGATCAGAGGGGAGCGATCAGGTGGTGGGCACGAGCTTCCACTGCTGGCAGGTGTTGTTCAGCCACGCCCACTGCCGTACGTCGGTGCCGTTCGCGGTGCCGCAGTTGGCCACGTCGGCGACCTTGCCGCTGTTCTCGTTGACGATGCGCACGTAGTCGCCGCTCGCGGTGAACACCAGGCGGTAGCGCTGGCACTTGTTGTTGAGCCAGGACCACTGCTGGATGTCGGCGCCGTCTGCCGTGGAGCAGGACGCCGTGTCCATCACGCCTCCGGTGGCCACGTTCACCAGCCGGTTGGTGTCGTCGGCGAGGTCCTCGATCCGCCACTTCTGGTTGGCCCCGCCGGTGCAGGTCCACTGGAAGATGTTGGTGCCGTTGGCGCTGTTGCCGCCGTCGAGGTCCAGGCACTTGCCGCTGTTGCGGTTGACGAGGGTGTACGAGGTCGGGGTGGCCGCGCTCTCGCCGGACGGCCCGGGCAGTGACGTGCCGAGCGCGACGGGCGTGCCGAAGTTCGGGGTGCCGTCGGCGTTCCAGGTGAACTTCTGGGCCCTGGTGGTGCGACCGTTGCCGCAGCCGCCGTTCGAGGCGGAGTTGGCGTGGTAGACGATCCAGTTCTCGGTGCCGTCCGGCGAGGTGAAGAAGCCGTTGTGGCCCGGGCCGTAGACGCTGTTCGCGTCACTGCGCTGGAAGACGGGCGTCTGCTTCTTGGTCCAGGACGCGGGGTCGAGCGGGTCGCTGCCGGTGAGCTCCAGCTGACCGAGCTTGTAGTCGGGGGTGCCGCAGAAGCTGGCGGAGAAGGTCAGGAACGTCCGGCCGTCGTGGTACAGCGGTTCCGGCCCCTCGTTGACCGCGCCGCCCGAGGTCTCCCAGCTCAGCGTGGGGCTGGAGATCACGGTGAAGGTGTTGCTCGCCAGGGTGTACGGGTTGCTCATCGGCGCGATGACCAGGCTCTGCTTGCTGCCGTTGATGAAACCGCTGCCGACGAGATAGAGCTTGCTGTTGGCCTGCAGCACGGTCGCGTCGATCAGCCAGCCGCCCGGCGTGAGGTTGGAGCCGGTGAGCGAGCCCTTGTAGGTGTAGGGGCCCAGCGGGTCGGTGCCGGCGCTCTCCAGAACGTGCGTGCGCTGCGAGTCGCAGCAGGAGACACCGCTCTGGCCGGCCGAGTAGTACAGGTACCAGTGGCCGTTGAACTGGTGGATCTCCGGCGCCCAGATGTTGGTGTTGCGGGTGGGCGTGGTGTCCGACCACACCTGCACGTTGGGCGCGGTGGCCAGACCCGCCAGGGTCGGCGACTTCCGTATGCCGAGGATGCCGGTGAACGTGGTGGTGACCAGGTAGTAGTTGCCGTCGTAGTACTCCAGCCAGGGGTCGGCGCCCTTCGACGACTTCAGGGGGTTGGTGTACGGGCGGCCGTCGGCCGCGGACACCGGCTGGGTCGACGCCACGAGGGCGACGAAGAGGGCGAGCACCCAGATGATCAGGGGTCTGCGACCGCGCATCCGCGACATACAGGACCGTCCCTTGTCCGTGATTTCGAACGTAGTTCGTAACTTCGGCCAGAAGATATGGGTCGCATAAGTTCGCGTCAATGGTTTCGACACAGGGGTGACTTCTGAGCCATTCGGGCCTGTCCCAGCAGCCGTTGTCCGCGCGTTCGTCCAGCGTGTTGCGGAGGAGACGCGGAGAGCGGCGACGAGAGGCGACACAGACGGATGGCTCACGGCGTAGGCACCACCCCGGCCGGCACCCGGCACCCCGGTAAACCCGCCGCCACCCACCCCCACCGGCGTTACTGGCACGCCTGGCGCGACCGGTGGCTCGCCCTGGTCGCCGTCGGCTTCACCCTGGCCCAACTCGTGCTAGTCCGCCCCGGCATGGGCCTCGGCTGGGACGAGTCGGTCTACGTCAGCCAGGTCGCCGACCACGCCCCCGCCGCCTTCTTCAGCGCGCCCCGCGCCCGCGGGGTGCCGTTACTCGTGGCCCCGGTCGCCGCCTGGTCGTCCTCCACACCCCTGCTGCGGATCTACCTGGCGCTGCTGTCCGGCCTCGCCCTGTTCCTCGCGTTACGCGTCTGGCGCGGCCTGTTCCCCACTCGGGTCGTCGCACTCGGCGGCACCCTGTTCGCCACGCTGTGGATCACGCTCTTCTACGGCCCGCAGGCCATGCCGAACCTCTGGGTGGCGTTCGGCGCCCTGATCTGCTCCGGCTGCGTCCTGCGCGCCGGGGCCGACCCAGGCGGCCGGGTGGCCCCCTGGGGTGTCTTCGCCGGGGCGGCCCTGATGGCCGGGATGCGCCCCATGGACGCGGCCTGGACCGCCCTGCCCCTGCTCGCCCTCACGGTCGCGGTACGGCGATGGCGGCGACCCGGGCTGCTCGCGGCCCTGCTCCTCGGCCTGGCCGCCGGGGCGGCCCCATGGGTGGTCGAGGCCTACACCGACTACGGCGGCCTGGCCCGGCGGTTGTCCGACGCCTCCAGGATCCAGGGCGGACTCGGCTGGCAACTCGCCTTCGACGACCAGCTGCGCAGCCTGGACGGGCGCACCCTCTGCCGCCCCTGCACCGGCGCGATGGCGCACCCGGCGATCACGGCGTGGTGGTTCCTGCTGCCCGCCCTCGCCGTGGTCGGGCTGATCGTCGCGGTCCGGGCCCGGCGCGCGGCACCCACCCTCCTGCCCCTCGCCTGCGCCGCCGCGGCCGCCGTCCCCTACCTCCTCCTGATCGGCTACGCGGCTCCCCGCTTCCTGCTCCCCGCCTACGCGCTGCTGGCCCTCCCCGTCGCCGACGCCCTCGTCCACCTGGTGCCCGCGGCGCACGGAATCCGGCGTACCGTCGTCGTGACCGCACTGGTGCTGGCGCTCGCCGGGCACCTCACCGTCCAGTTCGCGGTCCTGGAACGCACCGTGCACCGCACCACCGCCGCCCACCGCGACTGGGCCCGCACCGCCGCCGACCTGCACCGCCTCGGCGTACGTCCACCCTGCGTCCTCTCCGGGCACGAGGCCGTCCCGATCGCCTACTACGCCGGCTGCGCCTCCCGGCAGCCCCGCGGCCACGACACCAGCATCACCGCGGCCGGCCTGGTGCGGGCCGCCCACGGCACTCCGGTCGCCGTCCTCACCGAACCCGGCGAGCGCCCACCCGCCCACGCCCGTACCTGGCCGGCCCGGAAGGCGGGCGGACTCACCGCGTACGTGGCCCCCTTCGTGCTGCGGGACGGGTGACCCCGACCCTCCGGGGGCGCCGGCTCAGGCGCGGACCAGCGGGGTGTCGACCAGATGCTCCGCGAGGAACCACGCCTGGAGCTCACCGGTCCTGATCACCTGCGACACCAGCAGGTCGTTGGTGCCGTCGTCACCCAGCCCGGCGGCCCGGGCGGCGGCGTCATGGGCGTCCACGAGAATCGTCTCGTGCGCCTCCAGGAGCCGTGACAGCATCGCCGGCACCTCCTCCACCCCGTCCGGCGGACGCGGGATCGACGTGATCTCCGCGACGTGCCGGGCATCGCCCACCGCGACACCGCCCAGGGACTGCACCCGCTCCGCGATCGTGTCGACGATCTCCAGCTGTTCCCCCGCGTGCTTGTCCAGGACCAGGTGCAGTTGGTAGAAGGTCGCGCCGCGCATCAGCCAGTGGTGCTTCTTGTACAGCCCGTGGAGGATCTGCGTGTCCGCCAGGACCTTGTTCAGCCGCTGGCAGGAGTACATCCGGGCCTCATAGGACAGGCCGACCGGGAACTGCTTCACGGTCCCGAACTCCTGGATCGCCTCGCCCTTCTGGTGCAGCCAGGGCTGGCTGCCGCCCGCGGGCTGGGAGCTGGTGGTCATGATCCGCCTCCTGTGGTGCGGTGCTGTGCGTGTACGCCGGTGACGCTGGGCGCGTGCACGGCTCCCGGATGGCCCGGCAGTGCACGCGGCGGTGCCCCTGAGCGCACTGCCGCCCGCCGCGTTCACTCTCGGGCAAGGCTCCGTGCGCCGATGGAACAGGGCCCTCCGGAGAGCCGGCCTAGCCTCGGCAGGACGTCTGCCCCTCGGGAGCCCCGCACTGAACCGCACTCCGCTGAACCTCATCAACAGGCCCCTGCGCAAAGGCCGTTCACCCGCCATGCCCGGCCGTGACCCCTCCGAACCGCACCGGGCGGCGACCCCGCTGGAGCTCTTCTTCGACCTGTGCTTCGTCATCGCGGTGGCGCAGGCGTCCGCAGGGCTGCACCATGCGCTGACGGAGGGCCATCACGCCGCGGGCGTACTCCGCTTCGCCCTCGTCTTCTTCACCATCTGGTGGGCGTGGATGAACTTCACCTGGTTCGCCTCCGCCTACGACCCCGACGACGTCCCCTACCGGCTCGCCGTCCTCGCCCAGATCACCGGCTCCCTCGTCCTCGCCGCCGGGGTGAGCCGCGCGTTCGAAGACGGGGACCTGCGGATCATCACGCTCGGCTACGTCGTCCTGCGCACGACGCTCGCCGCGCTGTGGCTGCGGGCCGCGCTGTCCGACCCGGCCCGGCGCGGTACGGCGTTGCGGTTCGCGGCAGGTGTGACGGTATGTCAATTGGGCTGGCTGGGGCTGCTGTTCACTCCCGAGACCATTCGTCTGCCGCTCATCGGCGTGATGATCACAGCCGAGATCTCCGTCCCCGTGTGGGCGCAGTCCGCCGGGATGACGCCGTGGCATCCGCGGCACATCGCCGAGCGCTACGAGCTGTTCACCCTCATCGTCCTCGGCGAGTCCGTCGCGGCCGCGACCGTCGCCGTCCGCGGTGCCTTCGAGCGCCATCAGGGCACGGGCGCGCTGTACGCGCTCGCCGGTGGCGGTCTGCTCACGGCGTACGCCATGTGGTGGTTGTACTTCGCCCGCCCCGCCCACACCCTGCTGGCCACGACCCACCAGGCCCACCGCAGACGGTTCCCCTGGGCCTACGGCCACTACCTCGTCTTCGCCTCCGCGACGGCGGAGGGCGCGGGTCTGGCCGCGTATGCGGACCACGTCACCCGTGGCACCGACGCCTCCGCCACCGCGGCGGGCGCGGCGGTGACCGTGCCCGCCGCGGTCTTCCTGCTCACGGTGTGGGCGGTACACCTGCGCCCCCATCGGCGAAGGCCCGCCGAGCACGTCCCGTACCTCGCCACGGGCGCCGCCGTCCTCACGGCCACCTGGTCGCCGGCCCCGGCACTGACGAGCGGTGTGCTGCTGGCGACACTGGTGGCGTTGACGGCGGCCAAGGACCGACGGAGGTGACCCCATCAAACCCCGCCGGTCGGCACCACTCGGCCCGTCCGGGGTTCGAGGAGTCTTCCGGGCCCGTTCCCGCCCCGGCTCAGCCGCCGTGCAGCGCCGTGCGCAGCGTCTCGACGGCCATCGAGATCGCGGCCTCGGCGGCATGCGTCTCACGCAGCGCGTTGAGCATCACGAAGTCGTGGATGATCCCCTGGAAGCGTACGGCGGTCACCGGCACCCCCGCCTCGCGCAGCTTGTTCGCGTACGCCTCGCCCTCGTCGCGCAGTACGTCCGCCTCACCGGTGATGACCAGCGCCGGGGGGAGGCCGGTCAGCTGCTCGGTGGTGGCGCGCAGCGGGGACGCGGTGATCTGGGCGCGCTCGGCCTCGTCGGTCGTGTACTGGTCCCAGAACCACTGCATGCCGTCACGGCGCAGGAAGTAGCCGGTGGCGAACTGGTGGTACGAGCCGGTGTCGAACGCCGCGTCCGTCACGGGGTAGAACAGCACCTGCTGGACCAGGGGCACGTCACCGCGCTGCTTGGCCATCAGCGTCAGCGCCGCCGTCATGTTGCCGCCGACCGAGTCGCCCGCCACCGCCAGCCGGGAGCCGTCCAGGTCCCTCGACGCGCCCTGCTCGACGACCCACCGGGCCACCGCGTAGTTCTGCTCGATGGCGACCGGGTAGCGGGCCTCGGGCGAGAGGTCGTACTCCGGGAAGACGACCGCCGCGTTCGCGCCGACGGCGAGTTCGCGCACCAGACGGTCGTGGGTGTGGGCGTTGCCGAACACCCAGCCCGCGCCGTGGATGTAGAGGATCACCGGCAGCGTGCCACGGGCACCCGCCGGCTTGACGACGCGCGCCCGGACGGTGCCCGTCGGACCGCCCTCGACGGTGATCCACTCCTCGTCGATCGCCGGTTTGTCGATCTCGCCGGACTGCACCTCGTCGACCGCCTTGCGGCCCTCGGCGGGCGCCAGGTCGAAGAGATAGGGCGGGTTGGCGGTGGCCTCGGCGAACGCGGCCGCCGCCGGCTCCAGGACCGGCTTGATCTGCTCGGTGGTGTCGGACATGTGGTTCTCCTGATTCCTCGCGTGCGATCCGTGGATGAGTCGGGCAGCACGATAAAACCGGAAATTCGCGGTGAATGGTCCACGAGCGCACCGGAGTCGACCTCACAGCGCACGAAAGAATGAGCCCGTCCCGGCGAGAAAGAGCCAGTGCGCTGTCAGTACGTATTCGGTGCACCGAGGGGACACAAGGCCGAGTGCCCGCGGAATAGCGTGACGGCTCCCAAGGAAATCCGTTCGCCCCGAGGAGGTTGTCCCACGGTGTCCACGATGCCGGTCGGCGGGCTCGTTCCCCGCGCCACCGACGACGCAGCGGACCTGATCGTCCGCAACGCCAGGATCCACACCGCGGACCCGGCCCGTCCGCACGCCGGGGCGATCGCGATCCGCGCCGGTGTCGTCACGGCCGTCGGTGACGACAAGGACATGGCTCCCCTCGTCGGCCCGGCCACGCGGGTGGTCGACGCGCTCGGCCGTCGCGTGGTGCCGGGCCTCAACGACTCCCACCTGCACGTGATCCGCGGCGGCCTCAACTACGTACTGGAACTGCGCTGGGACGGCGTACCCACCCTGCGCGAGGGCCTCGCGATGCTGCGGGAGCAGGCGGCCCGTACGCCCAGGGGACAGTGGGTGCGGGTGGTGGGCGGCTGGTCGGCCGAGCAGTTCGCCGAACGCCGGCTGCCGACCGTCGCCGAGCTGAACGCGGCCGCGCCCGACACCCCGGTGTTCGTGCTGCACCTCTACCAGTCGGCCGTCCTCAACCGCGCCGCTCTCAAGGCCGCCGGATACACCAGGGACACCCCGGACCCCAAGGGTGGCCAGATCGTCCGCGGCCGCGGCGGCGAGCCCACCGGCATGCTGCTGGCCGCGCCCAGCGCGCTGATCCTCTACTCCACGCTGGCCGAGGCCCCGGCCCTGGAGGGTGAGGACAAGAAGACCTCCACCCGGCATTTCCTGCGCGAACTCAACCGATTCGGCCTCACCTCGGCGATCGACGCCGCCGGGGGGTTCCAGAACTTCCCCGACAACTACAGCACGGTCGTCGAACTCGCCGAGGCCGGACAACTCTCCCTGCGGATCGCCTATCACCTCTTCCCGCAGACCCCGGGCCAGGAAATCGCCGACCTCGCCCGCTGGACGCAAACAGTCGGGCCGGAGGACGGCGACGAATGGCTACGGCTGAACGGCGCGGGCGAGAACCTCACCTGGGCGGCCGCTGATTTCGAGAACTTCTCCCAGCCGCGCCCGGAACTCACCGATTACGAGTCGGAATTCGAGAGGGCCGTACGGCTCCTCATGGAGAACGGCTGGGGATTCAGGCTGCACGCCACCTACGACGAGACCATCCGCCGCGATCTCGCGGTGTTCGAGAAACTCGCCGCGGAAGGGCTCTTCCCGGCCGGCAACCGCTGGCTCTTCGACCACGCCGAGACCGTCTCCGCCGCCAGCCTCGACCGCATCGCGGCCCTGGGCGGAGCCCTGTCCGTGCAGAACCGGCTCTCTTTCCAGGGCGAGGCGTTCGTACGCCGCTACGGCCTCGGAGTCGCCGCCGACGCCCCGCCGATCCGGGCGATGCTGGACCGCGGCCTGACCGTCGGCGCCGGTACCGACGCCACCCGCGTCTCCACCTACAACCCGTGGATCGCCCTGCACTGGCTGGTCACCGGCCGCACGGTCGGCGACCTGACGATCCGGCCGCCGCGCAACCGGGTGGACCGGCGTACCGCCCTCGCCATGTTCAGCGCGGCCGGAGCCGCGCTGACCGGGGAGGCGGACGTCAAGGGCCTGCTGCGCCCGGGCTTCCTCGGCGACCTCGCCGTCCTCTCCGACGACTACTTCACCGTGCCCGAGCAGGACATCGCCCACATCGAATCCCTGCTGACGGTCGTCGGCGGCCGCATCGTCTACGCCGCCGCCGAGTACGAGGGCCTCGACGAGGAACTGCCACCGGTCAGCCCCGACTGGAGCCCGGTGGCCCACTACGGCGGCTACCGGGCCGCACCCCGCACGGGCCGCTCGGGCGCCCGCCAGGCCGAACTGCTCGGCCACGCCGTGGCGGAGTCCGAGCAGCACCGCCAGTGGCGCGCCCGCCGAGGGCTCGCCCCCGAAGACGCGAACACGGTCGCCCTCGACCCCTGCTTCGCACTCTGACCCTTCACCCCTCCCCTCCCCTCCCCTCATGAAAGGCACTCCCATGGTCGACATCGACAACGTCACCGCAGCCCCCGGCCCCGACCTGCTCACCCCGGACAACGCCGCCGTGCTGCTCGTGGACCACCAGCCGCAGATGTTCTTCGGCACCGGCAGCGGCGACCGCACCGCGATCATCAACGCGACCGTCGGCCTGGCCAAGGCCGCCAAGGTCTTCGACGTGCCCGTGGTGCTGAGCACGGTGGCCGCCGAGTCCTTCTCCGGCCCCCTCCTGCCGCAGCTCGCGGACGTCTTCCCCGGCCACAAGGTCATCGACCGCACCACGATGAACGCCTGGGAGGACGTCGACTTCGTCGAGGCGGTCAAGGCGACCGGCCGCAAGAAGCTCGTCATCGCCGGCCTGTGGACCGAGGTCTGCATCGTCCTGCCCACCCTGTCCGCGCTCGCTCAGGGCTACGAGGTCTACGTCGTCACCGACGCCTCCGGCGGTGTCAGCCCGCAGGCCCACGAGCACGCCGTCCAGCGCATGATCCAGGCGGGTGCCGTCCCGGTGACCTGGGTCCAGGTGCTCCTGGAGCTCCAGCGCGACTGGGCGCGTACGGAGACGTACGTGTCCACCACGGAGGTCGTGAAGGAGCACGCCGGCGCCTACGGCCTCGGGGTCGTCTACGCGCAGGCCGTCATCGGCGCCCACGCGGCCGGCTGAGCCGCCGATCCCTGGGCGTCAGGAACGGACAGGAACACACACGCAATGGACACCGGACTGTTGATCCTCCGGCTGGTGGCGGGCCTTCTCATCGCCGGGCACGGAGTGCAGAAGGTCAGCTTCCACCTGGGCGGCAACGGCCTCGCGGGCGGCACCGAGGAATTCCGCCACGACGGCTTCCGCGGCGGCCGGCTCACCGCGCTCGCCGCGGGCGCCGGCCAGCTCGGCGCCGGTCTGTTCCTGGCGGCCGGACTGCTCACCCCCGCGGCGGCGACGACCGCCGTGGGGGTGATGACGGTCGCCGCCACCGTCAAGTGGCACAACGGACTCTGGGTACAGAACGACGGGTACGAGTACCCCCTGGTCCTCGTCGTCGTCGCCGGGGTACTGGCCCTCACCGGCCCCGGCCGCTGGTCCGCCGACCACGTCGTCGGGCTGACTCCCTGGCCGTGGTGGGCCGGCCCCGCGGCTCTCGTGACCGGCCCCGCCTGCGGACTGCTCACCCGTGTGGTGCTGCGCCGCCCGTCCGCTCCGGGCAGGAGGACCCCGTATGCGCAAGCTGCTGACTGACGCGGCCCGCACGCTCGCGCCGCCCCGGGAGGACCCGCACGGCCCGCTGCCCCCGCTCCTGCTGGCGCTGACCGTCGTCACCGGACTGGTCGACGCCGTGAGCTATCTGGCGCTCGGCCATGTCTTCGTCGCCAATATGACCGGGAACGTGGTCTTCCTCGGGTTCGCCCTGGCCGGCGCGCCGGGACTGTCCGCGAGCGCGTCGATCGTCGCGATGGCCGCGTTCCTGACCGGGGCGCTGGCGGGGGGACGCTTCGGCACCCGGTTCGCCGGGCATCGCGGGCGCCTGCTGGCCGCGGCCACCGGGCTCCAGGCGGTGCTCTTCGCCGTCACCGTCGCCGTCGTGCTGATCGCGCACGGCGAGGTGACCACCAGGGTCCAGTACGCCCTGATCGTGGTCCTCGCCCTCGCCATGGGCCTGCAGAACGCGGTCGCCAGGCGGCTGCGCGTCCCGGATCTGACCACGACCGTCCTGACCCTCACCCTCACGGGGCTCGCCGCCGACTCCCTCCCGGCCGGCGGCGCAGCCCCCCGGCCCGGCCGACGCGTCCTGTCGGTCGTGGCCATGTTCCTCGGCGCCCTCGTCGGCGCCGCCCTCTTTCTCCACGCCGACCTGCACCTCACCCTGGTCCTGGCGTTCCTGCTGCTGGCCACGGTCTCGGGGTCGGCGTACCGCCTCTCGGTGTCCGGCGCGGTCTGGACGAGACCCCCGTCCTGACCGAGCCGTCGACTCCACCCACCGGCTCTCTATCGGCTCAGCGCCCGTGTCCCCCGGCCCGTGTCCCGCCACTCGCTGGGGGACATGCCGTACGCGGCACGGAACACGCGGCTGAAGTGGGTGGCGCTGAGGAAGCCCCAGCGGCCCGCGACCGCGGCGATCGTCTGCCTGCCGCGCACCCGGTGCACGAGGTCCCGGCGGCACTCCTCCAGACGGCGGCGCTGGATCCAGCGGCCGACCGTCGTGCCCTCGTCCTGGAACAGCCTGTGCAGGTAGCGCACGGAGATGTGATGGGCCCCGGCGATCATCTCGGGGGACAGGTCCGAGTCGGCCAGATGCCGGTCGACGAAGCCCAGGATGCGCGACAGCAGCGGTGACCGGGTCTCGGGCAGGCCCGCCGCGTCCTGGCCCAGCTGGTCCGCGGCCAGCGTGGTCAGCAGGTTCACGGCGTTCCAGGCGAGCATCTCGCCGACCGACGGACGCGACACGGAGACCGTGTCCGCGAGCTCCGACAGGAACGGCGACAGCAGCGCCCCCATCCGCGAGGACCGGCTCACCGGGGCCGCCATGACCCGGCGCACGTCCCGTTCCTGAAGCCCCAGCGCCTCGCGCGGAACGAGGAAGACCTTCAGCCGGCAGTGCTCCGGGAAGTCCAGCACGGGCGGCCGGTCCGCGTCGTAGAAGCAGATGTCCCCCGGCTCCATCAGGGAGGTTCGGGGCTCCGGCACGTCCAGGGCCCGGCCGCCGCCGCGGATGCCCACGAAGAGGTACGCGCCACCCGCCTGCGCGATCAGCCGCCGACCCGGGGACCACGGACCCCCGCCGGGCAGCCGTGCGGGGTCCGCACCGGTGACGACGACGTCCAGGCCTCTCGGCATCCGGCACACCGTCTCGTTCATCTTCGTCGCCTCCGAGGCCAACTCACCGCAGCTCACCTGCACATTCACCACGGGAGGGAGCGTAGAAGGACGGTTGTGCAAAAGAAGTGACATCGCGGTGACAACGGCCGGGCTACGTACCGCCGTTGCGCGCGAAGTGGTCGGACAGGCGCTGCCGCGCGGACTGGCGATCCGTCAGGGAGTCGTACGTCTGCGCCAGTTCGGTGGCGAATACGCGCAACAGGTCGTGCGGGGCGTAGCGGCCCGGGGCGTGCTCGGTGACCAGGTGGGCCTCGGCGAGGTCGTCGAGGATCAGACGGGCCGCGCGAATGGGCAGACCCGCGAGGGCGGCGGCCGTGTCCGGGGTGAGGTCCGGGCCGGGGTGCAGGGACAGCAGACGGAACAGCCGGGCGCTCTCGGGCGGCAGACAGCGGTAGGACGAGGCGAAGGCGAGACGGGCGTCGGCGGCCCCCACCGGTCCCGCGAACGCGTCGAGGCTGCCCCGGGACTCCCGCAGCTCCGCGGCGATGGCCGCGAGCGGAAAGCCCGGCCGGGCGGTGGCGCGGGCGGCCACGATGGCCAGCGCCAGCGGCAGCCGGCCGCAGCGCTCGACGATCTCGTCGGCCGCCGCGGGCTCGGCGGCCAGCCGCTCCCGACCGACGCGCAGGGCCAGCACGGCCCGCGCGTCCGCGGCCGACGGCAGGTCCAGCCGCAGTGGGTGAGCACCGGAGGCGACCAGTCCCGGCAGCCCGTTGCGGCTGGTCACCAGCGTCAGACAGCCGGGCGACGCGGGCAGCAGCGGCCGCACCTGGTCGGTGTCGGAGGCGTCGTCCAGCAGGACGAGCAGCCGCCGTCCCGACAGCACGCTCCGGTACAGCCCGGCGAGGGCGTCGAGGCCACCCGGCAGCCGGCCCGCGGGCACGCCGAGCGCGGCGAGCATCCCACGCAGCGCCTCGGCCGGCTCCACCGGCGTCCGGGACGGGGCGAACCCTCGCAGCTCGACGAGGAGTTGACCGTCCGGGAACCGGTCGGCGACCTCGTGGGCCCAGCGCACCGCGAGCGTGGTCTTGCCGATGCCGGCCATGCCGCCGATCAGCACCGTCGCGGGCGCGCCCGCCGACCCGGCCGCCACCCCGGTGACCTCCAGCAAGCTGCTCAGCTCGCCCTGCCGACCGGTGAACACCGGCAGATCCGGCGGCAGTTGCGCGGGCCGCACCACCGGCTCGGACACCTGGGACGCCTGCGACTCCGCGCACCGAGCCGTCCACGTCCGCGGCCCAGGCGCCAGGCCGACGGGCCGCAGCTCCTGACGCAGCACCCGGGTGTGGGCGGCCGCCAGCTCGCCCCCGGGCGACACGCCCAACTCCTCGGCCAGCAGCCGTCGTACGCCCTCGTACGCGGCCAGCGCCTCGGCCTGCAACCCGCAGGCGGCGAGGGCCATGACGAGGCGGGCGTGCAACGACTCGTTCAGCGGGTCGAGCTCGACGGCCCGGCGCAGCCGCGGCAGGACGGGCTCGGTCCGGCCGCACAGCAGCGCCACGTCGGCCGCCATCACCGTCGTGTGCACGAGCTCGCGCTCCACCGCGGCGAACACCGCGTGCTCCCGCACCGACGAGGGGATCCCCATCGCCACCGGCCCCCGCCACTCGCCGAGCGCCTCGACGAAGTGCCGCAGCGCCACCTCGGGCCTGCCCGTGGCGGCCGCCCGCTTGCCCCGCTTGGCCAGACCGCGGAAGCGCAGCAGGTCGACCTCGTCCTCGTCCGCCGCCAGCAGACAGCCACCGGCCCGGCGCAGCAGCCTGCGGCCGGGCGCCCGGGGCGGCAGACCGGGCTCGAGCAGCCGCCGCAGCGCCCCGACGTACCGGCGCACCACGTTCGGCGCGCTGACCGGCGGCCGCTCCGGCCAGAGCACGTCCACCATCTCGCCCGCCGGCACGGGCCGGCCCACCCGCACCAGGAGCAGGCCCAGCAGGGCGCGCTGCTGGGGGAACCCCAGATCGAGCTCCCTGCCCCCCTCGCACACCCGCAGCGGACCCAATACCTCGAACCGCGTCAACTCCGTGCAACCCCCTGCCCTCGACCCCCTGGGAGCAGGGTAGAAGGGCGGCCGGGCGAACACCGCCGCCCCCTGCGCTCCCGGACCACAGGCGGTGCACTCTCAGCCAACGCGCCCGCCCACCGCTCCTGCCTGCCCACGGTGTCACCGAAGGTCACACGGGTAGTCGACAGCGTCACCACGACCCCCGGCGGACAATGGCCACAGGAAGGGAGCGCCCCGGTGTTCTACATCGACACCATCGAGACCGCAGGGCTCGGCAACCACAGCTACCTCGCGGGAGCCGCGCACACGGCCGTCGCCGTGGACCCGCCCCGGGACGTCGACCGGGTGATCGCCGCAGCCGCCCGCCGAGGCGTGCGCGTCTCCCACGTCGTCGAGACACACATCCACAACGACTACCTGACGGGCGGCCCGGAGCTGGCCCGCCTCACCGGCGCCGCGTACCTCGTCCCGGCCGCCGCCAGGGTGTCCGTCGAACGGGTCCCCGTCCACGACGGCGACACCACGGACATCGACTCCGGCCTGACCCTGCGCGCGCTCGCCACCCCCGGCCACACGCCCCACCACATGTCGTACGTGCTCCAGGACGGTGGGACGCCGGTCGCCGTCTTCACCGGCGGATCCCTCCTCATCGGCACCGTCGGCCGCCCCGACCTGGTCGACCCCCGGCTGACCGAACGACTCGCCCGCGACCAGCACGCCTCCGCCCGCCGCCTCGCCGCCGAGCTGCCCGACGAGACCCCGGTGCTGCCCACGCACGGCTTCGGCAGCTTCTGCTCCTCCGGCCCGGCCGGCCGCGACGCCACGACCATCGGCAAGGAGAAGACGGCCAACGACGCCCTCGTGCAGGACGTCGACACCTTCGTGCGGCAGGTACTCGCCGGCCTGGACGACGTCCCCGCGTACTACGCCCACTTGGGACCGCTCAACGCCGTCGGCCCGCCCCCGGTGGATCTGACCCGGCCCGCCGTCGCCGACGCCGACGACATCGCGGACCGGCTGGCCGCCGGGGAGTGGGTCGTCGACCTGCGCGGCCGAGTCGCCTTCGCCGCCGGCCATGTCGCCGGCTCCTTCAACTTCGAGGCCGACGGCAAGCCGGCCACGTACCTCGCCTGGCTGGTCCCGTGGGGCAAGCCGGTCACCCTCCTCGCCGAGTCTCCGCGCCAACTGGCCGAAGCACAGCGCGAGCTGGTGCGGGTCGGCATCGACCGCCCGGCCGCCGCGGCGACCGGAGGGCCTACGGCGTGGATCCGCGACGGGGAGTCACCGCGCACCTTCCCACGCGTCGGCTTCGCCGAGCTGGCCACCGAACTGGTCTCCGAGCGCGGCGACTTGGTCGTCCTGGACGTCCGGAGGGACTCCGAGCGGGCCGAGAGCCACCTCCAAATCTCCTTGCACATTCCCCTCCACACCCTCTACCAGCGGATCGGTGAGATCCCCGCCGGCCGGGTATGGGTGCACTGCGCCAGCGGCATGCGCGCGGCCATCGCAGCATCTCTGCTGGACGCCGCGGGCCGCGATGTCGGCGTCGTCGACGACAGCTTCGACGCGGCCGAGCCGGCGGGGCTGAGGGTGGTCAGGCGCCGAGACCCGCGATGATGTCCGCGTCCGCCGCCGCCTTGGACGCAGCCCGTTGGATGGGAGAGGAATGCAGCCCGGACCGTCCGAAGAGGTGGCCGAACCCGCGGAGATCGCGGCACGGCTGCGGCACGTCTACTGGATCGGCGGTGGGAGCGGCGCGGGCAAGTCGACGATCGCCCGCCGGCTGGCCGACCGCCACGGCTGGCGCCTCTACGCGACCGACGACGTGATGCGGGACCACGCCGGCCGGACCACGCCCGAGGAGGCGCCCCTCCTGCACGAGTTCATGGCCATGGACATGGACGAGCGGTGGGTGAACCGGTCCGCACACGTCATGCTGGAGACGTTCCACTGGTTCCGGGGCGAGGCCTTCGGACTGATCCTCGAAGACCTTCTCCGCCTCCCGCGGGACCCATGCGTCGTCGAGGGCTTCCGGCTGCTCCCGCATCTGGTCAAGCCTCTGCTCGCCGCCCCCGAGCACGCCGTCTGGCTCCTCCCCACGCCAGATTTCCGCCAGGCGGCCATCCGGAGCAGGTCGGCGGCAGGGGAGGGGTTCGTGCAGCGGACCAGTGACCCGGAACGGGCCGCCCGCAACGTGGCCGAACGCGACCACCTGTTCACGTCCCACATCCGGGAGGAAGCCGAGCGCCTCCACCTGCGCACCATCCACGTCGACACCACGATGACGGAAGACGATCTCACCGACCGGGTGACCACCGTGTTCCGACTCTGAGCCGGCCTTCAGCGACCTCCGTGGGGAGCGGATGCCGGGCTCCAGCGGGGGCTGCTCAGGACGCCGATCGCGCGCCACGCGTGCGACTGCCGCCCGCACCGCCTCCTGCGACCGACGGCGGTCACCGCACGTGCAGGAACTCCGGGGCTCCGCGCAGCCGTGTGCGCAGGTGTTCCTGGGTGGCGCTGCTGTCGAGGCGGACGTCCAGGGCGCCGGGGACGGGGGCGTCGGCTCGGCGCCCCGTGGGCAGGCGGGCCGCGTCGAGGCCGTCGCGTCGGGCGATGAGGACGCCGAGTCGGTGACGGCTGAGGGCGTCCGCCCCGGCGAGGTGGAACATCCCGGCACGGTCGGACCCTGCGAGTTCCAGCAGGGCGCGGGCCAAATCCTGGACGTGCACCGGGCAGCGGACGTCGTCGGTGAACAGCACGCCGTCGCGGGTACCGGCCGCCAGGGCGTGGACCATGCGCTCGTGCGCGGATCCGCCGTCACCGATGATCAACGACGTGCGTGCGACCGCGGCGGCCGGCGACAGCAGTCGTACAGCGGTCTCGGCGGCCGCCTTCGCCGCGCCGTACGGGGTGAGGGGATCGGGGAGGCAGGCCTCGTCGTAGTGGACCCGGGCACCGGAGAACACGGCGTCGCTGGAGACGTGGACCAGGCGGCAGCCGACCTTCGCCGCGGCTGCCGCCACGTGGAACGAGCCGTCGGCGGTGACCGCCCAGTCGCTCCCCCCGCTGGTCGCGTCGACGACGGCATGGGGAGCGACCGCCGCCAGCAGCTCATCGACCTGTCCGGCGGAACGGACGTCGAGCCGGTGCCATGACGCTCCCGACCCGCCGCCCGGGCGGGAACAGTACGTCGCGGCTGTCTCCCAGCCCGCGGCGGCCGCCTGACGCACGAGCTCCGTCCCCAGGAATCCGCTGCCGCCGATGATCAGGATCCTCATGACGCCCCACGGTAGGGCAGTCCGGTCCTGGCCGGAGCGGGGCGCCCGGTCCCCGCCGAGGGCGACCACATCGAGGCCGTGGGTACGGTAGGGAAGGCCGGACGGACCCCGGCCGTGTGCCGGCTGGAGCGCTTCGGCGTCCAGGGTCCGAACAGTGACATCCCAGGAAGGCGACATGAACCCACTCACGAGTCCCGTCGAGCCGGAGGCCGGCATGAGGATCTCGCAGCGCGCCCGGGCCGTCGCCCCCTTCTACGCGATGGAGTTCGGCAAGCACGCCGCGGCACTGGAGGCCCAGGGGCACCACGTCGTCAAACTCAGCCTGGGCGAACCCGACTTCGGCGCGCCCCCGGCCGTCCTCGGCGCGATGCGAGAGGCCATGGACGGACGGCCGATGGCCTACACCGCGGCACTCGGACTGCCCTCCCTGCGCCAGGCGATCGCGCGCTTCTACGAGGAGCAGCACGGCGTCGAGGTCGACGCCTCCCGGGTCGTCGTGACCGCCGGTGCCTCGGCCGCCCTGGTGCTCGCCACGGCAGCCCTCGTCGACCCGGGCGACGAGGTGCTGATAGGCGACCCGTCCTACCCGTGCAACCGGCAGATCGTCGAGAGCTTCGGCGCCCGCGTCACCCTCGTCCCCACCACCGCGGCCTCGCGATACCAGCTGGACTCGGCATCCGTGCGGTCGCACTGGACGGACCGCACCCGCGGCATCATGATCGCCACTCCGTCCAACCCGACCGGTACCTCCGTCCCGGCCGACGAGCTCGCCGCGATCTGCGACCTGGCGCGGGAACGCGACGCATGGCGCATCGTGGACGAGATCTACCTCAACCTCAGCGACCACGACGAGCACGGTCGGCCGCCGCGCAGCGCGCTGTCCTTCGACCCCGACGCCGTCGTGATCAACAGCTTCTCGAAGTACTTCGGGATGACCGGCTGGCGGCTCGGCTGGTGCGTGGTCCCCGAGCCCCTCGTACCGGCGATGGAGCGCCTCGCCCAGAACTACTTCCTCTGCGCCTCCGCTCCCGCCCAGCACGCCGCCCTGACCTGCTTCACCCCCGAGTCGCTCGCGGTCTGCGAGGCGCGCCGCGCCGAGTTCGCCGAGCGGCGCGCCCTCGTCCTCGAAGGCCTCGCGGCGATCGGACTGCCCGTCCCCGTGCCGCCCGACGGCGCGTTCTACGTCTACTTCGACGTCAGCGGCACCGGACTCACCTCCTGGCAGTTCTGCGAACGCGCGCTCCAGGAGGCCCACGTCGCCCTCACCCCCGGCCGCGACTTCGGCATCGGCACGGCGGACACGCACGTCCGCCTCTCCTACGCGGCCTCGACGGACGACCTGCGGGAGGGGATCACCCGGCTCGGCACCTTCATGGCCAAGCTGTGCCGACTCCCGCCCGGCTAGCGCGCCGCCGTGGTCTCCAGCAGCCGGCGGGCCATCGTGCGTGCGGGTACGTCGGTATGCCGCGCGACGCGATGGAAGGTGTCCTGGGCGGGGCGGGCCGGCCAGGCGGGGGGAAGGTGGCGGGCGGGGAGTCTGGGGTCCGCGCGGATGGTGTCCAGCCATTCGCTGACCAGCCGCAGCCGCGTACCGATCGGGTCCTCGCCGGAGCCCCCGACCAGGTGGGCGGTCCAGCGCTTGTCGAAGGTGACGTACCGGGCGGCGATGCTCTCCAGGTCCCAGGTGTCGCGGACCATCAGCTCGATGTCGGTGGCCTGGTCGGCCCGGGCGTGGAAGATCTTGACGTGGTCGGTCAGACCCAGCTCGGCGACGACATCGCAGACGTCGACCTGTCCGGGGGCGATCCACAGCCCGCTGTACAGCGCGCCGAACCCGGACCAGGTGAGCCGTGAGCGCAGGTCGTGGCGCTGGCGCTTCCAGGAGTCGGGGAGGGAGAAGCCCAGCAGCGTCCAGGTGCCGTCCCAGTCGTCGTTGACGGCGCCCTGGGTCCAGATGCGGACGCGTCCGTCCTCCAGGACCCGGGTCGCCTGCGGGGTGAGGCCGAAGTACATCTTGCGGCCGTCTCGTTGGCGCCGCAGCAGGCCCCGGTTGACCATCCGGGTCAGCGTGGACCGTACGGCCTGCTCACCGACCCCGACGCGGCCGAGGACGTCGATGATGCTGCCGGAGTAGACGCACAGGTCCCCCTCGTCCAGGACATGGTTGCCGAAAAAGGCGAGCATGAGCGACTGCGGTCGCGGCTGCGGGCTCTCCAGGCCGTCACCGTCCGGGATGTCGTCCCGGATGTCGCTGTCCGAGGTGTCCAGGATGTCGTCGTCCTCCATTCGGCAAGCGTACGGCCGCCCACCGGACCCGCGGCGGGCGGCCGTGCCGCGTCACCGGCCGTCGGCGGGGTGCGCGAGGTCGTAGGGCCGCAGGTACGGGGTGGGGCGGTAGGTGACGTAGCGCGCCGGGGTGGTCGGATCGGCCGCGGCGGCGCGGGAGTTGAGGGAGGTGGGGTCGGTTCCCCGCCAGGTGCCGGTGTCCAGTCGGTCCTCCAGGGTGCGCAGGGCGGCGAGGTGCTCGGCGGGGCTGAAGGTGCAGTGGCCGGTGTTGTCGACGTACGCCTGACGCAGCAGGGGTGCCGAACCGGTGGCGGTGACCGCCCGGCGCAGGGCGCTCTCGGTCTGCACCGGGACGAGGGCGTCGCCGGTGGTGTGGACGCTGAACTGCGGTTTGGTCAGCCGGCCGGTGAAGGAGCTGGTGCGGCTGAGCCACCCGACGGCGGCCGGGTCGGCGCTGATGCGCGGAGCGCGGTTCAGGGTGGCGAGGTCGCCGCGCAGGGAGAGACCGGCCTTCTTGTACAGCTCGGTGACCTCCTTGCGCACGGACGACCGGCCGAGCAGTTTCGCGTAGTCGACGCCCGTGTTCCAGGACATGTTGCCGCCCGCCCGGACCTCGGCCTCCTGCCGCCAGTTGAAGGCGGCGGTCTTCAGCAGGCCCTTGACCGCTCCGTACTGGTTGATCTGCTGCGCGTCCCAGTCGTCGGGGTCCGGCCGGGGCTGCGTCGGCTGGTTCCAGACCGGGATGTTGTGCAGGGCGGCGGCCAGCGCGATCCGGGCCCGTCCGGCGGCCGTGGACTGCGCGGAGTCGACCGCGCTCGTCAGGGTGTCGGCCGCGGCCGAGGCGGCCGCCTGATCGGGCAGCCCGGTCAGGGGGATGCCGGAGCCGGGGGCGAGCAGTGTCTTGAGCGCGAAGACGGGGTCGAGGGTGTTGTTCCAGTTGGCGACGCCGCCGTGGACCAGACCGCAGGTGGAGACGGAGCCGTCGATCCGGTCCGGGTGCCGCTCGGCGATGGCGGTGGTGACCAGTCCGCCGTACGACCGGCCCCAGGCGATGGTGCGACGGGCCGCCCCGAAGCGGTCGGTGAAGGCGGAGAGCGTGGCGAGCTGGTCGGGGACCGCGTCCGTCACCGCCCAGCCGGTGGTGGCGTACGAGGAGCCGATGAGCGCGTAGCCCCGCCCGAGCAGCAGCGCCTTCGTCGCGTCCTCGGGGGCGTCCTGGGCGGGGTTGGGCGCGCCGGCCGGGGTGTAGCCGTGGCTGAACAGCAGGACCGTACCGTTCCAGTCGGCCGGAACGTCCATCACGTACGTGGCGCCCGACGGGAGCCGGCCCTCGACATGGCTCGGGGGTGCCGTGGCCGCCGCCGCGGAGGTGGGCAGGGCGGTGACGGCGAGCAGCAGGGCCGCCGCGCAGGCGGTGCGCCGGGCGGCGCGGACACGGCTGCGGGTGGGGGCGGACGTGCGGGTGGGGCTCGTCATGCGGAAATCTCCTGCGAGTGGGGGGCGGTGGGACTCTCGGAGGTGCCGGTGAGGGAGGTGCGGCTGGTCTCGCGTACGAAGCAGACGGTCAGCGCGGTGATGAGCGAGCCCCCGCACACCAGCAGCGCGACGGGGGTGCCGTTGCCGCTCCCGGCGACCAGGCTCCCGGCGATCATGGGGGAGAAGCCGGCGCCGATCAGGGTGGCGCTCTGGTAGCCGAGAGAGGCGCCGGTATAGCGGACCCGGGTGCCGAACATCTCGCTGAGCAGCGCGCCCAGCGGGCCGTACATCGTGGACTGGGCGATGCCGTGGCCGAGGACGACGGCGAGGATCAGCAGCCCGGGGGACTTCGAGTCGACCAGCGCGAGCACGGGGAAGGCGAGCGCGGCGGAGACGAGGGCCCCGGCGAGGACGACGGGACGGCGGCCGACCCGGTCGGAGAGCGCGGAGGCGCAGGGCAGCACGACGAGGGCGACACAGGCGGACACGGTGAGCGCGGTGAGCACCTGCGGGCGGGCGTAGCCGATGCCGGTGGCGTACGCGATCAGGTAACTGGTCAGCAGGGACTGGGCGGTGAACGCGCCGATGCCGACGCAACAGGCGAGGAGCACGGGGCGAGGTTGGCGCAGCACGTCGAGGACCGGCAGCCGTGACTCGGCACGGTCCTGCTTCACCTCGGCGAACAGCGGGCTCTCCACTACCTTGAGCCGGACGAAGAGCCCCACGCCGAGCAGCACCACGCTCAGCAGGAAGGGCACACGCCAACCCCAGGCCGCGAACTCGTCCTTGGGCAGGGCGACGACGAACGTCACGACGGCGGTGGACAGCAGGGAGCCGAGCGGTGCTCCCATCTGCGTGAAGCTGGACCACAGTCCGCGCCGCCGATCCCCGGCGTGCTCGACGACCATCAGCGTGGCACCGCCCCACTCACCGCCGATGGCGACGCCCTGCACGACACGCAGGGTGATCAGCAGGACCGGTGCCCACACACCGATCGTGTCGTACGTGGGCAGCAGACCGATGAGGAAACTGGCGCCGCCCATCAGACCCATGGTCAGCAGCAGCATGGACTTGCGGCCCAGCCGGTCGCCGAAGTGACCGAAGAGGACGCCGCCGAGCGGTCGGGCGACATAGCCGGCGGCGAAGGTGCCGAACGCCGCGATGGTGCCCACGGCGGGGTCGGCGCCGGGGAAGAACAGTTCGCCGAAGACGAGGGCGGCGACGGTGCCGTAGACGAGGAAGTCGTAGAACTCCACGGCGGTGCCGAGCAGTCCGGACAGGGCCACGCGGCGCAGCTGCCGGGTTCGTTCGCGGTTCGGGGGCGGGGATGCGAGGGGGGACGGGGGCATCACGGTCTCCCTTGACCGGGGGAAGGACACCGCGAAATTAGGCTCTTCGATGACTGCCGTCAAGAAAATGCACAACATTGGCTTGTTCGGCCTGGCCGTGGCCACGCGGGTGCAGACGGGGTACTCCACGGTGCGGACTTCAGTACGGCCACTCAGGTCGCGGCGGGCGACGGGCGGGATCGTGGGAGGCCGATGACGATCCGAGGAGACCTGAGTCGACACAGACACCCCAGGCGGCGGTCCTCGGCGTGTATCACCGCTTCACCGGCCGCCTCCACCACCGCCCCGGCCACAACGGCGCCCGACCACGGGTCCGCGGGCCGGCTCCGGCTCAGGCCTCCTGCAGCACCGGGGCGGGGCGTTCGCCCGAGCCGCGGACGATCAGCCGGGTCGGTACGGTGACGGTGCCGGCGCGGGAGCGGTCGCCGTCCAGGCGGGCCAGTGCGGTGGTCGCCGCGGCCCTGCCGATCTCATCGGGGTCCTGCGCGACGACGGTCAGGGCCGGTTCGAGCGCCTCGGCGAGCGCCACGTCGTCGAAGGCGACCACGGCGACGTCCTTGCGCCCGCTGCGGGCGAGTTCGGTGACTATCCCCAGCGCGACGATGTTGTTGCCGGCGAACAGGGCGGTCGGGGGATCCGGCAGCGCCAGCAGCTGGGACGTGGCGGCCGAAGCACCGTGCTGGTCATGGGCGTTGGTGACCAGGGAGCGGTCGTACGGCAGACCGGCCTCCTGGAGGGCCGTCCGATAGCCGGCCAGACGCTCGCGCCGGGTGTAGAGCCGGGTGGGCAGGTCACCGATGAACCCGACGCGCCGGTGCCCGTGGGCGATCAGGTGGGCGACACCCTCGTGGGCGCCCGCCCGGTTGGAGCTGACGACGCTGTCCGTGGCCAGGCTCGCTCCCGGACGGTCGATGAAGACGACGGGCAGCCCCCCGGCGCGGTGCGTCTTGAGGTGCGCGTGGTCGGCGCCGACGGACGGCACGACCATGAGGATGCTGATGCGCCGGGCCAGGAACTTGTCCGTCAGGGCGCGTTCCCGTTCGGGGTCGTCCGCGGAGGATCCCATCAGCAGGGTCAGACCGCGGTCGCGGACCGTGTCCTCGATGCTGCTGGCCACGGCGCCGAAGAACGGGTTGCCCAGGTCGGGGATGACCAGCCCCACGGTGGTGTCGGGCCCCCCGACGCGGATGTTGCGGGCCATCAGGTTCGGCTGGAACCCCAGCTTGGCCACGGCGGCGAGAACCTGTTCCCTGGTCCGGGGCGACGCGGGTCCGTCGTCGTTGAGGACGCGGGAGACGGTCTTGGCGCTGACGCCCACTTCTCGGGCCACGTCTGCCAGGGTCGGGCGGCGGTTCGCTGCCATGGAGGAAACGGTCTCCTGTGCTCGTCGGTTCCGGCCGCGGCCTCGGCCGGAACCTGGGAGTGCTGCGTTCGTCGTCAGTTGGCCTGGACTCCGGCGGCCTTCGCCGCCTCGGAATCCGCTACGACAGTATCTCCGGCCGCGTCGACCGTGAGTGCGCCGGTCATGATGGCCACGACCTCCGCCATGGAGTAGTCCGAGGGCTTGATCACGGCGGCGCGCCGGCCCAGCCGGTGCACATGGATCCGGTCGGCGATCTCGAAGACATGCGGCATGTTGTGGCTGATCAGGACGACCGGCATGCCCTTGTCCCGGACCCGGCGGATCAGGTCGAGGACCTGACCGGACTCCTTCACCCCGAGGGCGGCGGTGGGTTCGTCCATGACGACCACGCTGCGGGCCCAGGCCACGGAACGCGCGACCGCGACGGCCTGCCGCTGTCCGCCGGAGAGCGTCTCGACCGACTGCGTCAGCGAGCGCAGCCCGATCTTCAGGTCGGCCATGTGCTCGGCGGCCTCCTGACGCATGCGCTTCTTGTCCAGCATGCGCAAGACACTGCCGAGGACACCGGGGCGGCGCAGTTCGCGCCCGAGGAACATGTTCGAGGCGATGTCCATGGAGGCGGCCACGGCGAGGTCCTGATAGACCGTCTCGATGCCGTGGGCGCGTGCGCTCTGCGGACCGGAGAAGGTGATGGGCTCGCCGTTCAGCCGGATCTCGCCCGCGTCCGGCACCACCGCGCCGGTGAGGGCCTTGATCAGGCTGGTCTTGCCGGCGCCGTTGTCTCCGATGACGGCGAGCACCTCGCCGGGCAGCAGGTCGAAGTCGGCGCCGTCGATGGCGGTGACATGTCCGTAGCGCTTGACCAGACCGCGGGCCTGCAGCACGGGGGTGGGGGAGGAGGGGGCGGTCATCGTGCCTTCTTCCGGGAGATCTGGTCGACGGTCACCGCGAGGATCACCAGGACACCGGTGATCAGGGTCTGGTAGATGGAGGCGACGCCCATCAGCTGCAGGCCGTTGCGGAAGACACCGACGATGAGGACGCCGATGAAGGTGCCCAGGACCGATCCGCGGCCGCCGAAGAGGCTGGTGCCGCCGAGGACCACGGCGGTGATGCTGTCGAGGTTGTCGGTCTGGCCCGCCTGCGGGTCGCCGACTCCGGTGCGGGAGATGAGCAGCAGGGCGGCGATGCCGTAGAGCAGGCCGGCCACCGTGTAGATGCCGATGGTCAGCCGGGAGGTGCGGATGCCGTTGAGGCGGGCCGCTTCCTGGCTGTTGCCCAGCGCGTAGACGTGCCGGCCCCAGCCGGTGTTGCTCAGCGCGTAGGCGAGCAGCAGGAACAGGGCGACGGTGACCAGGGAGCCGTAGGTGATGTCGGTGTGGCCGAGCGGGAAGGTCTGCCCCAGCGCCGTCAGCGGGCCGGGCAGGTTGGTGACCGTCTGCTCCTCGGAGTAGATGTGGGTCAGCGCGAACGCCACGTTGAGCATGCCGAGGGTCACGATGAACGGCGGCAGCGGGATCTTCTGCACCAACAGCCCGTTGAGCAGCCCGAATCCGCCGCAGACGACCAGGCCCAGCGCGATGGCGAGAAGCGGGGGCACGGAGCCTTCGGCGGCCATCTTCGCGATCACGATGCTGCCGAACGCCATCACGGCACCGCACGACAGGTCGATGCCGGCCGTGAGGATGATCAAGGTCTGGCCGATGGCGAGGGTGCCGACGACCATGACCTGCTGCACGATCAGCGAGAAGTTGCCGCCGGTGAGGAACTGGTCGGAGGAGAAGGAGAAGAAGACACAGGCCAGGATGAGTGCGGCCAGCGGGCCGGTGGTCGGTGCCGTGAGCAGTCTGCGGGCCGTGGTCGGTGCCTTGAGCTCCGCGTACGGTGAGGAAGTGCTCGGGGGCGTGGACGTGGCGGTCATGCGAAGTCCTTGTCGGGAGACAGAAGCCCTTGTCGCCAGGACAAAGGGAGCGGGGGGCGGCCGTCCCGGTCGGGGAGGTGCTGGGGCGGCCGCCCCGCTCGGGGGGAATGCGGCGAACGTACGGTCCTCGGGGCCGGCTGAGGGGTCCTCTTAGCCCCAGCAGTTGTCCAGGCCGTAGGCGGTGTCCTTGGACGCGACTCCGTCCTGCGCCTTGTCGGAGATCAGGGTGACGCCCGTGTCGGTGTAACCGGACGCCTTCTTGCCGCCCTTGGCGTACGTCACGACGGCCTTGACGCCCTCGGCGGCCATCTTCAGCGGGTACTGCTGGGAGGTGGCGGCGATCTTGCCGTCCTTGACCGCCTGGGTGCCGGTGCAGCCGCCGTCCACGGAGACGATCAGTACGTCCTTCTCGCGGCCCTTGGCCTTGAGGGCGGTGTAGGCGCCCAGGGCGGCCGGCTCGTTGATCGTGTAGACGACGTTGATGCCGGGCGCCTTCTGCAGGCAGTTCTCCATCGCGGTCTGGCCCTTGGACTGGTCGCCGCCGGTGTCCTGGGCGCAGACGACGTCCTTGTCCGTGGCGCCGAAGCCCTTCAGGAAACCGTTGTGCCGCTGGACGCCGACGGAGACGCCGGGCGCGAGGTCGAGGGCGGCTATCTTGGCCGACTTGCCCTTCATGGCGGCCTTGGCGTACTCGCCGATCAGCTCGCCGGCCTTGAGGTTGTCGGTGGCGAAGAGGGCGTCGACCGCGCTCTGCGGCTCGGTCGGCGTGTCCAGGGCGATGACCAGGACACCCTTGGCCTTCGCCTTCTCGATCGCGGGCACGATCGCCTTGGAGTCGCTCGGGGTGATCAGGATGCCCTTCACACCGGCGGCGACCATGTTCTCGATCGCCGTGACCTGACCGGCGTTGTCACCGTCGAACTTGCCGGCCGCGGTCATGAGCTTGACCCCCTCGGCCTTCGCGGACTTCTCCGCGCCCTCCTTCATCTTCACGAAGAACGGGTTGGTGTCGGTCTTGGTGATCAGGCCGACCTTGACCTCGCCCGAACCAGTGCTGGAGGAACCCGATCCGGAGCCGGAACCGCAGGCCGTCAGGGTGAGGGCCGCGATACCCGTACAGGCGGCGGCTCGGAGGAGGGAGGAGGGCAGACGAGGGGTGCGAGACATGAAACGACTCCTGCGGGATCACGAGCGGCGCGGCCGGCATCGGAGGATGCCGTCCCGAGGTGTCATCGTTGACTTATGTCATCGTTGACACTGCATGGCGAGGATGATGGACTCCGTCTCCCGGAAACGTCAATGCCCTTCACCCGTCACAAATCGGCAACGCTCCCGGCCCCCGCCCACCCGTAGCTCGCCGCACGTGACCCCACCACGTGCCCGGCAGGCCCGTACGCCCGTCAGAGATGAGCAGCCCATGAGACCGCGTCAGATCACCGTGCTGGGGGAGTGCGTCGCGGACGCGTTCGCCGAACCAGCGAGCGCCTCCAACGAACTCGCCCTGCGCGTCCTGCCCGGCGGCGGACCCGCGAACACGGCGGTGGCCCTGGCCCGGCTGGGCACCCCGGCCCGCTTCCTCGCACGCCTGTCCGGCGATGTGTTCGGCCGCCTGTTCCGCGCCCACCTGGAGGCGTCGGGCGTCGACCTCTCGAACGCCGTCACAGCCACGGAACCCAGCACGCTGGCCGTGGCGGAACTGGACGCCCAGGGGCAGGCCGCGTTCTCCTTCCACGCCGACAGCACCGCCGACTGGCAGTGGACGGCCGGGGAACTGGCCCGTGTCGACCTGACCGGGACCGCCTGCGTGCACACCGGATCACTGGCCCTGGTCCGGGACCCGGGCGCGGCCGTGGTGGAGGACTTCCTGGCGGCGGCCGCCTCCCGGGCCACCGTCAGTATCGACCCGAATGTCCGGCCACTGCTGGTGCGTCCCGAGGTCTACCGCGCCCGGCTGGCCCACTGGTGCGAGCTCGCCGACGTGCTCCGGCTGAGCGAGGACGACCTCGAACTGCTGCTGCCCGGCACTCCGCCCGAGCAGGCCTGCGACCTCTGGCACGCGGCCGGCGCGCGTCTCGTCGTGATCACTCGCGGCGCCGGCGGCGCCCTGGCCTCGCTCGACGGCGAGCGGGTCCACGTGCCGGCCGTACCGACGAGCGTCGCCGACACCGTCGGGGCGGGCGACTCCTTCACTGCCGGGCTGCTGCACCACCTCGACACCCGCGGACTCCTCGGCGGCCGGCTGACGGACGTCCGCCTCGACGACGTCGCGCAGGCCTGCGCGTTCGCCGCCCGGGTCGCCGCCCTGACCTGCTCGGTCCCCGGCCCCAACCCGCCGTGGCAGAGCCAGTTGGCGCCGCTCACGACGACCGATCACGCCTGAGGGGCAGGCGTCCCGCAACCGCCGATCCCGGCCGAACCGTTGACGCGTCGGCCGAGTTGCGTCCATCATCGGGCAACTCGATGTCAACGATGACACCTCTGGTCGGCGGCGGGGACGTCGTCGCGGACCAGGGCGTAATGTCCGGACCGGCCATCGCAGGCTCTGCCGCGTGGACGGCCGCAGCACAGGAGACGCCATGAGCTCTGGACGTGTACCCCGGCCTGCCCGCGTGCGGATGATCGCGGCGGTGGCAACCGTATGCGCCCTGTCCGCTGCCCCGCTCGCCCCTCAGGTCGCCGCGGCCGACACCGCGCCGTACTCCGAGACCTATCGTCCCCAGTTCCACTTCACGCCGGAGAAGAACTGGATGAACGACCCCAACGGCCTCGTGTACTACAAGGGCGAATACCACCTCTTCTACCAGTACAACCCCAATGGCAACTCCTGGGGCGACATGTCCTGGGGCCACGCCGTGAGCACGGACCTCGTCCACTGGCAGCAACTGCCGCTCGCCCTGTCGCACGACGACAAGGAGATGGTCTTCTCCGGCAGCGCCGTCGTCGACGAGAACAACACCACCGGTTTCGGCACCAGGGAGAACCCGCCCATGGTGGCGATCTACACCAGCCACGACAAATCCACCGGCATCCAGTCGCAGTCCCTCGCCTACAGCACCGACCGCGGCCGCACCTGGACCAAGTACCAGGGCAATCCCGTCATCGACATCGGTTCCCGGGACTTCCGCGACCCCAAGGTCCAGTGGTACGCGCCGACACGGAGCTGGCTGATGACGGTGTCGCTGTCGACCGAGCACAAGGTCCGGTTCTACTCCTCCAAGAACCTCAAGGACTGGACGCAGCTCAGCGAGTTCGGCCCGGCCGGCGCGACGGGCGGTGTGTGGGAGTGCCCCGACCTGTTCCCCCTCGCCGTCGACGGGGACACGAACAACATCAAGTGGGTCCTGGTCGTCAACATCAACCCCGGTGGCATAGCGGGCGGTTCGGCGGCCCAGTACTTCGTCGGCGACTTCGACGGCAAGACGTTCACCGCACAGGACAAGGGCGCCTACACCCCGCCCGTCGGCACGATCACGCAGGACTTCGAGGGCACCGACTTCGGTTCGTGGACGGCGACGGGCACGGCGTTCGGCCCGGGACCGGCGGCCGGGACGCTCGACGGGCAGCAGACCGTCGCCGGCTTCGACGGCAAGGGCCTCGCCAACAGCTTCCACTCCGGGGACGGCACCACCGGCACCCTCACCTCGCCCTCCTTCACCGTCGGCAGCCCCTACCTGAACTTCAAGGTCGGAGGCGGCCGGCACCCGCACCAGCCCGGGAAGGTCCTCGCCGACTTCGAGGGCGGCACCTACGGAGACTGGACGACGACCGGCGACGCCTTCGGCCCGGCACCGGCCACCGGCACCCTCCCCGGCCAGCAGCAGATCACCGGTTTCCAGGGCAGCGGCCTGGTCAACACCTTCCTGAACGGCGACGCCTCCACCGGCACCCTCACCTCGCCCGAATTCACCATCGACAAGCGCTACGTCAACTTCCTCATCGGCGGCGGCGACCACCCCGCAGGCTCCGCCGACCCCACCGCCGTCGAACTCCTCGTCGACGGCCAGGCCGTGCGCAGCGCCACCGGAAAGGACGCCGAGGCACTCGACTGGGCTTCCTGGGACGTCAGTGACCTCGCCGGCAAGAAGGCCCGGATCAGGATCGTCGACGGCAACACCGGCGGCTGGGGCCACATCAACGCCGACCAGATCACGCTGTCCGACACCCAGACCCGGCCCGGCTCCCAGGAGACGTCCGTCAATCTGATCGTCGACGGCCAGGTCGTCCGCAGCGCCACCGGCTCCGACAGCGAGATGCTGGACTGGGCCTCCTTCAATATGCGCCCCTACCTCGGCAAGAAGGCGCAGATCCAGCTCGTCGACATGAACACCGGCGGCTGGGGCCACATCCTCGCCGACCGGTTCACCACCGCCGACGCCCCCGCCCTCTCCGTCCTGCAGCGCGCCGACTGGGCCGACTACGGCAAGGACTACTACGCGGCGGTGTCCTGGGAGAACGCCCCGGGCGGCAAGCGGTACATGGTCGGCTGGATGAACAACTGGGACTACGGCGGCGCCATCCCCACCTCCCCCTGGCGGGGGGCACAGAGCATTCCCCGGGAGATGGCCCTGCGTACGATCGACGGCCGGATCCGGCTGACCAGCAAGCCGGTGGACAGCGTGGCGTCCCTGCGACAGGGCGACCCGGCCTCCGCGGCCGGCATCACCGTCAAGAACACCTCCCAGCCCCTCATCGGCCCGGCGGCCGACGGCGGCGCGCTCGACGTCGAGGCGACGTTCTCCCTCAAGGACGCCGAGCGTTTCGGCCTGAAGGTGCGCACCGGCGCGGGCGGTGAGGAGACCGTCATCGGCTACGACACCACGACCCAGGAGCTGTACGTCGACCGCACCCACTCCGGCACCGTGGACTTCAACAGCACCTTCCCCGGCATCCAGACCGCACCTCTGAAGGCGGCAAACGGCAAGATCAAACTGCGCGTCCTGGTCGACTGGTCGTCCGTCGAGGTCTTCGGCGGCAGCGGCGAAGCCGTGATCACCGACCAGATCTTCCCCGACCCCGCCGGCCAGGGAGTCCAGGTCTTCGCCGAGAACGGCTCGGTGAAGCTGGACAAGGCCACCGTCTGGCACCTCCACTCCACCCACGACTGACGCCACGGCCACCCACCACAACAGCCATGACACAAGGACAGGACACCGTGAACAAGACCCTGCTCGCCGAGTTCACCGCCCGCGAGGGAGCGGAGGACGAGGTCGCCCGCCTCATCCTGGAGTACGCCCGGAAGGTGCGCGAGGAAGAGGGCAACCTGGCCTTCGACGTCTACACCAAGGCCGCCGCCCCCCGCGCCTTCTGGATCTTCGAGGTCTACCGGGACGACGACGCCTTCCAGGCCCACATCAAGGCTCCGTACGGCGCGCCGTTCAACGCGGCCCTCTCCCCGCTCATCGAGGAGGACGCGTCCGTCCTGACGTTCCTCGACCCGGTCACCTGAAGGCGGGCCCTCGCCGGTGCGGTGCCCAGACGGACGAGGGCGGCGGTGCCGGGCGGGGGAGGGACACGGTGAAGTGTCCGTCGGCCGCGTTCCGACGAGGGCCTTCCACGGCCGGCCGTGGAAGGCCCTCGGGCGTGCCGGCCCAGACCTCGGACCCCTGGGAGGCGCAGGCCACGGGGTTCGATGCGTCTCCCTTCTGGGAGACGGAGAGTTGTCGTCGCGGGCGCTCCCAGTGCTCCTGTCTCTCTGACTGGTCCCCCGGACATCAGGGCGCACCCGACCGGCCCGGACCGGCGCAGGCATCCCCGTGATGGTGCGCGGAGTATTGACATCCGCTTGCGGAGGACAGAGCATCCCGCCTGCAAGCATCGTATTGAATCGATTCAATCCCCGCTCCGGTTTCTCCGGAAGGAACCGCCATGAAGCCCGTCTCCCGCCGCTCCGTCCTGCGCTCCGCCATAGCCGTCGCCCTCGCGCCCACCCTCGGCCCTGTCCTTCTGCCGGGACTCGCCCCCGCCGCGTCCGCCGCCGTCTCCTGGACCGCGAAGTGGATCTGGGCGCCGTCCAGCACCACGAACCAGTGGGTGGCCTTCCGCAGGTCTTTCACCCTGGGCTCCGCGCCGTCGAAGGCGGTGACGCAGATCGCGGCGGACTCGAAGTACTGGCTGTGGGTGAACGGCACCCTCGTCGTCTTCGACGGGCAGCTCAAGCGCGGCCCCAACCGCACCGGCACCTACTACGACGAGATCGACCTCGCCCCGTACCTCACGAGCGGCCGCAACACCGTGGCGCTGCTGGTGTGGTACTTCGGCAAGCAGGGCTTCTCGCACAGCAGCAGCGGCAAGGGCGGTCTGCTGTTCCAGTCCGACATCACCACCGGTTCCACCACCACAAGGGTGGTCAGCGACACCAGCTGGAAGCACACCGTCCACCCGGGCTACTCCAACAACACCAGCGGCACGCAGGTCAACTTCCGCCTGCCCGAGTCGAACGTCTACTACGACGCCCGCAACGCCACCGCCATGACCGCGTGGGAGTCGGCCGGCTTCGACGACAGCGCCTGGAGCGCCCCCACCGACTTCGGACCCGCCGGTGCCGCACCCTGGAACGATCTCGTCCAGCGGCCGGTCCCACAGTTCAGGTACTCGGGCCTGAAGTCGTACGGCAACGCGTCGTCGCTGCCGTCCACGGGACAGGGCGCCACCGCCATCACGGCCACCTTGCCCTCGAACCTCCAGGTCACCCCGTATCTGAAGGTGGACGCTCCGGCCGGCGCGGTGATCGGCATGCAGACCGACCACTACGCCGACGGCGACGGCCTGACCGGCCTCACGCCAGGGGCGGAGAACAACGTGCGCGCCACCTACGTCTGCGCGGGCGGTGTCCAGGAGTTCGAAGCGCTGGCCTGGATGAGCGGCACGGCGGTGAAGTACACGATCCCCGCAGGCGTCACCATCCTGGGCCTGAAGTACCGGGAGTCCGGCTACGACACCGACTTCGCCGGCTCGTTCAGCAGCAGCGACGCCTTCCTGGACACCCTGTGGGGCAAGGCCGCCCGCACCATGTACGTCAACATGCGCGACAACTACATGGACTGCCCCACCCGCGAGCGCGCCCAGTGGTGGGGCGACGTGGTCAACCAGCTCAAGGAGGGCTTCTACACCTTCGACACCCGCTCCCACGCCCTCGGCGCCAAGGCCATCGCCCAGCTGACCGCCTGGCAGAAGCCCGGCGGCGTGCTCTACTCGCCGGTCCCGTCCACCATCTGGACCGCCGAACTGCCCGTCCAGATGCTCGCCTCGGTGTGGGCCTTCGGCACGTACCACCTCTACACGGGCAACTCCGACGCCGTCTCCGGCACCTACCCGGCGGTGAAGGCGTACCTGAACCTGTGGAGCCTGGACTCGGCCGGGCTGGTCAGCCACCGCGCCGGGGACTGGGACTGGGAGGACTGGGGCAGCAACATCGACGCCCGCGTCCTGGACAACTGCTGGTACTACCTGGCCCTCGGCACGGCCATCACCCTCGCCGGTCTCAGCGGCAACAGCGGCGACGTCGCCTCCTGGCAGGCCAAGCGCGACAGCATCAAGGCCAACTTCGACAGTGTTCTGTGGAACACCTCCAGGAACGAGTACCGCTCACCCGGCTACAACGGCGACACCGACGACCGCGCCAACGGCCTCGCCGTCGTCGCCGGCCTCGCGCCCGCCTCCCGCTACCGGGCGATCACCGAGGTGCTGCGCACCCACCTCAACGCCAGCCCCTACATGGAGTTCTACGTCCTGGAAGCGCTCTACCTGATGGGAGCGGCCACCGTCGCCGAGGAGCGGATGCGCAACCGCTACGCCGCCCAGGTCGCCGATCCCGCCTGCTACACCCTGTGGGAGATCTGGGACAAGTCGGGCGGAACCGACAACCACGCCTGGAACGGCGGCCCCCTGTACACGCTGTCCGCCTACGCCGCCGGCATTCGTCCCACCAAGCCCGGCTGGGAGACGTACGACGTCGTCCCGCAGACCGGCACCCTCACCAAGATCAACACGGTCACTCCGACCGTCAAGGGCGACATCCGCTTCGGCATCACCCGCGACGGCGACCAGGTCACCCTGACGCTCACCTCGCCGAGTGCGACGACCGCGCGCGTGGGTGTCCCGACGTACCGCGGCTCCGCACCGGTCATCAAGGCCAACGGAACCACCGTCTTCACCGGCGGCGCCTCCACCGGCAGCGTCTCCGGCCTCGGCTACGCGAGCAAGGACTCGTCCTACGTCTACTTCACCCTCCAGCCCGGCAGCTGGACCTTCACCGTCACCGGCGCCGGCCGCCTCGACAACCTCGCCCTCGGCCGACCCGTCACCAGCAACAACAGTCTCGAGAACAGCAACTGGGGCCGCGACCGGCTCACCGACGGCAAGCTCACCAGCGTGACCGGTGCCAAGGGCTACACCAGCAACGACTTCCCCTCCGCCGATGTCAGCGCGAACCCCGTCTGGGTGGAGATCGACCTCGGCGCCGACACCGACCTCGACGCCGTACGCCTCTTCCCCCGCACCGACACCCCGGCGGCCGGCGGCGGCACGGCGGGCTTCCCCGTCGACTTCACGATCCAGACCCGGCCCGACGGAGCCGGCACCTACACCACCGTCCGCACGGTCACCGCCGAGCCCAACCCGGGCGGGCTCGTGCAGACGTACGGCTTCAGAACCACGACCGCCCGCTATGTACGCCTGCAGGCCACCAGACTCGGCACGCCCGCCTCCGACGAGACCACCAAGTACCGGCTCCAGCTCGCCGAACTCACCGTCCCCACCGCCGCGACCACCGTCACCGCCAACTACACCCTGGAGAACGGCGACTGGGGCAAGACCCGGTTCCTGGACGGCACTCTCACCAGCGTGACCGGCAGCAGGGGGTTCACCAGCATCGACTTCCCCTCCGCCGACGTCAGTGCCACACCCGTGTGGATCGAGATCGACCTCGGCGCCGACCGGGCCGTCGGTTCCGTGACCCTCCAGCCCCGCACCGACACCGCAGCGGCCGGCGGTGGCTCGGCGGGCTTCCCGGCCGACTTCACGATCCGGACCCGCGCCGAGGGGGCCACCTCCTACACCACCGTCCGCACGGTCACCGGCCAGGCCAACCCGGCCGGAGCCGCCCAGACCTACAGCCTCACCGGCGCGACCGGCCGCTACCTGCGCATCAACGCCACCAGGCTCGGAGCACCCGCCTCCGACGAGACGACCAAGTACCGCCTGCAACTCGCCGAGATCCGCATCCGCTGACCACGCGCAGGACGGCCGGGGCGGAGGATGCCCGCCCCGGCCGTCACCGTAGCGGGCGAGTCCGTTCCACCTGTCTCACGTACCGTGGCTTCGCATGAACGACGCCGAGATCGAGATCACCGCGCAGCTCGTGCACGACCTTCTCAAGGACCAGCATCCGGACCTCGCGGGTCTGCCCATGAGCGAGGTGGCGGGCGGCTGGGGCAACCAGATGTGGCGCCTCGGGGACGAGTTGGCCGTGCGTATGCCGCGCACCGAAGGTGCCCCGGATCTCCTGCGCAAGGAGTGCCGGTGGCTGCCCGTCCTGGCCCCGCGTCTCCCGCTCCCGGTTCCGACGCCTGTGCGGATCGGCGAACCGTCCGCGCGCTTCCCGAGGCCGTGGAGCATCATGACGTGGGTTCGCGGCGAGCCACTCGACCACACCTCGATCAGTCGCGGCGAGCACGCGGCCGACACTCTGGCGGGCTTCCTCAGGGCGCTCCATGTGGAGGCGCCCGCCGAGGCGCCGGCCAGTTCGGACCGCGGCGCTCACCCCAAGAACTGCACGGGCGGCTTCGAGAATTTCTTGCAAGCCATTGCCCCCGGCGGCCTTGCCGCCGACGTCCGGGCCGTCCGGGACATCTGGGACGACGCCGTCATGGCCCCCGAGTGGGAGGGCCCGCCGGTATGGCTGCACGGTGACCTCCACCCCGCGAATGTCGTCGTCTCGGACGGGACGCTCTCGGGCGTGATCGATTTCGACGCCATGTTCGCCGGCGATCCGGCGTGGGACCTCGCGGCCGCGTGGGTGCTGCTTCCCGCGGGCGCGGGCTCCCGGTTCTTCGAGGCGTACGCGCACGCCGACGAGGCGACGATCCGGCGCGCCCGCGGGCTGGCCGCCATGAAGAGCCTCTTCCTCATCCTCATGGGCCAGAACGGGGAGCGGGGCCTTCCTGGCGGCAAGCCGGCATGGGGACCCGCGGGCCGGGCGGCGCTCGACCGTGTTCTGACCTGCGGCGTGGGCCGGCCCACGCCCGCGTAGGCCCCACTCACTGGTTCAGCGCGCCCTCACCCAGCCCGGCCTCCAGGTCCCGGCGGCGTCGTGGCCGGCTGTCGCGGCGGCGAGGTGGGAGCGGAGGGCGGCCAGCGCCGGGTGCGGGTTGTCGCGGTGCCAGAGGAGCGAGTGCGGGTAGACGGGCGTCGGGTCGGTCACCGGTATCCGGCGCAGGCCGTGGCCCGCGGGCCAGACCAGGCGGGTCTGCCCGCCCATGAGGGTGGCCAGCGCCGGGGTGTCGGCGATGGTGTCCAGGAGCGCGTCGGAGCCGAAGTTGGGACCGGTCGCCTCGATGGTGAGGCCGAACTCGGCGACGAGGTCGTCGTAGTAGGCGGCCCACTCGGTGCCGGGGACGATGCCGGGCATCCAGATCCGGTGCCCGGCGAGCTGAGCGACGGTCACCGACCGGGCCCCAGCCAGCGCGTGGGCGGGGCCGGTGAGGAGTTGAAGCGTCTCGTCGAGCACCCGGACGGACTCGATGTCCTCGGGGAGGGGCCGGCCGGGCATGGCGACGGCGCGGAAGGACGCGTCGATCGCACCGGACCGGATGGCGGCGACGGCCGTCTCGACGTCGAACAGCATCACCACGTCGAGGTCGATCTCGGGGTGTGCCTGGTGGAAGCCGCGCATCAGGCCCGACGGCGCGACCCGGGAAGCGATCACGTCGACGCGCAGCGGACGGCGGCCGGTGCGCACGGATGCGACCGCCCGCTCGGAGACGCGCAGCAGCTCGCGCGCGTGGGGCAGGAACGCCTGCCCGTCGATGGTCGGTTCGGCGCCGCGCGGCGTGCGGGTGAACAGCCGCACGCCCAGGTCGCCCTCCAGCGCGGCGATGCGCTTGGAGACAGCCTGCTGGGTGATCGACAGGTCGGCGGCGGCCCTCAGGAACTGGCCCGCTTCCGCGACGGCGACAAAGGTACGTACGGCTTCGAGATCCACGTCGAGCCACCCTAGTGAACAACGGATGGTTGTTGACAGCGGGCAGATCAGTTGTTTGACCTGCCGTTGT
This sequence comes from Streptomyces griseus subsp. griseus, assembly GCF_000720255.1. GTDB lineage: Bacteria > Actinomycetota > Actinomycetes > Streptomycetales > Streptomycetaceae > Streptomyces > Streptomyces griseus_I. Next base: position 4,925 of record NZ_JOJE01000041.1, on the reverse strand, counting down.
GCCGCCCGCTTAGCTCTCCCGGGTCAACGCCGGTTTGTTCGAGTGGGTCGCCCAAGGGGAGTGCGCTGAGCATGGTGGGCAGGAGACCGCTGGGCCGGCGGTTCGGCTGGTTGTGGGCGGCCTACGCGGTGAGCGCGTACGGGTCCGGGCTGGGGTTCGGGGCACTGCCGCTGATCGCCGTACTGCTGTTGCGGGCCGGCCCCGCCGAGGTGTCCGCGCTGTCCGCGGTGGGGCCCGCGGTGGGCGCGCTGATCGCGGCGCCGCTCGCGCCGTGGGTGGAGTTCCGGCGCAAGCGCCCGGTCATGATCGCAATGGACCTGACCCGGTTCGCGGCCATGGCGACGATCCCGCTCGCCTACGCCTTCGGCCGGCTCGGGTTCGTCCAGTTGCTCGTGATCTCGGCCGTGGTCGCGGCAGCCAAGATCGCCTTCAACGCGGCGAGCGGCGCCTACCTCAAGGCCCTCGTCCGGCCGGACGACCTGCTCGTGGCCAACGCGCGGTTCGAGTCCACGAACTGGAGCTCCATCGCGGTCGGGCCACCATTGGGCGGGGCGGCGATCGGTCTGTTCGGGCCGGTCACCACCGTGGTGGCCGACGCGCTCAGCTACCTGCTCTCCGCGCTGGGCATCACCGCGATCCGCGACCGGGAAGAAGTGCCGCACCCCACCGGCAAGAGCCCGGCCCGGGCGGGCGCACTGCTTGACGGCTGGCGGCACATCATGGGGCATCCCGGCTTGCGGGCGCTCTACCTCAACCAAATGCTCGTCGCCGGTCTGATCATGGCCACCGAGCCGCTGCTGGCCGTACTCCTGCTTCGCCGACTGGGTTTCCCACCGTGGCAGTACGGCCTCGCCTTCGCCGCCCCCTGCCTCGGCGGACTCATCGGCTCCCGGCTGGCCCCACGCGTCGTGGCCCGCTACGGCCGACACCGGGTCTTCCGGACCGTCGGCACCCTGCGCGCCGTCTGGCTGATCGGTCTGGCCTTCGTCCGTCCCGGCGTCGTCGGGCTCGTCACCGTGATCGCCGTCGAGCTGGCGATCATCATCAACATGAGCCTGTACACCCCGGTGCTCGCCACCTACCGGCTCGAGCGCACCCCCAGGCATCTCGTCGCCCGCACCCTGACGGCCTGGTCGATCGGCCAGCAGGCGTCCATCGCCGTCCTCACCGCACTCGCCGGGCTGCTCGCCGACGCCACCGGCCCACGCACCGCTCTCGCGGTCGCAGGGCTGCTCATCCTGGCCACCCCGCTCCTGCTTCCCCGCAGCGACCACACCTCGCAGCCCGAGCCGGAACCGTTCCGTAGCCACTCATGACGCACCGCGCCCACCGCTGAAGCCCGCGGCACGCGACCCGCCGCGGCTCGTGCCCCGGTCCTGAGGGCCGCCGCCCGTCACCTCTCCGCCACGGGGCGGAAGGGGAGGGCGTCGGTGGTGCGCAGGTGTTCTCTCAGCCACTGTTCGGTGTTGCTCACGTGGAGCAGTGCCGCGGACTGGCTGAGAAGGGCGTCACGGGTGGAGAGGGCGTTGAAGATCGCCTCGTGCTCGGCGAGGGTCCTGCCCGCGGCCTGGGAGTCGACCAGGCCGCGCCAGATGCGGGCACGCAGCGTACGGCCGGAGATGCCCTCCAGAAGGGTGAGGAGCGTCTCGTTGCCCGTGGCCGAGATGACCGCGCGGTGGAAGGCGGCGTCATGGGCGTTGAGCTGTTCGACGTCCTCGCGGGCCTCCCGCATCGCGTCCAAGTGCCGTTTCACCTCCGCCAATTGCTCGTCGGAGATCCGGGTCGCGGCCAGCGCCGTGGCGATCGGTTCGAGGAGCTTGCGTACTTCCATGAGGTCCTGCAGGGCGGCCGAGTCGCCCTGCAGGAGCTCCACCGCACCGCCCAGCCCCTCAAGGAGCAGGCTCGGCTGCAGGCTGGTCACATAGGTGCCGTCGCCCCGCCGCACCTCCAGGACCCGCGCGACGGCCAGCGCCTTGACCGCTTCACGGGCGAGGTTGCGGGACAGACCCAGCTGGACTGCCAGGTCCGGTTCCGGCGGGAGCTTGGAACCGGGCGGCAGCGCACCGGTCCGGATCAGCTCACGGATCTGCTCGATGGCCCTGTCCGTCAGAGACAACGCGACTCCCTCCCCCCGGCGTGCCTCTCGGGCACGTCCGACCTGATCAGACCCTGAGCGCGGAGATCGTCCCAGAGACCGTCGGGGATGTGCTGAGCGTGGAGTTCCACGTTTCGTACGACCTGTTCCGGATTCCGCATACCGAGGGTGACATTGATGATAGTGGGATGCGTGTACGGGAAGGCGATCGCGGCCGCGGGCAGGGTGGTCCCGTGCGCGGCGCAGACGTCGGCGATCGCCCGGGCACGGTCCACCAGGGCCGCCGGGGCGTCCTGGTAGTCGTACTTCATGCCCTCGGCGGGCCGGTCGCGGGAGAGCAGTCCGGAATTGAACACGCCCACGGCCACCACGCTCTTGTCGTGCTCCCGCGCGGCGGGCAGCACGTCGTCCAGCGCCGACTGGTCCAGGAGCGTGTAGCGCCCGGCCAGCATCACCACGTCGGCGGCGGTCTCGCGCAGGAAGCGGGCGAGCATCGCCGACTGGTTCATACCGGCCCCGATCGCCCCGATCACCCCCTGGTCGCGCAGCTCCGCCAGGGCCGGCATGGCCTCCTCGGCCGCCTTCCTCCAGTGGTCGTCGGGATCGTGCAGATAGACGACGTCCAGGCGGTCCAGGCCGGTGCGCCGCAGGGTCGCCTCGATGGAGCGGAGCACTCCGTCGCGGCTGAAGTCCCACTGCCTGCGCAGGTCGTCCCGCACCACAAAGCCCTCGGTGTCGACGCCGCTGGGCCGCTCGTTGGGGACGAGCAGGCGGCCGACCTTGGAGGAGACGACGTACTCCCCGCGTGGACGGTTCCGCAGGGCGGCTCCCAGACGGCGTTCGGAGAGGCCGAGCCCGTAGTGGGGCGCCGTGTCGAAGTACCGGATGCCGGCGTCCCAGGCAGCGTCGACGGCGGCCGAGGCCTGCTCCGCCGGAGTCACGCGGTAGAGGTTGCCGATGACCGAGGCGCCGAAGCCCAGGTCGGTCAGTTCGACGGGAGTGCTGGTGATCTTCCGGTGTCGCAATCTGTGCTCCTTGAGGGATGCGCCGGCGGTGGCGGGTACGGCCGGTGGGTCAGCGGCTGACCGCCGCGGAGGCGCCCGCCATGAGTGCCTCCACCTCGGCGAGGGTGGCCATGGAGACGTCCCCTGGGGTGGTCATGACGAGGGCGCCGTGGGCGGTGCCGTAGGCGAGGGCGCGTTCCAGACCGGCGCCGGTGAGCAGGCCGTGGATCAGGCCGGCGGCGAAGCCGTCGCCGGACCCGACGCGGTCCAGGACGTGCAGACCGGGCATCCGGGGACCGGTGACGTAACCGGTCCCGGGCGACCAGGCCGCCGAGCTCCAGTCGTTCACGGCGGCCGAGGGCACCTCGCGCAAGCTCGTCGCCAGTACCTTCACGTCCGGCAACAGGGAGGCGACCACGGTGAGCGCGTCGGGAACCTCGTCGCCCGTCAGACGGGTGGCTCCGGGATGCGTGCCCACGAGACCCAGCGCGCCAACGACCACGTCGGCGTGCCGGGCCAGCCGCAGGTCGACCTCACGCGCCCGGTCGGCGCCGCCCCGGCCGGCCCAGAGGCTGGGGCGGTAGTTGGGGTCGTAGGAGACGGTGACGCCGTGGCGGCGGGCCGCTGCCATGGCCTCGTCGGCGACGTCGACGGTGGTGTCGGACAGGCCGGCGAAGATGCCTCCGGTGTGGAACCAGCGCACCCCGGCCCCGAAGACCGCGTCCCAGTCCACGTCACCCTTGCGCAGCTGGGACACGGCGGTGTGGGCGCGGTCGCTGACACCGAGCGCGCCGCGGATGCCGTAGCCGCGTTCGACGAAGTTGAGGCCGTTGCGGGCGGTACGGCCGATGCCGTCGTCGGGAACCCAGCGGAGCAACGAGGTGTCGACCCCGCCCTGGAGGATCAGGTCCTCGACGAGCCGGCCCACCGCGTTGTCGGCGAGGGCGGTCACCACGGCCGTCCGCAGCCCGAAGCAGCGTCGCAGTCCGCGCACGACGTTGTACTCGCCGCCGCCCTCCCAGACCTGGAAGGAGCGGGCGGTACGGATCCTGCCCTCGCCCGGGTCGAAGCGGAGCATCACCTCGCCCAGGGCCACCACGTCGGTCACGGCGCGCTCCGTTCCACCGCGTCCGCGGTCAGCCGGCGGATCTCCTCGTAATCGCCGTTCGCGAGGTGGGCGGGGGTGGCCATCCAGCTGCCGCCGACGGCGAGGACCGCCGGGTCGCCGAGGTAGGCGGACAGGCGGTAGGCGTCGATCCCGCCGGTCGGCACAAAACGCGCCCCCGGGAAGGGGGCCGAGAGCGCGCGCAGCGTCCGCAGTCCGCCGAGGGGCTCGGCGGGGAACAGCTTGACGGTGTCGAGACCGGCCCGCAGGGCGCGCATCAGCTCGGTCGCCGTGGCGACACCGGGCACCACGGGCACTTCCAGCTCACGGCACCTGGCGACGACCTCCTCGTCGAAGCCGGGGGAGACGACGAAGCGGGCTCCGGCCGCCACGGCCCGCTCCGCCTGCTCGGCGGTGAGCACGGTGCCCGCGCCGACGGCCAGGCCGCCGTGCGCGGCCATCGTCTTGAGCACCTGCTCGGCGCCCGGGGTGCGGAAGGTGACCTCGGCGCACCGGGCGCCGCCCGCCACGAGCGCTTCGGCGAGCGACCCGGCCGTGGCCGGGTCGGGCACCGTCAGCACCGGCAGCACGCGTGCCCCGCCCAGGACGAGCCCCAGATCGGCGGTCATCTGCCGAGCCATCCGCCGTCGACGGGGAGGAGGACGCCGTGGATGTAGGCGGCGGCGTCGGAGGCGAGGAAGACGGTGGCGCCGGCGAGGTC
>NZ_JOJE01000040.1 GCF_000720255.1 Streptomyces griseus subsp. griseus | reverse complement strand
GTGGCGGTGCCTTCACCCGCCGCTGGACCTTCGACACCAACTCCTCCGCCAACTCCGGCAAGGGCTACGACGGTCAGGGCAACCACAGCCTTTCCGTCGCGGACGTCGACAACGACGGCAAGGACGAGATCGTCTACGGCGCGATGACGGTCGACGACAACGGCTCCGGCCTGTGGACCACGAGGATGGGCCACGGCGACGCGGGCCACCTCGGGGACCTCAACCCCTCGCGTGCGGGCCTGGAGTACTTCAAGGTCTCCGAGGACTCCAGCAAGCCCGGTTCCTGGATGGCCGACGCCCGCACCGGCCAGATCCTGTGGCGAACGGCTTCCGGTTCCGACAACGGCCGCGGCGTCGCCGCCGACATCTACGCCGGCAGCGCGGGCGCGGAAGCATGGTCGGCTTCCGACACGACCCTGCGCTCGGTGACCGGTGCCTTGGTGGGCCGCGAGCCGTCGAGCATCAACTTCCTGTCGTGGTGGGACGGCGACACCGTCCGCGAACTCCTCGACGGCACCCGTGTCGACAAGTACGGCACCTCCGGCGACACCCGCCTGCTGACCGGCTCCGGCGTCTCGTCCAACAACGGCACCAAGGCGACACCGGCGCTGTCCGGCGACATCCTCGGCGACTGGCGCGAGGAGGTCGTCTGGCGCACCAGCGACAACCGCGCTCTGCGCATCTACAGCACTGCGCACCAGACCAACACGCGCATCCCCACACTGCTCCACGATTCCCAGTACCGCACCGCGCTCGCCTGGCAGAACACCGCCTACAACCAGCCGCCGCACCCGAGCTTCTTCATAGGCGGCAACATGCCCACCCCGCCGCGTCCCAGCGTCTACACACCCTGAACCCGGCGGGGCCTGGTCGGCAGCCCTGGGCTCGGCGGCGGGACGGTGGGTGACCGGGTCCGGAGCTCGTGCCCCTCTGGCCGCAAGCGTACGGGCCGCCGCACTGGCACTGGGCGGCCCGATCCGCCGTTGCGCACATTGACCGCCCTGGCGGCTGCAAGCGCCTTCGCCGTGTGGGCCGGGGCTGGCATGCGGTGACGGCGCCTGCCCGATGCCCACCTGGCCTTCGGCCGGTAAGCCGCCCCCAGGGCTTTGGCCTCGCGATGCTCCGCGTGGGGAAGGTAATCGTTCGCTCTCCCCGATGCCATCTGGGCCCCTCTGCCGCACCCGGCCGAGGGCCTCTATGCCCCAGCCGGTTCTATGAGCTGTCTCCTTGGTGTTCAGTGACAGGACGGTGCCGGTCGGGTGCCGGACCTGACGCATCCGCCCGATGAGTTCCGCTCACTGCATGCCTCCCTCACAAGGCTGGTTGCACCACCTATATGATCGACCGGCCGCAGAACGACAATAGGTGGAGGGCGTGATGCCTGGTCAGGTCGCCGCAGTGAGCCGTAACGAGGTGTACTCGTTCAGCAAGCCCAATCGCGATTCCATCACGTTGCTCGCGGGGCTCGGCGTGGAAGGAGACGTTCACGCAGGTGAGACGATCCGCCACCAGTTCCGCATGACCTACGAACCGGACCTGCCCAACCTGCGCCAGGTCCACCTGATGCACGAGGAACTCTTCGACGAACTCGCGCTCAAGGGCTTCAAGGTCTCTGCGGGCCAGCTCGGCGAGAACATCACCACGCGCGGGGTGGACCTGTTGGGCCTGCCCACCGGCGCTCTGCTCCATCTCGGGGAGCAGGCGGTGCTCGAGGTGACAGGACTGCGCAACCCGTGCTCGAAGATCAACGACTTCCGCAAGGGGCTGCTCGGTGAGGTCTTCGCCATGGACCCCTTGTCCGGCGAGTTCATCTTCAAGTGTGGCGTCATGGCTGTGGTCCGCCGTGGAGGGACCGTCCGCCCCGACGATGCCATCCGGGTCGAGCCCCCGCCCCTCCCCCACCGCCCGCTGGAACGGGTCTAGCTCTTTCCGCGGTCATCGGCGTGCCCAGATGAGGATGGCGGCGAAGTGGAGTGCGGCCTGGTAGGCGATCGCGAGCTTGTCTGTTCGCGTGGCCAGGCCTCGCCACTGCTTGAGGCGGTTGATGGACCGTTCGACGGTGTTGCGCTGCTTGTAAGCCTCGGCATCGAAGCCGGGTGGGCGGCCGCCTCGGCGGCCCCGCCGGCGGCGGTGGCCGATCTGGTCGGAGGGCTGCGGGATGACCGCGCGGATGCCCCGGTGCCGGAGGTAGTTGCGAATGGCGCGGGAGGAGTACGCGCAGTCGGCCAGGACAGCCAGGGGCCGGGTGCGTGGCCTGCCCACACCGCTTCGGGCCTTGATTTGCAGCGCGTAGGCCAGGCCCCGTTCCTCCAGAGCATGACGCAAGCCGGCATTCGCGCCGTAGCCGGTGTCCGCGACCAGCACCGCCGGCCGTGATCGCAGGGCGGCGAGTTCGTCGATCATCTCCAGCGCGAGCTGCCACTTGGGCCGGTGATGCCCGCCCTCAGAGGTTCGGCAGCGGGCCCGCCGGCCCACCGCATCAGGTCCGTCCCAGCTGCGGTGCACAGCCAGCCGCCACGACAGCGGACACGACGCGGTGTCCGAGGCGGCATGGACGCTCACACCGATCTGGCAGTTGCCGACCTTGCCCAGCGTGCCGGAATCTGCCGGGCCACCGAGGGCGAGGACACGCCGTCCTGGGAAAGCTGGTGTCGTCCACCACCCACACCTGCGGGCGCACCACTGTCACCGCCCGGCGGGCCAGCCGTGCCCTAACCGCTTCGACCTGCCAGGTCGAGGTCGTCAGGAACTGCTGCAGCTGCTGGTGATCCACCCCGAGGCGGCCGGCCATCGGCTGCATCGACTTCCGGCGCGCGTCCAGTAGCGGGCCGCGCAGATAGCTAGTAGCTGTCGTAGCTGGGCCTACCGTTCGGCCGGTAGACGCCGACGATCGTGCCACTCTTCGTCGTCGAGACGGTGACCGGCTCCAGCGCAGTGGGGATCGCTCCGTCGGCGAACAGCCGCTTGCCAGTGCCGATGATCACGGGGTGAATGGTCAGCCGATACTCGTCGACGAGGCCGTGCCGCATGAGAGTCTGGGCCAGGTCGCCGCTGCCGACGACGTTGATGTTGCCGCCGTCGGACACCTTCAGCTTGCGTACGGCATCGACGATGTCGCCCTCCAGCAGCGTGGAGTTCTGCCACTGGACGGAATGCAGGGTCCGAGACGCCACGTACTTGTGCATGCTGTTCATCCGATCGGTGAACGGGTTTCCGGGATCGGCGGTCGGCCAGTACGACGCGAAGATCTCGTACGTCTTGCGGCCGAGCAGCATCGCGTCGGAGTGCTCGTACCAACCGGCGATGGCCGAGCCGACCTCGTCGTCGGACACCGGTTTCTGCCAGCCGCCGTACTCAAAGCCGCTCTCAGCGTCCTCGTCCGGACCGCCCGGCGCCTGCATGACGCCGTCCAGCGTCAGGAACGTGCAAACAATGATCTCGCGCATGGTGCGCTCCTTTCGTCGACGGGTAGACCGCACGACAGCCCAAAACTCATCGGCGGAGTTCGGAAGTGGATCAAGTCGTAGTGGCGGGTTCGACGATGTGCCGGGCTGTGCCAGCGGAATCAGCATCTGGTGGAGAGCCGCGCCGGGCGGTGTGCTGCACGCCGGCCGCGGTCACCTGCCTTGGCGGCAAGGTCGTCATACGGAGGGTCGACAGCAAGTAGCCCGTGGGTGCGACGTCTGCCTCGTCCCACCAGTCGGTCCAGCGCCAAAGACACGGGAACCCGCGCCACCACCTCACCGACGTCACCCTCAACGACATCAGACACCCCGTGGAGCAGACAGAACGGGCGCGCCACGGCACTCTGACCGCCGCCTCACATCTCCGACGGTGGCAGGACGCGCCCCGCAGCGTGGGTCCCGACCATGGTCGGGACCCACGCTCCGAGCTGTACATCCGGGCAATCAGGCGCCGCTCCGTCCGGTCAGCGGGACCGGACCCTCCCCTTCTTCACCGTCCGGAAAGGCAACGCCCGACACCCGTAAGAGTCATGCGCGTCCTTGCGGCACTTCCTGAAGGGCGGCCGCCCGATGCTCCCGCCCATCGGACGCGAGCGGCTCCGCCGTGCGCCCCTCCAGTTCCCGCTGCCTGGCGGCCAGGGCCCTCGCCAGCATCTTCGCCCGGTAGGGGTTCGATGAACCGAGGGCCCTCGTCAACTCCACGGCCTCGTCCAACAGGGCCAACCGCCGCTCAGGCAATTCCCGCACCAGGGGCGATGCGCTTGCCTCCACCAGGACGTACGCCAGCTTCGACCCGTAGACCTCCGGCTCCACCTGAGTCAGAAGGCGGTAGATCCACAGCCCCTCGGCACCGCGCACCACCCGCCGGTTGGCACTGAGCAGCCTGACCCTCGCCAGCACCACCATGTCCTGATCCATCGATCCCCCTTCGTCGCGCCACCCCCGGCCGGTGCATGTCACACGGCGAGACAGCACGGCTAACGCGCCGACAGCCGAGAACGGCTGCCGACACGCTGGCCGGTGAGTGGATGACGATGAGTCTGGCGCGCGACTACAGCTGCCACAAGGTCGAACGGACGTGCGCTGCGTCCTACCGAAACCACCTCCGAACAGGCATGATGGATCTGACACTCACGCAAGGCCCGTCTGCCACCCACTCACTTGGACGCGACCACGGCATCCTGGGCAGGATCAGACGCCCTCCGGAGCACGCTGAGTGCAGTTCGAGTCCTCCCGAACAGGCGGATAAGCGGCCGTGCGGCGGGCTGGTCCAGGGCCGCGACGGCGATGCGGGAGTTGTACGCGGTCAGCCAGCCGTTGGTGTGGTCGCCCTCCTCCGCGGTACCGGTTTTGGCGCCGACGCCCGACAGGCCACCCAGCCGGGGTGCGGCAGTGCCGCTGCCGGCCACACGGAGCATCATCGACTGCGGACGCCATGAACAGCGGCGTGGCGGACGCGGCCCCGGCGGTGGCGTTCGAGGACCTGCGCGATGCGCATCCAGCTGATGGCCCTCGACCGCGACCCGCGCGTGACCGGGCCGGCGCGACGGTCGGTACGGATGCTGTGGCGCCATCGCCGCGGACAGGTCCGCTCCTGAGTACCGCCGCTCTTCGCCCGCTGTTGCAGAAGCCCTCCGCCTGCGCACCGCTCCCACTATGACAGCGCGTGCGCAGCGTGCGTCCGCCTCATTCCGTCAGCAGCGCCCAGTGAGTGACTTCGCACTTGCGGTGTTCTCCCGGGGACGACTGTCGCGTCGTCGACGCCGGGCTTTAAGGATCACGACCATCCTCATTCTGCGGACGTAGCGCGGACCGCCGCGGCGAGGGCATCTCCGATGGCTCGCGCCCCCGCCGCGTTGGGGTGCAGAGGCGCGGCTGCACGCGTGGGGACGATGCCCTCGATGTAGCGGTCGGCCGGGGCGGCGCAGATATCGTGCCCGGTACTCAGGGTGTAGGTGTCGACAAAGGCGGCGCCGCGCTCTTCGGCCGCCTGCTTCAGTACGGCGCTGAGGTGGTTGACCGCGCTTTGGACGTAGTTGGCGTCCTGCTTCCAGAAGGGCTGGTCGGGATAGCAGCCGTCGTCGCGGAGGTAGTTGCCGTAACCGACGGCGAAGACCTCGGCATGGGGCGCCCGGCGAGCAATCTCGTGCAGGACGGAGGTGAAGGCTGGGGCCCAGGCGTCGATGCGGGCCTTGACCTTGTCGGTGCCGTCGGCGGTGTTCTCTTCCGCGCAGCTGGTGCCGTGCGGCTGGGGCAGGAGGTTGACGCAGCGCAGGGCTTCGCTGAAGAGGCTGGTGTCGTTACCGCCGATGGTGATGCTGACGATATCGGTGTCCGGCGTGAGTGCGTCGTACTGGGGTGCGGTCCCCGGGTGCTGAGGAGTGCTCAGATGGTCGACGGTGGCGGCGGAGCAGCTGACGTCGGTGAGGCTCGCGCCGAGGGTCTTGGCCGCCATGTGCGGATAGCCGGACAAGGAGCGCAGGCACATGGGGTCGGCCGGGTCCACGGGCGGCACCAGCGGTGCGGCCGCGAAGGAATCGCCGAGCGCGACATACCGCAATGGCTCATCCGCGGACACGACCGGTGCTGTGACCGACACCGCACCGGCAGACAGCAGAGTGGCCAGGGCTGTGCCCAGGGCTGTCTTCAAGGACGCCTCCAACAGGGACATACGGAAAGTACTTTTTGCCTGCTATGAGCATGTCCGAGCTGGCGTGTCTGCGCACGGCGGTCGGCGCAGAAAGGCGCCAAGAAGCGGGCCCCGGCTGCCCCACCAGCCATCTCACACGCGGGGCCATGTTCCCCGTCCCCTCTGCGTGGTCCCTTGTCTCGGCAGTGCCGCTGTCCTGGCGGACCGCGCTCACTCTTCCCGCGCGATCCGTGGGCATCTGCGTCGGCGGGGCTTCCGTGCCGTGATTCCGCAGCCCGCTGACCAGGTCGGTCACCGCCTGCGGCCTGGTCGTGCCGGAGGTTGCCCGCCCGGCTTTGATGTTGAGGCATACAAGCAGAGCAACCCCGTGGAGCGATGCACCTCGCCGGCATCCCATCTGGACCCGACGATGCCCGAGGAGCCAGAACCTATGACAGTGGCTGTCCGCCGAGGCCCGTCCGTCGGACACCACGAGGCGAGAAACAGTCCCTCCGTCGCCTCGACGGCGGACACCATCATTGCGTCAGGCGTGGGACAGCGCGAAGGAGACCAGGAAGCCGCTGACTGTGACCAGCCCGATCGCCAGGTGGGCCTCCTGAAACGCCTCGGGGATCATCGTGTCGGCGATCATGGCCAGGATCGCGCCGGCGGCCACCGCCGTGACCGCGGCGATCACGGCCGCCGAAAAGCCCCCGACCACGGCATAGCCGAGGACCGCGGAGACAGTGCTCGCGGCGGCTATGGCTCCCCATACGCCGAAGACGTAACCCTTGCCGCGTCCGGCCTTCTTCATCCCGGCCGAACTGGACAGGCCTTCGGGGATGTTGCTGATGAACACCGCTGCCACGGTGACAGCGCTGACGGCGCCGCCGTTGAGCAGGCTCACGCCGATCACCGCCGACTCGGGAATCCCGTCGAGCAGCGCGCCCAGCGCCAGTGCCAGGCCCGAACCGTTTTGCTCCTCCTCGGACGGCTGGGCCTGCCCGGAGTGGTGGCCGGATCGCTTGCGATGACGGGCTCCGCGGCGCGCCAGCCACAGGTTGCCTACCGTGTAGGCCGCCGCCCCGGCCAGTGTTCCCACGGCTGCCGGACCCAGCCCTGCCTGTTCATACGATTCGCCGATCAGCTCGAAGGAGACGGCCGACAAGAGCACGCCCGCGCCGAAGGCCATCACCAAGGCGATCACCTTCTGCGGCACGCGCAGCCCGTAGCCGAGCACTGCTCCCAGCACCAGGGCGGAGCCTGCCACCAATCCCCAACCGCCTGCCTCAACCACCTCTGACATGCTGCCCCGTATACCCAGGCGAGCGGTGATGACCCAAGGCAGGCTGCGACCACAATCCAGCTGCATCAAGTACGCCACGCCGACGGCATCGCCGACTGTCTGGAGAGCCTGCGCACGCGGGGGGCGAGGCGTAGGGGGTGTGAGAGGATCCGTAGCTATGCCGTCGTTACCTGCAGGGTGGTCAAAGGTCGTGCGTAGGTCGCTTGTTGGCCTTCTCGCGCTTGCCGTGGTCTCAGGGGCTTCCACCGCCGGCGCGGCGCCGCCTTCGGACGCCGCGACGCCCGACGCGCTGAGGTACGACGTCTCGCTGCGCGCCGATGCCGACGGCTCGCACTGGAAGGGGCGGCAGCGGGTCTCGTTGCGGAACGCCTCGCCCCGGCCATTGCGTGAGGTGTATCTGCGGCTGTGGGGCAATGGCGAGGACGGCTGCGGGACATCTGCCGCGCCGGCGCCGGTCACCGTCTCCCAGGTGCGCGGCGGGCGCCCTGGGTCTCTCAGCGTGGGCTGCACGGCGCTGCGTATCGCCCTGGCTGCGCCACTCGCGCGTGGAGAGCGCGCCACCATTTCCTTCGACGTGTCGCTCACCGTGCCCACGCGCAACGCCCGCTTCGGTCGCGAGGGCGCCTTTCGCTTCCTGGGCAACGCGTTGCCCGTCCTCGCCGTCCATGACGCGAAGGGCTGGCACCTCGATCCGTACGCGTCGCCCGGCGAAAGCTTCTACTCCCTGAGCAGTGACTTCCGGGTGCGGCTGGATCACCCCAGCGCCCTCGTCGTTCCCGCGACCGGCCGCACGTGGACCGGGCCCGGCCGTGCGGGGCGGACCCTCACCCACAGCATCGCTCGCCACGTGCGCGATTTCGCCTGGGCCGCGGGTCCCTTCCGCACCGCTGTCGACACCACACCGCGTGGCGTGCGGGTGAAGGCGTACTGGGCTCCCGACACGTCCGCCGCGGGCGTGCGCCTCACCCGCGCCGACGCGGCCGCCGCCATCGACCGGTTCAGCGACGACTACGGCCGCTACCCGTACGGTGAGATCGACCTCGTCATGACCAGGAACTTCGGCGGCGGCATGGAGTACCCCGGACTGGTCCTCCTCGGTACCACCGACGAAGGCAGTGCCGTCGTCCATGAGATCGCCCATCAGTGGTGGTACGGCATCGTCGGGAACGATCAGTACGGGGCGCCCTGGCTGGACGAGAGCTTCGCCCAGTACGCCAACGCCCGTTTCTACCGCTGGGACATGGAGGACTGCTGGTCGCCCGACGACTGGTCCGATCCCCACGCGGCACTCACCAACTCCATGGCGTACTGGACCCGGCACCGCGGTGAATACCACCTCATCTACACCGCCGGCCCCTGCGCCCTCGCCCGTCTCGAAACCACCATCGGTACCCCCGCCATGGCTCGCCTGCTCAAGCGGTACGCCCGCGACCACTGGTACGGCGTCTCCACCACCGCCGACTTCAAGAGGGCCGCCCAGAACGCCACGAGCAAGGACCTCACCCGGTTCTGGCAGGAACACCGCATCCGCTGAACGCGCCGCGTTCCCGGTCCGTCAGTCCACCGGGTGGCCAGGGTCGATGGTGAGGGCGTCGGACAGACGCAGGAGCGCTCCCCCGCCGCCCTGCTCCCGCTCGCCGCACTGCACCGGGTCCAGGATGAAGCCCACGTGGTCGCCCGCGTCGGTCCGTTGCACCACCCTGCCGACGAACCACGCGGCCGCCTCGTCCAGGACGACTGCCCCGCCGTGTTCCTCTCTCCAGCCGGTACGCGCGAACTTGTCCACCTGGTCGCCGCTGACGCCACCGAACAGAGCAGCGAGGCCGAACTGCCGGGGCGTCAGCACGTGGACCGTGAGGAAGTCGGCCGCACACGCCACCGCGAACGTGCGGTTCACCTTCGACAGCCACACCACGAAGCGGAACGGGCGCATGGAACACTGCGAAGCGAACCCGACGAGGCAGCCCGCCCGCTCGGCACCCGCCCTGGCCGTCACCAGGCACATGTCCGGATTCAGCCGGCCCGTGAAAACGTCCATCTCCGGCATGTTCATGGTCCTCCCGCCATGCCGTACCTCCCTGTGCTCCGGGCAACCCGGACGCCGTCACCGACCCCGTCACCCTTTCCCCGGCACGCGCGAGGCATACCCGGCCGCGGTGTGACCCGGCGCGGTGCGTACGGCATGCGGGTCGGCGGTCGGTCAACGAGTCGGTGGCGCACGCCGTGCCGGCGCAGTTCGGCGGCCACGCTCAGACCGGTCGGGCCGGCGCCCACGATCCGTAGGTCGGCTGTCGGGCCTGCGGGGCGCGTCAGGTCTGTGGCACGGGGGGCCTCCGGTGCCGACCGCGCCAGGACCAGTCCCGTTCTGGTCCGTGCTGCCCTGCCCGACCTCACCTGGTTCGTCCTGGCCGGCCTGTCCCTCCATAGTCACCTGGAGCCGCACTGGCTGCGAGCCGGGCCGGCGGGCCTTCGCCCGTGGGTCCGCCACGGTGTCGCGGGAAGGTCGGCGCACCGTGGTGGAAGTGCGGCAGTATGCGACTGTGCCTATCGTCTTCGCAGTTCGTGAGCGTGCCGCCGCCGATCCAGTACGGACCCGTCTCGCGGCGGGCGGGGCCGCGGTCGTGGTCGTCGGGGCCGGCCTCGCCCTGCGGAGTGTGGCGACCGGGAGTGTGGCCAAGTACGGCGGGGACGCGTTGTACACCTTGCTGCTGGTCGCACTGGTCGTTGTGGTGGCGCCGCGGGTCACGCCACGGGTGGCCGCCGTGAGCGCCTTGGTCTTGAGCTGGGGGGTGGAGTTCCTGCAGCTGAGTGACGTGCCGGCGGAGCTGTCCCGGCGCAGTGCCGTCGCCCGGCTCGTGCTGGGGTCCACCTTCAACCCGCCCGACCTCTTCTGGTACGTGGTCGGAGCGGCGGTGGGGTGGCTCGTACACACCGTGTCGGTGCGCAGCCTGTCGGTGCGCGGCCGGCGTCGGAGATCGCTACGAAGTGGTAACGAACCACAACTGTAGGGAACTTGACGACGTCTAAACCGCCATGAAGATTTCTTTCCTTATTCATAACGCGTACGGGATTGGAGGCACCATCACCACCACCTTCAACTTGGCCCACGCACTGGCCGAGCGGCACGAGGTGGAGGTCGTGTCCGTCCTGCGGCACCGGGAGCACCCGAACCTGACGCTGGACCCTCGGGTGTCACTGCGGCCGCTGGTGGACCTCAGACAGGACAAGGAACACGCCTTACACCTCAGACCGGCGAAGGTGTTCCCTTCCGCGGAGTACCGGTACCGGCAGTACAGCGAATTGACGGACCAGCGGATCGGCGAGTGGATCGCCGCGACCGACGCCGACGTGGTGATCGGTACCCGGCCGGGTCTCAACGTGCACCTCGCGCTCCAGGCTCCGCCGCACGTCGTGCGTATCGGGCAGGAGCACCTGACCCTCGACAACCATCCGCCACGGCTGCGCACCGTGCTGCGCCGGGCCTACCGCCGGCTCGACGTGCTCACCACGGTGACCGAGGCGGACGCAGCCGCCTACCGGCGCAAGATGCTGCTGCCCGGCGTACGGGTGGAGGCCCTTCCGAACAGTGTGCCGGATCCGGTGCTGCCGGCCGCGGACGGCAGCGCGAAGGTGGTCGTCGCGGCGGGCCGGCTGGTACCGGTGAAGCGCTACGACCTGCTCATAGAGGCCTTCGCCGCGGTCGCGGCCGAACATCCGGACTGGCAGCTGCGCATCTACGGCAAGGGCGAGGAACGCGACCGGCTGCGGAAGCTGATAGGGGACCTCAAGCTGTGGAACAACGTCTTCCTGATGGGTGCGGCGACGCCCATGGAGGCGGAGTGGGTCAAGGGCTCGATCGGTGCGGCCGCCTCCAACTTCGAGCCGTTCGGCATGACGATCGTCGAGGCGATGCGCTGCGGGCTGCCGGTGGTGAGCACCGACTGTCCCTACGGGCCCGGTGAGATCATCAAGGACGGGGTCGACGGGCGGCTGGTGCCCGTGGGTGACCCAGACGCGTTCGGCGCGGCCCTGCTGGAACTGGTCCGGGACGACGAGCGGCGCCGTCGGATGCGCGGGGCGGCCCTGGAGAACGCGCGTCGGTTCGCGCCCGGCCCGGTGGTCGAGCAGGCCGAGCGTCTGCTGTCCGAAGCGGTCGTGGCGAGAAGGGCGGGGCGGGCCGTCGTACAGGATCGCACCGGTGTGCACCGTGTGCTGGTCAGCCAGGGTTTCGCCGCCCGGGACGCGGCGTTCGCCGCTGCGGGCAACGCGCGGCGCTTGGTGCGGAAGGGGCAGCGGTGAGCGCGGAGCAGGCGGTGCAGCCGCGCGTGGGGTGCGTGGTCGAGACGGGGGGTCGGATCGTCTTCGACCTGGTGTCGAAGTCGGCCGAGGGACGGCAGTTGTTGCTGCGGCTGCGGCCGAAGAAGGGGCAACCCGAGAAGGTTGTCCACGTCCTCGACCTGGAGCCGGCCGACGACGGTGGCCGTCAGGCCGTCCTGGATCCGAACACCGTTCTCGTCGAGGGCCGCTGGGACGTCTACTTGGTGCGGGAGCCGGAGGCCGAACGGCAGCGGTTGCGTCCGGGGCTGCGGGACCTGCGGGCCCTCGTCGACGGGCACCGTCGGGACTGGGAGGCGCCGCTGGCCGTCCGGGTGCCGTACGCCACGGCCGACGGTTACCTCGCGGTGCGGTCCTGGCTGCGCCCCGCCCACGCCGAGGTGGACGGCGTCACCATCACGGACCGGTCGACGACGGTCGGCGCGCGCCTGCACGGTGCCTCGCTGGAGGCGGGAGCCGCGGTGTGCCTGCGTCTTCGGAGTGGCGACGGTCTTGTACGGGAGGTGGAGCCGCGGGTCGAGGAGGATGGCCGGAGCTTCTCCTTCACGGTTGATCACGGGGAACTGGCGGGCGGACACGGCGTGTGGGACGTGTTCGTACGGCCCGCCGCACAGGCACCTCTCGTGCGGGTCGCCCGTCTGCTCGACGACGTGGCGGGCCGCCAGGAGGTGTTCGTCTATCCGACGACGACGGTGAACGGGGTCGGCGTGCGGCCCTGTTACACCGCGGACAACGACCTTTCCGTCGAGGTGAAGAAGGCGGGCTGACGCGTGAGGGCCCCGCCCTCGGATGAGGGTGGGGCCCTGGGCCGTGGCGTCGGTGTCCGCTGGGGTTACTCGATGGCGGAGCGGCGGCGGCGCATCCACCACACCAGGCCCGCGCCGGCGACGACCACGGCGGCGGCGACGCCCGTGATCAGGCCGACAGGGGTGTCGGAGCCGGTGTGGGCGAGGTCCCCGTCAGGGTCTTCCGGGGTCGCGGTGGGTACCGGCGTGTTACCGCCGGAGTGAGTGGCCGACGGCTGGGGTGTCGGGGTCGCGCTGTGGGTGGGCTGATCGGTCGGCGCCGGGGACGTCGGCGTGGGGGTCGGCTCGGTGCCGCCCCCGCCTCCGCTGGTGTCGCCGGAGGAGTCACCTCCGAGGTAGAGGGTGTCGGTGTCCCGGTAGGAGGTGTCGTCCGACTTCATGGACGTCTGGGTGGTCGTGTCCAGGGTGCGGTTGTCGAGGGTGAACTCCACGCGGCTGATGTTCCGCTTGGGCTGCTTGGAGAAGTCGACGCCGCCGACGATGTACACCTGGACGCCGTGGTCGGTGTCGATCTGGTAGGTGAACTCGCCCTCGGTGTAGATCTTCCGGTACCGCTTGAAGAGTTCGTTCTTGTCCCAGTTCTGGTTGGGGGCGCGCAGCGGCCACCGCTTCACGTCGTTGCTGTCGATGATCGACCGGAAGTCGGTCGCCTTCTTCGCGTCCTGCTGCCGGATCCACTCCGCGGCGACGCGGGAGGTGTAGACGCGGCGCAGGTCGGCGTACTGCGGGGCCGTGTTGATGGTCTTCTCGACCTCGGGCACGATCATCGAGTCGACGACCCGCTGCGCGGCCTTGATCTCCTCCTCGTTCGGGTCGCAGATCGGCTCGCCCGGGCCCTGGGTGACGGTCTTCTGCGCGGTCGACTTCAGCGCGAGCGGGGCGTCCAGGATGTAGATGCCGCCGTCCTGTTCACGCACCTTGGCGGGCTTGGGCTCGATCCAGTTCCGCAGGCCGGGCATGCAGGGGTAGCCGTTGTGCTTGGGCAGGGCCGCCCAATAGCGCTTGCCGAGGTCGGTCTTGGGGTCCATGGCCTGGTAGAAGTCGTGCTTCATCTGGAGGTCGGCTTCCAGCAGGACCCGGCCGGCGTCGGTGGAGGCGAACTTGGAGTCCATGACGCGGTCGGGCTCGTCCGGGTTCAGGTTGACCCAGAACTTCTCCGGCGTCAGCGCCAGCCAGGTGAACAGCGCGTCGGAGGCGAGCTGCATCTTCGCCTGGCCGCCGTAGCCCGGGTTCTCGTCCGGGTCGGGCATCTGGTCGGCCTTCATGGAGTACTGCATGCCCTTGCCCTTGGCGAGGCCGCCGACGTAGCGCAGTTCGAGGGTGGTGAAGTCGACGCCGCCCGGGCCGCCGCGCGGGAGCGTGCCGCGGGTGTCGAGCCGGCGGGCCTCGGCCTGGATCTGCTTGGCCTCGTTCAGGGTGCGGCCCGACCCGTTGACACGGTCGTTGAGGGGTCCGCGGGTGCCGCAGTTGCTCGCGGCCGCCAGCGGTGCCTGTCCGGCCGGTCCGCCCTGGCAGCCGGGCGCGAACCAGGTGTCGTAGCGGGAGTAGCCACGGATCGGCTTGGTCTGCGGGATGGCGTTGTACTGGCGCTGGAAGCCGCGGACCTGGTTCGTCTTGCCCGGCCGCATCCGCTCGACCTCGCGGTTGAACGCGTCGATCTTGTCGCGCTGGCCCTTGGTGAAGTTCTTCGCGCCGGTGTAGCGGAAGGTGTGGTCGGACAGGGATTTCGCGACGATCCGGTCCTGGGCGAGCTGCTTGTTGGTCAGCGTGCTGTTGGACTTGAACTCGTTGAATTCCTTGGTGCGCTGGTTGTACGCGTCGTACTTGCGCCACCCGATCCGCTTGCCGTTCTCGTCGAAGATGTCGACGTAGACCTCGCACAGCCAGTCAGGACCGACGAGCTGGAAGTCCTTGACGAGCCGACCCTCGAAGGAGGAGCCCTTGTTGAGGTTGATCTCGTTGCGGATGTAGATCTTGTCGAACCAGCGCTCGAAGCTCTGCGAACGCTGCTTGGACAGGTAGCGTGCGTAGATCTCCATCGTCTTGTCGGCGGGGTTCCCCGACGCCTTGGCCTGGGCCTCCCAGGCGTCGACGTTCTTCTCCGGATCCGGGTCCTTGGACAGCGCCTTCGTCTTCTCCGCCGCGGTCGGCGCCTTCAGTGCGTCGAACGCCTTGCCCGGGAGCGGGTAGTTGAAGTTCTTCGGGTCGCCGTTCCACTTGTCGAAGTTGGCCCCCGGGCTGGTGGGGAAGCCAGAGTTGACCGGAGTCCTGTCGTAGGTCTTGCCGAGGTGCTTCGTGTCGCACCGCTTTCCGGTCCCCGGCCTGAGCTTGGCCGAGGTGGGGACGGCGGACGCGTCGTCGACCGGGATGCCCGGCAGTCCGGTGAGGGTTACTGCCCCGGCCAGACCCAGTGCGGCCGCGAAGCGGGCTACCAGCCGCCACCGCTTCGGTATGTGCAGCGATCTGTTCAAGATGCTCTGTCTTCCCTCGTCGTGGGGGCGTTGAGGGGTGATGGGGCGGCGCATGAGGCCCCCGTGACGTGAGCGCCGCCCGCACTCACCCTAGACCGCCACGCCGACGGATAAGAAGGAGATAAGGCTGTGTTGGTGCGTCAACTTGTGCAGATTGAGGGGAAGTTGTCAGTCGCCCGGGATGAACAGCCTCTCCATGCGGCGGGTGTGGGTCTGCGTGTGCCGGACCCGGAAGACGCTCACCTCGGGCTGGGACCAGGGCCATGGATCGGCCGACCCGAGGGCCAGGGAGACGAAGGGGGCCCACTCGACTTCTTCGGGGTCGGCGTCCAGGTCGACGTCGATGTCCTGCAGTGTCCGGTCCGTGATGCCGAGTGCGGCGGCCACCGCGTGCGGGTCGCCGGTCAGTTCGCAAGGGCCGATTCCGGGCCAGCCGGAGGCATGGAACATGGCGCCGTCCGGGAGCCACACGATGTCCTCGGTGTGGGACTCGCCGCGGTCGAAATCCACCCGGCCGACGATCCGCGCGTCCGGATACCGCTCCCGCAGCCGGCCCACCTCGTACAGCAGCGGCGTGTCGTCGCCGCTGTCGGCCAGTGCCGGGTCACTGATTCCCAGCACGTTCCCCCATGCACCGGCCAGGATCACGTCGAGATCCGTCCGCTCAGCGGGATACGGCACCTCGTTCGCGGCCCTGACGCCCAGGTCCTCGTAGACCTCCTCGACCGTGCCGAAGGTCCGGGCGAACTCGCGCGCTCGGGCTGGGGCGTTGGCCGGCAGGTTGTGGACGTCCACGTCGAAGGGGGGCTGGAGGACCGTGATGTCGCATTGGCCCATCCCGCCGTGCACCATGCGATCGGGCGGCGCGGTCCAGTAGTCGGTGATGTCGCTCATGCCGCACACCGTAGGGGCTGAGTGTGACGTGTCGGTGTTTCCGTGGCTGTAATTGCACTTTCAATTGATCTTTCAACGCTGCCAGGATCACACCGCTCGAGCGCGTCCCCACCGTCCTCGAAAGGCATCCCCATGCGCGGCAGACCCCTCGCTCTCCTCGTCGGCGCCACGGCCTTGTTGTGCGCGACCACCGCACCGGCGTACGCCGGCGTCCAGCCGGGCACCACCTACTCCGGGGAGGGCACCTTCTACGGCGCGACCGGCGTGGGGAACTGCCTCTACGACGCCACCACCGACATCGGCATCGCGGCGCTGAACCACGCCGACTACGAGAACGCGCGGATGTGCGGGGCGTACCTCCAAGTCACGGGGCCCCGGGGCGAGATCACCGTGAAGATCGTCGACCGCTGCCCCGAGTGCAGGCCCGGGGACATCGACCTCGGGGAGCGTGCCTTCGCCCGTATCGCCGACCCGGTGGCGGGGCGGGTGCCGATCACCTGGAAGCTGGTGAGCCCGGACATCGGCGGGCCCGTCGCGTATCGCTACAAGGAGGGTTCCTCGCAATGGTGGTGCGGTATCCAGGTCCGCAACCACCGCAACCCGGTCGCCACCCTGGAGGTCCGCACCGGCTCGACGTGGCGCCAACTGCCGCGCTACGAGTACAACTACTTCGTCTCGGAGAACGGAGCCGGCTGCGGCTCCGACATCCGCGTCACCGACATCTACGGCCAGACGCTGACCGACACGGGCATCGCCGTCCGGCCGAACGTCGACCAGGCCGGCCGGGCGCAGTTCAGCAAGCGCTGAACCGGCAACGGGGTCTGGCCCTCATGTGTCGCCCAGACCTGTCTGACGGGCTCGGACGATGGCCTCCGCCCTGGTGGCCGTCTGGAGTTCGGCGAGGATGTCGGACAGGTGGTTGCGGATCGTCATGGGCTGAGGACGAGGCGCCGGAGATCGTCAGGTTGTCCAAGCCCCTGACCACCAGGTCGAGGATGTCGGAGTCCTCGTACGGTCACAGCGGCCCTGCCGTGACGAACACGGCGAGGCCGCCGAGGGCGGTGGCGATGCCTCCCGAGGCCCACCCGCGGCCCTCCCTGGCCGCTTGCGGGCCGAAGGTGCCGTTGTGCGGGGCAACCATGGCGCGCCCGGTGTCCCGGGCGCATGGGACCGGCGTCCCGATCCGTCGGGCGGGACCGGCCCCGGCCTCCTCAGGACTGGTAGGGCTGCTGCTGGGGCTGCCCGTACTGCTGACCGCCGTGGGGGTTCGCGGCCTGCGCCAGCAGCTGGTCCGCCTGCTCCTTGGTCACCTTCTGCTCCGCGCCGCAGAAGGTGCACTGCGTCGCGTACTTTGTGGAGACGGGGAACAGCGGCACGAAGAAGAGGGTGAACTTCGTGACGCGCTTCCTGAGGGTGTGCGCAGCGGGATTGCCGCAGTGGCCGCACAGCAGCGTGAGTATCGCGAGCTGGTACAGGTATCCCCTGGTGCCAAAGATGATCATGATGGTCCCTCCTGGTTCATCGCCCGCGGGCACGGTGCCGGCCGGTCGCGACATGCGGTCTCGGAGCACAGTGTCGTGCACCCCGCCGCGTCCGTCACACGGCGGGGTGCCCCACGTCTCAGCGGCCGCGACGCCGACGCGGGCGGGCCAGGAACGGGTAGGGGGCGCGGTACGTGGCGCTGTCAGTTCTTCAGGGCCTGCTGAAGGTCCGGGTAGCAGGGAATGACGGCGTCGACCCCCACCAGTTGCAGGATGCGCAGCACCGGGTTGCGGGGCCCGGCCAGGCGCAGCCATCCCTCGGCGGCCTGGGCGGCCTGGTGGGCGGCGATCAGGGTGTTGACGCCGGTGGAGTCCATGAAGGTGACTCCGCTGAGGTCGACCACCAGCCGCGCGGTGCCCGCGCCCTCGGGCGGGAGCAGGGCCTGGTGGAAGCTGACTCTGGTCGTGTGGTCGATCTCGCCGTGCGGTGTGACGACATCGATGCCGTCGACCACGGAATGAGCGATCGACAGCCGCTGCGGGACGGCTGGTTCCTGGGTTTCTGCCACGGTATCCCCAAAGGCGTCGGTCAGGGGCGGCCACGGACCGGGACAGGTTACCCCTGGAGATCCTTCGAGGGGAGACCGCCTCCTTTCGAGTACGACACAGGAGTGCGCGGCGGGCCAGGGGGTACACGCGGGCGTGTGCATGAACGTAGGGCGGACTGTATGCAATCGGTGATCAGTGGCGGAGGCCGTATGGCGCCGCAGCGTGGTCGTGTTCACACCACTGTTGCTCTCGAAGACGATTCCTCCTGCATCGCGGAGGCGCGTCACCGCGCGGCCGACTTCCTCGCCCGGGCGCAGGGCGAGTACGGCGTGCCGGTGACCGCCCGGGCGATGGACACCACCCGGCTCGTGGTCAGCGAGCTGGTCACCAACGCCAGAAAGTACGCGCCGGGGCCGGTGCTGCTGGAGCTGCGGATCACCGGCGACGCGGTCGAGGTGGTCGTCTGGGACAGCGAACCCGCGCTGCCCATGGCGCGGGCGGCGGATCCCGGACGGGTGGGGCAGCACGGCCTGGAGATCGTGATGGCCGTCTGCGCGGGATACGAGGTCCAGCGCGAGCCCGTCGGCAAGCGCGTCACCGCCCGTATCACGCTGCTCGACTGACCTGGTGCCGAAGCCTTCCGCCGTCCGGTCGGCGCCGCTCCTGGCGAGACCGGCGTCCTTCACTGCTGTCCGAGGTGTCTGCGACCGTGTCTTCTCCTGACTCCCTGTCCGCCCTGACCGCCGGCGTGTCCACCGGCCTGGTGTTACTGCTGCGCTGGGCCGCCACCCGCAACACCGGCGCTCCCCGGCGGCAGGACGAACAGGAGTCGGCCGCCGCCGTCCCGATGGAACCGGTGCTGCGGCAGGCCGAGGACCATGTGCGGTGCTACTGGGCCCGCGTGCGGCCGCTGTATCCCACGCCGCGCGACTGACAGAGGTTCATCCCGCGCCCGGGACCGACACTTCACGCGTCGGTGGCGTCCAGCACCCGACCGAGGTCGACGAACTTGAAGCCGGTCGCGGTGCGGGGGCCGCCGTCTTCGCCGGGCACGTCGGGGGTGTCCCGGCCGTCCTGGACGACGAGCAGGCCGCGCGGGTAGCGGGCGCCCAGTGGAGCGTTCAGTACGGCGGCCCCGTCGCACTCCTCGACGCCGTCCAGCGTGTCCGACGCGGCGCCGACGCGGAAGCCGCCCTCGTACTCGTTGGCCTCGCGCACTGCACGGTCGTAGCGGGCGAAGGTGTTGTCGCCCTGGCTGGAGGCGAGCAGCAGACCGTCGCCGTCGGGTTCCTGGAGGATGGTCAAGCCCTCGACGTCGGCCGTGAGATGCCTGCCGCCGTAGCCGGGGTCGTCGCCCGGCGTGCACTCCTCGGTCCCCTCGTCGTAGGTGCCGGGGACGCCGTACTCCTTGACCCTGTCCACGAGGACCGGCCTGCCGGTGAGGTCGGCGCGCAGGCGCCAGATGCCGACGTCCTCCTGACCGGCGTAGAGGGTGCCGGTGGCGGGGTCGACGGTCATGCCCTCGACCTGCGGGTGTTCGCCGGGCTCGGCGCAGGGGCTCCAGGCCGTGCCGTCGGGCAGGCGGAAGGCGGAGGGCAGGTCGAGGGTGCGGACGGTGCGGTAGCCGACCGTGCCGCGGGCGGTGGGGAGGAGTTCGAGCAGGGCGAGGCGGGTGCGTTCGCGCCGGCTGACCAGGGCGTAGCCGCGGCCGGTGGCCCGGTCCTTCCAGGTGGCCAGGCCGTACGGGTGCGCTGGCCGTTCATCTCGGCCTGGTCGGCGGAGAAGACCGGGGCCGCGGCCGGGTCGCTGATGTCGGTCAGGGGGCCGCCGGGGCGGGAGGGGTCGATCCGGTAGACGCGGAGGCGGTCGTTGCCGCGGTCGCTGACGACCGCCACGTCGGCCGGGCCTGAGGGTGTGCGCAGGCCTGAGACGAGGTCGACGTTGTTGAAGCGGCCCGGGGCATCGTCCTCGGCCGGCGGCCTCGGGGCGGGTAACGACTGCACCAGGCGGGCGTCGAGGTCGTAGACCCGCAGACCGCCCTCCTTGGCGGTGGCGACGACGAGACTGCGTCCGGGGTCGGCGGCGTTGCGCCAGATCGCGGGGTCGTCGGCGTCGGCGTTGCCGCTGGCCACGTCGTCGTGGAGTGCGGCGGTCTCACGGGCGGCCGTCACCACCGGCAGGTCCGCCGCCTGGGCGGGCGACGTGGCCAGGGCAGTGAGCAGGACGGTGCCCGAAACGAGGAGGGCGGCTCTTCGGGAGGTGCGGGTCGTGGTCACAGGAGCTTCCTTGTCGGATCGCTGAAGAATCACAGCCGGATCACTTGTGCGAACACTGGTGCGATCAGGTGTGAGATCACGACGATCCTGACGGCGGACGGCGGCATCCAGAAGTCCCGCAACCGGCCATGAGCGAAGCGAGCTACCCGGGCAAGAGGTGTCGGACCACGGTGAAGCGTCCGAGGCCGACAGCGTCAGTCCTGGCCGTGCGGCTCATCGGTGGTCCGGTCGAACGTGCGCGTGGTCTGTTGCGCGTGCAGCCGTTCGAGGGTGGCCAACTGACGGTGGGCGCGTTCCAGCAGGGTGTCCAGCTGCCCGGCGTCCAGACGCTCGTCCTCGTCGGCGAGGCGGCGCAGCGCCTCCCACACGGCTGTCTTGCCCGTCACGCCCGTACGCAGCAGCTCAAGCTCGACCAGTGAGGTGAGCGGGGAGCGCTGCAGGAGGCGGCCGTTGGCCTTCAGCCTGCCCGCCTTCTCGGCCAGATGGCTGGCGACGACCTTGTACCGGCGTACCGGGACGTCGAGCCGTCGCATGATCTCCAGCAGTGTCGCCCGGTCCTCGGCGATCTCGTCGGCGAGCGGGCCCAGAGCGGCTCCGAAAGCCGTGTCCTGCTCGGCCTCGGCCAGATACCGGGAGCGGTCCACACCGGCGGTCGCTCCCGCCAGGTGGTCGTTGAGGTAGATGCCGAGCAGGTCGGCGCGCGTGCCCTGTGTGTGCTGCCTGTCCCGGGTTTCCAGCGTGCGCATCGTTCGTCCCCTCGTGGCCTGCGGCCGGCCGGGCGATCGGTCTTCGGCCCGGCCGTCTGACAGGCACCGAGTGACCCGACACGGCTCCACCACACACGTCGGCCATCGAAACGTCCCGCACACACGTCTCAAAGAATCCCCCCATGAGTCTCACCGAGACTGCACACCCCGTTCCGAAACCGTCGTTAGCGTTGCTGGCTGCTCCACTCCGTGTACGAACGTGACGGGGCCGCCTCCTTGGCGGGCCGGCGGCTTGTCAACTCAGGAAGACCGCAGATGGACTACTGCTCGTCGTGCCGTCGGCACCTCAACGGCGCCCTGGTGTGCCCCGGGTGTGGTGCCTACGCCCCGGACATCGCCCCGACCACCGAGGACGGTCACACCGTCCCTGGCCCGGCCACCGTATGCACCACGGCAGCGTGGTCGCCCGGCTCCGAGACCTGGCCGGGCGGTGGACTTCACGAGGACGAGGACGGCGGCCTTCACAACACGGGCACGGACGAGACCCCGTACCCCGAGCAGTCCGGCGGTCTCGCGGCGGTATCGCCGGTGGCGGAGGGTCGGGCGGCTCGGCGTCGCCAGCGGGCCCGATGGAAGAAGAACCAGCGCCGGGCCGTGGTCGCGACCGCGGTCGCCCTCGTCGGAGGGGGCCTGACGCTGGGCACGATGGACCGGCACTCCTCGAACCAGGCCGAGGCGGCCAGCGCGCCCGACATCGCGGGTCCGGGCGAGGAGGACCAGTCGCCGCAGGGCACCAGCCTCCCGACAGCGGCACACCCCGACGCACACCGCTCCTCCCCCACTCCACCCGCGCCCGCGGTGCCCCGTCAGCGGGCCGCCGCCCCGGCCGGGAACACGCCGTCGAACGTTCAGCCGGACTCCGCCGAACAGCCGCGTTCGGCCGCCAAGCCGGCACCGCAGCCGCAGACCGCTTCCCGGAGCGTCGGCGGGTCGACTTCAAGCGGGTCGACTTCCGGTGGGTCGACTTCGAGCGGGTCGACTTCGAGCGGGTCGGCCTCCGACGACTCCGGCACGGCGTCCACGCCGGCGCCCGCCCCCACCGGCAACGCCAACGGCGGCAGCGACAGCGGTACGAGCAGCAGCGGCAGCAGCACCGGCACTGGCACTGGCACTGGCACTGGCACCAGCTCGGGAACGTCGCAGTCGGGGACCTCGCCGAGCGCGACTTCGCCGTCGGGCGAGATATGCGTGCTCGTGCTCTGCATCGGCTGACGGAGGCAGCGCCACGCTCCTCCGGCCGGGACGCCGTCCGCTATACCCGGCCGATGCGGATCCAGGTCTTCCCGGCGCGTTCCGCCGCGCCGGTGAACGCCTCCTGGGCCCGCTCGAGCGGGAAGCCGGCCTCGACGACGGCTCCGGGGAGGACCTGCGGCAGTTCGGCGATCGCGGTGGTGAAGTCGCCGGGATGGTCGTAGATCATCGACCCGCGGAGCGTCAGCTGGCGGCGGACCACGTCGTCGGTGGTGAGCGGCAGCGGGTCGGGGTTGAGGCCGATGAGAACCACGGTGGCGCCGGGAGCGGCGCGGTCCACGGCCGGGCGCAGGGCCGGTGCGTGGCCCGAGGTCTCGAAGACGTAGGTGAAGCCGGTTCGCCCGTCGTCGGGGGTGGCGCCGAGCCGTTCGGCCCGTTCGAGTCGGAGCGGGTGCGGTTCGGTGACGACCGGCTCGATGCCGAGACGGTACGGGGAGGGTTCCGCGTGGACGACAGGGACGCACAGGACGAGGCGGGGCGAGAACAGCCGGGCACGGGTGTACGCAGCGTGCGGCGCGCTCTGGACATCCTCGGCCTGCTGAGCGAGGACCGTCCCGTCATCACCCTGCGCGAGATCACCGACACCACCGGGCTGGCCAAGACGACGGTGCTGCGTCTGGTCCAGACCCTGGAGGAGAGCGGGCTGCTGTGGTCGCATCCGGCCGGCTACACGGCGGGCCCCGGTCTGTGGCGCTGGGCCTATCTGGCGCGCAGCCAGTGGGAGGTGCCGCGCGAGACCCGCAAGGTCATGCGCGACCTCTCCAACCGGCTCGGCGAGACGGTGAACATCTTCATCGCCCGTGACGTCAAGCGTGTCTGTGTGGCCCACGAGGAGAGCCCGCACCCGCTGCGTCACGTCGTCGACGTCGGTGACGAGCAGCCCCTGTGGGCGGGAGCCTCGTCCAAGGTCCTGCTGCGTGACGCCTCCGAGACCCTGCTGCGCCGGGTCGCGGCGTCCTCGCCGCACGGCGAGTCGTACCTCGATCAGCTCCGCGCCCGTGCCCAGGACGCCGCCCAGCGGGGTTACGCGGTCAGCAGCAGCGAGTGGGACGAGGGGCTGACGGCGGTGGCCGCGCCGGTCCTCGGCCGCTCGGGCTCGGTCGTCGCCTCCCTCTCCGTGAGCGGACCCAGTCAGCGCTTCCCGTACGAGGCGGTGGAGCGCTTCGCCGCCGACCTCACGGAGGCCGCCGCGCTCATCTCCGACCAGGGGTTCAGCCACCCGCTCAGCCGCGCCCACTGACCTCGCGCGTCAGGGGGTGGGGATGCCGGCCGGGCGGGCCGGGCGGTCGAAGCGGACCGGTACGCCCGGTGAGTACAGGACGCTCACCGGCTCGCCCAGCGGCATGGGCATCCCTGCCGCGGCCACCAGGTCCTCCTCGCAGTCGACCAGCTCGGCCCGGTGCAGGGGCCAGCGGGGGTGAGCGTTGGGCAGGTACAGCGACCGGCCGAGAAAGGTGCTGTGCAGGCCCCAGCGGGCGGTCAGGAAGTGCTCCAGCTCCGTCGCCTCGTCGATCCGTTCGCCGATGCGCACGGTGATACGGCTGTCAGCACCGCGTGGGCCGGGCCAGCGCCGGGAGCTGGTGTAGGTGACCGTGTCGCGGTGGCTTCGGACGGCCATCCGGGACCAGACGTACGGCATCCCGAAGCCGATCCTGCCCACCACCACCGGCACGAGCCTCGAGGCGTCGAGCGAGCGGAAGACCACACCGCGCCGCCCGTGGGCGTCGACCGAGTACAGACGGACGTTGGTCTCGGGGAACGTCCCCAGGTACGGGACACCAGGGAGGCGGAACCAGCCGACGCGGTGCATGCGGAAGGCGACGAGACCGACGTATGTGACCTCGCCCAGGGTGTCGGGGCGGGTCCCCGGCGGCAGCAGACCTGCGATGACGGCGGGGTCCGCCGCTCAGTGCAGGAAGGTGAGGTCGAGCCAGGACTGGGTGAGCAGTGGGCGGTGGATGGCCGCCGGTGCGTCGGCCGAGATCGGGTCCGGGGACGCAGGGGGGCCTGACCGTGGCGTCGGCGGCGTCGCCTCGCTGTCGTCGTCCCCGGCACGCGTGCTCTCCCACTCCCCCGGCCTCATGGGATGTCACCGCGCCAGTCGAACCGGCGTCCGTCGGCCTCCCGGGGGGCGTAGAGGGATCGGCCGCCGGGTCCGTGGCGGCCTATCTCCGTCGGCAGGGCCACGCCCGCGCGCGCCTCCTCGTCGGGTCGGTCGGTGACGTCCAGGAGCAGCCCGTCCAGTGGTCCGCCCACCAGTTCCACGTAGACGCGTCCGCGCCTCGGGGCCGCGTCGTCGTGGTCCGCCCCGTACACCCGGCCACGCATGAACTCCAGTTCATCCATGACCGAAACGATCGCATCCGGCACTGACAATCGGTCCTCGAGCGGGGCCCGGCTCAGGCAGGGGAAGCGTGCGGCCTCATCGTCCCGCCACCACGCGCAGCGTCCGGACGTCGAGGTCGGCCGCGTCCGGGATCAGGACGCCGTGGTCGACGCCGCTGCGCAGGTAGTCGAGGACGTCGTCGGTGATCACCTCTCCCGGGGCGATGACGGGCACGCCCGGCGGGTACGGGCTGACCATCTCCGCGGAGATCCGCCCCGCGGCCCGCTCCGCGGGCACGTGTTCCACCTCGGCGAAGAACGCCTCGCGGGGCAGCATGGCCTGTTCCAGCTCCAGGGCGGAGGGCTCGGGCAGCCGTACCGGCGACTGCCGTTCGATGGAGGCGGCGCCTTCGACGAGGGCGTGCAGGGCGTCCATCAGGACCTTCTCGGTCTCGTCGTCGTCGGCGTAGGTGATCGAGGCGCTGATGCGGCAGGTGTCGGAGCCACCGACGTCCACGTGGCGCTGGGCGCGCAGCCACTCGGCCGCCTGCATGCCGCTGATGCCCAGCTGCCGTACGTCGATCACGATCTTCAGCGGGTCGAAGGCGGCGGCGAGTCCCTCGTCGACGACCTCTCGGCCCATGGGGCCGCAGGCCGGGCAGGTCGGCGGCCGTCCTGCGGACGCGTTCCGCGCGGTGCAGGACGGTGTCCAGGAGGTCGTGCCTGTGTTCGACCATCTGGCGGCGCCAGCCGTCGAGGGTGGCGTACACCAGGGACGATGCGCTGGTGGTGCCGAGCAGGTCCTCCCGCTGTTTGAGGGCCTCCGGGGACACCCGGTCGTACTGGAGGTGGAAAACGGAGCTCTGCTCGATCGCGCCGCCCATCTTGTGCACGCTGGTGACCACCAGGTCCGCCTCGGCGTCCATCCCCAGGCGGGCAGCGCGGGGTGGAAGGGCAGATGGGCGCCCCACGCCTCGTCGACGATGAGGGGGACGTCGAACTCGTGGCACACCCGGGCGACGCCCCTGGTGTCGGCGCACGTCCCCCAGTCCGTGGGGGTGATCAGCAGCATGCCCTTGGCGTCCGGGTGTTCCTCGAGGCCGCCGGCGTACGTCGTCGGGCTCGGGCGGGTGGGCGATGTGCCGCTCGGTGTCGAAGGTGGGGTGGACCCAGATCGGCTCCACGCCGTTGACGACGACGGCCGCGATCACGGCCTTGTGCGCGTTACGGGACAGCAGCAGCTTCTCGCCGGGGCCGGCGACGGCCAGCATCGCGGTCTTCACCGACAGGGAACTGCCGCAGGTGGAGAAGAACGCCTGGTCGGCGCCGACCGCGTCCGCCATGAGGTCCTGGGCCCGACTGAGCACGCCCTGGGACTGCCGCCGGTCGTCCAGGCCGTTGAGGGACAGAACGTCCGAGCGGAACACGTCGAGTCCGACGATCTCCGCCACGCGCGGATCCACGCCCCGGCCCTGCTTGTGTCCGGGCGGACCCGTAGGCCACGTCTCCCCGGCGCCGGAACTCCTGCAGCGCCTCCAGCACGGGTACCCGCGAGTGATCCATGGTTCCTCCCAGGTGCTGTCGGCGGCGACCGAGGCACTGGCCTGCACCGCGACGGACGTACTGCTGCGGACGGACCTGCGTGAGGAGGCGTGGGCGCGGCACCGCGCCGCCATGGAGCGCTGACACGCGCCGTCACCATCTCTCCCCATCCCGCCCGCGCGACGTCGGGATGAGCCTCCGAAGTGCGGGAACTCGGGTGTTCCGCAAGAGTGAGATTCGCAGAGGCGAGGACAGTCATGGCTGAGCAGAAGTCGGCGCAGGAACGCCTCCCGCAGCCGCTCCGTGCGGCGGCCTGGACGCTGCAGAAGGTGCCGGGCTCCGGGATGGTGAGCAGAGCGACCGCTGGAACGTTGGACAGGATCGGCGCCGTGTCGCCGCGCGGGCGGCGGATGGCGGTCTACACCGGGGCCGGGGTGCTGGGCGTCACCGGCGTCGTGGAGTGGCCGGTCGCCGTCACCGGGGCAGCGGTGGCGTGGCTAACGCGGCCGCGCTCCCAGCAGAAGCAGCCGCCGGTCGAGGCGGGACGGGGCGCCGAGGCGGTCGGAGCGTCCGAGGACGCCGGTCCCGCCGCGGGTGCCGCGAGCACCGCGGGCATCGAAGGAGCCTCGGGAACCGGACCCGTGGACGGAGGGACCGGCCCCGTGGACGACGCGGGCCGTCCCGGAGCCGAAGGGACCGGTCCGGTGGGTGGCGGCCCCACGAGTGCCCACCGCGACGCCGCGTCCCAGGCCGCGGACACCACGGCCCTCCAGGCCGGCGGCGAGGGCACCGGTGCCACCGCCCCCGCCGGTGGCACCACGGCCCGGGGGCAGCGGAAGGCACCTCCGGCCGGCGGGGCCGGCGGTTCGACGACACGCACGGGAAAGGCAGGCTGATCACAGGCGATGGGCGGACTTCTGACGCGTTCCTCGGGTGCCGTGACCGCGGCCGTCCTGGCCGGGCCACGGCTGCTCGCGCGCGGCTCGGCGCCCGCGGTGGGCGCCGCCGCGGGGGCGGCCGCCGCGACCGCGCGGGCCGGTGTACGTGGTGCGGACTTCGCCGCGCGTGCGGCCCGGGTCGCCCGTGCGGCGCTGCCCGGCAAGACCCCGCACTGGCGGGCCGGTACGCGGGCGCACCTCGCGTTGCGGCCGCTGGTGGCGGAGGAGGTGCACCGGGCCGGCGGGATGGAGGAGGTGGCGCGCCGGGTCGCGGAGTCGCTGGCCGAGCACCCGGACGTGGCGGTGGCGTACTGGGACCGCGGGCTGTCCCGGCTGGTGGTGACCGCGGTCGAGGACGCGGTGGGCGACGACGTGGTGGAGCGGGCCACCGAGCTCGCCGAACGGCACGGGCTGGTGCCTTCGGACGACCCCGTGGAGGACTTCGATCATCCGGGTGACCCCACCTCCGTTCGTACCGTGGCCACGGCGCTCGCCGCCGACGTGGTGGGTGTGGGCGCCGCGGTGACCGCGTCGGCGCTACGTCTGCCGCCCTCGCCGCGGCTGGTCACGGCGGTGTCGACGATGCTGCGCGAGAACCCGGCGTTCCGGGGCTGGCTGCGCGGCCGGCTCGGCAACGCCCGTATGGACGTGGCGCTGGCCGTGGCCAACGCGGCCGTGCACGGCGCGGGTCAGAGTCCGACCTCGCTGGTGCTGGACGGGACGTTGCGCGCCTGCCAGCTGGCGGAGGCCGTGGCGCGGGGCGCCGCCTTCGAGGTGGTGCACGACGAGCTGTGCGCGCCGGGCCGGGACAGCCTGCCCGGGGGCCGGTCGGTGCGGCCGCCGCTGCGCACCTCCCCGGCCCAGCAGTACGCCGCGCACGCCTCGGCCGGCAGTGTGCTGGGAGCGGTGGCCGCGTTGCTCGTCAAGCACGATGTGGCCGAGGCCGCCGAGGCGGTGCTCTCGGGTTCGCCGAAGGCGGCACGGTACGGGCCGGCCGCCTTCCACGCCGTACTGAGCGGGGCGTTGTCGCGGACGGGTGTGCTGGTGCGTGATCCCGACCGGCTGCGGCAGCTGGAGATGGCCGGGACGGTCGTGCTGGATCCGAGCGCGTTGCGCACGCCGGGTGCGGGGGCCGATCCGTGGGCCGAGTCCGTCCTGGACGCGGCGCGGCGGGCCGGGTTGCGGGTGGTCATGGTGGAGGATCCGGCGCTGGCCGACTTCACCGGGCTGGCCGACCAGGTCGTCGGCGCCGGGCGGCCGTTGGGCGACGTGGTGCGTGAGCTGCGCGAGGAGGACGGTGGCGTCGTCACTGTGGTGCGTCCGGCGCCGGGCGATCCCCCGGAGGTGCTGGCCGGGCTGCTCAGCGGTGACGTGGCCATCGCTCTGACGGACGGCGACAGTGCGGTGGCCTGGGGCGCGGACGTCCTCGCCCCGCACGGTCTGGCCGATGTGTGGCGGCTGTTGCGGGCGGTGCCGGCGGCCCGCACGGTGGGGCGCCGTTCACAGGTGCTGGCGCGGTCCGGCGCCGCGCTGTCCGGGCTGCTGGTGGCCGTGGGCGAGTCCGGACGGGGCCGTCGTACGTCACTGCCCGGGCTGCGGCACGCGCCGGTCGACGCGAGCGCGGCGACGGCTCTGTTGTCCGGGGTGCGCGCGGCCCTGGGGGTCGCCGGGGCCCGCGCCCCGCACCCCCGGCCGCGGGTGGCGTGGCACGCGCTGGACCCGCAGGACGTACGCGAGCGACTGGCGAGGGAGCACGAGCACGAACCCGAGCCGAGCGCGCTGGAGAGGGCGGGCGCCCGGATGCGCGGGGTGGCCGAACGGGCGGGCGAGGTGTCCGCGCTGGCCCCGGCGCGCTGGGCGGTGGGCCTGGCGCGAGCGGTGCGCGGCGAGTTGGACGATCCCCTCACTCCGGTCCTGGCGGTCGGCTCGGCCGCCGAGGCGATCCTCGGGTCCGTCGTGGACGCGCTGCTGGTGGTCGGCGCGCTCGATCTGAACGCGCTGGTCGGGGGCGTGCAGCGGCTGCGGGCGGAGCGGGCGCTGGCCGGGCTGCTCGCCCAGCAGAAGCAGAAGGCCCGGGTCGCCGAAGAGGAATCGCAGGAGGCGGCGGCCGAGGCGCACGTCGTGGACGCGGCCAAGCTGGAGCCGGGCCACGTCATCGAGCTCAAGGCCGACGATGTCGTACCGGCGGACGCGCGGCTGCTGTGGGAGGACGGTCTGGAGGTGGACGAGTCGGCGCTGACCGGTGAGTCGCTGCCGGTGGACAAGTCCACTTCCCCGGCCCCTTCGGCGCCCGTGGCCGAGCGTCACTGCATGGTGTTCGAGGGCACGACCGTGGTGGCGGGGCGTGCCCAGGCCGTCGTCGTGGACACCGGTGAGCGCACCGAGGCGGCCCGGGCGGTCTCCCTCGCCGCGCGGACGCCGTCGGCCGCGGGGGTTCAGGCCAGGTTGCAGGAACTCACCCGCAAGGCGCTGCCGTTGACCCTGGCGGGCGGTGCCGCGGTGACCGGTCTTTCGCTGCTGCGCGGGACGCCCGTGCGGGAAGCGGTCAGTGGTGGTGTGGCGGTGGCGGTGGCCGCCGTGCCGGAGGGGCTGCCGCTGGTGGCGACGGTGGCGCAGCTGGCGGCCGCGCGTCGGCTCGGCCGTCGCGGCGTTCTGGTGCGTACCCCGCGCACGCTGGAGGCGCTGGGCCGGATGGACACCATCTGCTTCGACAAGACGGGAACCCTCACCGAGAACCGGCTGCGTCTGGTCCGGGTCGCCGCCGTGGACGGCACGGTCCACAGGACGGGCGAGTCCGAGGTCGCGGACGTCGTACGGGCCGCCGCGCGCGCCTGTCCGCGTCTGAACGGCGACGGCGCGCGGCCGACGCACGCCACCGACGAGGCGGTCCTGGACGCGGCCGGGGCCGACCCGGACTGGACGCAGGACGAGGGACTGCCGTTCGAGACCTCCCGCGGGTACGCCGCCGCGGTCGGCCGGGCCGGGGACGGCTCGCCCGTGCTCGTGGTCAAGGGCGCGCCCGAGACGGTGCTGCCGGCGTGCGCCGGCCTGCCGTCCCACGCCTCCGAGTCGGCTCACGCGCTGGCCGGCGACGGACTGCGCGTCCTGGCGGTGGCCCGGCGCCCGCTGGCGGCGGACGAGGTGGCCCAGGACGTACTCCAAGAGCCCCTGGACCGATTGGAGTTCGCCGGTCTGCTGGCGTTGGCCGACGTGGCTCGCGAGACGTCCCCGGCGCTGGTGCGCGGGCTGCGTGAGGCGGGGGTACGGCCGGTGGTGCTGACCGGCGACCATCCGCAGACCGCCCGCGCGATCGCCGCCGACCTGGGGTGGCCGCAGGACACGACGGTGGTCACCGGCGACGAGCTGGCGGCGGCGGACCGGTCGGCGCGGTCGAGGATGCTGCGCGACGCGGACATCGTGGCCCGAGTGGCACCCGAGCAGAAGCTCCAGGTGGTGGAGTCGATGCGGGACGCGGGCCGGGTGGTCGGCATGGTCGGTGACGGCGCCAACGACGCGGCGGCCATCCGGGCCGCCGACATCGGCGTGGGCATCAACGCGCGGGGTTCGGCGGCCGCCCGCAACGCCGCCGACCTCGTCGTCACCGGCGAGGACCTGCTGGTGCTCGTCGAGGCGGTGCGCGAGGGCCGCTCCCTGTGGCACAGCGTCGCCGACGCGATCGCCATCCTGATCGGCGGCAACGCGGGCGAGGTCGGCTTCGGCATCGTCGGCACGATTTTGTCGGGCCGCGCTCCCCTGTCCACGCGTCAGATGCTGCTGGTGAACCTGTTCACGGACCTGTTCCCGGCGATGGCGGTGGCGGTGACGCCGAAGGAGGGGGTGGACGGTGAGGAAGCCGGGGCGGGCGGCACGGACGAGCCGCTGGGTACGGCCGTTCTCGGTGAGCCGCTGATCCGTCAGATCCGGCACCGTGCGCTGACGACGTGTCTGGGCGCGACGGCGGCCTGGCTGTTCGGTCGCTTCACTCCGGGTACGGCCCGGCGTTCGACGACGATGGCGCTGTGCGCCGTGGTCGGCACCCAGCTCGCCCAGACGCTGGCCGACCGCCGTGGCAGCCCCTTGGTGCAGGTCACGTCCCTGGGGTCGGCCGCGGCGCTGGTCGCGCTGGTGCAGACACCGGCGGCCAGCCACATGTTCGGCTGCACGCCGCTGGGCCCCCTCGCGTGGGCCGGCGTGGCCGCGGCGATCGCCCTGGCGCTGGCGGGGCAGCGGGCCGTGCCGTACGTGGAGGAGGCGATCCTGAAGCGGTGGCCGGACGCCGCCCGGTCACCGCTGGCGCTGCTGCCCGGGCACCCTGGGGGGTGACGGGGCGACGCCCGTGCTCAGTCGGGCCGGCTGCCGTGTTTCAGCATCTGGCTCGCGGCCAGTTCCCGGTACAGGGGGCTGTCGACCAGCAGTTCCTCATGGCGGCCGCACGCGGTGACGCGACCGTCGTGCAGGACGACGATCCGGTCGGCGTGCTGCACGGTGGACAGGCGATGGGCGACGACCAGCACGGCGCACTCCTCGGCGACGTCCTTCATGACCGTGGTGAGCGCCGACTCGTTGATGGCGTCGAGGTGGGAGGTGGGCTCGTCCAGCAGGAGGAGTGAGGGGCGGGCCAGCAAGGCCCGGGCCAGGGCGACGCGTTGGCGTTCGCCGCCCGAGAGGGTGCCGCCGCGCTCGCCGACGAAGGAGTGCAGCCCGTCGGGCAGCCGGGCGACGACCTCGTCGAGTCGGGCCAGTTCGACGACCCGGCGGACCTCCGCGTCCGTGGCGTCGGGCACGGCGTAGGCGATGTTGTCGCGGAGGGTGCCGTGGACCACGTGGGTGTTCTGGTCGACGACGGCGATGCGCCGTCGGCATGCGTCCCGGCCGAGTTCGGTGGCGGGCAGGCCGTCGAAGAGCAGGGTTCCCGCATCCGGCTCGTAGAACCGGGCCACGAGCGCGAAGAG
The DNA here is from genome assembly GCF_000720255.1 of Streptomyces griseus subsp. griseus. Lineage (GTDB taxonomy): Bacteria > Actinomycetota > Actinomycetes > Streptomycetales > Streptomycetaceae > Streptomyces > Streptomyces griseus_I. The sequence continues at coordinate 33,027 of NZ_JOJE01000040.1, read as the reverse complement.
CGTGCTCTTCCCGGCGCCCGAGCGGCCGACCAGCGCGACCTGGCGGCGCTGCGCGACGGTGAGGGAGACCCCGCGCAGGACCGGCCGGCCCGGGTGGTGGCCGAAGCGGACGTCGCGCAGTTCGAGGGCGGGTGGGGCGGAGACCGACACCCTCTTCGCCACCGGCGCCTCGCGGGCCCGCGGGACGGGCGGGGCGACGGGCTCCACGGGAAGCCGCAGCGCCTCGTCGATGCGCTGGTGGGCGCCCATCCCCCGCTGGACGAGGCTCGCGGCGCGGAAGACGGAGGACAGCGGCAGGACGAGGTACGAGGCGTACAGCAGGAAGGCGACGAGGTCGCCGAGGGAGCCGGTGTGGCCGCCGACGCGCAGGCCGCCGATGACCAGGACGACGAGGAAGGAGCCCTGGACGGCGAGTTCGACGGCGGGGCTCATCACGGAGGCGAGCTTCGCGGTGCGGACGCCCGCGCCGTAGGCCGCGTCGACGCGTGACCCGATACGGGCCGCCTCGCGGTCCTCGGCGCGGTGCACCCGCACCATGGGCAGCGCGCCGAGGGCGCGTTCCAGGTCGGCGGCGATGGCCCCGACCGAGTCCTGCATGTGCTCGGACGCCCGTCGGATGCCGGTGAGCAGGGAGGCGACGACGACAGCCGCGGCGGCCACGGTGAGGGCGACCAGGAGCAGCAGCAGCGGGTCGAGCCACGCCATGAGGACGATGGCTCCGGCGGCGACCAGGCTGCCGGTCACGAGGTCGACGAGGGCCTGCGAGACGACCTCGCGCAGCAGGATGGTGTCGGCGGTGACACGGGAGACGAGGTCGCCGGCGCGGTGCCGGTCGTACTCCCGCATCTCCAGCCGGAGCAGTCGTGCCACCAGTGCGTGGCGGAGTTGTCGTACGACGCCCTCCCCCATGCGCTCCAGGACGAAGCGCCCGGCGGATCCGGTCGCCGCCTCGGTGACGAACAGGGCGCCGAGGAGGGCGAGCAGGGGCCAGGCGATCTGCCCGCGGCCACCGGCGTCGACGAGGTGCTTGGCGACGAGCGGCTGGGCCAGCCCGAGGGCGGAGCCGGCCAGGGTCAGTACCGTGGCGACGGCCACGGCGGCCCGGTGTCCGGCGGTGAGCCGGTACAGCGTGGCCACCGCGGCGCGGGTCGACCTGTCGGGCTCGGCGGTCGGCGTCGGGGTGCCGGTCATCGGTCCGTCGGCCGGGACCGCGGGGGCACGGCCACCAGTCGGGCGAAGTAGCCTTCCGGCACGCCCTCGCCGACGGGGCCGCCCGCGGCCTCGATCCAAGCGTGCGCGGTGAACGGCGGGACGACGCGCACGCCGGCGCACCACGTCGGCCAGGTTCCGCCGAGCCGGCACAGCAGTGCCGCGCCCAGGGAACGCGGCAGGCACCCCTTCGGCCCGGCGCAGCGCAGGCTGGCGGCGCACAGGGCGTCCCGCGCGCGCTGGGCCTCGGCGGGGGTGGCGGGCACGGCGCCGCGACGCAGGACGCCGAGGACGGCACGGATGTGCCGGGGCGGCAGGAAGGCCAGGACGGTTGCGGCCGGCAGGACGAGGAGGGCGGCGATCCGCCGGGGCAGCGGCACGTCGGTGGGGCGCTCCAGCGCGCTGGGGGTGGTCATGAGGCGAGCCCCGAACCGCGCAGCTGACCTACGAGCGTCTCGACGTCCCGCAGGGCCTGGGCGCGGTCGATGTCGAACTCGCGGACCAGCGCGGCGGCCGCGTCCGCCTCCTCACCGCCGTCGAGCAGGGTCCGTACCACGAGAGTGGCGGTCGGGTTCAACTCCCAGTAGGCGCCGGACCGTTGGTCTAGCAGGACTGTGCCGTAGTCGGTCTCGGCCGTGGAGACGTCGGCGCCGAACCGCAGGGGCATGGGGCCGCCTTTCTGACGGGTGGTGGGGTCAGGGGTGGGGGACGCGGGTGCGGCGGCGGTCGAGCGCGCGCAGCCACACCTCCGCGGCGATGGTGGAGTAGAGGATGGCGTCGGAGAGTCCTCGGGAGGCCGGCCGCAGGGCGAGGCGGCGCAGTTCGGCGGCGTCGACCAGGCCCAGTGCGGCCAGCCGGGAGTCCTCCCAGAGGGCCAACAGGTCGGCGCGGTGCTCGCGCAGCCCGTTGGCGGCGTCCATGGAGGCCGCGGCCTTGTTGGTGCGCCGCAGACAGGCCTCGGGGACGATGCCGCGCATCGCGGCGCTCAGGACGGGCTTGTACCGCCAGGGAGTGACGCGGTCCTCCGGCCGTACGGCGAGGCACGCCTCGATGACGCGGTCGTCGAGGAAGGGTGAGGCCATGGGCAGCCCAGTGAGGGCGGCCATGCGGTCCCACTGCCGGATGACGCGGGTGCAGGAACGGATCTGTTCGAGGTCGCTGTGCAGTCCGCGGTCCGGGTGCAGGGGTGCGGCGGTCGCCGCGGCGTTCAGGAGCGCCGGGCGGGCCGCGCGCTCGGCGTCGGGGGTCACCCAGCCGAACAGCCGCGGGGCCATGCCCCAGCCGAGGCCGGTGGCGACGGAGGCGGGCGCGGGGGCGCGCAGATGGTCGGCGGCGTCCGCGAGCCACCTCCCGTAGGGCCGGGAGTCGGCGAGCGCGCGGGCGGTGCCGCCCAGCGGCCACTGCCATAGGGCCCGGAAGCCGCGCAGCTGCCGCAGGGCGAACAGTGGGCGGGTGCGCAGCAGCCGGTGGTAGTACGCCTCGGAGCACCAGGCCACATGGTCGCCGCCGATGCCCGTCAGGTGCAGTCGGCTGCCGCGTTCGGCGAGGGCCGGCAGGTGGTGCAGGACGCGGGAGCGGTCCATGACGCCGATGGTGGGCTCGTCGATGAGGTCGTCGATGCCGAGCAGGTCCTCGTAGACCAAGGGGGAGGCGTCGGCGTCCCAGATCACGTGCTCGATGTCCGGAAGGTGCCGTGCCGCCTGTTCGGCCCAGTACAGGTCGGTGTCGGCGGGGTCCCGTCCGGGCCAGGTGCTCGCGACCACGTGGGCCGGAGAGCGGTCGGCCAGGAAGCAGATGGAGGTGGAGTCCAGTCCTCCGGACAGGTCGCAGCTGATCACACCACCTTGCCGGGTGCGCGCGCCGACGGCCCGTTCGAGCGCGGTACGGATCACGGGGGCCGCCGTGGCCAGTGGCTCACGCGGTTCCGGGGGCGTCCACCAGCGGGTGTGCCGTGCGGTGCGTCCGTCGGCCGCCACGATCACGGCGTCCTGCGGGGGCACGGCGGTGACCTCGCGCCAGAGCGAGGTCTCGTAGAGCGGGTGGGGGGCGGGCCACAGCAGGCGGACGGCCAGTTCCTGCGGGTCGGGGTCGGCGCCCAGGGCGGCGGCGAGCGTGTCGGCGCGGGAGGCGGTGACGCGTACGCCGTCGATCTGCGCGTGGAAGACCAGCCGCAGGCCGGAGGCCGTGCCCTGGGCCCGGACGCGTCCCTCGTGGGTGGCGACGAGGTGGAAGCTGCCGGGCAGGGAGCGGGCCAGCGCGTCTAGTTCCGTGAGGTCGCGCAAACGTGCCGCGCGGCGGCCGAGTTCGTCGGCGTCGACCGGGCAGCAGCCGATGACGGCGAGGGCGGTGCGGCCGGCGCTCGCGGTCACGATCTCGTCGTCGTGCCAGCTTCCGACGAGCCAGGGGCGGCCGGAGGCGTGAGTGAGGGTCCGGCTTCCGGGGCGGGCGAAGGAGCGGGCCACGGCGGCCGCGTCCGCGCGGTCGGTGAAGACCGCGAAGTGCGCGTCGCCGGGGCCCGTCCCCGCACTTGCGTGCAGTTCAGTCATGACGTCGCGTCAAGGACCGCCGGTCGTCAGTTCTTGCTCAGGATCAGCCGGTCGTTGCCGGCGCGACCGAGGAGTCCCGTCTCCTTGCGGAACGTTCCGAGCCGGACGAGCGTCGGTGCCTCGTAAGCCTTCTTCATGACCACTCCTCACATACGGGCGTCACACCCGCCTCCTTGGGCCGTCGGCCCACCCAGGGCTCATCGGGAACTCGGGTGACGAAGCGGGCTGGCATCCAGCTAGCTGCAGAACGGGAGGAGAGGACAAGGTCGTTTACAGAACTCGGATGATATGTAAAAGCCGCGAAACTACTGCCCGCATCGACTGTTCGGCTGGCACCGACCGCCTACGCCCCGCCCCTGTCGAGACCCCGCGCGTGCGCGGTGCAGAAACGTTTGCACCTGCGCTCCGACGCGGGCGGAGGCCTTGTCCGGACGCGCCCGGGCCCGGGATCGTGGGCAGGCGCCGCCGGGGCGCATTGAGAACGCCGGGACGCGCCCATCTCGCATCCCCTTCAGTTTGAAGTGACGGCACCACCACCATCAGTCTTCACGTTTTCGCCACTTCACCATCACCTGACGATCATCTTATGTGTATGCTCCAGGCGCTCCATTCGCACCACCGAGGGGGGACTTCCTCATGCGTAAGCGCCACATCGTGGCCACCGCCGTCACCGCCGGAACGCTCGCAGCTCTCGCCGCCGCCCCGGCGCAGGCCACCGAGTACTCGTCGGCACTGAAGATCAAGGGCGTCCAGTACGACGCACCCGGCCGGGACTCCAACCGGTGCGACGGCGGCAACACCCGGGACGAGTTCCTGACCATCAAGAACTACTCCGCCACGGCGACCGTCAACCTCAAGGGCTACGTCGTCAAGGACGCCGCCGGCAACAAGTTCACCTTCGGCGCCAACCACTACCTCCAGCCCGGCGACTACGTGAAGCTGCGCGGCGGGCGTGGTACGGACTCCGACGGGGGCAACGTCGTGTACCGCCAGAACTGCAACTTCATATGGAACAACGACAAGGACACGATCTACCTCTACAAGCCTTCCGGCAGCCGCGCCGACGTGCACTCCTACACCAAGTCGGCCAACGACCGCGACGGCAACGGCTACATCACGTACCACGGCTGACACACGTGCGCCGTGCCCCGCTGGCCATCGCGGGGCACGGCGCCCGCCTTCGCTCGACGACGTCCTCAGGCCGCGAGGAGGTCGAAGCCGCTCTCGGGGATCACATGCCCTTCAGTTTGAAGTAGCGGCGTGCCTCGGGCAGTTCCGTCAGGGCGATCAGGACCAGGGCGGCGGAGACGGCTCCGACGGTGGCCCTCACTACGTTGGCGGGGATGAAGATGCCTTTCTTCATGGCAGGTTCACCTCCTCTCGGGCGGCGGCGAGGATGTCGGCGAGCAGCGACTCGACGAAGGGCACGGAGCGCTCCACGGCCTCGCGGACCGGTTCGCTGAGGCCGACGACGACGTCCACCTCATCGCCCTTCATACGGACCTCGGGCTCGCAGCCGACCACGAGCAGACGGGGCAGGTCCCCGTCACCCAGCTGCCGGGCGAGGGCGATGACCTTGACGGGGTCCATGGCGTGGGCCTCGGGGGCACCTTCGGCGGGCAACGTGGCGAGGTCGGGCTCGATGACGCTGAGGGTGCCGGGCGGCCGGCCGTGCGGGGTGGCGTCCAGCAGGACGACCGTGTCGTAGCCGTCCAGCATGCGGTAGGCGAGGTCCATGCCCCGGATACCGAAGTCGGCGACGTGGACACCGTCGGGCAGCGGGCGGCCGGCGAGGGCGGTGGCGGCCTCGGGGCCGAAGCCGTCGTCGGCCATGAAGATGTTGCCGACGCCGGCGACGAGCACCCGGTGGGCGGGCGCCCGACCCTCGGATCCGGGCAGCGGTTCGAGTTCGTCGGGGGCGAAGAAGAACCGGTGGCCGATCTGGCTCGCCGCGCCGAGATCGCGGCCGGGGTCCCCTTCGAGGACGACGGCGACATGCACCTGCCCCTCGAAGTCCTCCTCCACGGCGGCGACTTCGGCGATCCTCCCGGTCAGGGCCAAGTCCATGATGTCCGCCCGCCGGGACGGCCTCAGCCGCACGCGCGTGCCGGGGCGGAAGGATGCGCCGTTCACCGTGCCTCCCCGGTGGCCGCGCGGAACTCGCGGATGGTGCCGTGCAGGTTCATCAGGTCATCGACGCCGAGACCGGCGCAGCGGTCGAGGATCTCGCGCGCGCGGGGGTCGCTCGCCCGCGCCTCGGCCCGCTCCTCCTCCGTCATGCTCAGCACGCTCAGCACGAGCAACTGGTCGATCTCGGTCCCGTCGAACAGGTCTCCCGGGCTCTCGGGGGCGACCCTCGGGAAGTCGTACAGCGTGACCGGCGAGGAGAGCACCGTGCGCGCCCGTCCGTCCCCCTCGTCGGCGCCGACCAGGACCGGCCAGGTGCCCTTGTTGCGGCAGGCGGTGGCGTGGTCGCGCAGGTCGGCGGGCGGTTCGAGGAGGGAGACGAAGCGGCCGCCCGCGCTGTGCAGCACGGTGTGCGTGGAGACGAAGGCGTACGGCGCCGTCCTCTCCCGAGCGTGCCGGTCGCCGGGGTCCGGCACCGGGGCGGGCGTACTGTTCGCGATCCGCACGGTCAGCCGGCGTACGCCGTCCGCGACCGGCTCGGCCGTGACCTCGACGGTGCCGGAGAGCCGCCGCCAGCCGCGGACCAGGCTCGCGGCGTCGCCGGGCAGCTTCTCGGTGTCGGTGCCCTCGGGGATGTCGACGGTCACGGCGGCGGGGGCACCGGTCAGCACGACCTCGCGTTCGGTGACCTCCTGCCAGCTGACGTACCGCTCCCCCGACACGGTCAGCTCGTCGACGGGCTGCCCGTCCTGGACGACGGTGCGGTCCACGACCTGGAGGAACCGCACGCGCACGGTGAGGTCGTCGGCGGGTCCCTCGTGGAGCACCTGGGTGGTCATGGTGGCCGGTTCACCGAGCACGTCGGCGCAGGCGGCGGGGAAGACGCCGCCGAAGGTCCAGCGTTTGGCGTTCTTCAGCGCGGACTTGCGGTAGGGCCAGAGCAGGTAGCCCTCGTACAGGCAGGTCCGGGTGATCTTCTCGACGTCGGAGAGATCGGAGTGGTCCGAGAGGTCGGTGAGGGTCATGTGGTGGTGGTCCCCGAGTGGTCCGAGTGTTCTGAGTGGTCCGGGTGGTCCGGGTGGTCCGGGTGGTCCGGGCGATGGCGTGCGACGCCGTCGAGCAGGGCGCGTACGGCGTCGTCGGGCGTACCGAGGACGCTTCGGACGCGGTAGGCGTCGAGGCGGTCGTAGGTGTCGCGGGACAGCCGCAGCCAGGGGCTGCCCGCGTGGTAGCGGTCGGTGAGGGAGTGCCAGAGGGCGGCCGGCAGGGCGTAGCGGGTGTCGCCGTCGGACCAGGAGATGCGGGAGGCGGCGAGCCCGGGCACGCCGGGCGTCCGGTGGAAGACGGTGCCGCTGAAGAGGAAGTCGAGCGGCACGTCGCCGTCGTCGCCGACCGCGCGCAGGTATTTGGTGACGGCCAGTTCCGTGTCGTAGGAGCACTCGACGGGGATGCGCACCGTCGTGCGGTCGTCGAAGGGCGGGACGTGGACGGTGGTCCGGGCCCAGGTCAGGGGGCGCATGCCGGTCGCCCACTGTTCGGGCGCGCCGAACAGTTCGCCGAGTGCCTCGTGGGCCTCGGGGCCGTAGCGGCGGCGGGCGACGTCGATGCGGACGACGGTGGTCAGCGCGACCGAGCCGACGGGCTGGCCGCCGGTCCTGGCGATCTCCAGGTCGAAGCGGAGGGTGGGCAGCGCCGCGAAGGGTTCCTCCTGCGCTCCGGTGACGGCGAACGCCAGGACCGGCGCCACCGCCGCCGGAGCGGACAGGGCGGGGGACCCCGTCATGGGGTGGGCAGGTTCGGCATGTCCGGGTCGACCGGATTACGACGCTTGGCGTTGATGCCGGTGTAGCTGCGGGCCGTTGTCCGGTCGTTGCGGCGGTGTCCCGGCTGGTGCTTGATCAGTCCCCGGTGGTTGCCGCGCCGTACGCCCGCCACGTGGGCGGGCTTGTCGGGCTCGACGTCGGGTTTGCCTACGGTGATGCCCATGACGCCTCCTCGGTGGTGAAGGGGGTGGGTGGGGTGGGTGGAGTCGGTTCGGTCAGTCCGCGGAAGAAGTCCTCGACCCGCTGCCACACCTCGGGGCCGCCGTCCAGTCCCTTCCAGTGTGCGCGCACGACGGCGACCAGGCGGTAGCAGTCGTCGAGCGGGACGAGCCAGTGCTCGTCGGCCCCACGGCCACGGTGCACCAGCAGCGCCCGTACGTCGGTGACGTGCTCGGGCAGGTCGGGGTGGCACCGCTCGACCTCGCGCCAGCTGTCCGCGGGGACGGCGGAGCGCAGTGCGCCCAGGGGACTCGGGTAGGCCGCGGTGACCTCGCATGTCTCGCCCGAACGGGTGAAGAAGGCGAGGGAGACGGGGACGCCGAGGCCCGCCCACGCGGCGTCGTCGATGCGGCAGCCGTCGAGCCGGCGCCGCTCCAGCGGAAGCAGCCGGTGGCCGCCGGCCGTGGTGGCGCCGTGGTCGAACAGCACCGCGCAGGCGCGACAGGCGCAGGAGACCGCGCCGGTGGCGGTCTGCAGGACGTGGCGGTGCGGGAGTCCGGTCGGCAGCGGCTCGGCGCACAGGTCGCACCGCTCCTCCCGGGTCTGCTGTTCCTCGGTCCGGGAGGCCTGCCTGGCCACACGTCGCAGTCCGCTCATCAGCGGGCGCCTCCGCCGACGGGCGTCCGGTCGCGGAACAGCGCGTCGACGGGGATCAGCGCCCCGTCCGCCGCACCGCTCTCCACCGCCACGTCCTCGATCTCCGGCGCCCGGGCGGCCACCGCGTCCCGTACGGCCTGCTCGGTCTGTGCCGAGCCGCAGCCGCCGCCTTGGACGCGGATCCGTACGGCGGTCCCGGAGAGCTCCACCAGCTCCGGAGGGCCGGGCAGGGCGGCGAGGGCCTGCCGTAGCCGGGTCTCGACCGGGTCGGGGTGCAGGTCGTGGACGAGGAGGAGGTGGCCGACGAGTTCGTCGTCGGCCAGCCGCCGCAGCAGGTCGGGGTGGTCCGCCAGGTGGGCGGTGATCCGGCCCAGGCCTTGGCCGTAGAGCCCGACGAGTGTCTCGACGGTCTCCGCGGCGCGCTTGGCGGCGAGGCCGTCCGGCAGGGCGTCCAGACCGGACAGCCGCTCCTCGGCCAGCGCCACCTGACCGCGGGCGTGCGCGTCGCCCCAGGGTTCCCAGGTCATCGCCGGCCGCCTCAGCCCGCGAGGGTGCCGAAAGTCGGCGAGTGGGACTGGGTGAGGGTGCGTCCGCCGCCGAGGTACATGTGGACGCCGCAGGGCAGGCAGGGGTCGAAACTGCGGACGGTGCGCATGATGTCGATGCCCTTGAAGTTCTCCGGCCCGTTCTCCTCGAAGATCGGGCAGCCCTGCACCGCGTCCTCGTACGGGCCGGGGGTGCCGTAGAAGTCGCGAGGACTGGCGTTCCACGGGGTCGGCGGGTACGGGTGGTAGTTGGCGATCTTGCCGTCCCGGATGACCATGTGGTGGCTGAGGACGCCGCGTACGGCCTCGTGGAAGCCGACGCCGATCGCGTCCTTGGGCACCTTGAAGTCCTGGAAGGTCTTGGTGACGCCGGAACGGACCTCGTTGAGGGCCTGGTCGACGAAGTGCAGCGCCATGCCGGCGGCGTAGGCGACGAAGTACATGCGGGCGCGGTTGCGCTCGATGGTGTTGGGGAACGGCGGGGGCGTCCACTCCAGCCGCCGTTCGGGCGAGGACGGTGTCTTCGGCAGGGTGATCTGCACGCTGTGGCCGGTGGAGCGCACGAACGGGGTGTTGACCTTCCCCGCGAGGGCGGTGACCCAGAGGCGCGCGATGGGGCCGCCGCCGGTGTCGAGGGCGAGGAAGTCGTTGGTGCGCTTGTCGAACCAGCGCGGGCTCATCACCCAGCTGTAGTTGCCCCCGTCGAGGTCACGCTTCTGCGGCGCGGGCAGGGTCGTCTGGTTCCAGGGGTGGCGCTTGTCGACCGGGTTGCCCAGCGGGTCCTTGTCGACGAAGGTCTCCTCGCCCGTCCAGTCCTCGTAGTAGGAGCTGCCGAGCAGGATGCGCATGCCGAGGTTGATGTCGACCAGGTCCGTGGTGACGAGCTGGTTGTCGACCACGATGCCCGGGGTGACGAACATGCGGTTGCCCCACTCGTTCATCTTCTTGTAGCTGTAGTCGACGATCTCGGGGTCCTGGAAGGCGCCCCAGCAACCGAGCAGCGTGCGTCGGCGGCCGACCTCCTCGTAGCCGGGCAGCGCCTCGTAGAAGAAGTCGAAGACGTCGTCGTTCATGGCGACGGCCCGCTTGATGAAGTCGAGGCAGCGGGTGAGCCGCACCAGGTAGTCGGTGAAGACCTGGGGCGTGGCCATCGTGCCCACACCGCCCGGATAGAGCGTGGAGGGGTGCACGTGGCGGCCCTCCATCAGGCAGATCATCTCGCGGGTGAGGCGGCTCATGACGAGCGCCTCCTTGTACGTGGCCCCTTCGAAGGGGTTGTACGAGCGCATGATGTCGCCGATGGTGCGGCACCCGTGCTGGTCCGCGTGCGGGGCCGGGGTGCGCTCGGCCCGCTCCCACACGCCCGGGTTGGTCTCCTTGACCATGCGTTCGCAGTAGTCGACGAAGACCATGTTGTCCTGGAAGATCGTGTGGTCGAACATGTACTCGGCGGCCTCACCGAGGTTGATGATCCACTCGCCGACCGGTGGCGTCTTGATGCCGTAGGCCATGTTCTGCGCGTACACCGAGCAGGTGGCGTGGTTGTCCCCGCAGATGCCGCAGATGCGGCTGGTGATGAAGTGTGCGTCGCGAGGGTCCTTGCCCTTCATGAAGACGCTGTAGCCACGGAAGACCGAGGAGGTGCTCTTGCACTCCACGACCTCGCGGGCGTTGAAGTCGATCTTCGTGTAGATGCCGAGGTTGCCGACGATCCGGGTGATCGGATCGAACGCGACATCGGTGAGGGTGCGCTGCTCCGTGGGGGCGGCCTGGCTCGTCGTCACTCGACGGGTTCCTTTCACACGAGGGGCGTGCGGGTGGGTTCGGCGGTCACTTGCCGGGCCAGCGCGGCGCGAAGCCGGAGGTGAGCTCGGTGCGGTTGTGGCGCCACTTGGGTTCTCTGTTGACCGAACGGTTGGTGATGGCGCGCATGGTGCGCACCAGCGGTCCGTACGTGGAGGCCATGAGGCCGGAGGAGACACTGCCCCCGGGGGGCTCGTCCATGAACGGCATGAACTTGTCCGGGAAGCCGGGCATGGTGCAGCCGATGCAGATGCCGCCGACGTTGGGGCAGCCGCCGATGCCGTCCATCCAGCCGCGCTTGGGCACGTTGCAGTTGACGACCGGGCCCCAACAGCCGATCTTCACCTGGCACTTGGGCGAGTTGTAGTCCTTGGCGAAGTCGCCCTGCTCGTAGTAGGCGGCGCGGTCGCAGCCCTCGTGCACGGTCTTGCCGAACAGCCAGGTGGGGCGCAGCTGGTCGTCGAGCGGAATGGGCGGAGCCATTCCGGCGGCCTGGTAGAGCAGCCAGGTCACGGTCTCCATGAAGTTGTCGGGCTGGACCGGGCAGCCCGGTACGTTGACGATGGGCAGCCCGCCGGCCGAACGGAAGTCCCAGCCCAGGTAGTCGGCCAGGCCCATGCAGCCGGTGGGGTTGCCCGCCATGGCGTGGATACCGCCGTACGTGGCGCAGGTGCCGATCGCGACGACGGCGAAGGCGCCGGGGGCGAGCCGGTCGATCCAGGTGTTGAAGGTGATGGGTTCGCCCGTGCGGGGGTCGTTGCCCATCGAGGTCCAGTAGCCGTCGCCGTTGATGCGCTCGTTGGGGATCGAGCCCTCCACGACGAGGACGTACGGGGCGCCGAGTTCACCGTCGGCGGCCTGATGGAAGGGCCGGGTGAAGTCGTCGGCACTTTCGTAGGAGAGCACCTTGTTGTGCAGGACGACCTTGGGCAGTCCTGGAATGGCCCCGAGGACCACGTCCTCCAGACTGGGCAGCGATGCGGCGGTCACCGAGACGGTGTCGCCGTCGCAGCTCATGCCCTCCGAGGTCCACAGGATGTGAACTTCCTCCACGGCCGCGGGGGCCTGGGTGTCGGTGCTCATGGGATCCCTTCCTGGCGGCGTCCCCCGTAGCAGGCTGACATGGCACGCAATCACGCACCATTCGGACACTCCGTTCGGAGGTGGTCCGGTGTCCCGTCCGGCCGACGCTTGCGGACGAAGGCGGAGCGCAGGGCGTGGTAGGGCGCGGCCGGGTCGTCGAACACGGCACGCATGCGTTCCAGCTCGGCGGCGCGGTAGGCGCTGAGGGGGCGTACGGCCTCGTCGCGCTCCCGGGCGGCCTTCTTGGCGCCGAGCCGGGCGGGGAGGTTCGCGGAACGGGCCAGATGGTCGGCCGTTCGGGTGATCTCGTGCGCGAACTCGGTGGGTGTGCAGTCGATGACGCGGTCCACCAGGCCGAGGGAGTGGGCCGTGGTCGCGGTGAGGGGCTGGGCCTCCTCGGTGAGGCGTGCGGCGAGCGCCGGGCCGACCTTGCGGGGCAGGGTGTAGGTCCAGTACTCGGAGCCGTACAGGCCCATCAGACGGTAGTGCGGGTTGAGGACGGCGCCCCGGCGGCACCAGACCTCGTCCGCGGCGAGGGCCAGCATCGTGCCTCCGGCGGCGGAGTTGCCGGGGAGGGCGGTGATGACCAGGCGGTCGGTGGTGGTGAGGATTTCCTCGACCAGGTCGTCGATGGCCTCGATGTTGGCGAGGGATTCGGCGGCGGGATCGGGGGCGGCCTCGATGACGTTGAGGTGGATGCCGTTGGAGAAGAAGTCTCTCTTGGCGCCGAGGACGATGACGTCGGTGGGGCGGGTCCGGGCGTGGCGGTAGGCGGTGAGGAGTCTTCGGCACTGGGCCGTGCTCATGGCTCCGCCGGGGAAGCGGAAGGTCAGGTGGCCGACGGTGCCTTTTTCTTCGTAGGTGATGTCTGAGTAGCTTCCGCCTGTTGTGCTTTTGGTGCGGGTGGTGGGGGGTTTCTCGCGCGGTTCCCCGCGCCCCTCAAGTGCCGGCTGCGCCGGCAACTTGAATGTTGCCGGGCCTCCGGGAACTCGCTTGGGTCTCAGTTCCGGGATCCAGACCGCGCCGTCTGTCGTTGCTCGGCAGATGGCTCCGTGCCGTGTGGCCAGGAGTTCGCCCGGGGCGCCTTTGAGGTGGGGTTCCGGGTGGCCGCCGTGGAGGTACCACTCGGTGCCCAGGAAGGTGTCCAGGACGCCGGGTTGGGAGTCGGCGGCGCGGAGTTTGCGGAGGACTGTCTCCGTGGGGTCGGTGTGCCAGTCGATGCGGCGTTCGGCCTGGGTCAGGTAGGGCTGCCAGGTGTGGCTGGGGGGTGTGACGGGGGTGTAAGTGCCGGAGGTGAAGCGGTCGACGGCCAGGAGGACCGCCTTCAGGGCCGCGTCGGCCAGTTCGCCTCGGTAGAGGTCGCTCTTGCCGACGCCGGGCGGCACAGGGAACTCCGCCGACGCCCAGACCGGGCCCGCGTCCATCTCGGCGACCGCCTGGAGGACGGTCACCCCCCAGCGGTCGCGGCCCTCCTGCACCGCCCGGTCCAGGGAGGAGGGGCCCCGGTCGCCGGGCGGGCCCGGGTGGACGATCAGGCAGGGGTACCGCGACCAGACCTCTTCGGGGACGGCGGTCGTCAGCATGGGGGCGATCAGCAGGTCGGGCGCGTGGCGGCGCACCGCTTCGGTGAGGTGCCGGCCGTCTCCGAGCGCCAGTTCCACGGCGACCGGGTGTCCCCGGTCCCGCAGTTCCGCGTGGACCCGCTGGGTGAGGCTGTTGTACGCGCTGGCAAGAAGCAGAATCCGCATCACGCGGTGATGCTGCCCGGCGACCGCCGCACGGGACGCGAGGCGCGCCCCTCGGGGCCGCGCGCTTGGGCCGGGCGGGGGAAAACGGCTCCCGTCCGCCTCGGCGTGCGGCCGCGGCGCTCCGGCCGTGCCTAGCGTGGCGGACCATGCACGAGCTGTCGATCGCCGCCGCCGTCGTGGAGAGCGCCGAGGACGTCGCCCGCGAACACGGTGCGGACGCGGTGGCGGGCGTGACGTTGCGGATCGGCGAACTGGCGGGTGTCGTCCCTGACGCGCTGCGCTTCTCCTTCTCACTGGTCGCCGAGGGCACCGCGCTGGACGGGGCGGAACTGGTCATCGAAGAGGTGCCGGCCCGCGCCCGCTGCGGCGGCTGCGACGCGCGCTTCGACGTCGGCTCGCCACCCGCCCTGTGGTGCCCGCACTGCGACACCGCGGCGGCCGAACTGCTGACCGGGCGCGAACTGGAACTGGCGGAGGTACGAATGGCAGGGAGCCCGTGATGTGCCGCAGCGTCGACGTACGGACGGCCGTACTGGCCAAGAACGACGGTCTGGCGGCGGAGCTCCGCGCCGACCTGGCCGACCGGCGGGTGACCGCCGTCAACCTGCTCTCCAGTCCGGGCAGCGGCAAGACCGCGCTGCTGGAGCTGGTGCTGCGTCGGTCCCTGGAGCGCGGGGTGGCCATCGCCGCGCTCACCGCCGATCTGGCCACGGAGAACGACGCCCGTCGCCTGGCCCGCTCCGGGGCGCCGGTGAAGCAGGTGCTGACCGGCGGGCTGTGCCATCTGGAATCGGCGCAGTTGCGCGGGCTCATCGACGGCTGGCTGCCGGACGGGACCCGGCTGCTGTTCGTGGAGAACGTGGGCAACCTGGTCTGCCCCGCCTCCTACGACCTGGGTGAGACGCTGCGCGTGACGCTGATGTCGGTGACGGAGGGCGAGGACAAGCCGCTGAAGTACCCGGCCGCCTTCGGGGCGGCCCATCTCGTGGTGCTGACCAAGACGGACCTCGCCGACGCCGTCGGCTTCGACGGCGCCGCCTTCACGGAGGCCGTCGAGCGCGTCAACCCCGGGGTGGAGATCCTGCGCACCTCGGCCAAGGACGGACAGGGCGTCAACTCTCTCCTGGACCGCGTGCTCGCGGTCGCGGACGGGGACGCGCCGCACACCCCGCTGCTCGCGGCGGACCATCTGCGCGCGCACGGCCACGATCACGGGCCCGAGCACAGCCATGGTCACGCTCACGACCACGCACCAGCGCGCGGTCACGACCACGACCACGGGCCCGCCGTTCGGCCCCGCACCGCGTGACCTCCACGACGACCGCCCAGGGCACTGAACGGCGGCGGGTGACCGTGCGCGGGACCGTGCAGGGCGTGGGGTTCAGGCCGTTCGTGCACCGGCTGGCCGGAGAGCTGGGTCTCTCGGGTCATGTCCGCAACGGCGTCGCGGGTGTGGTCGCCGAGGTGGAGGGCTCACCGGAGGCCGTGGCCGGCTTCTGCCGGGCCCTGACCGAGCGGCCGCCGCCGCTGGCGGACGTCCGGGAAGTGTCGTACGAGACCGTCCCGGCCGTCGGCGACGCCGGATTCGTCATCCATCCGTCCGAGGGCGACGGACCGGGCCGGACGCTGATCCCGCCGGACACCGCGACCTGCGAGGACTGTCTGCGGGAGCTGGCGGATCCGGCGGACCGCCGGCACCGGCACCCCTTCATCACGTGCACGCACTGCGGTCCCCGCTTCACGATCTCCACCGCTCTGCCCTACGACCGGGCGACGACCACCATGGCCGTCTTCCCGCTCTGCCGGGACTGCGCAACCGAGTACGCGGATCCCGCCGACCGGCGTTTCCACGCGCAGCCGGTGGCGTGCCACGACTGCGGACCGCGACTGCGGCTCACCGTCCCCGGCAGCCGCCCCCGCGAGGGTGAGGCGGCGCTGGCTCAGGCTCGGCGGCTGCTGGCGGAGGGCGCCGTGCTGGCCGTCAAGGGGCTCGGCGGGTACCACCTGGCCTGCGACGCGGGCGACGAGCGGGCGGTCACCGCGCTGCGCTCGCGCAAGGAGCGCGGGGGCAAGCCGTTCGCCGTCATGTGCGCCGACCCCGCGGGTGCGGAGCGGCTGGCGCACGTCGGCCCGGAGGAACGGGCGGTGCTGACCGGCCGGCGGCGGCCGATCGTACTGCTGCGGCGGCGGGAGGGGGCCCGCGAGCTCGCCGAGGCGGTGTGTCCGGGCAGTCCGGACGTGGGCGTGATGCTGCCGTACACCCCCCTGCACCGGTTGCTGTTCGGGCTGCCGGGTGATCCGCCGGGCCCGCGAGTGCTGGTGATGACCAGCGGGAACCGTTCCGGGGAGCCGATCGTCACCGATGACGGCGAGGCACTGGAGCGGCTCGCCGGGATCGCTGACGCCTGGCTGTGGCACGACCGGATGATCGAGGCGCCCTGTGACGACTCGGTGGTCCGCGTCCGGCCGGACGGGGGCGGCGAGGTGGTGCTGCGCCGGTCGCGCGGGCACGTTCCGCAGCCGCTCGCGCTGCCCGTCGCCGTCGACGCCGCCCTCGCCGTGGGCGGTGACCTGAAGAACGCCCTGTGCCTCGGCGCGGAAGGCAGCGCCTGGTTCTCCCCGCACATCGGTGACATGGGCGACCTGGCCACCGTACGGGCCTTCGAGGGGGCGGCGGGGCGGCTGCGGGCGCTGACCGGGATCGAGCACGGGCTGCTGGCGGCGGACCGGCACCCGGGATACCACTCGGCCCGCTGGGCGCGGCGGGCCGCGGACGCGGGCGGGCTGCCGCTGCGGCTGGTGCAGCATCACCACGCCCATGTCGCGTCGGTGATGGCCGAGCACGGGCTGGACGCCGGTGCGACCGTCATCGGCGTCGCGTTCGACGGCACCGGGTACGGCGACGACGGGGCGGTGTGGGGCGGGGAGGTGCTGGTCGGGGGCTACGCAGGCTTCCAGCGCTTCACCCACCTGCGGTACGCGCAGCTGCCCGGCGGTGACGCGGGGGTGGCCAATCCGTGCCGGATGGCGCTGGCCCGGTTGCGCGCGGCCGGGTTGCCGTGGGACGCCGACCTGCCGTGCGTCGCCGCGTGCACGGCCGGGGAACTGCGTTTGCTGGAGCAGCAGTTGGCACGTGGGACGGCCTGTGTGCCGACCTCGTCGATGGGGCGGCTCTTCGACGCGGTGTCGTCGCTGGTGGGGATCTGCCACCGCGTGCGCTACGAGGCGCAGGCCGCGATCGAGCTGGAGGCGGCGGCGCTGCCCGCCTGGCCGCAGGAGAGCGGGGCGTACGCCTTCGGCGGGGGTCTGGATCCGGGGCCGGTGCTGGGCGCGGTCGTCGCCGATCTGAGGCGCGGGGTGCCCGTCCCGGTGATCGCCGCCCGTTTCCACCGCGCGGTCGCCGCGGCCGTGGCGGACGTCTGCCGGGCCGCCCGCCGGGAGACGGGGGCGGAGGTGGCGGCGCTGTCGGGTGGGGTGTTCGCGAACACGCTGCTGGACGCGGAGTGTGCCGCGCTGCTGGCGGCGGACGGATTCACGGTGCTCCGCCATCGGCGGGTGCCGCCCAACGACGGCGGTCTCGCGCTCGGCCAGCTGGTGCTGGCGGCGCGGACGGATCGTTCCGAGCTACACGAGCGACAAGGAGGACGCTGATGTGCCTGGCGGTACCCGGCCGGGTGGTCGGAATCGAGGACCGGGACGGCACGCGCATGGCGCGGGTCGACTTCGGCGGCGTGGTCAAGGAGGTGTGCCTCGCCTACGTCCCCGAGGCGCAGGTGGGCGAGTACGTCATCGTCCACGTCGGTTTCGCGTTGCAGCGGCTGGACGAGGAGTCGGCTCGCGCATCGCTGGAGCTGTTCGAGCAACTAGGGCTGCTGGAGGAGGAGTTCGGCGACGCGTGGGCCCGGGCGGAGGCCGAGGGGGCGGCCGTGCGGCCCGCCGCCGGTCCCGCCACCGAGCTCGCCGGTGAGGAGGGTGCGCGATGAAGTACATCGAGGAGTTCAACGACCCGGAGCTGGCCCGCCGGCTGCTGGACGAGATCCACGCCACGGTCACCCGTCCGTGGGCGATGATGGAGGTCTGCGGTGGGCAGACCCACTCCATCATCCGGCACGGCATCGACCAACTCCTGCCGGACGAGGTGGAGTTGATTCATGGTCCGGGCTGTCCGGTGTGTGTGACGCCGCTGGAGATGATCGACAAGGCGCTGGCCATCGCGGCCCGCCCGAACGTCGTCTTCTGTTCCTTCGGCGACATGCTGCGCGTGCCCGGTACCGGGCGTGACCTCTTCCGGGTCAAGGGCGAGGGCGGTGACGTGCGGGTGGTGTACTCGCCGCTCGACGCCCTGGAGATCGCCCGGCGCGAGCCGGACAGGGAGGTCGTGTTCTTCGGCATCGGCTTCGAGACGACGGCCCCGGCCAACGCCATGACCGTGCACGAGGCCCGTCGGCTCGGGATCCGCAACTTCAGCCTGCTGGTGTCGCACGTGCGGGTGCCGCCGGCGGTCGAGGCGATCATGACGGCGCCCGAGTGCCGGGTCCAGGCCTTCCTCGCGGCGGGCCATGTGTGCAGTGTGATGGGCACCGCCGAGTACCCGGAGCTGGCCGAACGCCATCGGGTGCCGATCGTGGTGACCGGCTTCGAGCCACTCGACATCCTGGAGGGCGTGCGCCGTACCGTTCGTCAGCTGGAGCGCGGGGAGCACCGGGTGGAGAACGCCTACCCGCGCGCGGTGCGCGACGCGGGCAACCCGGCCGCGCTGCGCATGATCGAGGAGGTCTTCGAGGTCACCGACCGGGGCTGGCGCGGTATCGGCACCATCCCGGACAGCGGCTGGCGACTGTCGGAGGCCTTCCGGGAGTACGACGCCGAGTACCGCTTCGACGTCGGCGACGTGAAGACGGTCGAGTCCGCCGAGTGCCGTAGCGGCGAGGTGCTGCAGGGCCTGATCAAGCCCAACGAGTGCCCCGCCTTCGGCACGACCTGCACGCCGCGGACCCCGCTCGGCGCCACCATGGTCTCCAGCGAGGGTGCCTGCGCGGCGTACTACCTCTACCGCCGGCTGGAGGTGGCCCCCGTTGGCTGACACGGACACGGTCGTCGACCCCGCGAACTGGTCCTGCCCCGCTCCCCTGCGCGACCATCCGGTGGTCGTGATGGGCCACGGGGGCGGCGGCGCGCTCTCGGGCGAGCTGACGCAGCACCTGTTCGCGGCGGCCTACGGCAACGAGATCCTCGGCGCGCTCACCGACTCCGCCGCCGTCGAACTGGGCGGAGCCAGGCTGGCGTTCTCCACCGACTCCTACGTCGTACGGCCGCTGTTCTTCCCCGGCGGGAGCATCGGTGACCTGGCCGTCAACGGCACGGTGAACGACCTGGCGATGAGCGGAGCGCGGGCCGCCTACCTGTCGACGGCGTTCATCCTGGAGGAGGGCGTCGAACTGGACGTGGTCGGCCGGGTCGCCCAAGCGGTGGGCGCGGCCGCCTCCGCCGCCGGGGTGACGGTCGCGACCGGGGACACCAAGGTCGTCGAGTCGGGCCACGGTGACGGCGTGTACATCAACACCTCCGGCATCGGGCTGATCCCGGCCGGCGTCGACATCCGTCCGCAGCGGGCGACGCCGGGTGACGTGGTGATCGTGAGCGGCCCGATCGGGGCGCACGGTGTGGCGGTACTGAGCGTGCGCGAGGGGCTGCGGTTCGGCTCCGACGTCGTCAGCGACACCGCGCCACTGGGCGGGCTGGTGGCGGCGATGCTGGAGGTCACGCCGGACGTGCATGTGCTGCGCGATCCGACGCGGGGCGGGCTCGCCACCTCGCTCTGCGAGATCGCGGCCGCGTCCCGCACGGGTGTCATGATCACGGAGAGCGCGGTCCCGGTGCCCGACTCCGTGGCGGCGGCCTGCGGGTTCCTGGGCCTCGACCCGCTGTACGTCGCCAACGAGGGGCGCCTCGTGGCCTTCGTACCGCCCGAGCACGCCGACGCCGTCCTCGCGGCGATGCGGGCGCACCCGCAGGGCGCGGGGGCGGCGGTCATCGGTACGTGCGTGGCCGACCATCCGGGCATGGTCGTCGCCCGGACCGGTCTCGGCGGCACCCGGGTCGTGGACCTGCCGTTGGGGGAACAACTGCCGCGTATCTGCTGAGCGGTGACGGCACGGCCGTGCGGTCGGCGGGGACGGTGTCCCGGTCGGCCGCACGGCTCGAACGCATGGACAAGGCGGGGGTCAGCCCGTCAGTGCCTCCACGCGGCGCATCACCTCGCGGCAGAACGCACCGATCCCGTCGGGGTCGTCGATGAACTGGTTGGGTTTGAGGCAGAACGTCGTGAACCCCTGTTCCAGCTGCTCAGGAATGCTCGCGAGGGCCGCGCCGAGGTCCGCCGTGGAGTGGTCGTCGGGGAAGGTGGCCTGAGTGCCGCCGATCATCTCCAGTTCGGTGATGTCCCGGCCGGCGGCCGCCATCGCGTCCTTGAGCAGCTGCATGTCCTGTGGCGTCGGGCGGCCCAAGGGATGGAACCCGTGGCCGTACCGCACGAGCCTGCGCAGGACGGGGCCGTGCAGCCGCTGACCGCCGAACCAGAGGCGCGGGCCCTCGGGGCGGTACGCCTTGGGCTCGAAGTACACGTCGCGGAAGGTGTAGTGGTCGCTCTCGTGCGAGATCGGGGACGGGCCCCAGGCCTTCGCCCAGATGTCGAGGTGCTCGTCCAGCAGCCGGCCGCGCCGGGCGAAGGGGACACCGAGCGCGTCGTACTCGTCCTCGCTCCAGCTCACCGTCGGCTGCACAAGGAGGCGGCCCTCGCTGAGCAGGTCGAGGGTGCCCAGCTCGCGTGCCATGAGCAGGGGGTGTCGCAGCGGGGCCAGCACCGCAGCCGCCGCCAGGCGCAAGCGCTCGGTGACGGAGGCGATGGCGGCGAGCAGGAGCAGGGAGTTGGGCCAGGGGGTGTACGGGTCCTGGTTGCCCGGGAGGGCGTAGTCGCGCGGGTTGCCCATGATGCCGTCGGCGGCGGCATCAGGTCCGAGCACGATGTGTTCGCTGACCATGACGGAGTCGAAGCCGGCGTCCTCGGCCTCGCGCGCCCAGCGGACCGCGGCGGGCAGGTCGGCCCGGCCGCCGGTGAGCGTCCAGTTCTCGCTCAGCACGAGCAGCAGGCGGGGAGAGGCCGTCGTCGCGGTCATACGGCACTGCCCTCGCGCTCGTGGACGATCCGGCCGTCGAAGACCGTGAGGTCCACCTCCACGTCCCCGATCTCGTGCGGGTCGAGGCCCAGCAGCGGGCGGTCCAGGACACAGAGGTCGGCGACCTTGCCGGGCTCGACGGTTCCCTTCCAGTCCTCGGCGAAGTCCTGACGGGCCGCGTTGATCGTGTAGGCGCGCAGGGCGTCGGCGAGGGACACGCACTGCTCGGGTCCGCTGCGGCGGCCGCTGGCCTTGGACTCCCGGAGCATCATCGCGGCCACCCCCTGCCGCCAGTCGGGCTGGGTGATGGGCGCGTCGGAGCTGGCGCAGACCGTGACACCGGCCTCGACGGCGGACCGTACGGGCCACTGGTACGCGGAGCGCTCGGGGCCGACGACCTCGTCCATCAGGTCGGAGATGGTCCACTTGATCGCGGGGTTCATATTGACGCCGTAACCGTGGGCGGCCAGCTTGGTGAGGCTGTCGGCGCCGATGAAGTCGCCGTGGATGACGTAGTGGCGGGCGTCGGGGCGTGGCGCGGCGGCGTTGGCCGCGAGGAAGGCGTCCACGACCGTGTCGATGGCGCGGTCGCCGGTGACGTGCACGCCGAGCTGGAAGCCGGCCTCGTGGGCGACGCGGATCATCTCGCGCAGTTCGTCGACCTGGAGGGCGGGGGTGGCGCCGTGCACGCAGAGCGCGCCGTGGCCGCCGTCTACGTAGGGCTCGTTCATCCAGGCCGTGCGGTTGGGCGGCACCCCGTCGGCGAAGATCTTCACGCCGATCGCGCGCAGGACGCGCTCGTCCGTCGAATCGGGGCGCCGCAGTTCACTCAGGCCCTTGCGTACGTCGGCGGCGGAGCCGCCCATCGGCGCGGGCAGCAGCAGCACGCTGACCCGGGCCTGGAGTGCCCCGTCCGCGGCCAGGTCGGCGTAGGCCGTCCAGTTGTCGGTGCTCAGCCCGCCGAAGAAGGTGGTGGCGCCGCCCGGGCCGAGGCCCGGCTCGGTGTAGCTGGTGATCCCGCGGGCGTGCAGTTCGCGGACCACGCCCTGGATGGCCTGGCGACGCTGGGCGACCGTGGGTGAGGGGAGTTCGGCCAGCACGAGCGCCTGGGCGGCCTCGCGCAGGATGCCGGTGGGTTCCCCGTCGGCGTCCAGGTCGACGACGCCGCCGGGCGGTGCCTCGCTCGCCGCGTCGATGCCGGAGCGGCGTAGAGCCGCGCTGTTGGCCCACACCATGTGCGAGGAGAAGTCGGTCAGACAGACCGGGTTCTCCGGCGCGACCGTGTCCAGGTCCCGCCGGTGCGGGAAGCGCCGCGGGTCGGCCAGGCACTCGGCGAGGTAGCCGGGGTCCCATCCCAGGCCCACGATCCACTCGCCGGGCCGGGCGGCCCGTACCGCGCGCTGTACGGCGGAGGCGATGTCGGCGATCGACCCCACCGTCGGGTGGCCGACGTCGAGGGCGAAGGGCGGCTTCGTCATGCCGTACGCGGCTCCGTGCAGATGGGAGTCGTTGATGCCGGGCAGGACGGTGCGGCCGCGGAGGTCGACGACCCGGGTGCCGGGTCCGGCCAGGGCGCGCATCTGCGCGTCGCTGCCGACGGCGACGATGTCGCGGCCGTGCACGGCGACGCCTTCGGCGACGGTGAAGTCGCAGTCGACGGTGAGAACCTGGCCGCCGGTCAGGACGAGGGTGGGGGCGGGGCTCGTGTCGTTCACGTTCGTATCGATCCTGTCGGAGTGGGGGGTCACTGCGTCACCGGTTCAGTCGCGGACCGAAGTACGCGAGGGCCGCGCCTGCCACCAGGGCGGTGCCCTGGGCCATCTGCTGCCAGAAGGTCGGCACACTCAGCAGTGTCAGGCCGTTCTGCAGACAACCCAGGAAGAGCACGCCGAGCAGGACGCCGAAGACCGACCCGGAGCCGCCGGTGAGGGCGACGCCGCCGAGGAGGACCGCGGTGAGCACGGTCAGTTCGAAGCCGGCGCCGGACGTCCCGGCGACCACGCTGTCCAGCACCGACGCCTTGATGGCACCGGCCAGGGCGGCGGCGACGCCCGTGACGACGAACAGGGTGAAGGGCGTACGGCGCACGTTGATGCCGGAGAGGTAGGCGGCCTCGCGGTTGACGCCGATCGCGAACACGTGCCGTCCTGCGGGGGTGACCGCCAGGAACAGGGCGCCGGCCACGAGCACGAGGGCCGCTATGACGACCGGCGCGTCGAGCCCGGCGATGCGTGAACCACCGAGCCAGGCGAATCCGGGGCCGAAGCTGCTCAGGGGCAGCGGGAAGAGCTGCTGTGCCAGTCCGCGCACCGCGGTCAGCATCCCCAGTGTGACGATGAACGCGGAGAGTCCGAGGTAGCAGCAGAGGATGCCGTTCACGGCGCCCACCGCCGCGCCCACGACCACCGCGCCGAGCACGGCGACGACCGGCGACTGGTGCTGCTGGCCCGCGAGCCAGCCGGCCACCAGTCCGCCGAGGGCGAGCGTGGAGCCGACCGACAGGTCGAGGTAGCCGCTGATGACCAGCAGGGCGAGGGGTACCGCCACGATCGCGAGGGTGGCGGCGTCGGTGGCGATTCCGCGCAGGTTGCCCGTGTCGAGGAAACTGCCGGTCGTCAGTTGGAAGACCAGCACCATGAGCGCCAGGACGAGGAGGAGCGGGTGGCGCCGTACGGTACGTGTCCCGCCGTCCACCAGGGTGCGTGGGCTCGGCAGGGGACGTTCGGCGGGGGTGGTGGTCGCGGTGGTCATGCCGCTCCTTTCGAGGCGGGGGGCGGGGGATTGTCGGGCTTGCCGTCGGGCGCCGTCGCCGGCTTCGGGGCGTTCGGCGTCGGTCGGCTGTCGTCGGCGTCGTGGATCGCCGAGAGGAGGGCTGCTTCCGAGAGGTCGGTGCCGGTCAGCTCGCCGACGACGCGGCCCGATGAGACGATCAGGCAGCGGTCGGCGAGGGCGACGATCTCCTCGGGGTCGCTGGAGGCGAACAGCACGGCGGTGCCCCGGTGGGCGGCGAGGGAGGACACCACCCGGTAGATCTCCTGGCGGGCGCCCACGTCGACGCCCTGGGTGGGTTCGTCGAGGAGCAGGACGTCGACGTCGCGGGCCTCGTTGATCCACCGTCCCAGGACCAGCTTCTGCTGGTTGCCGCCGGAGAACGCCGACGCCGGCAGCCGGGGGCGGGCGGGACGCAGGCCCACCGCCTCGGCCAGGGCGCCGAAGATCCTCCGCTCGGCGCCCAGCGCCCGTACTCCGTGCCGGGAGAGTGGTCGTACGGTCGGCAGGAGGGCGTTGTCCTGTGCGCTCAGCAGGGGGAACAGCCCCTGTCTGCGCCGGTCCGCGGGGACGAGCGCGATGCCCGCGGCGAGGGCGTCGGCGGGGCGGTGGGCCCTGATGGTCCGCTCACCGAGCCGCACGGTGCCGGCCGAGGCGCGTCGCCTGCCGAAGAGGGTCTCCAGGATGCGCGTACGGCCGGAGCCGATGAGGCCGTACAGCCCGACGGTCTCGCCCTCGGCGACCCTGAGGTCGACGGGTCCGAAGCCGGGGCCGGAGAGGCCGTCAACCGTGAGGCGGTACGGGCCAGGGGTGCCCGCGGTGTGCCGCCGAAGGAGTGGGGGCTCGTGGCCGGCGGACGGGGTGGTCGCTCCGACGATGGCGTCGACCAGTTCGCGTCGCGTCTGTCCCGACACCGCCGCGTGATGGGTCACCCGCCCGTCCCTCAGGACCGTCACCGCGTCCGCGAGGCGCTCCACTTCGGCGAGCAGGTGGGTGACGTAGACGACGGCGAGTCCCTGGGCGCGCAGGTCCTCGACGCGTTCGGCGAGCGCGGCGCTCTCCGCTCCGGAGAGGGCGGCGGTGGGTTCGTCGAGGACCAGGACCGAGGCACTGCGGCTCAGCGCCTTCGCGATCTCCACCAACTGCCTTTGTCCCATGGGAAGTTCACCCACACGGTCGCGGGGTGAGCAACTCGCGGCGACCCGCTGGAGCAGCCCGGCCGCGACCTCTTCCTGGGCCCGGCGGTGGATCCGGCCGTGCCGGGTCCACTCCTGGCCGAGGAAGATGTTCTCGGCGACGGTGAGGGAGTCGACGACGCTGAGCGTCTGGAAGATGATCGCCACGCCCGCGGCGATCGACTCGCGCGGACTGAGCCGTGTGTGGCGCGTGCCGCCCACCTCGATCGTGCCCGCGTCCGGCGGGAAGGCCCCGCCGAGACACTTGATCAGGGTGGACTTCCCGGCGCCGTTGTGACCGAGGAGGGCGTGCACCTGCCCGGCCGGGACGGTGAGGTCGACACCGTCCAGGGCCTTGACCCCGCCGAAGGACTTGCTGAGCCCGCGGATGCGGAGGTTGGGCTCCGTCATGGCCACCGTCTCAGGAGTTCTGGGCGAGCAGGGCGTCGATGCGCGCGGTGTCGCCGTGCTGGACGAGGGTGATGGGCACCTGGGCGCCCGCGTTCGCCTTGCCCGCGGCGACCGCGAGGGGGACGTCGACGACGGCGTTGGCGATGTCCTGCGGCGCCAGGGCGGCCGAGGCTCGGTAGAAGGTGCCCTGCTTGATGGCGACGAGGGAGGGAGCGGCGCCGTCCTGGCCGCCGACGAAGGTCTTGGCGTCCGTCGACTTGCGGCCGGTCTGCTGGAGCGCCTTGTACCCGCCGTAGGCGGCCGCGTCCGTGACGCCGAGGACGATGTTGAGGTCGGGGTGCTTGGCGAGGACGGCACGCGTCTTGGACAGTCCGGTGTCCGGGTCGATGGCCTGCTCCCGGGCCACCACGTCGACGCCGGGCGCGTGCTTCGTGAAGGCGTCGATCATGCCTTTGGTGCGTTCGCGCCCGAGCTGGATCGTGCTGTCGGTGAGGAAGGCGACCTTGCCCTTGCCGCCGAGCTGCTCGTTCGCCCACGTCGCGGCGGCCTCGCCGAGCAGGGTGCCGCCCTTGAGGAAGCTGAACTGGATGTCCGCGCTCTGGTGTTCCAGCGTGCCGCCGTACGTCACCCAGATCAGCCCGGCGTCCAGCGCGGCCTTGGCGACGGCCTCGGTGGCTTCGAAGACCATCGGGAAGGACACGATGGCGGGGACCTTCTGCGAGACCCAGGTGGTGAGGTTGGTGGCCTGCGTGTCGGCGTTGCTCGCGTCGCTCGTGGTGAGCACGGAGACGTTCTTCTTCTTCGCGGCGGCGGTGGAGAGCTTCACGAGCGTCGAGTAGAGCGGGAGCTGCGTGAAGGGGTAGTCGAGCCCGATCCGGGTGAGGGTCCTGGGCCCGGCCGCCGCGTCGCCGGCCTTCGCGGTGCTCGTGCCGTCGTCCGGAGCGGAGCAGCCCGCGGCGGCCAGCAGACCGGTGGCCGCGGCACCGCCGGACAGGGCGAGGAACCGCCTGCGCGAGGCCGAGGGGGCGTACGGGGTTCTGTTCATGGCGAAGGTCTCCGAAGGGCGGGCCGACAGCGTCGGCGTCGGGTGTCCGGCTGTGCCGAACAGGAAAGACCCGGGCGTCCCGCCCCGCCATCCGTACAAATACCGACTGTCCGAGCGGCCCGGTGATTCGGCGTGTCAGGAGCGCACGCGGCGGCGGCAAACGGCGAACGGGTTGTCGTGTGCGCCCCTCCCGCATATCGTTAGGGTTCAAACGATATCGTCGGTCGTGGGGTTCCCGGAGGCCCGCATGGTCAGCCACCACCAGCTCGCGGCAGCCGCCCGCATCGGCATGCTCACCCGTGAACGCGACACCACGTCGGCCTGCACCCAGGCCCTGCGGGAGCTCGGCCTGGCCCTGCCTCTCGACGCGGCCACCCTGCTGGCGATCGACCCGGTCACCGGCGCGCATGTGCAGGTGGCGGGCATCGGATACACCGCCGTGACGTCCGAGTCGCTGGCCGCCGAGTTCGTCTCGACCCCCTGGTACGCCAACGTCGTCAGGCAGCCCCTCCCCCCGTCCATCGCCGAGGACTCCGAGGACGCCGGCCAGCGTTTCCGGCACGGTTGGTTCTACGCCGAGAGGGTCCGGCCGGCCGGCTTCCGCGACGGCCTGACCGGCGCGCTGCGCCACGGAGGACGGCTGGTCGGCCTGGTCCACCTCTCCACCGCGGGGCCGGACGTCTACGACACGGAGGCGCGGCGACTGCTGGCCTCGGTCCTGCCCGCACTGGGCGCCCTCGCCGACCCGACGGCCCACACCGACGACCTGCACGACCTGCCGGGCCAGGCGGGGGCGAACCTCGTCACGGCCGCCGGCGTCGTCGGTCTGCCGGGGCGGGAGCCCGCCGAGGTGCTGACCGACGACGAGTTCGGCCGGCTGGTGCGCGCGTTCGCCGACTCGGGCGGCCTGCGGCTGCGGCTCCTGTGGCCGGTCGGCGGACGCGGCTGGTGCCGGGTGGAACTGCGCCGGTGCACGGCCGGTTCGACGCTCGTACGGCATGCGGTCCTGGTGTCCGAGGTGCCGGTGGAGCTGCCGTACGGGCTCAGTCCGCGTGAGCTGGAGGTGCTCACGCGGGCCGCGCGGGGCCAGACCAACCAGGCCATCGCGCAGGCCCTGTTCCTGTCGCCGCGGACGGTGCACAGCCACATCGAGCACCTGTTGCGCAAGACGGGCTGCGCGTCACGCGCCGAGGCCACGGCGCTCGCCGTGCGCGACGGTGTCCTGCGACCCACCCCCGAGGACCTCGAACATTTCGTGGAGCGGGTGCCGGGCGGTTGAACGGAGCCGGTGCCGAGGCAGCGGGCCGGCCGCGGCGGGGAGAACCGGTGCGGCGGGGTCGGTCGGCCCTGACCGGTCAGGCGTCCTGGCGGGCCGCCGCCCGGTGTTCGCTGGGGCGGGTCCCGTGGACGCGCTTGAAAGCCACACTCAGACCGAAGGCGCTCTGGTAGCCGACCTGGCGGGCGATCGAGTCAACGGTGGCCTCGGTGCGCGTCAGCAGGTCGGCCGCGAGAGCCAGGCGCCAGCCGGTGAGGTAGGTCATGGGCGGTTCGCCGACCAGTTCGGTGAAGCGGCGGGCGAAGGTCGCGCGGGAGACCCCGGCCTCCTCGGCGAGGGCCGTGACGGTCCACGAGCGGGCCGGTCTGTCGTGGATCAGCCGCAGCGCCCGGCCCACGACGGGGTCGCCGAGGGCTCGGTACCACCCCGGCGGCTTCGCCTCCGGACGGTCGAACCACGCGCGGAGCGTGGACAGCAGCAACAGGTCCAGGAGCCGGTCGAGGACGGCCTGTTGTCCAGGTGCGTCCCGGCCGACCTCCGCGGCGGTGAGGTCCAGGATCGGGGCGGGGGTGCCGTCGCGGGGAACCACGACCACCCGGGGCAGCGCGCTCAGCAGCCGTTCGGAGACCCGGCCGCCGACCTGGTAGCCGCCGGCGAGCAGGACGGTCGGGCTGTCCTGGCCGGTGCCGCAGGTACGCAGGCCCAGGATGACGTCGTCGCTGATGTCCTCGCCGCCGGCCGTCGTGCAGTGGTCGGCGTGCACCACGTACAGCGGTGCTCTGCGGGTGTCGGCGTCGTCGGTGACGGTGAACGGCTCCGGTCC
The DNA here is from genome assembly GCF_000720255.1 of Streptomyces griseus subsp. griseus. Lineage (GTDB taxonomy): Bacteria > Actinomycetota > Actinomycetes > Streptomycetales > Streptomycetaceae > Streptomyces > Streptomyces griseus_I. The sequence continues at coordinate 4,653 of NZ_JOJE01000040.1, read as the reverse complement.
GACCACGACGGCCACGTCGCCCTGAGCGAGTGCGACGGGCGGGACGCCGTCACCGTCGTCATCGTCGCCGGGGACGACCCAGCCCGTGCCGTACAGCATGGTGATCAGGGTGAGCGGGGTCCGGTCGGCGAAGCGTACGGACCACGGTGGGGTGACGAAGTTCCGGCTGAACAAGGCACCGTCGGACCGGACTTCGTACAGCAGGCTCCCCAACGCGTCCATGGGGCAAGGTTAGACGCTGAGACATCGGGATGAGCCGATCAGCCATTCTCCCGCTCGCCGCGGCCCGGTTTGCTGGACCCATGACGACAACACGACCGATTCTGGTCCTCGGCGGCACGGGCAAGACGGGACGCCGGGTGGCCTCCCGGCTCCGGGAGCGCGGGCACGAGGTCCGGGCGGCGTCCCGCAACGGGCCGGCCCGATTCGACTGGAGTGACGAGAGCACGTGGGAGCCGGTGCTGAAGGGGGTCGGCGCGGCCTACCTGATCGACTCCCAGCTCGATGACGCCGCCGGCACGCTGCGGGACTTCAGCCGACTCGCCGTGGACGGCGGGGTCGAACGGCTGGTGCTGCTGTCCAACCGCGACTGGGTGGTGCCGGCCGGCGAGGAGAAGCTGCCCTCCGAGCGTGTGGTGCGCGAGTCGGGCGCGGCGTGGACGATCCTGAAGCCGGCCTGGTTCGCGCAGAACTTCAGCGAGGACGCGTTCTTCCGCCGGCAGATCGTGGACGGCGACGTGGTGACGTCGGCCGGGGACGGAGTGGAGCCGTTCGTCGACGCTGACGACATCGCCGACGTCGCCGTCGCGGCCCTCACCCAGGACGGCCACGCCGGGCAGTCGTACGAACTCACCGGCCCGCGCCGACTGAGCCTGGCCGCCGTCACCGCCGAGATCGCCCGAGCCACCGGCCGTCGCCTCACCCACCACCCCATCTCCCCCGCCGACCACATGGCCTACGCCACCGGACGCGGCCTGTCCGAGGACTACGCCGCCCTCCTCAACACCCTCTACGCCTGGATCGGCGAGAACCGCTTCGCCGACCTCGCCGACGGCGTCCAACGCGCCCTGGGTCGCGAGCCCCGCGATTTCACGGACTACGCGCGGCACACGGCCGCCACGGGGGTGTGGCACCGGTGAGGCGCGACGACCGGAGGTGGGCTCACCCTGACGAGTGACCCCTCGGTGCGTTCGGTCCGGCGACAACACCCCGCGCGTCCGGCTCCTGACGTCAACCCAGCACCACGACAATAAGTAGTCATCAGTCACTGGCTGTTACCGTCTGCGCGTGATGACGAGAGCAGTGGTGGACGAGCGGTCCCTGGGACCGGCGGGCCCGTTCCCGGCCGGTGTGCCCGGGGGGCTGCGGGGCGGCCCGCTGGAGCGGCAGTGGCTGCACTACGCGTTCCTGTCCCGGGGCGGCGACCTGGCCGTGATCGCCAATCTGTCGGTCCTGGGAGCCGACGGCGCGGACGAGCCGCCGCACCGCCGGGGGATCGTGCTGGTGCACGACGAGGGGGGCGGGTGGGAGGCGAGTCAGTTCAACGCCAGTCAACAGGACGTGCCGTGGTCGTCGTTCCGCCTGCCGCGGCCTCGTGGTGCGGAGAGGTTCACGGTGGCGGCGGTGGCCGGCTCGCCCGCGCTCGACGTGCGGCTGCGCGGCACCGGACGCGCGTGCACGTCGCAGTGCGCGCCGTTCGGCGACGGCGAGTTCCTGCGCTGGCAGTCCGAGCCCGGCGTGCTGGGCTCCGGTGTGGTCACGGCGCACGGACGCGCACGGGAGGTGGAGCTGACCGGCTATCACGAGCGCGTCCGGGGCCGGTGGAGCTGGCCGGCGCTGGGCGGCTGGGTGTTCGGATTCGTCAACGCGGCCCACGACGCCCCCGGCTGCGCGGTCGTGGACGCGGAGCCCGCTCCCCCGTCCGCGTCCGTCGTCTTCACGCTCGTGCAGCCCCGCTCCCCCGGCGACGCCGCCAACGGATCGCTGATGCTGTGGCGCGACGGCAGGCTGGTACGGCACTTTCCCCGCCGGTGTCTGGAGGTGGCGGTGGAGGGCGGGCTGGACCGGGACTCCGTCGTGCTGGTGCCGCCGCTGGCGGAGCTGCTGGACGCGCCGGTGTGCGCGATGGTGCCGGGCCGACTGGTGCTCAGCGCCCGGATGGGCCGGGACCATCTGCTGGTGGACTTCACCAGCCGTGCGGCGGCACGGATCGCGAACCCGTGCGAGCGCGGTCTGCGGCCGTTCAGCGTGCACGAGACGCTCGGCCCGTGCAGGGTGCGGGGCGTGGTCTCCGGGCGGCCCGTGGCATTCGACACGCGGGGCATCGTCGAGTTCGCCGGGGGAGCCGATGAGTACTGAGCGAGCGGACGCCGGTACGGGCGCGGCGCTGCTGCGGGACACGGTGGTCGCGCTGTCGGAGCGGGCGCCCGCCGTGGTGGCCGCGGCCGCGGAGCAGCTGCGCGGCATCCGACTGGGCCTGTCGTTCAACGACGGTACGGCCGCCTCGCTGACCCCGCGTCGCGGGCGCCTGGTGGTGGGGGCCGGACGGGCGGACGCGGCGGACGTCGAGGTGGTCTTCGACGACCGGGCCATGAACCTGCTGTTCGACCTGCAGTGCCGTCCGGTGGACCAGGTGCTGCCCGGCAGCCTCGACGTACGGGGTGCGCCGGAGCAGGTGCTCGCGGTGTGGCGGGCGTTCACCCTGCTGTCGCAGCGCGGGTCGGGACTACGGTTCGTCCAGCGGCTGTGGGAGGAGTACCGGCGCCGCTCCCCCGGCCTGTGGGGCGCCGTGCCCGCGGGGGGCGGCACCGCGGACGTACCGGAGGCGACGGGCTGGACCGCCCTGGACTACCTCAACCGGCGTCGCCCGGCCCCGGCCGCGCCGGGGGGAGCCGCCCCCGACTGGAGCCCGGCGACCGCTCCCCGCCTCCTGTGGGACGGTCGCGCCGCGGCCCCCTGGTGGGAGGAGCTCCCCCTCACCGACGCGGACTTGGTGGAGACGATGCGGGTCTGCCGGGACCGGGTCGCGGGGGAGATGCGCCGGCTGATCCCCGACCGGGAACCGCGCCGCGACCTGTACGACCTGATGCGCGCCTACCCGGCGCGCCAGGGCAAGGGGCTGCGCCCGACGCTCACCGTGGCGGCGTGCGTGGCGTTCGGGGGGCGCGCCCAGGACGCCGTACGCAGTGCGGCGGCGCTGGAGCTGTTCCACAACGGCTTCCTGGTCCACGACGACATCGCGGACGAGTCCACGCACCGCCGCGGGCTGCCCACCCTTCAGGTCGCGCACGGTGCGGGGCTGGCGGTGAACGTGGGAGACGGGCTGAACCTGCTCGCTGTCGACGCGTTGCTGTCGAACCTGACGACCCTCGGTCTGGCCCGCACGCTCGGGCTGATCCGGGAGACGCTGCACATGTGCCGGGAGAGCGTCGAGGGCCAGGCCATGGAACTGGGCTGGATCCGGCACGGCGAGGTGCCCGCCGACGACACCTCGTACCTCACGATGAGCACCAAGAAGACCGGCTGGTACACCTGCATCAGCCCGTGCCGGATCGGTGCCGTGTGCGCGGGCGTCACCGACCCGGCGGTACTGGACCGCTTCGACGAGGCGTTCCGGCTGATCGGCATCGCCTTCCAGATCCAGGACGACGTCCTCAACCTCGTCGGCGACGAGGTCCTCTACGGCAAGGAGGCCCTCGGCGACCTCTGGGAGGGCAAACGGACCGTGATGCTCATCCACCTGCTGCGCACGGTCCCCGACCCCGAGGAGCGCGCGCTGCTGCGCAAGATCGTGCTGCGGCCCCGGCACGAGCAGAACGACGCGGACGTCCGTGTCGTGCTGCGGTCGATGCACCGCCACGGCTGTGTCGACTACGCCGTGGCGCTCGCCGACGACCTCGCCGCTCGTGGCATCGCCCACTTCGAGCGGGACCTCGACGTCGTCCCGGAGAACCAGGGCAAGGCCGTACTCCGTCAGATCGCCCACTACGTCACGTCGAGGCCGCTATGACCACCCCTCCCTCACCGCACGCCTCCGACGAGCGGGTACGCGAAGTCCTCGACACGGCCAACCAGTGGACGCGTGCCGCCCTCTGCACGCTCGCCCGCCACGGCGCGGCGCTACGGCGGGACGACGCCGACCGGGCCCGGCACCTGCTGGACACGCTCGCGCCGTGGCCTCCCTACAAGGCCGGGCAGTTCCTCTTCGACCTCATGGAGTGGGAGGACTTCATGCTCGACGGCGACCCGCCCCCGCCCCTTCCGCTCGGCGAGGCCATCGACACCGTGGGGCTTCCCCTGACGTGGCTGCGGACGGCCGCCGCCCGGGTGTCGGACGCCTTCGACGGTGAGTGGGTCGCCCCGGCCGCCCCGGCGGCGGAGGATCTTCCGCAGCTGGAGAGCGGCAGGTACCTCTACCAGGACGTCACGCTCGGCGCGTGGCAGGCGTGCTGTCTGCTGCTGGGTGCCGAGCCGGCCGCTCCGTAGCGGGCCGCGACCGGTGCCGCCGGGGGGGTCAGGGGCCTCCTGAGCGGTCCCGTTCGCCCGAGTGAGCGTCTGGAGTGGTGGGATCGGTGTGGCTGTTTGACGGTGGATCACGTCAAGACCGGGTCGTTCAGCTGACGAGGCGTCGGCTGCCCGGCCGTGACGGAAGGA
>NZ_JOJE01000039.1 GCF_000720255.1 Streptomyces griseus subsp. griseus | reverse complement strand
CCCCCGGGCCGGGCGGCGCGGTCTGGGCGGGTGCGGTGTCCAGGGTGCGGGCGGATGTGTAACGGACGGCGAGTGTCATCGCGGGGTCAGGGTCCCTTCAGCGCGGACGCCGATGGTCAGCAACAGGTTGGCGTAGGTACGGGTGTCGGCGGTGACGATCGCCAGCGCCAGGTCGGGGGAGCGGGCGGCGTCGTAGAACTCGAAGCGGCCGAGCGTTTCGACCGGTACGGGCGCCAGCATCGAGCGGTACTCGGCGATGGCGGGCGGCTCCGGTTCGCCCTCGGGCGGCACCATCACGTGGGCCGACTCCACGGGCAGCGCGCGCAGCAGCACGTCGAGCACGGTGGTGACGTCCAGCAGGCCGGGGGCCAGGTTGAGATGGACGGTGGTGGCCCGTTCGCCGGTGGCCGTGCTCGCGGGGTAGTGGCCGTCGGCGAGCAGCACACGGGCGCCGTGGCCGGCTCCGGCCAGGGACCGGAGGATCTCTGGGTGCAGCAGTTCGGTCAGGAGCACGGTTCCTCCTTCAGTTGGTAGAACGCGGTAGCGGTGCAGGCGAGGACCGCGTCGGCCTCCTCGGCGGAGCAGTCGTGCAGCAGCTCCTCGACGGTGGCGGCCCACCGGTTCCAGCCGCCCGCCAGGACACAGACCGGCCAGTCGGAGCCGAACATCAGCCGGTCGGGGCCGAAGGCGGTCAGCAGGACGTCCCACACCGGTCGGATGTCGTCGACGGTCCACTTCTCGTGATCGGCCTCGGTGACCAGTCCGGACACCTTGCACCGCACCTGCTCATGGGCCGCCAGCCGCCGCACGTTCCTCTCCCAGCCGTCCAGATCGTGCTCGGCGATGGGCGGTTTTCCGGCGTGGTCGAGGACCAGGGGCAGCTCCGGGAAGCGGTCGGCCAGGCGGATCGCCTGCGGGAACTGGTGGCTGCGGACCAGCAGGTCGTACGCGAGTCCGCGTCCGCCCACCGCCCGCAACCCCCGTTCCACGGAGGCCCGTTGCAGCCACTCGGGATCGGACTCGCCCTGGACGAGATGGCGTACGGAGCGCAGGTACCGCCCGCCGGGCCCCGACCGCAGGTCGTCGAGCACGTCCCCGATCCCGGGGGAGGTGAGGTCCGCCCAGCCGACGACCGCCCCGATCAGGGGGTCTTCGTCGGCCAGGGCGAGCAGTTCCCGGGTCTCGGGAACCGACGTGACGCACTGGACGACCACCGTGCGGGTAAGGCGCCGTCCGGAGATGGTCCGGGTGGCGGAGGTGCGCAGGTCGTCGGGGCCGAAGGTGCGGCGAATGGGCTCGAGGCCGGGCTCGTCCAGCCAGGGTTGTGGGCGGTGGCCGAGATCCCACAGGTGGTGGTGGGAGTCGACGAGTCCGGGGCGGTCAGACACGGGTGGACCAGACGGGGCCGTCGGGGTAGGTGTACTCCTTGAGGGAGTCCGAGTGCATCTGGGCGCTCAGTCCCGGGAGGGTGGGTGCGAGGTAGTGGCCGTCGGTGACGCGCACCGGGTCGACGAAGTGCTCGTGCAGGTGGTCGACGTACTCGATGACGCGGTCCTCGGTGGTGCCGGAGACGGCGACGTAGTCGAACATCGACAGGTGCTGGACCATCTCGCACAGGCCCACACCGCCGGCGTGCGGGCAGACCGGGACGCCGAACTTGGCGGCGAGCAGCAGGATGGCGATGTTCTCGTTGACGCCGCCGACGCGTGCGGAGTCGATCTGGACGATGTCGACCGAGCCCGCCTGCAACAGCTGCTTGAAGACGACGCGGTTGGCGATGTGTTCGCCGGTGGCGACCTTGATGGGGCTGACGGCCCTGCGGACGGCGGCGTGGCCGAGGATGTCGTCGGGGGAGGTGGGTTCCTCGATCCAGTACGGCTGGTAGGGGGCGAGTTCGCGCATCCAGTCGATGGCGGCCTGGACGTCCCATCTCTGGTTGGCGTCGACGGCGATGCGGATGCCGTCGCCGACGGTCTCGCGGGCGGTGCGCATGCGCCGGACGTCGTCCGCGAGGTCCGCGCCGACCTTCAGCTTGATCTGGGTGAAGCCGTCGGCGACGGCCTCGCGGGCCAGGCGGGCCAGCTTCTCGTCGGAGTAGCCGAGCCAGCCCGGGGTGGTGGTGTAGGCGGGGTAGCCCTGGTCGAGCAGGTGGGAGACGCGTTCCTGGCGGCCGGGCTCGGCGCGCTTGAGGATCTCCAGCGCCTCCTCGGGGGTGAGGGCGTCGGAGAGCCAGCGGAAGTCGACCTGGGCGACCAGGTCCTCCGGTGACATCTCGCCGAGGAAGCGCCACACGGGCTGGCCGGCGCGCTTGGCCGCGAGGTCCCAGGCGGCGTTGACGACGGCGCCGGTGGCCATGTGGATGGCGCCCTTCTCCGGGCCGAGCCAGCGCAGTTGGGGGTCGTGGACGAGGGAGCGGGAGAACGCTCCGAGGTCGCCGCAGACCTCCTCGACGGACAGGCCGACGACGTGCGGGGCGAGGGCCGCGATGGCGGCGGCCTGGACGTCGTTGCCGCGGCCGGTCGTGAAGGCCAGAGCATGGCCCTCCAGTCCGTCCCCGGCGTCGGTGCGCAGGACCACGTAGGCGGCGGAGTAGTCGGGTTCGGGGTTCATCGCGTCCGACCCGTCCAGGTGCTCGGACGTCGGGAAACGCACGTCGAGGACGTCCAGGGCGGTGATGCGGGCAGAGGCAGGGGAGGGGGACAGGGCGGATGACATGGCGACAACTCCTGTGACAGCAGGGGCGACTCGGCCCGTGCGACGAGATGGGGGAAGTGGGGGTGACGGGCGGCCGGGTCGGCCGCCCGGTTCACTCCTGGACCTTGCCGCCCGTGATGCGTGAGATGGTCAGTGCGACCAGGATGATCAGACCGTTGAGGGCGCCGATCCACTGGGCGGGGACACCGGCGAGCGTGAGCACGTTCTGGATCATGAACAGCAGGAGGATGCCGCTGAACGCTCCGAACATGGTTCCCTTGCCGCCGTTGAGGCTGATCCCGCCGATCACGGCGGCGGCGAAGACGGTGAAGATGTAGCCGTTGCCCTGCGCCGAGGCGACCGAGGCGAGGCGTCCGGAGAGCAGCAGCCCGGCGAGGGCGGCGAGCACGCTCCCGGTGACGATGACGATCCACAGCACCCGGTCGGTGCGGATGCCGGCCGCCTTCGCCGCGTCGACGTTGCCGCCGATGGCGTACAACGAACGTCCGAAGCTGGTCCAGCCGAGCACCACGATCGCGACGGCGAACAGCACCAGGCAGATCCAGATCGAGGCCGGCATGCCGAACCATTCGGCGGTGCCGAAGTAGAGCATCGACTCCGGCAGCTGGAAGAAGGTCTGACCGCCGGAGATACCGGTGAGGACACCGCGCAGCACGATCAGCATGCCGAGGGTGACGATGAAGCCGTTGAGACCGAAGCGGATGATCAGCACCGCGTTGATCACACCGACCAGCGCGCCCACGGCGAGCGTGACGGGGATGGCCCAGCCGCCGGGCAGGAGCCCGAGTCCGTGTCCCGCGCCGGTCGGCACCACCAGCCAGGCGGCGACACCGGGCGCGAGGCCCATGGTGGACTCCAGCGACAGGTCCATCTTCTTGACGATCAGGATCATCGTCTGGGCGAGGACCAGCAGGGCCATCTCGGACATGGTCTGCAGGACGTTGATGAGGTTGTCCGCCTGCAGGAAGACCGGGTTGACGATCTGGCCGACGATCGCGATCGCGACGATCGCGGGAACCAGGGCGAGGTCACGCAGCCGGGCCAGGGGGATCCGGCCACCGAGCAACGCGGTCCGCTTGGCCTGCGGTTCCGAGGCCTTGGGAGCGGATGGGTCCGCGAGGACGGTTTCAGACATGGAGGTCCACTCCTTCCATCGCGGCCACGAGGTCGTGGTCGTGCCAGCCGCGGGCGATCTCTGAGGTCACACGGCCCTGGAACATCACCAGGACCCGGTCGCACATGCGCAGGTCGTCCAGCTCGTCGGAGGCGATGAGCACTCCGGTGCCGGTCTGCGCGGTCTCCTCGACCTTGCCGAGGAGGAACTCCTTGGAGCGCACGTCCACGCCCGCGGTCGGATTGATCAGGACCAGCAGCCGGGGGTCGTCGGCGAGGGCGCGGGCCATGACGACCTTCTGCTGGTTGCCGCCGGAGAGGGCGGAGACGGGCAGCTCGGGCCCGGGCGTCTTGATCGCCAGATGCTCGATCATGCCCTCGGCGAGCCGGTCGCGCCGGCCCCGGCTGAGGAACCCGTACTCGCCGAGCCGGCGGGGGACGGACAGCGTGGCGTTGTCCGCGATCGACATGTCCGGCACGAAGCCCTGGTGATGCCGGTCCTGCGGGACGAATCCGGCGCCCGCGGCGAGCGCGGCGGGCACACTGCCCGGCTTCGGCCGCTTCCCGGCGATCTCCACCTCACCGCCGTCCGCCGCCCGCAGTCCCACGACGGTCTCGGCGACCTCGGTACGACCGCTGCCGGCGGCCCCCGCGAGGCCCACGATCTCCCCGGCCCCGACCTGGAAGGTGACGTCCTCGTACGCGTCGCCGCTCAGGCCCGTCACGGCCAGAGCCGCCGTCGCCCGGGTGTCGAGGGTGCTCGCCCGCTCCTCGCGCCGGTCGCCCGCCGCCTCACCGGTCATCGCGGCGACCAGCTCCGTGCGGGGGAGTTCCGCGACCGGCGCGGTCACGATGTGCCGGGCGTCCCGGAACACCGTCACCATGTCGCAGATCTCGTAGACCTCCTGGAGGTGGTGGCTGATGAACAGGAAAGTCACGCCCTGGCGTTGCAGGTCGCGGATCCTGTCGAAGAGCCGGTTGATGGCCGCCCCGTCGAGCTGGGCCGTCGGCTCGTCGAGGATGATGAACCGGGCCCCGAAGGACAGTGCGCGGGCGATCTCCACGAACTGCCGCTGCTCCACGCTCAGATCACCGGCCGGGGCCTGCGGATCCACGTCCACCGACCACGTCGCGAGCAGCTCCTGCGCCCGGCGGCGCACGCCCGGCCAGCTGATCAGCCGGTTGCGGCCGTGGTCGTGCCGGTTGAGGAAGAGGTTCTCGGCGACGGTCAGCGTGGGGATGATCGTCGACTTCTGGTAGACACAGGCGACTCGTTGCCGCCAGGCGTCCCGGTCGGTGAGCCGGGGGGCGGGCTCGCCGCCGAAGGTCACCGTTCCCTCGTCCGGCGCCTGGAGTCCGGTGAGGACGGACACCAGGGTCGACTTGCCGGCCCCGTTGCGGCCGACGAGCGCGTGGGTCTCGCCCGGCCGGATGGTGATCCGGGCGCCGCTGAGGGCCACCGTCGGACCGAATTTCTTGACTATGCCCGTCGCCTCGACGACAGGCGGGTCCACCAGGACCCGCCCACCGTCCGCCCGGGCGGATGCGGGGGTCACTGCTCGCTCCCCGTCGTTCATCTCAACCGCCTTGTCTAGATGCGCCGTTGTCGTCCCTGACGGGCCATCAGCCGAGGTTGTTGCCCCACAGCGACTTGTCGTCGCTCTTCACGCTGGGCACGCCGCCGTAGGTGCCGCCGTCGGCGGTGACGAGGGGGGCGGACAGCTGGTCCTCGAGCAGGCCGGGACGGACCTGGATGATGGTGCTGTCGTGGTCGGTCTTGCCGGGCTTGAACGTCTTCCCGTCGATCGCGGCCTTCAGGTAGTACAGGGCGTACTTGGCGTAGAGGTCGGCCGGCTGCGAGACAGTGGCGTCGATCTTGCCCGCGGCGATGTCCTTCAGCTCCTCCGGAATGCCGTCGTTGGAGACGATGAAGACGTGCTTCTTGTCCTTCGGGTCGACCAGCAGACCCTTCTGCTTGAGCACCTGGAGCGTGCCGGCCAAGGCGAAACTGGACTCCATGTAGACGCCCTTGATGTCCGGGTTGGCGGTCAGGTCCGTCTGCAGCTTCTGAGCGGCGACCGCGCCGTCCCAGTTGGTGGCCTCGCCGAGCACCTTGATGCCCGGGTAGCTCTTCTTCATGCAGTCGTTGAACGCCTCGGTGCGGTCACGGCCGTTGATGGAGTCCAGGCCGCCCTCCAGCATGACGACCTTGCCCTTGCCGCCCAGCTTGGTGCCCAGGTACTGGCACGCCTTCTCGCCGTACGCCCGGTTGTCGGCGCGCACCACCATGAACACGTTGCCGTTGTCGGGGCGGGTGTCGACGGTGACGACCGGGATCTTCTTCGCCTTCAGCTGTGACAGCGTCGGCGCGATGGCGGCGGTGTCCTGCGGGGCCATCGCGATGCCCTTGACGCCCTGGCTGATGAACGTCTGCGCGTTGGCGGTCAGCTTGGCGACGTCGTTCTGCGAGTTGGTGGTCTTGAGGGAGAGGCCCAGCTGCTTGGCGTACTCCGGCGTGTACTTGATGTACGAGTTCCAGAAGTCGGTGTCGGAGCGCGGGTAGTCGACGCCGACCAGGGGCGAGTCGGTCGACGACGCCGAGGTGCTGGCGCCACCACCGCAGGCGCTGAGCAGCGCCAGTGCGGACAGGACGGAGGCGGTGGAACAGAGGACGCTTCTGAGTCTCATCGGTACTTCCTCGGGCTGGGTCCAGGAGAGATGGGATGTATGTATAGGCAGGATTGGGGCACGCTGTCTAGTCCCTCGTAGGTCACGTGATGAAATCGCAGTTCAAAGGGATGGTGAAGAGCGAAGGTGGAGAGGGTGTGGAGATCATCCATCCCATCAATCAACATCGATCTCTGTGGCGAACCAACCAGGGGATTCCCGTGAGACATGCCATGTTTAGGGCGCAGCAATTACTGACGAAATGGTTCTCAAGCGGCAAAACGGCTGGTCAATCCTCGGTTTTCATCCCTGCGCACCCGTTGACATCACGTGGACACATGACCGAACTTCATGCGTAACCGCCCCCACCCTGTCCTCCTCCGCACCAGGGATGTCCTCATGTCCAGCTCTTCGATCAACAGACGCCGGTTCCTCGCCGGCTCCACCTGCGTGGCCGCGGCCGCCGTAGCCGGAGGCCTGTTCGGTGCCGGCAGCGCGCAGGCGGCGCCCAGCACGTACACGCCCGACTGGAATTCGGTGGACCAGCACCCGCCGGCCCCGGAGTGGTTCCAGGACGCCAAGTTCGGCATCTACTTCCACTGGGGTGTCTTCAGCGTTCCGGCGTACGACAACGAGTGGTACCCGCGCAACATGTACCAAAGCGGCAGCAACGCCAACCAACACCACATCGCGACCTACGGCCAGCCCTCGGCGTGGCCGTACCACAACTTCATCAATGGGGCTCAGGACCTGGCGGGCAACACCGTGAAGTTCGCGCCGAAGCTGAAGTCGGCGGGCGGCAACTTCGACCCCGACGAGTGGGCGCAGTTGTTCGTCGACGCCGGCGCGAGGTTCGCCGGCCCCGTCGCAGAGCACCACGACGGCTTCTCCATGTGGGACAGCCAGGTCAACGAGTGGAACTCGGTGAACAAGGGCCCTGGGCTCAACCTGCTGCAGCTCTTCACCACGGCCATCCGCGCCAAGAACCTCAAGCTGCTGGTGGCCATGCACCACGCGTACAACTACAACGGCTTCTACCAGTACGCTCCCGCCCAGACCGACCCCAGCCTCAAGAAGCTCTACGGCCAGCTGGGCGCGACGGCGGAGAACCAGCTCTGGTACGACAAGCTCAAGGAGGTCATCGACCGCGCCCAGCCCGACATCCTGTGGCAGGACTTCAAGCTCGACGCGGTCGACGAGACACAGCGGCTGAACTTCCTGTCGTACTACTACAACCAGGCCAACAGCTGGGGCCGCGAGGTCGTCGCCACCTACAAGGACGGCATGAACGGCAAGGGCGAGGTCTTCGACTACGAGCGCGGCGGCCCGGCCGACCTCACCTCCCCGTACTGGCTCACCGACGACAGCATCTCCAGCAGCAGCTGGTGCTACACACAAGGCATCGGCTACTACACCACCCAGCAGATGCTGCACTCGTTCCTCGACCGGGTCAGCAAGAACGGCAACGTGCTGCTGAACATCGCCCCGATGGCCGACGGCACGATCCCGCAGGCTCAGAAGAACATCCTGCTCGGCATCGGCGACTACCTGAAGCGCTTCGGCGAGTCGGTGTACAGCACCCGGGCGTGGACCACGTACGGCGAGGGACCCACGAAGATGGGCGGCGGCTCCTTCACCAACCCGACGGCCGGCACCCCGCAGGACATCCGCTTCACCCGCAACAAGGCGAACAACGTCCTGTACGCCACCATCCTCGGCTGGCCGGGCAGCTCAGTGACGATCAAGACCCTCGGCTCGAACCAGATCGACCTCTCCTCACTGACCTCGGTGAAGCTGCTCGACTCGACCGCCGGCAACTACATCAGCCTGGCGACGCCGACACAGACCTCCACCGGCCTCACGGTGGCCCTGCCTTCCTCGGCGCCGTTCAGCGCCAACGCGTACGTCCTCAAGCTCACCTTCTCCGGAGACATCCCCGCCCTGCGGCTGTCCGGCGCCGTCGCCTTCGCGGACGTCAACTACGTCGGCACCGGTGCTGCGCTCGCTCTCGGCGACTACACCGCGAGTGCGCTGACGTCGGCCGGACTGGGCCCCAACGTCCTTTCCTCCCTCCGGCTGGCCGCGGGCTGCCAGGTGATCGGCTACTCAGGGGACAACTTCACCGGCACCTCCTGGACCTTCACCGCCGACAACCCCGACCTGCGGGTCACCGGCAACAACGACGCGATCACGTCGCTGAAGGTGCAGTTCAACCCCTCGACATACTTCCGGATCACCAACGCCACCGACGGCCTGGCCCTGGACAGCGGCGGCAACGTCGCCTCCGGGTCCAACCTCAAGCAGTGGACCTGGGACGGCAGCAACAACCTCCAGTGGCAGGCGGTGGCGGTCGGCGGTGGCTACTACAAGCTGGTCAACCGCACCAACGGCATGGTCGCCGACGGCTGGGGTGCCACCACCAACGGCTCCGCCGCCCGGCAGGCCGCTTGGAACGGCGGCACCAACCAGCAGTGGACGATCACCCATCGCGGAGCCGGCCGCTACTCCGTCGCCAACCGCACCACCGGACTCGTCCTCGACGGCGGCGGCAACGTCGCCTCGGGCTCCATCACCAAGCAGTGGTCGTACGGCAGCAGCACCAACCTGCTGTGGACCTTCACGGCCCAGTGATCCCCTCGGGGTGTGACGAGCGGTCGTGGTCGCTCGTCACACCCCGGCGCGAGATCCGGTGCCCCCGGTCAGAGCCGCTCCGTGCCCGCCGGTACGCCGAGCAGGACACGACCGGTCGTCTCCCACGTGCCCGTCTTCACCTGGACGTGGGCGGTGGCGGTGGTCGCGTCCCGGAACCGGCGCTGCAGCGGTGAGGGACGACGTAGTCGTCGGAGCCAACCGGGCCCCCACCGCCTGCCGTTGAGCTGGGGAACGACCAGCTGTCTTGAGGGAGTCGCGGACCGTACTTGTCCGCAAGCCCCGCTAGCGTGCCCTGTATGACGAAGACGACGGCCGCCACGGCCCCCGTGCTCGGCGCCCGCGCCCTGAACCGTGCGACCCTCGGCCGGCAACTGCTCCTGCGGCGTTCGCCGATGGGTGCCGAGGCGGCCGTCACGCATCTGGTCGGTCTCCAGGCGCAGAACGTGAAGCCGCCGTACCACGCGCTCGCCGCCCGCCTGGAGGGGTTCGCCCCCGAGCAGCTGTCGGAGCTCATGGCCGAGCGTCGGGTCGTGCGCATCGTCACCCTGCGCTCGACCATCCACACGCACACCGCCGAGGACTGCCTCACCCTGCGGCCACTGGTGCAGCCCGCCCGGGAGCGCGAGCTCGGCCTCTTCCGCAAGCGGCTCGCCGGCGTCGACCTGGACCGCCTCGCCGCCCTGGCCCGCGCGTTCGTCGAGGCGGAGCCGCGCACCATGAAGCAGTTGCGCGAGGCCCTGCTCGTCGAGTGGCCGGACGCCGATCCGCAGGCCCTCGCCATCGCCGCCCGCTGCAGGCTGCCGCTCGTCCAGGTCACACCGCGGGGCCTGTGGGGCCGGAGCGGCCAGGTCGCCCTCACCACCGCCGAGCACTGGCTCGGCCGCGACAGTGCGGAGGCGCCCGCCCCGGACGAGGCCGTCCTGCGCTACCTCGCCGCCTTCGGGCCCGCCTCCGTCAAGGACATGCAGACCTGGTCCGGCCTCACCCGCCTGCGCCCCGCGTTCGAACGGCTGCGCCCGCGACTGCTCACCTTCCGGGACACCAACGGCGTCGAGCTGTTCGACCTGCCCGACGCACCCCGCCCCGACCCCGCCACCCCGGCCCCGCCCCGCTTCCTCCCCGAGTTCGACAACCTGCTCCTCTCCCACGCGGACCGTACCCGCGTCATCCCCGAGGAGTACTGGGGCCGCAGTTGGCAGCGGAACGTGGCGTACTCGACCCTCCTCGTCGACGGCTTCCTGGCCGGCGTGTGGAAGCTGACGGAGGACGCCCTCGTCGTCGAGCCCTTCGGCCGCCTCACCGGGGCGCAGCGGGAGGAGGTCGCCGCGGAGGGGGAGCGGATGCTCGCGGTGCTGCATCCGGGAAGCGCGTACGACGTCCGGTTCGGGACCGTCGTGGGCGCCTGAACGGCTCCGGGATCCAAGTGGACGCGTGGATAGAGGGCGCTGCGGGCCGCTCGTGGAGGCTCGCAGCGCCCCCTGGTATTCACCTGAGGGGTGCTCAGGAATTCTTCCGGGTCACGAGGTGACCTGTGCGGTCACCAGGCCGGAGAAGGTGGTCAGCCGGGTGTAGATGCCCGGGTAACCGGCCTGCGCGCAGCCCTCGCCCCAAGAAGTGATCCCTGCCAGGACGCCCCCGATGAGCAGGGGACCGCCGCTGTCGCCCTGGCAGGTGTCTGTGCCGCCGGAGGTGTATCCGGCGCAAACCATGTCGCTCGCGACGAAGTCGGAGCCGTACGAGCCGGCGCAGCCGGCGTTGGACACGATCGGCACGGTCGCCGTCCGCAGCTGGTTGGAGGAGCTGCCGTTCTCCGAGGTGGTGCCCCAGCCGAGGATGCGGGCGGTGGTGCCGGCCGCGTACACGGACGTGTTTGAGGAGGAGACGTACTTCGCCGTGGTGTACGGCATCGACGTCGACAGTGTCAGGACGGCCACGTCGTCGCCGTTGGTGGCGTCCGTGTAACTCGGGTGGACCAGATCTTGCTGACGCGGCTGACCGTGCCGTTGGTGCCGTTGAGGTAGGTGCGCCCGCCGACCACTCGGACGCTGCCGGTGGACTCGCCGACCATGCAGTGCGCGGCCGTGACGACCTTCGTGGGGGAGACGAGGGTGCCGCCGCAGAACTGGTTCTGCGAGGCGTCCGTGATCTGCATGACGAACGGGTACGCGGTCGTCGTGGTGGTCGTGCCGCCCACGATCGGCTGGGGCGCGGCGACGGCGGTGGGGGCGCCGGCGAGCGCGGTGACGGCCGCGGCCGCGGTTGCCGCGAGGACCGCGGCGGTCTGTCTGACACGGGTGAGCCCGAACATGAGTCTCCTCAGCGGGGGTTGCCGGTGGGGGGTCGCGCGGGTGTGGGGGGTTTGCACGGGGGCCGCGGGACCGACCCCCGTGTGCCCGGGCGAGCGGCACGTCCCTCACGCTATGGCCTGGCGCACCCCGACCCCAATGAGGGAACCCCCTACCCACGGAAGGAGTCGGGCAGGGAAAACCCTCGGTTGTCCCTCGTTGCGAACGGTCGACTGCCTTCCGCGCCGCGGTCGCTGCCGCGACCAGCCCCGACGTGCAGGTGCCGACCTGCCCCGAATGGACGCTGTTCGACCCGGTGCAGCACCTGGGCGAGGGGCGCCACGCCTGGGCCGCCACCATCGTCGCGGGGCCTGACGCCACGGCCAAGGCCGAACCGCAGGGCGACCCGGCCGCGCCGCGGGAGCTCGAGGCCCTGCTGGCCTGGCTGGCCGCGTCGACGCAGCAGTTCCTGGATGCGCTGCGGGAGGCCGGCCCGGACCGCGGTTGCTGGACGTGGTGGGGGAAGTCGCAGTCGCCGCAGACCTGCGGTGCCGCCGCGCGACGCCGGCTCCACGAGATCGCGGCGCACACCTACGACGCCCAGCTCACCGTGGGCGCCCCGCAGCCAGTCGGACGATGTCCACCCGCGAACGGATCCCCAGCTTGCGGTAGACCCGGGTGAGTGTCGCCTCGACCGTCTTGACGCTGATGAACAGCCGTGCGGCGATCTCCCGGTTGGTGGCGCCCTCCATGACCAGCGCGGCGACCTGACGCTCCATCGAGGCCAGTCCCTCCAGCGCCGCCGACGCGCTGTCCCGCTCGGGGACGGCGGTCGGCTGCGTCTCGACCGCGGCGGTGGCCGCGTCCACCTGACGCAGCCAGGGCAGCGCCCGGCACCGCCGGAACAGCCGCGCCGACTCGTCGTACGACGTCGGGCCCGGCCGCCGCGTGCGCAGCAGGGCCAGCGCGAACGCGGCCCGCGCCTCCTCCAGGCCATAGCCCAGCTTGGCGAGCCGGTCCTGCACGGAGGTCAGTCGGGCGAGCGCCTCGTCGTGGTCCCCGCGCGCCGCCCGCACCAGCGCCTCCGCGCGGTCCATGACGGCGAGGATGCTCTCCCGGCCGAGCCGCATCGCGTGTTCGCGGGTCACGTCGATCACGTCCTGCGCCTCGCCCGGCTCCCCGACGCGCACCAGGGCCTCGGCGAGGTCCCCCTGCCAGCGGCCGCGCGCGGGGTCGGTGATGCCGAGGCCCAGCTCCAGCTCGCGCACCCGGCGCAGCGACCCGACCGCGCCCGCCGCGTCCCCGGCCACCAACTGGGCGTACCCCAGGGCGGCCAGGGCCCGGGAGAGGTACATCTGGTCGCCGTCCTCCTCGGCCCGCCCGACCGCCTCCCGGGCCAGCACCAGTGCCCGGTCCACGTCACCGCCGGAGGCCTCCGCCAGGGAGGTGAGCATGGCCGAGGCGCCCAGGCCGATGCCGGAGTCCCGGGCCAGCCGCAGGGACTCGCGGGCCAGGTCGAGGGCGCGGCCGCAGTGCCCGGAACGCAGCTCGGTCTCGGCGAGGAAGCGCTGGAAGTGCACCTCGCTCTCGACCATGCCGCGCCGCTGCACCTCGCGCAGCAGCGCGGTGATGGTCGTGCGGGCCTCCGGCAGCTGGTCGCTCATCAGCAGCCAGCGGAACCGGGCCATCCCCACGCCGTTGTGATGGCACGCCACATACGGGTCCTGGGGTTCGCGCAGCGCCCGCTTGATGGTGGCGGGCGCGTCCGGGTGCCCCATGAGGGTCTCGGTGGAGGCCTGGAGCGACAGGGCCATCAGCTCGGTGCGGCGGTCCTCGCCCCGCGCGGCCAGCTCCGCCGCGTGCGCGGCCTGCCGGCGGGCCTCGGCGAATTCGCCGACCACGACCAGGCCCCGCCAGGCCAGCCGGTAGTGGACCAGGGCGAGCAGCCTCGGGTCGTCGCCCGCGTCGGCCAGCACCTGTGGGAAGACGGCGTCGACGTCGCCCATGGCCTGGCCGGCCGCCTCGATCACCACCTCCCAGGCCCGCACCCGCTCGGCGGGCACCGTGGCCCGGGTCAGCACCTCGCGCGCGATGTCCCGGGCGAGGTCCACCTCGCCGGCGATGATCGCGTCCTCCGCCGCCTGCAACCGGCGTTCGTCCGGGCCGGGTTCGCCGTCGGCCGGGGTGTGCCGGGCCGCGAGCAGCCCGAGCGAGGCGGCGACCGAGGGGGCGCCGCGGTCCCGGGCGAGCGCGGCGGCCTCGGCGAGCCGGGCGGCGACCTCCGGGTCGGTGCCGGTGGTCGTCAGGGCGAGGTGCCGGGCCCGCTCGATCGGGTCGGAGGCGGCCGTGGACAGCGCGGCGTGCGCGGCGCGCCGCTCCTGCGCGGTGGCCTCCGCGTACAGCGCGGCGGAGATCAGTGGGTGCGCGAACCGTACGGCCGGGCCCTCCGGCTCGGTCGTCAGCAGTCCGAGCGCCGCGGCCTGCGCGGTGTCCGCCTCGGCGTTCTCCAGCCCCGCCTCGTGCAGCAGCGCGAGCGTCGGGCGGGCGCCCGCGCTGGCCACCAGGAGGGTGCGGCGGGCCTCGTCCGACAGCATGTCCAGGCGGCTGAGGACCAGGGCGCGCAGCGAGGTGGGCACCGGCAGCGGCTCACCGGGGCGCGGCGGGGTCGGGTTCTCGGCGAGGGCGCGGCCCAGTTCCAGGGCGAACAGCGGGTTGCCGCCGCTGGTGCGGTGGATGTCGCGGACGGTGGAGCGCGGCAGGTCGGTGTAGCCGCGGTGGTCGAGCAGCGCGGAGACATGGGCGCGGGAGAGCGGGTTGAGCCGTACGGCGAGGGTGTCCGGCGGGGACGCGCGTAGATGCCGGTCGTACTCCTGCCCCTCGGTCCGTACCGCGCACAGCATCTGCACCGGGGTGTCGCCGAGGCGGCGGGCGGCGAAGCCGAGGAGTTCGGCGCTGGCTGAATCCAGCCACTGGAGGTCGTCGGCGACGATCAGGACGGGGCGCTGCGCGGCGAGGGCGCGCAGCGCCGACAGTACGGCCAGCCGCAGCGCGAGACCGTCGCTCTGGAGGGTGGACTCGCCGCGTCCGGTGAGCGCCGACTCCAGGGCGGTGCGCTGGGCGACGGGCAGTTGGTCGGAGACCTCGCCGACGACGAGACCGAGGAGGTCGGCCAGGGCCAGGAAGGGGAGATGGGATTCGGACTCGGTCGCCGAGCAGCGCAACACAATCCGTGCCGTATCGGCGTATTCCGCGGCCAATGCCCGCAGGACGGTCGACTTTCCTATTCCGGCGGGCCCGTGGAGCAGCACACTGCCGCCGCGCGCGAGCTGCTCACGCGCCGCCGTCGTCAGCTCGTCCCTGCCGATGACCAGGTCGGGGCGGCTTCTCGCAGGCTCCTGGAACTCCCGTCGCACGGTCACCGCTCCCCTCCGTGTGTCGTGTCCTGGCCAATATTAGGCAATCACCCTTTGAAATTCGGACGTACGGCGTGGTGAGGGAAATAACACGCCGTGGCATACGGAAATTCAAAGCGCGCCTGAATGAATGAGAAGTCGTCGTCCGGTGGGGCCGCCGGAGCGTATGCCGCGCCTCCCCGCGCGGTACGCGACCCCACCCCGCCCGGCGCTACGGCAGCACCCCCGCCCGGCGCGCGGCGGCGACCGCCTCCCCACGCGTGTGCGCCCCCAACTTCCGCATCGCAGATCTCAGATACCCCTTCACCGTCTCCGGCCGCAGCCCCAGCCGCTGCGCGGCCACCGCGTTCGTCGTCCCCTCCGCCACACACGCCAGCACGTCCACCTCACGCGGCGTGAGGCTGATTCCGGCCGTCGCCGGGTCCCCCGCCAGCAGCCCGCACGCGGCGAGCAGCTCGGCCCGCAGCGCCGGGTCGGCGATGCGCGGGGCCAGCGCCCGCAGGGCCGCGTGGGCCTCCCGCACCTGCTCCCAGCCGGCGCCCGGGCCGGAGTCCCGCTGAGCGGGCCGCGTCCGCGCCGCCGTCAGCAGCGAACCCGCCTCCTCCCGCACCACCAGCGCCTGCTCCACGTCCCGCGCCGCCGCCACGGCCGCCGACAGCGTGCGGTCGCCCAGCGGCTGGGCCGTGCGCAGGGCGCCGTACAGCACCCCGCGCACCCGGCGCCGTACCACGACCGGCACCGCCAGCACCGAGCGCAGGCCCTCGGCGGCCACGGCGGCGTCGTACTCGTGACTGATCTGCCGGGAGAGCGAATAGTCGGTCACGGCGCACGGACGGGCCAGCGCCACCGCCTTGCCGCCGAGGCCGTTTCCCGAGGTCACCGTGAGGGCGCTGAGCGCGAGCGTGCTGTTGCCGCTCAGTTCGCTGATGCGCATCTGCTGCCGCCCCGTGCCCACCAGGCCGCCGAAGGCCACCGGGAGACCGGTCGTGCGGCGCAGCCGCGCCAGCGCTCCCCGTATCTCCGGCGCCCCGGCCGGGTCCGTTGTCACCTGATCGCCCCTTCATCACGGCCGACTCGTGGCCCACACCCCCGTTCGGGGGTAGTGAGACCTGCATCACGGATTACACGATGGCAGAGCACCGTCCGGCAATGGTCCGGCACGGCGCGGGAGTGAGCCGAAGGGGCTTGCCGGTGTGCACACGGCGCCCCGGCGGCGAACGACCGGATGAATCAGGAGGACGGATGACGACGGCGACGGAACAGTTCCGCGAGGCTCGGGACTTTCTGCTGGCCCACCGCGAGGACTACGCCACGGCCTACGAGGGCTTCGCCTGGCCGCGCCCCGAACACTTCAACTGGGCGCTGGACTGGTTCGACGTGATCGCGGACGGCAACGACCGCACCGCCCTGCACATCGTCGAGGAGGACGGCTCCGAGACCCGGCTCTCCTTCGCCGAGCTGGCCGAGCGGTCCAACCGGGTCGCCAACCTGCTGCGGGAGCGGGGCGTCGGCGTCGAGGACCGCGTCCTCGTCATGCTCGGCAACCAGGCCGAGCTGTGGGAGACCGCGCTGGCCGCGATGAAGCTGCGCGCGGTCGTCATCCCCGCCACCCCGCTCCTCGGCCCCGCCGACCTGCGCGACCGCGTGGACCGCGGCCGGGTGCGGCACGTGATCGTGCGCGCGGAGGACGCGGCGAAGTTCGACGACGTGCCCGGCGACTACACGCGCACCGCCGTCGGCGGAGTCCCCGAGGGCTGGCAGCCCTACGAGGACGCCTACGCCGCCTCCCCGGACTTCCTGCCCGACGGCCCCACCCTGGCCGACGACCCGCTGATGCTCTACTTCACCTCGGGCACCACCGCCCGGCCCAAGCTCGTCGAGCACACCCACACCTCGTACCCCGTCGGGCACCTGTCGACCATGTACTGGATCGGCCTCAAGCCCGGCGACGTGCACCTCAACATCTCCTCACCCGGCTGGGCCAAGCACGCCTGGTCCAATCTCTTCGCGCCGTGGAACGCGGAGGCGACCGTCTTCATCCACAACTACACGCGCTTCGACCCGGCCCGGCTGATGGCCGAGATGGACCGGGCGGGCGTCACCACCTTCTGCGCCCCGCCGACCGTCTGGCGCATGCTCATCCAGGCCGACCTGACCCAGCTGCGCACCCGGCCCCGCGAGGTCGTGGCCGCCGGCGAGCCGCTCAACCCCGAGGTCATCGAGCAGGTCCGGCGAGCCTGGGGCGTGACCGTCCGGGACGGCTTCGGACAGACCGAGACGGCCGTGCAGATCGCCAACAGCCCCGGCCAGCCGCTGAAGACCGGCTCCATGGGCCGCCCGAGCCCCGGATACCGCATCGAGCTCCTCGACCCGGTCTCCGGCGCACCCGGCGCCGTCGAGGGCGAGATCGCGCTCGACCTGTCGGCGCGGCCGGTCGGCCTGATGACCGGCTACCACGGCGACGCGGACCGTACGGCGGAGGCGATGGCGGGCGGCTACTACCGCACCGGCGACATCGGCACCCGCGACAAGGACGGGTACGTCGTCTACGTCGGCAGGGCGGACGACGTGTTCAAGGCCTCCGACTACAAGATCAGCCCCTTCGAGCTGGAGAGCGCGCTGCTGGAGCACGAGGCGGTGGCCGAGGCGGCCGTCGTGCCCGCCCCGGACGAGCTGCGCCTGGCCGTTCCCAAGGCGTACGTCGTCCTCGCCGCCGGCTGGGAGCCGGGACCGGACACCGCGAAGGTGCTCTTCGACCACTCCCGCGAGGCGCTGGCCCCCTACAAGCGCATCCGCCGCCTGGAGTTCGCGCCGCTGCCCAAGACCGTCTCCGGCAAGATCCGCCGGATCGAGCTGCGCGAGGCCACGGCCGCGGGCTCGGCGGACGAGTACCGCGAGGAGGACTTCCGGTGAGTGAGCTGTCGGTGGGTGAGCGGTCGGTGGGTGAACTGTCGTACACGCACGGCACGAGCGGGACCGTCCTGCTCGGCGACACGATCGGGGCGAACCTGGACCGGGCCGTCGCCGCCTGGCCCGACCGGGAGGCACTGGTCGACGTGCCCTCCGGACGGCGCTGGACCTACGCCCGATTCGCCGCTGACGTGGACGCGTTGGCGTACGCCCTGCTCGCGAGCGGAATCGCCAAGGGCGACCGGGTGGGCATCTGGGCGATCAACTGTCCCGAGTGGGTCCTGGTCCAGTACGCCACCGCCCGCATCGGCGCGATCATGGTGAACATCAATCCGGCCTACCGCACGCACGAGGTGGAGTACGTCCTCAACCAGGCCGGCGTCTCCCTGCTCTTCGCCTCCCTCAGTCACAAGACCAGCGACTACCGGGCGATGGTCGAGCAAGTGCGGGGCAGATGCCCGCAGTTGCGGGAGACCGTGTACATCGGGGACCCGAGCTGGGAAGCGCTGATCGCGCGGGGGACACCGGTGCCGTTCGAGCCCTTGTCCTGCGACGACCCGATCAACATCCAGTACACCTCGGGCACCACGGGCTTCCCCAAGGGGGCGACCCTCTCCCACCACGCCATCCTCAACAACGGTTACTTCGTGGGCGAGATGATCGCCTACACCGAGCAGGACCGGATCTGCGTCCCGGTGCCCTTCTACCACTGCTTCGGCATGGTGATGGGCAATCTGGCGGCCACCTCCCACGGCGCCTGCATGGTGATCCCGGCCCCCTCCTTCGAACCGAGGGCCACCCTGGAGGCGGTCCAGCGGGAGCGGTGCACCTCCCTCTACGGCGTCCCGACCATGTTCATCGCGGAACTCAACCTCCCCGACTTCGCGACGTACGACCTCTCCTCCCTGCGCACCGGCATCATGGCGGGTTCGCCCTGCCCGGTGGAGGTGATGAAACGGGTGGTCGCCGAGATGAACATGGCCGAGGTGTCCATCTGTTACGGCATGACCGAGACCTCGCCGGTCTCCACCCAGACCCGCCGTGACGACGACCTGGAGCACCGCACGGGTACGGTCGGCCGGGTCCTGCCGCACATCGAGGTCAAGGTCGTCGACCCGGCGACCGGCGTGACACAACTCCGCGGCAAGGCGGGCGAGTTGTGCACCCGTGGCTACAGCGTGATGCTCGGCTACTGGAACGAGCCGGAGAAGACCGCCGAAGCCGTCGACGCGGGGCGCTGGATGCACACGGGCGACCTCGCGGTCATGCGGGAGGACGGATATGTCGAGATCGTCGGCCGCATCAAGGACATGATCATCCGGGGCGGCGAGAACATCTACCCCCGCGAGATCGAGGAGTTCCTCTACGGCCACCCCAAGATCCAGGACGTCCAGGTCATCGGCGTTCCGCACGAGAGGTACGGCGAGGAGGTCCTCGCCTGCGTCATCCCGCGCGACCCGGCCGACCCGCCGGCCCTGGAGGAGGTGCGCGCGTACTGCGAGGGGCGGTTGGCGCACTACAAGATCCCCAGCAGACTGGCGATCCTGGACTCCTTCCCGATGACGGTGTCGGGCAAGGTACGGAAGGTGGAGCTGCGGGAGACGTACAGGGACTGAGGCCCTGCGCCCGGCAGGTCAGTCCCTGCCCATGCACACCCGCGGCCACCGGTCGAGACCGTGCTCCGCCTCCGCGGCGCGGATCGCGCGAAGGCCCGGGGTGAGCTCGGCTTCCGGGAGCGTGCGGAAGCCGAGGCGGGTGTAGTACGGGGCGTTCCACGGGACTTCTGTGAACGTGGTCAGGGTCAGCCCGGCCAGGCCCTCGGCCCGGCCACGGACCGCCGCGTGGTCGAGGAGGGCCCGGCCCACACCCCGGCGGGCGGCACGAGGGTGCACCGAGACCTGCTCAACGTGGAACGCCCCGTCCACCGGCTCCCCGATCAGATAAGCGACGGGCCGGTCCGCTCCGTCGACGGCGACCCAGGCGTGCCCCGCCCGGCGGTAGCGCTCCAGCACGGCTGACGCGAGCGGCTCGTCCTCGGCGATCTCCACCATGCCGACCGCACGGAAGGGTGCACCGGCGGCGCGCTCGATGTCCTGGAGAGCGGCGAGTTCGACCGGGGCCGCGGGGCGGATGCGCATACGGCGAGTATCGAACGAAGCGGGCGCGCACGTCGTCCGTGAATCCTGATCACCGGTTTCTGTCCTGCGCTCCCGACGCGTCCAGCCGTACCGCCGGGGCGTTCAACGGCTTGGGGATGCCGTTGAGTTCGAGGACGAACAGGGGGATGTCCAGGCCCTCGGCGCGGGCGCGGGCCTCGTCGGTGTAGCCGGCGAGGGAGAAGTGGACGCAGGCCGCGGACTCCGTCATGGCCGTGAGCCACAGGCACTCCACATCGCGCAGGGACGCGGGACGGATGGCCGGGTCGACCTGGGCGAGCAGCCCGCGGGCGGCGAGCCCGATGCCCGACGGCGGGCGCTGGTCGGCCCGGCGTATGTCCTGGTAACCGAGGCTGCGCAGGTACAGCGCGGCGGCGGTGGCGGCGTCGCGCGGGGTACGGATCGTGACCGGCTGGAGGACCCGGCGAGCACGTGCCGGTTCCGTTGTGGTCGGGGGCCGGGCGTCGGTCGTGGTGGCGGAGGACATGACCGGCACCCTCAGCACCGTCCCGCACGGGCAGCCCAGTTCCGGCCGGGGCCATTCGTCCCGGCGGCCGCAGGAAGCGCAGCGCAGGCTGACCCACTGCTCGTCCCACACCTGGTGGGTGACCGCGGTCGCGGTCCCGGCGGTGTCGAGCGGCGGCCGGACGGGTGCGCCGCACACGCACGGGTACGACGGAGCGGCGTAGAGATGCTCGCGCCGGCAGGCCGGACAGCGCACGGACACGCTCTCGGACATGGCCCCATCGTCGCCCACGAACCCCCTGCCTGTCCGTCTCTCGGCCTCCTTCGGCCGACCTTCCCGCCTCCTTCGGCCGACTCTTGACGCTCTCCGGGCACCCTCTTACATTTCTTCCAGATAGTAGAAGTCAAATTCTGCTATACGGAAATCGGTAGGGCGTCGGAATGCTCGCCGCGGGGCGGCGTCGGCGCGCCCGAACTCGGCGTAACGGCCTGGACCATGTCAAGGCCGCCGAGGGCTCGACTGCAAGGCGATCCGAGTGACCGGCCCGGACGAACTCGGCGCGGCCTTCGAGCAGGCCAAGAAGCTCGCCGCCGGGTACCGGGTCCCGGTCGTCGTAGAGGTGATCCTGGAGCACGTCACCGACATCGCGAGGTCGACGACCAACGACATCGGCAACGTGGTCGAGTTCGAGGAACGGGCGACCGAGCCGGACCATGCGCCGACCTCGATCAAGGCGCTGAAGGTCTGAGACGCCACGCGGGAGAAGGGTGGTGTACGGCCTTCTCCCGTGCTCAGTCCGTGCCGCCGCCCCCGCCGCCGCAGGAGTAGTACGACGAGGGGAGGCCCGCGCCGCCCGTTCCGCCGCCCCGGGGACGCCCGTGGAACCCCTTGTCCGCCACCTCGGCGCGGGCGAGGAGTCCCGCCCGCAGGGCGAAGCGCGGGAAGAGCGCCCGCAGGGCCGCCTCGCCGTGCAGGGCGACCGCGAGCAGCTTGTCGTGGTCCGTCAGACCGTGCCTGCCCGTGGGCAGGGGGTGCTGCCGCTGAAGGTCGCGCAGATGACGGCGGGCCGCGAAGGTCGGGCCGAGCAGCGGGTAGCGCAGCAGACCGGCGTCCGCCAGAGGGACGCGCATCAGGGCCACCGCCAGGCGGATGTCGGACCGCCGCGCCAACTTCCGCGGTTCGCGGGGCTCTTCGAGGCAGGCGCGCACCGCGCTCTCCAGCGGCGGGAGGGGAGGCCGGGAGTGCCCCGGGGCCGCGTCCGCGACGAGGGGAGTCGTACGTGCCGTCCCCGGCGGGCCGGGCTCCACCTCGCCCCGCAGCTGCAGACCCACCACGGCGACCGTGACGGCGGCGCGGGGACCGCCCCGCAGGAGCGCGATCTCGTGCGGCTCCAGCCGCGCCGTCTCCGCGCCGTCCATCACATCACCCCCGTACCGGGACCCGCCGCCCCCGTGCCGGCGGGCCCCGTGTGACGACAATGTGCCCGCACAGGGGAGTGGTTGAAGCCTTTCGGCGCCGTTTCAGAGCTTGATTTGAGGATTCCGTAGTCGGTCTACGACCGGTGCCGTACGCGTGTTCACCGCTCATGGGGTTCCGACAACCCCGGCCAGTCGTCGGGGCCTCCGCCCTGCCACTCGATCAGGTCGCTCTCCTCGACCTCGATCCGGTCCAGGTCGGCCAGTCGGAGGATTTCGACGACATCGTCCAGGTGGGTGGCGATACCGAGGGGCTCGTCGCCCAAGGTGACTCGGCGGGAGCCGTCCAGGGCCGGGGCGTGCACCACGATGTGCGGGTACTGCGTCGGGTTTCCCATGGCTTCAGGCTGCTGCGCCGGGCCCTGATCCGCACGCCGGAAGGGCCGTGGCGGTGCGACGGGCTGCTGCTCCGCGAATCCCAGAGCCGACGCTCACTTCCGCCTTGGATTATTCCGCATTACGGAAATTAAGTCCTTTTTATTGGAAACTTGTCGTCGCTGGTCAGGGCTTGTCAAGAGCGGTCGGCGGAAAGCCGTACCGCGCGTTAGGTTGGGCGCGTGCGATTGAGAGTGGAGTTCACGACCGAGCCGTTCGATCTCGACGAGGCGCCCGCGCACGCGCTGGTGGCGCGCGAGGTCGTCGAGGCGGCAGATCTGGACGCCGTGGACGTCGGCCCGTTCGGCAACACCGCGGAAGGGCGCGCCGACGCGGTCCTCACCACCGTGGACGCCCTGCTGCGCAAGACCCTCGAAGCCGGCGCCACCCGGATCTCGCTCCAGGTCAACGTCGTCGGGGAGGGCGAGTGACCGGCATCGGGGACGAGCCGTTCATCACGGCTGTGAAGCCGCTGGTCGACGCCATGGGCGGCGAGATGCTCCCGCCCGACGAGGCCGGACCCGACGACGTCGTGCTCTCCTGGGAGGGCGCCGATGTCGTCGCCGTGCGGCTGCCCCAGCTCGCCGACTCCCTCGACCACATCCTGGCCGCCATGGAGCGCAAAAAGGGCCGGCCCCTGGCCGACCTGGACCGCAAGGCCAAGCAGGAGGTCGTACGGATGCTCGAGGCGCGCGGCGCCTTCTCCGTACGGCACGGTGTGGAGACCGTGGCGAGCGCGCTCGGGGTGAGCCGCTTCACGGTCTACAACTACCTCAACCGGGAGAAGGGCTGAGCGGCGGAGGGGCCTCGGCCCGCAACCCCGGAATTTTCAACAAAGTGTTGACGTGAGGTTGGGGGGAGGCGTTAGCTGGCCCCGTGACTTCGACCTCCATGCCCATGGGCCTGGCCCGGTTCAATGAACTCGAGGAGTCGTCGGCCCTCGCCGCCCTCCACGAGGCGTGTGCCGCCAGGGCGTGGGCCCGGCGCGTGCTGGCCGGCCGTCCCTACGCCACCGCCGACGCCCTCGGTGCCGCGAGCGACGCCGCCATGGCCGAACTGACCGTCGCCGAACTTGAGGAGGCGATGGCTGGGCACCCGCCCATCGGCCGCCCCGAACCGGGCGACCCGGCGTCGGCCCGTGAGCAGCGCGGCATGGCCGGCGCCTCCGACGAGCTCAGGGCGGAGATGCTGGAACTGAACCTGGCCTACCAGCACCGCTTCGGTCACGTCTTCCTCATCTGCGCCACCGGCCTGACCGGCGAGCAGATGCGCGACGCGGTCAAGGAGCGGATGGGCAACACGCCCGAGCGGGAGCGGGAGATCGTCCGCACCGAACTGGGAAAGATCAACCGCATCCGGCTGGCCCGACTCGTCGCAGAGGACGCCCGATCATGAGCACCGGCACCACCGCCTCCGTGTCCACGCACATCCTGGACACCAGCGTCGGCCGCCCAGCCGAGGGCGTCGCCGTCCACCTCTCCGTCCGCAGCGGCAGAGCGGCCGACTGGCAGGTGCTCGGCGGCTCCGCGACAGACGCGGACGGACGGTGCAAGGACCTTCCGGCACCGCCGGAAGGAACGACCCACGTACGGCTCGACTTCGCCGTCGAACCGTACTTCGAGAAGAAGCAAGCCGATGCGCAGCAGGACGCCCCCGCGAATCGGGACAGCGGTGCCGGGGTGTTCTTCCCGGAGGTGGCGATCACGTTCGCCGTGGTGCCGGGCGAGCACTACCACGTACCGCTGCTGCTCAACCCGTTCGGCTACTCCGTATACCGAGGGAGCTAGCTCCATGCCCATCCTGGGACCGAACCAGTACGGCAAGGCCGAGAACCGAGTCGTCAAGATCACGCGGGACGGCGCCACCCACCACATCAAGGACCTGAACGTCTCCGTGTCGCTCTCCGGCGACATGGACGAGGTCCACTACTCCGGCTCCAACGCCACCGTCCTGCCGACCGACACCACCAAGAACACGGTGTACGCGTTCGCCAAGGAGTACGGCATCGAATCCGCCGAGCAGTTCGGCATCCACCTCGCCCGCCACTTCGTGACCTCGCAGGAGCCGATCAGAACGGCTCGGATCCGTATCGAGGAGTACGCCTGGGAGCGCATCGAGCACTCCGGCGAGGGCGCGCACTCCTTCGTCCGCAAGGGGCAGGAGACCCGGCTCGCCCAGATAACCTACGACGGCTCCGCGTGGGAGGTCGTCTCCGGGCTCAAGGACCTGACGGTCATGAACTCGACCGACTCGGAGTTCTGGGGCTACGTCAAGGACAAGTACACGACACTGCCCGAGGCGTACGACCGTATCCTCGCCACCGACGTCTCCGGCCGCTGGCGCTTCAACTGGACCGACGACGGACAGGAAGCCCCTGATTGGGAGCTGTCGTACGCCGAGGTGAAGGGGCACCTGCTGCGGGCCTTCGCGGAGACCTACTCCCTCTCGCTCCAGCAGACGCTCTACGCCATGGGCGCACGGATCATCGACCACCGGGACGAGATCGACGAGGTCCGCTTCTCCCTCCCGAACAAACACCACTTCCTGGTGGACCTGAAACCGTTCGGGCTCAAGAACGACACCGCCGACGGAGCCGTGTACCTCGCCGCGGACCGCCCGTACGGCCTGATCGAGGCCACCGTCCTGCGGGACGGCCGCGAGGCGAAGATCCCGGCGGACCTCACCAACCTCTGAAGG
This sequence comes from Streptomyces griseus subsp. griseus, assembly GCF_000720255.1. Taxonomy (GTDB): domain Bacteria; phylum Actinomycetota; class Actinomycetes; order Streptomycetales; family Streptomycetaceae; genus Streptomyces; species Streptomyces griseus_I. Next base: position 106,403 of record NZ_JOJE01000039.1, on the reverse strand, counting down.
ACGAACCATGGCAGCAGCCCATCGCACCGTGATCGAGAACGCCGCGATCGCCACCGTCGACGCCGAGGACACCGAGTACGCGACCGGGTACGTCGTCCTCGCCGGCAACCGCGTCGAGTCGCTCGGCGCGGGCAGGGCCCCCGAGGGCCTGGAGAACGTCGACCGGCGTATCGACGCCACCGGTCACCTGGTCACCCCCGGCCTGGTCAACACCCATCACCACTTCTACCAGTGGATCACCCGGGGCCTGGCCACCGACCACAACCTCTTCGACTGGCTCGTCGCGCTGTACCCGACGTGGGCGCGCATCGACGAACCGATGGTGCGGGCGGCCGCCGAGGGCTCGCTCGCGATGATGGCCCGGGGCGGTGTCACCACCGCCATGGACCACCACTACGTCTTCCCGCGAGGCTCGGGCGACCTCTCCGGCGCCATCATCCGCGCCGCCCGAGACATGGGCGTCCGCTTCACCCTCGCCCGCGGCTCCATGGACCTCGGCGAGAAGGACGGCGGCCTGCCGCCGGACTTCGCCGTCGAGACCCTCGACGGCGCCCTCGCCGCAACGGAGGAGACCGTCAAGGAGCACCACGACACCTCGTTCGACGCGATGACCCAGGTGGCCGTCGCCCCCTGCTCCCCCTTCTCCGTCTCCACCGAACTGCTCAGGCAGGGAGCCGAGTTGGCCCGCCGTCTCGGCGTACGGTTGCACACCCACGGCTCGGAGACGGTCGAGGAGGAGAAGTTCTGCCACGAGCAGTTCGGGATGGGCCCGACCGACTACTTCGAGTCCACCGGCTGGCTCGGCGAGGACGTGTGGATGGCGCACTGCGTCCACATGAACGACTCCGACATCGCGGCCTTCGCCCGGACGAAGACCGGTGTGGCCCACTGCCCGTCCTCCAACGCCCGCCTCGCCGCCGGCATCGCCCGCGTCCCCGACATGCTCGCCGCCGGCATCCCCGTCGGTCTCGGCGTCGACGGTACGGCGTCCAACGAGTCCGGCGAACTCCACACCGAGCTGCGCAACGCGCTGCTCATCAACCGCCTGGGCGCCCACCGCGAGGCCGCCCTGAATGCCCGTCAGGCCCTGCGCCTGGGCACGTTCGGCGGTGCCCAAGTCCTGGGCCGCGCACGCGAGATCGGCTCCCTGGAGCCAGGCAAGCTCGCCGACCTCGTGCTCTGGAGGCTGGACACCCTCGCCCACGCCTCCATCGCCGACCCGGTGACGGCGCTGGTCTTCGGCGCGCCGGCCCCGGTCACGGCGTCGTTCGTCAACGGCCGCCAGGTCGTGGAGAACGGGCGGCTCCGCACGGCCGACGAGGACGCGATCGCACGCTCCACACGGGCGCAGGCCCAGCGACTGGCACGGATCGCCGCGCAGGGCTGAGCCCGGGCACTCCGGTCTTATCAGGCGCCTCCCATCGGGCGCCAGGACCAAGTCGGTCAGGCGAGAGTGTGTGGCGAACAGGTCGTGGAACGAGGCGGCATCATCCAAGGAGTGGATCACGAGGGCCATCCTGCCCGCCGCGCCCGAGCCAGGACAGGGGCCGGTGGTGCCTCCGACCTGGCGGAGCCACTCCGAACTGACCGCAGCGCGTCTCCTACGGCAGGCAACGGGTCAGCCACACCAGTTCGCCACTGTCTTCGGCAGAGACATGGTCGCGCTGGAACCCAAGCTTTTCGAGGACGCGAAACGATGGCGCGTTCCAGGGACGCACCGTCGACCAGAGCCGTTTCCGCCCAGTCGCGATCGCCGCGTCGAGCACCGCGGACGCCGCCTCGGTGGCATAGCCCTGGCCGTGCACGCGCCGGAACAGCTCATAGGCGATCTCCGGCTCGTCAACAGAAGCCCGACCGACAGTGAGCCCGCAATACCCGATGAAGTCGCCCACCTCGCGGCGGATGACAGGCAGCAGAGCGATCCCTGTCAGCGCCGACGCAGCCCGCTGATCCTCGATCATCCGCCGGTTCTCCTCGATCGACGGCATACCACCACCCCGTTCGGCGACGAGCGCGCGATGGGCGTCGATGTCGGACTCGGTCCACTGACGCAACGTCAGGCGTGCGGTGTCGAGTTGGAGCGGCATCGGCGAATACGGCATGGCGACACCCTATCGACGCCGGCCGTCGCGTCCACGCAGGTCAGCGGGACCCAGCACAGGGAAACGGGTTGAAGAACACCTACTGACAGGGCCGCGGCCGCGGCAGCCGCCCCGTGAAGAACGAGCGCGGCGGTACGCCCATCAGGGTGCGGAAGTCCGACGTCATGTGCGACTGGTCGTAGTAGCCGGTGGTGGCGGCGAGTTGGGCCCACGGGGCCGTCTCCGCATGCGTCAGGACGTGCCGTACGCGGTCGATGCGGGCGTAGTGCTTGGGGGAGAGGCCGACGCCCTCGGTGAAGAGGTTGCGCAGTTGCCGCTCGCTGACCGCGAACTCGCGTGCCACGTCCTTGACCTGGGCGGGGGAGCGTCCGGGGCGGGTGGACAGGGCGTCCACGGCGGCGCGCAGCAGCCGGGTGCGCGAAGGGTCGACGGCCGGGGCGAGCCGGCCGGGCAGTGCGCGCGCCAGATGGGCGGGCAGCTCCTCCGCCGTCAACTCCATCAGATCCGCGGCGAGTCGGCGTGCCGTGACCGTCGGCAAGGCGGCCAGCCGCAGGACCTGTCCCACGAGGTCGACCGCCGGGGTGCCGAGCAGCGGGCGGACCGTCCCCGGCCCCAGGCGCAGTCGCACACAGGACCGCACCCGCCGGTCGGCGTCCGTGTGGTACGAGGCGCGGGTGCGCGGGCCGACGACGAGCGCGTCGCGCCGGCCGTCCTCCTCGACCCGTACGACCAACTGCGTCGCGGTGTCCGGCACATGGGTGAACGACTCGGGCAACTCCCCTTGGACAGCTACCGATTCGATGCCGGTGATCCAGGGACGCAGGTCGTCGGGGACGGTCAGGGGGCGCTCGGCGAGGGCGTTCGTCATCCTCCCACCGTAAGCGCGCGGACCGCCCGCGGGGGTCTCGCAACCGTGCCGGTATTTCCTAGAGACCGGGGGCGTCCGGCGGCCACCGTTGGGGTCATGATCCTGGTGACGGGTGCCACGGGCACCATCGGAAGTGACGTCGTACGACAACTCGCGGGCCGTGGGGAGAAGGTGCGCGCGCTGACCCGCGATACGGCGCGGGCCCAGGTGCCGCCCGGGGTGGAGGTGGTGCGCGGGGACTACCTCGACCAGGGCTCGCTGGACGCGGCGATGTCCGGCGTGACGGCCGCGTTCCTGGTGGGTGTCCCCGGCCCCGACACGCGGCACGACGAGGATCTGGTGGCCGCGGCCCGGGCGGCGGGGGTGGGCCGGCTGGTGAAGCTCTCCGCGATCGGGACGGGCGACCCCGAGGTGGGCCTGTCCGGCACCTGGCACCTGGCCGGGGAGCGGGCGCTACGGGAGAGCGGGGCGGAGTGGACGGTCCTGCGCCCCTCCTCCTTCGCATCCAACACGCTGAGCTGGGCGCGGCCGATCGGAGCGGGCGAGCCGGTGCCCAACCTCACCGGTGACGGGCTTCAGGGAGTGATCGACCCGCGTGACGTGGCCGAGGTGGCGGTACGGGCCCTCGTCGAGGAGCGGCACACCGGGCGGACGTACACGCTGACCGGGCCCGAGACGATCAGCGTTCCCGGCCAGGCCGCCGTCCTCGCCGAAGTCCTCGGCCGCACGGTCCCGACACACACCCTCACGCCGGACGAGACCCGTGACTTCCTGCGCACCTGGGGCCTCGGCGAGGCACAGGCGGAGGGCGTCCTGGCCGGCAGCGCCTTCGTACGCGCGGGTGGCAACGCCGTCGTCACGGAGGACGTACGGGAGGTACTGGGGCGGCCGGCACGGACGTACCGGGAGTGGGCCGAGGACCACCGGGAGGCGTTCGAGCCTGCGTGAGGGGCGGGGTGGCGGTCAGTCGGCGGTCGGTGTCGGTCGTGGCCTGAGCACCGCCGCCGCCAGCGCGAGGGCCGCCACCGCGATGCCCGCGGCCACCCGGAACGCCAGCTGGTAGCCGTCCGCCGTGGCCGGGAGCAGCGTTGCGCCGTCGCCGAGCAGGCGGTCCGTGTGGCTCGCCGCGAGGGTCGACAGCACGGCCAGGCCCAGGGAACCACCGACCACCTGGGTGGTGTTGAACAGCCCGGACGCCAGACCGGCGTCCTCCTCGCGTGCTCCGGACATGGCGAGCCCGGTCAGCGCCGGCATCGCCGCGGCGAACCCGGCGGCGAGCAGCAGCAGCGGCGGCAGGACGTCGGCCGCGTAGGAACCGGCCACGGGCGCCCGGCTCAGCAGCGCCATCCCGGCGACGATGAGGGCGAGTCCGGCGAGCAGCACGCGGTACGGACCGAACCGGCCGATCGTCCGCGCCGACAGGCCCAGCATCAGCGCACCGATCGCGACCGGCGCGGGCAGGAACGCCAGGCCCGTAATCAACTCGCCGTAGTCCAGGACGCGTTGGAGGTACAGCGCGCCGATGAACTGGAAGCCGTACATCGTCCCCACCATCAGGATCTGCACGGCGTTCGCGCCGCTGAGCAGCCGGGAGCCGAACAGCCGCAGTCGAAGCAGCGGGCGGGCGGCCCGGGCCTGGTGGAGCGTGAACGCCACGAACAGGGCGAGGGCGAGGGCGCCCAGCAGCAGTGTGCCGGTGAGGCCGCGGTCGCCGGCGCCGACGATGACGTACACGGTGAGCATCAGTGCTCCGGTGATCAGCGCGGCGCCGGGGTAGTCGGCGCCCTCGCCGAGCCCGGATCCCCGCTCCGCCGGGAGCACCCGGAGTGCGGCGAGCCAGGCGACCACCCCGATGGGCAGGTTGATCAGGAAGATCCAGTGCCAGCCGACCGTCTGGGTCAGCGCCCCGCCGAGGAACGTGCCGAGTGCTCCGCCCGCCGCGCCGACCGCGCTGAACACCGCGATGGCACGGGCCTGTTCGCGAGGTTCGGGGAACAGCGAGACCAGCATGCCGAGGACCACTGCCGTGGTCATCGCCCCGCCGACGCCCTGGAGGGCGCGCGCCGCGATCAGCAGGCCCTGGCCGGTCGCGGCCCCGCACAGCACCGAGGCCGCGGTGAACACGGCGAGCCCCACCGTGAACATCCGCTTGCGGCCGACGAGGTCGCCGAGCCGGCCGACCAGCAACAGCAGTCCGCCGAAGGGAATGAGGTAGGCGTTGACGACCCAGGCGAGCCCGGGCCCGCTGAAGCCGAGGTCGCTCTGGATGGCGGGCATCGCCACGGTGACGATGTCGCCGTCCAGGATCGTCATCAGGGTTCCCGCGCACAGGACGACGAGGGCCGCCCAGCGGGAGTACGTCCGTCGCGTCGCAGGGTTCGTCCGGGTGGTTCGTGTCCGGGTGGTTCGTGTCCGGGACTCGGTCAGGGCCGTCATGGCGGCGTGGCCTCCGCGATCTCCATGGGTTCCGATGCGTGCTCTTGGTGCACGACTTGTAACGGGGAACATCGTGAATGACCATGGAGGCCGGCATAAGGAGGCAGTCCGATGTCCCAGAGGAACACCGGTGTTACCCCGCAGGTCGTGAACGCGCACGCGTGCCCGGTCCGTGAAGTTCTTGACAGGGTCTCCGGTAAATGGAGCGTGCAGATCCTGGTCGCCGCCGCGCACGGCCCCATCCGTTTCACGGAGTTGGAGCGCGGTATCGAGGGCATCAGCCGCCGGATGCTCACCCTCACCCTGCGCAACCTGGAGCGCGACGGGCTGGTGACCCGCACGGTGCACCCGACGGTGCCACCGCGGGTCGAGTACGAACTGACCCAGGTGGCCCGCGAGTTGCACGAGACGCTGCAACGGCTCACCGAATGGGCCGAACGCAACCGCGTCTACATCGCCGAGTCGCGTGCGTCCTACGACACCGAGCACCGGCCGGAACTGGTCGACGTGTAGGAACTCAGAGCCCGAACATGGCCGGGTCCGCGGCGAGTTCCTTGAAGTACTCCCGTGGATCCGCCACCAGTCTGCGCTGTTCCAGGTCCAGCAGTCCGCCGACGGCCATGACCTCGGCCGCCACCGTGCCGTCGGTCTTGCGGATCGCCTGCCGCATGCGGAACGTCTTTCCCTCTCCCCAGTCGAAGGCACAGGTCACCTCGACCTCGTCGCCCGCGAGCAGTTCCCGGTGGTAGCGGATGGTGGTCTCCAGGGCCACCGGCCCCACGCCCTTGCCGATGAGGCCGGACTGGCTGATTCCCGCCGCCTGGAGGAGGCTCCAGCGGGCGTGCTCCGCGTAGTTGAGGTAGACGGCCTGGTTGAGATGTCCCTGGACGTCGGTCTCGTAGCCGCGAACGGTCACGGGGACGGAGAACGGCTCGGTCATGGCTTCCCCTTTCTCTCGATCTTGGCATGCTCATCTCGCCCGGCGCGGCGACGCCAGTAGATATCGAGCCCTCGTGCGGGGTTCCGTGTACTCGCCGGCCTGCCAGCCCGCCGCCTCCAGCGTGGCCGCGCACCCGCGCAGCGCCTCGGGGTCGGGTTCGCGCACGGCCACGGCCTCGGGCTGCGGGGTGGCGCGCACCCGGTAGCCGTCGCCGTCCTGCCCGGCGGGGCGGTGTCCGGCCGCCTCCAGGGCGAGTGCGGCGGCCTGCACGAGATGCGTGCGCTCCCAGCCGCACGGGCGGTCGGTGGCGCCGTCCGGGTTGGTCATCCGGCGCAGCTCCAGCAGGCCCTGCCAGGCGCTGTGCACCTCGCGGACACGGGCGGGGGAGTGCTCCGGCGGCTCCTCCTCGCCGCCGACGCGCGCGGTGAAGACGCCCGATGCGGCGGGCTTCGGGGGCTCGGGAGCCTCGGGCACCGCCTCCCGTATCCGATGCCCCGCCGGGGTCAGGAAGTGGTCATGGGGCGGACGCGGGTGCCGGAAGGCGAGCCCGTGCTTCACCAGGGCGGCCAACTGCGCAGCCGTACCCCGCAGCCGCCCGGTGACCGGGTCGGCGGCGTCGATGACACGCCGTTGCGCGGCGGTGGGCGGTCGTGTCACGGCGTGCTCCCTCCCGTCCCGGGGGGCATGGCACCCACCTGTTTCCGAGACTACGACGGAGGTCTGACATTCCACCCGGCGATCACCGGCCGCCCGTGCTCCGTGCTCAGGCGGCTCATCGTCCCCGTCGCCAGCTGGAACAGTGCTCCGTGCGCCGCCGACAGTCCGAGCCGCCGGGCGGTCAGCACGCGCAGGAAGTGCCCGTGGGCCACCAGGACGACCGCGCCCTCGGTGGTGGCGAGGGCCGCGTCCGCCTCGGCCAGCACGCGGTCGGCGCGCTCCCCGACCTGGTCCGGGGTTTCGCCGGGGTGGTCCGGCGGCCCGGGTGCCACGCCGTCCGTGAACAGGAACCAGCCCGGCCGGGTCCGCTGGATCTCGGGGGTCGTGACCCCCTCGTACCCGCCGTAGTCCCACTCCCGCAGGTCGGCGTCGACCCGTACGTCGTGCAGTCCGACGAGCTCGGCCGTCTCCCTGGCCCGCTGTGCGGGGCTGACGAACGCGGCGCCGATCCGGTGCGAGCGGACCAGTGGGACGAGCCGGCGGGCTTCCTCCCGGCCGTGCTCGGTCAGCGGGACGTCGGTCCACCCGGTGTGCCGGCCCGAGCGCGACCACTCGGTCTCGCCGTGCCGGACGAGGAAGAGATCACCCATGACCCCAGGCTACGAGGCGCTACTGACGGTAGCCGCTCAGGAACCGCCCGATCCTGCTGATCGCCGCGTCCAGGTCGTCCGCGTGGGGCAGCGTGAGGATGCGGAAGTGGTCGGGGGCCGGCCAGTTGAAGCCCGTGCCCTGGACCACCTGGATCTTCTCCCGCAGCAGCAGGTCCAGGACGAATTTCTCGTCGTCGTGGATCGGGTGCACCTTGGGGTCGATGCGCGGGAAGGCGTACAGCGCCCCCTTCGGCTTCACGCACGACACGCCCGGGATCTCGTTGAGCTTCTCCCAGGCCACGTCCCGCTGCTCGTGCAGCCTGCCGCCCGGCGCGGTGAGCTCGTGGATGGACTGGCGGCCGCCGAGCGCGGCCTGGATGGCGTACTGGGCGGGCGCGTTGGCGCACAGGCGCATGGAGGCCAGCATGGTCAGGCCCTCCAGATAGTCCCGCGCGTGCTGCTTCGGCCCGGTCACCACCATCCAGCCGGAGCGGAAGCCCGCCACCCGGTATGTCTTCGACAGACCGCAGAAGGTCAGGACCACCAGGTCGGGGGCGAGGGCGGCGGCCGAGTGGTGCACGGCGTCGTCGTAGAGGATCTGGTCGTAGATCTCGTCGGCGAGGACCATCAGCCCGTGCCGGCGGGCGAGGTCGAGGATGCCCTCGACGATCTCCTTCGGGTACACCGCGCCGGTGGGATTGTTGGGGTTGATGATGACCACGGCCTTCGTGCGGTCCGTGATCTTGGAGGCCATGTCGTCCAGGTCCGGGTACCAGTGGGCCTGCTCGTCGCACAGGTAGTGGACCGCCTTGCCGCCGGCCAGCGTGGTGACCGCGGTCCACAGCGGGAAGTCCGGGGCCGGGATCAGGATCTCGTCGCCGTCCTCGATCAGTGCCTGTACGGCCATGGAGACCAGCTCCGAGACGCCGTTGCCGAGGAAGACGTCGTCGACGTCGACCGCCAGACCCAGGGTCTGGTAACGCTGGGCGACCGCCCGGCGGGCGGAGAGGATGCCCCGCGAGTCGGTGTAGCCGTGGGCTTGCGGGAGCATCCGGATCATGTCCTGGAGGATCTCCTCCGGCGCCTCGAAGCCGAACAGCGCGGGGTTGCCGGTGTTCAGGCGCAGCACGCTGTGGCCGGCCTCCTCCAGCGCGTTCGCGTGCTCGATCACGGGGCCGCGGATCTCGTAACAGACCTCGCTGAGCTTGTTCGACTGCCGGAACTCCATGCGCGCTCGCCCCTCCGGTTCGGTGTGTTGCTTGGTTTTACCAAGTTCGAGCTTGGAAAGTCCAACAACATGTCTACACTGCGTCGCATGTCACCTCGCCGAAGCTACGACCAGTACTGTTCCGCCGCCCGCGCGCTCGACGTCGTCGGCGACCGCTGGACCCTGCTGATCGTCCGGGAACTGCTGGCCGGCCCCCGCCGCTACACGGACCTGCACGCGGACCTGCCCGGCGTGAGCACGGACGTACTCGCCTCACGGCTGAAGGACATGGAACGGGACGGGATCGCCACTCGACGCAGGCTGCCGCCGCCGGGCGCGGCCTACGTCTACGAACTCACCGCACGCGGACGTGAGTTGCTGCCGGTGCTGCAGGCACTGGGGGAGTGGGGAGGGCCCGAGCTCGGCGAGCGGCGCCCCACGGACGCGGTCCGCGCCCACTGGTTCGCGCTGCCGCTGCTGCGGTGCCTGGAGGGCGAGGGCCTCCTCGAAGTGCGGCTGGAGGAAGGGGACTTCCACCTGTTCGTCGGCGCCCAGGACGGCCCGGTCTACGGTGACGGGCCCGCGCCCGCGGAACCCGACGCCCGGCTGGTCCTGGACGGCGACACATGTGCGGCACTGGCCCGGGGGGAGTTGAGCCTGGCGGACGCGGTGCGCGACGGGCGGGTCGAGGTGAGCGGCGAGGGCACACTCGCGAAGGTGCTGCGCGAGGCATGAGTGAGGGCCCGCTGCTGTTGTGTGCAGCGGGCCCTCACGCGCAGGGTGGTGACGACTCCTCAGAGACGTCTCAGGCGCCCGGCGGCACCCGCGACGGCCGTCCCGAGCCACGCGTCAGCGCGTATCCGCCGATGCCGGCCAGCGCGGCCAGCACACCGCCCACGGCGGTCCACACCCAGCGGTCGGACCACCAGCCGGAGGACCAGCCGTCCTCGGGCTCGATGGCGGACAGGACGGCGGAGTCGGAGGAGTCCTTGTCGCCGTCGTCGTCCTTCTGTGACGTGACCGCGATCCCCGGCACCAGCGGCTCGGCCAGCGAACCGTCCACCGCGGCCGCGCCACCCATGTCCTTGGAGTCGGCCCGCACTTCGGCACTCACCGGCAGGCCCAGGTCGGCCGTGGTCACCCCGACGGCCGTGAGCCGGATGTAGTAGGTGCCCGGCAGCGGGTCGTTCGCCCAGGTCTCCGACCAGGCACGCACCGTCCGCAGCACGCACGTGAGCTCGACGGAGGAGGCACCCGGACCGGCGGCGCGCGTCTGCGCCCCGTACTGGCAGGCCTGGCGGCGGCGCAGACCGTCGTACACGTCTATCTGCCAGGTCTGCGCGCCGTGCGTCTCCTGGAGCTTCACCGTCGCCTTCACGGTCGGGCGCTGCTCGGCGTCCGCGGGGAACGACCAGTAGAAATAGTCACCGGTCGAGCCGCTCGCCGTGGCCGTCTGTCCCTGCTCGACCTCCGCGGCCGTACGGAACGAGGTGCCCGCCTGGGTCGGCGCGGAGTCGTCGCCCGAGGGGCTCGCGGACGGCGAGGAGTCGGCCGCCGCGGGACCCGCGGCGAGCCCGAGTGTCAGCAGGGTCACACTCAGAGCACTGAACACACGTGTGATTCGCATCAGTTGGTCCTCCAGACCGCGATCCGCCAGCGCGACAGCCAGCCCCACAGCAGACCGGCGACGAAGCCGGCCAGCACCAGTGCGCCCAGCAGCCACCAGCCGCGTCCGAGGCCGAAGGAGGCCACGTCGCTCGCGTTGCTCGGCCCGTCCACCACGTCGATCGTCAGCTCCAGCGGCATGCCCGGCGTGCTCTTCACGCTGGAGGCCGCCGAGAAGGAGTTGGTCACCTGGAGGCAGACGGTCTCGGCGGCCGGCTTGTCGCCGTCGTCGTCCCGCTCGGCCTTCGGGTAGCGCAGTCCGGTGGAGATGACGTCCGTACGGCCGTTGCCGGCGGCCTCGCCGCGCACGATCTCACGGCCGTGCGCGGTGACGGCCCGCAGCAGCGTCCCGTAGTCGGGGTTGACGGCCCGGTCGGCCGCCACGCTCACCGAGGCACGCAGTTCCTGACCCGGGAGGACGTCCACGCGGTACCAGCGCTGCTGGCCGAACTCCTCGCGGTCGGTGTACAGGCCCGACTTGAGCGTGGGCGCCTTCGCGCACGCGTCGGCGCCCTGCGTCGCCACCGGCGTCACCACCGGGTCGGCGGCGCGGTCGACCAACTGGTTGACACGGTCGGTGAGTTCGGCGGTGTGCTCCACCGAGGTGTACGTGCCGCCGGTCGCCTCGGCGATGCAGCTGAGCTGCCGGCTCAGCTTGGTGCTCGGCACCAGGCCGAGCGTGTCGATGGTCAGGCCGATGCCCTTGGCGGCGATCTCGCGGGCCACCTCACAGGGGTCGAGCGGGGCGCAGGTGTCCTCGCCGTCGGTGATCAGCACGATCCGCTTGGAGCCCTCGCCGCCGTCGAGGTCGCCGGCCGCCTTCAGCAGGGCGGGGCCGATCGGCGTCCAGCCGGTGGGCGAGAGGGTCGCCACCGCCGTCTTCGCGTCGGTGCGGTCCAGCGGGCCGACCGGGTAGAGCTGGGCGGTGTCCTTGCAGCCCGTCTTGCGGTCGTCGCCCGGGTAGTTGGCGCCGAGGGTGCGGATGCCGAGTCTGACCTCCTCGGGCGTGGCGTCCAGCACCTCGTTGAAGGCCTGCTTCGCCGCGGCCATCCGCGACTGGCCGTCGATGTCCCTGGCCCGCATCGAACCGCTCACGTCGAGGACGAGGTCGACCTTCGGCGCGTTGGCGGTGGTCTCGTCGGCGGACGCCGGGGCCGGGAACGCGATCCCGGCGGCGAGCGCGGCGAGCAGGGCGCAGACGCCCGCCGCCAGCCGTTGTGTTCTGATCATCGGCGGATCCTATTGATCAGGAGCGCCCCGCTTCAAAACGAGGGTCCCCTCAGGGGGTTGGGCAGCTCCGCCCACTGATCGCCGCTCACCCCCGGTGACAACCGCATCAACGTCAACGCCTTGACCGGCAGCGGCGCTTCGCACAGCGCCACGACGTCCGGCGTGCGCGGCAGCTCCCGTACGGCCGTCTCCAGTGCCGCGCCCAGTGCCTCGCCCGAGCCGGCCGCCCCCGCCAGCGCCCCGGCCACCAGCGACCCGAACAACTTGCGCCGCAGCGTTGGCAGATCGTCCGTGACGACCCGTCCGGTCAGCTCCGGCACCGGGATGCCGTGCCGGGCCAGCCGGGCCGGACTGATCCTGACGTCTGCCAGGTCGCGGTAGACCAGCCGCAGCGGGGCGCCCGTCGCCGACAGCACGACGAGCAGGTTCTGGCCGTGTGCCTCCAGCGCCACCCCCAGTTCCAGCAGCCGCAACCCGACGGTGAGGGCGAGCCGCGCGAAGTCGGCCAGCCAGTCGCGGGAGCCGGGCAGCCCTGTGGCGGCCAGGGCGGCCACCGGCACCACATGTTCTCCGGGTGCCGTGTACGACTGCGGTGACTCACGCAACACCGCTGCCAGATCCGGGGAGTTCGCGGTGGCGGCGCCCAGGGTGCGCGTGACGTGCAGGAGTCCGTCCGTGCGCTCCGCGAGCGCCTGCGCGAAGGCCGACAGCGTCGCGGACAGCGCGATCGACCCCACCGAGATGTCCCGCACCGACGACGTCAGCCGGGCGCTCAACGCGGTCTTCACATGCGGCCCGTCCGGCAGGGCGAGGGTGCGCAGCGACAGCAGCGGATGCGCGGCCAGGACGCGCTGCGCCGGAAGCCCCTCCGCGCGGGGCGCCTTGAGCACATGCGCCGCCTGCCACGGATGCACCGGGATCAGCAGCCGCCCCCCGTCCCGCAACGTTTGTGGCCACACCCCCGTCACCAGGCACTCCTCCACCGGGACCGGCATCAGCCCCAGCTCCACCAGCGGCCGGTGCTCCGGCCCGTACGCCAGCTGCTCGGCCACCGAGAAACCGGGCCGGGAACGGCAGTTGGGATGGTATGGATGCCCGTCCACCACCCGCTGCTCCCACTCCCACGGTCGGGCGGGCCACGCGTCCGAGTGGGGCGGTTGTCCCGCTCGCGACAACGCCAACGACGCCGCGCTGTGGTCGAGTTCCGCCGCGAAGGCCGCCCCGTGCGGTACCGCGAGGCCGGTCAGCAGTCGTGCGGGACGGTCGTACGCCACCTCCTCCAGCCGCACCGTCGTCACGTAGGCGGAGGTGGCGTACGGGTCCGGGTGCGGCCCGTGCAGCCGGCGGCCGTCGGCGAGGCGCAGGGTGAGGCCGTCCCTGCCCCGCTCACGGCCGGTGATCCACGGCAGCGGCTCATGGGCGAGCGCTCGCCACAGGCGGGTCAGCACGGCGGCCCGGGCACCGGGCAGCTCGGCCGCGTACCGTGCGCCGAGGTCGGGACGCACGGCGGCCAGGTCGGCCGCGACCTCGGCCTCGGCGGCGGGGACAGGGTGCACGGGCGGGCTCCTCGGGTACGAGTCGTACGAGTCGGGCGTCACGGTATGACGTGAAGGCGGTGATACTGATCGTCTCCGTCCGACGGCACCGTAGGAACGAGTGGATCGCGTGGACCTCCTGCCCCCGCCCGCCGGCGACGACGCCCCGGCACACGATGATGCCGCGGCGCACATCGCCCGGCGCGCCGACGCCTACGCGGCCGCGCCCCTGCTCAACTGCCTCCTTCGGGAGGTGGCCGAGCAGCTGCCGGACCGGGACGGACGGCGGGTGTACCGGCTGCCCGGCGGGGGCCGGCTGCTGCGGGTGCGGGGCGAGCGGCGGCCCGCCGACCCGGAGGTGTACACGTTGGGTGCCTGGCACCGTCTCGGCCACCCCGAACTCGTCAAGCTCGTCGCCGAGGAGCTGCGCCGCCACACCGGCCTGTCCAACCACGACCTGCCCGTCGAGATGACCGACAGCCGCGACGCCGTCGCCGCGCTGCTCGCCGCACGCGCGCGTGCCACCCCGCCCGACGACCCGTACCGGCGCTCCGAGCAGTCCCTCCTCACCGGCCACCCCCACCACCCCGCGCCCAAGGCCCGCGGCGGCGGGCCCGTCGCCGCCTGGCTGCCGTACGCCCCCGAGGCCTACGCCGGCTTCCCGCCGGCCCTGCTCGGCGTGCGCGAGGACACCGTGGTCGACGAGGGCGACACCACCGCCCTCGACGCCCTCGGCGAGGCCCCTCCCGGCTACCGGCTGCTGCCCGCCCACCCCTGGCAGCTCGATCTGCTCGGACCGCGACTGGCCGACGCCTTCGCCGACGGCCGGCTCGTCCGCCTGGGCACCACCGCGAGCGAGGCCTGGCCGACAGCGGCGGTCCGCACGCTGTACGCACCCGAGCGCGACCTGTTCCTGAAGTTCAGTCTGGACGTCCGCATCACCAACGACATCCGTCGGCTCTGGCGCCACGACCTGCTGAAACTCCGCCGCACCGACCGGGCGGCACACGAGGCGTTCACCGCGTTCGACGGCCCGGCGGCCTGGCTGAGCGACCGCGGCTACCGCACCGCCGACTTCGCCTACGAGGAGCTGGCCGTCCTGGTCCGCGACGGCCTGCGCGCGCATCTGCGGCCCGGCACGACCCCGCTGCTCGCCGCGGGCCTGGTGGAGGGCTTCGCCGGCAGCCCCCTGGACGACACCACCGCCCCGGACGCCTGGTGGGAGGCGTACCTGGGGGCCGTCGTGCCGCCCGCCCTGGCGGCCTTCGCCGAACACGGCGTCGTCCTGGAGGCGCACCTCCAGAACACCCTGGTCGCCGTCGACGCCGACGGTATGCCCGCGCAGGCGCTGTTCCGGGACGCCGAGGGCGTCAAGCTGCTGCCGGACGTCCCGCGGGCCGCCGGCTGGGAGCGCCTGGTGTACTGCCTGGTCGTCAACCACCTCACCGAGATCGCGGGCGCCCTCGCCGAACGCCACCCCGGCTTCGACCCCTGGCCCGCCGCCCGCCGCGTCCTCGCCCGCCACGACCTCCCCGAGACCGCCGAGCTGCTCACCTCACCCACCCTCCCCGGCAAGACGAACCTCCTGCTGCGCTGGACGGGCGCGGACGGCGCCGACGCCCGCTACCTGCCGCTGCCGAACCCGCTGGCCGCACGCTAGGCCGGTCCGCGGCCGCCCGCTCGCGGGCTGCGACGCGGACGGCGAGCCCGCACCCTGGAGGAGAGGCATCGAGCCGTCGTCGAACGGTACGCGGCGCGCAGCGAGGAGAACGCCATGGCGAAGAGCCGTAGCGGGGGAAAGAAGCTGGGAAAGGGGGACAAGGTCGCCTGGAGCAGCCACGGTGGCCAGGCCGAGGGCGAGGTGGAGAAGGAGATCACCGAGCGGACGGAAGCCGCGGGACGCACCGTGTCGGCCTCGCCCGAGGACCCGCAGTACCAGGTCCGCAGCGAGAAGTCCGGACGCTCCGCGGTGCACAAGCCGTCCGCGTTGAAGAAGAAGAAGTGACGCCCGCGCACCAACGCACTGACGAGCCATCTACACAGATCAGCCCGGTCATGGGCTTTGTCCGCGTGCGGGCGCTGCGGCGTGAAACACCGGCCGCTGTGGGGGTCGGGTCGCCGACGAGGAGGGGCAGTCCGCTCGCGTCCGGCAGGATGTGCATCCTGGAACCCGGCCCAGCGCCGCCGTCGCAGCATCCGGCAACGGTCAGTCAGGTGTGGGGTCCTCCTCGGCGATCATGGCCGGCAGGGCGTCGTCCCGCCGCACGACGCCGGGAGCCGTTCGCTGTTCGATGGCCGCGAGCAACCGCCTGCGCTCGGCCACGGCCACGAACGTCATGCTTGTCGTGGTGTGTGTCCCGTCGGCGCCGACCAGGGTCAGTGCCCACATGGGCGGGCGTCGGCTGAGCGCCTTTGCCGACACCGACCGGAGTTCGTCCGTGCTGATCGAGACAGTGCGGAGCGGCTGTCGCACCATGACCGTGTCGGAGGTGATGGTGACGACGAAGAGCCGGCGAAGGATCACGAGCGCGGCAATGAGGAACGCCGTGCCACCGACGAGGATCCATCGGTCGACGGTGTCGCGGGACAGGGCCGCTCTGAGCGCGAAGAACGCGATGAAGAGGGAGAAGACCTTTGCCGCGTGCCAGATGTCGGGGCGGACGGAGACGACGTCTGGGGTCATGTTCACGCAGCTCGGTTGAGGTGTCCTGGGGGAGGCCGGCGCCCTGTCGCCGCCCCCGTGGTGGCGGCGACAGGGCGTGTTCGTCCGGTGGCCAGCGCGGAGACAGTACCTTCCAGGTCATCCGCCGCAAATCTTGCGGATGTTGTCGATGGTCTCTTCACACTCGATCAGTCGGCCCTCATGGATTTCCCCCGAGATCGACCGACAACAACCAAGTCCCACCCAAGGAGTCATCAAGCCCTCTCACCGGGGGAGCCGTGTGCCTGGTCGGCGCATCCAGGGATGGACGGGCCACGGTGGCTCTCCGCCGTCAGAGGAGGTAACCCGCCGTCAGCCCTGACAGCGTGGGTGAGGCCCTGCTCGTTCGCTGGTTACTATGCTCACTTCATGCCGGAGGCCGGGAGCAAGGGGCGCACGGCCCTCGACGGACTGCTGGGGAGAAAGAGAGGCGAGCGTGCCAGTCGGAACTCCCAGATTCTCCTCAAGGGTGATCGTGGGCGTTTCCCCGGATTGTCAGCCCTCGGAGGTAGTCGTGGAATATAAGGTGAACATGCGACGGGACCTTCGAAAGTGTTGAGAGAGGTCACAGCGATCCGCTACGTCGAACCCTTGCGCTCCGGTGGCTCCGTCCCCGGCGTCGTCGAGGCCGACGACCTGGGCACGTACGTCGTGAAGTTCACCGGTTCCGCGCAGGGCCGTAAGGCGCTGGTCGCCGAGGTGATCGTCGGTGAGCTGGCGCGCGCCCTCGGGCTGCGGTTCCCGGAGCTGGTCCTCGTGCACTTCGACCCGGCGATCGCCGACGACGAGCCCCATCAGGAGCTGCGCGAACTCCACGACGCCAGCGCGGGACTCAACCTCGGCATGGACTACCTGCCGGGCGCGAAGGACTTCACCCCGGAGGTCGCCGAGGTCTCCCGCGTGGACCCGCTGGAGGCGGGCCGGATCGTCTGGCTGGACGCCCTGACCGTGAACGTCGACCGCACGGTCCACAGCTCCAACCTGATGGTCTGGCCGACCTTCGGGACCGTGCCCCCGCGCCTGTGGCTCATCGACCACGGCGCCGCCCTGGTCTTCCACCACCGCTGGGACGCCGCCGACCCCGCGAAGGCCTACGACTTCCGCCACCACGCCCTCGGTCGCTACGGCCCCGAGGTACGGGCCGCCGACGCGGAGCTGGCGCCCAGGGTGACCGAGGAGCTGCTGCGGTCGATCGTGGACGAGGTGCCGGACGCCTGGCTGGCCGACGAGCCCGGCTTCGCCACGCCGGAGGAGGCCCGCGCGGCGTACGTGGACCACCTCCACGCGCGCGTGCGGACGTCCGCGGCATGGCTCCCCACCGACTTCCCCACCCGGGAGGAACTCGCCGCCGATGAGGCCCGCCGCACGGCGAGGACGCAGCAGGGTCGCCCGAACTGGCTCAAGCGGGTGCCCGACCTGCACGGCAAGCCGGCGGCGGAACAGGATTGGTCGGTGCACCTCGGATGACGGACGGCCGGCGTGTGGAGATCGAGTACTGCACCCAGTGCCGCTGGCTGCCCCGCGCCGCCTGGCTGGCCCAGGAGTTGCTCACGACGTTCGAGGCCGAGCTGACGGAGCTGGCCCTGAGGCCGGGCAAGGGCGGGGTCTTCGTCGTCCGGGTCAATGACGAGGTCGTCTGGGACCGCCGGGAGCAGGGCTTCCCCGAGCCGACGGCCGTGAAGAAGCTCGTACGCGACCGAGTGGCCCCGGGGAAGTCCCTGGGCCACTCGGACCGGTGAGGTCTCCCGAGGCTCAGCCGCGCAGCTGCTCGTACGCCGGGAGCGTGAGGAAGTCGGCGTAGTCCTCGTCGAGGGCGACCTGCAGGAGCAGGTCGTGGGCCTGCTGCCAGTGGCCGGCCGCGAAGGCCTCCTCGCCGGTCTCCGACCGGATGTTGCGCAGCTCCTCGGCGGCGACCTCGCGGGCCAGCTCGGCGGTGACCTGCTCGCCGTTGTCGAGGACGACGCCCGCGTTGATCCACTGCCAGATCTGCGAGCGGGAGATCTCGGCGGTGGCCGCGTCCTCCATCAGGTTGAAGATCGCGACGGCGCCCAGCCCGCGCAGCCAGGCCTCGATGTAACGGATGCCGACCTGCACGGCGTTGACCAGACCCGCGTAGGTCGGCCTGGCCTCCAGCGAGTCGACCGCGATCAGGTCGGCCGCCTTGACGTCGACGTCCTCGCGCAGCCGGTCCTTCTGGTGGGGCCGGTCGCCGAGGACCCGGTCGAACGACTCCATGGCGATGGGGACCAGATCGGGGTGGGCGACCCAGGAGCCGTCGAAACCGTCGTCGGCCTCACGGTCCTTGTCGGCGCGGACCTTCTCGAACGCGACCTTGTTCACCTCCGCGTCCCGGCGCGAGGGGATGAACGCGGCCATACCGCCGATCGCGTGCGCGCCCCGCTTGTGGCAGGTGCGGACGAGGAGTTCGGTGTACGCCCGCATGAACGGGGCCGTCATCGTGACCGCGTTGCGGTCCGGCAGGACGAACTTGGCACCGCCGTCACGGAAGTTCTTGACGATGGAGAACAGGTAGTCCCAGCGGCCGGCGTTCAACCCGGAGGCGTGCTCGCGCAGTTCGTAGAGAATCTCCTCCATCTCGTACGCGGCGGTGATCGTCTCGATGAGGACGGTGGCGCGGACGGTGCCCTGCGGGACGCCGAGGTGGTCCTGCGCGAAGACGAACACCTCGTTCCACAGGCGGGCCTCCAGGTGCGACTCCGTCTTGGGGAGGTAGAAGTACGGTCCCTTGCCGAGGCCGAGGAGGCGCTTGGCGTTGTGGAAGAAGTACAGGCCGAAGTCGACGAGGGCGCCCGGGACCTGGTTGCCGTCGGCGTCGACGAGGTGACGCTCGTTCAGATGCCAGCCGCGCGGCCGCATGACGACCGTGGCGAGCTCGCTGTTGTCCTTCAGGGCGTACGACTTGCCGGACTTCGGGTCGGTGAAGTCGATGCTGCGGGTGTAGGCGTCGATCAGGTTGAGCTGACCGAGGACGACGTTCTCCCACGTCGGCGCGGAGGCGTCCTCGAAGTCCGCGAGCCACACCTTCGCGCCCGAGTTCAGGGCGTTGATGGTCATCTTGCGGTCGGTGGGGCCGGTGATCTCCACCCGGCGGTCGTCGAGGGCCGCGGGGGAGGGGGCCACCTGCCAGGAGTCGTCGGCGCGGATCGCGGCGGTCTCCGGCAGGAAGTCGAGCGTGGAGGTGCGGGCGATCTCGGCGCGGCGCCGGGCCCGGAGGGCGAGAAGCTCGTCACGGCGAGGGGTGAAGCGCCGGTGCAGCTCGGCCACGAAGGCGAGTGCCGCTTCGGTGAGGACCTCCTGCTGCCGCGGCAGGGGCTCGGCGTCGACGATGGCCAGCGGGGACGGCGCTGGTGCGGACATGAGCTGTCACTTCCTTCAGCGAGCGTGGCACCAGGTGCCCTTGCAAAAATGGATACTAGTTTCCTTATCGTGGAAGTTCAATGCTTTGTTGATGTCGAGATACTCCTCACTCGAGGTGCGCGAGATCCTCCGGCGTGTCGATGTCGAAGGGCCGCGCCACGTCCCCGCACTCGACGAGCGTGAGCGCCTCCTCGTGGGCCTTCAGATAGTCACGTGCCCCACGGTCGCCGGTGGCAGCCGACGCGATGCCCGCCCAGTGGGCCGCGCCGAACAGCACGGGATGCCCGCGCACTCCGTCGTAGGCCGCCGCCACCAGGGACGTCTCGTCGCGGTACGCGGCCAGCACCCGCGCCGCCGCCTCGCCACCGATGCCGGGCTGATCGACGAGCGAGACCAGCACCGCCCGCGCCCCCGTCCCGCCCAGCGAGTCGAGCCCCGCTCGCAGGGAGGACCCCATGCCCCGCTCCCACGCCGGGTTCTCCACCAGCGCGCACCCGTCGAGCGCCGCCCGCTCCCGTACGGCGTCGGCGGCCGCCCCCAGGACCACATGGACGCGCGCGCAGCCGGCCGAACGCAGCACTCCGACCGCGTACTCGACGAGCGGTCGCCCCCGATGGTCCAGGAGCGCCTTGGGTCGTCCGCCGAGCCGCCGCCCGCCGCCCGCGGCGAGGACCAACCCGGCCACCAGGTCTTCCTTTTGCGTCATACGTCCTGCATACCTGACCCCGGGGCGACCGCACGGTTTCCCCGGGCTGAATTTCGGTCCGTGTGGTGGCGCGCCGGGCCCGGGTGGCGTTTACTGACCCGCGTCTCCCGGTGCCCGACCAGCGCCACGGGGCGCACGAGGGGATCGCGGACGAAGATCACGAGGCACGTGCACGACGGCGTTTCCTGGGGGGAGAGCTGTGTTGCGGAGCTTGGGGCAAAGACCAGTGACCGGCAGCGACGAGGATCCGAGGGTGACGGGACTGCGGACGGCTGTGTCCCGCCTGCGCCGTGAACTCGCCGCGCACCCCGCCGACTTCCCCGACCGGGCCATAGCCGAGGACGAACTCGCCGCCCTCGCCGCGATGACGACCCACGGCGTCCCGGAGATCCCCCGGCTGCGTCGCTCACTGCTCCTGATAGCCGGGGCGATCGGCTCGGTGAGCGCACTGTCGACGAGCCTCGGGAACGTGCGCAGCGCGGTGGAGCGGTTCGGGGAGCCGCCGCGCCGGTGACCCAGGGCCCGGGGGCGGGGCGCGGGTGGTGCTCAGACGGCGCAGGCCAGCTCGTAGCCGCCGCTCTGCATGTCCTCGCACAGGGCCCGGCAGGCTGCGAGACGCTCGGTGAACTCCGGCGAGCTCTGCCAGGCGCGCATCGAGTCGAGGTCCTGCCAGGCGGCGAACGACACGAAGGACTGCGGGCTGCCCAGGTTGCGGATCAGGCGGGCGCCGAGGAAGCCGTCGTTGTTCTCCTTGGTCCAGGTGAGGAACTCCTGCCAGCGCTCGACGAAATCCTCGCCCTGGCCCGCCTTCACGTGCCAGTTTCCCGAGGACCAGGTCTTGCTCTCCTGCAGCATGGGTACCTCGCTTCGTCGCCGGTCTCTGGCCACACGCTAGGAGCCTCGCGCCGAGCCTGCCCCCGGAGCCGGGCCGAACGGGTCGGCGTGGCCCGCCCATGGGTCCTTACGCCGGCGGCGCGGTGTTCGCCAGGGCGTCCGACAGTTCGACCGCCACCTGCTGGAGCACCGGCACGATCCGGTCCGTCGCCGTGTCCGTGACCCGGCCGGCCGGGCCCGAGATGGAGATGGCCGCGGCGGTGGGGGAGTCGGGCACGGAGACCGCCAGGCACCGCACGCCGATCTCCTGCTCGTTGTCGTCGACCGCGTAGCCGAGGCGCCGGACGTCCTGCAGCGCGGCCAGGAAGCCGTCCGGGGTGGTGATCGTCTTCTCCGTCGCGGCGGGCATCCCGGTGCGGCCCAGCAGGGCGCGCACCTCGGCGTCCGGGAATCCCGCGAGCAGCGCCTTGCCGACACCCGTGGAGTGCGGCAGCACGCGCCGGCCCACCTCGGTGAACATGCGCATCGAGTGCTTCGACGGCACCTGCGCCACGTACACGATCTCGTCCCCGTCGAGCAGCGCCATGTTCGCCGTCTCGCCGGTTTCCTCGACCAGCCGGGCGAGGTAGGGGCGGGCCCAGGTGCCGAGCAGCCGGGAGGCGGACTCGCCGAGGCGGATCAGGCGGGGGCCGAGCGCGTACCGGCGGTTGGGCTGCTGACGGACGTAACCGCAGGCCACGAGGGTGCGCATCAGGCGGTGGATGGTGGGGAGGGGCAGCCCGCTGCTCACGGACAGTTCGCTCAGCCCGACCTCGCCGCCCGCGTCCGCCATCCGCTCCAGCAGATCGAAGGCGCGCTCGAGGGACTGGACCCCGCCGCCGGCGGACCTGGCGGAGTCGGTGGTGCTGGCGCTGGACGTCGGCACGGCGCGTTCCTTTCGGGGCTGGCAGGAGGCAGAAGCCTACCCGGCAGTCGGTTGACTCCCTGCTGGTGCGTAGCTACGTTCTGCTTACCGGAATTCTGATTCCGTCTTGTGGAAACGTACAGGACGGCTGTGGGAGGTGCACTGTGGAGAAGTGTGCCCTTGACGGCGCGTCGGCGGGAGTGAAGACTCCTTCAACAGAAAGTTGAATTCCGTTTCGTGGAAATCCTCCTGAGCGAGCGGAAGGAAGGGGTTCGGGTGTCCGACGCTGAACTGGTGGTGCGCTCCACGCGGGTCGTGACTCCGGAAGGGACGCGTGCCGCCTCGGTCACCGTCTCCGCCGGGAGGATCACGGCCGTCCTGCCCCACGACGGGCCCCTCCCCGAGGGCGCCCGCCTGGAGGACTTCGGCGACCACGTCCTGCTGCCCGGCCTGGTCGACACCCACGTCCACGTCAACGACCCGGGCCGCACCGAGTGGGAGGGCTTCTGGACCGCCACCCGCGCGGCCGCGGCCGGCGGCATCACCACCCTCGTCGACATGCCCCTCAACTCCCTCCCGCCGACCACCACGGTCGACCACCTCCGTACGAAGCAGGCGGTCGCCGCCGCCAAGGCACACATCGACGTCGGCTTCTGGGGCGGTGCGCTGCCCGACAACGTCAAGGAGCTGCGTCCGCTGCACGACGCCGGGGTCTTCGGCTTCAAGGCGTTCCTGTCCCCGTCCGGTGTCGACGAGTTCCCGCACCTCGACCAGGGCAGGCTCGGCCACTCCCTCACGGAGATCGCCGGCTTCGACGGCCTGCTGATCGTGCACGCCGAGGACCCCCACCACCTCGACACCGCCCCGCAGCAGGGCGGCCCCCGCTACGCGGACTTTCTCGCCAGCCGCCCCCGCCACGCGGAGGACTCCGCCATCGCGGGGCTCATCGAGGTGGCGAAGCGCCTGCACGCGCGCGTGCATGTCCTGCACCTGTCCTCCAGCGACGCGCTGCCGCTGATCGCCGCGGCCAAGGCGGAGGGCGTCCGCATCACGGTCGAGACCTGCCCCCACTACCTGACCCTCACCGCCGAGGAGGTCCCGGACGGAGCCAGCGAGTTCAAGTGCTGCCCGCCCATCCGCGAGGCCGCCAACCAGGACCTCCTCTGGCAGGCACTGGCGGACGGCACCATCGACTGCGTGGTCACCGACCACTCCCCGTCGACGGCCGACCTCAAGACGCCGGACTTCGCGACGGCCTGGGGCGGTATCTCGGGCCTCCAGCTGAGCCTGGCAGCGGTGTGGACCGAGGCGCGCAGGCGGGGCCACGGCCTGGAGGACGTGGTCCGCTGGATGTCGACCCGCACGGCGGAACTGGTGGGACTCGACGCGCACAAGGGCGCCATCGCGCCGGGCCGCGACGCCGACTTCGCCGTCCTCGCCCCGGACGAGACCTTCACCGTCGACCCGGCCGCCCTCCAGCACCGCAACCGCGTCACGGCGTACGCGGGCCGCACCCTCCACGGCGTCGTGAAGTCCACCTGGCTGCGCGGCGAACGCATCGTCGCCGGTGGCGAGTTCACCGCACCGAAGGGACGACTGCTCACCAGGCCCCACTGACCCGCGTGGCCCCCGCGCCCGCACCGGCCGACTCCCGAAAGGAAGCCCTGATCACTGTGACGGCGATACCTCGTTTCACCGGCGACGCGAGCCCCTACGGAGGCGGTGACCCCTACGCGGACCACCGCACCGCCGACTTCCCCTTCACCCACCACGCCAACCTCGCCGACCGGCAGCTCGGCGCCGGTGTGATCGCCGCCAACGACGAGTTCTTCGCCCAGCGCGAGAACCTGCTGCTGCCCGGCCGGGCCGAGTTCGACCCCGAGCACTTCGGGCACAAGGGCAAGATCATGGACGGCTGGGAGACCCGACGCCGGCGCGGAGCCTCGGCCGACCACCCCTGGCCGACGGCGGAGGACCACGACTGGGCGCTGGTCCGTCTGGGCGCACCCGGTGTCGTCCGCGGCATCGTCGTCGACACGGCCCACTTCCGGGGCAACTACCCCCAGGCGGTCTCGGTCGAGGGCACGTCCATGCCCGGCTCCCCGTCCCCGGAGGACCTCCTCGGCGACGACGTGAAGTGGACGACGCTGGTCCCGCGCACCCCGGTGGGCGGTCACGCGGCGAACGGCTTCTCCGTCTCGGTCGAACAGCGCATCACCCACCTGCGCGTCAACCAGCACCCCGACGGCGGCATCGCGCGCCTGCGCGTGTACGGCGAGGTCGTCCCGGACCCCGCTTGGCTGGCGGTGCTCGGCACCTTCGACGTGGTCGCCCTGGAGAACGGCGGCCGGGTCGAGGACGCCTCCAACCTCTTCTACTCCCCGGCGACCAACACCATCCAGCCCGGCCGCTCCCGCAAGATGGACGACGGCTGGGAGACACGGCGCCGCCGCGACCAGGGCAACGACTGGATCAGCTACCGGCTCGCCGCCCAGTCCCAGATCCGCGCGCTCGAGATCGACACGGCGTACCTGAAGGGCAACAGCGCGGGCTGGGCCTCGGTCTCCGTCAGGGACGGCGAGGGCGGCGAGTGGACGGAGCTCCTCCCCCGTGCCCGCCTCCAGCCCGACACCAACCACCGCTTCGTCCTCCCGACCCCGGCGATCGGAACGCACGCGCGCGTGGACATATATCCGGACGGAGGCATCTCCCGCCTGCGCCTGTTCGGGTCCCTGACGGAGGAGGGCGCGAGCCGCCTGTCGGCCCGACACCAGGAACTCGGCGGCTGACTGCCCCTGGGGTCTCCGGCTCCGGCCCCCGGGCCCGCCGAGCCACCACTGCGCTCCGTCGACCGAAGGATCGCCCGCCGGCGCCGGTTCACTGCTCCAGCCCGTCCGGCGTCGGGCGGCGGGGGCAGGAAACCCCCGCCGCGCCGTCAGGCCGCGTGGCCGCCGTCCACGGAGAACTCGGCGCCGGTGACATAGTCGGCTCCGGCCAGGTGGGCGACCGTCGCCGCCACCTCGTCGGCCGTTCCGAAGCGGCCCACGGCCGTCATCTGCGCCTGCCCCGCCGCGTACGGCCCGTCCGAGGGGTTCATGTCGGTGTCGATCGGACCGGGGTGCACGACGTTCGCCGTGATGCCGCGGCCGCCGAGCTCCCGGGCCAGCGCCTTGGTCAGACCGGTGAGCGCCGACTTGCTCATCGCGTAGAGCGTGCCGCCGGGGCCGGGGACCCGCTGGGCCATGCAACTGCCGACCGTGATGATGCGGCCTCCGGCGGTCATGCGGGCGGCTGCGGCCTGGGAGGCCAGGAAGACGCCCCGGACGTTCACGGCGAGCACCCGGTCCACATCGGCGAGCGACAGGCTCTCCAGAGGCCCGAGCAGCCCGACGCCGGCGTTGTTCACCAGCACGTCGAGCCCGCCCAGCGCCTCCGCGGCCAGGCGCACCGCGTCCGCCGCCTCCGACGCGTCCGCGGAGTCCGCCCGCAGGGCGACCGCACGCCGCCCGAGGTCTTCCACGGCGCGTACCACGTCCGCGGCCGCCTCCTTGCCGTTCACGTACGTCACCGCCACGTCAGCGCCCTCCCGGGCCAGCCGCAGGGCGGTCGCCGCACCGATGCCCCGGCTGCCGCCGGTCACCAGGGCCGCCTTGCCGTTCAGGGTTCCGTAGATGGTTGTCATGGGTCCATCCCAGCGGCCGGCCCGCCCACGCGCTGGCGGCGAACGGACGTCGACCTCGGGGTCCCGGAACTCTTCCCTCCACCTCCCGCGTTCTCCGGTCGTGACTCTTCAGCAAGAAATCGTCGGCAACGCCATGCAGATGGCGGTGGTCAACCTCAGTCCCGGCCAGACCGTGTACTGCGAAGCCGGGAAGTTCCTGTTCAAGACGGCGAACGTGACCATGGAGACCCGCCTGTCCGGCCCGTCCGGCAGCGGCGGCGGCGGGTCCCAGGGCGGCGGCTCGGGCAGCGGCGGTGTGGGCGGCGGCGGTGTGGGCGGCGGCGGCATGGGCGGCATGCTGCGCCAAGCCATGGGCACCGCCATGCAGGTCGGCCAGCGCGCCCTCGCGGGTGAGTCGCTGGCGTTCCAGTACTTCACCGCGCAGGGCGGCGAGGGCACCGTCGGCTTCGCGGGGGTCCTCCCCGGCGAGATGCGCGCTCTGGAGCTCGACGGCACACGCGCGTGGTTCGCCGAGAAGGACGCCTTCGTGGCCGCCGAGTCCACCGTCGACTTCGGCATCGCCTTCCAGGGCGGCCGCACCGGCACGAAGGGCGGCGAGGGCTTCATCCTGGAGAAGTTCACCGGCCGCGGCACGGTGATCATCGCCGGCGCGGGCAACTTCATCGACCTCGACCCGGCCGACTTCGGCGGCCGCATCGAGGTCGACACGGGCTGCCTCGTCGCCTTCGAGGAGGGCATCCAGTACGGCGTCCAGCGCGTCGGCGGCCTCAACCGCCAGGGCCTCATGAACGCCGTGTTCGGCGGCGAGGGTCTCTCCCTGGCCACCCTGGAGGGCAACGGCCGCGTGATCCTCCAGTCCCTCACCATCGAGAGCCTCGCCAACGCGCTGAAGAAGGCCCAGGGCGGCGACAAGCAGGGCCCGACGGGCGGGCTGTTCTCGACCAACGCGGGCTGAGGCGATGAGTTGCGGGTGCCGGTGGGGTCTGAGCTGATGACAGTTGTCGTCCAGCGACCCAACCCCCGGAAGGCAGGCACCCGCCATGGGCAAGCTCGTCCTCACCACCTTCGTCACCCTCGACGGCGTCTACCAGGCCCCCGGCGGCCCCCAGGAGGACACCAGCGGGGGCTTCGACCAGGGCGGCTGGAGCGTCCCGTACGGCGACGAGGACTTCGGCCGCTTCGTCACCGAGGTCTTCGACCGCGTCGGCGCGTTCCTCCTCGGCCGCCGCACCTACGACATCTTCGCCTCCTACTGGCCGAAGATGACCGACCCGGCCGACCCGATCGCCTCGAAGCTGAACGGCCTGCCGAAGTACGTCGCCTCGAGCACCCTCACCGACCCCGGCTGGGCCCACACGACCGTGATCGCCGGTGACCTCGCCAAGGAGGTCACCGCACTCAAGGAGCGCACCGACGGCGAGCTCCAGGTGCACGGCAGCGGCGCCCTCGCCCGCTCACTGCTCGCCCTCGACCTCGTCGACACCGTCCACCTGATGACCTTCCCGGTCGTCCTCGGCGCCGGCCGCCGCCTCTTCACGGAGGGCAGCCTCCCCACCGCCTTCCGCCACACCGCAGGCCGCATCACCGCCGCGGGCGTCTCCATCCAGTCGTACGACCTGGCGGGCCGCCCGGAGTACGGCTCGTACTAAGGGCTTGCAGATCATCAAGGTGTTGCTTCCCGTCCCTTGGCTCGTTGATGTGGTGTGCGCATCCCGGACGTTGCAGGCGGGCGAGGAGCCTCTGGGGCGGGTGCGGCGGCCGGGCGGAGACCGCAAGAGGATCGCAGATCAATCCGGAGCTGCGTCCGGCACTGCTGGCGCTGATCGAACCGGACGAGCGAGGCGATCCGATGTCGTGCTGCATCCGACTCAGTTTGCTGAGGTGCGTACCGTGCGGGCGGGCCAGACCCTCACCGCAACGGAAGGGAAGCTGGCCGCCTTCGCGATCACCAACGCCCACCAAACGACCCGTCCACTCTCGACTCCGGTGAACCTTCCCGGTCACAGCACCGGCTAGCTGCCGACGCCACCAAAGCGACGAGTACGTGGACGAGAAGCGCGCGCCCAGGAGGTCCTGCCGCTCGAGGAGATTTCGCCGCCACCTGAGCCACAAATCCGGGCGTGGGTACGAAGCGTGCAGCCGTGGCCGCCAACATGCGCGAGTTCGTCAGGCGTCGGCGAGAAGGGGGTCATAAGCGGTGTTCCTGCGGCGGCCGGACATGAAGGAAAGGAAGTCGCCCACGAAGGCGCTGCGGCCGTAGGTGCCGTCAGTGGTGGTGAGGTCGCGGTGGAAGGCGGTGCGGAAGAGCGCCCGGTGTTCGTCCGCGTTGATGGTCCCGCTGCCGTCCTTGTCGGTGGCGTCGAAGAGCACCTCGGCGACGCGGATGAGCGCGGGACCGGCGAGGGAGGGTACGGCAGCGGCGTACTCGTCGGCGCTGACACGGCCGTCACCGTCCGTGTCGAGGGCGGCCTGGAGCTCGCGCCACCAGGCGGCGAAGGCGTCGTAGAGCCGGGTCTCCTCGGGTTCGTCCAGGTCAAGGCGGGTGGCCAGTTCGCGTGCCATGGCGGCGAGGTCAGGCCAGTCGAGGTGGCCGTCGCCGGTCTGGTCCAGCACCTGACGGAAGAACTCCTCCGCCGAGCGCCGGCCTTCTCCCGTGGCCGCCGAGGTAGCCGGGACCTGGTCGGGGCCCGTGTCACCGCTCAGTGGTGTGAGGAGGCGGAGCAGGGCCGATGCGCGCTTCATGCGGGCGCGCAGCGCGGTCACGGTCCGGGCGCGGGGGTCGTCGCTGTCGGGCGAGAGGGAGAGGGCCTCGATGATGGTTTCGGCATTGATCCAGCCCTCGGGCAGGAAACGGGTGAGCCCGGCGGCGAGGTAGGCGCCCTGCATGAGGGTCGGGGCGCCGGGCATCTGGGGCAGGCCGGCCTTGCGCCGGTAGGGCTCGGGGAGCGAGGAGACGGTGATCGCACCGAGGAGCGGACCGACGACGGCCCGGCCGGCCGCCCACAGTGTCGGCGCGCCGTCGAGCAGTGCCGGGGCGGGCAGGTGGTCGAAGAGCCGGTAGAGGATGATGCGGGCTGCCTCGGTGTTCTCCAGCTCGTTTTCGACGACCCTGTCGAAGTACCGCCAGAAGTCGTTCAGGTCCTCGGGTAGTTCCCCGGCGTCGCCGTCGAGCGCGGCGAGGAAGGCGCGGTACTCGGCGTACATGCGCTCCATGGTGTCCTGGTCGAGCGGCTGACCGCTCAGTCGGCACATGGTCACGGCGCTCTCGTAGAGGGTGGCGACCACCCAGGCGCGGGTCGCGCGGTCCATGGCGTCGTAGGCGCGGCCGCGGGTGTCGGAGCCGCTCATGCGGGCGTGCAGCCTGTTGAGCCGGGCGGCCTCCCGTTCACGTACCGTTGGGTCGGCGTCGAACATGCGCCGCATGCTGAGGAAGGTGTTGCGCAGCCGACGCCAGGGGTGGGCGACGAAGGTGGAGTTGTCGGCGAGGGCGGCGCCGATCTGCGGGTGGGCGGCCTCCAGCACGGTGGCGCGGATTATGGCCAGCGCCCAGCGCGGGTCGTCGAAGAAGGCACGGAACTGCGATTCCGGGGCGAACAGGGGTGTCTCGTCGGCCGTTCCCGTGGTTCCAGTCGTCATGACGGGTCTCCGTTCGTCTGGGGTGGGACGCCGCCGAAGCGGCGGTCACGGCGCCGGTAGGTGTGCAGGCAGGCGAGGAAGTCAGGGGCCCGGAAGTCCGGCCAGAGCGCCTCAGGGAAGACCCACTCGGCGTAGGCGACCTGCCAGAGCATGAAGTTGGAGATGCGCTGCTCGCCGGAGGTGCGGATGACGAGGTCGACGTCGGGGGTGTCGGGGAACGGCAGGTGGTCCGCGAAGAGCCGCTCGGTCACCTCGTCGGCTTGTGTCCCGTTGCGGATCAGCGACCTGGCGGCCTCGACGATGTCTCGGCGTCCACCGTGGTCGAAGGCGACGGTGAGCGTCATCCCCTGGTTGTCGGCGGTCAGCGTCGCCAGATCGTCGAAGTCCTGGGCCAGCTCCCCGGGAATGCGCGGGTCGGCGGCCCCGAGGAAGCGGCAGCGGATGCCGCGGGCGAGAAGCAGTGGTGCGTGCTTGCGCACAACCCGGCGGACCAGGCGCATCAGGTAGTCGACCTCGGTGCCGGGGCGGTTCCAGTTCTCGGTGGAGAAGGCGTACAGGCTGAGCCACTCGACTCCGGCCGACCGGGCCGCCTCGATGATGTCGATGACGGTGGTCTCCGCAGCCCGATGGCCCGCCGTTCGTGGAAGCGAACGCCGCTGAGCCCAGCGGCCGTTGCCGTCCATCACGCAGGCTACGTGCCGCGGCACCGCACGCGCCGGCCCATCGTCCCGCCGCTGCTCGTTGCCGTACTTTCGCCCACCCGGCCCGTCCCCCGTTGCCGTGCGTGCGCGATGGACGCCGTGATCCGTCACACCCAGCCCCGTCTCGCCCGGAGCGGCACGGTCGGCCCTACCGCGCTCGGTCACGCCCACCCCGTATCGCCCATATGCACGCCCCACCGGAGCGTTCCCTCCTAGGAGTCTGGCGGCACGGAAGGGTCCTGACCGGCCGAACGGGGGGCCGTCACCCTTGGCTCATATGTCCGATTCCCTTCGGCATCGGCAGCTCTCTCCGGTGACCACGATCGACAACCTCATCCGTCTTCGCCTCCGCCTCCCTCCGTCTCCGCCGCCCCCGCCGAGCCATCGTCGCCCCATGGACTGTGAGTGAGCGGAACCAGCCCTCGGCGTACCGCGACCTGGCTGTTGGTGCGGCCGTCCGGGGGGCTCCTGCCGCCGCCGCGTGCCGGATCGCCCCCCGCAGGGCATGCACCCCCGCCGGGGCGCTGTCGGTGTCCGGGGCCGGGGACGGCCACCCGCGCCCCACGCTCTCGCGGCAGGGCGGCAGGGCGGCAGGGCGGCAGGGCGGCAGGGCGGCCGTGGCGGCCCGATGCCGCCGTTGCCGCCGCCGGTGACGATCGCGCCGGCGCCGTGGAAGTCGCTATGGGGCCGGGCTCACCGTGCAGTCGATCGTGGGTCGACGTGGATCTTGGGGCCGGGCCCGGCGTTCGCGGGGCGTTCGCCTGCGAGGACTGAGCCGGCCTCGGCGAGGCCGACGGTGGCGGCGACGAGCGGCCTGGGATCGACGGATCCGTCGGCGTAGGCGCGGATGGTGGCGTCGAGGCCGGGGGAGGCGGACAGGACGCCGACCGCGGTGGCGTCCTTGAGGGCGAGGGCGCGGGTGTCGATGCGGCTGGGTCCGCCGGCCAGCCCGATGTAGACGAGGCGTCCGGCCGGTTCGACGAGTTCCAGTGCCCGCGCGGGCAGATGGGCGGCGTTCGAGGCGTCGACGACCGCGTCGAAGGGCAGGTCCGGAACAGAGTCCTCGGTCCATGTGTGTGCGAAGCCCAGCCCGCGGGCGAAGGCGAGGGAGCTTGCGGTCGTGCCCATCAGGTGGACCTCGGCGCCGGCGGCCCGGAGGAACATCGCTGTCAGCAGACCGATCGTCCCCGGACCGAGGACGAGGGCGCGGTCCCCGGGCCGGGGTGCGGCGGCCCGGGCGGCGCGCAGAGCGTTGCCGCCCGGCTCGACGAGCGCGCCGAGCACGGGGTCGACGGAGCCGGGCAGGGCGTGCAACGACGAGGCCGGAACGGCGAGTTGCTCGGCCAGGGCCCCGGCCCGGCCCCCGCGGATACCGACTTCCTGCCGCTCCTCACACACGTGCCGGCGCCCGCGCAGACAGCGGCGGCAGGCGCCGCAGCCGAGCATGGTGTCGCCCATGACACGACGGCCGAGCCAGCCCGGGGCGACGCCGTCGCCGACCGCCGCGACACGCCCGGCCCACTCGTGGCCCGGCCGCATCGGGTAGGAGGAGTGTCCCTGGTGCAGGTAGGCCATCTCGCCGGTGAAGAACTCCATGTCGGTGCCGCACACGCCGACCCGCTCGACGTCGACGACGACCTCGCCCGGGCCGGCCACCGGCGCCGGGAGGTCCTGGACCTCGTACTGGCCGGGGGCGGTCAGGACGAAGGCGCGCATGAGGCGACGGCTCACCGGGGTCCGAGTACGAGCTGACGCTGGCTGCCGAGGTGCTTGATACCCAGCTCCATCACGTCACCCGCCTGGAGATACGTCGGCGGGGTGAGACCCATGCCGACCCCGGGCGGGGTACCGGTGTTGATCAGGTCGCCGGGTTCCAGGACGAGGAACTGGCTGAGGTAGTGCACGATGAAGTACGGGTCGAAGATCATCGTCTTGGTGCTGCCGGTCTGCCGGCGCACGCCGTTGACGTCCAGCCACATGCCGAGGTCGAGCACGTCGTCGATCTCGTCGCTGGTGGCGAGCCACGGGCCGGCGGGGTTGAAGGTCTCCGCGGACTTGCCCTTGGCCCACTGCCCGCCGCGTTCCAGCTGGAAGGCGCGCTCGCTGACGTCGTTCACGACGACGTATCCGGCGATGGCGTCACGTGCCTCCGCCACCGAGTCCAGGTAGCTGGTGCGGCGGCCGATCACGATGCCGAGTTCCACCTCCCAGTCCGTCTTGGTGGACCCGCGGGGAATGCGCACGTCGTCGTTCGGGCCGATCAGGGTGTTGGGCGACTTGGTGAACAGGATCGGCTCGTCGGGGACGGGCATGCCGCTCTCCGCCGCGTGGTCGCGGTAGTTGAGGCCGATGCACAGGATCTGGTGCGGGCGCGCGACCGGAGCGCCGACGCGTTCTCCGGCGAAACGGGACACCTGGCCCGCCTCCGCGCGCTCGGCGACGACGGGGCGGACGCGGTCGATGCCGCCCGACCCGAAGAACGCCTCGTCGAAGTCGGTGACGACGTCGGAGAGGTCGACATAGGTCTCGTCGTCGACACGGGCGACGGGCTTCTCGGCGCCGGGGGCGCCAATACGCATGAGGAACACGGGGCTGTCTCCAGGGTGGGTCGATGGGGTGGGTCGATGGGGTGCGTCGATGGGGAGTGGCGATGGGGAGTGGCGGTAAGTCAGGAGTGGGGTTCGCCGAGCGGACCGAGCAGGGCGCGGATCTCGTCGAGCGCGTCCACCAGGGTGGTCAGCGGCATCCGGTAGGCGAGCGCGCTGATGCTCACCGCCCCGGACGGGGTCGTGGGCGAGGTGAGGTACACGGGCAGGGCGAGGCAGTTGACGCCGATCTCGTTCTCCTGGTCGTCACATGAGTAGCCCTGTTCGACCGTGGCCCTGAGCCCATGGTGCAGATCGGTGGCCGTACACAGCGTCCGGGGTGTCAGGCGCTCCAGGTCAGCGCCGTCCATCCACGCCTTGACCTCGTCGAGGGTGCCCAGGTGCCGGGCGAGGAGCAGCTTGCCGACGGCGGTCGAGTGGGCGAGGTTGCGGCCGCCGATCGTCGACGTCAGCTTGACGGCACCGGAGGGCGGGTCGACCTTGGCGCGGTAGACGACCTCCCGGCCGTCGAGCACGGCGTAGTGAGCCGTCTCGCCGAACCGGTGCGCGAGCGCCTCGAGGACCGGACGGACGCGGACATGATCGGGACGGGCCTCGTGGTGGGCGAACGCCATCCGCAGGAACTCGTCCCCGAGCACATAACGGCCACGGTCGTCCTGGTCGGCCAGTCCGGCGCGGCGCAGTGCGCCGAGCGCCCGGTGCACGGTCGGCTTGGGACTGCCGATCACCCGGGTCACCTCGTCCAGTCCCACACCGTCGGGATACCGCGCGAGTTCCCTCAGGACGGCGAGCACCCGGTCCGAGCCGACGAGACGGCCGCCGTCGGGGCCTGTCGCGCTGTCCTCGCCGGGGTCTGTCGATTCGTCGGATGTCTGCGTATGCTTCATGGCGTTCCAGACTCTAGATTGCCGTACCGATTACTGGAAGGGGCTCCAGGGTGAGGCTCCGCAGCGCGCAGTGGTACGAGGGGCAGGGCCGCAACGCCTACATCCACCGGGCATGGATGCGACGGGGCGTTCCGGGTGACGCCTTCACCGGCCGGCCGCAGATCGCCATCGCCAACACCGCCTCGGACCTGACCCCCTGCAACGCGCACCTGGACGAGGTCGCCGCCTCGGTGCGCAACGGCGTGTACGAAGCGGGCGGGATCCCGCTGGACCTGCCGGTGGTGTCACTCGGCGAGACGAACGTGCGGCCCACCGCGATGCTGTGGCGCAACATGGCCGCGATGGCCACGGAGGAGATGCTGCGGGCCAACCCCATCGACGGCGTGGTGCTGCTCGGCGGCTGCGACAAGACGATCCCGTCGCTGCTGATGGCCGCCGCCTCGGTGGATCTGCCCGCGGTCGTGGTCCCCGGCGGTCCGATGCTCAACGGGACCTTCCGCGGCAGCCTGCTGGGCTGCGGCACCGGTGTGTGGCAGCTGTCGGAGGAGGTCCGGGCCGGCACGCTCTCCCAGGAGGAGTTCGCCCGGTCGGAGTCGTCGATGATCCGCAGTCGCGGGCACTGCAACACCATGGGCACGGCGTCGACGATGGCCCTGGTGGCGGAGGCGCTGGGCACGGTGCTCCCCGGTACGGCCGGAACCCCCGCCCCCGACAGCCGGCTGCTGGAGGCCGCGCACCACACCGGGCGGCTGGCGGTGGACATGGTGGGCGCGGAGCGGCGGCCGGGCACGTTCCTGACCAAGGCGTCCTTCCACAACGCGATCGTTGCCCTGGCCGCGATCGGCGGCTCGACGAACGCGGTCGTCCATCTCCTGGCGATCGCGGGCCGGCTGGGCATCGAGTTGTCGCTGGACGACTTCGACCGCATCGGCTCGCGCGTACCGGTCCTGGTCGACCTGCAGCCGGCGGGACGCTTCCTGATGGAGGACTTCCACCGCGCCGGCGGGCTCCTCGCCGTACTGCGCGAAGTGCGCGATCTGCTCGACCCCGACGCGCTGACCGTCACCGGCACACCGCTGGTCGCATACCTCGAAGACGCGCCGATCTGGGACGGCGAGGTCATCAGGACCCGCGCCGAACCGTTGGTCGCCGAGGGCGGCATCGCCGTACTGCGCGGCAATCTCGCGCCCGACGGGGCGCTGATCAAACCGGCCGCGGCCTCCCCGCATCTGCTCATACACCGGGGCCGGGCGGTGGTCTTCGACTCGATCGAGGACTTCCGCGCCCGCATCGACGACCCCGAACTCGACGTCGACGCCGACTCCGTCCTCGTCCTGCGCGGCTGTGGCCCCAGGGGCTACCCGGGGATGCCCGAGGTCTCGAACATGCCGCTGCCGAAGAAGCTGCTCGAACAGGGTGTGCGTGACATGGTCCGTGTCTGCGACGGCCGGATGAGCGGCACCGCGTACGGCACCGTCGTGCTGCATGTAGCCCCGGAGGCGGCGGCCGGCGGCCCCCTCGCCCTGGTGCGGACCGGGGACGTCATCACCCTCGATGTCGAGGCCCGCCGCATCGACGTCGACGTACCCGCCGACGAACTGGCGGCCCGCAAGCCCGATCAGGCCACCGTCGACGGCTTCGCCGCCCCCCGCCGCGGCTGGGAACGCCTCTACGTCGACCACGTCCTGCAAGCCGACACAGGCGCCGACCTGGACTTCCTGGTCGGCTCCAGCGGTTCGACGGTGACCCGTGAGTCGCACTGACACCATGCGCCCGTTCGTCCCCGTGTCGGGTGACCGGGGCCGGAGCGACTGAGAACGCCCGGTCGATGAGTACCGGGGTACCGCCCCGGGTGCCTCGGAAGGAGCGCCGCCAGTACCGAAGTAGGAGGCGGCGGTGGCGTATTCGCTTCCCGGGTGCCGTGGGCGGCCGGATTTCCGCGCCTAGTTTGAGTGCTGGGTCATGCAGCCCGTCGTGGCGACCTCCCCCATGGGACGTGTGGTCGTCGGATTCGGCCACGTGCGAGCGGAGAAGAGCAGAGTGGGCAGACACAGCGGGGGATCTGGACCGCGAAGGCCGATGCACCGCACGCGTCCGCTGATCAGGACCACGGGCGCGTCCATGAACAGGCCGGGGCGGACCGACCGGCGTCGGACGGAGCCCCGGCACAACCCACTCCACGGGATCGCCCGACGCGTGGCCGCGGCGAGCGCTCTGGTACTCCTCGTCAGCGGTGTCATCTCCGTGGTGGTGTGGTTCTGCGTCACGTTCGAGACCGTCGTGACGCCGGTTCTGCTCGCGCTGCTCGGCGCGGCCCTGCTCGGCCCGCTCTACCGCCGACTGATCGCGATGAGGATCAACAAGTCGCTGGCCGCCGGGCTGACCTGTGCCGCCGTCGTCGTGGTCATGGGTGGGGTGGCGTACATCGTGGTGGCCGCCCTCATCGACACGGGTGACCAGATCATCTCCTCTCTGCGCGACGCGGCCGCGTCGCTCGAGGAGAGGTTCGGAGTGGCGGGGGCACCCCTGGACGGTCTCGCCGCGAACGCGAAGGACCTGGTGTCGAAGTTCGGCGGCACCGCCGTCTCGGGCCTCTTGAGCGGCGTGAGCGTGGTCGTCGAGATGGCCACGACGGGCACGCTCGCGATCCTGCTCATGTTCTTCTTCCTGCGTGACTCCGACCGGGCCGTCGCCGCGTTGCACTCGCTCGCCCCCCGGGGCTCCGGTGGAACGCTCGAGGTGATGGCCCGTCGCGCCTTCCGGGCGATCGAGGGCTTCATGCGCGGCACCACGATCGTCGCCTTCATCGATGCCGTCTGCATCACTGTCGGTCTGCTCGTCCTGGACGTACCGGGTGCGGTCGGGCTCGGGGCACTGGTGTTCATCGGTGCGTACATCCCCTACCTCGGCGCGCTCCTGTCCGGCGCGGTCGCGGTCCTGGTCGCCTTCGCCGACGGTGGTCTCGGGAGCGCGCTGTGGGTCCTGGGTGTCGTGTTCGTGGTGCAGCTCCT
Source organism: Streptomyces griseus subsp. griseus (assembly GCF_000720255.1). Lineage (GTDB taxonomy): Bacteria > Actinomycetota > Actinomycetes > Streptomycetales > Streptomycetaceae > Streptomyces > Streptomyces griseus_I. The sequence goes on along the minus strand of NZ_JOJE01000039.1, from coordinate 70,067 downwards.
CGAGGGCAATGTGCTGCAGCCGATGATCCAGAGCCGGACTCTGCAGATGCACCCCGCGGTGATTCTGCTGGCCCTCACGGCCGGTGCCTCGGTCGCGGGTGTCCTCGGAATGCTCCTCTCCGTGCCCATGACGGCGGCGGTGTTCGGAGTCGTGTCGGAGCTGCGGGGCCGGTACGAGGAGGGAGACCGTGGTACGGAAGAGGCCGCGACCCGGGCTCTCGCTGTCTCGCTGCCGCGCAGGCTCAAGGGCACGGTGTCCGAAGCCTGACCCGTCGGCACGAGTGGGGTGCCGGTCAGAAGCGGTCGGCGGGCACCCCACGCGTCGCTTCCGGTCGGGCGGTACGCGATCAGTCGGGGCACACGGCCTGACGCATGTGCCGGACCGTCAGGCCGTAGACGTCTTTGGAAGGACGGGTGGGCTTCCGGTCTCAACCCGGCTTCCGGTCCAAACCCGGCGTCCGGTCTCAACCCGGCTTCCGGCTCTCTGCCACGGCGAACAGCGCGACCGCCAGCACGATCAGCACGACGCTCGCGAAGACGCCGTGACCGTCGAGGAAGTCAAGACGTTGCAGCAGACCCACGTCCCAGTGGGCGAACTCGTGCAACAGGCCCATCACGCCCTGCACGAAGGCGATGAACCCGATTATCTCCAGCACCTGTTTCATGAAGCAGACCCTCGCCCCGCGGACCCCCCACCCGCATCGGCCGCGGGGCGGGATGACGTCCGGCGGAAGTCGCCGTCGTCGCAGGGCCGGCGGGCCGAAAGTCCGCGGCGGCGCGACTTTGGTCGGTCGTCCCGTCCGATGCGGAGCGGAAGGCGCGCCTCCCGCATAGATTTGCCGACCGTGATGGGTGACAGGCCGGCGCACAGCCCTCCGGCGTTCGCGGGGCGGCGATGGCTGTTTCCGTCCGCCGTGGTCCACGAGTTCGACCCCGACGCGGCACGTGGCGGGCGCCCCCGGCGCACCGCGCGCGACTGGATCGTCGACTTCTCCTGCTTCTTCCTGGCCGTCGGTATCGCTCTCGCGGGCGCGGAGACCGTGCACGACGAGCCGGACCTCCCGCGGGCCATGGCCGTCTTCGACCAGGCCCTGGGTGCTCTGGCCTGCGCCGCGGTCTGGCTGCGCCGCCGTTGGCCGGTCGGGCTCGCGGTCGCGATGGTCCCGGTCGGCTTCCTGTCGAACTCGGCGGGCGGCGCCGGTCTGGTCGCCCTCTTCACCCTCGCCGTGCACCGGCCGATGCGGTACGTGGCTTGGGTGGGTGGCGCCTGCTTGGCCCTGCTGCCGCTCTTCTTCCGGTGGCGCCCGGACCCCGACGCGTCGTACCAGGTCGTGGTCGCCCTCACCGGCCTGCTCACCGTCGCCACCATCGGCTGGGGCCTGTTCGCGCGGTCCAAACGGCAGCTCCTGCTGAGCCTGCGGGACCGCACCCGGCGTGCCGAGACGGAGGCGCGGCTGCGCGCCGAACAGGCGCAGCGGCTGGCCCGCGAGGCCATCGCCCGGGAGATGCACGACGTGCTCGCGCACCGGCTGACCCTGCTCAGTGTGCACGCGGGCGCGCTGGAGTTCCGGCCGGACGCACCCCGCGAGGAGGTCGCGCGGGCGGCCGGTGTCATCCGGGAGAGCGCCCACGAGGCCCTTCAGGACCTGCGGGAGATCATCGGCGTACTGCGCGCGAGTGAGTCCGAGGACGCGGGGCGACCCCAGCCGACGCTCGGCGCACTGGACGCGCTGGTCGCCGAGTCGCGTGCGGCGGGGATGAAGGTCGTCCTCGACAGCCGGGTCACCGACCCCGACACCGTCCCGGCCTCCATCGGCCGCACCGCCTATCGCATCGCCCAGGAAACCCTCACCAACGCCCGCAAGCACGCCCCCGGCACGGAGGTGACCGTCGCGGTCACGGGAGCGCCGGGCGAGGGCCTCACCGTGTCGGTGGGCAATCCGGCCCCGGCAGGCGAGGTCCCCTCCGTCCCCGGCTCCGGCCAGGGCCTGATCGGCCTGACGGAACGGGCGACGCTGGCCGGGGGCCGCCTGGAGCACGGGCCGCGCGAGGACGGCGGCTTCACGGTGCGGGCGTGGCTGCCGTGGGGGTGAACGGGAAGGCCTCCTCCGACCCCCGCGACGCACCCGGCAAAAGCGTCAACACGCCTGCCGTGTCCCGTGATTACGTAAGCCCCATGACAGTCATCAGACTCCTCCTCGTCGACGACGACCCCCTGGTGCGGACCGGTCTGTCCTTCATGATGGGCGGCGCCGAGGACGTCGAGATCGTCGGCGAGGCCGCTGACGGCGGCGAGGTCGAGGCCCTCGTCGACCGCACCCGCCCGGACGTCGTCCTGATGGACATCCGGATGCCCTCGGTGGACGGTCTGACTGCCACGCGATTGCTGCGCCGCCGCATGGACGCCCCTCAGGTCGTCGTCCTCACCACCTTCCATGCCGACGAGCAGGTGCTGCGTGCCCTGCGCGCGGGCGCCGCCGGATTCCTCCTCAAGGACACCCCGCCCGCCGAGATCCTCGACGCCGTGCGCCGGGTGGCGGCCGGCGACCCCGTCCTGTCGCCCACCGTCACCCGCCAGTTGATGCGGCACGCGGCCGGCGCGACCGCCGACACCCGCCGGGCCCGCGCGCGTGAGCGGATCGCCGTCCTCAACGACCGCGAACGCGAGGTCGCCGTCGCCGTCGGCCGGGGCCTGTCCAACGCGGAGATCGCCGCCGGGCTCTATATGAGCGTCGCCACCGTCAAGACCCACGTCTCCCGCATCCTGGCCAAGCTCGACCTCAACAACCGGGTGCAGATCGCCCTTTTGGCGTACGACGCGGAACTTCTGGACGACAAAGGGCACTGAGCGCGGCTGCCACGCGTTGGAACGGTGACGGGAGGGGGAGCGTCATGGTGGACGTGGTCGACCTGGGCGAGTTCGGCGCCGGGTTCCGGCAGGACCCGCACGAGGTGTACGCGCTGCTGCGGGAGCGCGGGCCGGTGCACCGGGTGCGGCTGCCCCCGCCCGACGCGCACCACGAGACCTGGCTCGTCGTCGGGCACGAGGAGGCGAGGGCCGCGCTCGCCGACCCCCGGCTGGCCAAGGACGGCAGCCGCATCGGGGTGGTGTTCCTCGACGAGCAGATGATCGGCAAGTACCTGCTGGTCGCCGATCCGCCCCAGCACGCCCGGCTGCGCGCGCTGGTGTCCCGCGCGTTCACCCCGCGGCGGGTGGAGGAGCTGCGGCCCAGGGTGCAGCAGATCACCGACGAACTGCTGGACGCGATGCTGCCACGGGGCCGTGCCGACCTCGTGGAGTCGTTCGCCTATCCGCTGCCGCTCACCGTGATCTGCGAACTGCTCGGCGTTCCCGAGCTGGACCGCACCGAGTTCCGGAAGCTGACGACGGAGGCCGTCGCGCCCACCAGCGCGGACAGCGAGCACGACGCGTTCGTCCGGCTCGCCGCGTACCTCCGGGAGCTGATCGAGGACAAGCGGTGCGCCGGGCCGAGCGGCGACCTGCTGAGCGACCTGATCCGCACCACCGCCGAGGACGGCGACCGGCTCTCCCCGGGAGAGCTGCGCGGCATGGCCTACATCCTGCTGATCGCGGGCTTCGAGACCACGGTCAACCTCATCGCCAACGGTGTCCATTCCCTCCTCACCCATCCCGCCCAACTCGCGGCCCTGCGCGCCGACATGACCCTGATCGACGGCGCGGTCGAGGAGATGCTGCGCTACGAGGGGCCGGTGGAGAACGCGACCTTCCGGTACGCGGCCGAACCCCTGGAGATCGGCGGCACCCCCATCGGGCAGGGCGAGGCGGTGATGGTCGGCCTCGCCGCCGCCGGCCGGGACGCCGCCCGCCACCCGGACCCCGCCCGCTTCGACATCCACCGCGACGCCCGCGCCCACCTCGCCTTCGGCCACGGCATCCACTACTGCCTCGGCGCACCCCTGGCCCGCCTCGAAGCCCGCGCCGCGATCCGCACCCTGCTCGACCGCGCCCCCGACCTGGCCAGCCTCACCCGCCCGCGACCTCCGCCAGGACCGCGCAGCGCAGCCTCACCCGCCCGCGACCTCCGCCAGGCGCACCGGTCTGCGCTCCCGCCGGGATCGGTCGGGGCCTCCGCGGTCCGAGGGGGGCGGCTCGGTCGCTGCGCGGGCCCGAACCGTTTCAGGAAGCCGCACCCCGGCTGGTCGGCGGCGCGGCGAGAAGCCGCGTTCCGAGTCCGGCGGCCTCCTCGCGAGCGCGATGACGCGGTCCGCCTCGGCCTCGCGCAGCTCGGCCTCAACCTCCGCGACCGCCGCCGAGGCCGTGCGCCCTCACCCGCCGTGACCTCACCAGCGCCGCGCGCAGCCTCACCCGCCCGCGACCTCCGCCAGGACCGCGCAGCGCAGCCTCACCCGCCCGCGACCTCCGCCAGGCGCACCGGTCTGCGCTCCCGCCGGGATCTGTCGCAGGCCTCGGCGATCCGCAGCGCCTGCAACGCCTCGCGGCCGTCGCACGGGTTGGCCCGCTCGCCACGGACCACCTCGACGAAGGCGGCCAGCTCGGCCTCGTACGCGGGCCCGAACCGCTCCAGGAAGCCGCTCCACGGCTTGTCGGCGGCGGGTGGTCCGGTGGGTTCCGTGGAGGCGATCGGCGTACGGTCGTCCAGGCCGACGACTATCTGGTCGAGCTCCCCGGCCAGCTCCATGCGGACGTCGTAGCCCGCGCCGTTCAACCGGGTGGCCGTCGCCGTCGCGAGGGTACCGCCGTCCAGGGTGAGGACCGCCGCGGCCGTGTCGACGTCCCCCGCCTCGCGGAACATCGCCGGTCCCGCGTCGGACCCGGCGGCGTACACGTCCACCACCTCGCGCCCGGTCACCCAGCGCAGTACGTCGAAGTCGTGGATCAGCGCGTCCCGGAACAGCCCGCCGGACAGCGGCAGCCACGCGGCCGCCGGCGGCGACTCGTCCGATGTCACCGCCCGGACCGTGTGCAACCGCCCCAGCCGCCCCGACCGCACCGCGTCCCGGGCACCCGTGTAGCCCGTGTCGAAGCGCCGCTGGAACCCCATCTGCAGGATCGTTCCCGCCGTCTCGACCTCCCCGATCGCCTGTAAGGTCCCCGACAGGTCCAGCGCGATGGGCTTCTCGCAGAACACCGGAAGCCCCGAACGCGCCGCCCGGCCGATCAGTTCGGCGTGTGCCTGGGTGGCCGTGGTGATGACCACCGCGTCCACGCCCCACCTGAAGATCTCGTCGATTCCCGGCGCCGCCGTCTCCCCGAGCCGTCCCGCGAGCTCCTGCGCGCGCGCCGGGTCGGCGTCTGTGAGGATCAGGGAACCGACCTCACGGTGACGGCTGAGTGTGCGGGCGTGGATCGTCCCGATGCGACCTGTACCGATGACACCGATGCGCATGAAAACAAAGTGGCCACGGAGCCACGGCGATGTCAATGCGCATGTCCTGACAATCGAACTACACAACTTCCCGTCAACCGGCCACAGAGCTACGCTCGGCCCGTGCCGAAACCAGATGTGGACCCGACCGTGCAGCTCGAACTCCGTGTGGACCGGAGTTCCCCCGTGCCGTTGTACTTCCAGCTGTCACAGCAGCTGGAGGCCGCGATCGAGCACGGCACGCTGACCCCCGGCAGCCTGCTCGGCAACGAGATCGAGCTCGCCGCACGGCTCGGCCTGTCCCGGCCGACCGTCCGCCAGGCCATCCAGTCGCTCGTCGACAAGGGCCTCCTGGTGCGCCGTCGCGGGGTCGGCACCCAGGTCGTCCACAGCCAGGTCAAGCGCCCCCTGGAGCTCAGCAGCCTCTACGACGACCTGGAGGCGGCCGGACAGCGTCCGGCGACCAAGGTCCTCGTCAACACCGTCGTCCCCGCGACCGCCGAGGTCGCCGCCGCTCTCGGCGTGGCCGAGGACAGCGACGTACACCGGGTGGAGCGGCTGCGGCTGGCGCACGGCGAGCCGATGGCGTACCTGTGCAACCACCTCCCCACCGGCCTGTTCGACATGGACACCGCGCAACTGGAGGCCACCGGGCTGTACCGGCTCATGCGGTCCGCCGGCATCACCCTGCACAGCGCCCGCCAGTCCATCGGCGCCCGCGCCGCCACCGCCGCCGAGGCCGAACGACTCGCCGAGCCCGAGGGCGCCCCCCTGCTCACCATGCAGCGCACGACCTTCGACGACACCGGCCGCGCGGTCGAGTTCGGCGACCACACCTACCGCCCGAGCCGCTACTCCTTCGAGTTCCAGCTCCTGGTGCGGCCCTGACGGGGACACCCGCGCCCGCCTCGTTGGTCTCATTGTCCGGACAAGGGTCCGGCAGGCGGAAACCCGCTCGATGATCCGGGACACACGCGGGTAGGCGCCCATGGGGCGCGGGGCTGTGTCATATGCGGCTCCGCCGCGCGGGCGCGACCAGCCACAACGCATCCGCACCCGGCAGAGGAGGCGGCACCCCCGAGGCTCCCCCGCACCGCACCCCACACCCCCGTGAGGCAGAATCAGCCCCGATGAGCACCTACCGCGACCTCAGCGCCCCCATCGGTTCCCGGCGCGCCCCCGCACTCCGCACGGTCGGCACCCGGGAGCGCCGCTCGCTCCTGACCGCGCCCCGCGTGCCCACGGTCGGCATCGACATCGGCGGTACGAAGGTGATGGCGGGCGTCGTCGACGCCGACGGCAACATCCTGGAGAAGGTCCGCACCGAGACCCCGGACAAGTCCAAGAGCCCGAAGGTCGTCGAGGACACCATCGTCGAGCTGGTCCTCGACCTCTCCGACCGGCACGACGTGCACGCCGTCGGCATCGGCGCCGCCGGCTGGGTCGACGCCGACCGCAACCGGGTCCTGTTCGCCCCGCACCTGTCCTGGCGCAACGAGCCGCTGCGCGACCGCATCTCCGATCGCCTCTCCGTCCCCGTCCTCGTCGACAACGACGCCAACACCGCCGCCTGGGCGGAGTGGCGCTTCGGCGCCGGTCGCGGCGAGGACCACCTGGTGATGATCACGCTCGGTACCGGTATCGGCGGCGCGATCCTGGAGGACGGCCAGGTCAAGCGGGGCAAGTACGGCGTGGCGGGCGAGTTCGGCCATATGCAGGTCGTCCCCGGCGGCCACCGCTGCCCGTGCGGCAACCGCGGCTGCTGGGAGCAGTACAGCTCCGGCAACGCACTGGTGCGCGAGGCGCGCGAGCTGGCCGCCGCCGACTCCCCGGTGGCGTACGGGATCATCGAGCACGTCAAAGGCAACATCGGCGACATCACCGGCCCGATGATCACCGAGCTGGCCCGTGAGGGCGACGCCATGTGCGTCGAACTGCTCCAGGACATCGGCCAGTGGCTCGGCGTCGGCATCGCGAACCTGGCAGCCGCCCTCGACCCTTCCTGCTTCGTCATCGGCGGCGGGGTCTCGGCCGCCGACGACCTGCTGATCGGCCCCGCGAGGGACGCCTTCAAGCGCCACCTCACCGGGCGCGGCTACCGCCCCGAGGCCCGTATCGTCCGCGCCCAGCTCGGTCCCGAGGCCGGCATGGTCGGAGCCGCCGACCTCGCCCGGCTGGTCGCCCGGCGCTTCCGGCGCGCCAAGCGGCGCCGGGTGGAGCGCTACGAGCGCTACGAGCGGTACGCGGAGGCCGTCCGCCGTAGCCGGGACACGGCATGACGGCCTCGCTGCCCCACCAGGCCGCGCCCCCGGACGAGCCACCCCGGCCGACCGAGGACCGCCGCCACATGATCCGCCGCAGGGCGATCACTCTTCTGATCATCGTCCTGCTCATCGGCGTGCCGGCGGGCTACCTGGTGATCTCCGCCAACCAGAGCCGTGACAGCGGCAAGGACAAGGAGGCGAAGTACTCGGCGACCGGTCTGACCGCGGGCTGGCCGTCGACCGTGCAGCGCCGCCTCTACCAGGTGCCCGTCCCGCACCTGTCCACCAAGGTCGCCTACTACGAGACGAACAACTGGAAGACCAGCCGTCTCTACGTCCAGTTCCAGACCACCGCCCCCAACCTCGACGTCTTCCTGGAGGCCCTGGACACCGACCGGACCCGGCTGAAGCAGGACGACATCGCCATCAGCCGGCGCGACCAGAAGATCACCGGCTGGAAGTTCGCCGGGCCCGGCCCGTGGTGGGGTCTCGTCCGCACGCGGAAGAACCCGGCGCCCACCCACGACATCGTCGTCAACCTGGCGGACCCGGACCACCCGATGGTCTACGTCGTCTCCCGCACGGTCCCCTGACCTGCCGACCCACGAACCCATCGCCGGGGCCGATTGTCAGACCCCGCCCGTAGAGTCGAAGACGTCTGATCCGACTCGCGGGCGGGAGGTGAACAGGAGCGCATGACCGACACGGCATCGGTGACCGGGAGGGCCGGGGCGTCCGGGGACACGAGGGAGCCCGTCCCCGTGCGTCTGGCGGCCGTCTTCCTTCCCGCACCGCTCCCGCGCGACGGACGGGTCGCCTTCTGGGACCCCGAGGGCGGCGACCTGCCCACCGCACTCATGGAGCTCACCGTCGTACGACGGCACGGCGCGGGCGTGCGGCGCAGGACCACCCCCGCCGTGTCCCTCCCGCTCGCCGAGGCGCTCCCGCTGCTCGTGCGCGCCCGCCACGATCCCGCCGCCCACCCCGCCACCGCCTGCTGGGGCGCGGCCGCGCTGCACGCCCTGCGGCTCGCCGCACGCGGCCGTCTGCTGCCCGGCCTGACCGCCACCGGACACGACGCCTGGCGCGCCGGCCCCCTCGATCCCTTCGACGTCGCCCACCTCCGCGCGGTCGCCGCGGCCCTCCCGGCCGAGGGCCATGCCGTCCCGCTGCCCGGCGCCGGCCCACTGCGCCTGCCCCAGCCGGAGGCGCTCGTCCGTGCCTTCCTGGACGCCGTCGCGGACACCCTGCCCCGTACCCCCGCCGCCCCGCACTCCGCCGGGAAACCCTTCGCCGACCGCCGCCCCCACCGACTGCCCGACGCGCACGAGTGGGCCGCCGAGGTCGCCGCCGGCATGGACACGGGCGTGCGGATCTCACTGCGCCTGGACCTCTCCGCGTACGACCTGTTCGACGAGGCCGGCGCGGTGCGGACCGCGGGCGCGGCGATCGTCCAGGTGCACAGCCTCGCCGACCCCACTCTGGTCGCCGACGCGGCCGCGCTGTGGGCCGGTGAGGCCGACGCCTCCTTCGGCCCCCGCGCGCGCGTGGACGCGGCCCTCGCCGTACGGCGCGCGGCCCGCGTCTGGCCACCGCTCGCCCGGCTCGCCGACCAGGACGCGCCCGACGTCCTGACCCTGTCCGAGGACGAGTTGGGCGACCTGCTCGGCAGGGCGGCCACCCGGCTCGCGGCCGCCGGAGTCGCCGTGCACTGGCCGAGGGACCTGGCGCACGATCTGAGCGCGGCCGCGGTGGTACGACCGGCTCCGGGCTCGGCGACCGACGGCACCGGCTTCTTCGAGGGCGAGGAACTGCTCCAGTTCCGCTGGCAGTTGGCGCTCGGCGGCGACCCGCTCACGGAGTCCGAGATGGACGCCCTCGCGGAGGCCCACCGACCGGTCGTCCGTCTCCGGGACCAGTGGGTCCTGGTCGACCCGGCCCTCGTCCGCAAGGCCCGCAAACGGGAACTCGGCCTGCTCGACCCGGTCGACGCGCTGTCCGTCGCCCTCACCGGCACCGCCGAGGTGGAGGGGGAGACGGTGGAGGCGGTCCCCGTCGGTGCCCTGGCCGCACTGCGCGACCGGCTCACGGCCGGTCCGCGGCCGGCCGACCCGCCGGCCGGCCTCCACGCCACCCTGCGCGACTACCAACTCCGCGGCCTGGCCTGGCTCGATCTCATGACGTCCCTCGGCCTCGGCGGCTGCCTCGCGGACGACATGGGCCTCGGCAAGACGATCACCCTCATCGCCCTGCACCTGAAACGGGCCCGCAGCGAGCCGACCCTGGTGGTCTGCCCGGCCTCCCTGCTCGGTAACTGGCAGCGGGAGATCACCCGCTTCGCGCCCGGCGTCCCTGTCCGCCGCTTCCACGGCCCGGACCGCACCCTGGACGACCTGACCGGCGGTTTCGTCCTCACCACGTACGGCACGATGCGCTCGGCGGCACCGATGCTGGCGGCGCAGCGGTGGGGCATGGTCGTCGCGGACGAGGCCCAGCACGTCAAGAACCCCCACTCGGCCACGGCGAAGGCGCTGCGCACCATCCCGGCGCCCGCCCGCGTGGCCCTGACGGGCACGCCCGTCGAGAACAACCTGTCCGAACTCTGGGCCCTTCTGGACTGGACGACCCCGGGCCTCCTCGGCCCCCTGAAGTCCTTCCGCGCCCGGCACGCGCGCGTGGTGGAGACCGGCGAGGACACGGACGCGGTGGACCGTCTCGCCCGCCTGGTGCGTCCCTTCCTCCTGCGCCGCAAGAAGTCCGACCCGGGCATCGTCCCCGAACTGCCCCCCAAGACCGAGTCGGACCACCCCGTCCCCCTCACCCGTGAACAGGCCGCGCTGTACGAAGCGGTGGTGCGGGAGTCGATGCTGGCCATCGAGACGTCGGAGGGCATCGCCCGCCGGGGCCTGGTCCTCAAGCTGCTCGGCGCGCTGAAACAGATCTGCGACCATCCGGCGCTGTACCTCAAGGAGGAGGCCGCCACCGGCGACAGCCTCGCCGCCCGCTCCGGCAAACTGGCCCTGCTCGACGAGCTGTTGGACACACTGCTGGCCGAGGACGGCTCCGCGCTGGTCTTCACGCAGTACGTCGGGATGGCCCGCCTGATCGCCTCCCACCTGGCCGTACGCGCGATCCCGGTCGACCTGCTGCACGGCGGCACACCCGTCCCCGAGCGCGAACGGATGGTGGACCGCTTCCAGGACGGAACGACCCCGGTCCTGGTGCTGTCCCTCAAGGCCGCCGGCACCGGCCTGAACCTCACCCGCGCGGGACACGTCGTCCACTTCGACCGCTGGTGGAACCCCGCCGTCGAGGAGCAGGCCACCGACCGCGCGTACCGCATCGGCCAGACCCAGCCCGTCCAGGTCCACCGCCTCATCACCGAGGGCACCGTCGAGGACCGCATCGCCGAGATGCTCGAATCCAAGCGCGCCCTGGCCGACGCGATCCTCGGCTCCGGCGAGTCGGCCCTCACGGAACTGACCGACCGCGAACTGTCCGACCTGGTCAGGCTGCGGAGGGAGGCGTGAGCGAGATGACCGACGGGCAGGAAGAGCCGCCGGTGGGTGGGGCGGGCGCCGACGAAAGGGTCGTGGGCGGCGCCGAGAGCACGAGCCCCGCGGATGCGGCACGCCGAGCGCTGAGGGCTGCGCGGGAACGGGCGAAGGGGGAGACGGGAGAGCCTGTCGGCGAGCGCGCGGAGGGTGCCGAGGGTCATGGCTCGGTTCCGAAGGAGCCCGAGGGCCACTCGGATCGGGTTCGATCGCCGGAGCCGGTCCGGCCGCCCTCCGGTGATGTGGCGCGTCCGGGGGACGTGGTCCGACCTGCGGACGCTGCCCGCGCGGCACTGCGGCAGGCGCTCGCCGGGCGGCGCGGGGCGGGGGGCGAGAACTCGGGTGGTGCGGAGGAGGGGGGCCCGGACGCCGGGGCCGTGCCCGATGTGCCTGACGTGCCCGATGGGGCTGGTGTGCCCGGTGTGCCTGCCGTGCCCGATGGGACTGGCGTGCCCAACGATCCACATGTGCCAAACGATCCACATGTGCCAAACGATCCACATGTGCCGATCGCTCCACGTGTGCCCAACGCTCCACGTGTGCGCAGCGCTCCGCATGTGCCCAGCGCGCCTGACGTGCCTGCCGCGCCTGATGTCTCCGGTGGGGTCGTGCGGGGTGAGCGTCCTGGTGATGTTGCCCGGCAGGCGTTGCGGGCTGCCCGGGCCGAGGCGTCGCAGCTCCGGAAGGAAGCCGATCCCGAGCCCGAGCCCCGACGGTCGTCCGGGACGGACGCGCTTCGCGCTGGACACCGGGGCGGGAAGGCCGGCCGCACAGGCGGTGCCCGGAGTCACGACCTTGCCGCCGGAGGCCCGGGGGGTGGCTCGAAATCCGGTGGCTTGAGCCCCGAGGCGGGTCCCGAGGGACCGCGTCATCACCACGCACCCGGTGGCGGAGCCGCACGTGACCTGCGGAGTCTGCTCGCGGGTGCCTTTCGCATGCCGTCGGATGCGGGGCAGGAACCCGGGGAGGCGGTCGCTTCCGCTGAAGCCGGCAGCCCCGCGCCGGCGCTGAGCTCGGCCGAGAAGGAGCACCCTCGATCCATGGGCGTCCCGGCCCGCGACGGTGACCTCCGGCGCACGTTCCCGGCGTTCCCGGCGCGCGGGTCGGCCGGTGACGACGCCCGGTTCGCGCAGACCTGGTGGGGGAACGCCTGGGTCGCGGCGCTGGAGGAAGGGGCGTTGGATGTGAAGCGGCTGGCTCGGGGGAGGGGGTACGCCGAGCAGGGGCACGTGGACGCCATCACCGTCACACCCGGGATCGTGCTCGGGTACGTTCAGGGCAGCCGTCCCCGCCCGTACCGCGTCCAGGTGCGGCTGCGGACCCTCGGGGACGCCGACTGGGAGCGGTTCCTGGAGGCCGCGGTGGAGCGGCCCGGGCACATCGCCGCGCTGCTGGACCAGGAGATGCCCCACTCCCTCGCCGAGTGCGGGGTGCCGCTGCTGCCCGGTCCCGGCGACCTCGAACCGCAGTGCAGCTGCCCCGACCGCGGCCACCCCTGCAAACACGCCGCCGCCCTCTGCTACCAGACCGCGCGTCTGCTCGACGCCGACCCCTTCGTCCTGCTCCTGCTGCGCGGCCGCGGCGAACGCGAGCTTCTCGACGCTCTCTCGCGCCGCAACGCCACCCGCGCGGCCCTCGCCGCCCAGGAGCGGGAACCGGAGCCGCTGCCCGGCGTACGCGCGACCGAGGCCCTCGCACCGCGTGTGCTCCCGCCCCTGCCCGCTCCTTTGCCCGTGCCCCCGCACCCTGAGCAACCCCCTGCGTACCCGGCGGTGCCGGGCGGCCCGGACCCCTTCGCCCTGGACCAGTTGGCGACCGACGCCGCCGCCCGCGCGCACGCCCTGCTCAGCACGGGACGGGACGAGGCCGGCGAACTGAGCCTGTGGCAGGACGCGGTGCGGATCGCGGCGGCCCGTCCCGGCTCCGGGCTCACCGTGGCCACCCGCGCGCTGTACGCGTCACTCGCCTCCGCGACGGGCCGCACCCCGGCGGAGCTGGCACAGGCGGTCGCCGCCTGGCGACAGGGCGGGCTCGACGGCCTCGCCGTCCTCGAAGAACCCTGGGACCCGCCGGCCGGCCGCTTCGACCGCGCCCGCCCGCTCCTCCTCGCCGCCGACCTCCCCGCCTTCCGCCCCTGGCGCAACCGCCTCACCCACCCCCGCGGCCATGTCCAGCTCCGCCTCGGCCGCGACGGCCTGTGGTACGCCTACGAGTCGGAGCCGGACCAGGACGACTGGTGGCCCCGAGGCACCCCCGACCTCGACCCGGTCGGCGCCCTGACCGGCCTCGACACCCCGACCGACCTCTGATCAGAGGCCTCATCGCGCCGGTGCGGAAGTCGCCGAGTACTGCGGAAGGAGTACGGCACTCGCGGTAGCGACATCGGCATAGTGCCTCCACGCCGTCACCACCGCCGGTCACGCGGTGCTGTTCGCCGGCACGACCGTCGTGATCGCGCTGCTGGGCCTGATCGCCATGGGGCAGCGGCTGATGACCGGCGTCGCCATCGGCGCGTCAGTGACCGTGCTGGTGACGATGATCGCCGCGGTGACCCTGCTGCCGGCGTTCCTGGGCTTCACCGGCCACAAGATCTCACGACCTCCCTGCTCGGCTCCGACGTCTCGATCAAGCAGATCGGTCTCGGCATGGCCGTCGCCGTGTTCATCGACGCCACGATCATCCGGATGGTCCTCGTTCCCGCGGTGATGGAGCTGTGTGGCGAGGCCAACTGGTGGATGCCCGAAACCGGGCACGCAAGACGACCCCGGTTCCCCCGGCCGGGGTCGAGGAGAAGGCCAGGTCTGACCCTTCCTCCGAAATCGAAGTGCGGGGAACCCCTCCAAAAGGTTCCCCGCACTTCTCGCGCACCGTCCCGCGGCGGTCCATTACATACGTCACGGTCGATGGCCTGACAAAGATTCTATGGGAATGTTGAGGAATTTATTTTAGAATTTGCGCCACGCTATGCCTGGGTCGAGTCACTGTCAAAAGTGCGCAGCCTCAACACACAGGACGACAGACGGGGGTAGGCCGCGGCAATGGAACCTGCATCGACGATAGAGAGACGCAAGTGCGCTTCCGACGAACAGGTATTGCGGGGCATCCTCGGGGGTGATCCGGACGGTGAACTGCTCGACTTCGCAGCAGGCGCCGGTGGGAATCAGCGACTGCTGGTCGAATTCGCGCTCGGACTGGTCGAAGAAGAGCTCTCGATAAAAAACGACGGCGTCGTTCGGCTGGCTGAACGGCGAATTCCGCGGCGTGTGCCGGCGTTTGTGCAGCGCCGTTTGGGTGATCTGAGCACGAGCTGTCAGCACTTTCTGAAAGTAGCGGCCGCACTGGGTACATCCTTCATGCTGGAGGATGTTTCCACCATGCTGGACCGCTCTTCGGCCAGCCTGCTCTCGTCACTGGACGAGGCGATCGCCTCGAACTTTGTCGTGGCGGACGACCTTCAGCTTGTGTTCCAGAGCGATTTCCTCTGGCGAGGGATCCTCGAGTCGATTCCGGCTCCGGCGCGCGGTGCGCTGCAACGCGAGGCGCTGGTGCATTGTCAACTGCTCGACCTGGTCAACCACGCGAGCGACGCCGAGGACATCGACTCGGCGCTGCGCGTCAACCGGTACAAGACGGCCTCGTACACGGTGGAACGCCCGCTGCATTTCGGTGCCGCGATCGTCGGCGCGGAGGCGGACCTCGTCGCGGCCTACCAGGCGTTCGGCGCCGACATCGGGATCGCGTTCCAGCTCCGCGACGACCTGCTGGGCGTGTTCGGCGACCCGGCGGTGACGGGCAAGCCGTCGGGCGACGATCTTCGTGAGGGCAAGCGAACGGTCCTGCTCGCGACGGCGCTCAAGCGCGTGGACGAACGTGATCCGGAGGCGGCGGAATTCCTCAGGGCGACGATCGGCACCGACCTCTCCGACGGCGAACTCGCCACCGTACGGCGTGTACTCGTCGACATCGGCGCCGTGGCTCACATCGAGCGGCAGATCGCGGTCCGCACCGACCGGGCCCTGACCGTGCTGGAGGCGAGCAGTGCCACCGCCCCCGCGAGGGATCAGCTCGCCGCGATGGCGATCGATGCGACGCAGCGAGCCCGGTGATGGCGACGACGGACTCGAACACTTTCGCCGGCCACGGCGGCTCCACGGGTGATCCGGGCGCCGAAAACGACCGGATCGGGATCGGGCACGCCCACGGCAAGGCCATTCTGCTCGGCGAGCACGCCGTTGTGTACGGCGCCCCGGCACTGGCCCTACCGGTTCCGCAGCTGACGGTCACAGCGCACGCCACAGGTTTCCCCTGTTCGGACGACGGTGCGGACCAGGTCTCCTTCGCGATGACGGGACCGGATTCCGCCGCGGTGACGCCGCTGGCCACGGACGGCCTGCGGCGCCTGGTGGAAGAGTTCAAGGCGAGGACCGGCGTCGGCCGTACACGCGTCGATGTGCTCATCGACTGCGCGATCCCGCAGGGCCGGGGGCTCGGCTCCAGCGCCGCGTGTGCCCGGGCGGCCGTGCTGGCCTTCGCGGATCTCTTCGAGCGCAGACTCGACGCCAGGGCGGTCTTCGATCTCGTACAGGCTTCGGAGAAGGTGGCCCACGGCAGAGCGAGCGGTATCGACGCGCTCGCCACCGGTTCGACGTCTCTCCTGCTTTTCCGCTCCGGCACGGCATGGGAACTACCCGTACCCACACCGGGCGACGACCCCGCACACCCCTGGGAGCGGCCCGACGGCCCTGCCGGCGCAAGCCGGCCCTACGACTTCGACGGCGTGTTCGTCATCGCGGACAGCGGTGTCGGCGGCAGTACCAGGGAAGCGGTGGAGCTCTTGCGGCAGAAGTTCGAGCGTGACGCGGACACCCGGACGGAATTCATCAGCCGGGCGTCGAGCCTGACCTACGCCGCGGCGAGCGACCTCGCCCACGGCCGGGCGAGCGACTTCGGCGCGCGGATGACCGAGAACCACGAGCTGCTCCACGAGATGCGGCTCAGCTCGGACCGGATCGACGTCCTGGTCGAGGCCGCGCTCGCGGCCGGCGGCCTGGGCGCCAAGATCAGTGGTGGCGGGCTGGGAGGCTGCATGGTCGCGCTGGCCGGAGACCCGCGCGAGGCCGATGAGGTCGTACACGGCCTCCGTGCAGCGGGCGCCGTCCGGACCTGGGTCGTACCGGTGGGGAGGTTCGCGAGTCATGTCGACTGACCACGAGCGGGGGCGGGGCCGGCGGCAGGCTAAGGTGCTCGACCGCGGCTCGACCGCCGTCGCCCATCCGAACATCGCGCTGATCAAGTACTGGGGCAAGCGCGACGAGCGACTCGTCGTCCCGTACGTCGACAGCCTGTCGATGACCCTGGACGTCTTCCCGACGAGCACCACCGTCCGGCTCAGCCCCGGGGCTCGGGCCGACCGCGTGACACTCGACGGCACGTCAGCGGAGGGCGAGGTCCGGCGGCGCGTCGTCGCCTTCCTGGATCTGGTACGGGAGTTGGCCGGGCGTACCGAACCGGCCGCCGTCGACACCCGCAACGCCGTTCCCACCGGCGCGGGCCTGGCGTCATCGGCGAGTGGTTTCGCCGCACTGGCAGTCGCCGCCTCGGCCGCGTACGGGCTCGATCTCGACGACACCGCGCTGTCCCGTCTCGCCCGACGCGGGTCGGCCTCGGCCGCCCGGTCGATATTCGGCGGCTACGCGCTGTGCCACGCGGGTCAGGGCGTCGGCGCGGCCGCGGATCTCAGCTCCTACGCCGAGCCGGTGCCCGTCCCGGACTTCGACCCAGCACTGGTGATCGCGCTGGTCGACGCCGGTCCCAAGGCGGTGTCCAGTCGCGTGGCGATGCGGCGAACCGTCGAGACCTCGCCGCTCTACGAGGCGTGGGCACGGTCGAGCAAGGACGACCTGACCGACATGCGGGAGATGCTGAGCCGTGGCGATCTCGAAGGGGTGGGGGAGATCGCCGAGCGCAACGCCCTCGGCATGCACGCGACCATGCTGGCCGCTCGGCCGGCGGTGCGCTATCTGTCGCCGGCCACGGTCGCCGTCCTTGACGGTGTCATCCAACTCCGGCGGGACGGGGTACCGGCCTACGCGACCATGGACGCCGGACCGAACGTCAAGGTGCTCTGCCACCCCGCGGACGCCGGCCGGGTGGCCGACACGGTGCTCGGTGCCGCGCCGGGATGCTCGGTGGTCACCGCC
Source organism: Streptomyces griseus subsp. griseus (assembly GCF_000720255.1). GTDB lineage: Bacteria > Actinomycetota > Actinomycetes > Streptomycetales > Streptomycetaceae > Streptomyces > Streptomyces griseus_I. The sequence continues at coordinate 52,680 of NZ_JOJE01000039.1, read as the reverse complement.
CGGTGTGGGCCGGGCGCTCGCCTGCGGACGGCGGCAGGGCGGTGACCGGGCGGGGGCCGATCAGCCGGCACGCCCCGGGCAAGCTGTTCATCGCCGGCGAGTACGCGGTCGTGGAGCCGGGTCACCCGGCGATCCTGGCAGCGGTCGACCGGCAGGTCGGCGTCACCGTCTCGGCCTCCGAAACCGCCGACGTCGTGATCGATTCCGACCTCCGTCCCCAAGAGGCGCGACTGTGGCGGTGTGACGGCGGGCTCGCGGCGGGCGACGAGCCACAGGCGTCGGACGGCCTCGCCCATGTGGTGTCGGCGATCGAAGTGGTCGACGCGCTGCTGGCCGAGCGCGGGCTGAGCGCACCCCCCGTCCACGTCTCGATCGACAGTCGTCTGCACCACGACGGAACCAAGCTCGGCCTGGGGTCGAGCGGCGCGGTCACAGTCGCCACGGTGGACGCCGTCGCCGCGTACTGCGGCCTGGAGTTGTCACCCGACGCGTGCTTCCGGCTGGCGATGCTGGCTACGGCGCGGCTCGACGCCCGTTCCTCCGGCGGCGACCTCGCCGCGAGCGTCTGGGGCGGCTGGATCGAGTATCGCGCGCCCGATCGGACCGCCGTGCTCGGCTTGGTCCGGCGCCGGGGCGTCGAGGAGACGATCCGCGTGCCGTGGCCGGGTTTCGGGCTGCGGCGGCTGCCGAAGCCCCGCGGACTCGCGCTGGAGGTCGGCTGGACCGGCCAGCCGGTCAGCACCACGTCGCTGGCGGGTCGCCTCAGCAGGCGCGAGTGGCAGGGCAGTCCGTCACAACGGAGATTCCTGGCGAGCAGCGACGCGTGCGTGCGCGCCGCGGTCCGAGCACTCGAACAGGGAGACGACCAGGAGTTGCTGCGGCAGATCCGAGGCGCCCGCCAGGTGCTCGCCGATCTGGACGACGAGGTCCGGCTCGGCATCTTCACCACCAGGCTGACGGCGCTGTGCGACGCCGCCGAGTCCGTGGGCGGTGCGGCGAAACCGTCGGGTGCCGGCGGCGGCGACTGCGGCATCGCGCTGCTGGACGCCACGGCGAAAGAGGAGATCTCGCGACTGCGGGAGGGGTGGGCGGCCGCAGGCGTGCTCCCCATGCCGATTCACATCCCGTCGACGAAGGGGGCGCGGAATGATCGCTGAGCGCAAGGACGACCATGTGCGGTTCGCCGCCGAGCAGCAACGCCATCCGGGCGGACACAACCAGTTCGACGACGTGTCCTTCGTCCATCACGCCCTGGCCGGCATCGACCGGTCCGATGTCTCGCTGGCCACACGGTTCGGTGGCATGGAATGGAAGGTTCCGCTGTACATCAACGCGATGACCGGCGGCAGCGTGCGGACCGGCGCCATCAACCGGGACCTGGCGATCGCCGCGCGCGAGACCGGCGTTCCGATCGCCACCGGCTCCCTGAGCGCGTACTTCGCCGACGAGTCCGTCGCCGACACCTTCAGCGTGATGCGCCACGAGAACCCGGACGGGTTCATCATGGCGAACATCAACGCGAACGCCTCCGTCGAGAAGGCGCGGCGGGCCGTCGACCTGTTGCGGGCGGACGCCCTGCAGATCCACCTCAACGTCATCCAGGAGACGGTGATGCCGGAGGGCGACCGGTCGTTCTCCGCCTGGGGACCGCGGATCGAGAAGATCGTCCACGGGGTCGACGTCCCGGTGATCGTGAAGGAGGTCGGCTTCGGGCTGAGCCGCGAAACCATCGCGACGCTCAGGGACATGGGCGTGCGGGTGGCCGATGTCGCCGGCCGCGGCGGCACCGACTTCGCGCGCATCGAGAACGACCGGCGCAAGCACGCCGACTACTCCTACCTCGACGGCTGGGGGCAGTCCGCTCCGGCCTGCCTGCTGGACGCCCAGGGAGTCGGTATCCCGGTGCTGGCCTCCGGCGGGGTCCGCGATCCGCTCGACGTGGTGCGCGGACTGGCGCTCGGCGCGCCTGCCGTCGGGAGCTCCGGGAGGTTCCTCAGGACCGTTCTCGACGGTGGCGTGTCCGCGTTGGTCACTCACATCGCCACGTGGCTCGACCACATCGGGGCCCTGATGACCGCGCTGGGCGCGCGGACCCCCTCCGAACTGACCCGATGCGACGTGCTCGTCCATGGCGACCTGCGCACCTTCTGCGCCGACCGGGGGATCGACACCCGCGGGCTGGCCACACGGTCCAGCTCCTACGACACCACGCACGACACGGTGGGAGGCATTTGATGAACGACACGCAGGCGATCGCCGGCGTACCCATGAAATGGGTGGGGCCGCTGAGGATTTCGGGGAACGCGGCGACAACCGAGACGGAGGTTCCGCTCGCCACGTACGAGTCTCCCCTGTGGCCCTCCGTCGGGCGAGGCGCGAAGGTCTCCATGCTGGTCGAGCAGGGCATCTCCGCCACTCTCGTCGACGAGCGGATGACACGCTCGGTGCTCGTCACCGCCCGGGACGCGCAGACCGCGTACCTGGCGGCACTGGAGGTCGACGCGCGGTTCGACGAGCTGCGCGAGGTCGTACGCACCTGCGGACGGTTCACCGAACTGATCGGGTTCCGCCACGAGATCGCGGCCAACCTGCTCTTTCTCCGGTTCGAGTTCACCACCGGCGACGCTTCGGGGCACAACATGGCGACGCTGGCCGCGGACGCCCTCCTGACGCACATCCTCAAGGCCATTCCGGGGATTTCGTACGGCTCCATCTCGGGCAACTACTGCACCGACAAGAAGGCGACCGCGGTCAACGGCATCCTCGGCCGCGGCAAGAACGTGGTCACCGAACTGCTCGTACCGCGCGACATCGTCCATGACGTGCTGCACACCTCGGCCGCCGCGATGGCCGAGCTGAACCTGCGCAAGAACATGATCGGCACCCTGCTCGCCGGCGGCATCCGCTCGGCGAACGCGCACTACGCCAACATGCTGCTCGGGTTCTATCTGGCGACGGGCCAGGACGCGGCCAACATCGTCGAAGGCTCACAGGGCGTGACCGTGGCCGAAGACCGGGACGGCGACCTGTACTTCTCCTGCACCCTGCCGAACCTGATCGTGGGAACGGTCGGCAACGGAAAGGGCCTCGACTTCGTCGAGGAGAACCTGACGCGGCTCGGCTGCCGCGAAGCGCGCGAACCCGGCGAGAACGCGCGCCGGCTCGCGGTCATCGCGGCCGCGACGGTGCTGTGCGGCGAACTCTCGCTCATGGCCGCGCAGACGAATCCAGGCGAACTCATGCGTGCACACGTCCAGTTGGAGCGCAAACACGCGACCATGAAGATAGGAGGCTAGCGATGTCCGGGAATCTCTCCGTCGGAATCCACGACCTTTCCTTCTCGACGACCCGGTTCGTCCTGACGCACGCGACACTGGCCGCACACAACGGCACCGACATCGGCAAGTACCACGCGGGCATCGGCCAGCGATCGATGAGCGTGCCCGCCGTGGACGAGGACATCGTGACGATGGCCGCCGCCGCTGCCGCCCCCATCGTCGCGCGGCACGGCACCGACCGGATCCGGACGATCGTCTTCGCGACCGAGACGTCCGTCGATCAGGCCAAGGCGGCCGGCATACATGTCCACTCACTGCTGGGCATGCCCTCGGCCACCCGGACCGTCGAGCTCAAGCAGGCCTGCTACGGCGGGACGGCGGCCCTGCAGTTCGCCATCGGAATCGTCCACCGTGACCCCTCGCAGCAGGTCCTCGTGATCGCCAGCGACGTCTCGAAGTACGAGCTGGACAACCCGGGCGAGGCCACCCAGGGCGCGGCCGCCGTGGCGATGCTGGTCAGCGCCGACCCCGCGCTGGTGCGCATCGAGGAACCGTCGGGCGTCTTCACCGCCGACATCATGGACTTCTGGCGGCCGAACTACCGCGCCACCGCCCTGGTCGACGGGCACGAGTCCATCTCCGCGTACCTCCAGGCGGTGGAGGGGGCGTGGAAGGACTACGCCGAGCAGGGCGGCCGCGCGCTCGATGAGTTCCGCGCCTTCTGCTACCACCAGCCGTTCACGAAGATGGCCTACAAGGCCCACCGGCACCTGCTCCAGAACTGCGGGCACGAGATCGACGAGGCGCGGATCGCCCGCGCCATCGGGCTCACGACCACCTACAACGCCGAGATCGGGAACAGCTACACCGCGTCGGTGTACCTCGGGCTGGCCGCCCTGCTCGACAACGCCGACGATCTGACCGACCAGGCCATCGGCTTCCTCAGCTACGGATCCGGCAGCGTCGCCGAGTTCTTCGGCGGCACCGTCGTACCGGGATACCGAGCGCGTCTGCGATCCGGACCGCACCGTGAGGCGATCGCCCGGCGACAGCCCGTCGACTACGACAGATACCGGGAACTCCACGAGTATTCCTTTCCGGTCGACGGCGGCGACCACCCCGCGCCGAAGGAGACGACCGGCCCCTACCGGCTGGCCGGGCTGTCCGGTCACAAGCGGATCTACGAGCCGCGATAAGGCGACTGCCGAGGTTGCAGAACTCGGTTCGGCCATCGAGGAATCGGCTCGGCCTTGGGCGTAGCCTGCTCGCGTGACAGGGTCGGACCCATCCTGACCACCTACGGTGCCGCGTTGCAGCCGGCCGTCGCAGGCGATCTCGGCGGTACCGACTTCGCCCGGGACTGCGGGGAGAGCAGAGTCTGGGGCGGTGTGACCTTCCGGGCTGATCCTCCTGCGCCCCCCGAGCGGTTCCGGGTGACCGGCGGCCTTCGTCTCTTGCGAGGGTCAGCGGTCGGCGAGGAGACAGGCCAGAACCGATCCTTCTATGGGACGGACCGCGTCGTGCGACTCCAGGACCTCGCGCAGCCGGCCCGCGCGCCGCTCCCACATCGGCGCGTTGAGCGAACGGAACTCCTCCTGGGCCCAGTCCAGGGGCTCGCCCGCGCCGGTGCCGCCGCGGATCGCCTTGGCGCAGGCGAGGTGCGTGACGATCCGGGCCTGCAGGAACCGGTCATCCACCTCTTCGGCGAGGCGCAGCGCCCGCAGCAGGCTGGCGCGAGCCCTGTGCGGCTCGTTCTGCCGCCACTGCGCCTCGCCGAGGGCACACAGACCGTGGGCCTCGCCGAGCCGGTCGCCCTGGCCGCGGGTGAGCCCCACCACGTCGTGGCAGATCCGCTCCGCCTGCGCCGACCGGCCCGCGCCGAGCAGCGCCTCGGCGAGCCGGTAGAGGTTCTGGGTGCGGCTGCGCAGCGACCCCGCCTCGTAACTGACCTCGATCGCCTGGTTGCTCAGCTCCACGCCGCGCTCGGGGTCGCCCTGCTCGATCTCGATCTGGGCGAGCAGCCCCAGCGCGTGGGAGAGGCCCGAGTTGTCCCCGGCCTGCCGGAACAGCACCAGGGACTCCTCGCAGTAGCGGGCCGCCTCGGCGAGGTCGCCGAAGAAGCGGGCGCACACCGCGAGGTTGCGCCGCACGATGGCCCGGCCCTGTGTGTCGTCGCTCCGCTCCAGGTGGGCCAGGGCGGTGAGCAGCCGCTCCCGCGCCTCCTCGTAGCGGCGCTGGTAGATGGCGAGCGTGCCCAGGGAACGGAGCATGGTGCCCGCCCCGCGCGTGTCGCCCGTTTGCCGGGCGCCCTCCAGGGCGCACTCGGCGGTGCGCCGCCAGTCCTCGAGGTAGTTGCGGGTCTCGTAGAAGGGAACCGCTCCCACCGCGAGGAGCCATGCACGTCCGGCCTGCCCGTCGCGCACAGCCTGCGCCACCAGGGCACCGAGCATCTCCCGCTCGTCCTCGAACCACTCGATGGGGTCCGCGACGAGTTCGCTCACCGTCTCGCCGGGGACCGGCCTGGTGTGTGCCGGGCCGCCGTGCGGTGCCTCGCCCTTGCCGTACAGCTGCTCCTGGGCCGCGTGCACCAGCGTGAGCACGACGGTCAGTACCCTCTCCAGGGTCTGCTCGCGATCCTGTGCGCTGTCCTCGGCCAGGCACCGCTCCCGGGCGAACAGGCGCATCAGGTCCTGGAAGCGGTAGCGGGTCCGGCCGCCCTGACCGGGACGGCTCTCCAAGAGCTGGGCTCCGACGAGCTGGTGGAGCAGTTCCTCGGACGCGCCCGGGGTGACGCCGAGGACCGGGACGCCGATCCAGGCCGGGAAGTCGGGCACGTCCAGCATGCTCAGCTGCCGGTAGAGCCGCGCGGCCTCTACTGACAGCGCCCGGTAGCCGAGCCAGACGCCCGAGCGCACGCCGCTCTCGCCCGGGCTGATCACGCTGACGCGCTCGCGGCTGTCCTCCACTCGTGCCGCCATCTGTCGCAGCGACCACCGGTCGTCGGACAACAACCGGGTGGCGACGACGCGCAGGGCCAGCGGCAGCCGGTCGCACAGCTCCACCAGGCGCTGTGCCGCGTCCGGTTCGGCCGTCACCCGGTGCTCGCCGATCGTGGCTGCCAACAGGTCCAGGGACTCGGCCGGGCTCATGGCGCCCAGTTCCACGCGGGCCACCGCGAACGTCCCGGCGAGCCCGTTCAGCGGGTCCCGGCTGGTGACCAGGACCCGGGCGGAGCCGCGGCCGGGCATCATCGGGCGGATCTGGTGCACGGAGCGGGCGTCGTCGAGGACGACGAGCATCCGTTTGCCGTCGAGAGCGCTGCGGTAGAGCGCGGCCCGGTCCTCGAGGCCCGCGGGGATCGAGGCTCCGGGCACACCCAGCGCACGCAGTGCCCGTTCCAGGGCGGCCTCGGGCGTGCCGGGGGCGCCGTGTCCCCGCGGGTCCTGGAGGTCCAGGTAGAGCTGGCCGTCGGGGAAGCGCCCCGCGACGCGGTCGGCCCAGTGCAGGGCGAGCGCGCTCTTGCCGACTCCGGCGATGCCGGAGACCGTCGCGATGCGGGCCGTCGTCCCACCGACGTACCCCGGTGCCGGCGGTACGAGCCGCTGCAGCAGCTCCAGTTCGTTCTCCCGGCCGACGAACGGCTCGGGTGGCAGGGGGAGTTGGCGGGGCACGGAAGCAAGGGCGGGGCCGGGAGAGGCGTCGGGAACGACAGCGTCGGGAACGACAGCGTCCGGTACGGCGGCGGCCCGCACCGGGGCCCGCCCGTCGCCCTCCAGTACCGTGCGGTGCAGCTCCTGCAGTTCGGCGCCCGGCTCGACGCCCAGCTCGGCGACGAGGATACGGCGCCCTTCGCGGTAGCAGTCCAGCGCCTCGGACCGGCGGCCCGAGAGGTGGTACGCCTGCATGAGTATGGCGCGGGCGTACTCGCGCAGCGGGTGCTCGCCGACGACCGGGCGCAGGCACTCCACCACCGACCGGTAGCGGCCCTGCTGGAGCTGGACGGCGGCGTATTCCTCGGTCAGGTTGGTCCTCAGCTCGGAGATGCGGCCGACCTCGCCGCTCAGCGCGCTGCCGTCCATGCCGTCGAGCACCGGCCCCGACCACAGCGCGAGGGCGTCCTCGAAACGGGCCGCGGCCTCGCTCGCGTCCCCGGCCTCGACGGCGGCGCGGGCGTCCGCGGCCGACTCGTACAGGTCGGCCACGTCGACGTAGTGGTCCTCCCTGTGCAGCACATAGCCGGGCAGCAGTGTCTCGATGAGGCCGTCGACGCCCGCCTCGTCGCGGAACGTCTTGCGCAGCGCGGAGACGCAGATGGCGATCTGGTTACGGGCGGTGGCAGGTGGATCGCGGTGCCATACGGCGTCCGTGAGCGCGTCCACCGAGACGGCGCGCCCCGGAGTGAGCAGCAACACGGCCAGCACCGTGCGCTGTCGAGCGCTGCGCAGCAGTAATGGCCGGCCGTCCACACTCACCTTGAGCGGGCCCAGCACCTGGAACGACAACCGGGGCGTCACACCGCCTCCTTCCAGGACTGCGCACGCCTCGCCCCCCGCGAAGACTTCGCGGAGACATTGTCTGGAGAAGACCTGATCTTGACAACACAGTTTGACACGAACTAACGCTAAGTATCGGTGACTTCGTTCCCTTCCTGCGGATGCAGCGGGTTCCGCCACGTTCCGTCACCGGCCGTCCGGTGCTTATCCGCCATTTGGCGTACGCGCCGCAGCCCGGCTTCGATCTCCTTGCCCACGCGGTCCCCGGCCCGGCCGTTGGTCAGTACGACGAGACCGCGGCCCGCGCGCAAGCTGAGCACCGACGCCGCGTAATGGCCGAGCGGGGCCGCCTCGTGCCCGAACTCCGTGTCGGAGCCGAGGGACTTGACCATCGTGGCGAGGCCGTAGAGGCGGTCCGGGCCTGGAGTCAGCATGCGGGCAGCGGTGTCTCGGGCGAGCAGGGCGAGCGGAGCGCCGAGCACGGAACGCCGGATCTCCAAAGCCACCTCGGCCAGGTCGGCGGCGGTGGTCCACAGCTCGGCCGGATCCGTGGCCCGGCGGTCGCCGTCGAGCGCGCGACCGGTGACGTCATGACCCACGCGGGCCACCAGGGCGTCGGTCCTGCCGTTCGTACGGGGCGGGGGCCCACCGAAGCAGCTGTCGTCCAGGCCGAGCGGCCCGAGCACCAGGCGCCGCATCAGCGGGCCGAACGTCTCGCCCGTGGCGTCCTCCAGCAGCGCGGGCAGCGGTACCGCAGCCCCGTCGGCGCCGGGGCGGCCCAGCAGATCCGCCAGGGTGACCGGGGTGTCCCCGGTGCGGCCGACCTCGGCGTCCAGCGCCAGCAGCCCTTCGTCCACCAGGCGCAGCACGCCCAGGGCCGTGACGTGCCGGCTCAAGTCGCCCACCGGGAAAGCGGTGCGCGGGGTGATCGGCCGGCCCGCGCCGTCGCCGCCCGCGGCCTCCACCGCCACCAGCGCGCCGTCCTCCAGGACCGCGACGCAGGCGCCCGGCACCCGGTGCGCCGTGAGCAGCCCCGCGAGGCCGCGCCCGCCGAACAGCGTGCGCGCCCCCGGTGAAGCCGGCCTTCCGCCACTGTCCCGCCCGCCCTGACCGTGCTGCCCGGGCAGCGCCGCCCGCTCCACCCGCCCGTCGGCGTCGCGCGGCACCTCGTCGAGGAGGGTGAGGCTCGCGGGGACCAGGTGCCCGGGCAGCCGCCGCCCGCAATGGGCCGCCAGCGCCGCCGCGTCCAGGTCCTGCGCACCGGGGCGCGGCACCACATAGGCGGCCAGGCGGACGTCGCCCGGCGCGGTCTGTACGCCGATGACGACGGCCTCGCCGACGCTCGGGTGGTCGTGGAGTGCCTCCTCGGTCTCCGCCGGGTCGACCCGGTGGCCGCGCACCCACAGCTGCCGGTCGGTACGGCCGACCAGCTGCACCTCCCCGGCCGCCGTCCGGCGCGCGAGCTCCCCCGTGCGGTGCATCCGCGTCCCCGCCGGACCGTAGGGATCAGGGACGAACCGCTGCGCCGTCAGCGCGGCCCGGCCCACATAGCCGCGGGCGACGCCCGGACCGGCCACGTACAACTCGCCCACCGAACCGTCCGGGACCGGCACACAGGCGTCGTCGAGGACCCGCAGCTGCGCGTCCGCGCCGGGCCGCCCGGAGGTCAGGAGGGTGCCGTACGACGTCTCTGCCGTCCCGTACGCCCTACGCAGTCGGCCGGGGTCGAGCAGCCGGGCGAGCCTCGTCGCCGCGGGCCCCGGCGCCCCGCCCGCGATCACGAACGTCCCGGCCAGTGCCGCGCCACCGGTGTCACCCAACTGCCGCACCAGCAGCTCCAGGTGAGCCGAGGTCAGTTTCAGGAACGCGAACGAGCCGGCCGCGGTGAGCCAGTCGCCCAGCTCGGCCAGGTCCAGTGTCTGCGGTGCGAGCAGCACCCGCTGTCCGGCGCACAGCGGCACCCACAGGGCCGTCGCCGCCAGCTCGGAGGCGACCGACGCGAACACCGCCGAGCCGCCGTCACCCGCGCTGGTCAACTTGCCTGCCGCTACCGCCACATGGTGCACCAGACCGCGGTGCGTGACCGCCACGGCGAGCGGGCGCCCGGCCCCCCCGGGCACTTGCGTCACATACGCCACGTCCTCCGGATCCGGCCCCCTGCCGAGGGGTTCGTCCGATTGACGGGCGAGCGCGCCGCAGACCTCGGGATCGTCCACGTACCGGGCCTGTCCCTCGAAACCGTCCGGTCCGTAGGCGACTTCGGTGACCAGAACCCGCGCACCCGTGGCGGCGAGCAGCGCGCGCAGCCGGGCCGCCGGGAACTCCGGGTCCAGCGGCAGACACCCGGCCCCCGCCTTCCACACGCCCAGCGTCACCGCGTGCAGGTCGCAACCCCGCCCCAGCAGCACCCCCACCAGCGTGCCGCGCCCCACACCCAGCGACCGCAGATACCGGGCCCAGCGGTTCGACGCCGCGTCGAGCCCCCCGAAGGACAGCGCGAACCCCTCACCCTGCACGGCCGCCGCCCCCGGCACCCGGCGCGCCTGCCGCGCGACGACCTCCGCGACGCAGACACCTTCCGCGCTCACCCCCTCCGCCGCACGACGGCGCAGCCCCGCCGGACGCTGATCGGCCCACACCTCCTGCACCCGGGCCAGACACCGCTCCCGCGCCCCGCTGGTCCCCTCGGCACGCCACCCGGAGGGCAGTTCACGATCGGTCCACCAGATCGAGTACTGCCCCTCGTCGTTGAGCACGACGCGCCACTCCGCGCGGCCGACGGTGTGTGGTTCGGACAAGGCTGCTCCTGTGGGATCCATGGGCTTTCCCTGCGTCGGAAGAGTCGAGCCCACCCTGCCCGGGCGGGCCATACGTGACCTATGCGAGCGCCGGCCCCCCCAAGGGCGACGGCCTACCGAGCCCCGGCCGGTCACGGCATCGAGGTGCTCCTCGGCCGCTCCGCGCGGTTCATCGACGGCGGCCAAGAGATCGCCAACCACCAGAAGAGGACCACGGGCTTCACTGCAGTCGAGACGCCGGGCCCGGCACTCGCACGCATCCCAGCTCTGTCCGCAATGCGCCACCTACCAAGAAGGAGCATCCTCATGCGCGGCTTCTCGACGCGACGATTCACCCTGACCGCGATCGCCGCCTCAGGCGCGCTCGCAGCGTCCCTGGCCCTGGCCGGCTCGGCCGTCGCCGTCGCTCCGGCGTCGGCGACAGCCTCGTACGACTGCGGTTTCGCGGGCAGCGGGACCGTCACGCTCACCGCGGCCGACTCCGGCAGCAAGACGATACGGGTCGACTCCGCGGACATCCGCACGCAGTTCCCGCTCGAGGCCAACAGCGTGACCACGACGCTGAAGCTGAACAAGACCTCCGGTGGTGTGACGAGCGAGGTGCAGTTCTCCGGCAGCGCGCACCAGGCCGCGAACACGGGCGACCCGCTCTCGTTCGGTCCGCTCCCGCTCACTTCCGGATCCCTGGCCGCCGGTGACACCACCGACTCGGCCGCCCGCACGGGGAAGCCGAGCGCGACCAACTGGTCCCTGAAGTTCACCGTGAACGGCGCCGACGGCAACTTCACCTCCTACTGCACGGCCACCAGCAACCAGTCGACTGCCCTCACCTGGTAGTCAGCGGACATGCCGCGTCCCCCGGGGAGCCCACGCTCCCGGGGGACGCGGCGCATATCGTCCGAAGAGACGGAGGGGCGAGCGGACCCACCTCGTCCTGATACCGCACCTGCCCCGTGAGCGGTCCGCACACGGCCTCGGGCCGACCAGGCCGCCGGAGCCACCGGTTCCCCGCCGGCCGCAAGGCCGACGGAAGGAGTCAGGTCAGGCGACGACCCGGCGGGAGCGGGCCAGAGCCGGCGCGCCGAGGACCACGCCGGCCAGCGCCACCACCATGGCCACCACGGAGCCGCCTCGTCCGGAGCCACTGCCCACACCGCCATCGGCAGAGGCCAGCGCCACGGCGCCGAGGACAACGCCGGCCAGCGCCACCACCACGCCCGCGACGGCCCCGCCGCGCGCGTTGCCGGCGCCACGGCCGGCGGCACGCAGCGCCCGCACTCCGAGCACCACGCTGATCACCGCCACCACCAGGGCGGCGAGGGAAGGGCCTCGCCCGGAGCCGCCGTCATCACCGTCGGCGACCATGACGTTCGCGGCCGCCGGGGCGGCAAGACCCGTCGGGGCCGTATGCGTCGGGGCGGAGTCTGCCGTCACAGCAGCCGCCTACTGCAACCGCAGCATGCGTAGCCCGGCTCGGGGCTGTCGTCCGAGCAGCCACTTGCCCGACCAAGACAACTTGAAATCCGATGGGGGGACTTCTATGAGCGAGCAGGACGCTTCTCCGGGCAAGAGACCGGCACGGGCCGTGGAAATCGCCGGGCGGGTGTGTCACGTGCTTCTGGTGGTGGTCTTCCTGGCTGCCGGATCCGCGAAACTCGCCGGTGCCGCGGAGATGGTCGACGCCTTCGACACCATCGGGGCCGGCCCATGGCCCAGGTACTGTGTCGGCGTCATCGAGATCACGGGCGTGCTCGGCCTGCTGGTGCCCCGCCTGGTCGGGCTCGCCGCGCTCGGGTTGGCCGCTTTGATGATCGGAGCGATCATCACGAACGTCGTCATCGACGCGTTCTCACTCCTGGCTGTGGTTCTGCTCCTGCTCAGCGCCACGGTCGCCTGGGGGCGACGGAACCGTACCAAGGCACTCGCGGGCGGTACGCACGCCGACGAGTTCGCCGCTTAACCATTTGCGCAGGTGGGGAATTCCGTAGGCCTTGGCGGCCCTCGGTCGGAGCCCCGGCGTGCCGCCATGACGACGCCGGGGCGGTTCACCGCGTCGGCTCAGATCCAGCCGGCCCGCGACGCGGCGTGCACCGCACTGATCCGGTTCCCCGCCTTCAGCTTGTGGATGGCGGAATGAATATGGTTGCGGACCGTGCCCGGGCTCAAGTGCAGCTGGGACGCGATGACGTTGAGCGGGCGACCGTCCGCGGCCGTCTTCAGGATCTCCGCTTCGCGGGCCGTGAGGGGGTTCTCCCCGGCGACCATCATCTCGGCGACCATTTCGGGGGGCAGGTGCAGCCCACCCGCGTGCACTTCACGGATCACCCCGCGCAACTCGCTGACGGAGGTCTCCTTGGTGAGGATGCCGCGCACCCCGGCCTTGACCGCCCGCTGCAGGTGGCCGGGCCTGACGTCGCAGGCCAGGATCACGACCGGAAAACCGGGCCGCTCCCGGCTCAGTTGCTCGGCGACCTCGATCCCGCTCATGCCCGGCATGTGCACATCGAGGACGACGAGCCCCGCCTCGTACTCCTCCACCAGCCCCAGCACCCTGTCGCCCCGCCCTGTACGGGCGACGACATCGACATCCCCGGACAGCTGCAGAAGTTCGCTGAGAGCCTCCCTGGTCAGGGCTTCACGCTCGGCCAGGACCAGTTTGATCGCCATCTTCCCTCCACCAGTCGCTGGTCATGTCTGCGTCACGTCCAGGGCAGATCGCCCTGCGTCCCGCTGCCCCGCTCGCCGATCCCGGTCCAGGGCAGATCGTCCTGCGCCCCACTGCCCTGCGCGCTGATCCCGGTCCACGGCAGATCCCCCGTGTACTGCCCGGCGTCCACGGCGAGCGGCAGCAGAAGAAGGAGGAGCGCGGTGCCGGCGAGCGTATGTGCGAACGTACGGGACTTACGCATTACGGAATCTCCTCGTTGTTTCTAGTAATGCTTACAGAAATGCCTTGGCGGATTTCCTGGAAGCATCCTAGGAGTGCTCGCTTTTGGCGTGATTTCGCGGCTATTTCGCGTACTCGATAACGCGCGAAAAGCGCCCACGGATAAGGTGTTGGAGTGGATTCGCAGGAGATTTCGCGGGATGGAGATTGCGCTGTGCTGAACTCTGCTGGTGTCGCTTTCCGGCCCGCCGAAGGGGCCGCCGATCCGGATGGCTCGGGCGCGGACGCGTCGGGGGCGCTCGAATTCCGGCTGCTGGGTCCGGTCTCGGTGATCCGGGAGGGCGCGGCGGTCCCGCTGTCCGGGGCGAAGATCCACACCGTGCTCGCGGTGCTGCTGCTCGCGCGTGGCGCTCTGGTCGCCGACAGCCGGCTGAGCGCCCTGCTGTGGGGAGACGAGCCGCCGCCCACCTCGAACGCGCAGATCTACACCTATGTCTCCCGGCTCAGAAAAACACTGGGAAACCACGTGCGGATCATCCGGAAAGGGCCGGGATATGTTTTCGACGCCCGGGAGGCCGAGGTCGACCTGTTCTCCTTCGAACGGCTCGACCGGCTCGGTCGTCAGGCCCTTGAGGAAGCCCGTTATGAGGAAGCGGGCCAACTGCTCGGTGGCGCGCTCGACTGCTGGAGCGGTCAGGCCCTGGAGAACGTGACCGAGCACCTTCTGCGGTTCGAGCGGCCGCGCCTGGAATTCCTGTGGGTGCAGGCGCTGGAGCGCCGGATCGAGGCGGACATGTCGCTCGGCCGGCACCGCTCCCTGGTGCCCGAACTTCTCTCCCTGGTGACCCGCTTCCCCATGGACGAGAACCTGCGCGCCCACCTCATCACCGCACTGCACCGCTCCGACCGGCAGGCCGAGGCGGTCCAGGTCTACGGCGAAGGCCGCCGGATCCTCGACGAGCAGCTCGGCGTCGTGCCCGGGCAACAGCTCAGCGGGGCCTATCTGCGGATGCTGCGAGGCGAGAGCGTCGACCCGCCCCGCCGGCCGCTCATGCTGCTGCCCGCCCGAGCCGCCGCGTTCACCGGGCGCACCGCCGAGGCGGCCCGGCTCAGGTCACTGCTGCTGCGCCGCCCCTCGGGCCCCGGCGCACGGCTCAGGGCGGCGCTGGTCACGGGGATGCCCGGCAGCGGCAAGACGGCCCTGGCCGCCGAAGTGGCCCATGGCTGCGCCGAGGCGTTCCCGGACGGTGTGGTGCACGCCGACCTCCACGACGCCGACGGGGCCGCCCGCCCGCCCGCGGCCGTGCTCGCGGAGATCCTCGCCGCGCTCGGCGAGAAGGGGGACACCGCACAGACGGCCCGGCACGACCTGAGCGAACTGGTGCGCCGCTACCGCGCCCGGACTTCGGGCTCCCGGCTGCTCGTCGTCCTCGACGACGCCTCGAGCGACGTACAACTGACCGGGCTGCTTCCCGCCGGTCCGCAGAGCGCGTTGCTCGTCACCAGCCGGACGCGGCTGGCGACCGTGCCCGCCGTCCACACCATGAGCCTCGGACCGCTGGGCGACGAGGACGCCGTGGCGCTGCTCGCCGAGACCGCCGGAGCCGACCGCGTCGACGCCGAACCCGCGGCGGTGCGGGACCTGCTGCGCTACTGCGCCGGGCTGCCGCTCGCGCTGCAGATCGCGGGCGCCCGGCTCGCGGCCCGCCCGCACCGGACCGTGGCCCGGTTCGCCGCCCAACTCGCCGACCCCCGCACCCGGCTCGCCGTCCTGAGCTACGGCAACCTCGACCTGACCCGTACCCTCGGCCGCGCCCTGACCCGGCTGAGCCCGGCCACCGCTTCCGTACTGCCCTGGCTCGCCTCGGTGGGGCCGGGCCCCTTCACCGCCCGCCTCGCGGGCGAGATGACCGGCCTGGCCGAGGCCGAGGCGGAACTCGCCCTGGAAGAACTCGTCGACGGCAGCCTGCTCTTCGCGGAGCCCGACGGCGCCCTCGGCGAGGACCGCTACCGCTTCCACCCGCTGGTCCTGCTGCACGCGGACACGGCTCCCCGAAGGGAGCTGCCCCGGTGACTTGGTGCCAGGCCGGCGGCTGGTCCGGTGACAGCCCTGTTCACGTCGGACGGCCGAGGCCGGCCGCCACGAAACACTAAGGATGGTGACTGCCATGAGTGAGGCGGCCCCGCTCACTCGACAAGACGCGGTACAGGCCCTCTACTCGGCCATCGAGGAAGCGGCCGGACTGCTGGAGGTGGAGTACGCGCCCGACGACGTGCTGCGCGTGCTGAACCTGTACGGAGGTGATCTCACCCAGGCCGTGGTCGCGTTCCGGGTGTCGACCGGCGCGCGCCGCGCGGGTGAGCTCGACTGCCGGTTCACGGTTCCGCAGGACGTCGACCCGTACCGACTCGCGGTGGACAACGGGCTGTTGGAGAAGACGGACCACCCCGTGGCCCGGCTGCTCGCGGACCTGAGCGACAACTGCCCCGTCGACGGCTACGGCATCGACTTCGGTGTCGTCGGAGGGTTCAAGAAGATCTGGGTGGTGCTGCCCCGCACCGCCCTCCAGGACGTCACGAAGCTCGCCGGCATCCCGTCGATGCCGCGCAGCCTGGGTGAGAGCCTCGACTTCATCGCGCGGCACGGCCTGGGCGACACCGTGGGCCTGCTCGGCATCGACTATCGCAACCGCACCGTCAACATCTACTTCGGCGAGCCGCCGGCCGGGGGCATCGCCCCGGAGTCCGTACGGTCGATGCTCCGCGAGATCGATCAGGCCGAACCCAGCGAGCAGATGCTCCGGCTCGGCCGCCGGGCCTTCGGCGTCTACGTGACCCTCGACTGGGACTCCCAGGTCATCGAGCGGATCTGTTTCGCCGTGGCGACCACGGACCCGGCCTCCCTGCCCGTCGAACTCGACGAGCGGATCGGGCTGTTCGTACGGCACGTGCAACGCGCCGACCCCGACACGAAGTTCGTCTACGCCGTCGCCTCACAGCCCGACGGTGAGTACTACAAGCTCCAGTCCTACTACCGGTGGGCTTCCGGCGTGCCGGAGATCATGCAGCTCCCCGAAGGGGCCCTCGCGGACCCGGTGTGACCCGGCGCCGCCTCCGCGTTCCCGCCGTTCCTCTCCCTTCTTCTCTCCTGCCTTCTCATCTCTTCTCATCTTCCTTCGGAAGGACGAACCTTGAGCACCGTAGAAGTTCCGGTTCTGATCGTGGGCGGCGGCGGCTCCGGCCTGGCCGCCTCCGTCTTCCTGTCCGGCCACGGCGTCGACCACCTGCTGGTGGAGCGCCGCGCGGACACCTCGCGCCTGCCGAAGGCGCACTACATCAACCAGCGCACCATGGAGATCTTCCGCCAGTACGGCCTGGCGGACGACGTGGCCGAACGCGCCGCCGCACCCGAGCAGTTCGGCAAGGTCCGCTGGCAGACCACGCTCACCGGTCAGGGCCCGCTGGACGGAAGAGTCATCCATGAGATGGACGGCTTCGGCGGCGGCGCGCTGCGCGAGACGTACGAAGCGGCGGGCCCCGTGCTGCCCGCCAAGCTGCCACAGCTGCGCCTCGAACCGGTGCTGCGGCGCCACGCGGAGGAACGCAACCCCGGAGGCGTCCGGTTCGGCCACGAGTTGGTCTCGCTGACCGAGAACGCCGCGGGCGGGGCCGACGAGAGCATCACCGCCGAGATCCGCTCCATGGAGACGGGCGAGACCACGACGGTCATCGCGCGGTACGTGATCGCGGCGGACGCCGGCCGCACCGTGGGCCCCGCTCTCGGCGTACGGATGGAGGGCCTGCCCGCCCTGTTCGACGCCACCACGGCGTACTTCTCCGCGGATCTGTCGCAGTGGTGGACCGAGGGCTCGGTCATCACCTGGTTCCTCAACCCCTACCGCCGCGACCTGTCCAGCGCCCTCATCGAGATGGGCCCGACCTGGGGCAAGCACTGCGAGGAGTGGGGCCTGCACCTGCCGCTCGCCGGCATCGACCGCACCGACGAGGCGGCGGTCGTCGGCCGCATTCGGGAAGTGCTCGGCCTGCCCGACCTCGAGCTGACCCTGCACGATGTGACCAGCTGGAGCGTGGAGGCGGTGCTCGCCGAGCGCTACCGGCACGGCCGGGCGTTCCTCGTCGGCGACGCCGCCCACCGCCAGCCGCCCGCCGTCGGTCTGGGCCTCAACAGCGGCATCCAGGACGCGCACAACCTCGCCTGGAAACTCGCCGCGGTGCTCTCGGGCCGCGCCGGCGACGGCCTGCTCGACACCTACGAGGCCGAGCGCCGGCCCGTCGGCCAGTACAACCTGGGCTGGGCGATGTCCGCCGCCGCGAACCATCAGGTGATCATCGACGCCGCTGTCGGCCTCGGCCCGCACGTGCCGCCGGAGCGCCGCACGCCGGCGTTCTTCTCCTACTTCTCGCCGACCCCGGTCGGTGCCGCGCAGCGCGCCCGGGCGGCGGAGATCTTCGCCACCCACCGCGGCGAGTGCCAAGCCCTCGACGTGGAGACCGGCTTCGCCTACGAGCAGGGCGCGGTGGTCCCGGACGGCAGCCGCCCGCCGGCCCGCTCGCCGCTCGGCGACGAGTACCGGCCCACGACCCGCCCGGGGCACGTGCTGCCGCACGCCTGGGTCGAGCGGGAAGGCCGACGTGTGTCCACCCACGATCTGGTCGGCTCCGGCACCGGCTTCGTGCTGATCACCGGGGCGGACGGGGCCGCGTGGACCGGGGCCGCCGAACTGGCCGCCGAGAAGCTCTCCGTTCCCGTGACCGCGATCCGGATCGGCGACGGCGGTGAGGGCGCGGAGTACGCCGACGCCGACGGCGACTGGCAGCGCCTGCGCGAGACGGACGGGGCGGGTGCCGTCCTGGTCCGGCCCGACCAGCACGTGGCTTGGCGCGCCACGGGCGCCGAGGCGGACCCGGCGGGAGCCCTGACCGAGGCGCTCGCCCTCGTCCTGGGGCACCGGGCCCCGTGACCAACCGCGCCACCTGCCCGAACTCCCACACGACATGGAAGTAGCAGCGTGATCAACAGAAGGTCCTTCCTCACCGGCGCAAGCGGTGTCGCGCTGGCCACGACGGCGCTGTCCGGCGCCGCGCAGGCCAAGACCAGAGCCTCCGGCACCCCGTGGAACCGGCTCGCCGACCGGCTCCAGGGACGCCTCGTGCTCCCGTCGGACGTGGACTACCAGCGGGCCAAGCAGCTCTACCAGATCCAGTTCGACGCCACCAGCCCCAAGGCGGTCGCCTACTGCGCCTCCGCCGCCGACGTCGCCGCCTGCATCCGCTTCGCCCAGGCCCACGACATACCCGTCGCCGCGCGCAGCGGCGGTCACAGCGCGGGCGGTTACTCCACCACCCAGGGCCTGGTCATCGATGTCTCCGGGCTCAACTCCGTGGCCCTCGGCGACGGTTCGGTGCGGATGGGGCCCGGCGCCCAGCTCGTCGACATCGCGAACACGCTCGCGCCGGCCGGCCTCGGCATCTCCGGCGGCTACTGCCCCACCGTCGCGGCCGGCGGGTTCTTCCAGGGTGGCGGCATGGGCCTGTTCACCCGCAGCATCGGCATCGCCTCCGACAAGGTGACCTCGGCGCAGGTGGTCCTCGCCGACGGACGCACCGTCACCGCCTCGCCCCATTGCCACAGTGACCTGTACTGGGCGCTGCGCGGCGGTGGCGGCGGCAACTTCGGGATCGTCACGTCGTACGAGGTCACGCCCTCGCCGCTGACCGACGTGGCCGCCATCAACCTCGTGTGGACCTTCGACCAGGCGCTGGACATGCTGGACGGCTGGACCCAGTGGCTGCCCGACGCCCCGTGGACGATCGGCAGCGGTGTCAACGTCACGCTCACCGACGCCGGCCCCGGCACCGTGCCGACCGCCTCGGTGTTCCTCGGCTCGATGGACACCGGCGCGGCGTTCGACGGCGAGATCGCCCGGCTGACCTCGCTGGTCGGCCGCCCCCCGGTGTACCAGCAGAAGTTCGCCGCCCCGTACCGGTCCGTCCTGATGTCGCTGTACCAGTGCTCCGACCTCACGGCGCAGCAGTGCCACCGCGCCGACACCTCTCCCGAGGGAAAGATCCAGCGCCCGGCGTTCGGTTCCTGGCGCAGCCGTCTGTTCGAGCGGACGATGCCGCGCGAGGGCTGGGCCAAGGCGCTGGAGACGTTCAACGCGAACCGCTTCGCCGGGCAGATGCGCCAGCTGCAGATCTCCGCCCTCGGCGGCCGGGCCAACACCGTGGCCCGCGACGCCACCGCCTACGTCCACCGCGACAGCCTCTTCTCGGTCAGCTACCTCACCTCGAATGCCGCCGCGCCGGTCTCGGACGAGGCCAAGACCGCCGCGTGGGAGTACGTCGACGACGGCTTCGCGGTGATCGACCCGTACTCCAACGGCGAGACATACCAGAACTTCATCGACCCGCGCCTGCCGGACTGGCGGCGCTCCTACTACGCCGAGAACTACGCCCGGCTGGCCCGGGTCAAGGACAAGTACGACCCGCACCGGTTCTTCCGGTTCGCGCAGGGCGTCAGCTGACCCACCGCCCGGCTCCGCACGGGGATCCCTCCCCGGCCGGAGCCGGGCCCCTTTCCCAAACCCCAGGCCATCCCGGCCGGTTCGGACCGGCCCAGACAGGAGCACTCCATGAAGATCGCGGATCGGGCGCTCCCGACCCCGCTGCCGCTGCCCGAGGAGGTTTCCCGGGACGAGGTGCACCAGGCCACGGCCAGGCTGGTCGCGTACATCAGCGGCAGAACCGACGACGACGGCGCGATACGAGAGCAGTGCGAGAGCAGAGTGCTGGAGTCGGCGCTCGCCCTCTCGCTGATGACGCGGACCGGCGCGTCCTCACCGGCCCGGGCACGTCTCCTCGCCTATCTGCGCGGTCACCAGGAGTCCCCGGACAAGCTCGACCGGGTGCTCGCCTCGCGTGCCATCGGGGGTGCCGTGGGCCGAGGGCCCGGCGGCGACAGCTCCCTCGTCGAAACCCTGGCGTCGGGCGTCCTGGGCGCCGCGCCGGGCTTCATCTCCACCCGCCGCCGCCTGATGGTGTACGCGGTGCTCTCGGTGCTCGGCCACCCGCTGCCCGCCGACGCCGAACTCCCCGGCGGCGGACAGGTCCCCACCGACCCGCTGCACTCCTGGGCCTCCGTGCAGCAGGCGTCCATCACGCTGATCCTGGCCGGCGCCCTCGGCGTACGGAACGGGGCCACCGAAGCCGCCCTTGAAACCCTGCTGGCCACCGACCCCGCCGCCACGGTGTGGGAGGGCTATGTGCTGATGCACCTGCTGGTGCTGCACGCGCTCGCCGGGAGGCCCGGCCACGAGGAGACCGTACGCCGCGGCCTCGCGACGCTGCTGCGTCATCAGCGCCCCGACGGCGGCTTCCCGTTCGTCCTGGAGATGCACAACTGGTGCACGTCCACCGGCGGTCTCGCCCTGCACGCGGCGGGAGCCGACCCGGCGCTGCTGCGCCGAATGGCGGCGACGCTCGGCGCCCAGCGGGGCGGCGCGAGGCTGCGCTCGCTCTCCCGCGGTGAGGCGCTGACCGGCGGCTGGTCCATGTCGCCGCTCGTCGCGCAGAACGACGTCGACGACACCTCCTGCGCCCTGGAGTTCCTCCAGGCGGTCGACCCGGTCGCGCACGCCGGTACGGTGCGCGGCGGGGTGGCCGCGCTGCTGGCCGTGCAGGGCAGGGACGGCGGCTTCCCGACCTACGTCGAGGGCGCCTCCTCCGAGCCGTGCATGACGGCCGCCGCGGTCTGCGCCCTCGGCCCGCACCCGGCCGCCGCACCCCAGCGCGAGCAGGCCCTGGCGTTCCTCGCCGACAGCCAGCTCGCCGACGGCGGCTTCGAGCCGGGCTGGAGCCGCAGCCGTCTGCACAGCCTGTTCCGGGTGCGGCTCGCCGCCTGCACGGCCGGCCCGGACGATCCGCGCTCCGCCGCCATGGCCGCGCGGATCGAACAGACGGTGCGCGAGACGCAGAACGCCGACGGCGGCTGGGGCATGCAGCCCGGCGACCCCAGTGACGACATCAGCACCGCCTACGGCCTGATCACGCTCTGCCACGCCGACGATCCACGGCCCGTCGGCACCGCCCTGACCTGGCTGCTCGAGCGGCAGAAGGCCGACGGCAGCTACGGCGGCCCGCCCGACATGGTCGGACCGCGCCCCTTCGCCTACCACTTTCCGCTGCTCACCGACATCCCGGTGCTGCTCGCCCTCGGGCACGTCCGCTCCCGGGTCCTGGACCCGCGGGGCGCGCTCCAGGAGGTGCGGTGAACCCCGAGCCCCTGCCCACCACGACCACTGCCCCCTGAGATGCACCATTCACCCCACGAAACACGGAGAGACACACATGCTGCGAAAACTGGCCGCCTTGCCCAGCGGAAGGGTGGGCAAGTGGGTCGTCATCGCGATCTGGGCCGTCGTACTGGTCCCGGCGTTGATGCTGGCCGGGAAGCTCGGTGACGCGGAGCAGAACGACAACTCGGCCTGGCTGCCCGGCAACGCGGAGTCCACCGCGGTCGTCGAGCGCGCCCAGAAGCTGATGCCCGCCGACTCCATGCCCGCGATCGTGGTCTACGACCGGGCCGGCGGGATCACCGACGCCGACCTGGCCAAGGCGCAGGCGGACGCCAAGGCGTTCCAGCGCATCGACAACGTCGCGGGCCGGCCGCAGGGACCGGTCACGTCCCAGGACGGCAAGGCCATCCAGACCATCGTCCAGGTCCACAAGGACAAGTCCGGCTGGGAAGGACTGGGCAAGGTCGTCGACGCGATGACCGACGTCGGCAAGAAGGACGCCGACGGCCTCGGCTTCCACGTGGCGGGACCGGTCGGCTACGGCGCCGACTCGGTCAAGGCGTTCGGCGGCGGCGGCGCGCTGACCACCATCACCGCGCTGGTCGTCGTCGCGATCCTGCTGATCACCTACCGCAGCCCGCTGCTGCCCCTGTTGCCGTTGATCACCGTCGGTGTGGCCCTGATGGCGGCGGAGGCACTGATCTACCTGCTGGCCAAGGACGCCGGCCTGGTCGTCAACAAACAGACCAGCTTCATCCTGGTCGTACTGATCTTCGGCGCCGCCACCGACTACGCGCTGCTGCTGATCTCCCGCTACCGGGAGGAGTTGGCGCGCCATGAGGACAGGCACGAGGCGATGGCGGAGGCCCTGTACCGCTCCGGCCCGGCGATCATGGCAAGCGCGGCGACGGTCGCGATCAGCCTGATGCTGCTGATGCTCGCCGTCCTGAACTCCACCAAGGGCATGGGCCCGGCCTGCGCCATCGGCGTCCTGGTCGGCCTGATCGCCATGGTGACGTTGATGCCGGCGCTGCTGGTCGCCTGCGGCCGGTGGATCTTCTGGCCGGCGAAGCCGGTCCACGGCGGGGAGGCGGAGCAGAAGGAGAGCGTCTGGAGCCGGGTCGGGAACGCCATCTCCGGCCGCCCGCGGCTGGTGTGGGCGGGCACCGTGCTGGTGCTCGGGGCGATGGCGCTCGGCACGCTCGGCCTCGACGCCTCGGGCCTGTCGAACAAGGACCAGTTCACCAACAAGCCCCAGATGGCGGTCGGTGAGGAGATCCGCGCCGCGCACTTCCCGGGCGGATCCGGCGACCCCGTCTACGTCGTGTCGAAGGCCGGCGCGGCCGACCAGGTCAGGACGGCGCTGGCCGCGGTGTCCGGGATCAGCACGGTCATGGATCCGGTGGTCAAGGGCGACGAGGCGGTGCTGCTCGCGCAGCTGAAGTACGAGCCCAGCAGCGAGGAGGCGAGGCACACCGTCGACCGGGCCCGGACCGCGGTCCACCGGATCGAGGGCGCGGACGCACAGGTGGGCGGCAGCACCGCGATCATGGTCGACACGGAGAACGCGGCGAGCCGCGACTCGAAGGTGATCATCCCGATCGTCCTGCTCGTGGTCCTGCTCATCCTGGCGGCGCTGCTGCGCGCGGTGGTCGCGCCGCTGCTGCTGATGGCGACGGTGCTGCTGTCGTTCGGCGCGGCCCTCGGCGTGAGCAGCCTGGTGTTCGAGCACGTCTTCGGCCTCGCCGGAGCCGACGCGTCGTTCCCGCTGCTGGCGTTCGTGTTCCTGGTCGCCCTGGGCATCGACTACAACATCTTCCTGATCACCCGGGTCCGCGAGGACGCGCTGCTGCACGGCACGCGGCGCGCCGCGTTGACCGGCCTGTCGTCCACCGGAGGTGTGATCACCTCGGCCGGTGTGGTGCTGGCCGGCACCTTCGCGGCGATGGCGTCGCTGCCGCTCGTCTTCGCGGTCGAGCTGGGTTTCGCGGTGGCGTTCGGCGTGCTTCTCGACACCCTCGTGGTGCGCTCGGTGCTGGTCACCGCGCTCACCCTGGACGTGGGCCGCTGGATGTGGTGGCCCAGCAAGCTGTTCCGGCGCCACGACGAGGCCGTGGCGTCGGCGACCGAACCGGACCAGGTGCCCGCGTACAGCGGCAGATGAACCAGCCCTGCCGCGGGTTCCCGGCGCCGCCGTGCGCGGCGGCGCCGGGCCCGTGCGCGGGCAGGCCGGCCCGGGCCGTGTTCAGGGCATGTCCGGACACACACTTACGGGGGATGCCATGAGTGCAGAAACGATGGACAGAAGCATCCGCAACAGCACCATGACCGCCGTCCCGGTGGCCGTCGGACAGCGCGGAAGGCAGGCCGTCGCCGAGCAGCGGTCAGGGGGGAGCACAGGAAGCACGGAAGGCACGGGCGCGCAGCGCATAGCGGAACTCGAGCGCGAGGTCCGGGAGTTGAAGCGCGCCAACGAGACACTGAAGCAGTACGTCACTCAGGCGCTGGACCTCGACACCACCTCCCCTCGGCGCCTGGACGACCGCAGCCCGGACACCACCGGACGCGGCAGTCCCGACGCGGCCGGCCCACCTCGCCGCCCCGCGTCGGGCGCCGGGGTGGAGTTCCGGGTACTCGGCCCGGTCGAGGCGACCGTCGGCGGCCGGTGGGTGGACCTCGGGGCGCCCAAGCAGCGTGCGGCGCTCGTGCTGCTGGTGAGCCAGGTGGGTCAGCCGGTCTCGGTGGACGTACTGGTGGAGGCGCTGTGGGAGGGCCGGCCGCCGCAGTCGGCGATCACCTCACTGCACGCGTACATCGCCAATCTGCGGCGCGCCCTGGAACCGCACCGGGCTCCGCGCACCCCGGCGACGGTGCTGTGCACGCGCGGGCGGGGCTATCTGCTGAACAGCCGTGCCGTCGAGGTCGACGCCCACCGCTTCTGGGAGAGCGCCGGCGCCGGATGGCAGGCGCTGGACCGGGGCGATCCGCAGCGAGCGCTGCACGCGTTCGAGGCGGGCCTGGCCCTGTGGCGCGGGGAGGCGTACGCGGAGGTGGCCGCGACCCCGCATGTCGCACCCGAGGCCGTACGCCTGGAGGAGCTGCGCCTGTCGGTGATCGAGGGCCGCTGCGCCACCCTGGTCGCGGTGGGCAACCACGAGATGGCGGTGCCCGAACTGGTGGCCTTCACACAGGCCCATCCGCTGCGGGAGTACGGCTGCGAACTGCTGAGCCTCGCGCTGTACCGGGCGGGCCGGCAGGCGGATGCGCTGTCGGTGTTGCGGGCCCACCAGAAGAGGATGGTGGAGGACCTGGGCATCTCGCCCAGCCCCGGGCTGCAGCACCTGGAACTGGAGATACTGCGCCAGGCACCTGAGCTCGAGCGTTCCTAGCCCCGTCGTCCGGATCAGGACGAAGGCTCCGGCGCGGCTGCCCGCGAATGGGCCGCGGCGCCGGGGGCCTGTCGTCTCAGCGAGCCAGCACGAGGGTGGTGGGGGACGGGGTGTCCAGGAAGCGGACGTCCTCGAAACCGGCGGCGCTGAGCCACGCCTGGTAGTCGCGCCGCCGCCACGTGGAGCCGTGCCGGCTCTTGAGGAGCATCTCCCCGGCGAAGGTCAGCGCGAAGGACGGACCGCTGCGGTCGTCGTCGGTGATGTAGTCGGAGACGACGAGCGTGCCGCCGGGCCGCAGCGCCCCGCGTACGCGGGTGAAGACCGCCAGGTTGTCCTCGGGACCTTCCTGGTGGGCGATGTTGGAGTACATGACGACGTCGTGTTCGCCCTCGCCGAAGTCGACGGTGTGGAAGTCGCCGTCGACGTGGTCGACCCGCTCGCCCACCCCCTGTTCGGCCAGCAGCCGCCGGGCGATCGCGTTGATCGGCGCCCAGTCGATCTGGGTGGCGCGGGCGTCGGGGTTGAGCCCGAGCCAGACGGCCGAGCACACCCCCGAACCGCCGCCGATGTCGAGGATCGAGATCTTCCCGGCGTCGGCCAGTCCGAGCGCCTCGGCGGCGATGTGCGCCACGGGCACGGACTGCGCGGCGATGGCCTGGACGAGGTTCTCCCAGTGCGGGTTGTCGGCGACCTCCACGACCGCGTCCGTCACCGGCCCGCCGGCGCGTACGACGTCGGGCAAGGCGGCCAGGGATCCCAGGTGGCCCATCTTGAGGCGGGCGAACCCGGCCAATGACACGGGCCGGCCCTCCACGAGAAAGGCGGAAGCCTCCGCGGAGTTGCGGTAGCGGCCCTGCGCCACCTCGACCAGGCCCAGGGCCACCAGACCGTCCAGGAGCGCCTGTGCGCCGCGCGGCGCGATTCCGGCCCGCTCGGCCAGCACCGCCGGCGTGTCGGCGCCGTCCTCCAGGTGCGTGAACAACGCGTACGTCGCCGCCGTTCCCAGAATTCCGGTGGCCCAGTAGCCGTTGATCATCCGCATGATCCGGTCGGACGTGGGTCCGGCCTGCGTGCCGACGGTGATGTCGATGCCGGTGCTGGTCATGAGATCCTCCCTGCGTACGGGCGTGGCGCTGCCTCGGCGGCAGGGTGTACCCGGTGGTGATGGGTCGTGCCGTCGACCCAGGTGCCCAGCGCCATCTCGGCGGTGATGCCGGGGCCGAAGCCGGCGATCACGCCGGTGGCGTCCGTCGGCAGTGGGCCTTCCTCGAAGCGTCTGCGCAGTGCGTCGAGCACCACCGCGCTGGCGATGTTCCCGTACTCGGTCAGCGTCCCCCAGCTGTGCCGGAAGACCGAGCGGTCGACCCCGAGGTACTTGGCGAGGTCGTCCAGGATCCGGGGGCCGCCGGCGTGGATGATGTAGAAGTCGAGGTCCGCGGCGTCCCAGCCGTGGCCGGCGGCGAGGTCGCGCAGCACCGGGGCGAGCGGCTCCATGGTGCCCGGCACCCGACGGTCGAGCTGGAAGTGGAACCCGGTGTCGCGCACGGCGTACGAGATCCACTCCTCGGTGTGCGGAATGAGGTACGAGGCGTTGCGCCGCAGTTGGACACCCGTGACGCCGGCGCCGCCACGGCCACGCACCACCGCCGCCGCGACCGCGTCGCCGAACAGCCCGTCGGACAGCAGCGAGCCGATGTCGTCGGCGTCGGGCTGGTAGCACAGCGAGCACAGCTCGCACGAGACGATCAGTACGTTGCTGTCGGGGTGCGCCGCGCAGAAGTCATGGGCGCGGTTGATCGCCGCCCCGCCCGCGGCGCAGCCCAGCTGGGCGATGGGCAGCTGCCGGGTGTCGTAGCGGAACCCCATGGTGTTGATCAGCCATGCGGTGAGCGAGGGCATCATGAATCCGGTGCACGACACATAGATGATGGCGTCGATGTCCTCGGCCCGCAGCAACGCGTTCGCCAGGGCCTCCTCGACCGCCTCCGGGCAGCGCTTTTTCGATTCGGTCTCGTAGATGCGGTTCCGTTCTTCGAACCCCGGGTGGTCCAGGGTCTTCTCGATGGGCTGCACCAGGTGCCGCTTCTGCACTCCGGTGTTTTCTATCAGACGGAGTGCGAGCGGAAGCTGCGGCTTTCCCGCATGGGTGTTCCTGGCGAAATCCAGGGTCTGCTCCATCGTGATGGTGTATTCCGGTACGCGCACCGCGGGCTTGCAAAGGATGGGCATGTCCGGCGTCTGCCTTTCAGAAAGGGAAGAAGTTTTCTCTGCCTTGTTCGCTGTCCGGCGCCTCGGTCAGCTCGGGCGCAGGTTGTTCTTCAGCTCGGCTCGCAGCACGTCCACGACGCGTTCGACCTGGTCCAGGCGGAGTTCGGCGTGCATGGGCAGGGCCAGGTTGCGCTGGAAGAGGTCCGCCGAGACCGGGCAGCGCTGCGCGGCGTCGTACACCGGCTGCAGATGGCCGGCCCAGGTGCCGTGCCCGCAGCCGATGCCCTGGGCGCGCAGCGAGGCGGCGAGCCCGGAGCGGTCGACGCGTGGGTCGAGGGTCACCAGATAGGACTGCCAGGCGTGGGTGCGGTCCCCGGGCACGTACGGCACCGTGAGCAGTTCCTCGTCGGAGAGCAACTCCCCGTACGACGCAGCGATCGCGCTCCGGCGTTCCAGGAGTTCGCCGACCCGCTCCAGTTGCACCTGGAGGATCGCGGCGGCGATGTCGGAGAGCTTGTAGTTGTAGCCGATGTCGGTGAACGACGGGATCGGCAGGCCGACCACCTGCCCCTGTTCGTAGATGCTCCCGATGCCGAACGACGACCGAAGTCGGGCGTCCGCGCCGATCACCGGGTCGGCGGCGAGCAGTGCCCCGCCCTCACCGCTGCTGGCGCCCTTGCGGCCGTGGAAGGAGAGACAGGCCACCGGCGCCAAAGTACCGGCCGGGCGTCCCTGGTAGCTGGCGCCGACCGCGCAGGCGGCGTCCTCGACGACGAACAGGCCGTGGCGGTCGGCGACGGCCATCAGTTCGGTGTAGTCGGCGGGCAGCCCGACGGTGTCCACCGCGATCACGCCCACGGTACGCGGGCTGATCAGATCCGCCACCGCCTGCGGGTCGACGGTGCCGGTGTCGCGGCGCACGTCCGCGAAGACGGGGGTCGCACCGACGTAGCGCACCGCGTGGGCCGGGGCGGGGAAGGTGTAGTCGGCGACGATCACCTCGTCGCCGGGCTCGACACCGAGCGCCAGCATGGCCAGGTGGAGCGCCGCGCCGCAGTTGCTCAGCGTGACCGCGTCACCGACGCCGTAGCGCTGCTTCAGCTGGGCTTCGAGGGCCTTGCCCCTCGGGCCCTGGCCGGCCGGCCAGCCCGAGGCGAACACCTCGGCCACGGCGGCCAGTTCCCGTTCGCCCAGGCTCGCGTGCACGAGCGGGATGCTGTCCTTGGTCGTCACAGTCATGGGAGGTCACCTCTCAACTCTTCGGTCTCCGGTCAGGTCGCCACTGGTCACGCCGCGGTCCGCCCGGCCGAATCCGGGGCGGGCGGGGTGAAGCGGAGCGGGGTGATCTGCTGGACGTCGTAGCGCTCGCGCATCCGCTCCACGGCCTCGGAGTCCACGGACCGGCCGGCGGCGAAGATCTCGACGATCTCCTCGAAGTAGCGCTCGTGGTCCGGCGAGGGGGAGCTCTGGAAGAGCATGCGGGCCGGTCTGTCCGTGGGGTTGCGGAAGGCGTGCGGGCAGCCCGGCGGCACGAACATGCAGCTGCCCGTGACCGCCCGGGCGGCGCGGTCGCCGCTCGGGGACTCCCAGCCGTGCCAGGTGTCCCGGGTCCGCTCGGTGGGCTCGAACGCGAAGAGCTCCAACTCCCCCTCCAGGACGTAGAAGAACTCCTGGGAATGGCTGTGGGTGTGCGCGCCGACGTCGAACCCCGGCGGCACGACCACCTCGAACACGGAGGAGGAGGAACCGTCCGCGGCCGTGACCTTGAAGGTCACGGCCTGCGCTTTCGTGACGAGTTGCCGGCCGTGGCCGGGCGGGACGATGAGACCGCTCATGTGGTGTCGCTCTCTCGGGTGGAATGCGGGCGCTGCATGGGCGGCCGCACGGCGTTGGATTCTGACCGGATGAATCAGGGTGGCGGCGGGCGTTATCGACACGCCATGAAATTCGCCCCCCGGTCGGGATCGGCCGCCTCCGGAGTGAGAATGCCAGCGGTGACTTGGGGGCCACTGGGTTCGGGATTGGCGCCTGCTTGCCGCCAAGCCGAGGCCAACTCACCGCGTATTCCCCGGCAAGAGGCGGCGTCAAGGATGCATTTCGCGGCTCGCCGATCAACGTCGGGTCGGTCGAATCCATAGGGAATCAAGAACCCGGCGGGACGACTCCGTTCGGGCATGCGAGTTCTCTTCGAGCGCGAGCCGCCCGGGGGACCGGCGCGTTCTTCTCGGCGTCAGCCGGCCTGTCCGAACCGCACATCGTCGATCTCGTTCCGAACGACCCCGAGGGGGAAACCATGCCGTCCGCCCCGCATCGAGTTCTGCTCGCCGAGCCCCGGGGAGACTGTGCCGGAGTGCACCGGGCCGTCGAGACGGTGGAACGCACGCTCCGGGTGCACGGCGCGCCCGTGTACGTACGCGGGCAGATCATGCACGACGAGCACGCCGTGCGGGAGCTCGAGGGCAAGGGCGTCCGGTTCGTCGACTCCGAGGAGGAGGTGCCGACCGGGGCCGTGTGCGTCTTCCCCGCGCACGGGACGACCCCACAGGTCCGCGACAACGCCCGGCGGCGCGAGCTCACGGTCATCGACGTGACGTGCCCGCTCGTGGCCGAGGCCCACCACGAGGCGGTCCTTCACGAGCGGTTCCCGGGGCCGGCCGGGTCGGCCGGTGCGGGCAACCACCGCGCCGGCCGGAACCGCCGGAACGCGGTGCAGGTGATCGCGGGCCGCAGCGACCTCGTCCTAGTCGTCGGGTCGGCCGACTGCGGCAGCTCCCAGCGTCTCGTGGAGGTCGCCCGGGCCGTGGGCACCGACGCCCGGCTCCTGCCCGCCCCGGACCTGCTCACCTCCGCCTGGCTGGAGGGCGTAAGCACGGTGGGCCTCACGGCCGGCGCGAGCGCGCCCGAGGAACAGGTGGAGCGGGTGCTGCGCCGGCTGGCGGAACTGGGCTTCCCGGACGTCGAGACGGAGGCGACGGCCACACATGCGGTACGGCCGGGCCGGCCCGGGCGGTCGCGTGGATCGAACCGGGCGGTTGAGCCCGGGGAGTCGAACGAGGCAGGGGAGTGGGGAATGCCGCAGCAGCTGAAACGTTCAGAGGGACCGGGGCAGTCGGATGCGTCGGGGCCGCCGAGGCAGCCGGAGCAGTCGGGGGCGACAGGCAGTTCGGGGCGGCGTGTGGAGGCGGTCCTGGAGCACGGCGGCGCCGATGGGGAGACCTGCGGCAAGCTTCTTGATCGCGTCGACCGGCGGCTCGCGGAGTTGCTGAGCGCCGAGGAGACGCGCTGGAGTGCCGTGGACGCTCGCGTGGCGGTGCCGGTGGCGGTCGTTTCGGAGCTGATCGCGGCGGGAGGCAAACGGCTGCGTCCGCTGTTCTGCGTCACCGGCTATCTGGCGTCCGGCGCCGCCGCGGACGAGGACATGGTCGTCGACGCGGCGGCGGCGCTCGAGCTGCTGCACGCGTTCGCGCTCATCCACGACGACATCATGGACAACTCACCCACCCGGCGCGGCGCTCCGACCGTCCATGCCGCGTACACGGACCTCCACGCGCGGCGCGCCTGGGCGGGGGAGTCCCGCCGGTACGGGGAGGCTGTCGCCATCCTCGCCGGGGACCTGGCCCTCAGCTACGCGAACCGGCTCGCGGGCAGACTGACCGGCCCGGCGGCGCGGGTGTGGCACGAGCTGGTCACGGAGGTGATCATCGGCCAGCAGCTGGACATCGCCCTGGCCGCCGAGCTGGAGCCGGATCCGGATCTGGCCCGCTGGGTCGCCGTCTGCAAGTCCGGCCGCTACACCATCCACCGCCCGCTCGCCCTCGGCGCGGCCATCGCCGGACGCCCCGGGCTGCACGCGGCCTTCGAGGCGTACGGGGTCGCGGCCGGCGAGGCGTTCCAGCTGCGGGACGACCTGCTCGACGCGTTCGGTGACGCGACGGTGACCGGCAAGCCCACCGGCCTGGACCTCAGCGAGCACAAGATGACCCTGCTGATCGCGCTGGCCACTGCCAAGGATCCCCGGGTGGCCCGGCTGGTCGAGGACAGCCGCCACGCCGACTGGAACCCGGCCGAACTCCGTGCCGCTCTGCTCGCCTCCGGAGTGCGCGCGGATGTCGAGGAGCGGATCGACGCCCTGGTAGCCGACGCCCGCGCGGCCCTGGCGGACGCCGGCCTGCCGCACCACTGGCGCCTGCGCCTCGAGGATCTGGCCGACATGGTCGCCTACCGCGACCGCTGATGCCGTATCCGCCGCACCCTGTACCACCGCTCAGTCGCACGCACGTAAGGAGATCTCATGGGAAGCACGTTGCTGTACAAGCTGAGTCACAAGAACCGCGCGACGGCCCGTACGTCGATGGACAAACACGGCCTCCATCTCGGCGTCGTACCGGAGAGAGCCGCGCGCGCCCGCGGCGCCATGCCGCTCGTCCTCGATCACGACCTCGACGTCCTGCCGGAGGCCGGACGCCGGCTTACGGTCGCTCAACTGGCGGGCCATGTCGCGGACATCGCGAACCGCCTCGCCGTCGCCGGGGTGCGCCCCGGCGGCCATGTCGTGATCTGCAAGGCCCCCAACTTCGACCTCTGGCTGCTGGCGACGGCGGTGGAGCGCGTCGGTGCGGTCCCGGTCATGCTCTCGCAGCACCTGGAATCCGAGGCCGTCTCCGCGCTGCTGGACCGGCTGGAGCGGCCGCACCTGGTAACCGACGGGCCCAAGCTCCGGTCCCTGACCGAGGACGGTGTGGACCTGGCGGGGCTGACCCGGGGCGTGATCGGTGTGGGCGACGCCGGTCCGGGCGCGGTCGCGCTCGCCGATCTGGACGGCACGGTGCCGGTGCGGCCGGTCCTGCGCGGCCTGGACGAGCCGGCCATGATCACGCACACCTCCGGCACCACAGGACTGCCCAAGCTGGTCGTGCACACGCCGAGGACGATGCGGTCCCGGCTGCGCCCGCAGCTGCTCCTGCTGGGACTGATGAGGAAGCGGGGCACTGTCGCGATCCACCTCCCCTTCGGCCACTCCCGGACGTTCGCGGCGATGTCGCTCTGCCTCCTGAAGGGCATGCCGGCGCTGCTGGTGAACGACGGCACCCCCAACGCCGTCGCCGCGTTCTTCGCCGAGCGCCGCCCCTGGCTGATCGAGGCGCTGCCCAACTCCTTCTTGGCCTGGGAGGACCTGGCCGACGACGCGCGCCGCCCGTTCGCGTCGGTGAAGTACTTCAGCAGCACCTTCGACGCGATCCACCCGAGGACGGTGCGCCGGCTGCTGCACGCCTCCGCCCAGCGGGCTCAGTTCTTCCAGATCTACGGGCAGAGCGAGGTCGGCCCCGCGGCCGGTCGGCCGTACTACCGCCGGTTCGCCCACCGGATGGACGGTCGCTGCGTGGGCTACCCCCTGCCGGGCAGCGCCCGGGTGAGGCTGGTGAGCCGGGACGGCAGGCGGCCCTCGCAGCAGAACCCCGGCTTCATCGAGGTCCGCTGGGATGGGATAGCGAAGACGTACCACGGCGAACAGGAGCGCTACGACGCCAATGTGCACGACGGCTGGTGGCGTACCGGGGACGTCGGCTACCGCACCTCGTTCGGCTGCCTGCACATGCTCGACCGCGAGTTCGACGCGATCCCCGGGGTGGGCAGCACCCTGGAGATCGAGGACATCCTCCTGGACGAACTGGCGGAGCTGGCCGAGGTCGTCGTGGTGCCGGGCCCCGGGGCCAAGGCGGTCCCGGTGGTCTGCACCCACCGGGACGAGCCGCTGGACCCGGACCGTTGGCGCGCCGCCACGGCCGCGTACCCGCAGCTGTCGGATCCCGTCCAGATCCCGCTGGCCGAACTACCGCGCACGGCCACGCTGAAGACCCGCCGTGTCGAACTCTCCCGCCGCCTCGGGGCCGGCCTGTAGAGCCGGCCCCGGTAGTGGGGCCCGTGCCCGTGCCCGCGCCGGGCCGGGCCACCCCGCGCATTACCAGGCGCCGTGATCGATCAGGCCCAGGGTGAGAACGGCCACCGCGGTGGCCAGGAACACGATCCCGCCCACGATGTCGCGGGAGCCCACCCGCAGGTGGGCGATGATCGCGCCGATGAAGTAGAGGATGAGGCCGCAGGCGGCGAGAGTCCCCAGCAGCGGCACGGCGAGCCCGGCCAGCAGTCCCACGGTGCCCGCTGCCAGTAACATGCCCAATACCGGCACGTACTTTCGGGGTATCCCCTTCATGTCCGCCTGGGTCTTGGGGTATTCGTGGCCGATCAAGTACGTGACGGCGGCGGCACCGTTGAAGACCGCGCCGAGTATGGTGACCGTGACGAAGGCGATGTACACGTTCTCTCCGCTCTGTGGGGACAAAGTTGAAGCCGGCGACTCGATGTGCCATCGGTTGGCCGCGGGGGTGTGACAGTGGCCCGAACGCCTGGTAGTCGCTTCCCCAACGCCTCGACGTGTCGGTCCTGTTGGAGGTAGGGACGCTTCCCGTGCGCTGATGATCGTACATGTCGTCCCGGCGCGACTACTGGCTGTACGCACTACTCCTCGGGCGAATATAGGTTCGTCATAGATCCGCGGAATTCTGGTGCGTGAAGCCGGGCGTCGAGGATCTTCGCGAAGCCGTGAGTGAGAGTACGTCCGGCCCCCTGCAATACCGCTTTGACGGGCACAGGTTGTAGATACCGTCCAGGGGCGTCCACGCCAGGCCAGCAGGGGCATGAAATCGCAGGTCAGGGGGTCTGTGTGCCTGTGACGCTTTCGGGGGTGCGCCTGATGTGCGATCGCACCCCGTCCACCCGCCCGCACCAGGGGTGCGCGCCCCTCCTGGCGTGGCCGGTCATGTGAGGGCGGGGCTGGCGGCTCCACCGTGCGGAGGGCATGTCGATCAAGGGGATCGCGCGATACAGCGCCTTCGACACGCAGTCGGCCGGATGGCTTGAGGTCGCCAACCGGCGGGTGTGCGCAGTGGGCGCGGCGTCTGGGTCAGGAGAGCGATCATTTTTCGCCGACGGCCCTCCGGCATCGGCTGCCGTGGTCTGCCCGGGCACGCCGGTGAGGCTACAGTCGGTGATCAATCTGAGGAGTGTTTACTCAGATGCGACTACTTTGAGTAGCCGATTTCTGCATCCCACGCCCTCTTTTTGGAAGAGGTGTTTTAAGAAATCTTGGGGGATGCGTTTCGGCCATCTAGGGCTCACAAGGTTGTGCGAGGATCTTCGGAGATGCGACTCTCTTGATCGTAAAGAAAAACGGGTGGGGCGCGACAAATTTCAATGCCGCGCTTTCCCGCGGGGGACGGGGGTAGAGCTTTGGGTGTCGTGCCATGATACCGCTGAAGGGTTTCGGCTCGGCCGGATGTGGACTCCGCTCTTGATGTGCATCGGCGGGCCGGCCGCAGAGCGTCGGTGAATTCCGCTTCGGCTGCACGCTCTATCACCCGATGGATCGAAGAGATCGCGTTTTCACCAAGAAGCGCGACACCGTCCCGACGCTTGCGATGAGTGCTGTTCCCGTTGTCTGCCCGGTAGCCGCATTACTCATTCGTCATCGCAGCCCATCCGGATGGCGCGTCCGAGACCGAGACTCCAGTACCGCCGGTGGATTCAGCGCCACAGTGGCATGAACAAGTCCGGCGAGCAGGATGCGGTGCGGCTGGTCGAAGACTCCAGCCTGCTGCCAGCGGTCCAGGCGCCGCCAGCAGGTCTGCCCGGAGCCGAACCTCAGCTCCCAGGGCAGGAGTTGTCAGGCCATGTCGTTGTGGAGCACGTACAAGATGCCCTGCAGACACAGCCGGTCCGCCACCGTCGTCGTCCACGATCCACGGCCGAGTACTCACACGCCACGAACGGTCGAATCGCCCTACCGGTCACGCTCGACCAGAGCACTTCGACGAGATCGTGTCACGAGCTCTGAACGTGCCCTACCGGTCACGCTCGACCAGAGCACTTCGACGAGATCGTGTCACGAGCTCTGAACGTGGTGACAGTGCGTGGACTTCGGACCTGCCGGGACGCCCAGCGCATGGGCCGGGAAACAACCTTGGACTCCGGGCGGTTCACGCCCGGTGGCCTCACACGGGGCCCGTATGGAAGGAGAACACCATGGAGAACCAGCAGCAGCGCGAGGAGCCGTCGGTTCAGCAGGGCTACGAGCCGCCCGCGCTGACGGCCGTCGGGGAGTTTTCGGAGGACACGCTCGGCTTCGGCAGCGACCACTCCGACTTCCTCGCCAAGCAAGGCTGGTAAGAGACCGACCGACGCGAGGCCGACCGACGCTGATGGAGTGACATGAACACCGGGTTCGTCGTCCTGCCCGACGGTTGCCCCACCGACCCCAAGTGGCTCTTCGAGTCGCCGCAGGTCATGACCCACCCCTCGGGCAAGCCCTGGCTGGTCGGCCGGTGGGATGCGGACGAAATAGTCAGGGTCCAGGCGGGCTCGGTATGTGCGGTGGTGATCGGACACTGTCCAGTCACCACCGCACGGCTCATCCGGCTTGTCGAACGTGTGCAGTCGCCGTCCGATGCCAGTGCGCTGGCCCGGGAACTGCCCGGCAGCTACCACTTGATCGTCGCATCTCCCGAGGGGACGAGTGTCCGGGGCACCATCACCGGCCTGCGTCAGATCTTTCACACCCGGGTGGACGGACATCCCGTCGCGTCGGACCGTCCCGACACCTTGGCGCTGCTGACCGGCGCAGGCGTGGACGAAGGCGTACTGGCGGCACGGTTGGCGACCGGTGGCCTCCTCCCCGCTCCACTCGGTAGTGCCAGCGTCTGGTCCGGGATCCGCGCCGTCCCGGACGATCACTGCTTGCTCATCACGGGCGGCCGCGCGAAGGAAATCCCCTGGTGGCGGCCGCCGGAGCCCGAACTTCCGCTGGAACAGGGCGCATCGGCGGTCCATGCCGCGCTCGAGGAAGCCGTAGGCGGCCGCACCGTCGGCCAGGGGCTGCTGAGCGCCGATTTGTCCGGCGGCATGGATTCCACCGCCCTGTGCTTCCTCGGCGCCCGAAGGACCCCCGACCTGCTCACCTTCCGATGGGCGGAGTCGGACTCGGGAAACGACGACGCCGCCTTCGCGGCGCACTCGGCGGCCCTGCTGGAGCACGCCTCCCACATGGTCGTGGCACAACACGAACTGCCCGCCTTGTTCGCGCACCCCGCAGACCTGGCGGACACCGAACAGCCGTACCTCTTCACGCGGACCTTGGCCCGCATGAAACACACGGCCGGCCTTCTGGCCGAACGCGGCTCGCGGGCGCACCTGGCCGGGCACGGCGCGGACGAACTGTTCGGCAGGCTCCCCGGCTATCTGCACCGGCTGCTGCGCCGTCGCCCCCGGCTCGCGGTGCGCCACCTGCGCGGCTACCAGGCCCTCAACCGCTGGCCCCTGCGCGGGACGCTTGCCGAGCTCGCCCGCGCGGATTCCGTACGTGACTGGTGGCGCGGCCAGGCCGATTCCCTCACTGACCCGGCTCCGGCGCCCCGGCACCCGCCACTGGGGTGGGGCCTGATGCCGCTGCGTGCTCCGGCCTGGGTGACGGACGCAGCGGTCGACGCCGCCAGGTCGGAGCTGCGGAAGACGGCCGAGATCGCCCGCCCGTTCGCTGCTGATCGTGGCCAACATCAATTCCTGGTGGCCCTGCGGGCGACGGCGCCGGCGTACCGGCAGTTCGCCGGACTCTTCGGCCAGGCGGGGATCCGGCTTCACCAGCCCTACCTGGACGACCGCGTCGTGGAGGCTGCTCTGGCCGTACAAGTGCACGAGCGTTGCACGCCATGGGAGTACAAGCCCCTGCTGGCCGCGGCCATGCGGGACGTGCTGCCCGAACGCGTCCGCGCCCGAACCACCAAGGGCTCCTTCGACGAGGATCTTCGTGTCGGCTTCAGCCGCAGCCTTGACGAACTCCTGGAACTCTTCGCGGACTCGGAACTCGCCAGAGTCGGCCTGATCTCAGCGGACGCGGTCCGCACCCAGCTGCTCACCCCCCAGGCCAATCTGAACAGGAACTTCGCCATCGAGCAGCTCCTTGGCTGCGAAACCTGGTTCCGCGCCGCACGCAACCTCGCACGAAACGAAAGGCGACACAGACAGACATGAGCGGCACATTTTTTCTCAATCCGCAGGTATCCCTCGCCGAGACGGACGACGGAGCTGTACTTCTCCATGAACGCACCGGTCGTTACTGGCAGTTGAACACCACAGGGTTCTCTGTCCTCCGCGGCCTGACCAATGGCCAGACCTGCGAGCAAGCGGCTCAGACCCTCGCCTCTCAGTGCGCTATTTCCGACACGCGCGCTCGCAGTGACATCGCGGCCCTCCTGGCTTCCCTGTGCTCCGCGGACCTGCTGCGGGAGTGCCGATGAGCATCCCCGTGGCGCTGTCCCGCCGTGATCGGCTGCCCCCGCACCGCCGAGTGGTGCCTCTCTTGGCTGTGTCCGTCGCCGGAATCCTCAGCAGGCTCTCTCCATCCAGGCTGCGCGCGGTACTGGAGTTCGCCCGCCGCCGTGCCGCCCCGGCCACCGCGGACCAGGCTGCGGCGGCACGCGCAGCCGTGGTCGCGGTCAGCCTGCGATGCGCAGGACAGGCATGCCTGCAGCGCTCGGTGGCAACCGCCCTCCTGTGTCGGGCGCGCGGCACCTGGCCCACGTGGTGCACGGGCGTCCGTACGAATCCCTTCTCGGCCCATGCCTGGGTCGAAGTCGAGGGAGTTCCTGTCGGAGAACCGTATCCAGCGGGCCACTTCCGGACTCTCCTGGCGATCGGGCCTGCCGATGGCTTGGCTCCCAAGCGATCGCAATAGAATCGGAAGCATTCGGTGGTGTGATCGGCTGCGGATAGGCTTGTTGCATGAAGGAGCGGTTGCGGGGCAAATGGGGGAGCCTGCCACGGTGGGCACGATGGGTTCTTGGGGTGTACCTGCTCGGTTTCGCTGAAGGTGCGTGTGCTCACATCAGCGATTTGGTACGGGGTGGAATCCATGCTTATGCAGCGTTTCCGCACGCATTCATTCGGGTGTTTTTCGTGTGCCTTGTCGTTCTCGATCCGCTGGTCGTGGTGCTGGTGGGCCTCGTGAGGCGGAGCGGTATCTGGTGGGGGAGCGGTGTGATGACACTGGACGTCGCCGCGAACTGGATCAGCAACTGGCCGTCTGTGCAGGCGGACCCGTCGCAGCTGTTGCAACCGGTGGGGCTGACAGCCATCACCCTGTTCGGCCTGTTCGTACTGGTGTCATGTTTGCCTTTGCTGCGCGCAATGAAGAGTGCAGACGAGTCAGCGTCTCGCATGGAGGATCCGCGGAGCGGGCTCGACGCGACGAGAGTCGAATGAACTGATTCGCGTCGACAACGGACGTCCATCAGGCAAGCGTCCGGGTGGCCAGCCTGACCCGCCTTGCACACACATCAACGACCCAGAACACCTACCGTTTCGGATCGATAGATGCTGATGGGCACCGTGCCCGTCCGCATGCGCGAGCCGTCGTCATCGCGCGGAGTGCACTTGTTCGCTGACCAGATTCTCGGCGTACTCGACCAAGGCATTGATCGTGGAGTACTTCCAAGCGGCCATCTCGTCGATCTTCACACCGAGCTGATCCTCGATTTCGGCGACGATACTCATGGTGTACACCGAGTCCATCCCGTATTCCGCGAGCTCGAGTTCTGGGTCGATTTTCTCCGTCGGCAGTTCAAGGTAGTATGCCACCCGCTCGATGAGCCACGCTCGGATCTCTTCAAGCGAGCTATTGCGGTGCACCGTTGTCACAACGTGATCCATTCTCTGGTTTTCCTCGGTCAGTCGTTC
Source organism: Streptomyces griseus subsp. griseus (assembly GCF_000720255.1). Lineage (GTDB taxonomy): Bacteria > Actinomycetota > Actinomycetes > Streptomycetales > Streptomycetaceae > Streptomyces > Streptomyces griseus_I. Next base: position 13,525 of record NZ_JOJE01000039.1, on the reverse strand, counting down.
CTCAGATGGGCGAGAGCATCGGTCAGCTCCTCGTGCAGGGGCTTCAACGTGGAAGCTACGAAGAGCTGCTTCATCAGCGAGCGTTGGATCTTGCCGCTGGTGGTCTTGCGAACGCGGCCCGGTCCGACGAACACGACGCTGGGCAGAGGGATGCTGAACTCGCGCACCAGGGTCCGCTGGATGTTCCTGGCCAACGCGCGGTAGTCGTCTTCGACCAGGCCGCGTGGTTTGATCTCCTGGACCACCACGACCGAGCCCTCGGGCGCGTCCAGCGTGAGGACCGCGCCGGCTCCGGTGGCCAGCCGTGGATCGACCGCGCGGACAGCCCGCTCGAGGTCGTGCGGATAGAGGTTGCGTCCACGGATGATCAGCACTTCCTTGAGGCGACCGGTGACATAAAGCTCGCCCTCGTGGATCACGCCGAGATCCCCGGTGCGGAAGAAGCCCGCCTCGCCACCGACGCTCTGGTTGAACATCTCGGCGTTCAAGTCGGCCTGGCCCCAGTACCCCTGGGCCACGCTCTCGCCTCGCACCCAGACCTCACCGACTTTCCCGTCCGGTAGCGCCGCACGTGTCTCGGTGTCCACGATCCGCACCCGTGACCGATCCACCGTTCCACTGCCGACGAGCTCGCGCCGTCCTGCCCCGGGGTCCGTAGGAACGAACTCTCCTTGGGCCAGCAGCTCGGCGTCGACCGTTGTGATCACCGGTCTGCCGTCGGCACGTGTCCCGGTGACCAGCAGGGTCGCCTCGGCGAGGCCGTAGCACGGCAGGAACGTCTCGGGCTTGAAGCCGGCCGGCCCGAATTTCTCTTCGAACTTGGCCAGGGACTGGGCTTGTACCGGTTCCGCCCCGTTGAAGGTCACCCGCCAGCCTGACAGGTCCAGTCCGCGGAGCTTCTCCTCCGAGACGGTTCGCACGCACAGGTCGTAGGCGAAGTTCGGTGCCACGGTGAAGTCGATGTCCAGCTCGTTGAGGAGCTCGAGCCACCGATAGGGGCGTCGGAGAAACTCGGTCGGCGAGGTGAGCACGGTACAACCGCCGAGGTAGAGCATCCACAGCACCTGCCCGATCAGCCCCATGTCGTGGATGACCGGCAGCCAGCCGAAGGAACGACTGTGCGGTCCGCCATCCGCGCATTCGCTGATCAGCTTCATGTTGCTCAATAGGTTCCGGTGCGTGATCACGACCCCTTTGGGGTCGCTGGTCGAGCCGGAGGTGTACTGCAGCAACGCCACCGTGTCCGGCGTCACATCGGGCATGGTCAGGCTTGCAGCGAGGGCGGAATCCATGGTGCGGACCGCGCCACAGGGCAGTGCAGCGCCGAGCTGGTCGGCAAGCCATCGCTCAAGCTTCGCAGCGCCGCTCGCATCGGAGAGAGCGATGCCGGTCTGGGCGTCTCGGACGATCTTGCTCACTCGGTCCTCTGACGAGCTGAAGCCTTCGGGCATGGGCGCCGGCACGGCGACCATGCCCGCATAGAGGCAGCCGAGGAAGCCGACGATGAAGTCCAGGCCCGGCGGGAAGCACAGCAGTACCCGGTCGCCTGACGCACCCCCCTGCTTGGTGAGCCAGCCGGCCGTGATGCGCGCCTGCGTGTCCAGTTCGCGGAACGAGAGTGTGTCGTTGATCCGGCCGTCACTCATATCCCGGATGTAGGCGAAAGCCTCCCGGTCGCCGTGGGCGTCGGCCTGTTGCCGTACGACGTCCACGAATGTGCTGGCAAGCCGCGCTTCCAACTTTGCCTCCAAGCCTTCCTGCGGTGCTGGTTGGCGTGCTAACGGATGATCGAGAGTAATTGGCCGCACTTAAGCGGCACTTAAGCGGCACTTAAGCGGGATGGAGTACTCGCAGCATCCGTGGATCCTGGGAACCGTACCCGAGGGGTGAGGGCTTCGCTGCTGCCCGGGGCTACCGAGCATCCTCGATCGCGCTGATTCGCACCTTCCGCGAGGTGCTTCAGTGGCATCGGTGGGTGGGTCATTGAGGCCTGCAATGATCGCAAATCCGGGCGCACTGAAGAGGTTTTGCATTCTTTTTACGAGGATGAAATGGGACATTTGTATCGAGAATGCGGTTGACGGGGTGCAATGCAAGTGTTTGGATGGCATGCGTCAAGTGATCGCTGTGACCCAATGCCAGCGGACATGACGCACTGCACGGGGGATGTGTATTTGCTGTGTCTCTGTATGTCGGATTCTCTCTGACTTCACTCGCGCCTTCCTGGCGAAGGGCCCCTTCCTGTACGAGCCCTCGCGCAGGTGCGTGAACTCATACCCGCTCTCTGCCCACTCGAAAATGCTGGTTCGACAGGGCAGGTTCTGAGGGATGGGTGATGCCGCGTTGTGCATCTTCCTGATACGGGTGTCGAACCATGCCTTCAAGTCATGGTCGAAGTTGGCTCGTTAGCGCTCTCTCCATCCAATAGCCGCGTTACGACTGTGAGGTGTCCCCGATGTCGAACCCCTTTGAGCAGGAAGACGGAAAGTATGTTGTGCTGAGCAACCAGGCTGGACAGCACTCGTTGTGGCCTAGCTTTGCCGAGGTGCCGGCCGGCTGGGTGGTCGTCCACGATGAGAACTCTCGACAGAGCTGCCTCGATTATGTCGAGCGCAACTGGACTGATATGAAGCCTCTCACTCCTGCTGAGTGAGCCCTTCCCCTCTTTCTGGAATCCAGCCCTGACCAACTCGGGTAGAGGCCTGGCCCGGCATGTGCCGCCCTGCGGTAAACGGCGACTCGGACGCTGCATCATCTCGCCCAGCCAGTGAGGCTTTCCGGCCTTTGGTGCGTTCTCGCGCGGGGCGATTGAGTCCTGGGAGTCTCGCCGTCCGATCCTTCAGTGACCGCAGGGCGGCAATGTAATGGCGCATGCGCGCGATAGGTATGACCCGCCACGTCAACGAGGCGAGTCAAGCAACGGTTTTTCTGCAGGTGCCAGCGCTGGGTGGGCTTGAAAGAGCCCCATCGGTATCCAACAGTCCGCTGGAGAGACGAAGCACATGATGGGAACCGAAGTGACCGAAGCCTCGAGGACTTCCCTGCCCCTGCTCGCTGCGCAGATGGGGGTGTGGGTGGCTCAGAAGCTGGAACCGGCAAGCCTCATGTTCAATGTCAATCAATACGCTGACATTGATGGCTCCTTGGACGTGGACGTTTTCGGATCTGCGCTTCGCCAGGTGCTGGCCGAGACTGAGGCGCTGCGGATCAAGATCGTGGAACAGAAGGGCGAGGTTCGGCAGGAACTGACCTCGGATTCCGACTGGACCCTGACCTACCTCGACCTCGCCGGCGAAGCGGATCCTGTCGGGAAGGCGCAGCAGTGGATGCGCGCCGAAATGACGCGTTCCTTCGATCTGACCACTGGACCGCTGTTCACATGGGCCTTGCTCAAGATCTCAGACCGTCGGTACTTCTGGTACCAGCGCTGCCATCACATCGTGATGGACGGCTACAGCTGTGGACTGGTGGCCCAGCGGGTGGCTGAGGTCTACACCGCGCTGACCCGCTCCGAACCCTGCCGGGAGACCAGGTTCAAGTCGATCACCCGGTTGCTGGACGATGAACGCGAGTATCGCAGCTCGCCGCAACGTGAGCACGATCGTGCTTTCTGGTCCCGCCAACCCGCTGCCGACGCTGCGCCGCTCCTGCTCGCCGGCCGCTCCGCAGCGCCCGCCGACGTTCCCCTGCGGGAAACGGCGTGCTTGGCCAAGGAGACCGTCACCGACATCTGCACCGCCGCTGGACTTGGCCAATCGGCTTGGCCCGGCGTCGTGTTGGCACTCAGCGGCGCCTACTTCGCCAAGCTCACAGGCCAAGAGGCCGTCACCCTGGAGTTGCCGGTGACTTCCCGGGCGACCGCGGTCCAGCGATACACCCCGAGCATGCTGTCCAACATTTTGCCCTTGACCGTTCGGGTGCGCCCTGGAGCCGGCATCGCCGAAGTATTGGCTGACGTCTCCAGCTCAGTTCGCGGCCTGCTGCAGCGACAGCGGTACCGGCAGGAGGATCTGCACAGTGACCTTGGTCGTGCCGGCGGGCAGCGCACGTTCGGTCCGACGATCAACATCATGTCATTCAACTATGACCTTGACTTCGCCGGACAACGCGCGGTTGCGCACCCCCTGACCAACGGCCCGGTCGGGGACTTGGCGATCACGGTCACTCAGGATCGAGGCGGTGCGGGTGGATCCGGACCGGCCGGTGGGCCGGGTGGAGGTCCTGGACGAGGCCGAGCGGCATCTGGTGCTCGAGCAGTGGAATGACACGGGCCGTGAGGTTCCTGATGGTGTGCTGCCGGTTCTGTTCGAGGAGCGGGTGGAGCGGTCGCCGGAGGCGACTGCGCTGGATTTGGTCGTCGCGCTGCTGGCGGTGCTCAAGTCGGGGGCCGCCTATGTGCCGGTCGACCCGGACTATCCCGCGGACCGGATCGCGTTCATGCTGAAGGACGCCGCCCCCCTCCTGGTGCTGACCACCAGTGGGACCAGGATCGAGACAGCGGCACCGGTCCTGCTGCTCGACGAGCCGGGGACCGCCGCGGCCCTGGCGGTCCACTCGGACACCGATGTGACAGACGCGGACCGGATCGCCGTGCTCACCGCCCGGCACCCGGTGTACGTCATCTACACCTCGGGTTCCACCGGCGCCCCCAAGGGCGTCGTCGTCACCCACGCCGGCCTCGCCAACCAGCTCTGCTGGCTCGCCGCGGAGACCGAGCTGACATCGCAGGACGTGGTGCTCGCCCGCACCCCGGTCAGCTTCGACGCGGCCGGCGGTGAGCTGTGGGCGCCGTTGGTCTCCGGGGCAGCCGTGGCCATGGCGTCCGCCGAGGCGACCCGCGACCCCGAGCAACTGCTCGCGTTCATCGGGCACCAGGGCGTCACGGTGGCTCAGTTCGTGCCGTCCCTGCTGGCCGCGATGCCGCTGGACGAGCGGGGCCGGGGCATCCGGGCGCTCCTCTCGGGCGGTGAGGCGCTCCCGGCGGCGCTGGCCAGGGAAGCCGCCGCGGCCTGGGACGCAAGCGTGATCAATGTGTATGGTCCGACCGAGGCCACCATCCAGGCGACGGCTGGACGGCTGGACGGCCTGGGCGACGACGCCGCCACCGTCCCGATAGGCCGCCCGGTGTGGAACACCCGGGTCTATGTCCTGGACGGATTACTCCGTCCGCTGCCCGACGGCGTTGCCGGTGAGGTCTACATCGCGGGCGACCAGCTCGCCCGCGGTTACCTCAACCGCCCCGCCCTGACCGCCGAGCGCTTTGTCGCCGACCCCTTTGGACCTGTCGGCGGCCGGCTCTACCGGACCGGCGACGTGGCGCGCCGCACGGCGGCCGGGCAGCTGGAGTACGTCGGTCGTGTGGATGACCAGGTGAAGGTGCGTGGTTTCCGGATCGAGCCCGGTGAGATCGAGTCGGTTCTGGCGGGTCATCCGCGGGTGGGCCAGGCCGCGGTGGTGGTGCGTGAGGACCGGCCGGGTGACAAGCGGCTGGTCGGATACGTGGTTGCCACGGCCGATGCCGGTGTGCTGGACGTTCAGGAACTGCGGGCATATGTAGCGGAGTTGCTGCCGGATTACATGGTTCCGTCTGCGGTGGTGGTGCTGGACGGCCTGCCGTTGACGCCGAACGGGAAGCTGGACCGTAAGGCTCTGCCGACGCCGGAGTTCACCGCTGCCGGGGAGGGCCGTGCTCCGCGGACGGTGCGGGAGGAGGTCCTGTGCCAGGTGTTCGCGGAGGTCCTCGGGGTTGAGCGGGTCGGTATCGACGACAACTTCTTTGAGCTGGGCGGCGACAGCATCCTGGCGCTCCAGGTGGTGGGCCGAGCCAAGCAGGCCGGTCTGGGCATTACGCCAAAAGATGTGTTCCAGCTGAGAAGTGTTCATGGTTTGGCGTCTGTAGTGACCGTCCTCACCGATGAGGGCTCGGAAGACCCCGACGCAGGGATCGGCGAGCTGCCGCCCACTCCGATGATGCGTTGGCTGTTCGACAAGAACGGACCGATTGACCACTTCCACCAGGCGATGGTGGTCCGGACCCCGGCAGGTCTCACTGTTGGTGATGTGCGAGCCGGGTTGAGTGCCGTCGTGGAGCACCATGACATGCTGCGGCTGCGTACCGTACACGGAGCGCCCGATGCAACGCCGACGCTCGACGTACAGCAGCGCGATGCGGTCGATTGCGGTGCCCGAGTTTCTCGGATCGATGTCCGCGGGCTGCCAGAAGAAGAAGTACAAGAGCTGACTCGTACCGAACTCGACTCCGCCGCCCAGCGGTTGGCGCTCGACGCCGGCATCGCATTCACGGTCACCTGGTTCGATGCCGGACCAACTGAGCGTGGCCGACTTCTGTGGGTCATTCACCACCTGGCCGTTGACGGAGTTTCCTGGCGGATCCTGGTGTCAGACCTGGCGGCCGCGTGTGCCGCAGCCGCAACCGGTGTGACGCCCTCGCTGACCCGCTCGGGTACGTCCTTCCGTACCTGGGCGACGCAGTTGCAGCAGCTTGCCATGGACCCGAAGCGCGTGGCCAACCTCCCCACCTGGACCGCGGCCCTCGAGGCCGGTGGTCAGAGCCTGGGGCCGGTTGCGCTCGACCCCGCTCGGGACACTGAGTCGACGCTTCGGAGCCTCACGCTTTCCCTGCCGGAGGCGCAGACCGCTGCTCTCTTGACGACAGTGCCGTCGGCCTTCCACGCCACCGTTCAAGATGCGCTCCTGGCCGGACTGGCCCTCGCGGTGGCGGACTGGCGTCGGCGCCGCAATGTCGGCCAGAGCACGGCTGTGCTGCTGAACGTGGAAGGACACGGCCGCGAGAGCCTGGCCGAGCCGGTCGACTTGTCCGAAACCGTGGGGTGGTTCACCAGCCTCTATCCGATGCTGTTGGACCCCGGCGAGGTCGACTGGCCAGACATCTGGGCCGGCGGGGACGACCTGGGCCGCGCCTTCAAGCGGGTCAAGGAACAGGTACGCGAATTCTCCGAGAACGGCACCGAATTCGGCCTGCTGCGATATCTCAACGCAGAGACCGGAGCCGAGCTGTCTGCCCTGCCGACGCCCCAGATCGGCTTCAACTACCTGGGCCGGTTCGACGTCTCCTCCGCCCCGGACAGCGGTGACTGGGCGGCAGTACCGGAGTTCGGACTTGTTGGCGGCGGTGACGCCTCGATGGCTGTGGCCCACGCGATCGAGATCAACGCCGTCACCGAGAACCATGCCGACGGCGCACGCCTCACGGTCCGCTGGACCTGGCCGCAGGCCCTGTTCTCAGACGCGACCGTGCACGACCTGGCCGAAACCTGGTTCCGAGTGCTCGACGCGCTTGCCGCACACGGGCATCGCCCCGACGCGGGCGGCCACACACCGTCCGACCTCTCCCTGGTGGATCTGAGCCAGAGCGAAATCGACGCTTTCGAAAGTGAACTTGACTCTGAGTGGGGGACCTGGTGACTGGCCGGCCGCGTATCCAAGACATTCTGCCTCTGACGCCGTTCCAGGAGGGCCTGCTCTTCCACTCTCTCTTCGACCTCACCGACACGGATGTGTACACGGCCCAGTGGGCGTTTGATCTGAAGGGCCCGCTGGATACCGCTACCCTGCGGGCTGCGGCCGAGACGCTGCTCCGGCGGCACCCGAACCTGCGTGCCTCGTTCCGGCAGAGGAAGACCGGCGAACCCGTCCAGGTGATCCCGACCGAGGTGCCGCTCCCATGGCGGGAGATTGACCTCAGCGCACAGGACTGGGCACAGGCGGAACGTGAAGCGGCCCGGCTGCTGATCGAGGACCGTGTGAGCCGCTTCGACCTGGCCCGGCCGCCCCTGCTTCGGTTCACCCTGATCCGGATCACACCGGACTTGCACCGCCTGGTCTTGAGCAACCATCACCTCATCCTCGACGGATGGTCAATGCCGCTGTTCATGCGAGAGTTCTTCGCTCTGTACATGAACCGGTGCGATGAATCGGCTCTTCCGCACGTGACGCCGTATCGCGACTTTCTGTCCTACCTCGCGAATCAGGATGACGAGGCTGGGCGCAAGGCTTGGAGCGCGGAACTCGCCGACTTGGATGGGGCGACCCTGGTGGCCCCGGGTGAGACCCACCAGGCCTCAGTGATGCCTGAGCGAATCCCGGTCGAATTGTCGGCCGAGGAGACTGCTGCCTTGACCCACCGCATGCGCACCTGCGGCCTGACCCTGAATACCGCGATCCAAGGGGCCTGGGGGATCATCCTCAGCCAGCTGACCGGACGCGACGACGTCACCTTCGGCGCTACGGTCTCCGGCCGTTCCCCAGAACTGACCGGCTCCGCCTCGATGATCGGCATGCTGATCAACACGGTCCCGGTACGCATGCGGGTCGTGCCCTCCGAGTCACTCCTGGTCGGGCTGCAGCACCTGCAGGACAGCCAGTCGCAGCTGATCCAGCACCACCACCTCGGCCTGTCGGAACTGCACCGCATGGCCGGGACGAACGAGCTGTTCGACACCTGTATCGTCTTCGAGAATTATCCGGTGGACCCGCAAGCCCTCGACTTGACGAGCGTCGGGCTGCAGGTGGTGTCCATTGAGGTCAAGGATGCCGCGCATTATCCGCTTCGGCTGGTCGTAGCTCCCGGAGAACGTCTCCGGCTGTGGCTGGACTACCGCCCTGACCTGTTCGACCAGGCGAGCGTCGAGCGGATCATGCGCCGGCTCTGGATTTGGTCGTCGCGCTGCTGGCGGTGCTCAAGTCGGGGGCCGCCTATGTGCCGGTCGACCCGGACTATCCCGCGGACCGGATCGCGTTCATGCTGCAGGACGCCGCCCCGATGTGCGTGATCACCGTCGAGGACAGCGGGGTCGAGCTGCCGGCCGGCACCGTCCCGCTCGTCCTCGACGCTCCGGTGGCAGTGGACCGGCAGGCCGTTCTCAGCCCCGAGAACCTTTCCGATGCGGAGCGGCTCGCTCCGCTGGATGCGTCGGCTCCGGCGTATGTGATTTTCACGTCGGGTTCGACGGGACGCCCCAAGGGCGTCGTCGTGGAACACCGGGGGATTGTGAACCGGTTGTTGTGGATGCAGGACCGGTTCGGCTTGATGGCTGATGATCGGGTTTTGCAGAAGACGCCGTCGGGCTTTGACGTGTCGGTGTGGGAGTTCTTCTGGCCGTTGATCGTGGGTGCGGGGCTGGTGGTGGCCCGGCCCGGTGGGCATCGGGATCCGGCGTATGTGGCCCGGCTGATCGTTGAGGAGCGGGTCACGACGGTGCATTTCGTGCCGTCGATGCTGCAGGTGTTCTTGCAGGAGCCCGCGGCGGGGCAGTGCGGTGGGCTGCGGCGGGTGGTGTGCAGTGGTGAGGCGCTGCCGTCGGAGGTGGTCGATCGCTTCCACCAGGTGCTGGATGCGCCGCTGTTCAACCTGTACGGGCCGACGGAAGCGTCGGTGGACGTCTCCTGGTGGGAGTGCCAGACCCCGGCCGGGACGAGCGTGCCGATCGGGCGGCCGGTGTGGAACACACAGCTGTACGTCCTGGACGCCGGCCTGTCCCCGGTACCGGTCGGTGTGGCCGGTGAGTTGTACATCGCCGGTGTGCAGCTGGCACGGGGTTACCTCAACCGTCCGGGACTGACTGCGGAGCGCTTCGTCGCCGACCCCTTCGGGACGCCTGGCTCGCGCATGTACCGCACCGGGGACCTGGTGCGGTGGAACGCCGCCGGGGAGATCGAGTACCTCGGCCGCATCGACGACCAGGTCAAGATGCGGGGCTTCCGCATCGAGCTCGGCGAGATCGAATCCGTCCTCGCTGGGCACCCGGACGTCGCCCATGCCGCGGTGATCGTCCGCGAGGACCGGCCCGGTGACAAGCGCCTCGTCGGATACGCCGTCCCCACCGCCGGTGCAGCACTCGAACCGCAGGCCCTGCGCGCCCATGCGGCGAAGGCGGTACCGGACTACATGGTCCCCTCCGCCGTTCTCGTTCTTGACGCACTGCCGTTGACGCCGAACGGAAAGCTGGACCGGCGGGCCCTGCCAGCACCCGAATTCACCGCTGACAGCACCGGCCGTGCGCCACGCACCCCACAGGAGAAGCAGCTGTGTGAGCTGTTTGCGGAAGTGCTTGGGGTCGACGAGGTCAGCGTCGATGACAGCGGGCGGTGGAGCGTCCGGAGCGGGTGCCGGTGTCGTTCGCCCAGCGTCGGTTGTGGTTCTTGAACCGGTTGGAGGGGCCGAGCGCGACGTACAACATTCCGTTGGTGGTACGGCTGCGGGGTGAGCTGGATGTTGCCGCGTTGAAGATGGCGTTGGTGGATGTGGTGGGCCGGCACGAGAGTCTGCGGACGGTGTTCGCGGAGGCGGACGGCCAGCCGTACCAGCGGGTGCTGAGCGTCGAGGAGGCCGCGCCGGCACTGGTGGTGCGGGAGAGCTCTGCGGAGAGGCTGGCCGCTGATGTCGCGGATGCCTCGGCGTACGTGTTCGACCTGGAGTCTGAGATTCCGGTACGGGCGTGGGCTTGCCGAACGGCTGTGGATGAGTGGGTGTTGGTCGCGGTGGTGCATCACATCGCGGGTGATGGTTGGTCGTTGGGGCCGTTGGCGCGGGATCTGGCGGTGGCGTACGGGGCGCGGTGTGAGGGTGCGGCTCCGCGGTGGGAGCCGTTGCCGGTGCAGTACGCGGATTACACGTTGTGGCAGCGTGGTCTTGCCCGTGAGCGTGGGGCGAGTGTGTTCATGGTGGTGCAGGCCGCGGTGGCGGGTCTGCTGTCCCGGTTGGGTGCGGGTGCGGACATTCCGATCGGCTCTCCGGTGGCGGGTCGCTTGGATGAAGCGCTTGATGACCTGGTCGGGTTCTTCGTGAACACGCTGGTCCTGCGGGCGGACGTATCGGGTGACCCGTCGTTTGCGGAACTGGTGGAGCGGGTTCGGGAAACCGACCTCAGGGCCTTCGCGGCACAGGACGTGCCGTTCGAGCGCCTCGTCGAGGTGTTGAACCCGGTTCGCTCGATGGGCCGACACCCGCTGTTCCAGGTCGCGTTGGCCTTCCAGAACGCGCCGGTGTCGGACTTGGTGATGCCGGGCCTGGACGTCACGGTCGAACCCGGCGGGACGCAGGCGGCGAAGTTCGACCTGTCCTTCAACCTCGCCGAGACGTTCACCGGTGAAGGCGAACCGGCCGGGATTACGGGTGGAATCGAGTTCGCGACGGACCTGTTCGACCGGTCGACGATCGAGCGGATGGCCGGCTGGCTGACCCGGTTCCTGGAGCAGGTGCTGGCGGCCCCGGAGCGGCCGGTCAGCCGGGTACGCATCCTCGACGACACCGAACTCGGTCAGGTGCTCCAGGACTGGAACAACACGGGCGGGGAGATCCCCGGCGGGGTGCTGCCGGTGCTGTTCGAGGAGCAGGTCGCCCGGACGCCGGATGCCACGGCGCTGGTGTTCGAGGGTGTGGAGCTGTCGTATCGCGGGTTGAATGAGCGGGCGAACCGGCTGGCCCGGCTGTTGGTCGAACAGGGCGCGGGCCCGGAGCGGTTCGTCGCGGTCTCCCTGCCCCGGTCGACAGACCTGGTGATCGCGCTGCTGGCGGTGGTGAAGACGGGCGCGGCGTATGTGCCCATCGACCCGGACTATCCGGCCGACCGGAACGGGGCGGCCGAAGGGCGTGGTGGTCGAGCACCGGTCGGTGGGGAATCTACTGGCGTGGGCAGACCGCAGGTTCGACTTTGGGCAGTTGTCCCGGGTGGTGGCCTCCACGTCGCTGAACTTCGACGTTTCCGTGTTCGAGATCTTCGGCCCGCTGGTGGCCGGCGGCAGCATCGAGGTCGTTCGAGACCTGCTGTCCCTGGCCGATCTCGAGCCAGGTGCGCTGGCCGGGAGCCTGGTCAGCGGTGTGCCCTCGGCCTTCTCCCATCTGCTGGCCGGCACCCTGGGCGATGCCCGCCCGCGGGCGGTGGCCCTGGCCGGTGAGGCCCTGGCCGCGCACACGGTCCGTGACATCCAGGCGGCGATGCCCGGGGCCCGGGTGGCGAACATCTACGGCCCGACAGAAGCGACCGTCTACACCACGTACTGGCACTCCGATGCCGACACCGGCATCGACACCACCCCGCCGATCGGCCGTCCGATCGACAACGTCTCCACCTACGTCCTCGATGCCGGCCTGTTCCCGGTGCCGGTGGGTGTGGCCGGTGAGTTGTACATCGCCGGTGACGGTCTGGCACGGGGTTACCTGAACCGTCCGGGTCTGACTGCGGAGCGCTTCGTCGCCGACCCCTTCGGGGAGCCCGGCTCGCGCATGTACCGCACCGGGGACCTGGTGCGGTGGAACGCCGCCGGGGAGATCGAGTACCTCGGCCGCATCGACGACCAGGTCAAGATGCGGGGTTTCCGGATCGAGTTGGGCGAGATCGAGTCCGTCCTGGCCGCCCACCCCGACGTCGCGCAGGTTGCGGTGGTCGTGCGCGAGGACCGGCCCGGTGACAAGCGGCTGGTCGGCTACGTGGTCCCGGCGGCCGGTGCGGTAGTCGAACCGCAGGCGTTGCGTGCGCATGTGGCGAAGGCGGTGCCGGAGTACATGGTGCCCTCGGCCGTGATGGTGCTGGACGCGTTGCCGTTGACGCCGAACGGGAAGCTGGACCGACGGGCCCTGCCCGCACCCGAGTTTGCCGCCGACGGCATGGGCCGTGCTCCGCGCACGCAACAGGAGGAGGTCCTGTGCCAGGTGTTCGTCGATGACAACTTCTTCGAGTTGGGTGGGCATTCGCTGCTGGCGACGCGTTTGGTCAGGCGGGCGGTGGAGCGTCCGGAGCGGGTGCCGGTGTCGTTCGCCCAGCGTCGGTTGTGGTTCTTGAACCGGTTGGAGGGGCCGAGCGCGACGTACAACATCCCGCTCGTGGTACGGCTTCGCGGTGAGCTGGATCTGAAGGCGCTGGATCGGGCGTTCGCGGATGTGGTGGGCCGGCATGAGAGCCTGCGGACGGTGTTCGCGGAGGCGGACGGTCAGCCGTATCAGCGGATCTTGTCGCTGGAGGAGGCGGCGCCGACGCTGGTGGTGCGGGACAGTGACTACGAGCGGATCTCGGCTGACATCGCGGTGGCGTACGGGGCGCGGTGTGAGGGTGCGGCTCCGCGGTGGGAGCCGTTGCCGGTGCAGTACGCGGATTACACGTTGTGGCAGCGTGAGCTGCTGGGTGACGAGGGTGACGCGGACCAGGTGGAGTTCTGGCGAGATGAACTCGCCAGTGTTCCGGAACAGCTGGCGCTCCCGTTCGATCGCCCGCGGCCACTGCTCGCGTCGTATCAGGGCGATGTTGTGGAACTTGAGTTCGATGCGGCGGTGCACCGGAACGTGGTGGGTCTTGCGCGAGAGTGCGGGGCGAGTGTGTTCATGGTGGTGCAGGCCGCGGTGTCGGGTCTGCTGTCGCGGCTGGGCGCGGGTACGGACATTCCGATCGGTTCTCCGGTGGCGGGCCGTCTGGACGAGGCGCTGGATGATCTGGTCGGGTTCTTCGTGAACACGCTGGTCCTGCGGGCGGACGTGTCGGGTGATCCGTCG
>NZ_JOJE01000038.1 GCF_000720255.1 Streptomyces griseus subsp. griseus | reverse complement strand
GTGGGGGGTTTGGGGGGTTGGTTGGGGTGTTCTCACTGGGGTTTTTGTTTGGATAGCCGTCGGTGGTCGGAGTGGTCGGCTCACCGACGGCCGGGATGTGGGGACTCGGTGCGAGCTGCGGTGATACGGGCTCTACGGCTGCTGATACGCGCATCCGCGCGAGGATCTTGGCGGCTTCGGCGGCGGTCAACGGCACGTTGGACACGAGCTGTTGAGTGATCCAGTGACCGCCGGGTCCCTGGACGCGCCGCTCGTGCACGAAGCCCTCGTCCGTGTTCGTCCGCGACTCCAAGCGGCCGGGGGACGCGTTCCTCACGGTCGACCCCGGCCAGTGGACCGCGTTCGTGCTGATGGTCGCGCGCGGTTGATGTAAATGAGGGGCAGCCGGAAACAGGCCGCCCCTCAACCATGCCCGTTGGGCAGGTTCAGTCGCTCTTCTTCTGCCGACCGCGCGTCTTCTTCTCGGGACGCCAGTTGGCGAGGTCGGCTTCCGACAACTCCGCGTCCGCGCGGCCCGATTCGAGGGCGGCCTGGAACTCCTCGGCGGAGTTGTCCTCCCACTCCTCGTCGTACTCGCCGTACCACTGGTGCACCCAGGGCAGGACCTCCCTCAGCCCGGCGAGGAGCGGCACGAGCCGGGGGTCCTTCTTGTCCCAGCCACCCGCTTCGATGCGGCTGAGGATGAGTCCGACGAGGGCGTCGGCCTGGTCGCGGTGATTCCAGCCGGCCCAGCCGAGAAGCAGGGAGGTGTCCGATTCCAGGGAAGCGCCGGGGTAGGAGATGAAGCGCTCCTTGGGGACGTCGAGCTTGCCGCGGTTGGACCAGTAGGAGTGCTTCAGGAAGTCTGCGCTGCTTTACTTCGGCGGCACCTTGATGTCGAGCCGCTGCCCGGTCCGGTCCTCCTCTCGCTGTTGCTCCCAGACCTGTTCCCACTGGGCGCGCTTGCGCAGTCCGGTGTCCTTGTAGCGGTGGGCGGCGAGGTACGGGACGTGCTCGGCGTCGATGACGGCGGCGAGGACGGCGGCGAGGGAGGCGTCACGCTTGCCGACGTCGCCCACGCCCGGTAGGGCTCCGTCTTCGGCATCAGCGCCCGCAGGTGCTCCAGTCCCTCCTGCTCCCACCGAGACCCGGACCGCCGCGGCTGGAACCAGCGCTCTCGCGGAGCAGGAACAGTCGGCCTGAGAGCATCGGGCACCGAGCACCTTCGAAGCTGTACGTGGATATAGAGGAGAAGGGATCTTGTGCCCGTGGCGCGAGGCCCCCGAGGGCAGCGCCGAAATCCTAGTCGGCCCGTACGACAGTCGGTCCGAGCCCGTTTGGCGCTCACGGGGGCAAGTCGCACACGAAGAAACCCCCGTCCCGTAACCGGAACGGGGGCTTCTCCCCTCGCGGGCGACCTCATGGCCCGGAGCCGGCGCCGGAGCCCAGGCCCTGGGTCCGTCCCCTACCTCTCCAGCGCGTCCAGCGCCCCCAGCTGTGCCAGCAGCCCCAGGCGGTCGTACTGCCACCACGCCTCGGCGATCTTCCCGTCGTCACCGAACCGGTGGATGGTCGCGCCGGTCATGGTGCACTGCTTCCCGGTGGCCGGGAGCCCCATGAAGTCGCCCTTGTGGGTGCCGCGCCACGTCCACCGGCTGCACACGCGGTCGTCCTGGGCCATCTGGTCCTCGACCTCGAAGGCGAAGTCGAAGCCGCTCCGCCACATATCGACCTCGCGCCGCATGGCGTCCATCCCCATGGTGTCCTGCTCGTTCGCCGGATCGTGGTCGTGGTAGTGCTCCGAGAGCAGGCCGTCCAGCGGCGGCAGGTTCCCGTGGAGGGCGATCGTCTCGAAGAACCGCCGCGCGGTGGACGCGTACAGCTGCTCGTCCCGCACCACGTCCAGATCGGTGAAGGTCGGCATCTCGTCGCACAGGGCCACCAGCTCCCGGAAGATCTTGTCGGTCTCCGGAAGGTTCGAGTTCCGCATCGCCTCCTCGTACGACGGGAACTCCACGATCTCGATGAAGTGCGACTCGTCCGAGCGGTCCTTGCCGACCAACGCGTGCGTCGCCGTCCGCTTCCCCTTGGTCTGCTCGACCCACGTGTCCATCAGCCGGTCCATCTCGTCGAACCGGCTGGTCCTGCAGTCGATGAGCTGTACGAACGTCATGACACCGCCTCCGGCCCCCCTGAGCCCGGTTCCGTCACGCCCATTTTCGCACCGGAACGCCGACGTCACCCGTTTCGGGCAACTGCTCACCGGCCCCGCTCACTGAGGCCCGTACTTGCGCCCCGTCCTCGAGCTGATCCCGCCCAGCAGCGAGCGCGGTGTCACCTTCACCAGGCCCATCAGCGCCTTGTACCGCGGGTCCGGGATGGACAGCGACTTCCCCCGCGCCAGATCCTGCAGCGCCGCCGCGACCAGCTTGTCCGCGTCCAGCCACATCCAGCCCGGGATGTTGTCCGTCCCCATCCCGGCCCGCTCATGGAACTCCGTCCGCACGAACCCCGGACACAGCGCCATCAGGCGGACGCCCGTACCGGCCAGATCCCGCGCCGCCCCCTGCGTGAACTGCACGACCCACGCCTTGGACGCCCCGTACGTGCCCCGGGGCACGAACGCGGCGACCGACGCCACGTTGACGACCCCGCCGCGCCCCCGCTCCCGCATCGCCTCGGTCGCCGCGGACGTCAGCCGCAGCACCGCCTCGCAGTGCACCTTGAGCATCCTCAGCTCGTCGGCCATCGGTACGTCGAGGTAGCGGCCCTTGTTGCCGAAGCCGGCGTTGTTGATCAGCAGGTCGACGGCGTTCCTGCGGTCGCCGAGCCGGTCGGCCACCGCCTCGATGCCCTTGTCCGTCGCGAGGTCGGCGGTGAGCACCTCCGCCTCGATGCCGTGCCGGTCGTGCAGCTCGGTCGCCTGCTCCCGCAGCCGCTTGGTGTCCCGTGCGACCAGGACCAGGTCGTGCCCGTCCGCCGCCAGCCGCCGCCCGAACGCGGCGCCGATGCCCGCGGTCGATCCCGTAATCAGAGCCGTTGTCATGGCCCAAGGGTAGTTACCCGGACTGCGTGAATCCGCTCCGGCGCCTCCTCGGGCGCCGAGGGCGTGACCGCACGTCAGGGGCCCAGCCCGACCCCGAGCGACCGCCCGTCACACCCCGTGCTCCCGCACGTACTTCCGCGCCGCCGCCAGCGACTCCGGATGCAGCGCCTCACCCGCCGGCAGCAGCCGCGGCAGCAGCGTCCGCTCCAGCGTGACCGCGCGGAACTGCAGCGCGACCGTCACCTCGTGGTCCGGCCGGTGTACGACCTCGATCGGGTCGCCCGCCCGGATCTCGCCCGGTGTCACCACCCGCAGGTACGCGCCCGGCGCGCCCTTGGCCGTGAACCGCTTCACCCACCGCCGCTCACCGAGATGCTCCTGGAAGGTCCGGCAGGGAATCCGCCCGCAGGTGACCTCGAGTACCACCTCGGCCCCTATCCGCCACCGCTCGCCGATCCGCGCGCCGGAGACGTCGACGCCCTCGGTGGTGAGGTTCTCGCCGAACGCGCCACTGGCCAACGGCCGCCCCAGCTCGCGCTCCCAGTCGTCCAGATCCTCGCGGGCGACGGCGTAGACGGCCTGGTCGTCGCCGCCGTGATGACGCGTGTCGCACACCGCGTCCCCGGCCAGCCCGCTCGCCCCGACCCCCTTGGGCCCGGGCGCGGTCACCCGCACCGGCCCCTGGACCGGCTGCTTGTCGATACCGGTGAGGCCCTCTGGCTGGTCCGTGTACGGCACGGACTCCGGACGGCCCAGATTCAGGGAGAGAAGCTTCATGGTCCCGCACGGTAGGAGACCGCGACCCCAAGCGTCGACGCATTATTCGGCGCCGTACCCAAGACTCACTTATGCTCGAAGGGTGATCGAGGCCCGTCATCTCCGCGTACTGCGCGCCGTGGCCGCCACCGGCTCCTTCTCGGCGGCCGGGCGCGAGCTGGGGTGCACCCAGCCCGCCGTCAGCCAGCAGATGAAGGCCCTGGAGGCATCGGTCGGCACGCCCCTGCTGATCCGCAGCGGCCGCGAGATGCGTCTGACGCAGGCGGGCGAGGCGCTGGTGCGGCACGCGGCCGGCATCCTCTCCGGGCTCACCGCGGCCGAGGAGGAGGTCGCGGCGATCGCGGGGCTGCGCTCCGGCCGGGTCCGGCTGGTCTCCTTTCCCAGCGGCAGCTCCACCCTCGTCCCCACCGCCCTAGCCGCCCTGCGCGCCGCTCACCCCGGCACCCGGGTCTCCCTGGAGGAGGCCGAACCGCCGGCGTCCGTCGAGATGCTGCGCGAGGGCGACTGCGATCTCGCGCTCGCCTTCCGCTACGAGGGCGCGCCGGGCGCGGAGGAGTGGGACGACCTGGTCGTACGGCCGCTGCTGACGGACCGGCTCGTCGCTCTCGTCCCCGAACGGCACCGGCTCGCGCGCGCGGGGACCGTCGCCATCGGCGAACTCGCCGGTGAGTCGTGGATCGCGGGCTGTCCGCGCTGCCGTGGGCAGTTGGTGGAGGTGTGCGAAAGCGCGGGCTTCACGCCCCGCATCGACTTCGCCACCGACGACTACCCGGCCGTGGTCGGCCTGGTGGGCGCCGGACTGGGTGTCGCCGTCCTGCCCCAGCTCGCGATCGAGTCCGTACGGCCCAGGGGTGCGCGCACGGTGACGCTGGAGCCGGCGGTGCGGCGGGAGATCGTCGCGCTGACGCTGCCCGATCTGGCGCAGGTGCCGACGGTGGCGGCGACGCTGGAGCAGCTGGCACGGGCGGCGGACCGGCAACGGCGGCCTGCGGCGGCCCAGGGCCAGAGGTAGGGCACGCGGGGCAGAGGCAAGGCACGCGGGGCAGGGGTAGGGCACGCCTCCGCGTGCCCTGCGGTTGCAGAAACGTTCCTTCAGGTGTTCGAGGTGGCGTCCCCGCCGGTCGTCGATGTCGACACCAGCCGGTTGCGCGCCCGCCCCATGAGCTCCTCACGCTCGTCCTCGGTCAAGCCGCCCCAGACGCCGTACGGCTCTCGCACAGCCAACGCGTGCGCCGCGCACTGGGCGCGGACCGGGCATCTCATGCAGACCTCCTTGGCCGAGTTCTCACGAGCGCTCCTGGCCGCTCCGCGCTCGCCCTCCGGATGGAAGAAGAGCGAGCTGTCCACCCCGCGACAGGCAGCCAGCAACTGCCAGTCCCACAGGTCCGCGTTCGGTCCGGGAAGGCGGGAGAAATCTGCCATTGCGTGACCCCTTGCAGCCGTTCTGAGTGGATACGGTGCGTATGACCGTACATCTACGATCTAAGGAGATGAAAATATGACTCATTGCGAATCTAGCCTCAGACACCAACAAATGGGAAGAAAAGGGCCTGAATGGGGCATAGGTTGTGATGAAACGTTGTGAGTCTGTCGTTCATGTCTGCACCGTGTTGGCACCCTCACGTAGAGTGCCGAAGACGGCATGTGGCCCCGTAACTCTTTCGAGTGACCATCGTTGAGAGTGCGGTGGCGGTTGAAAACACAAGTGCTCGGGCAAGCGTCCGAGACGGTCGACCGCACAGGTGACGATTCGTACCAGCCTGGAGGCACAAGGTGACGCGCATCAGCTGCGGAGGGCGGCCATGACTTCCGTCCTCGTCTGCGACGACTCCCCGCTTGCCCGAGAGGCGCTCCGCCGCGCGGTCGCGACCGTGCCCGGCGTCGAGCGCGTGACGACGGCGGCCAACGGCGAGGAAGTCCTCCGCCGCTGGGGTGCCGACCGCTCGGACCTGATTCTGATGGATGTACGCATGCCCGGTCTGGGCGGCGTCGAGACCGTCCGGCGACTGCTGTCCGCCGACCCCGGTGCGCGCATCATCATGCTCACCGTCGCGGAGGACCTCGACGGCGTCGCTCTCGCCGTCGCCGCCGGAGCCCGTGGCTACCTGCACAAGGACGCCTCCCGCGCGGAGCTGCGCGCCACGGTGACGCAGGCCCTCGCCGACCCGACCTGGCGACTCGCCCCACGTCGGCTGCGCTCCGCCGAGATGGGGGCCGCGCCCACCCTCACCGCGCGTGAGATCCAGGTGCTCGAAGGTATGAGCCACGGCCGCTCCAACGCCGAGATCGGTCGCGAGCTGTTCCTCTCCGAGGACACCGTCAAGACCCACGCCCGGAGGCTGTTCAAGAAGCTCGGCGCCTCGGACCGGGCACACGCCGTGGCGCTCGGCTTCCGGTGGGGCCTGGTCCGCTAGTCCCCTCCGGTGGCGGGCCTCTCCGGCCGGTCGGATGGGCCTCTCCTGGCCGATCCGACAGGTCTCTCCGGCCGGTCGGGCCGGAGGAGGCCGGCCGCCGACGGCGCGCGGGGCCCGGTTTCACGGTGCGGGCGGCGCGCAGGGTCGGTTTCGGCGGGACCCGTCGCAGGCCCAGGGCGTGCAGGGTGTGTCGCAGCGGGGATTCCGAAGCTCGGGAAAACCCCGCTCACCGCAGGGTGGGCGGGGGTGAGGACCGGGCTCGCCGGACGCCCGCTGCTCGTTTCGCCGCGGATGCCGCATCCTTGAGGTGTGGAGTTCCTCGGGGACAAGTCGGTCGAGCGGAAGGGGAGGGCGCAGGGGATGAGTTCCGGCGCACCTGCTCATAACGCTTCGGTGCACAACCACCAAGGCGGAGCCACGGACCGTCCGGTCGCAAGGCACCATGGTCCGATGCGCGAGGACGAGGCGGTCACTGCCCAAGGGGCGATCGGTGCGCTCGTCCACCGCGCCGTCGACGGCGACGAGCAGGCCACGCACGACCTGCTCGCCCATGTCCACCCCCTCGCCCTGCGCTACTGCCGCACACGTCTGTCGCGTCTCCCCGGCGACGCCCGCCACTTCGTGGAGGACCTCGCTCAGGAGGTCTGCGTGGCGGTCCTCCTGGCCCTGCCCCGCTACAAGGACACGGGCCGCCCGTTCGAGGCCTTCGTCTTCGCCATCGCCGCCCACAAGGTGGCCGACCTGCAACGCGCGGCCATGCGCCACCCCGGCTCCACGGCCGTCCCCTCCGACGAGATGCCGGAGCGGCCGGACGACTCCCTGGGCCCGGAGGAGCGTGCCCTGCTCAGCAGCGACGCGGAGTGGGCGAAGAAACTGCTGGCCAACCTGCCGGAGAACCAGCGCGAACTGCTCCTGCTGAGGATCGCGGTCGGTCTCACGGCCGAGGAGACCGGCCAGATGTTGGGAATGTCACCCGGGGCGGTGCGGGTGGCTCAACACAGGGCGCTCAGCCGCCTGCGCGCCCTCGCCGAGCAGTAGGACTCCCCTGGAAGCGCCCCCACATGAACGGGCGCCCACCTGATTCCGTACGAACATACGAAGACCGGAGTCGCCAGGAACCGTGGAATTCGGCAGCTCCGCTTCCCGTTAGCATGGACATCCGCACCGATCAAGGCCATTTGGGGAAGGTGTCATGACTGCCAACGTCGACGGAGTACCCGGTAAATTTGCGACACTCGGGCTGACCTACGACGACGTGCTGCTGCTGCCGGGTGCATCCGAGGTGCTCCCCAACGCGGTCGACACCTCGTCCCGCATCTCCCGCAACGTCCGGGTGAACATCCCGCTGCTCTCGGCCGCGATGGACAAGGTGACCGAGTCCCGCATGGCGATCGCGATGGCCCGCCAGGGCGGCGTCGGCGTGCTGCACCGCAACCTCTCCATCGAGGACCAGGTCAACCAGGTCGACCTGGTGAAGCGCTCCGAGTCCGGCATGGTCACCGACCCGATCACCGTGCACCCGGACGCGACGCTGGCCGAGGCCGACGCGCTGTGTGCCAAGTTCCGCATCAGCGGCGTCCCGGTCACCGACGGCAACAAGAAGCTGCTCGGCATCGTCACCAACCGCGACATGGCCTTCGAGACCGACCGCACGCGTCAGGTGCGCGAGGTCATGACCCCGATGCCACTGGTCACCGGCAAGGTGGGCATCTCCGGCGCCGACGCCATGGAGCTGCTGCGCCGCCACAAGATCGAGAAGCTTCCCCTGGTCGACGACGCGGGCGTCCTCAAGGGCCTCATCACGGTCAAGGACTTCGTCAAGGCCGAGCAGTACCCCCGGGCCGCCAAGGACGCCGAGGGCCGGCTGCTCGTCGGTGCCGCCGTGGGCGCCAGCCCCGAGGCGCTCGAGCGGGCCCAGGCGCTCGCCGAGGCCGGTGTGGACTTCCTGGTCGTCGACACCTCGCACGGCCACAACAGCAACGCCCTCAGCTGGATGTCGAAGATCAAGTCGAGCGTCGGCATCGACGTGATCGGCGGCAACGTCGCCACCCGCGACGGCGCCCAGGCCCTGATCGACGCCGGCGTCGACGGCATCAAGGTCGGCGTGGGCCCCGGCTCCATCTGCACCACCCGCGTGGTCGCCGGCATCGGCGTCCCGCAGGTCACCGCCATCTACGAGGCCTCCCTCGCGGCCCGTCCGGCCGGCATCCCGCTGATCGGCGACGGCGGCCTGCAGTACTCCGGCGACATCGGCAAGGCCCTCGCCGCCGGCGCCGACACGGTGATGCTCGGCAGCCTCCTCGCGGGCTGTGAGGAGTCCCCGGGCGAGCTGCAGTTCATCAACGGCAAGCAGTTCAAGTCGTACCGCGGCATGGGCTCGCTCGGTGCGATGCAGTCCCGCGGCCAGGCGAAGTCGTTCTCCAAGGACCGCTACTTCCAGGCCGACGTCGGCTCCGACGACAAGCTCGTGCCCGAGGGTGTCGAGGGCCAGGTGCCCTACCGCGGCCCGCTGGGCAACGTGCTGCACCAGCTCGTCGGCGGCCTGCGCCAGACCATGGGCTACGTCGGCGCGGCCACCATCGCGGAGATGGAGTCCAAGGGCCGCTTCGTCCGGATCACGTCCGCGGGCCTGAAGGAGAGCCACCCGCACGACATCCAGATGACGGTCGAGGCGCCGAACTACAGCAACAAGTAGGCGCAGGGCTTGCGCGAGGGCGGCCCCGGAACCTCCGGGGCCGCCCTTGTCGTACCCGTGTCGCGCCCGTCGGCGATACTGGAAGACGCTGCAACGCATCAGGAAAGGCCACAGACGTGACTGAGATCGAGATCGGGCGCGGCAAGCGCGGCCGCCGGGCGTACGCCTTCGACGACATCGCCGTCGTCCCCAGCCGTCGTACGCGGGACCCGAAGGAGGTCTCGATCGCCTGGCAGATCGACGCCTACCGCTTCGAGCTGCCGTTCCTGGCCGCCCCCATGGACTCGGTCGTCTCCCCGGCCACCGCGATCCGCATCGGTGAGCTCGGCGGCCTCGGCGTGCTGAACCTCGAGGGCCTGTGGACGCGGTACGAGGACCCGCAGCCGCTGCTCGACGAGATCGTCGGCCTGGACGCGGAGACCGCGACCCGGCGCCTCCAGGAGATCTACTCCGCCCCCATCAAGGAGGAGCTGATCGGCGCCCGCATCAAGGAGGTGCGCGACTCCGGCGTGGTCACGGCGGCCGCGCTCTCCCCGCAGCGCACCGCGCAGTTCTCCAAGGCGGTCGTGGACGCGGGCGTGGACATCTTCGTCATCCGCGGTACGACGGTCTCCGCGGAGCACGTCTCCGGCTCGCACGAGCCGCTGAACCTGAAGCAGTTCATCTACGAGCTCGACGTCCCGGTGATCGTCGGCGGCTGCGCCACCTACACCGCCGCCCTGCACCTGATGCGCACCGGCGCGGCCGGCGTCCTGGTCGGCTTCGGCGGCGGCGCGGCGCACACCACGCGCAACGTGCTCGGCATCCAGGTCCCGATGGCCACGGCCGTCGCGGACGTGGCCGCCGCCCGCCGCGACTACATGGACGAGTCCGGCGGCCGGTACGTGCACGTGATCGCGGACGGCGGGGTCGGCTGGTCCGGCGACCTGCCGAAGGCGATCGCCTGCGGCGCGGACGCGGTGATGATGGGCTCCCCGCTGGCCCGTGCCACGGACGCGCCCGGCAAGGGCAACCACTGGGGCATGGAGGCCGTCAACGAGGAGCTGCCCCGCGGGAAGAAGGTCGACCTCGGCACGGTCGGCACCATCGAGGAGGTCCTGACGGGCCCGTCCCACACCCCGGACGGCTCCATGAACCTCTTCGGCGCGCTGCGCCGCGCCATGGCCACCACCGGCTACAGCGAGCTGAAGGAGTTCCAGCGCGTGGAGGTCACGGTGGCGGACTCGCAGCACAAGCGGTAGGTCATACGACGCGAAAGGGGCCGGCCACCTGGACGAGGTGGCCGGCCCCTTTCGCATGCCCGGGCGGGCCGGGGCGTGGGGTGTGGGAAGGGGGCGCACGGTTGCCTCGGGGCCCATTTGGGCTGGTCAGCGGGGGCGAGAGCGATAGCGTGCGCGTGGCGCCCCAGGTTTCTGGAGCGCCCCCTTCCAAGGACATGGTTCCGGACCCCGGCCCTCGGGGCCCGGCCCGATTTCCGACGGACCGCCTACCGGGTCAATGGGTGGTGTCGTGGAAGGGGGCGCCCATGGGACGCCACGGCAAGCCCACTCGCTGGGACCGGATCCGGCTTTGGCTGGTGAAGTGCCGGAGGAGGTGGATCTTGCGGATCTTCGGATGGTGAGCGGCCGCCCCTGAGAAACGTAGGGGCGGACACTCCGTGATCCATCCAGGAGCCTGCCGCAGTGACCGCTGCGGTGGGCTCCGCCTGTTGCGTGGATGGTGAGCGGCCGCCCCCAAGTCACCTAGGGGCGGACACTCCGTGATCCATCCAGGAGCCTGCCGCAGTACCCCCTGCGGTGGGCTCCGCCTGTCTCACGGTATCGGCGTGCGAGGGCGTACGCCACCAGCTCGGCGGCTCGGCAACCCCATGCGCCCCCTTCACAACCGATGCGCCGCCCCCGTAGGCGTGGCCCCCCGCGTGTCCAGCAGCAACTGTGCCTTCACCGACAAGCCCTGGAGGTCGTACGTGCGGTGGTTCTGGAGGAGGATCGTCAGGTCGGCGTCGGCGGCGGCCTCGTAGAGGGAGTCCGCGCGGGGGACCGGGCGGTCGAGGACGTTCCAGGACGGGACGTGCGGGTCGTGGTAGCTGACGGCCGCGCCGAGGTCCATCAGGTTGATCGCGATCTCGCGCGCCGGGGTCGCCTGCTGGTCGGCCAGGTCGGGCTTGTAGGTGACGCCGAGCAGCAGCACGCGCGCGCCCCGCGCGGACTTGCCGTGCTCGTTGAGCAGGGCGGCGGCGCGCTGGACGACGTACCGGGGCATCCGGCTGTTGACCTGCTGGGCCAGCTCCACCATCCGCAGGGGGCTGCCGGGGCGGCCGCCGTGGCCCGCCAGGTCCTGTGCGGCGGAGTGGCCGCCCACGCCGGGGCCGGGGCGGAACGCCTGGAAGCCGTACGGCTTGGTCTCCGCGCAGCGGATGACGTCCCACAGGTCGACGCCCAAGTCGTGGCACAGGACGGCCATTTCGTTGACGAGGGCGATGTTGACGTGCCGGTAGTTGGTCTCCAGCAACTGCACGGTCTCCGCTTCCCGCAGTCCACGCGCGCGTACCACCTTGTCGGTGAGCCGCCCGTAGAAGGCGGCGGCCGACTCGGTGCAGGCGGGGGTGAGGCCGCCGATGACCTTGGGGGTGCCGGCCGGGGCGCAGTCCCGGTTGCCGGGGTCGACGCGGCTGGGGGAGTGGGCCAGGTGGAAGTCGCGGCCCGCGCGCAGCCCCGAGCCCTCCTCGAGAAGTGGACGCAGGAATTCCTCCGTGGTGCCGGGGTAGACGGGCGATTCCAGGATCACCGTGGTGTGCGGGCGCAGGTGTGCGGCCAGGGTGCGGGCGGCCGCCTCCACCTGGCTCAGGTCGGGCCCGCCGTCCGTGTGGCGCGGGGTCGGCGCACAGATGACCGCGGTGCGCACCCGGCCGAGCTCGGCGGGGTCGGTGGCCGGCCGGAAGCCCCCCGAGAGCATCCGGCGCAGTTCTGCGGGGCTGAGGGATCCGGCCTCCGGCCCGGTCCGGTAACCGAGCGTGGAGATGCCGGCGGCGACCGCGGCCTGCGCCAGCGGCAGACCGAAGGGGCCGAGTCCGATGACGGCGAGATCTGCGGGCATGACGTGGGCCGTCCTTCCCAGTAGCCGAAGCGGGACAGGTACGCAAGCCCTGTGGACAGGATGGGCGAGCGCAATGTCAGACTAGGAGTAAATATGACCGTTATGCGGGATTGGTCGGCTGTGTTTCTTCGGTGGACATGTGGTGGTTGTCCACAGGCCAGGGGTGAGTGGTGGCTGAAGTCGGGCAACGCGGTCAGGATTGTGGGCAGGGGGAACCGAACCGGGCATCGCCCTGAGGGTGCGGTCGGCCCGGCAGACAGCGGGAGGCAGCGGTGAGGACAGCGACACTGGGGCCGGCGCAGCGCGCCGAGTCACTGGCAGCCATGGCCGAGCGCGAACTGGACGTCCTGGTCGTCGGCGCCGGCGTGGTCGGCGCGGGCACCGCACTCGACGCCGTGACCCGCGGCCTGTCCACCGGACTGGTCGAGGCGCGCGACTGGGCCTCGGGCACGTCCAGCCGGTCCAGCAAGCTGATCCACGGCGGACTGCGCTATCTGGAGATGCTCGACTTCGCCCTCGTCCGCGAGGCGCTCAAGGAACGCGGCCTGCTGCTTGAGCGGCTCGCCCCCCACCTGGTGAAACCCGTCCCGTTCCTCTACCCGCTCCAGCACAAGGGCTGGGAACGCCTGTACGCCGGTTCGGGCGTCGCGCTCTACGACGCCATGTCGATGGCCCGCGGCCACGGCCGGGGCCTGCCCCTGCACCGCCACCTGACCCGCCGTCATGCCCTGCGCGTCGCCCCCGCCCTGAAGAAGGACGCGCTGGTCGGGGCCCTGCAGTACTACGACGCCCAGATGGACGACGCCCGCTATGTGGCCACACTGGTGCGCACGGCCGCGGCGTACGGCGCGAAGGTCGCCAACCGCGCGCGGGTCACCGCCTTCCTGCGCGAGGGCGAGCGCGTCGTCGGCGCCCGGGTGCAGGACGTGGAGAACGGCGGCGAGTACGAGGTCCGCGCCAAGCAGGTCGTCAACGCCACCGGCGTGTGGACCGACGACACCCAGGGCATGGTCGGTGAGCGCGGACAGTTCCACGTCCGCGCCTCCAAGGGCATCCACCTGGTCGTGCCCAAGGACCGCATCCACTCGACGACCGGGTTGATCCTGCGCACCGAGAAGTCCGTGCTGTTCGTCATCCCCTGGGGCCGGCACTGGATCATCGGGACCACCGACACCGACTGGGACCTCGACAAGGCCCACCCGGCCGCCTCCAGCGCGGACATCGACTACCTCCTGGAGCACGTGAACTCGGTGCTCGCGGTGCCCCTCACCAGGGACGACGTCGAGGGCGTGTACGCGGGACTGCGCCCGCTGCTCGCCGGGGAGTCGGACGCCACCAGCAAGCTGTCCCGCGAGCACACCGTGGCGCATCCCGTGCCGGGGCTCGTCGTCGTCGCGGGCGGCAAGTACACGACGTACCGGGTGATGGCCAAGGACGCCGTCGACGAGGCCGTGCACGGACTCGACATGCGGGTCGCCGAGTGCGTCACCGAGGACGTTCCGCTGCTGGGCGCGGAGGGGTACCGGGCCCTGTGGAACGCGCGAGCGCGCATCGCCTCCAGGACCGGGCTGCACGTGGTGCGGGTGGAGCACCTGCTGAACCGTTACGGCGCGCTGACGGAGGAACTCCTCGACCTCATCGCCGACGACCCCTCGCTCGGCGAGCCCCTGAGCGCCGCCGACGACTATCTGCGCGCCGAGATCGTCTACGCCGCCTCCCACGAGGGCGCTCGGCACCTGGACGACGTTCTGACCCGGCGTACCCGCATCTCCATCGAGACCTTCGACCGCGGCAGCCGCACCGCCCGTGAGGCCGCCGAGCTGATGGCGCCGGTGCTGGGCTGGGACCGGGACCAGATCGAGCGCGAGGTCGAGCACTACGAGAAGCGGGTGGAGGCCGAACGGGAGTCCCAGCGACAGCCGGACGACCTGACGGCGGACGCGGCGCGACTGGGGGCACCGGACATCGTGCCGCGGTAGGGGCGGGGGCACACGGGCTGGTTCACCCGAACGAGTGCCGCGGGTCGGGATCGTCGGGCGGAACCAGCTCGTTCAAGGAGTGCGAGGGCAGAACTCGGCCGCGAGCAGGGCCGGTTCCAGGCGGGGATCTGCGATCGCGGTCGTGTTCACCCGGAAGGTGAGGACACGTCGGCCGTCGACGGTGGCTGCGGTGCGCACGTAGCTGCCGGCGATCCGGCCGTTGTGCCCCCACACCGTGGTGCCGCACGGCAGCTTCTCCGGAAACAGCCCCATGCCGTACGAACCCCGTGCGGCACGGGTGTCGAGCATCTCCCGCAGCCGGCGCGGGGGAAGCAGCTCGCCGCCGAGCAACGCCGCGTAGAAGCGGTCCAGGTCGGCGAGCGTGGTCACCAGCTCGCCCGCGGCCCCGGCCACCCGCGGGTCGAGATCGGTGACGTCGGTTCCGTCGGCGGCGTAGGCCCGCCCGTGCGGAGAGGGCAGCGAGGTGCGGGAGCCAGGAAAGGAGGTGCCCGTCAGACCCAGCGGAGCGATGATGCGCCGCTCGGTCTCGGTGGCGTACGAGTGGCCGGTGGCCCGCTGGACCACCAGGCCGAGCAGAACGTAGTTGGTGTTGGAGTAGGAGAAGCGGCCGCGGTCGGCCGGGGGGTGGGTGAGTGCGATGCGTACGGCCTGAAGAGCAGTCACGGGGACGGCGCCCTCGGTGTCCTGTGTGAAGTCGTACAGGCCGCTGGTGTGGGTGAGCAGGGAACGGAGGGTCAGCGCGCGCCCGTCGTTTCCCGCCCCGCGCACCAGTCCCGGCAGGTGCTGCTCCACCGTGTCCGCGAGGGACAGTCGGTGTTCCGCGGCCAGTTGGAGGACGACCGTCGCGACGAAGGTCTTCGTGATGCTGCCGGCGCGGAAACGGTCGGTGCGGCTGATGGCCCGTCCGGTCCGGGTGTAGCGGGCGCCGCTCTCCTCGCGGACCAGCAGCGCTGCCGCGCGCCCCTTCCCCCCGGGGACCAGCAGCGGGAGCAACGCGTCCGTGGGCGGCTTCGCGGTCGCCTGCGAACCGAATGAGGCCAGGGCGAGGGCGGCCAGGGACACGGGCACGGCCAGGAGGGTCCGAAGCGGCGGCATCGGTGGGGTCCTTCCTTCGTCCTACCTCGTCCTTCCTCTTCACCGCCCATCATGCAGCGCGGCACGACGGCTTCCGGGCCGCCGGTAAGGGGACCTCGGAAGAGGTGTGTGGAGGATTCGGGTGCCCCAAGGGCCACCCTGGGCGTTGGGCACTTGTCGGGTGAGGGACAATGGAGGCTCTGTCAGGGCGGGTTGCATGAGGGGACGCATGTCGGAGGCGGAGCGGGCGGGGACATCCCGTCAGGACAAGAGCGAACGTCTCCTCGCCGGGCGGTACCGGCTGGGAGAAGTGCTCGGCCGCGGCGGCATGGGTACGGTCTGGCGCGCCGAGGACGAGACCCTCGGCCGGACGGTCGCCGTCAAGGAGCTGCGGTTCCCGGGGAACATCGACGAGGACGAGAAGCGCCGGCTCATCACGCGGACGCTGCGTGAGGCCAAGGCCATCGCGAGGATCCGCAACAACAGCGCGGTGACCGTCTTCGACGTGGTCGACGAGGACGACCGGCCGTGGATCGTGATGGAGCTCGTCGAGGGCAAGTCGCTCGCCGAGGTCATCCGCGAGGACGGCGTGCTGGAGCCGAAGCGCGCGGCCGAGGTCGGACTCGCGGTCCTCGACGTGCTGCGCTCGGCCCACCGCGAGGGAATCCTGCACCGTGACGTGAAGCCGTCCAACGTGCTGATCGCGGAGGACGGCCGGGTTGTGCTCACCGACTTCGGCATCGCCCAGGTCGAGGGCGACCCGTCGATCACCTCGACCGGCATGCTCGTCGGCGCGCCCTCCTACATCTCCCCGGAGCGGGCCCGCGGGCACAAGCCGGGACCGGCGGCCGACCTGTGGTCCCTCGGCGGGCTGCTGTACGCGTCGGTGGAAGGCGCACCGCCCTACGACAAGGGCTCCGCGATCGCGACGCTCACCGCGGTGATGACCGAGCCGCTGGACGAGCCGAAGAACGCCGGACCGCTCAGGGACGTCATCTACGGCCTGCTCAACAAGGACCCCGGGAAGCGGCTCGACGACGCGAGTGTCCGGGCCATGCTCAACCGGGTGATCCACGCGCCCGAGCCGAAGACGGCCGAACCGGAGCCGCCGCTCGACGCCACGCGGGTCGTTCCGCTGCCCGCGCAGCCGGACGAGCCCGGGGACGAGGGCGGTTCGGCGGACGCCGGGGGCAAGCGGGGCGAGGAGGCCGCGGAGAAGCTGCGGGGCGCGCTGCGTTCCGTGCGGAAGGCGGCCGTCGCGGCCGGGGCGGCCACGTCGGCGGCCGCCGCGCGGGCCAAGTCCGGGAGCGGGACGACCGCTTCTGATTCCGCCTCTGATTCCGCTTCCGGCTCCGTTTCGAGTTCCGCTTCGGGATCCGGTGGCGGGGCTTCGGCGGGAAGTGCCGGCTCCGGGGCTTCGGGCAGGCCGGGTGGTTCGAGCGGGGCGAGTGGCTCGGCGGCCGGCGTTCGGGAGCGGGGTGCGCAGGGCGCGTCCGGGGTTCCCGCTGCTCGGCGTGGCGAGGGGGCGACGGGGGCCATGGGTGCGCGGAGTGCCCAGGGTGCGCGCGGTACGCAGACCGCTTCAGGTGCCGCGGGTGCTTCGGGCACTCCGGGCGGGCCGGGAGCTCCGCATGGCAACGCGGGCGGCAGCGGGCGGAGTTCCGGGTGGCCCGTGATGACGCCGCCGGATCTGGATCTGCCGCCACGGCCCGTGCCGAGGGCGCCGATCACCGACGTGGTGCCGCGGCGGACGTTGGTGATCATCGCGGTGGTCGTGGCGCTCGCCGTGATCGGTACCGTGCTGGCCATCGCGTTCAGCGGGGACGACAAGGACGCGAACGGATCGAAGAGCGGCGGCGGTTCCAGGACCGTGGCCAGCGACAGCGCCCGTACGGACACCAAGGAAGACGAGAGCGGCGGTACGCGCACGGACGGCGAGGCGTCGAAGTCCGCGGCGGCCGGGTCGCAGTCAGGGAACACGCCCGGCACCGAGGTGAGCGCGTCCGGCGGCAGCGGGGCGAGTGCGGGTGGGTCCGGTGGCTCGGGCGAAGGTGCCGTGGCCAAGACTCACCAGGGCAGTCAGGGGTACTCGATCGGTTTGCCGAACGGCTGGAAGTACCAGTCCTCGGGCTCGGCGGGCGACCGCTTCACCGGCCCCGACCGGCAGAAGCTGCTCATCGCCTGGACGTCGACGCCCAAGGGCGACCCCGTGGCGGACTGGAAGAACCAGGAGCGCTACATGGTGCGCTCGCAGTACGACCGGATCCGAATAGAGGACGTGAACTACCGCGGCTGGAGCACCGCCGACTGGGAGTTCACCTATGTGGAGAGCGGCACGAAGTACCGCACGATCGACCGTGGGTTCGTCGTCAACGACCACATCGGGTACGCGTTGATGTACACGGCGAAGGCCGGCGAGTGGGGTTCGGAGCTGCGCAAGGCCACGTGGCGGACGCTGACGGAGACCTTCCAGCCGAAGAAGTGACCTGGCCCGCCCCGGCGTTCGGGGCGGGAGTCGGGGCGTCAGATCCGGTATCCCCCTTTGCAGGTTGCCTCCGGCACGTATCGTGAATGGCTGCGGACCGTACGCATCGAGTTGTGCGGGAATCGGGCCGCGCAACGAGCGGAATTGAGCGACCGGGCAGCCGGGGGAGGCATCGTGGACGACTATGCGGGACGGGTACTCGCCGACCGCTACCGCCTGCCGCTGCCGCCGTCCGACGAGTACGAACTCAGCGAGATCCGCGCCTTCGACACCTACAGCGGGCAGGAAGTCCTGGTCAGGCAGGTGCCGTTGCCGGAGGTCGTCGAGGCGGAGGTGCTCGACGCGGAGGGACTGCCCGAGGGGTTCACAGCGCGTGACCGTGGGGTGGGCCGCCCGCAGCGGGCCGGAGCCGGCACCCGGCGGCCCGCCGATCCGGTGGTGCGGCGTGCGGTGGAGGCCGCGCAGGCCACGGCCCGGATTCCCGACCACCCGCGGCTCGACCAGGTCTTCGACGTGTTCGCCGAGGGCGGGTCGCTGTGGATAGTGAGTGAGTTGGTGGCCGCACGGCCGCTTGCCGCGCTGCTCGCCGAGAAGCCGCTGACGCCGTACCGGGCGGCCGAGGTCGCCTCCGACGTGCTCATGGCCCTGCGGGTGCTGCACGGGCACGGCTGGGTGCACCGGAACATCACCGCGCGCACGGTACTGATCTGCGACGACGGCCGGGTCATGCTGACCGGACTGGCCGTCGGCGCGGCGGAGGAGGCGCTGTGCGGGTACGACCCGGTGCCGCCCGAGGAGGATGAGGCGGGCGGCGGACCCGGGGAGTTCGGGGGCCCGCCCGGTGGAGGCCCGGTCGGCTTTGGTGGGCCCGGTGGGCCCGGTGGGGCAAGCGGGGCGAGTGGTGGGGCGGGCGCGCCCGGGGGAGCGTTGGGTGCCGGCGGTCTCGGTGGTGTGAGTGGCGGGGTGGATCCCGAGGCTGCTCGGCGGGCGGCCATTCAGGCGCGGGCGGCGGGCGCGTTGCCGGCTGCCGGTGCGGAGGGCGCGCACGGGATCGGCGGGGCGAGCGATTCGTCCGCGCTCGCTCGGAGAGCCACTCCGGAGAGCGGCGATGACATTCGTGCCGCACGTGCCGGAGCGATCGCCGCGTATCGTGCCGGCGCGCGGGCCGCGGCCCGGGTGCACGAGGCGCAGAACGGTCGGACGGCGCTTCCCGGCGCCCGGCCTCCCGCCGAGGGCGAGACCCGCCCCTACGCCAACGGTTCGTCGCAGGCGCCGTATGAGATCGGGCCGGGTGGCCAGGTCGACGGCTCGTCGCAGGGGCCGTACGCCATCGGGCCCGGCTCGGAGGTGGCGCGGCCAGGTGTGCCCCAGGGGCGGATGGCCGACCCTCACGGGGTGCGCGGTGTGTCCGTGCCCGCGCAGGGGAGCGGCCCCGTGCTGCCCGAGCCCGTGCCCGCGGCGGGGGTGCCCGGCGCGGGCTGGGGTGAGCCGGCCGGTGGGCCGGTGCGGCGGGGGCCGGCGACGGCGCTGGCCGCCGAACGGGCGCGGCAGGCGCGGATGGCCGTGGTGGGGCCCGTGACCGAGCGGTGGGCGCCGGAGCAGGCCGGGCCGGTGCACGAGAACTGGCAGTTGGCCGCGCCGATCGGGCCCGCGACCGACCTGTGGGCGCTGGGCGCGCTGCTCTTCAGGGCCGTGCAGGGGCACGCGCCGTATCCGGAGGAGTCGACGGCCGAGCTGGTGCAGATGGTGTGCGCGGAGCCGCCCGCCTTCGCCGAGGAGTGCGGGCCGCTCCGGCCGGTCGTGGAGTCGCTGCTGCGCCAGGACCCCACCGAGCGCATCGACTTCGAGGAACTGCGGGGCTGGCTGCGGTCACTGGTCCGCTCGGCGCCCGAGCCGGAGGCCGGCGCGCACGTCATCGCCGCTCCGCCCGTCGATCCGCACCGGCTGCCGATCGTCCGCCGCCGGGGCGAGCTGGTGCGCAGGCGACGCGCCGGGCTGCCCGTCTCCACGCACGGGCGGCACAAGCGGGCCAGGCGGGAGACGGGCCGCTCACCGCGCAGCCTGGGCCGCACGCTGCTCGTGGTGATACTGCTGGCGCTGGCCGCGGCGATCGCGTACGCCGTGCTGTTCATGCCCAAGGCCGGCGAGAACGCCGGCGCCGACGGGGCGGGCGGGGCCGAGCGGACGGGGGCCACCGGTCAGGTCGAGCAGGCACCCGACGCGAGCAGCGAGCCCCGGCCCGACCAGACCTCGCCGCAACAGAACCCGGAGCCGTCCGAGTCCGGCGGCTCCACCGGGACGCAGGCCGGCGACGACCCCGACGTCCCCGACGGCTTCACCCTGCGCAAGGACGCCGAGGGCTTCCGCGTGGCTGTCGCCAACGGCTGGGACCGCACCCCGCGCAACGGGCTCGGCCAGGTCCGGTACACGCACGGCGACTTCGAGCTGCTCGTCGTGCCCGGGCGGGACACCGCGAAGAAGTACGGCAGTGACCCGATGGTCTACCAGCGGGAGAAGGAGCTCGAGCTGCAGCCGTACCGCGCCTCCAGTTGGGCCACCTCCACCGGGCTGCGC
This sequence comes from Streptomyces griseus subsp. griseus, assembly GCF_000720255.1. GTDB lineage: Bacteria > Actinomycetota > Actinomycetes > Streptomycetales > Streptomycetaceae > Streptomyces > Streptomyces griseus_I. The sequence continues at coordinate 48,184 of NZ_JOJE01000038.1, read as the reverse complement.
ACCATCGAGGTGGGCGGACGGTCCATGGCCGAGGGGCAGTTCACCTGGACCGGCGCGGAGGGGAAGGAGTTGTTCGTGCGGAACATCGCGATCCTCCTCGGCGGGCGCTACCACGTCCTCCAGATGCGTGGCCCCGAGGCCGAACGGGACGAGGTGACCCGCCTGTACGAACAGGCGTCGGCCACCTACCGGTACACCGGCTGAGGCCCCGTCTTCCCCGGCGGTTCCCACATTGACCTGCAAGCGATAACCATCACAGTGCGGTTTCCTTGGGACCCCGCTTGTTCCCTGGACGCGGGCCGGTCCTTAGTCTGACCCTGTCAAGAGCATTGCGGGGCAACGTGAATCAGATGCAGGGCCAGCTCGTCGCCGGCCGTTACCGGCTCGCCGACTCCATCGGCAGCGGCGGTATGGGCCGTGTGTGGCGTGCCCATGATGAGGTGCTGCACCGCGCCGTCGCCATCAAGGAGCTGACCGCCGCTCTCTACGTCTCCGAGAGCGACCAGGAACGGCTGCTCGCCCGTACCCGGGCGGAGGCGCGCGCGGCCGCGCGGATCAACCACTCCGCTGTCGTCACCGTCCACGACGTGCTCGAACACGACGGCCGGCCGTGGATCGTGATGGAGCTCGTCGAGGGCCGCTCGCTGGCCGACGCGGTGAAGGAGGACGGCCGCGTCGAGCCCACGGAGGCGGCGCGGATCGGCCTGTGGGTGCTGCGCGCCCTGCGCGCCGCGCACGCCGCCGGGGTCCTGCACCGTGACATCAAGCCCGGCAACGTTCTCCTCGGCCACGACCGCCGGGTCCTGCTCACCGACTTCGGCATCGCGCAGATCGAGGGCGACACCACCATCACCCGTACGGGAGAGGTCGTCGGATCGGTCGACTACCTCGCCCCCGAACGCGTGCGCGGCCACGACCCCGGCCCGTCCTCCGACCTGTGGGCGCTCGGCGCGACGCTGTACACGGCGGTGGAGGGCAGGTCGCCCTTCCGCCGCACCTCGCCCCTCGGCACCATGCAGGCGGTCGTCGAGGAGGAGGCCGCCGAGCCGCGGTACGCCGGTCCGCTCGAGCCCGTCATCACCGCACTGCTGCGCAAGGACCCGGCCGACCGGCCCGGTGTCGTGGAAGCCGAACAGCTGCTCGCCGAGGCGGCGGAGGGACGGCGGCCCGACGCCGCGCAGGTCTACGTGCCGACACGGCACATGGGCGACCGCTTCGAGTCGGCGACCCACGCGGTACCGGGCGCGGGGACGGCCGGTCATCCCGGTCCGGGCACCTCGACCCACCCCCTGGCGGAGCCGATGGCCTCGCCCGTCCACCACATGACCGGCCCGGCCTCGGCACCGACCTCGATCGGGCCCTCGGGACCCGCGTCCGCGCCGACCAGGCACCGCCGGCTGCGCACGCTCGCCCTGGTGGTGGCCGTCGCCGCGCTGGTCGGCGGCGGTACGGCGGTGCTGCTGCAGAAGGTGGACGAGAGCAGGCAGCGGAACGACACCGCCTCCGCGTCACCCGACTCCACCTCCGCGGGCGGCACGACGGCCGGGAAGGGCGCGGGCACCGGCACATGGGTCTCCGTCGAGGACCCCCTGGGCTTCGAACTGTCCCTGCCCGACAAGACCTGGAAGCGCGAGGTCTTCAGCATCCAGGGCGACCTCAAGCAGATCGACTACACGCCCGACGGCGGCGAGCACTTCGTCCGCATCGCCGTCGACACGTCCTCCGACTTCAACGACGCCTACGAGCACCAGCGTGACCTCGAACAGCAGCTCGACCGGCTCGTCGACTACAAACGCGTGAGGATGGAGAAGAACCTCTACCGCGACCGCGAGGGCTCCCTGTGGGAGTACACGTGGACCGCACAGGCGAAGGACACCCCGTTCCCCGGACCGCGCCGCGCGATCGAGCAGACGTACTTCAGCCGCGACGGAGTCGAGTACGCCATCTACATGTCGGCGCCCGCGAAGGACTGGGCGACGACCGGCAAGCAGTTCAAGACGGTCCTGCAGGGATGGCGGCCGAAGGGGGCCTGACCGGGGGAGCCGGTTGACCCCCTGGGTGGCGGCCGAAAGGTGGCTGACCAGGTGCCCCGGCTCGTGGGGCATGATGGGGCTCATGGGGACCGAGGGGGCCGACATCCGGGTCATCGCGGGCCGTTACCGGCTGGAGGCCAGGCTCGGGCGCGGCGGCATGGGCGTGGTCTGGCGTGCCACGGACCAGCTGCTCGGCCGGCGGGTGGCGGTCAAGGAGATCGCCCAGGACAACTCCCTCTCGGCCGAGGAGGCCCGCCAACAGCGCGACCGGACGCTGCGCGAGGCCCGTGCGGTGGCGCAGCTGAGCCACCCGCACATCATCGTCGTGCACGACGTCGTCGTGGACGACGAACGGCCGTACATCGTGATGGAGTTGATCGAGGGCGGCTCCCTCGCCGACCGCATCTCCGCAGGCGGTCCCGTCGGCGCGCAGGACGTCGCCCGGATCGGCGTGGCCCTGCTGAGCGCCCTGAACGCTGCGCACGCGGCGGGCGTGCTGCACCGGGACATCAAACCGGCGAACGTGCTCATGGAGTCCGGCAGCGACCGCGTCGTCCTCACCGACTTCGGCATCGCCCAGGTCGCGGGCGCCACCACGCTCACCGAGACGGGGTCCTTCGTCGGCTCGCCCGAGTACACCGCGCCCGAGCGGATGTCCGGGTCCAGGACCGGACCCGAGTCCGACCTGTGGTCGCTGGGCGCGCTGCTGTGCACGGCCCTGAGCGGGGAATCGCCGTTCCGCCGGGACTCGTTGGGCGGCATCCTGCACGCCGTGGTCTTCGCCGAGTTCAGCCCGCCCGACCAGGCCGCGCCACTCCTGCCCGTCGTACAGGGCCTGCTGGAGCGTGATCCGGAACGGCGGCTGGGCGCGACGGAGGCGGAGCGGATGCTGCGTACGTTCCTGGACACCGGGCGCACCCCCCAGGCCTCGCAGGTCCCAGCCTCCCCGCCGTCCGCGACGGACCGGCAGCACGGCTACACCCCGACCCACCGCGACCTGCCCAGCCAGCAGCCTCCCGCCGCCGCACCGCCCCGCGCCGGTCAGTCCACGCGGGGCATGCTGGTGGCCGCGCTCCTGGTCGCGGCGATGGCCGGCGCGGGCGTCTCCGCCGCGGCCCTGCTGATGAACGGCGACGACGACGGAGACGGCAGGCCGGGGAGCTCGGCGCCGCACACCCCGGCGGACACGTCGTCCACGGCCGCGCACACATCGTCCTCGGCCACGAGTACGACATCCCCGGCCGCGCGTACGTCGTCGGGGGCGCCGAACACGTCGACCGCGCCCGCCCCCGCACTCACCACCGCCCCCTCCGGCTACCGCGTCGCGCGCGACCCTGCCGGGTTCTCCTTCGCCGTCCCGGACGGTTTCCGGCGTGACTCGCAGGGCGAACGGGTCTTCTACCTCTCGCCCGGCGACACCTTCCGCATCGGCGTCAAGGTCACCGACCCCGAACCGGGCGGCCCCCTCGCGGTGATGCGGCGCGCGGCCGCCAAGGGCCCGGACACCAACCCCGGTTACCGGGACGGCCGGGTCACCGAGACCACCCAGGGCGGGCGCCCCGCCGCGCTCTGGGAGTTCACCTGGAACGGCTTCAACGCGACGGAGGGCGCCCGGCACACCTACGACCTGTGCTGGGAGGAGGGCGGCCGGATGTACGACGTGTGGGTGTCGGCACCGGTCGGGAAGGTGCGGGAGGCGAGGGAGTACTTCGACGTCGCGGTCGACACGTTCGTCCGTACGTGACGTGTACGTGACGTGTACGTGAAGGGTCACGGCTCGGTGACCGAAAAGCGCCGGAGGTGGCTGCACCCGCGCCTGCCGCGATATGGATGGACGCATGAGCAACAACGGGGGAGCCCGCCACGGGACTGACGAGCCGACGAGTTTCGCTCTGCAACCGCCGAGCCCGCAGGCTGCGCTACCGCACCCCGACAACCCGTACGCGACACCCGCTCCGCCTGCCGCACCGCACCCCCTGCAAGGCGGCGCCCCCGAGCGGGACCCCGGAACCGGGCGGCTCATCGCCGGCCGCTACCGCCTGCTCGCGAAGCTCGGCCACGGAGGCATGGGCACGGTGTGGCGGGCCAAGGACGAGACGGTGGACCGGGAGGTCGCCGTCAAGGAGCCGCGCGTCCCCGATCACCTTTCCGAACGTGAACGGGCCACCGCGTTCGAGCGGATGCGCCGGGAGGCGAGGGCCGCGGCCCGGCTCGACCACCCGGCCGTCGTGAACGTGCATGACGTGGCGGTGGTCGACGATCGGCCGTGGATCGTCATGGAGCTGGTGCGGGGACGTTCACTCGGTGATGCTCTCCAGGAGGGCACGCTGAGCGCACGGGAGGCGGCCGGCATCGGCCTGGAGGTCCTCGGCGCGCTGGAGGCGGCACACGCGGCGGGCATCCTGCACCGGGACGTCAAGCCGGACAACGTGCTGCTGGGCCGCCACGACCGGGTCGTCCTCACCGACTTCGGCATCGCCCACATCGAGGGCGAGACGAACCTGACGGACACGGGCGGGTTCGTCGGATCGCCCGAGTACATCGCGCCGGAACGGGTGCTGGGCCAGCGCCCCGGCCCGGCGTCGGACCTGTGGTCGCTGGGTGTGGTGCTGTACGCGGCGACGGAGGGCGTCTCCCCGTTCCGCCGCAGCAACACACCCGCGACGCTCCAGTCCGTCCTCAACGCCGTGCCCGCGCCGCCCGCCGCCGCGCAGGGACCGCTCGCGGAGGCCATCAACGGGCTGCTCCAGAAGGATCCGGCCCGGCGCCCGGCGGCGGCCCAAGTGCGCGCGCTGCTGGAGGCGGCCGCGGATCCGCCGGCGCCGCAGCCCACACAGCCCGTGCGCTACGTCGACGTACCGGGCAGGGGCGTGCGGCTGGGCCGCAAGGCGTGGTTCGGGCTCGGCGCCGCGGTCGTCGCGGCGGCGGTGGCGGCGTACCTCGTACTCACCGATCCCTTCGCGGGGCCGCTGCCCGACGGCTGGAAGACGGCCCACGAGAAGGACGTCGCCGCGACCCTGGCGGTGCCCGCCGACTACGAGCGCAGCGTGCCCGACCGGAAGACGGACCAGACCCACTGGGTCGGCTACAGCGACGCCAGCGGTGCCATCTCGGTCGTCCTCACCCTCACCAAGAAGTCCGAGGACACCAGCAGGAACATAGCCGACTCCGCCGCCGCCGAGATGTACGACGACGACGGCAAGTTCAAGGAGAGCGGCGACTACGACCTCGACATGCCCAAGGGCGCGAAGACGGTCCCCGAGCAGACGACGTACCAGGGCAAGCCGTCGGCCGAGAACACGATCACCTACACCACCGACGACAGCCAGGACCCCCGCCCGCGCGAACTGAGGATGCTCTACTACAAGACCTCAGCCGGCGACCTGTACAGACTCACCATCGGCTACCCGGGCAAGGGCGACTTCACGAGCCGGGGACGCGAGGTGGCCCGGACGGTGATCACGAACCTGGACGTGGACGAGCTCTGAGACATCCCGTGGACGCGGACGGTTCGCGTCCCGCGGGCGTGCTGCGCGGGGTTGTTCGACGTGCGCGTGTGACGTGCGAACGGATGTGTCGCGAAGCGCATGCCGTGCTGCTCGAACAGTGAGCGCCGGACCATCGACTTCGGCGCGCTGCGGCCACCGATTCCGGCCGTCTTGCCGAGGATGACGTCGGTGCCGTTCTCCTGCGCCATGGTGACCATGCGTTCCTGGGCTTCGAGGGGCCGTCGGAGTTCTCCTGGTGGATGACGGGTAAGAGGTCCGGGTGGGCCTCGGCCAGACGGTCGAGCTCGTTCGCCCAGTGACGTCGAGGTGGGGGGTGCAGGCGCGCGGCGCTGCGACAGCGCCGCGCGCGTCAGTGCGAGATGAGCCCACGCGCCTCAGCGTGAGAGGCGGCCGAGGACCGCGCGGACCAGGTCGACCTTGTCGACGCGGAGGGCGAAGCTCTTGGTCTTGCCCTTGCTGGGGATCGACTTGGCGTACCAGGGCTTGCCGCCCTTGCGCCACTTGGCCGCTTCCAGGGTGAGGGGGAGCGGCGGGAGCGGGACGGACCAGGCGGTGCCGAGGCGCAGTTCGCCGGTCCACAGTCCGGGGGTGAGCCGGCCGACCTGGACACGGATGGTGAACAGCTCGGTGTGCGGGGTGCGTTCGGCGGTGAACGCCGCGCTCTCGCCGCTGTCGCTGGTCAGTACGGCGGTGAGCTCGCCCTCGGGGAACGCCGTGAGCGTGCTGTGGCCGCTGATGACCAGCTCGGAGTTGTCGTTGGCGGACCAGCGGGCCGAGTCGATGAGGAGGTGCCGGGCGACCTTGTGCTTCTGCTCGCCGAGGTCGAGGGTGTAGTTGCCGAACGGCTTGGTGGTGTACACGGTGGCCGCGCGGTTGCCCTTGACGGTCTGGACGACCTGCGTCTCCGGCTTGCCGCTGAGGTTCTTGGCGCGCTTGCTGCCGATGCGGACCTCGCGGACCGCGCTCTGGGCTCCGATAGCGAGGGAGATGTCCCAGAGGCCGTCGGCGAGGGGCTTGCCGTCGGCGGCGGTGTCGATGTCGATCGCGGCCTCGAAGCCGGCGTTGTCGTAGACGTAGACGCCCTCGTCCTCGTCGGAGCCCAGGCCGGGCGTCTCGGTGTGCCGCACGGGCAGCCGGTACTCGACCTTGGTGTCGCGCTCGCGCAGCACCAGCTCGGTCGTCACGTCGCGGGTCTCCACGCGGTGCAGGTAGCCGTGGCCGGCCAGGTGCAGGGTGGAGCCGGTGAGCTCGACGCGGCTGACGTGGTGGCGTACACCGATCGCGTCCGTGACGTCGTAGCACTCGTCGGGGACGACGTGCTCGGGGTCGCGGAAGAAGGGGTAGCGCGCGTAGATCCGGCCGTTCTCGACGAGGACGGGCGTGGACACCTTGCGCTTGGCCAGCGAGCGTTCGAAGCGCAGGAGTTCCATGGACTCGTCGAGCATCTTGTGCCGGACGAGGTACAGCCGCAGCCGGGCCATCGCGGAGAGGTGGTCGTTGATGCCCTCGTGCCAGAGCGGTTCGATGGTGTCGGCGAGCCGGGCGAGGGTCTTGTCGGCCTCGTCGGCCGGCTCGCGCGAGATGTGGGCCAGGAGGTTCTGCACCTCGATGGTGAGGTGACGGTGGGCCAGGTGGTCGCGGTCGCGGCCCGGCGGCACGTTCTCCAGGAGCAGGTCGATCATGGTCGGCAGGAACCGCAGCCGCGGCTCCGAGCCCTTGGTGCGCGAGGTGGTGTTGCCGCCGTCGTCGCGCAGGGTGCAGAACAGGCAGTCGTAGTCGGCGATGACGGAGATGCCGCCCTTGGCCGCCAGGTACGCCAGGGCCGTGAACGGCTGGTCCTCGCCGATGGGCAGACCGGTCGGGAAGCGGAGGTTGTTCTTCTCGATCAGCTCGCGGCGGAACAGCTTGAGCGGGTTGAGGGCCCAGTAGACGCGGGAGTGGAAGACATCGGTCTTGGGCTGGGTGCTCTTGAACATCGAGGCGGGCAGGCCGCGACCGTTCACGCCGACCATCTTGCCGAGGACGATGTCGGTGCCGTTCTCCCGGGACATGGCGACCATGCGTTCCAGGGTCTCCGTGCCCAGCCAGTCGTCGGCGTCGAGGAAGAACACGTACTCGCCCCGGGCGTGGCCGAGACCGACGTTGCGGGGGGCGGAGGGGCCGCCGGAATTCTCCTGGTGGAAGACGCGTATGAGCTTCGGGTAGAGGCCCGCGAAGCGCTCGAGCTCGTCGGGTGTTCCGTCCGTCGAACCGTCGTTGACGACGATCACTTCCAGCGCGGACTGACCAATGGTCTGTTCGACGACGGATTCGAGGCACCGCGTCAGATAAGGCATCGCGTTGTAGGCAGCGATAATTACCGAAACGGTGGGGGTGGCCATCGTCAAGCTCTCCAGGAATAAGGGGCAGCACCCCACCTGGATGGACGGCCTCAACACCGACGGTCTTGGTTCTGGTACGACGGCTCGGGTGCCATTTGCTTGGGGAAGACGCCAATGGGAATGTGAAGGTATCATGAGATGCCTATGACTCGGCGGTGAACTGGCCGATCAAAACCGGCCAATTGCGTGATCTCCATCACAGATTTTGCAGGTCGTTCGCCCCGGTTTGTGGTGAAGCGCGGTGCGTTGATCGTTTGGCGCTTGTGACGCCTGGGTTACGGGGTCGGGTAACGGTAAGGACTCGATTTTGTACGAGATTCATACCGAGACCGCGGAATGCTTTATTCCGCGAAACCGGCCCGGGTGATTCCGGCCTCTTCGACTGAAGGCGCGCGACAGCGCATACGGGATGCCGTATCCGGTTTCCCCGCACACGGTCGCCAGATTGGCGTGGAGGGCACGCAAAGCGGCCGTCGTCGCGGGGTCGCCAGCACCGCCGGTTTCGGCCGCCCGTCACCGCCCCCGTCATTCACCGCACCACCTCCGGCGACTCCGCGAGCGGCGAGTGCGCCCGGCCGCGGTCGAGGCGGTACTTCCCGCGCGGCGGCCGGTGCCAGGACCGGCCCCGTCGGTATCCACGGGCTGGGCATGTTCGCGTCGACAAGCGGGCGCCCCGCACGGTAGGCATGAGGCATGAGCAACGACGGGGACCCCGGCGGCGGTACGGGGCGGACGATCGGCGGGCGTTACCGGCTCGTCGAACGCATCGGCTCCGGCGGGATGGGCACCGTGTGGCGGGCGCACGACGAGCTCGTGGACCGCGAAGTCGCCGTCAAACAACCCCGGTTGTCCGGCGACCCCGAGGACGAGCACCGTCGGCGGGCCGCCCACCGCCTCTACCGCGAGGCTCGCGCCGCGGCGCGTGTCGACCACCCCTGCGCCGTCACGATCCACGACGTCGTCGTCGAGGAGGAGGACGGGGGCGCGCAGGGTGTGGTGGACGGACTGCCCTGGATCGTCATGGAGTTGGTGCGCGGAGAGTCCCTGCACGAGGTACTCCGACGCGGCCCCCTGGACCCCGCCGAGTCCGCCCGTATCGGCCTCGCCGTTCTCGGCGCCCTGCGTGCCGCCCACGCCGTCGGCATCGTGCACCGGGACGTGAAACCGGCCAACGTCCTGCTCGGCGCGCACGGCCGTGTCGTCCTCACCGACTTCGGCATCGCTCACGTCCAGGGCGAGGAATCCCTCACCGCGAGTGGGGAGTTCGTCGGCTCACTGGAGTTCGTCGCCCCCGAGCGGATGTCGGGAGGAGGACCCGCCGGCCCGGCCTCCGACCTGTGGTCCCTGGGCGTCCTCCTGCAGGCCGCCGTGGAGGGTGAGTCCCCCTTCCGTCGTACGACCCCGGAGTCCACGGTCGCCGCGATCCTCGCCGCCGACCCGCCCGAGCCGAAGCAGGCGGGCCCGCTCGGCCCCCTCCTCGTAGGGCTCCTGGATAGGGACCCCGACCGGCGGCCCGGCGCGGAGGAGGTCGCGGCGGCACTGAAGGCGGTGGCCGAGGGCCGAGCCGTACCGACGAAGGCGCCGGACCCGGAGGATGCTTCGGGTGCCTCGGGTGCCTCGGGTGCCTCGGGTGCCTCGGGTGCCTCGGGTGCCTCGGGTGCCTCGGGTGCCCCGGATGGCCCGGATGGATCGGATGGCCCGGATGCGCCGGATGTGCCGGGTGCGCCTGATGCCCCGGACTCGCCGGAGTCCCGGGAGACCTCGGAGGGGCCCGCCCCCGCCCCCGCTCCCCCTCCCGCCCCGACGCCCGAAGTCCGCCCCAAACGCCGCACCGCACCCGTCGCCGCAGTCCTGCTCGGGGTGCTCCTCCTGGGCGGCGTATGGCTCGGCACCTCCTCCGCCCTGATGGAGACCGAAGGAGGCTCCGCGTCGGCCGCGGAGAAGACCACGGCGCGCCGCGACACCCCCGGGGCCTCCGGAGCCCGCGCGCCCTCCGGTGCCTGGAAGGCCCACCAGGAGAAGGACCTGGGCGCCGTCCTCTCCGTTCCCACCGCGTACGAGCGGCTGTACGAGACGGGAGTCGCGAAGGGCCCCTCCCGGCAGGTCGTCTACGGCGGCGACGACGGCAGCATCGCGGTCGCTCTCATCCAGTGGGACGAGGCACCCGGCTCGGCCCAGGGGCAGGCCGAACAACCGGAACTGTGGGGCGAGTACGAGCACGGCACCCCCCAGTACACGCGCACCACCTTCGACGGCCACGAGGCCGTCCTCGCCGACACCACCTACGACCCCGACGGCAGGCCCACCCGCGTGCTGAAACTGGTCGTCCGCACCGACGCCGGCCGCATGTACGAGCTGCGCGTCTCCATGCCCAAGGGGACACCGGCGGAGAAGAAGGGGACGGCGGTGTTCAAGGGCGCCCGCGACCGCCTGGAGATCGAGAAAGACTGAATCGCGACCGGCGTCGGTGGAACGGCACCGTTCAACGCCCTGATCAGCGCGTTCGTTGCCAGTGACCACTGGCGCCATGTGTGCACCCGGTGAATCCCTATTACCGGCGGGTACCCAAAGTCCTCCTCGCGTCATACCCTGCGCGCATGACGGACTCGCAGGCCCCCGAGAAGACCGGCACCGAGACGACGGGCGCTCCCGCCACCGGCACGAACCCCCTCGCTCCCGCCCCCATCGGCGTACGCACCGCCGCGGACGTGGTCACCCCCGAACTGGTCGCCCAGCTCACCAAGGGTGTGACCGGCTCCGGCCGGACCGCCAACCACACGCCGTTCACCGGCGAGAAGCTCGCCGACCTGCCCGAGTCCACACCCGAGGACGTGGTCCTCGCCTACGAGCGGGCCCGCGCCGCCCAGGCGGTCTGGGCGCAGACCCCCGTACGGCAGCGGGCGGCCGTGCTGCTCCGCTTCCACGACCTGGTCCTCGAGCGCCAGGCCGAAGTCCTCGACCTGATCCAGCTGGAGACCGGCAAGGCCCGTCTGCACGCCCACGAGGAGGTCCAGGCCGTCGCGGTCGCGGCCCGCCACTACGGCCGCAAGGCCCCGGCCTACCTGCGGCCCAAGCGGCACGCCGGCGCCATGCCCACCCTGACCAAGGTCACCGAACTGCGCCACCCGCGCGGGGTCGTGGGCCAGATCGCCCCCTGGAACTACCCCCTGGAGCTGTCGGTCGGCGACGCGCTCCCGGCGTTCGTCGCGGGCAACGCGGTGGTCATGAAGCCGGACACGGAGACCTGCCTGACCGCCCTGTGGGCCCGTGACCTGCTCGTCGAGGCCGGCCTGCCCGCCGACGTCTTCCAGGTCGTCCTCGGCGAGGGCCCCGTCGTCGGCCCCGAGGTCGTCAAGCACGCCGACTACGTCTCCTTCACCGGTTCCACCCGCACCGGCCGCGAGGTCGCCCGGGGCGCCGCCGACCGTCTGATCGGCGTCTCCCTCGAACTCGGCGGCAAGAACGCGATGCTGGTCCTCGAGGACGCCGATGTGGAGAAGGCGGCCGCGGGCGCGGTCCGCGCCTGCTTCTCCTCCGCCGGCCAGCTGTGCATCTCCATCGAGCGGCTGTACGTCCACGAGTCGATCGCGGACGCCTTCGTCGAGCGCTTCGCCGCCCGCACCAAGGCCATGCGCCTCGGCACCTCCCTCGCCTACGGCGCGGACATGGGCTCGCTCGTCGGCGAACGCCAGTTGGAGACGGTGCGGCGACACGTGGACGAGGCCGTCGCCAAGGGTGCGAAGCTCGTCGCGGGCGGCGTGGCCCGCCCGGACATCGGCCCGTACTTCTACGAGCCCACGATCCTCGACGGCGTCGAGGCACCCATGTCCGTGTGCACGGAGGAGACCTTCGGCCCGGTCGTCTCGATCTACCGCTTCGCCACGGACGACGAGGCGATCGAGCTCGCCAACTCCACGCCGTACGGCCTGAACGCGTCGGTCTGGACGAAGGACGGCCGCCGCGGCCGCGAGGTCGCCGCCCGGCTGCGCACCGGCACCGTCAACGTCAACGAGGGCTATGCCCCGGCCTACGGCAGCGTCCAGTCCCCCATGGGCGGCATGAAGGACTCCGGCCTCGGCCGCCGCCACGGCTCCGAGGGCATCCTCAAGTACACCGAGGCCCAGACCGTCGCCCAGCAGCGCCTGCTCCCGATGGCGCCGTCCCTGGGCATGGACGACGAGAAGTACGCGCAGTTCATGAGCAGGAGCCTGCGGCTGATGAAGGCGTTCCGGTTCAAGTAACCCACCACATCCGGCCCGCACGGACACTCGACGAGGAGCAAACGTGCCCCAGGACACCCCCGCCTACGACTACGACGTCATCGTCGTCGGATCGGGCTTCGGCGGCTCGGTCACCGCCCTGCGCCTCACCGAGAAGGGCTACAGCGTCGGCGTCCTGGAAGCCGGCCGCCGCTACACCCGCGCCACCCTCCCCAAGAACTCCTGGGATCTGAAGAACTACCTCTGGGCCCCCAGGCTCGGCCTTTACGGAATCCAGCGCATCCACCTGCTGGGCAACGTCATGGTCCTGGCCGGCGCGGGCGTGGGCGGCGGCTCCCTCAACTACGCCAACACCCTCTACGTACCGCCGAAGCCCTTCTTCGACGACCCCCAGTGGCGTGACATCACCGACTGGCAGGACGAGCTGAAGCCGTACTACGACCAGGCGCAGCGCATGCTCGGCGTACGGCTGAACCCGACGATGACCCCGTCGGACGTCCATCTGAAGGCGGCCGCCGAGCGGATGGGTGTCGGGGACAGCTTCCACATGGCGCCGGTGGGGGTGTTCTTCGGCGACGGCGATGACGCCGGGGGCACGGTGCGGGCGAAGCCGGGGGAGGAGGTGCCCGACCCCTACTTCGGCGGGGCGGGACCCTCCCGCAAGGCCTGTGCCGAGTGCGGCGAGTGCATGACGGGCTGCCGTCACGGCGCGAAGAACACGCTGAACGAGAACTACCTCCACCTCGCTCAGAAGGCGGGCGCGGTCGTGCACCCCATGACGACGGTCGTGTCGGTGACCGACGACTCGCGGGGCGGCTACGCGATCGCCACGCTGCCCACGGAGGACCGCAAGTCGAAGGGGCGGACGTTCACCGCCCGCAGGGTGGTCCTGGCGGCCGGCACCTACGGCACCCAGACCCTGCTCCACCGGATGAAGGCGAACGGACAGCTGCCGTACCTCTCCGACCGCCTGGGCGAGCTGACCCGAACCAACTCCGAGGCGCTGGTGGGAGCGCAGACGGACAACCGGCGCTACCGCAAGGTGACCGGCGAGCCGAAGGCCGACTTCACCAGGGGAGTCGCCATCACGTCCTCCATCCACCCGGACGAGAACACCCACATCGAGCCGGTCCGCTACGGCAGGGGCTCGAACGCGATGGGTGGCCTGTCGATCCTTCAGGTGCCTTACGCGGAGGGCTCGTCGAGGGTGCTGGGCTGGCTGGGCAACGCCGCCCGCCACCCCCTGCTCGTCCTCCGCTCCCTGTCCAACCGGCGCTGGTCGGAGCGGACCATCATCGGCCTGGTGATGCAGTCGCTGGACAACTCCCTGACGACGTACCTGAAGCCGACGGGCGCGGGCAAGGGGCTGCTGACCGCCCGACAGGGCCACGGCGCCCCCAACCCCAAGCAGATCAGGGCCGCATCGGAGGCCGCGTCAGCCCTGGCCGCCGACATCAACGGCTTCGCCGGCTCCAACGTGGGCGAGCTGATGGGCACGCCTCTGACCGCCCACTTCCTGGGCGGCTGCCCCATCGGTTCCTCCCGCGACACCGGCGTCATCGACCCGTACCACCGCCTCTACGGCCACCCCGGCATCTCCGTCGTCGACGGCTCCGCGGTCTCCGCGAACCTCGGAGTGAACCCGTCCCTCACGATCACCGCCCAGGCGGAGCGTGCGATGTCCTTCTGGCCCAACAAGGGCGAGACCGACCCCCGCCCCGCCCAGGGAGCGGCCTACGAACGCCTCAAGCCGGTGGAACCCCAGTCCCCGACGGTCCCCGCGGACGCGTTCGGCGCGCTGCGACTGCCGTTCCTGGGGATGCCGGCGGTACCGCCGAAGAAGTAGGCGGCAGCCCGGCGTGGCAAAAGAAAGAGGGACTCGCGCTCCCCTCCGAGCGCAAGTCCCTCTCCCCGTCTTGCGTCAACCCTTACGCGTCGGCCCCGGTCTTCCGCCGACGCACCACGAACACGGCCCCCGCACCGGCGACGACGGCGACACCACCGACGAGCCCGATGATCGGCAGAGCGGAGCTGGAACCGGTCTCGGCGAGGTTGCCGGTGGCCGGGATCTCGCTGGACCCGCCCTGCGGCGTCTTGCCGCCGGCCGGCTTCTGGCCCTTGCCGGGCTTGGCCTCACCGGGGTTGTCGTTGCTGCTGCCGGGCTTGAGAACGGTGAACTCGAACTGCCCGTACGCGCTGTGCACGCAGTTCTTCTCCTCGTCCACGTAGCCGCCCAGACCCACGGTGAAGCCGTCACCGACGGGCGCCTTCGCGGTGATGTCGACGCGCAGCTTGATGGTCACGGTCTTCTTGGGACCAAGACTGGTCTGACCGAAGAAGATGCCGTTGCCGACCACGTCGGCGATCGACTGCCAGGACTTGGTCTTGGGGTCGAAGTACTCGAGCTTGGCGTAGGTGCTCAGCCAGTCGTTCTCGTCGTCGCTCAGAGAGTCGTTGTCGACGAGCGCGAGCCACTGGACGGTGCCGAGGGACGTGTCGCTGTGGTTGGCGGCGGTCAACGCGAAGTTGTGCCAGCCGCTGCCGGCGACGATCTTGCCGGGCAGGCCGGAGACGGCGAGGCTCAGCTGGGAGTCCTTGTCGGTGCCGTCCTCGTCGATGGGGCACCCCGACGGCTCGACGCCGGGCGCACTCGTGGTGGGCGTGCTGGTGGGTGTACCGGTGGGCGTGGTCGGCGCCACCGGGTTCGCCGACGACGAGGCGCTCGCCGACGAGGACGCGGAGGTGGACGAAGACGCGGAGGTGCTCGCGGACGCGGACTCGCCGGCCGACGTGCTCGCGGAGGCGGAGGAGCTCTCGGTGGCCGACGTCGTGCTGCTCGGAGTGGAGGACGGCTCCTCGGCGAAGGCGGCGGGCGCCGAGAGGAGGGCGAGGGGGGCTATTGCGGCCGTCGCGGCCGCAGTGGCCATGGCGCGGCGAAACTTCATGAAGACCTCGGTGGTTCATAGGGAGGCCTCCGCGTGTGGGGCGCGGGAGTGGCCCGTGGTTCCGATGGTTTGATCCACGAGTCCAGTGAAGGGTTGTCCTCCCTCACACCACTTTTATGTGACCTGGCTCACCGGCATGTGGTGCTGTCCGGCTGTCGTACGCTCTACCGCCAATGGCCAACTCGCAGAGAGGCACGGGGGCGTGACCGAGAGACCAGCAGGGGACTCGATACCCGACGAGGAATGGGAGAAGTTCCTCCGGGACAGTGAGAGCGGGGCGGTGGGCGACGCTCCGAAGGAGCCGTCCGCCCGGGCGCGGATCGTGGCGGAGCGGTTACGGCAGCAGGACGCTCGCGGAGAGACGCCCGCGGGGTGGCGGGCCGGGCCCACGTGGGAGGAGATGAACGGGCGGAAGGTGCGCCGCAGGCGGGTCTGGACGGCGGTCGGGGTGGTCGCCGCCGTCGCTGTCGTGGCCGTGGCACTCAAGCCGTCCCTGCTGCCCGGTGACCCCTTCGGCACCGGCGGGCCGGATGTCGCCGCCTCTCCGCTGCCCGCCGAGACCGCCGCCCCGACCGACGCGCCCGCCGAGGCCCCGCCGCAGACCCCGACCCTCGACGCGCCCTTCGCCGGTTCCCCCGCCCTGCGCTGGGCCGACGGTGAGGCCGGGATCGTCCTGCCGAAGGCGAGAGCGGTCGGCGGTGCCTCCAAGGAGCGCGTGGAGCAGGCGCTGCGGCTCACCAGGAAGCTGGTCGTGGGGGCGAACCTCGACCCCAAGGTGCTGCGCGGCGAGCGGCCCACGGCAGCGCTCGGTGTGCTCGACCCGAAGCAGCCCAACCTGGTCGACCACCTGAAGGCGGGGCTGCGCTCACCGAGCAAGAAGCGCGACCCGCTCCAGATGTTCAGCCGGTTCGACCCCGACGAGGTCCGCCTCGTGGGCGACGTGGTCAAGACGCGCGGGCGCGTCACCTTCAAGAAGGGCGCGTACAACGGCGTCGCCGTGCACGCCGACTACACCTTCGTCTACCCCGTCGTCCGCACCGACGGCTCCACCGAGGTGACCCGCACCATCGTGCGCCGCGTCCTCGACGTCGAACTCTCCGACCCCGCCCACTACGACGCCACCCCCGGCCGGCTCGCCGTCCTGAAGCACGACCAGGAGGTCGGCAACTCCAGTTGCGACGTCTACGACGGCTATCTGCACCCGGAGTTCTCCCGCACCGAGTCCACCGGCCCCTCGCCCACCGGTCCGACGACCGACCCGTACGACCGCAGCAAGGGACTCGACGAGGACGGTTCGGCGGACTGCGGGACGGTGTCCCGGGTCTGACCCGGGCCCGCCCTCAGACAAGGTACAAGCAGCTCACGCAGAGCGAAGGGCCCCGCGGGACGGAGCCGCGGGGCCCTTCTTCGTCAGCACCAGCGTCAGGGCAGCGCCGGTGCCTCGGGAGCGGCGCCGGGGGGTTGCGCCGCTTGCCTGGCGTGCTGTGGTCGGCGCCCCGGCGCACACGGGGCGCCTGGGTGGTCTCGACCTTTGGCGGTCTGGCGGTGCGCCGCGACACCATTGGGCATCGCAACGCGGTTGTCCGCGACGGGACTTGGCGGACTTCCGAGAGACGCTCGGGATCCTTCTACGCATCGTGCTGGATGGACGCGGCCTCCGCAACCGTTTGGCCCGGCCTTGATGCATTTTTGCATTTTTCGCCGGTCGGCCCCGGGCGTCCCCGGAGCCGACCGTTCAAAGGGGTGACCGGGCTGCTGTCCCCTGCCGTCCGGTCACTTCTGGAGCGAGGTCCCACAGCGCACGGCACGTTCCGCACGCCTCATCGCTCCAGTGAGCCACGCGTGGTTCTTGCGCGCCGCCCCTGGCTGGCGCGGACACCCCGACCAACGAACCGGCCTGCGTGCGGTCACGCGCCGTACGGGTGAGAAGAAGTGCGAACTCAGATGCGACCCCGGCACAGCTCCAGGAGCGTCATGGCGAGGGACGTCCCCGGCCTGCCCAGCGCCTCGCTGTAGTGGTTGAGGATCTCCATCTCGCGGGAGAGGTTCACGCGCCGCCCGCCGGAGGTCATCCGCGCCTCCTGGATGACGGCGGACACCGCCATCCGTTCCTGGATCAGACCGATGATCCGGTCGTCCAGCGCGTCGATGCGCTCGCGTGCGCCGCTGATCAGGTCGGAGGCCTCGGGGGTGCGGGCGCCGGTCACGTCGATGGCGGTCATGGGGGCTCCTCGTCGGTTCGGTGAGGGGTGCCCCGGAGCGGCAAGGTCCGGAAAGCACCAGGCGCCCCGGACCTTGTCGGCCCGGGGCGCCTGGGAAGTCGCTTGTCAGTTGCTCAAGCAGCACGACCATGGCAGCCGGTGGGCCCGGTGCCATAGGTAAAGAGGAAGGTCGTGTGCGTGAGCATGCGGTCAGTATGCCGTGCCGCAGGGTGAGGTCCAACGCGGTTCACATCATGAGACGCGATGGTGAGGTCGGCGTTGGGACCGGCCGCGCACCCACTCGGTAGAATTGGCCAGCACAGAGACCCCGCCCCACCGCCGGAAGGCCCCCGTGTCATCAGCGACTCCCGCTGCCGCCGCCCCCGACACCGTCCTGGTCGTCGACTTCGGTGCGCAGTACGCCCAGCTCATCGCCCGTCGAGTCCGCGAGGCCCGGGTCTACAGCGAGATCGTGCCGAGCACCATGCCGGTCGCGGAGATGCTCGCCAAGAACCCGGCGGCGATCATCCTCTCCGGCGGCCCCTCGTCCGTGTACGAGGAGGGTGCCCCCCGCCTCGACCGCGCGATCTTCGAGGCCGGCGTCCCCGTCTTCGGCATGTGCTACGGCTTCCAGCTGATGGCCACCGCCCTCGGCGGCACGGTCGACAACACCGGCGCCCGTGAGTACGGCCGCACCGACCTGCACGTCAGCAAGCCGGGCTCCACCCTCTTCGAGGGCACCCCCGCCGAGCAGGCCGTGTGGATGTCGCACGGCGACGCCTGCTCCGCCGCCCCCGAGGGCTTCACCGTCAGCGCGTCCACGGACGTCGTCCCGGTCGCCGCCTTCGAGAACGACGAGAAGAAGCTCTACGGCGTCCAGTACCACCCCGAGGTGATGCACTCCACGCACGGACAGCAGGTGCTGGAGCACTTCCTGTACCGGGGCGCGGGCCTGAAGCCGGACTGGACCACCGGCAACGTTATCGACGAGCAGGTCGCCGCCATCCGTGAGCAGGTCGGCGACAAGCGCGCGATCTGCGGTCTGTCCGGCGGCGTGGACTCCGCGGTCGCCGCGGCCCTCGTCCAGAAGGCCATCGGCTCCCAGCTGACCTGCGTCTACGTCGACCACGGTCTGATGCGCAAGGGCGAGACCGAGCAGGTCGAGAAGGACTTCGTGGCCGCGACCGGCGTCCAGCTGAAGGTCGTCGACGCGGAGGAGCGGTTCCTCGAGGCACTCGCGGGGGTCTCCGACCCCGAGGAGAAGCGGAAGATCATCGGACGCGAGTTCATCCGCGTCTTCGAGCAGGCCCAGGCCGAGATCATCGCGGATGAGGGCCCGGCGGTGGAGTTCCTCGTCCAGGGCACCCTGTACCCGGACGTGGTCGAGTCCGGTGGCGGTACCGGCACGGCCAACATCAAGTCCCACCACAACGTCGGCGGCCTCCCCGAGGACCTCGAGTTCCAGCTGATCGAGCCGCTGCGCAAGCTGTTCAAGGACGAGGTCCGGATGGTCGGCCAGGAGCTCGGCCTGCCCGAGGAGATCGTCCAGCGCCAGCCGTTCCCCGGCCCGGGCCTCGGCATCCGGATCGTCGGCGAGGTCACCAAGGAGCGGCTCGACCTGCTCCGCGAGGCCGACGCCATCGCCCGCGAGGAGCTGACGGCGGCCGGCCTCGACCGTGACATCTGGCAGTGCCCGGTGGTCCTGCTCGCCGACGTCCGCTCCGTCGGCGTCCAGGGCGACGGCCGCACCTACGGCCACCCGATCGTCCTGCGCCCCGTCTCCTCCGAGGACGCCATGACCGCCGACTGGTCGCGGCTGCCGTACGACGTCCTCGCGCGGATCTCCACCCGCATCACCAACGAGGTCCGGGACGTCAACCGGGTCGTCCTCGACGTGACGTCGAAGCCGCCGGGCACCATCGAGTGGGAGTAGTCGCTACGTGCGCCTGAGAGTCCGCACCGGCTCTCCGGGCTTCCAGACCTGGGTGACCAGATACTTGTCGTCCTCGACGTAGGTCCGCACGACCTCCGTCAGCTCGGTGCGGAAGAGGTGGAACGGCTCCGGCGGTTCCACCTCTTTTATGTACACGCCCTTCACCGCCGGATCGTCGACCTCCACCGCCCCCCCGCCGATCCGTACGTCCCCGCCGCCCATCCCCGTGCCCTCGCCCGGGTTGGCCTGGAGGGCGAAACGCGGGTCGCGGCGCAGGTCGAGCGCCTTGAGCGAGCTCGGCATCATCCCGAGCCACAGCTCGCCGTTCAGGAACCGGACCTCCAGACCGCTCGTGCGCGGGGAGCCGTCCTTGCGGAGCGTGGCGAGGACGTGGTGGGTGAAGGCGCCGAAGCGCTCCTGGACGAGAGCGGCGAGGTCGGGTTCGGCGGCGGCGAAAGTCGCCCAGTTCGCTGTCATACGGCGAGTGTGGCGCCGATACCCGACAACCACTGTCTGGTATTCGCAGAGTTACACTCCGTGAGGGATGGGGCGTACGAATCGTTCACGCCCCGACTCGTCCCGTATCTGTGTGCAGCCCGCCGCCGTGAGCTGCGCGGCCAGTTTGGCGCGCCGGGAGCCGTTGATGCGCAGGGCGCCCAGCAGGAACACCGGCATCAGGACGGCGAGCGGGATCAGGACGGCGTACACCCCGGTCACCACCGCCAGGAACAGGAACAGCAGCGGGAAGGCCCACGCCATGGTCAGCAGCTGCTTGCGGTTGGCGGCGGCGCCAAGACCGTCGTACCGGATGACCGTCGTGATCAGATCGACGTCCTTCTGCGTCTCCGGAATCGGGGTGAGCGAGCCCAGGTACATGCCGGGCACCGGGCGGCCGGGGCCCGGGTCGGGGAAGGCCGCCCAGTTGGCCGCCGCACGCGCTTGCGCCCAGGGGCTCGGGTCGGGGACGAGGTACACGTGCGCGATCTTGTGCTTGCCGACCAGGCGGACGTCCGCGTACCGGTAGCCGTAGCACTCGGCGATGTACCCGAGCGCGCCGAAGGTCTGCCACTCGGCGAAGGGATGGACGAGCTCAATGGTGTCCCGGGTCGAGATCTGCCGCATGAGAGCGGTGATGTGCCGGTCGGCGATGCTCACGGAAGCCTCCGGATGGCTGAAAGGTGTCGCTGAATTATGGATTCCGCACACCAGACCAGTGAGCCGCGGCAAGGGTTGCATGCGCTCGGGCAGTGCTTGGGCGCGTCATCTTTACAAAACACCCCTGCCCTTTTGGGCTGACCGACGGTAACTTCCGCCCCGTAAAGCAACCCAGTGCTGGAGGACCTATGCACGGGCCCACGCCGCCCCTGCCACTGCCCACCGACCAGCTGCAGTTCGCGATGCCGCCGATGCACGACACGGTCGAGGACGAACGCCGGCACCGCAAGGAACGGCTCGCCGGCGCGCTGCGGATCTTCGGGCGGTTCGGCTTCGAGGACGGCGTCTCGGGACACATCACCGCGCGTGACCCGGAGTTCAGCGACTGCTTCTGGGTCAACCCCTTCGGGATGCCCTTCAAGCACGTCACCGTGAGCGACCTGGTTCTCGCCAACTCGGACGGCCAGGTGATCGACGGCCGCTACCACATCAACCAGGCGGCGTTCACCGTGCACAGCCAGGTGCACGCCGCCCGCCCCGACGTGGTCGCGGTCGCGCACTGCCACTCCGTGCACGGCCGCGCCCTCGCCGCCCTCGGTGACCTGCTCGACCCGATGACCCAGGAGAGCTGCGCCTTCTACGAGGACCACGCCCTCTACGACTCCTACACCGGCGTCGCCGTCGACGCCGAGGAGGGCCGGCGCATCGCGTCCGCGCTCGGCTCCCGCAAGGCGCTCGTACTGCGCAACCACGGTCTGTTGACCGTCGGCGACTCGGTCGACGCGGCGGCCTGGTGGTTCCTGTCGATGGAGCGGTCCAGCCAGGTCCAGCTCACGGCCCGGGCGGCCGGACGGCCCGTCCTCATCGACCACAAGCTGGCCGTGGCGACCCGCGAACAACTCGGCGGCGACCTGGTGGCATGGATCAACTACCAGCCGCTGTGGCAGGACATCAGCCGCAGCGAACCCGGCCTGCTCAGCTAGACGTCCCGTGGAGCCGTCCCGCCGAATCTTCCCGGCCATATCGAAGTTCGCGCGGCCCGGTCAATACGGCGACGCGACCCTCACCCGCACTGACCACACCTGCCGGACGCGCACCCCGGAACGTAGGGCACAATTCGCGTCATCGCAGGGGTGTGGCACGGGAGACGTGCGGCGGTGACCGGTGGTTGCGCGGGGGCCGTCGGCGCTTGGTTCGTGGGGAAGGCGGGCGGCGGACGTGGCGGTCCAAGAGGCGAGACAGGGCGCGGACATCGGCGCGCACGGAGGCGGCTGCACCTGCGGGGACTGCCCGCACGGAGCACGCGCGGGACACCGGCGCGCGGTCGCCGAGTTCCTGCTGCAACGGGACGAGTTCGCGGCCGGGCAGGGACTGCCCGCCGCCGTGGCCCACTCGGCCTCGGCCTCCCGGCAGTGGGTCTCCGAGGAACTGGCACAGTCCGCGGAACGTGTCGCCGAGCGCGGCCGGGCCGAGGGCACCGCCTGGCTGGCACGCCTGTGGGGCCGCACCGCGTTCACCGTCTGGGCCTCCGTCGTCCTGCTGCTCCTGGTCCAGGCACTCACGGCGATCGGCGCCGGCTGGACGCCGGCACGCACCGCCGGACTGCTCGCCGCGCTGCTGGTGGGCGGCGCCCTGACGGCCGCGTCCTGGTTCCACCGGGCCCGGGGCGGGGCGCTGGCGCCCGTCATCGGCGAGGACAACCGCCTGTCCACCTCGCGCGCGGTCGCCACGGCCTGGGTGGTGTTCGTGGCCTACGCGGTCCTCGTGCTCGTCGGACAACTGGCCGCCGCCTCCGGCAACGCCCGGCGCGACGCCCTGATCTCCGGGCTCGAACTGGCCCGCGGCGCCGGTGTGGTGACCGTCCTCGCCGTGGTCTGCGGGATCGCGGTCCTGGTACGGAGGGTGGTCGGGCTGCGCGTGCTCGGACAGCGGCTGCAGAAGGTCAGGGCCGACCGGCCGCGCGCCGCCGACCTGCTCACGGACGACTCCGGCCGGGGCACCTTCGCCGACATCCAGTACGTCGTGATCAGCGCCGTCGCCCTGGCGTTCGCGGCGGTGCGCCTCGCCCGCCGCCCCGACCAGCTGCCCGACCTGCCGTGGGGGCTCTCGGTGGTGGTGCTGGTGTCGGCGGCCACCTATCTGGCGGGGAAGTACGCCGAGGGCGGTCGTCCCGTCATCCTCTCCGTGGTGCGGGCGCGGGAGGCCGGGGACCTCGATGCCCCGATCCGCACCGGCGACGACATCGAGATCCGCGGCGCCGGTTTCGTGCCCCTGGGCGCCCACGCCGCCGACCGGCTGTCCCGGATGGTGGTCCGCATCGGCCCCGTCAACGTCCACGTCCCCCTCGTCCCGGTCACCGGCGGCTTCAGCAACCCCACCGACGCCGTCCTGACGGTGCCCGTCCCCGCGGACGTGGAGCCGGGGCGCGTCGAGGTCCAGGTGGTGACCGCGGCGGGTGTGGAGACGAACCGGTACATGATCGATGTGACGGAGTGAGCCGGGCCGTCCTCTCTGTCAAAAAGCTGTCAGTGTGAACGAGAGGGGTGAGCAGCGCCTCCCTTTCGTACGTAAGGTCTCTCGAGGGGCCATGTCACGGCGGCGGAGAGGCGGCTAGGAGCCATGACTCACGGCATGCGTTCAGACACCCACACCCCCTATCTCGACGGGGACCACGGCTGGCGGGACACCGCCTCCCGCTACGCCCTGATCCCGCTCCGCATCTTCCTCGGCATCACCTTCATCTACGCCGGCATCGACAAACTCACCGACAGCGCCTTCCTGAAGGACTCCGGCGCCGGCTCGATCGGTGACACGATGCGCGCCGTCCGGGACTCCTCGGCCATCCCGGCCCTCGTCGACATGGCCCTGAACAACCCCGTCGGCTTCGGCTACGCCATGGCCTTCGGCGAACTCGCCGTCGGCATCGGCGCCCTGCTGGGCCTCCTCACCCGCATCGCCGCACTCGGCGGCGCGCTGATCTCCCTCAGTCTGTGGCTGACCGTCAGCTGGGCCTCGGACCCGTACTACTACGGCAATGATCTTCCCTACCTCATGGCCTGGCTCCCCTTCGTCCTGGCCGGCGCTCCCCTTCTCTCCGTGGACGCCGTCATCCGGAAGCGGCGGCGGGGCGGCGGGTACCGGTAGGCCTCGCTCCGCCTCTTCCGGAAAGATCCGTTCGGATCGGGGTCTCAGACCGGTCCCGCCGACCGCGGTGACGCAGGCTCCGCGGCGGGTGGGCGGCGTCTGCGTATCCAGCGGGTGAGGAAGCCGACCGCACCGGCCAGGCAGAGGCCGCCGGCGACGACCGGGATCATCACGAACCAGGGCGTGTCCCACAGGCCGTCCGCGTCCCCGGCGAACAGGACGCCCGCCAGGATGAGGAACACACCGGCGACCAGCCTCCCGGGCTGGAACTCATGACGCAGCACGGCTCACCTCCGCCTGGCCCACGCCGACCCGGAGATCGAGGTCGAGCGTGCCGCCTCTCCTGCCGGCGCCCGAGACCGGCACCAGGGTCAGCTTCTTGTCCTTGCCCGGCTGCACGTCCACGTCCTTCGCGTCGTCGCCCGGCAGTTGGATGTCGCCGAGGCCCACGTCGATGTTCAGCCGCACGGTCACGTCCGGCGGCACGATCACCCGCAGCCGGCCCATCCCCACCTCGGCCCGCGTGGTCACCGTCCGCCCCTTGGCCGGGCCGAGCCGGGACAGGTCGAGGGTGCCGACACCGGTGCCGAGGTCGTACTTCGGCCGCACGTCCGTCACCGCGGTGGGCTTCCACGTCTCACGTATCCACTGGGTTCCGATGTCCTTGGGCAGCGCCGCCGAAGCCGCGAGCAGGCCCGCCGTCACCACCGCCAGGAACACCGACCCGGCTCCCACTCGGCCGAGGAACGCGCTGACGGCTATGCCCACCCCGAAGACGACCAACGCGAAGGACAGCCCCGTCTGGAGGCTGGTGCCGAGCGGATGATCGTCCCAGGTCAGTCGGGTGCCGAGGAAACCCGCGAGCAGCGCGAGCAGGAACACCCAGCCGCCGATCCGGCGGGGGCCGCGCGGCTTCTGCCGGGGCCGGGCACGCAGCGCCTGTATGTCCGCGTGCTGACGCCCCTCGGTGCCGAGGCCGATGGCGACGGCCGCCGCGACGTCCCGGTCGGCGGAGTCGCTGGGACCCCAGAGGTAGCCGGTGCCCCCGACGTGGGTGCCGTCCTTGACGATGGGTTCGCGCCACCAGGACGGGTAGGCGGCGGGAACAGGCGGCGCCTGGGCCTCCGGGGGTGCGTCCGCGGCGGCCTGTGCGGCCAGCGGGTCGGGGTCGGGCGCGCCGCGTCTCGGTGACCAGTACCCGGCGCCCGCGAGGAGGAGGGAGAGGACGACGGCGAAGGTCAGCACGCCGCCGTTCTTCAACATGGAGAGGAAGACGCCGCAGCCGACCAGGGCGAACAGCACGGCCGCCAGCGCCTGGCCGTCCACCCGGCCGGTGAGGAGCCTGCGCACCTCGTTCTGCTCCTCGCCCTCGTAGGGGACGAAGAGCCAGGCGAAGCCGTAGAAGATGAGGCCGATGCCGCCCGTGGCGGAGAGGACCGCGAGCGTGATCCGGAAGATCACCGGGTCCATGTCGCACTGCCGCCCGAGTCCCGCGCACACCCCGGCGATCATCTTCTGCCGCCGGTCCCGACGGAACCGGAGCGGGCCGCCGGCCTCCGCGGGCACGCCCGCCGCACCGGGCCCGTCGGCCCCGGGCGCCCCACCGGCGTCACCGGCGGTGCGGGGTGCGTGGACGGATGCCTCGTCCGCGGCGCCCTCCTCGGGCACCGCGTCCGCGGCGTGCTGGTGATCGGTCATGCGTCCATGGTGACGGGCGAGGCGCCCCGGCGGCAGTCGGAACGACCCTGGTCGGACCCTGATATCGCCCCTGAGCCGGTGCGGGGAAACGTTCGACGGACCCGCCGTTCGAAGATCAGGGGCGCCTTAGGGGTCGACCCTGATGCTCCGGGCCGCCGCCCGTGTGAACATCGATGCCATGCCGGAAGCCGCCGCAGCGCCACCCGCCGAACCGCGGCCCCCGCGCAAGCTCTACCGCAGCAGCGACGGACGCTGGCTGGGTGGGGTGGCGCGAGGGCTCGCCGGGCATCTCGGGCTGCCCGTGATCTGGGTGCGGCTCGTCTTCGCCGGCCTGTTCATGGCGGACGGTCTGGGCGCGCTGCTGTACGGGGCGTTCTGGTTCTTCGTGCCGCTCGGCGTCGGCGGTGTGGGCGACCAGAGACCACCGTCCCTCGTCACCGCCGAGACCTCGTCCGACGGCCGGCGCCGGTTCGTCGCGCGCAAGCCGGACAAGGGCCAGATCGTCGCCCTGCTGCTCATGGTCGTCGTGGCGATGGTCTTCGTCGGCAGCGTCAACCTGAGCGGCGGCGCCAAGGTGTATCTGCTGCCCGCGGTGCTCGTCGGTGCGGGCGTCGCCCTCGTCTGGCGTCAGGCGGACAATGCCCGTCGGGCCCGCTGGGTCGAGGTGGGCAGCCGCCGCCGCACGCTCACGCTGCTGCGCGCGGGCGCCGGTGTCCTCCTCGTCACCGCCGGTGTCTCAGGCATCTTCGTCCTGCAGGGCTCCGCCGCCCACCTCGGCTCGGTCCTGCAGGCCGCCCTCGCCGTCCTCGTCGGGACAACGCTCCTCGCGGGGCCGTATCTCGTGCGCATGACGCAGGACCTCTCCGAGGAACGCCTGATGCGCATCCGGGCCCAGGAGCGCGCCGAGGTCGCCGCCCATGTCCACGACTCGGTGCTGCACACCCTCACCCTGATCCAGCGCAACGCGGAGAACGCGGGCGAGGTGCGCCGCCTCGCCCGTGCCCAGGAGCGTGACCTGCGCACCTGGCTCTACAAGCCCGAGGGCACCGGCAAGGACGAGGCCGACGAACCGTCCACCCTCGCCGACGCGGTCCGGCGCAACGCCGCCGAGGTCGAGGACAAGCACGGCGTCCCCATCGAGGTGGTCGTCGTGGGCGACTGCCCGCTCGACGACGGGATCGGCGCGCAGATGCAGGCAGCGCGTGAGGCAATGGTCAACGCCGCCAAGTACGGTGGCGAGGGCGGCGCAGTGCAGGTCTACGCGGAAGTCGAGGGCAGGACGGTCTTCGTGTCCGTGCGGGACCGCGGACCGGGCTTCGACCTCGATTCGATACCCGCCGACCGCATGGGCGTCAGAGAATCGATCATCGGCCGCATGGAACGCAACGGCGGCACGGCGCGGCTGCGCGCGGTGCCCGACGGCGGCACGGAGGTCGAGCTGGAGATGGAGAGGGCGGAGAAGACGTCATGAGCGACCCGACCGAGCACGACACCACGGCGGGAGCGGCGGAGACGGCCGAGCCCGAGCAGTCGACGGGCAGCGCGGGCGGCGCGGCCGGACGCCGAGTCCGGGTGGTCCTCGTCGACGACCACCGCATGTTCCGTACGGGCGTGCAGGCCGAGATCGGACAGACCGAGCAGACCGGCGTCGAGGTGGTCGGCGAGGCGGCGGACGTCGACCAGGCGGTCACGGTCATCACCGCGACCCGGCCCGAGGTGGTCCTCCTCGACGTCCACCTCCCGGGCGGCGGCGGGGTCGAAGTGCTGCGGCGCTGCGCCCCGTTGATGGCGGACCCCGAACAGCCCGTGCGCTTCCTCGCCCTGTCCGTCTCGGACGCGGCGGAGGACGTGATCGGTGTGATCCGCGGGGGAGCGCGCGGCTACGTCACGAAGACGATCACGGGCTCGGATCTCGTCGCCTCCGTCTT
Organism: Streptomyces griseus subsp. griseus; assembly: GCF_000720255.1. Taxonomy (GTDB): domain Bacteria; phylum Actinomycetota; class Actinomycetes; order Streptomycetales; family Streptomycetaceae; genus Streptomyces; species Streptomyces griseus_I. Next base: position 21,037 of record NZ_JOJE01000038.1, on the reverse strand, counting down.
CCGGGTCCAGGAGGGCGACGCGGTCTTCTCCCCGCGCCTCGCCGGGTTCGTCCTGGACGCCTTCGCCTCCACCGACGCCCCGCCGGTCGACGAGGACCTCGACCGCCTCACCCAGCGCGAGCGCGAGGTGCTGCGTCTCATCGCCCGGGGTTACGCCTACAAGGAGATCGCCAAGCAGCTGTTCATCTCCGTGAAGACCGTCGAGTCGCACGTCTCCGCGGTGCTCAGGAAGCTCCAGCTCTCCAACCGCCACGAGCTGACCCGCTGGGCGACGGCACGGCGACTGGTCTGAAGCCTGCGTGGGGGCGGGGGAGACCCCGCTCCTCCCTCACACCACCCGCGCAGCCCCCGCGAACGGCATCTCGTCGAGCGGGGCCAGGCGGACCGGGGCGGAGGGGTTCGGGGCGTGGATCATGCGGCCGTTGCCGATGTAGATCCCGACGTGAGTGATTCCGGAGTAGAAGAACACCAGGTCGCCAGGGAGGAGTTCGGAGCGGGAGACGCGGCGGCCCGCGTTGATCTGGGTGTAGGTCGTGCGGGGGAGGGAGAGGCCGGCGGAGCGGTACGCGGCCTGGACGAGGCCGGAGCAGTCGAAGGAGTCGGGACCGGTCGCACCCCACACATAGGGGCTGCCGAGCTTGCTGAAGGCGTAGGAGACGGCCGCGGCGGCACGGGAGTTGGGCGCGGCGGCGGTCGCCGAGCCCGGGGCCGCCAGGCTGTCGCGGGCGCCCGTCGCGTCGCGTGAGGCCGGGTCCGTGCCCGCTCCGCCCGTGCCGAACCGCGCACGTTCCTCGGCGCTGAGCCGGGACAGCAGCCGCCGGGCGGCGCCCAGCTTCCCGGTGACCGTCTTCTTGTGTCGCTGCAACTGGGCCTGCTGCGACCTGAGCGAGGTCAGCTCGAGGCGTGCCGCTCCGCGCAACTGCTCGATCTCGCGCAGCTGTTTGCGGACGCGTGTGACGGCACCCGCCTGCCGGTCGCCGGCCCGTTCGGCGAAGGCGGCGCCCCGGAGGTACTGATCGGGATCGTCGGAGAGGGCGAGTTGCAGTGCCGGGTCGAGGCCGTTGCTGCGGTACTGGGACGCGGCGATCGAACCCAGCGCCTCCCGCTCCTCGTTGAGCCGCTGTGTCCTGCGTGCCGCCTGGTCCCGCAGTGAGCCCAGCCGGCGCTCGGTCGCCTCGGTCTTCTCCTTGGCGCCGTTGTACTTCTCGGTGGCGGCCTCCGCCTCCTGGTACAGCTGGTTCACCTTGGCCTCGACCTGCGCCGGTGTCAGGTTCGGCTCTGCGTGTCCGGTTCCGTCGAAGCCCGTCGCGGTCGCGGCTCCCGCCATGGCGAGCGTGGCGGCCGTCCGGGCCGTATTGCCGCCGAGCGAGCGCTGTCTGGGCTTGCGGTGCGCTGCCATGGGGACTGCACGTCCTTTCGTACGACCGCCATCTCCGTACGCGGGGAGGGCGTACGGCCGTCGAGGGGACGTAGCCGCGAGCGGAGCGGACGTACGACCGCCGGGGACGGTTCCCGCGTCCGGCGGCGGCCTGCACAGGGGGAGCGAGCCGCCGCCGGACCTTCTCGGCGGTGGTGGCCGACTGCCGCCCCTGGCCCGGGCGGCGGTGGGGAGCCGGTCACCTGGGGAGGACGCTAGGCCGTTGTGTCGGCTTGGTAACGCGTTGTGCGGAACTGGTGCGAGCGGACCGAAGGGTGACCGTAAGTGACCGTGATCCGGTTCTGGGTGCGTCTCCTTCACGCGGAGCGATGACCGATGTGGGGAATCCTGGACCTGTGGGCGGGACGGAGTGCTATGGGGCGCATATATGCAGCGCCTCCGGGCCTGCCGTGACCGGGCCGGTGTCGGGCGTCCCGCGGCCTCTGATTAGGCTCCCACTCCATGGACGTACTCATCCATCTCTTCGTCGGCCTGCACATCATCGGCATCGCCTCCCTCCTCGGCGGCTTCCTCACGCAGATGAAGGCGATGGGACGGGGCACCGCCCGCTTCGTCCCGGCGATGCTGCACGGCGCGCTGACGATGCTGGTCACGGGCGTGATCCTGGTCGGCCTCAACCAGGCCGACGACCAGCCGGTGAACAACATCAAGATCGGTGTGAAGCTGGCCCTGCTGATCGTGATCCTGGGGCTCGTCTACGTGAAGCGGGACGACGAGAAGGTGGACAAGGGCCTGTTCGCCCTGGTGGGCGCCCTGACCACGGCGAACATCTTCATCGCGGTGCTGTGGACGTGACCTCGGCCCGGACGGCCGCCCCGGCCGCCCGCACCGCGCCCGCGGCGACGGCCAGCCACACCGCCACCGCGATCCACAGCAGCGCCTGACCCGGCCCCTTCAGCCACGGGACGTCGAGGGTGGCGGCGACGGACAGCAGCGCCGTCGCCGTCATTCCCATGGGGAACGCGGTGGACCAGCGGTGCTCGTCGTAGTGCGGTCGCCGCCGGACGCACTCGGCGACGACGAGTACGACGTACCAGCACAGGTCGAGCACGACCAGTCCGACCGTCACCGAGCGCAGGACACCGCCGTCGTCGTCGTTCCACAGGTACAGGCGCGCACTGCCGGCAGCGAGCAGCCTCGACCCGGCGAGCGCCGAGATGGAGAGCGCGCCGCCCGCGACCCACTGGTCACCCGCGCCCTTGGTCACCTGCCGCGGATCGAAGCAGTACAGCGCGGCGCAGTAGAGCAGCAGGCCGAGCCAGAGCAGCACGAGGGCGGCCTGCGCGAGCCAGGCCGTCGCCTCGGCCCCGGCGAGGGTGGCGGCCAGGACGGCGAGCCCCTCCGTGGCCACACAGGCGAGGAACACCGACCCGGTCATGCGCCGGCGCCAGTGCAGGACGACCGAGAACAGCAGACCCGGCCAGAGCACGACCGACAGCGCCAGCAGCGCCGCCGCGACGGTCTGCTGTCCCAGGACCGAGAAGCCGGTGCCGAGGACCGTGGTCGCGGCGACCGCCGTGAGTGCGCCGGGGGTGGCCGCCTCCGCCGCCCACCGCTCGCGCTCCCGCAGCAGCCGCACGGTGAAGTGGGCCGCCAGGGCCAGCCATGCGGCACTGGTCGCCGCGAGGGCGATCCGGGCCAGGACCCCGTACCCCGCCGACCGGAAGCCGACCGCCAGGACGCCGGTCGCCATCACCGCGGCCCCGGCCGCCGGGGAACGCCGCGCCCACCAGGCGCGGAGGGGGGAGGAGGGGGGCATGGGCCGATGCTAAGGAGCGCGGTGCGCTGTGCGAGCGGGCCACGCGCGCGTGCACCTCGAAATACGCGCGGGCGCGGGACAGAGCCCCACGCCCGCGCGTGTGCGGTCCACTGCCTCAGGCGGGCCGCACCACGCTGTGGATCGTCGACTCGCCGTCGTAGTAGATGGACTCCTCGCGGACGTACGCGCCCGGCTTCGGGGCGTGGATCATCATGCCGTTGCCGATGTAGATGCCGACGTGGCTGATGTCGTCGTAGAAGAAGACCAGGTCACCGGGCTGGGCGTTGGACAGGGAGACCGTGGTGCCGGCGTTGACCTGGTCGTAGGTGACGCGGGGGAGGTCCACTCCGGCAGCCTTCCAGGCGGCCTGGGTGAGTCCCGAGCAGTCGTAGGAGTCGGGGCCGGTGGCGCCCCAGACGTACGGCTTGCCGATCTGGGCGCGGGCGAAGGCGAGCGCCTTGTCGGCCTTGGTGGCGTAGGAGGAGTCGGCGGGGGCCGTCGAGGTGGACGACGAGGAGGATGACGACGAGGACGACGACGAGCTGTCCTGCTGGGCGGCGGCCTCCTCGCGGGCCTTCTGCTCCGCCGCCTGCTGCTTCGCCAGCTCCGCCGCCTTGCGGGCGGCCGCCTCCTGCTTCTGCTTCTCGATCGCCGCGAGCCGCGCCTTCTCCTCCGCCGTCAGCTTCGACAGCAGACCACGCGCGTCGGCGAGCTTCTTCTGGACGGTGGCCTTGGCGGTCTTGAGGTCGTTCTGCGAGTCGGTGAGCGTGGCGAGGCTCTCGCTCGCCTCCTGGCGCTTCTTCATCGTCGCCGACTGCTCGGAGAAGTAGTCGTCGACGGCCTTCTTCTGACGGCCGGTCATCCGGTCCATCAGCTGGGTCTGGTCGAAGTAGTCCTGCGGGGAGTCCGCCAGCAGGAAGGTCGCGGTGTCGGGCGCGGCCGCGCCGGTGCGGTACTGGGCCGCGGCGTAGTCGCCGAGCCGCTCGCGCTCCTCGTTGAGCTTCTGCGCGCGCTGGGCGACGTCGTCGAGGAGGGTGTCGACGCGCTTGCGCTGGGTCGCGGTCTTCTCCTTGGCCGCGTTGTACTTCTCGGTCGCGGACTCCGCCTGGCGGTAGAGGTCGTCGACCTTCTTCTCGACCTCTTCGAGGCTCGGCTTGTCGTCCGCGGGGGCGGCGTTCGCCGTCTGGGAGAGCAGGGCCACGGAGGTGAGGGCGGCCGTGGCGAGGGCGGGCGTGCGTATGCCCGCCACGCGCGTACCCGGGGAGCGGGGCTTGCGGTGCTGCGACGCCAAGGAGGCGCTCCTTCCATGTTCCGCCTACCGGGTTAGCTGTCGGGTTCGGGCGGGTGGTTCGGAAGGGTTGCCCTACGGCCTGCCCCCTGTCAGGGGGCCGGGCCGATTCACCCCAAGGTCTCGGTGGGTCCCCGGCTCCGGCCGGCACTGCGGCGCGGGCGGACTCGGCGGAGGCCGCGCGGCCCGACGAGGTTCGCCGGTGGGGGTCGTACGGCCTGCCCGGCACGGTAGCCAACTGGTGTGGCCCCTGTGAAGGTTGATGGGTGATATGCCCGATACATTTTCGTGACCTGAGGTCAGGGCTTCACCTGTTGGGGCCCATGTGGAGATGTATGTGGCGACTTGGGATTATTTGCGCCCGCGAAGCGGGTTCGTCGCTGATTGTGACGGAGTGGTTCCGCAGGGTGCGAGGGCGGGATTTCCAGGATGTTCTCGGGGTGGCGGCGGGTTGTCGGTGGGGCGCCCTAGACTCGTAGAGCGATGAGCAGCCTCTTTGACGACAGCTTCCTGGCGGACCTCCAGGCCCCGAAGGGCCACGGGGAAGAGCCTCCGCCGCCGCCCGACGACGATCACGCACCGGAGCCGATCCCGGACGATCTGTTCGGCGGGAAGTTCGACGTGCCACCGGACCGGGAGGCCTACTACCGCGACGGCGCCCCGCGCCCCGCGATCGACCCGGCCGCGCTCCTCGAGGGGCTGAACGAGAACCAGCGCGCCGCCGTCGTGCACTCCGGCTCCCCGCTGCTCATCGTGGCCGGCGCCGGCTCCGGCAAGACCCGTGTGCTCACCCACCGCATCGCCCACCTGCTCGGCGAGCGGAACGTGCACCCGGGCCAGATCCTCGCGATCACCTTCACCAACAAGGCCGCGGGCGAGATGAAGGAGCGCGTCGAGCAGCTCGTCGGCCCGCGCGCCAACGCGATGTGGGTGATGACCTTCCACAGCGCGTGCGTGCGCATCCTGCGCCGCGAGTCGAAGAAGCTCGGCTTCACCTCGTCGTTCTCGATCTACGACGCCGCCGACTCCAAGCGCCTGATGGCCCTGGTCTGCCGCGATCTGGACCTCGACCCCAAGCGCTTCCCGCCCAAGTCCTTCAGCGCCAAGATCAGCAACCTCAAGAACGAGCTGATCGACGAGGAGGACTTCGCCGCGCAGGCCACCGACGGTTTCGAGAAGACCCTCGCCCAGGCCTACGCCCTCTACCAGTCGCGGCTGCGGGAGGCGAACGCCCTCGACTTCGACGACCTGATCATGACGACGGTCAACCTGCTGCGGGCCTTCCCGGACGTCGCCGAGCACTACCACCGCCGCTTCCGGCACGTCCTCGTCGACGAGTACCAGGACACCAACCACGCCCAGTACGCCCTGGTCCGCGAGCTCGTCGGCACCTCCGAGCACCCCGTCGACGTACCGCCCAGCGAGTACGACATCCCGCCCGCCGAGCTCTGCGTGGTGGGTGACGCCGACCAGTCGATCTACGCCTTCCGCGGCGCGACCATCCGCAACATCCTCCAGTTCGAAGAGGACTACCCGGACGCGACGACGATCCTGCTGGAGCAGAACTACCGCTCCACCCAGACGATCCTCAGCGCGGCCAACGCGGTCATCGAGCGCAACGAGTCCCGCCGTCCCAAGAACCTGTGGACCAACGCGGGCACGGGCGCGGGCATCACCGGCTACGTCGCCGACACCGAGCACGACGAGGCGCAGTTCGTCGCCGACGAGATAGACCGCCTCACGGACGCGGGCGACGCCAAGGCAGGCGATGTCGCCGTCTTCTACCGCACGAACGCCCAGTCCCGTGTCTTCGAAGAGGTCTTCATCCGCGTCGGCCTGCCCTACAAGGTCGTCGGCGGAGTCCGCTTCTACGAGCGCAAGGAGGTCCGGGACGTCCTGGCCTACCTGCGCGTGCTCGCCAACCCCGAGGACTCCGTGCCGCTGCGGCGCATCCTCAACGTGCCCAAGCGGGGCATCGGCGATCGCGCGGAAGCCATGATCGACGCCCTCGCCCAGCGCGAGAAGATCAGCTTCCCGCAGGCGCTGCGCCGGGTCGACGAGGCGTACGGCATGGCCGCGCGGTCGACCAACGCCGTCAAGCGGTTCAACACACTGATGGAGGACCTCCGTACGGTCGTCGAGTCCGGTGCCGGACCGGCCACCGTCCTCGAGGCGGTCCTCGAACGCACCGGGTACCTGGCCGAGTTGCAGGCCTCCACCGACCCGCAGGACGAGACCCGCATCGAGAACCTCCAGGAGCTCGCCGCCGTGGCCCTGGAGTTCGAGCAGGAGTCCGGCGAGGACGAGGCGTCGGGCGGGCTCTCCGACTTCCTGGAGCGGGTGGCCCTGGTCGCCGACTCCGACCAGATCCCGGACGAGGACGAGGACGGCTCCGGCGTCATCACCCTGATGACCCTGCACACCGCCAAGGGCCTCGAGTTCCCCGTCGTCTTCCTGACCGGCATGGAGGACGGCGTCTTCCCGCACATGCGCGCCCTCGGCCAGACCAAGGAGCTGGAGGAGGAGAGGCGCCTGGCGTACGTCGGCATCACGCGTGCGCGGGAGCGTCTGTACCTGACCCGCTCGACGCTGCGCAGCGCGTGGGGGCAGCCGTCGTACAACCCGCCGTCGAGGTTCCTGGCGGAGATCCCGGACCAGCACGTGGAGTGGAAGCGGACGGGGGCCCCGGCGGCTCCGGCCGGGCCGGTCTCCGGGGTCGCGGCCTCGCTGTCGTCGTCCCGCTCGCGTTCGTCGGCCTCGGGTGCGTCCGGCTTCGCCACGCGTCGGACCTCGGAGAAGCCGGTGGTCTCCCTGGCGGTCGGGGACCGGGTGACACACGACCAGTTCGGGCTGGGGACCGTCGTCGCGGTCAAGGGCACGGGCGCGAACGCCGAGGCGACGATCGACTTCGGTGACACCAAGCCGAAGCGGCTGCTGCTGCGGTACGCGCCGGTCGAGAAGCTCTGACGCGTCGAGCCCCCGCCGGACGGCGGGGGCTCGCAGGGTGCTGACGGCCGTGCAAGAACGTTTTCACGGGTCTGCGTGGCTCTACGCTGATCTGATGATCTACGTGGGGTCCAGTGCGTGGCTGCGCAGCCACGGGAGCGGGTCGACCGGCGAGCCGCCGCCGGGCCGCACCTCGAAGTGCAGGTGAGGACCGGTGGAGTTGCCGGAGTTGCCGGAGTACGCGATGGGCTCGCCGGCCTTCACCGTCGTACCGGAGGCGACCCGGTAGCTGGAGAGGTGGCAGTACCACGTCTCCGTGCCGTCCTTCGCCGTCAGGATCAGCATGTTGCCGTAGGCGACGTTGTACTGCGTCCGCACGGTGCCGTCGGTCGCGGCCATCACGGTCGTGCCGTACGAGACGGGGAAGTCGATGCCGGTGTGGACGGACATCCAGTTGATGCCGGCCTGGCCGTAGTAGGCGCTGAGCCCGTGCTGTGCCACCGGCAGGGCGTACTTCGGACGCAGCCGCTCCTTGCGGGCAGCCTCGGCCGCCGCAGCCTTCTTCTCGGCCTCCTGCTGCGCCTTGAGGTCGATGCGCTCCTGCGTACGGCTGGCCCGGTCGGCGAAGTCGTCGGCCTCGGCGCTCAGGCTCTTGAGCTGGTCGTCCAGCTTGTTGTTGGCGGCGGACGGTTTCACCGCCTTCGTCTGCGCCTCCGCGGCGGACGCTGTGGTGTCCTTGTCGTCGCCGGTCAGGGCCCCGACCGACGCGGCGGCGATCCCGGCGACACCCATCACACACGCCGAGGGCACGGCGATGGTCATCAGCGCGGAGCGCTTAGGGGGCGTACGGCGGCGGGAACGGGCGCCGCGGGCCGCGGCGCGCGGGCCCGGTACGGGGACTACTTCTTCCTGGCCGTCCAGGAGCGGGGCAACCGTGGGCAGTTCGCCGGTCGCGGCGAGTTCGCCGTCGCCCGGGGCGGGCTCGAAGGAGACGTGCTCGAAGGTCGCGGTCGCCATCTGGTCGAAGGGCACGGGCTGTTCGTCGGCGGACGCCTGCTGCTCGTCGAACGTGGGCTGGTGCTGCTCGTCGAAGGACGGCTGAGGCTGCTCGTGCTCGAAGGCGGCCTGCTGCTCGTAGTCCTGGGCCGCCGGGGTGGCGCTGCCGTCGGAGTTCCACTGCGTGGCGTCGTAGGCACCGGTGTCGAAGACCTGCGTGCCCCATTCCCATTGCTGCGTCTGGTCGGCGGGGCTGCCGGACTGGTCGGGCCGCAGCCAGGCGCCGGCGTCCCACTGGCCACTGGCGTCGGGAGGCGTGGCCTGCGACGGGATGACGGAGAGCCGCTGCTGGTCCGTGGCCCAGGCGGTGGTGTCGTAGGCGCCCGTGTCGTAGGCGGCGTGGTGCTGGGCCGCGTACGGGTCGTAGTTCAGGGTGTGGTGGCTGCCCGTGGCCCACTGCGCGGCGTCGTACGTGCCGGTGTCGGTGCCGGGGGTCTGAGCCTCGCCGGGAAGGTCGCCGAAGAGGGGGTCCGTGGCGAAGGTGGCGGTGGCGGTGGGGGTGATGCCATGGCCGCCCGCGTCGAAACCGTTGGTGTCGAAACCGCCGCTGTCAAAACCGTTGGCGTCATAGCCGCTGTACGTGGTGAAGTCGCCGTACTGGGCCTCCTGTCCGCCGTAGGACGCGTAGTGCGCCGAGGCGTCGTCCGAGGCCGGAGCCGGGGAGGTCATGGCCCCCGACGGGTGACGATCGTTCACCAACTTCTCTTTCGCCTCGACGACAGGGGCTGCCAGAGCAGTGCGGCGACTGTACCCGGCGGTACGCGGGCACGACAATCTTCGTCAGGTTTCACGCCCTGGGGAAAGGGGCATTCGGCCGTGTTTCGGGGAACTGCGGACGCGGGTTTGGCCTTGTGTTCGAAGAATGTTCGATGACTGGCGGCTGTCAGGGTGCTGTGATCCGGCTGTGACGGGCGCTCCTCGCGCGGTTCTCACGCCACGGTCAGACCGCCGGAGTGGCCCGCTTGCGCTCCCGTCCGTGCTCCCGTCGGGGCGGTGCCGGGGGTGTCGAGGGCCTGGCGTATGCGGGTCGCGACCGCCGGGTGCACGGGCAGAGCGAGGTGGCCGACGCCGGTGACCTGCACGTTCTCCGCGAGCAGATCGGCATGGTCGATTCGGGCGGTCTCCAGCGGGTCCATCACGTGGTCGAGGTCGCTCCAGAAGCTGACGAACCGGGTGCGGCAGCCCTGCGCGGGCAGGCTGAGCTCCTCCATGACCTCCGAGCCGGGGCGCATCTGGCGCACGATGGGGTGTGCGTTCGCCAGGGGCGCCACTCGTGTTCCCGCGTGCGGCGTGCCGAGGGTGACCAGCGTGTCCACCCGGAGGTCGCCGCCGAGCCGCTGGACGTAGTAGCGGGCGATCAGGCCGCCGAGGCTGTGCCCGACGACGTCGACCCGCTCGCTTCCGGTGCGGGCGCAGATCTCCTCTATGTGCCGGCCGAGCAGCTCGGCGGCGGTGCGGATGTCGCAGGTCAGTGGCGAGTAGTTGAGTGACTCGATCTGCTGCCTGCCGTGCTGGGCGAGGCTGCGGCGCAGCAGGACGAAGACGGAGCGGTTGTCGATGAAACCGTGCAGCAGGACGACCGGGGGCCTGGCCTCCGTCGGGAGCCGGGGCGCGTCCGGTGAGGGGGTGCCGGGGGTGGTGTCCTCGCGGCGCTCCTGCGTGATGCCGTAGGGGTAGAGGAGGAGGTGGCCCGTGAGGATCGCGAGCTCCAGGGCGGTCGCCTTCAGCAGCGCCACGGAGAGGCCGGTCAGTCTGCTCGGCAGGACCCGCCGGCAGAGGGGGAGAAAGGGCATCAGCACCTTGGTGACCTTCATGGCCGACCTCCTGTCGGCACGCGGAGGACGGCCTTGTCCCCCGGGTGCTCTCGGGGGGAGTCGCGGCGAAGGGCGGTCCTGCCTCACCTGTCCTGCGTGCCGGTGTCGCTGTGTGCGGCTCCCCTTTGCGCCGGTCCCTGGGGAACGGTGCATGGTGAACGTTTGTCCCATCGTGTGATTTCCCCCTCGCTGTCCACCGCGAAACTGCCGGTTGCGGGATGCTGGAGATAACGTTCGTTCACTCCCGGTCGGCGGGGTGCGGCATGTCCGTGCCCCAGCGGCGCATCCGGTGCGGTGGGCGGCGGAATGTGCGGTACCGGCCAGCCCTGGCGGCACCAGTGGCGTGAGCGGTGGTTGCCGGTGCCCATGACTCGGTACGGATGGATGTATCGGTACGGATGGATGTAGTCGCTTCATGGAGGCAGTGATGGGTGTGGCAGCCGGTCCGATCCGCGTGGTTGTGGCCAAGCCGGGGCTCGACGGCCACGATCGCGGGGCCAAGGTGATCGCGCGGGCGCTGCGCGACGCCGGTATGGAGGTCATCTACACCGGGCTCCATCAGACCCCCGAGCAGATCGTGGACACCGCGATCCAGGAGGACGCCGACGCGATCGGCCTGTCCATCCTCTCCGGCGCCCACAACACGCTCTTCGCGGCGGTGATCGAGCTGCTCAAGGAGCGTGACGCGGAGGACATCCTCGTCTTCGGCGGCGGGATCATCCCCGAGGCGGACATCCCCCCGCTGAAGGAGAAGGGCGTCGCCGAGATCTTCACCCCCGGCGCGACGACCCAGTCGATCGTGAACTGGGTACGGGCCAACGTGCGCCAGCCCGCGGAGGCGTAGGACGGCGGCTGCGGCGGCCAGGGCCGCAGCGGCCCCCGAAGAGGCGGGTGGGCCGGGTGACCGGCCCACGGCCTAGGCCGCACCCAGTTCCGCGGCCATCGCCGCGCGCAGGCGCAACGTCGTGACCAGGCGCTGGAAAGCCTCCGCCCAGTAGCCGCCGGCGCCGGGCGAGGCGTCCTCCGGCTCGTCCGGCACCGCCAGCAGACCGTCGAGGCGGTTCGCCTCGGACGGGTCGAGACAGCGCTCGGCCAGCCCCATCACCCCACTGAAACTCCACGGGTAACTCCCCGCGTCCCGGGCGATGTCGAGCGCGTCCACGACCGCCCGTCCGAGCGTCGCGGCCCAGGGCACCGCACACACCCCGAGCAGCTGGAACGCCTCGGACAGACCATGCGTTCCGATGAACCCGGCGACCCACTCGGCCCGCTCGACGGAGTCCAGCGCACCGAGCAACTTGGCACGCTCGGCCAGGGACACCGCCCCCGGGCCCCCGGCCTCGGGCGCGGTGGGCACCCCCAGGAGCGCCCGCGACCACTCGGTGTCCCGCTGCCGCACCGCCGCCCGGCACCATGCCGCGTGCAACTCGCTCTGCCAGTCGTCCGCCACCGGCAGCGCCACGATCTCCCGGGGCGTACGCCCGCCCAGCCGCCCCGGCCAGGTGCCGAGTGGTGCCGACTCGACCAACTGGCCCAGCCACCACGACCGCTCCCCCCGGCCCGCTGGCGCCTTGGCGACGACCCCGTCGCGCTCCATGCCCGCGTCGCACTCGTGCGGCGCCTCCACGGTGATCGTCGCAGCGCTTCGCGTGTGGTCGACGGCCACGCAGGCAACGGCCCGGTCCGCCATGCGCGCGGCGAGCGCCGAGCCGGGCAGCGCCGACAGCAACTCGGCCGCCGTCGCCCGCACGTTGCGGCTGCGGTCGGACAGGGCCTGCTCCAGGAACGGCTCGTCCTCGGGACCGAGGCCCGTGCGCAGCGAGTCGAGGAACATCAGCCGGTCCTCGGCACGCTCCGTCGGCCAGGTCGCCGCGAGCAGTTCGCGAGCGGCCGCCGGCTCACGCGCCCGTATCGCCGCGAGCAGCGCGACCCGCTCCGCGAACAGGCCCTCCTGCCACAGCCGCTGGATCCGGGCGGTCTCCTCCGGGCCCGGCAGCGCGGCACCCCCGCCGGGTGTGGCGCGCAGGGCGAACCGCCAGTCCGGGTTCAGCCGGGCGAGCCACAGCGCGCGCGGGCCGGCGAACTTCAGCGCCGCCGGACGCAGGTCCGTACGCCCCCGGGCCGCGTCCAGCAGGGCGGGCAGCATCTGCGGGGGCGCGGCGTAACCCCGGGAGTTCGCTGTCGCGAGCCACTGGGGCAGCAACTCCATGAGGTCCGGTGCCGTACCCCTGCGGCCGCCGCCGATCGCCGAGGAACGGTCGGCCAGCAGCATCGAGAGCCGGCGGGCCGCCGCGTCGGGCAGCGCCGAACGAGGGTCCTCGGGGGCAGGATCCGGCCGCCGCGCCGCCCGCGCGGGCCGCAACCCGGCCCGCCGCCGCACGGCCTCCACGGCCGCCGCGTCCAGCAACGCCACCGGCGCATCCCGCCCCGGCCGGTGACCTGGGGGCGTACGCCGGTCCGTACCCAGGAGCGCCGCGGTGACGAGGTTCTCCCAGGGGGTCGTGGTCGCCGGGTCCGCCGTACCCCGGGCGTGAGCCGGTGTCATCGTCGCCGGGTCTGCCGCATCGGGCGCGTGAGCGGAGGTCTTGTTCATGGGTTCCTTCCTGGACCGCTCCGTGTGACCTGGAGCCGGCTGGACCGGATGTGAGGTGCTCGACCGCTCGTCAGCACAGCCGCACCGCCTCTCCCGTGCCTTCCGGCCAGGCCGTCAGCGGGGTGAAACCGCGGTGGCCGCACTCGCCGAAGACCTTCACCGGGGCGCCGCCCGAGAGGGCGACCAGGCGCCACAGCCCGGGGCGCGTCCGAGCGGCCGGGGTGAGGGGAAGCGCCGAGTCCTCGTCGGCGTCCGCCAGTTGCCAGGAGTCACCGTCCGGTGTCGGCACGACCCGGTCCAGTGTCACTGGGACGGAGTCCTGCCAGGGGTCGTCGCGCAGGGCCTCGCCGTAGCGGGCGGCCGCCTGTGCCGTCGTCACCCCCGGGGGCCGCAACGCGGTCGGCACGGGCGGAGCGAACCGCTCACCCAGGGCCGCCCGCCGCTGCCCCGCGCCCGGATACGCCGACACCTCCGCTTCCAGGACGAGACCGACCGGCAGCGTCAGCTCCGGGGCCCGGCCGGCCGCACCGTAGGAGAGCAGCAGCGCCGTGCGGCCCGATTCGGCGCCGTGGAGCCAGATACGACGGGTGATCAGCTTCGCGTCCCCCGTGTCGTACTGGGCGAGGACCAGCCAGCGGTCGCGCACCGGCGGGCCGTCCGCCGTGCCGGGCAGGCCGACGCGGGAACGGACCGTGGCCGCCAGCCCGTCGGGCAGCCGCTCGCGCCGCAGCCAGCCCTGGTCGAGGAGGTGCAGCAGCGCGCACTCCTCCAGCAGACGCACCGGCCAGCCGGGCCCGGACGACGGGATTGCCCCCAACTCCCGGACCCGGGCAGCGAGTCCCGGCGCCTGGGCGTCGACCATGCGGGCCGCGGTCTCCTCCCACAGTCCGTACCCCGCCTGCTCCGCCGCGGCCAGGCCGCCGCGCAACAGGTCCGCCAGGCGCTGCTCCAGCTCGGTGGCCCCGACGGTGATCCGCTCGGCCCGGCGCTCCGCCCTGCGCCGCGCGGCCTCGGGGTCGGCGGAGCCGGACGTGGAACCCTCCGGACCGGCCGCCCGTTGTTCCTCCGCGCGTCCGCGCCGCCCCGCAAGCCACGGCTCGGCCCAGTCCGGCTCCTGCCCCCGCGACACCGCCCCGTCCCCGCCGGCCCAGAGCAGCAGCAGCCCGAGGGCGTGCTTGCAGGGGAACTTCCGGCTCGGACAACTGCACGTGTACGCGGGGCCGGACGCGTCCCCGACATCCACCACCGTCCGGTACGGCGTGCTGCCGCTGCCCTTGCACAGCCCCCACACCGCCCCCCCGTCAGAACTGCCCGCCTCGGACCACGGACCGGCCGCGCCGAGTTTGCTGCCCGCTTTGCGTGACGCGGCGTCAGGCGCCAGTGACAGCACCTGGTCCGCGGTCCAGCGCACCCCCTGCTGAGTCATGCCGTCGAAGGTAGATCCCACCACTGACAATCGGCTGTCCCGCCACCTCCGCAGATGCCCTCCGCAGGGCGTTTTCGCAGGTCGGAACGCGTTGTCAGTGGTGTGGTGCACGGTGGACACCAGATCCGAACCGGCCGAGCTGGAGGGGGCCTCAGCCATGTCTGTGTCCGTCGACCCGACGTTCGTGGAACCGAGTGGGAAGCAGCCGACCGAGGTGTTGCGCCCGCACGCCGAGGACGCCTTCGCCGGCGAACTCGCCGCGCTGGCCGCCCAGGACGACCGCCCGCGCCCGGCCCGCTGGAAGCTGTCGCCGTGGGCCGTCGCCACCTACCTCCGCGGTGGCACCCTGCCGGACGGCACGGTGATCACACCGAAGTACGTGGGACCGCGCCGCCTCGTCGAGGTCGCCGTCACCACGCTCGCCACCGACCGCGCCCTGCTCCTGCTCGGCGTGCCCGGCACGGCGAAGACCTGGGTCTCCGAACACCTCGCGGCGGCGGTCAGCGGCGACTCGACCCTGCTCGTGCAGGGCACGGCCGGGACACCGGAGGAGGCCATCCGCTACGGCTGGAACTACGCGCGGTTGCTCGCCGGCGGGCCGAGCCGGGACGCCCTCGTGCCCAGCCCGGTCATGCGGGCCATGGCGGAGGGGATGACGGCCCGCGTCGAGGAACTGACCCGGATCCCGGCCGACGTGCAGGACACACTCATCACGATCCTCTCCGAGAAGACCCTGCCGATACCGGAACTGGGCCAGGAGGTGCAGGCCGTCGGCGGTTTCAACCTGATCGCCACGGCCAACGACCGCGACCGCGGGGTCAACGACCTGTCCAGCGCCCTGCGCCGCCGCTTCAACACGGTGGTGCTGCCGCTGCCGGAGAGCGTCGAGGCCGAGGTCGACATCGTCGCGCGCCGCGTCGACCAGATCGGCCGCTCCCTCGACCTGCCGGCCGCGCCCGACGGCATCGACGAGATCCGCCGTGTCGTCACCGTCTTCCGCGAACTGCGCGACGGGGTCACCGCCGACGGCCGTACGAAGCTGAAGTCGCCCAGCGGGACCCTGTCGACGGCCGAGGCCATCTCCGTCGTGACCAACGGCTTCGCCCTCGCGACCCACTTCGGCGACGGCGTGCTGCGGGCCGGTGACGTGGCCGCGGGCATGCTCGGCGCCGTCGTACGGGATCCGGCGGCCGACCGGGTCGTCTGGCAGGAGTACCTGGAGGCGGTCGTCCGCGAACGCGACGGCTGGAAGGACTTCTACCGGGCCTGCCGGGAGGTGAGCGCGTGAACTGCGGGGGACGCGCGGGGGCGTGGGGGCTGGACGGCGCGGGGCGCGGGACCGGCACCGCGGGTGGCAACGGGGGCGACTCGACGTGGGGCCGGAGGGGAGGGGGACGGCGTGGCGGGAGCTGAGGCGGGCGGCGGGGAAGCCGTGGGCGAGGGCACGGCTCGGGACAGGGGGTCCGGTGCCGTGGGGCCGTTGCTGCTCGGGGTACGGCATCACGGGCCGGGGTCGGCGCGGGCGGTGCGGGGCGCGCTGGAGGCGGCGCGGCCGCGGGTGGTGCTGATCGAGGGGCCCCCCGAGGCCGACGCGCTGATTCCGCTGGCCGCGCACGAGGACATGCGGCCGCCGGTCGCCCTGCTCGCCCACGCGGTCGACGAGCCCGGCCGCTCGGCGTTCTGGCCGATGGCCGAGTTCTCCCCGGAATGGGTCGCGATCCGCTGGGCCCTGGAGCACGGCGTCCCGGCACGCTTCATCGACCTGCCGGCCACGCACACGCTGGCTTGGGAGGGGGGCACGGGGGAGGGGGAGGAGGCAGCCGGGCTCGGGGTGCGTGTCGATCCGCTTGCCGCCTTGGCCGGTGCCGCGGGCTGCGACGACGCCGAGCGGTGGTGGGAGGACGTGGTCGAGCATCGGGGTGCGGGCGAGGGGGACGCGTTCGCGCCGTTCGTCGTCCTCGAGGAGGCCATGGGGGCGCTGCGGGAGGCCTACGGCAGCGGGGGGCACGAGCGGGACCTCGTGCGGGAGGCGTACATGCGGCTCCAGGTGCGCGCGGCGCAGCGGGAGTTCGGGGACGCGGTGGCCGTGGTGTGCGGGGCCTGGCACGTGCCCGCGCTGCGCCGGAAGGCCGCCGTCGCGGCGGACCGGGCCCTGCTGAAGGGGCTGCCCAAGGTCAAGGCGGACATGACGTGGGTGCCGTGGACGTACCGCAGGCTGTCGCGGTTCAGCGGGTACGGCGCGGGCATCGA
The DNA here is from genome assembly GCF_000720255.1 of Streptomyces griseus subsp. griseus. Classification (GTDB taxonomy): domain Bacteria; phylum Actinomycetota; class Actinomycetes; order Streptomycetales; family Streptomycetaceae; genus Streptomyces; species Streptomyces griseus_I. The sequence goes on along the minus strand of NZ_JOJE01000038.1, from coordinate 4,467 downwards.
CTCTCCGGGCTGGTACGGGCATCTCTTCGCCGCGCCGGACCGGCCCGTCGAGCGGTGGATGACCAGGGTGGCGGGGCTGTTGCGTGCCGAGGACCGGATCGTCTCCTCGGCGCACGTCATCGAGGCGGTCCGGCTGGCCGAGACTCTCGCGGTGATGCGGGGCCGCCCGCTGGCCGGGCTGAGCGAGACGACCGACGCGGTGCGAGCGGTGATGTGCGAGGGCTCGGACGTGCCGTTGGCGCTGGTGCGGGACAGGCTGGTCGTCGGGGATGTGCTGGGCGAGGTGCCGCGGACGGCACCGGCGGTGCCGTTGCAGCGTGACCTCGACCGACTCCAGCGCAGGCTGCGGCTCAAACCGGAGGCGCGGGAGCGGGAGACGGAGCTCGACCTGCGCAAGGAGACCGACGCCGAGCGCAGCAGGCTGCTGCACCGGCTGCGGCTGCTGGGCGTCGGCTGGGGGGAGCCGGTCGCGTCGCGGGGCAGCACGGGTACGTTCCGGGAGACCTGGCGGCTGCGCTGGGAGCCGGAGCTGTCCGTGCGGGTCGCCGAGGCCGGGGTGTGGGGGACGACGGTGCAGGCCGCGGCGACCGCCAAGGCGGAGGCGGACGCAGTCGCCGCGCACGGTCTCGCCGAGGTCACCGCGCTCGCCGAGCACTGTCTGCTGGCCGGCCTGTCCGGCGCGCTGCCCGCCGTGATGCAGGTCCTCGCCGACCGTGCGGCGCTCGACTCGGACGTCGGCCACCTCGCCCAGGCCCTGCCCGCCCTCGTCCGTTCCCTGCGCTACGGCGACGTGCGCGGTACGGACACCGGCGCGTTGGCCGAGGTCGCCGCCGGTCTCGCGGAGCGCGTCTTCGTCGGCCTGCCCCCGGCCTGCGCCGCACTCGCCACGGACGCGGCGGAGGAGATGCGCGGACATGTGGACGGGGTGCACACGGCGGTGGGACTGCTTGATGACGCCACGGCGGCGGGCGACAGCGGGACCGACAGCGACCTGCGTGACAGGTGGCGTGCCGTGTTGCGGGTGTTGTCCGGGCGGGACGGCATCCCTGGGGTCATACGGGGGCGGGCCGTGCGGCTGCTGCTGGACGACGGGGAGTTGGGGCAGGACGAGGCGGCGCGGCTGATGGGGCTCGTGCTCTCGCCGGGGACGCCACCGGGCGACGCGGCAGCGTGGATCGAGGGGTTCGTCGGGGGCGGGTCCGGGGGCGGGATGCTGCTCGTGCACGACGAACGGCTCCTCGGGTTGGTCGACGCCTGGCTGACGGGCGTACCGGCGGACGCGTTCACGGATGTGCTGCCGCTGCTGCGACGGACGTTCTCGGCGTACGAGCCAGGCGTGCGCAGGACGCTGGGCGAACTGGTCCGGCGGGGGCCGGGGCGGAGGGGGAGCGCGGCGGGGGCGTCCGCCGGCGCCCCCGGCTTCGCACCCGAACTCGACACCGACCGCGCGGATGCCGTCCTGCCGGTGGTGCGGCTGCTGCTGGGACTCGACGGTGATCGCGAACAGCACGATGACAACAACCTCGCGGGGGTGACGGGATGACGACCGAAGCACTGGTGCAGCCGGGGGAAGGCAGCGGCGGGGCGGTGGTGGCCGGCCGGGACGGGCGCGGGCTCCGCGCGGAGGACCGCCCGACCACGACGGTGACGGTGGTCCCGCTCTGGGACCGGCGCCGTACGGAGGTGCGGGGGTGACGACCGAGCCGGCGACCGAGCCGACGACCGAGCCGGCGGACCCGGCACAGGAGAGGCTTCGCCGGTGGCGGCTGGTGCTCGGGGGCGAGGCGGCGGACGGTACGGGGTGCGCGCTCGCCGGACGGGACGCCGGGATGGACGGAGCGCTCACCGCGCTCTACGGGAAGGGGGACAAGCCGCAGACGGGGAAGGACCGTTCGGCGGGGCTGGGGGCGTCGGCGCCCTCCGTGGCCCGGTGGCTCGGGGACATCCGGACGTACTTCCCCTCCTCCGTCGTCCAGGTCATGCAGCGCGACGCCATCGAACGGCTCGGGCTGTCCACGCTTCTTCTGGAGCCCGAGATGCTGGAGGCGGTGGAGGCCGACGTGCACCTCGTCGGGACCCTGCTGTCGCTCAACAAGGCCATGCCGGAGACGACCAAGGAGACGGCACGGGCCGTCGTCCGCAAGGTCGTCGACGACCTGGAGAAGCGGCTCGCCACCCGCACCCGGGCCACCCTCACCGGCGCCCTCGATCGCAGCGCCCGCGTGAACAGGCCGCGCCACCACGACATCGACTGGAACCGCACGATCGCGGCCAACCTCAAGCACTACCTGCCGGAGCACCGGACGGTCGTGCCGGAACGGCTCATCGGCTACGGGCGGGCGTCGCGGTCCGTGAAGAAGGAAGTCGTCCTCTGTGTCGACCAGTCGGGGTCGATGGCGGCATCGGTGGTGTACGCGTCGGTGTTCGGTGCGGTGCTCGCGTCCATGCGCTCGATCAGCACACGGCTCGTCGTGTTCGACACCGCGGTCGTCGACCTCACGGACCAGCTCGACGACCCGGTCGACGTCCTCTTCGGCACGCAACTCGGTGGCGGTACCGACATCAACCGGGCGCTCGCCTACTGCCAGTCGCGGATCACCCGGCCCGCCGACACGGTCGTCGTCCTGATCAGCGACCTCTACGAGGGCGGGATACGCGACGAGATGCTGAAGCGGGTCGCGGCGATGAAGGCGTCCGGGGTGCAGTTCGTGACGCTGCTCGCGCTGTCCGACGAGGGGGCCCCGGCCTATGACCGTGAGCACGCGGCCGCGCTCGCGGCGCTCGGCGCACCGGCGTTCGCCTGTACGCCCGACCTCTTCCCGGAGGTGATGGCGGCGGCGATCGAGAAGCGGCCGCTGCCCGTGCCGGGCCCGGGCGCCTGACGATTTGTCGACCATATTCGGCCAACGAAATCCGGACATGCCTACCCATCGGTAACGGAGGGCTTGCGCGACCTCGGGCGTCCCGTGCAGGATCGACGCCTCGTCGAGCGGGGCGCCGCGCTCCGCTCGCCTCCGGCGCGCCGTCGCCGACACGAACCTCGTTCCGCCGTACGGGAGGACGATCCCTCTCATGACCTGGCCGGCAGTCCTGTCCGGTGCCGCCCTGCGCGACCTGCGCACGGCGGCCGGACGGCGTGCGCTCGAAGTGGCGCTGCTGGTGGGCGGCTTGCTCGTGCTCGGATTCCTCTGCGGAGCACAGGCGCAGGCGGCGGAGACGACACCGGCGGTGACTTCCCGGCCGGTGACCTCGCAGAAGGCGGCCCAGGCGACGGTGACCTCGGAGATACGGTCGCTGCCTTCGAAGCCCGCCGCTCCCTCGGTGCCGTCGTTGCCCGACCCCCCTGGCCTGCCCGACACTCCTGACCTGCCCGACACCCCTGACCTGCCCAGCACCCCCGATCTGCTCACCGCACCGGGTCAGCCCCTGGCGGCGCCCGTGACGGTGCCCACGCCACACCCGGCCGGGCAGACGTCGGGCACGCCGACGCAGTCCTCGGGCGAGCCGGATCACGGACTCCACCGGCAAGCCGAGACGGCCGCTCCCGCCCCCTACGGTCCCCCCGGGCCGCACCTGGCCGTCGTAGGCAGGGCGGACAGCGCGGTCCCGTACGCCCACGCCTCTGGTGCCGCCCGCCCCGGTCATCTCCCGGCCCAGCAGGCGCCCGGTGATGGCTCGAGCGGTGTGCTGAACAGCCAGGCGTCCCTCGACAACGGCACCTCGCGGCACGGCGACGCGCACGCCGTCACCCCTCACCAGCGGGTGCCGTCGGCGCTCATGTCGGGCACCACCGTGCGTACGGACGCGGCCGGTACCCGGGACAGGTACCGGGACATTCCGGTTTTCCCCGCCTAGGGCAGGCCTCCCCGCCCGGACCTGCCGCGCGGGGGCGGCACAGGTCTGCCCGCCCACGGAATGTCTCCAAGCCTCCCGAAGTCCCGGATTCCCGAAGGATCTGACGTACGCATGAACAAGAACATCCGCCGCTCCATCGTCATGGCCGCCGGAGTCACCGGCGCCTGGGCGCTCGGCTCCACCGTCGCCTGCGCCGACGAGCTGCCCGCCTCCTCCCTCTCCGTCCCGGACCCGACGGCCGACGCCGGCGCGGACGTGGAGGCCGGGGGGCTGGCGGGGCCGCTCACCGACACCGTGGACGGGGTGGTCACCGACACCGTGGACGGGGTCGTCACCGGCACCGTCGGCACGGTGAGGTCAACTGCCTCCGACGTCACCAGCACTGCCCACCGGGCCCACCGTCAGGCGGACGCCAAGGTCGGTGCCGCCAAGGTGAGGGGCGCCCAGGCCATCCGGGGCGCCAAGGCAGCCCGCGCCGCCGCACAGGCGAAGGCGCGGCATGAGGTGCAGAGCGAGGCCCAGGCCCAGGCTCAGTCCGCCCTCACGGTGGTCAAGGAGAACGCGGCCGACGTCGCCATCACAACCACCCCCACCACCCCCACCACCCCCCCC
>NZ_JOJE01000037.1 GCF_000720255.1 Streptomyces griseus subsp. griseus | reverse complement strand
GCCTGCCTGGTCCAGTCCCTGCCCGTCTGGGACGACCCCCACAACGCCGACCCGGCCTACACCCGGTCCCGGCTGCGCCACGAGGGCCTGCCCGCCCTGGAGAAGGCGCTCGGCAAGGGCGTCGTCGAGGCCCTCGCCCGTACGGCCCAGCTCTCCCGTGACGACGCCGACGCCCTCGACACCTGGGCCCGGCAGGCCGAGGCGTCCGTACGGGACACCGCCGGCCTCCTGGAGTGCGCCAAGCTGTACGCCCTGCCGCCCGCCGTGCGCCGCCGCATCCTGCGCCGTGCCGCCATCGAGGCGGGCGCCCCGGCCGGTTCGCTGTTCGCCCGGCACATCGAGGAAGTCGACCGGCTGATCACCGGCTGGCGCGGTCAGGGAGCCATCAACCTCCCCGGCAAAGTCGTCGCACAGCGGCAGGGTGGCAGACTGGTGATTCGGCAAGGCTGAAACCGGACCTCCCACCGGCCCGCGGGCGCGGGCCACGGACGGTCCCGGGCGGCCGGTGGGACGACCGAAAGTGATGCGGGTGGACGCGAAAGACATGGGTGCCGACCTCAAGCAGGTACTCATCACCAAGGAAGAGATCGACGCCAAGCTGGCGGAGCTGGCCGCGAAGATCGACGCGGAGTACGCGGGCAAGGACCTGCTGATCGTCGGCGTCCTCAAGGGCGCGGTCATGGTCATGGCGGACCTCGCCCGGGCGCTGTCCACCCCCGTCACGATGGACTGGATGGCCGTGTCCTCCTACGGTGCGGGCACCCAGTCATCGGGCGTCGTGCGGATCCTCAAGGACCTCGACACCGACATCAAGGGCAAGCACGTCCTCATCGTCGAGGACATCATCGACTCCGGCCTGACCCTGTCGTGGCTGCTGTCGAACCTCGGCTCGCGCGAGCCAGCCTCCCTCAAGGTGTGCACGCTGCTGCGCAAGCCCGAGGCCGCCAAGGTCGCCATCGACGTCGAGTGGGTCGGCTTCGACATCCCGAACGAGTTCGTCGTCGGCTACGGCCTCGACTACGCGGAGAAGTACCGCAATCTCCCGTTCGTGGGTACGCTCGCGCCTCACGTCTACGGCGGCTGAGGCCGACTCCGTAAGACGATCGGGAACCCCAGCGGGTTTCGCGCCGTTGGAGCATGCAGAGACGGCAACGCCAGCGGTCCTGTGCGGCTTCGGGCGACAATGCTGGGGTACCGTCAGAAGAACTGTCTTATCAAACTCACTATGGCAGGAGGGACGGGGCGGCACCGCTCCGTATGGATGGACGTGAAGCGATACTTCCGTGGGCCGGTCATGTGGATCGTGCTGGCCGTCCTTGCCGTGGTCGTGTTGATGCAGGTCGTCGGCTCGTCCGGCGGCTACAAGACGGTGGACACCGGCCAGGTCGTCCAGGCGATCAATGACAACAAGGTCGAGTCGGCCAAACTGACCACCGGCGACGAGCAGACCATCAAGGTCCAGCTCAAGGACGGCGTAAAGGTCGAGGGCAGCTCGAAGATCCAGGCGAGCTACATCGGCGACCAGGGCGTGACCATCGCCAACACGCTGCAGACCAAATACCAGGACAAGCAGATCTCGGACGGCTACACGGTTTCGCCGTCCAAGCAGAACCCCTTCGTGGGGATCCTGCTCTCCCTGCTCCCCTTCGTCCTCATCGTCGTCGTGTTCCTGTTCCTGATGAATCAGATGCAGGGCGGCGGCTCCAGGGTCATGAACTTCGGCAAGTCCAAGGCGAAGCTCATCACCAAGGACACGCCGAAGACGACGTTCTCCGACGTCGCGGGCTGTGACGAGGCGGTCGAGGAGCTCCAGGAGATCAAGGAATTCCTCCAGGAGCCGGCGAAGTTCCAGGCCGTCGGCGCCAAGATCCCCAAGGGCGTGCTCCTCTACGGCCGTCCCGGTACCGGCAAGACGCTCCTCGCGCGTGCCGTCGCCGGTGAGGCCGGAGTCCCCTTCTATTCGATCTCCGGTTCCGACTTCGTCGAGATGTTCGTCGGTGTCGGTGCCTCCCGGGTCCGTGACCTGTTCGAGCAGGCCAAGGCGAACGCCCCGGCGATCGTCTTCGTCGACGAGATCGACGCGGTCGGCCGCCACCGCGGCGCCGGCCTCGGCGGTGGTCACGACGAGCGCGAGCAGACGCTGAACCAGCTGCTCGTCGAGATGGACGGCTTCGACGTCAAGGGCGGTGTGATTCTCATCGCCGCCACGAACCGCCCGGACATCCTCGACCCGGCGCTGCTGCGTCCCGGACGGTTCGACCGCCAGATCGCGGTCGACCCGCCGGACCTGCAGGGCCGTCTGGAGATCCTCAAGGTTCACCAGAAGGGCAAGCCGGTCGCGCCGGATGTCGACCTCACGGCGGTCGCCCGCCGTACGCCGGGCTTCACCGGTGCCGACCTGAGCAACGTCCTCAACGAGGCCGCGCTGCTCACGGCCCGCAGCGACAAGAAGCTCATCGACAACCACATGCTCGACGAGGCGATCGACCGCGTGGTCGCCGGTCCGCAGAAGCGGACCCGGATCATGTCGGACAAGGAGAAGAAGATCACCGCGTACCACGAGGGCGGACACGCCCTGGTCGCGGCGGCCTCACCGAACTCCGATCCGGTCCACAAGATCACGATCCTGTCGAGAGGCCGTGCCCTCGGCTACACGATGGTGCTCCCGGACGAGGACAAGTACTCCACCACCCGCAACGAGATGCTGGACCAGCTGGCCTACATGCTGGGCGGCCGCGCGGCGGAGGAGCTCGTCTTCCACGACCCGACCACGGGTGCGGCGAACGACATCGAGAAGGCCACGGCGACGGCCCGCGCGATGGTCACGCAGTACGGCATGACCGAGCGCCTGGGTGCGATCAAGTTCGGCGGCGACAACACCGAGCCCTTCCTCGGACGTGAGATGGCTCACCAGCGCGACTACTCGGAAGAGGTCGCCGCGCTGGTCGACGAAGAGGTCAAGAAGCTCATCGAGAACGCGCACAACGAGGCCTGGGAGATCCTGGTCGAGAACCGTGACGTCCTCGACAACCTCGTCCTGGCGCTGCTCGAGAAGGAGACGCTCGGCAAGGAGGAGATCGCCGAGGTCTTCTCCCAGATCGTCAAGCGCCCGGCACGGCCCGCATGGACCGGCTCCTCGCGGCGCACGCCGTCCACCCGCCCGCCGGTGCTCTCCCCGAAGGAGCTCGCACTGACGAACGGGGCCAACGGTGCCACCCCGGCGATCAGCACGGCCAAGACGACGGCCACGGAGTCGGCCCCGGTGACGGAGCCGGCCCCGGAGGATCGCCCCGAGAGCTGACGCTCCCCGGCCCGGAATGAATGCCGCGCCCCCCAGGTTCTAGCCTGGGGGGCGCGGCATTTCCGTATGTCCGCAGATGAGGCGCGTGGCCCACACGCGCGACCCGCACAGGAACGAGGCACCAATGACCGACCCCGTGACGCTGGATGGCGAGGGAACCGTCGGCGAGTTCGACGAGAAGCGAGCCGAGAACGCCATCCGCGAGCTCCTGATCGCGGTCGGTGAAGACCCGGACCGCGAGGGCCTGAAGGAGACGCCGGGCCGGGTGGCGCGGGCGTACCGGGAGATATTCGCGGGGCTGTGGCAGAAGCCCGAGGACGTGCTGACGACGACGTTCGACCTCGGCCACGACGAGATGGTCCTCGTGAAGGACATCGAAGTGCTGAGTTCCTGTGAACATCATCTGGTGCCGTTCGTCGGGGTGGCCCATGTCGGGTACATCCCGTCCGCCGACGGCAAGATCACGGGGCTGTCGAAGCTGGCCCGGCTCGTGGACGTCTACGCCCGTCGGCCGCAGGTCCAGGAACGCCTCACCACGCAGATCGCCGACTCGCTGATGGAGATCCTGGAGCCGCGCGGTGTGATCGTCGTCGTCGAGTGCGAGCACATGTGCATGTCGATGCGGGGTGTCCGCAAGCCGGGGGCCAAGACCATTACGTCGGCGGTGCGTGGTCAGCTGCGTGACTCCGCCACCCGTAACGAGGCGATGAGTCTGATCATGGCGCGCTAGGAGGTCGGCACACCTAGGCGGCCGACGCAGCTCCCTTGTTGTGGTCGTCGTCCTCCGGCAGTCGGCAGACTCGTTCGAGGAAGATGCCGGCCGCTATGACTCCGATGCCGGCGACGACGGAGAAGCCGGCGTAGATGGCCTGGTCGCGGCGGGCGGGGATGTCGAGGGACTCCAGGAGGAAGACGCCCGTGCCGCCGTACATGCCCGCGACGAGGGCGGCGACCAGGGCGCTGGCCTGGCCGAAGACGACCGCGCGGGCCGCCATGAGGGGGTCGACGCCCTTCGCCTCGGGGCGGCGTTCGCGCTGGGCCTTGAGGCGGGCGCGCAGGGAGAGAGCCGTGGCCAGCAGGATCACCGCGATCACGGCGAGGACGATCGGGGCGGCCAGGGGGACGCTGGGGAGCGTCCCGACCGCGTTCCAGAGGCGGGCGCCCGCCCACGACAGAACTCCTGCGACGACGAAGACGCCGACCAGCACCCGGATGCGCAGCTCTCTCACGGTGTCCCTTCACGTTCCGCCGGGTCTTCCGGACGGTTGCCGTCTTGACCTTAACGACTACTCGGGCAGCCGGAGTTCCAGGTCCTTGCGCGGGGCCACGCCGTCCCGGGTGACGGCGTCGAGAAGGTCGGCGACGGGGCCGCGGCCGGGCAGCTGGGCGCCGGGATCCACGTCGTGCCAGGGGGCGAGGACGAAGGCGCGCTCGTGGGCGCGCGGGTGGGGGAGGGTGAGGTGCGGGTCGTCGGAGACGACATCGGCGTAGGCGACGATGTCGACGTCGAGCGTGCGGGCGCCCCAGCGCTCCTCGCGGACCCGGTGGAAGGCCTCCTCGACGGCGTGGGCCCGCTCCAGGAGGGAGGACGGGGGCAGGGTGGTCTTCAGAACGATCACCGCGTTGAAGTACGACGGCTGACTGCCGGGCTCGACGCCCCACGGCTCCGTCTCGTACACGGGGGAGACGAGCTTGATCCGCACGCCCGGGGTGTCCTCCAGGGCGTCCACGGCCCCCTGGAGGGTCTCCAGGCGGTTGCCGAGGTTCGAGCCGAGGGAGAGCACGGCGAGTTTCGGGTTGGAGAGGGTCGTGTCAGCGGCGTCCACCTGCTGCACGACGGAGGCGGGTACCGGTTGTACGGTCGGGTCGCTGTGACCCTCGGTGAGGGACGCGGTCATGTGCGGCTCCGGGTGATGGTGACGGTCACGTCGTCGAAGGGGACGGTGATCGGCGCGTCCGGTTTGTGGACGCAGACCTCGACCTCCTGGACCCCCTCGTGCTTCAGACAGGCCTGGGCGATGCGCTCGGCGAGCGTCTCGATGAGGTTGACGGGCTCGCCTTCGACGACGGCCACGACCTCCTCCGCCACGATGCCGTAGTGCACGGTCTTCGCCAGGTCGTCGTCGGCCGCGGCCGGGCGGGTGTCCAGGCGGAGGACGAGGTCCACGACGAAGGTCTGGCCCTCCTCGCGCTCCTCGGGGAACACGCCGTGGTGCCCGCGGGCCTTGAGGCCGCGCAGCGCGACACGATCCACGCGAATCACTCCTGCAATCGTCGGTGACGGCCGGTCCGTACCGTGTGGGGGCGGCATCCCGGCCACGAACGAATCTACCCGCGAGCACGGACAGGACCCGGCCGCGGGGGCACGGGGTCTGCGCCGGGCAACCGAGGGTTCATCGCGTGTTTCCCCTGGAGAACCCGGCGGCTCACGGGCTGGTAGCCGCTTCTACCCCAGGGCCCGTGATTCCAACCACTTCTTGGTTCCGCCGGGCCCTTCCCCGCGGTTCGCCTACCCCGTCAGGCGGGGGTGTCGTCGTCCTCGGACTCATCGGTTTCGGCCAGTACCGGGGAGGCGTGGTGCGACCACAGTTTCCAGCCGTCGGGGGTGCGGCGGAACACGTTCGTGGCGACCACCAGCTGGCCCACCAGCGGGCCGAGTTCCTCGCCGCCCTCGGGCGCCGGACCGCCGCTGAGGATGTTCTCCGTGCAGGTCACCAGGGCGGTGTCGCCGGTGACGGAGACATGCACGTCGGTGAGGAAGAACTGGATGTAGTCGGTGTTCGCCATGATCAGCGCGTACGACCGGAGGACCTCGCGGCGGCCGGTGAGCACCGGCCAGCCGGGGTGCACGCAGGAGATCACGCCGGTGTCCGCCGGGTCGTGGTACTCCTCGTCGACGCCCAGGTCGGAGGGGGTGAGCCAGAGGGAGGACACCTCTTCGAAGTCGCCCCGCTCCATGGCCTCGTAGAAGGCGGTGTTGGCGGCTTCCACCTGCTCGACATCGGTGTGAGGGGCGCTCACCGGGCCTCTTCCCCCAGGCGCGCTCCTTCCACCGCGCGCGTGACCCGCACCGCGTCCGCCGTCGCGCGCACCTCGTGCACCCGCACCGCCCACGCGCCGGCGTGCGCGGCGAGCGCGGAGACGGCGGCCGTTGCCGCGTCGCGCTCGCGCGCGGGCGGCGGCGCGCCCTCGGGGCCGGCGAGGACGCGGCCGAGGAACCGCTTGCGGGACGCGGCGACCAGCAGGGGGTGCCCCAGGTCGCGCAGTCGGTCGAGGTGGGCGAGGAGGACCAGGTCGTGCTCGGCCTCCTTGGAGAAACCGAGGCCGGGGTCTACGACGATCCGGTCGGGGGAGACGCCACCGTCCAGAACGGCCCGTACACGCGCGTGGAGTTCGTCGAGGACTTCGGTGACGACGTCGCCGTACACGCCCTTGGCGCTGCCGCCCTGGAGGAAGCCGCGCCAGTGCATGACGACGAAGGGGGCGCCGGCCCGGGCGACGACCGGGATCATCGCGGGGTCGGCGAGGCCGCCGCTGACGTCGTTGACGAGGGCGGCGCCCGCGGCGAGGGCCTGTTCGGCGACGGAGGCGCGCATGGTGTCGACGGAGACGAGGACACCTTCTGAGGCGAGGCCGCGGACCACGGGGACGACGCGTCGCAGTTCCTCGTCCTCGTCGACGCGGGTGGCGCCGGGGCGGGTGGATTCGCCGCCGACGTCGACGAGGTCCGCGCCCTCGGTGACGAGTTCGAGGCCGTGCTTGACGGCGGCCGTCGTGTCGAACCAGCGGCCGCCGTCGGAGAAGGAATCGGGGGTGACGTTCACGACTCCCATGACCGCGCAGCGGTCCCACTCCGGAAGCCCCGCGACGCGCCCGCGTCCGCTCTGCTTGCTCATACGTTCAGCGTAGGCCCAGCAGGGGGCCGCGACGCCGCGCGGCCCGCCCCGCCCGGGCCCCGCGAGGTGCGGCGGTGTTGGTGCCACGGGGCCGCAGGTCGTGCGGCGGTGTTGGCACCGCCGGGCCGCAGGTCGTTCGGCGGTGTTGGTGCCACGGGGCCGCAGGTCGTTCGGCGGTGTTGGTGCCGCCGGGCCGCGCAGGTCGTTCGGCGGTGTTGGCACCGCCGGGCGCAGGTCGTGCCGCGCGTGTGCCGTGGTGTTCGCACCAGCCGGGCCGCGCGTGTGCCGTGGTGTTCGCACCAGCCGGGCCGCGCGTGTGCCGTGGTGTTCGCCCCGACGCGGGCCCGCGGAACGTTCCGCGCCGCAGCTGTCGGGGACCCGGCCCCGTGGTCCCACGGCGCGCCCCGCCCGGGCCTCGGGTTCACACCGTGGCGGCCACGCTGTGAGCGTGCGCCGGCCCCGGCCTCATGCCGCGGCCCGCACCTGTCCGGGATCCGCCCCGCGGTTCAGCGGCGCGTCCCGCCCGGGCCCCGCGTCACGCCACGGCGGCCCGTCGCGGCGGGGCCCCGGTCTCATGCCGCGCGGACGCTCCGTTCCGCGACGTCGTGGGCACACGCGCGTGCGGTGGCCTTGCGGCGGCGCAGGAAGCGCGGCATCGCGAGGGCGAGGTCGACGAAGCCCTCGGCCTGCATGGCGGCGAAGCCGATGCGGGGCAGGTCGCCGGAGGCGCGGTAGACGACGAACCGGGGTTCCCAGCGCGGCTGGAACTTGGCGTTGAACTTGTAGAGCGACTCGATCTGGAACCAGCGCGAGAGGAACACCAGCAGCCCGCGCCAGGCGCGCAGCACCGGCCCGGCACCGATCTTCTCGCCGCGTGCCAGGGCGGAGCGGAACATCGCGAAGTTGAGGGACACGCGTGTGATGCCGAAGCGCGGTGCCGCCTGGAGCGCGGCCACGATCAGGAGTTCGTTCATGCCGGGGTCGGCCGCGCGGTCGCGGCGCATGAGGTCCAGGGAGGCGCCGTCGGTGCCCCAGGGGACGAAGTGCAGGATCGCCTTGAGGTCGCCGTACTCGCCGGGGACCTCGTCGGCCTTGTGGGCGGTGGCGATCAGGCAGTCGCCGTCCGTGGGGTCGCCGATGCGGCCCAGCGCCATGGAGAACCCGCGCTCGGTGTCCGTGCCGCGCCAGTCCTCCGCGGCCTGCCGGATCCGCTCCAGCTCGGCCTCGCCGAGGTCACGGATACGTCGGACCCGGGTCTCGTAACCGGCGCGCTCGATGCGCTTGACCATCTGGCGCACGTTGCGCATCGCGCGGCCGGCGAGCGAGAAATCCGCGACGTCCACCACCGCCTCGTCGCCCAGTTCGAGGGCGTCGAGGCCGGTCTCACGGGTCCAGACCTCGCCGCCGGTCTCGGAGCAGCCCATGACGGCGGGGGTCCAGGAGTGTGCCTTGGCCTCGTCCATGAAGCGTTCGATGGCGCCCGGCCAGGCCTCGACGTCGCCGATGGGGTCGCCGCTGGCGAGCATCACGCCGGAGACGACGCGGTAGGTGACGGCGGCCTTGCCGCTGGGGGAGAAGACGACGGCCTTGTCGCGACGCAGCGCGAAGTGGCCGAGGGAGTCGCGGCCGCCGTGCTTGTCGAGCAGGGCGCGCAGCCGGGCCTCGTCCTCCTCGGTGAGACGGGCGGCGGGGTGCTCGGGGCGGAAGGCCAGGTAGATGGTGGTGACCGCGGTGAGCAGGCCGAGGGCGCCGAGGGAGAAGGCGACCGTCCAGGAGGTGTTGCCCTCGTAGTCGACCGGGCCCTCGAAGCCGAAGAGGCCGTACAGGACGTGCGTAATGCGATCGGCCAGGCTCGGGTCGCCGACGATGCGCTCGGAGTGGACGCTGACGATGACGAGACCCAGTGCGAGGGAACCGGCGCCCATGAGGATGAAGTTGGCGAGCGCGCGCCAGCGGCTGCGCGGATCGGGCAGGGCCGTGAACTGGTCCCGGTGCAGTAGCAGCGGCGCCAGCAGGGCGAGTGAGATCACCGCGCCCACGAGCGAGTGCCGGTACGTGAACTGGGCCACGGCGCCCGCCGGCAGCAGGGCGACCGCGGCACGCCAAGCTCGTCGCTTGCCGCGTTTGAGGCCGTGCGCGAGCAGCAGGAGCAGGACGCCGGCGCTCAGGGAGAGCGCGGCCGCGAACGGGCCCATCGCGCCGGGCAGCACCTCGGCCAGCGTGTGCATACGGCTGTGCCGGAACCGCGGGAAGACGCCCGCGGCGACGTCCAGCAGGCCCACGATGGCGCAGGCTCTGCCGACGAGGACGGGAACGGCCTCCGGGCGTGGCCCCCGGAACATATGGCGCAGCCGACTTGATCGGTTCGGAACCCCGCCCGACATTTCCCCATCTTCCGTGACAGACATCGCATCCTGTAGTTCTGCGAGAGACCTTGGATCCGGACCCGATTCGGGCATCCGGCGACATTGCGCCCTCTAGGACGGTGTCTTGGGGAGAGAGGTTCACTCTCCTCTTCAAAGTCGCTTCAAAGGCGAAGGAAAGCCCGGAACAAGTCCTTGCGAAGGAGTGCGGTTCCGGGCGGAAAGGTGCGGGCAGCACCCCATGGGTCTCACGAGTAAGAAAGTGCTGGTACTGGCGGTTCTGGCGGCTGTGCTGCTGTTCGTCGGCACGGTGTGGCTGTGGCCACGGCTGTCGCGGCGGAACTGGCGGGCGGTCAGCGGGCGGGTCGGTCTGCTGCTCGCCATCCAGATGGCGCTGTTCGCCTCGGTGGGGCTCGCCGCCAACCAGGCCTTCGGTTTCTACGCCAGCTGGGCGGACCTGTTCGGGCAGGAGACCGACCAGGGGGTGGTGGTCGACCACGCGACGGGCGGCCGTTCGGGCGGGCCGCTTCAGGTCCTGGAGGCCCGGCGCGTGGAGGGGGCGGCCGGTGTGCGGCCGCACACCGGCGGACAGGTCCAGGAGGTCGACATAGCCGGCCGGACTTCTCGCATAGCCACGCGCGCGTACGTGTATCTGCCGCCGGAGTACTTCCAGCCGAGGTACCGCACGCGCACGTTCCCGGCGGCCGTCGTCCTCACCGGTTATCCCGGGACGGCCAAGGCGCTGGTGGAAAAGCTGCACTTCCCGCGCACGGCCCAGCGGCTGGCGAAGGACGGCCGTATGCAGCCGATGATCCTGGTGATGCTGCGGCCGACGGTGGCGCCGCCGAGGGACACCGAGTGCGTGGACATTCCGCGGGGGCCGCAGACGGAGACCTTCTTCGCCAAAGACCTGCCGGAAGCCGTGACGGCCCACTACAGAGTGGGCAGAAAACCCGGCAGCTGGGGCATCATCGGTGATTCGACGGGCGGTTACTGCGCGCTCAAGCTCGCCATGCACCACCCGGACGTGTTCGCGGCCGGCGCGGGCCTGTCCCCGTACTACAAGGCGCCGATCGACGCGACGACGGGCGACCTCTTCCAGGGTGACAAGGGGCTGCGCAACCGCGCGGACCTGTGGTGGTACCTGAAGCACATGCCCGCGCCGGACACCTCACTGCTCGTCACCAGCAGCAAGGTCGGAGAATCCAACTACAAGGCCACCTTGCGGTTCATAGACGGGGTGAAGGCCAAGGGTCTGACCAGGATCTCGTCGATCATCCTCGACAGCGGTGGCCACAACTTCAACACCTGGCGTCGGGAGATACCCGCGACGCTTGAGTGGATCAGCGGGCGCCTCGACGGCCACGGAAATCGATCTTGAATTCACCGAGGGGGGTTACCTGACGGTACCCGGAAGACGCGATTCCTGATGTGGTGTGAAGGCATCGGTATGGCTGTGTTTTTACGGGGCGGGGCACCATCATTCGCCTACGCGCGGTAAGTTTCTGGCCATGCCACGTGGACGTCACCGCCATTCCCCACCTCTGCACAGGTTGTTGCCCCCCTCGGCGATCGCAGGCGTCTCCGTCGTCTGCGCCGTAGCCCCCTGGGTGTTCACGGAGCCGGTGGTGTTGCGCGGTCTGGCCGCGGCCGCCGCCGCGACGGCCGTGCTCGGCGCGGTCGTCATGCGCCGCTGGGACGCTCAGGCCGGCAAGCAGGTCGCCGACCTCACGCGCGCGCGTGCGAGTGACGAGTGGCGCTTCGAGGAACGCGTCGCCGAACTGGAGACCGACCTCGAGGAGTCGCGCGAGCTGCGCGTCAAACTCGAACAGCGGCTGCGCGCCAAGCGGGGCGAGCTGGCCGGGCTGCGCAACGAGCACGCGGCCCTGCTGCGGCGGTACGCCACGGCCGAGACCGAGCGCGCGAGCGCCCTGGAGGGCCGCCGCCTGCTCGAGATAGAGAGCGGGGCCCCGGCGACGGCACGCGCGCTGCCCTCGGGCGCCGAGAAGGCGGACGACCAGGTCGACGAGAAGCTCGCCGAGAAGGTTGCCGAAAAGATCGCCGAGAAGGTCGAGGAGAAACTCGGCGAGAAGCCCGGCGAGATGGCCGAGGGGAAGCCCGGCGAGAAGCCCGGCGAGATGGCCGAGGGGAAGGCCGACGAGAAGGCCGACGAGGAGCTGGACGAGAAGGCGGAGAGCACCGAGGCCGCTGCCGAGGCGGCCGAAGCCGTCCCCGGCACGGAGGCCGCCGCGGACGCGCCTGGCGCAACGGTCGCTCCGACCGCTCCGACGGTCTTCTCCCGGGAGGGCTCCAAGCTGTTCCTGCGCGCCGCCGAGGCCCTCAGCCGCCTCGACCGCGCCACCGCCCCCAAGGACGAGGACTCCGCCGAGGCGGAGCTCACGAAGACCCCCGCCGCGCGGACCGCGTCCGCCGACGCCCCGGGCGAGACGGAGGCCGCGCAGGAGGACGAGGCGCGGGGGCAGTTCGTGGCGGTCGACGGGCACACGCGCGCGGCCGCCACACCCACCGAGGCCGCGGACACGGAGGAGGCACCCGCTCCGGTCGCCGAGGAGGCCGCCGCCCCCGCGGCGCCGGCCGCCACGCAGCGGCCCTCGGGTCACTACACCGTGCCGACCGCGGTGGCCGTCGTACCGACGACGCCCGTACGGCGTGCCGCGGTCGAGGGCGGGTTCGACTTCTTCGGTACGAAGGCGTCCTCGGCGTCCGCCGCGCTGGAGGCCGTCCAGAACGAGGACCTCGCCGATGTCGTCGGCCAGGAGGCCCTCGCGCTCCACAAGGCCGACGCCGAGGCGGAGTTCAAGCAGGCGGACGAGGAGTCCCGGCGCATCGGCCAGGTGATCGACCTGACGGCGCACGACGAGACGGAACAGATCGACGTCCAGCGACTGCGCAGCGCGGTCTCCTGAGGCACCGGCAGGGGGCGGCTTCCGGCAGGGAAGCCGCCCTTCGCCGTGTTCGCTACGAGACCATCCACCGGTCCGGCCGCGCGTCCCTGCGCCCCGTCCGTGACCTCTCGCCCTGCCCCCGCAGCAGCTCCGCGGCCTCCTGGGCGTCCCTCAGTCGGGCCGTCACGGTCTTGTCGGCGCCGGTGTCCACGTGCACGTCGGCGAGGCCCCACAGCCGCTGCCAGGGCCCCTGCGACAGTCGTACGCTCTGTACCTTCGCGTGTGGCACCAGTGCCAGACTCCGTCGCAGCAGCCCGTGCCGGGTCGCGAACACCGCGTCGGTGACGGCGGTCCCGTAGCCCCGCCACCACAGCGGCACGCACCGCCCGGCCCGCCGCGGCGGACGGGCGAGCGACACCGGCGTCGGCACGGTCACCCCGGGCAGCACCCGCGCGACGACCGCCTCGGCGACCTCGCGCGGGGCGACCGGCACCAGCACCGAGTTGGACGAGCCCGCGACATCCAGCTCCACCCGCACCCAGTCGCGCCGCCGCCACAGCAGCGGCTGCACGAGCCGTACGGTCTGCACCCGTCCCGGCGGCACCGTCTCGTGCGTGCGGTCCAGGAGCCCGTGGTCGATCCGCAGCCCGTCCGGGGACTCGCCCACCGTCCAGTCGTACTCCCCGACGAAGCGCCCCACGCTGCTCGCGCCCGCCGCGCCGAGCAGCGGCACGGCGGTCGCGAGGACCGACCACACGCTGTGGGTGGCGAACCACAGCAGCGGCGGTACGACGAGCGAGGCGGCCAGCGTGCCCCAGGTCGCGCCGGTCAGCACGAGCGAGATCGCGAGGTCGCGCGTGGGGACTCGCAGCAGCTGACGGGACGGCGCCTCACCGACCTCGTGGGCGGTCTCGGGCGCGAAACCGGCCGCCCGCGCGAGCAGTTCGGCCCGCAGGGCCCGGGCCTCGCCCTCGCCCAGGAAGGCGAGCTCGTCCTTCTTGTCGGTACCGACGACGTCGAGCCTGAGCTTGGCGACGCCCGCGACCCGCGCGAGCAGCGGCTGGGTGACGTCGATCGCCTGGATGCGTTCGAGCCGGATGTGCGCGGTGCGCCGGAACAGCAGGCCGGTCCGTATGCGCAGTTCCGCGTCCGTCACCGCGAAGTGGGTGAACCACCAGGTCAGAAAGCCGTACAGGGCGGCCGCCGGGACGATCACCGCGAGGGCGATCAGCAGCGTGGCGGTGGTCACCCGGGTCAGCTGGCGCTGTGTCTGGTCCGGGTCGTGCAGGGCCCATCCGATGACCACGGCGACGGGCGCCCAGGCCCGTCTGAGCGGCGTCACGGGATGCAGCCGCCGCTCGGACACCGCCCCGGCCGGCTCTACGGCGTCCTCGACACCCGGCGTGGTCACAGCCCCGCCGATCGGGCCTCGCCGAGCTCCGTGAGCCGGTCGCGCAGCCGTTCCGCCTCCGCCGGGTCGAGGCCCGGGATGGTCGCGTCGGTCGCCGCGGCCGCGGTGTGCAGCTGCACGCTGGCCAGCCCGAAATGCCGCTCGACGGGACCCGAGGTGACCTCCACCAACTGCATCCGCCCGTACGGCACCACGGTCTCCTCGCGCCACAGCACGCCCCGGCTGATGAGCAGGTCGTCGGCGCGTTCCGCGTACCGCCAGGAGCGCCAGTTGCGGCCCAGCAGCACCCAGCCCCAGGCCATCAGGGGCAGCGGCAGCAGCGCGAACGCCGCCCACGCGGGCGCGGCGAGCAGCCCGAGCAGCAGGCCCGTCGCGAGGGCCGCCGCCCCCAGCCACACCACCAGCAACAGCCGCCGCATCCGCAACAACCGCGGTGGCAGTCCGGTCCACGCCGGTTCGGCCCCGGCCGACACCGGCCCGGTCCCCGTCCCCTCGGCCGCCCCCGCCCCGCCCGTCGCCCCCGCCGTCTCCCCCGGTCCCGCGTCGCGCGGGCTCCCCGTCTCCATACCGCCAGCGTACGTAGGGGAGACTGTGTCCATGACTCCTACGACGGAGACCACGGTCGGGATCGGCGGTGCCGCGGAGAGCACCGACATGGTGCTCAACATCGGGCCCCAGCATCCGTCCACGCACGGCGTGCTGCGACTGCGGCTCGTGCTCGACGGCGAGCGCATCAAGCGCGCGGAGCCGGTGATCGGCTACATGCACCGCGGTGCGGAGAAGCTCTTCGAGGCGCGCGACTACCGCCAGATCATCATGCTCGCCAACCGCCACGACTGGCTGTCGGCCTTCTCGAACGAGCTCGGTGTGGTCCTCGGCGTGGAGCGCATGCTCGGCATGGAGGTTCCCCCGCGCGCGGTCTGGACGCGCACGCTCCTCGCGGAGCTGAACCGGGTGCTGAACCACCTGATGTTCCTGGGGTCGTATCCGCTGGAACTCGGCGGCATCACGCCGGTCTTCTACGCGTTCCGCGAGCGCGAGGTGCTCCAGAACGTGATGGAGGAGGTCTCCGGCGGACGCATGCACTACATGTTCAACCGCGTCGGCGGCCTCAAGGAGGACCTGCCGTCCGGATGGGCCGCACGCGCGCGTGACGCCGTCGCCGCCGTGCGCTCCCGCATGGACGTCTTCGACGACCTGGTCCTAGGCAACGAGATCTTCCGCGGGCGCACGCGCGACGTCGGCACCCTCACACCCGAGGCCGTGCACGCGTACGGCGTGAGCGGCCCCATCGCCCGCGCCTCGGGCGTCGACTTCGACCTGCGCCGTGACGAGCCCTACCTCGCCTACGGGGAGCTTCAGGACACCTTGAAGGTGGTCACCCGGACCGAGGGCGACTGCCTGGCCCGCTTCGAGATCCTGCTGGAGCAGACGCACAACGCCCTCGACCTCGCGGACGCCTGCCTCGACCGGCTCGCGGACCTCCCGCCCGGGCCGATCAACCAGCGGCTGCCGAAGGTCCTCAAGGCTCCCGAGGGGCACACGTACGCGTGGACCGAGAACCCGCTCGGCATCAACGGCTACTACCTGGTCAGCAAGGGGGAGAAGACCCCGTACCGGCTGAAGCTGCGCTCGGCCTCCTACAACAACATCCAGGTCCTCACCGAACTGCTGCCGGGCACGCTCGTCGCGGACATGGTGGCGATCCTGGGGTCGATGTTCTTCGTGGTCGGGGACATCGACAAGTAGAGATCACATCGAAGATCACACCGGAGATCGCACCGCGGTGGCGAGCGGGTCCGGAATGCCGACCGGCTGGAGGAGCCACCCGAAGTCGCCCAGTCCGCCCGCCGCGGTGAGTTCGGCGGCCTCTCCGGCGCTCGCGAGGGCGCGTACATAGGCCACGGGATCGGTGGAGGCGAGCGCGAGCGGAGGGCGTGCGCCGGTGATGCCCAGGGCGCGCAGCGCCTCGCGTTGCGGGACCAGGTGCGCGCCGGGGAGTGCGCACGCGTCCAGCGCGACGTGCGCCGTGATGTCGCACGACCCGTCCGGCACGGGCGCCGTCTCCCGCCCCTCGCGGAAGCCGGTGAGCGTCCCGCACAGCGGACGCGTCCCCACCGTGTGCGCGTAGTCGACGGCGACCGCCAGGCCCCGTTCGACGGCGGCGACCGCCGAGGCCCACGCCTCGTCCCTGGGCGCGCCGATCTCGGCGCGCAGCCCTTCCTCGGGCGGCAGCGGCCACCACCGTTCCAGCCACCGCGCCCCGGCACCGCCGACCGGCTCCCCGAGCCGCTCCTGCCCGTCGTCCCGTACGAGCACCAGGCGCGCCTCGCCCGCCGGGTCGACCTCGGCGACCTCCACCGGCACGTTGTCCAGCCACTCATTGGCGAACAGCAGGCCCGTGATCCCGCGCGGGGGCTCGGTCAGCCACTCGATCCGGTGATCGAGACCGTCGGGACGGTCGGCGACCTCGACGGCGTACGCGCGCGTGCGGGCCTGCACGTCGGTCGGCAGCGCGGCCAGGACCCCGGTGGCCAACTCGCCCCGCCCCGCCGCCATGTCGACGAAGTCGAGGGTCGCGGGCCGGCCGAGGGCGTCGTCGACGCGGCCCAGCAGCCGCGCCACGGCCCCCGCGAACAGCGCGGACGCGTGCACGGACGTACGGAAGTGCCCGGCCGGCCCCTCGGACCTGCGGTAGAAACCGCCCGGCCCGTACAGGGCGGCCTCCGTCGCCGTCCGCCACCCACGCCACTCACCGGTCGCTCCCGTGCCCACCGGGCAAGGCTAGGGCCTGTCGTCCGAGGGCACGCAATCAACAAAACTCCACCTTGGGGAGTACGCCCGCCGGGTACGGATCGGTCCTCCGGTTGACCCCGGCACTCACCGGCCTTCCCTACGCTGGGTTACGTGCAGCGCCTCTATGACTTCCTCCGACGCCACCCGACCTGGGTCGACTGCTTCTGGGCGGTCTTCCTGCTCGGGGTCTCGCTGGTCGGCGAGAACGCCCGTCAGGAAGCCGTGGGCACCGACTCCCCGGCGGCCGTCGGGCCGATCGTCGTCCTGTTGTGCCTGGTGATCGCGTTGCGCCGGCGCATGCCGGAGAAGATGCTGCTGCTGACGATCGCGGTCGGAGCGGCGCAACTGATGCTGGACGTCGCGACCGGCGCCGCCGACTTCGCCATGCTGGTGATCGTCTACACCGTGGCCGCGACCGGCGCACGCTGGGCCTCCCGGCTCGCGCTGGCCGTGGGTCTGTGCGCGGCCGCCCTGGCGCACATGCGCTGGCCGAACGAGCACACCGGTCCCCTCGGCAATTTCGCGGAGGTCGTCTTCACGACCGTGCCGTTCGCCCTCGCCTGGGTGCTCGGCGACTCGATCCGCACCCGCCGCGCCTACTTCGCGCAGCTGGAGGAGCGCGCCGCCCGGCTCGAGAAGGAGCGCGAGGCGCAGGCGAAGGTCGCGGTCGCCGCCGAACGCGCCCGGATCGCACGCGAGCTGCACGACGTCGTCGCGCACAACGTCTCCGTGATGGTCGTGCAGGCCGACGGCGCCGCCTACGTCCTCGACGCCGCGCCCGACCAGGCGAAGAAGGCGCTGGAGACGATCTCCTCCACCGGCCGCCAGGCCCTCGCCGAGATGCGCCGCCTGCTGGGCGTGCTGCGCACCGGCGAGCACCAGGAGGGCGGCGAGTACGTTCCGCAGCCCGACGTCGAGCAGATCGACGACCTGGTCGAGCAGTGCCGCACCTCCGGCCTCCCGGTCGACTTCAGGATCGAGGGCACCCCGCGCCCGCTGCCCAGCGGCGTCGAACTCACCGCGTACCGCATCGTCCAGGAGGCGCTCACCAACACGCGCAAGCACGGCGGGCCGAACGCGGGTGCGAGCGTGCGCCTGGTCTACTTCGACGACGGCCTCGGCCTGCTCGTCGAGGACGACGGCAAGGGCGCCCCGCACGAGCTGTACGAGGAGGGCGGCGCCGACGGCCGGGGCCACGGCCTGATCGGCATGCGGGAACGGGTCGGCATGGTCGGCGGCACCCTGGACGCGGGCCCCCGCCCGGGCGGAGGATTCCGCATCAGTGCCCTGCTCCCGCTGAAACCCGCGCACTGACACCACGCACGCCCCCTGTTGACACCTGTCAGACCCCCTCTGTCACCACCTGCTGACAGAGACGCACGGAAACCCAGGACACCCAGATGGAAGAGGCCCGATGACGATCCGCGTGATGCTCGTCGACGACCAGGTGCTGCTGCGCACCGGGTTCCGGATGGTGCTCGCCGCCCAGCCGGACATGGAGGTCGTCGCGGAGGCGGGCGACGGCGTCGAGGCCCTCCAGGTGCTGAGCTCGACCGCCGTCGACGTGGTGCTGATGGACGTCCGCATGCCGAAGCTCGACGGCGTGGAGACGACCCGCCGGATCTGCTCCGATCCGGAGCCGCCGAAGGTACTGATCCTGACCACCTTCGACCTCGACGAGTACGCCTTCTCCGGGCTCAAGGCGGGTGCCTCCGGCTTCATGCTCAAGGACGTGCCGCCCGGCGAACTCCTCGCCGCCATCCGTTCCGTGCACAGCGGCGACGCCGTGGTGGCCCCGTCCACCACGCGCCGTCTCCTCGACCGGTTCGCGCCGATGCTGCCCGCCACCGGCGGGGAGCCCCGGCACAAGGAGCTGGAGCGGCTCACCGAGCGCGAGCGCGAGGTCATGGTCCTGGTCGCCCAGGGCCTGTCCAACGGGGAGATCGCGGCCCGTCTCGTACTGTCCGAGGCGACCGTGAAGACCCACGTGGGCCGGATCCTGACCAAGCTGGGGCTGCGGGACCGGGTGCAGGTGGTGGTGCTCGCGTACGAGACCGGGCTCGTACGGGCCGGCGGCCACGGCTGATCGGACGGGCTCGAACGGCCCCGGCCCGAGGACCGACTGCCGGGGCCCCTACCTGAGGACCCCCTCCAGGAAGTCGCCGCCCAGCCGGGCCACCACGGCCACGTCCAGCTGGTGCAGGACGTACCGGCCGCGTCGACGGGTGGTGACCAGGCCGGCCTTCTTCAGGACGGCGAGGTGGCGGGATATCTCGGGGGCGGTCATGCCGTGCACCTGGGCCAGCTCGCTGGTGGAGTAGGCGCTGCGGGCCAGGTTGCGGCAGATGCGCATGCGGACGGGGTGCGACAGGGCGGTCAGCCGCAGGGTGAGCTGCTCGACCGACGGCGGCGCGGCGAGCTCCGGCGACCCCATCGGGTAGTGCAGCACAGGCTGCCAGCCGTACCGGTACAGGACGCTCAGGTGCGGCCAGCCCAGGCTCGTCGGGATGAGCAGCAGGCCGCCGTCGCCGGTCGCCGTACGGCCGCCGGCCAGCTTGTCGACCGTGATCCGCGCGGCGGCCTCGTCGAGGGTGACGACCGGGGACACCGACGCCAGCGCCTCACCCAGCCCCTTGCGCCGCAGCAGGTCGGTCTTGTGCCGGGCGTCCGCCGCGAGCTGGTGGCGCAGGCGGGACCAGGTCCCGGCGAAGAACGCCTGGTCGCAGTCCTCCAGGAACTGCCGCAGCCAGGCCCGTATGCGGGGCGGGTCGTCCAGCAGCCGCTGGCTGAACCGCACCTGGCGCGGTCCGCGGGTGGCGGCCAGCTCCAGCGCCAGCCGCTGCGCCTCGGGGTTGGTGAGCGCCCCCAGCCGCTGGGAGTGGTAGGGCACGGCGCAGGTGAACTCCAGGGCCGCGTCCACGAACTGCTCGTCCGTCAGCTTGTCCAGCAGGTCGAGTTCCTCGGCCAGGCCGGCACCCGGGAGCGCGCTCCCGCCGGCGATGCCGGCGCACGGCACGAAGAGGTCCGAGAACGTCGTCCGCCACAGGAAGTCCGCCTCGCACATGCGGTCCGCCAGGTGCGGGTCGAGCCCGGCGGTCACGCTGGTAACCCAGCCCTGCAGGCCCGGATGGTGCCCCGGCTCGGACAGCGCGTGCAGCGCCATGCCGAGCTCGGCCAGGGGCGAGGGGACGACGGCGACCCTCTCCGGCCGCAGCCCCGCGATGTCGATGTCCACGCTCATGTCCACATGGTGCACCCCACCACTGACAGCGCCCCGCCGATTGACGGCGCCCGTCAATCGGCGCGACGCCACCGTCGGGATCGGCGCACCGTGGGAGCACCGGGGCAGCCGCGGAGCCCGAACACCACGTCCCGAGAAGGCGATCCGTCATGACCATCACCCAGCAGTACTTCCTCGACACCTACCGGGCCCGGCAGCTCGGCGAGCCGACGCCGCCCGCGCCCGGCGCGAACGACTGGCAGGTCGTGCGCGAACTGCGTGACCGCCGCCGGTTCCAGGCGGTCCTCGCCGGGCGCCCGGCCCACGGCCGGCTCCGCCGGGCCCTGGGCCGCCGGCTTCGGCCGCGCTCCACGGGCTGACCTCCTCGGCCGCGTTCCACGGGCCGGCCTCCTCGGCCGCGTTCTACGGGCTGACCTCCTGGCCGCGTTCTACGGGCCGGCCTCCTCGGCCGCGTTCCACGGGCCGGCCTCCTCGGCAGCGTTCCACGGATGTTGACCCGCAAAGGGCCTCCTCACAGCGTTCTATCGGCCGATCTCGTCGGCCGCGCTCTCCCGGCCGGCCTCCTCGGTCAGCCGGGAGACGAACTCCGCGACCGCCGCCTTCACGTCGTCGGCCGTCCACTCCAGGCCGGAGGCGCGTATGCCGACCTCGGTCCAGGCCATGCCGGGGAACCGCGCCTCCCAGGCGTTGCCGAAGAGCGTGGTCCCCGTCTCCTCGGCCGTGCGGATCGCGGCCTCCGAGACGGTACGGGCGTCGTACGGCAGCCAGACCTGGAACTCGAACGTGTGCGGCTCGGCCGGGTGCACGCGCGTCCAGGGCAGCCCGGCCGCCGCGAAGCCCTCGCGCAGCGCGGCGGCCACCACGCGCGCGTGGCGCACGTAGTCGGGCAGCCGGGGCAGCTCCCGCTCCAGCCCGACGAGCGCCGCCAGCGCCGTGGGGAACTGCTGGAACACCATGCCGCCGTACCGGTGCCGCCACGCCCGCGCCTCCTCCACCAGCGTCTTCGGCCCGGCGAGGGCGGCGCCGCCGTAGCCGTCGAGGGACTTGTAGAACGACACGTAGACGCTGTCGGCGAGGTCCGCGATCTCGTCCAGGGGGCGGCCGAAGTGCGCTGTCGACTCCCACAGGCGCGCGCCGTCGAAGTGCACCACCGCGTCCCGCTCATGGGCCGCCGCGACGACTTCGGTGAGCTCTTCCCAGGTGGGCAGCACGAAACCGGCGTCCCTGAGGGGCAGTTCGAGCATCAGCGCACCGAAGGGCTCGTCGAAGTCACGCACCTCGTCGGCGGTGGGCTGCCGTGACTCGCCGCCGATGTGGACCGGACGCAGCCCGCTGACCTGGCTGAAGGCGTGGCGCTCGTACACCTCCGGGTGGGCGAGCGGGTGCAGGGCGACGGTCGGGTTGCCGGTGCGGCCCGCCCAGCAGCGCAGGGCGATCTGCTGGGCCATGGTGCCCGTCGGGAAGAACGCGGCGGCTTCCTTGCCGAGCAGTGCCGCGACCTTCTCCTCCAGGGCCTCGACGACTCCGTTGCCGTAGATGTCGGCCCGTTCGTCGAGGTCATGGACGTCCGGGGCGTGCTCCAGCAGCGCCAGGCGTTCGCGGAGCGTGCCGAGCCAGCCCGCGCGCGCGAGGGTGCGCTTCGAGCGCTGGTGGGCCCCGATGCGCCGCTCCCGGTGCCCCGCGCGCCACTCCTCTTCGGCGGGCTGCTCGGTCCCGCCGTCCACCTGCTCCGTCGTCTCACTCATGCCGGGGATCATGCCGTGGCCCCCGGGAACGGTCACCCGTATTTCCCTCGGCCGCGTCCTCCCCGCCACCCCGCATACGGGCCCGCTCCGTGTGGAACTACCCACAGCCTGTGGACAACCGATCGGCCCCTCGAACCGATCGCGTTAACATGACGAGAAATCGTCCGGTACCCGGAGCGGACTGGAACGGGAAGGTCACGGTCGCGTGAGTACAGTCCAACAACCAGACCCCAAGGACCGCCCCGCGCGGCTCACCGTGGGCGTCGTCGGCGCAGGCCGCGTGGGCCCCGCGCTCGCCGCGTCCCTCCAACTCGCCGGTCACCGCCCGGTCGCGGTCTCCGCGGTCTCCGAGACCTCCCGGCGGCGGGCCTCGGAACTGCTGCCCGGCGTGGCGGTCGTACCGCCCGCCGAGGTGCTGGAGCGCGCCGACCTGGTGCTGCTGACGGTCCCCGACGACGCCCTCCCGGGTCTGGTGTCGGGCCTCGCCGAGACCGGGGCCGTGCGGCCGGGACAACTGCTCGTGCACACCTCCGGGCGGTACGGCGCGAAGGTCCTGGACCCCGCCCTGCGCGCGGGCGCGCTGCCGCTGGCCCTGCACCCGGCGATGACCTTCACCGGCGCGCCGGTCGACGTCCAGCGTCTCGCCGGGTGCTCCTTCGGTGTGACCGCGCCGGACGAGCTGCGGCTGGCCGCCGAGGCCCTCGTCATCGAGATGGGCGGCGAACCGGAGTGGATCGCCGAGGAGAGCCGACCGCTGTACCACGCGGCGCTGGCCCTGGGCGCCAACCACCTGGTGACGCTGGTCGCCCAGTCCATGGAGCTGCTGCGCGCGGCCGGCGTGGCCGCTCCCGACCGGATGCTCGGCCCGCTGCTGGGCGCCGCGCTCGACAACGCGCTGCGCTCCGGTGACGCGGCCCTGACCGGCCCCGTCGCGCGCGGGGACGCCGGCACCGTCGCCGCGCACGTCTCCGAGCTGCGCAGGCACGCCCCGCAGGCCGTCGCCGGCTACCTGGCGATGGCCCGCGCGACGGCCGACCGGGCCCTCGCCCACGGGCTGCTGAAGCCCGAGCTCGCTGAGGACCTCCTCGGGGTACTCGCCAACGGGACCGACGGCGCCGAGGGAGAAGCCGGATGACGACCCTGCTGAGCACCGCCGACGAACTGCACGCACGCGTGCGCAGCGGTCGCCGTGCCGTGGTGATGACGATGGGCGCCCTCCACGAGGGCCATGCCACGCTCGTCCGCACCGCCCGGGAGATCGCCGGACCGGACGGCGAGGTCGTCGTCACCGTCTTCGTCAACCCACTGCAGTTCGGCAAGGGTGAGGACCTCGACCGCTACCCGCGCACCCTGGAGGCCGACCTCAAGATCGCCGAACAGGCGGGCGCGGACGCCGTGTTCGCCCCGTCCGCCGACGAGGTCTACCCCGGCGGCGCGCCCCAGGTCCGCGTCAGCGCCGGGCCCATGGGGGAGCGCCTGGAGGGCTCCTCCCGCCCCGGCCACTTCGACGGCATGCTCACCGTCGTCGCCAAACTGCTGCACCTCACCCGCCCCGACGTCGCCCTGTACGGACAGAAGGACGCCCAGCAGCTCGCCCTGATCCGCCGCATGGTCCGCGACCTCAACTTCGGCGTCGAGATCGTCGGCGTACCGACCGTGCGCGAGGACGACGGCCTGGCCCTGTCCAGCCGCAACCGCTACCTCGCGCCCGACGAGCGGCACACCGCGCTCGCCCTGTCGGGCGCGCTCTTCGCGGGCCGCGACCGGCACGCCGCCCAGGAGGCGCTGCGCGCGCGGGCCCGCGAAGTGCCCGCCACGCACGCGCGTGCCGAGGCGCTCAGTGCCCTGGGGGAGTCCCGCGCGGCGGCCGACGCCCACGCCGTCGCCAAGGCCGCCCCCGGCGGGCCCGCGGCCGTCCGCGCGGCCGCACGCCTGGTCCTCGACGACGCCGCCCGCCTCTCCCCGCCGCTCGTCCTCGACTACCTGGCCCTGGTCGACCCGTCCGACTTCACGGAGATCGGGGACGACTTCACCGGCGAGGCCGTTCTCGCCGTCGCCGCCCGGGTCGGGACGACCCGGCTGATCGACAACATCCCGCTGACCTTCGGAGCCGCCTCGTGACCAGCACAGGCATACGACTGCACGCGCCCGCCCCCGGGTGGTCCATCTCCGCGGACGTGGTGGTCGTCGGCTCCGGTGTCGCCGGCCTGACCGCGGCCCTGCGCTGCGAGGCCGCCGGCCTGCGCACCGTCGTCGTCACCAAGGCACGCCTCGACGACGGCTCCACCCGTTGGGCGCAGGGCGGCATCGCCGCGGCCCTCGGAGAGGGCGACACCCCGGACCAGCACCTCGACGACACGCTCGTGGCGGGCGCCGGCCTGTGCGACGCGGACGCGGTACGCCTCCTGGTCACCGAGGGCCCCGACGCCGTACGGCGGCTGATCGCGACCGGCGCCCACTTCGACGAGTCCTCCGAAGGGAACCTGGAGCTCACCCGCGAGGGCGGCCACCACCGCCGCCGCATCGCCCACGCCGGCGGCGACGCGACCGGCGCGGAGATCTCCCGGGCCCTCGTCGAGGCAGTCCGCGCGCGTGGACTGCGCACCATCGAGAACGCGCTCGTCCTGGACCTCCTCACGGACGCCGACGGCCGCACGGCCGGTGTCACCCTGCACGTCATGGGCGAGGGCCAGCACGACGGCGTGGGAGCCGTGCACGCGCCCCACGTGGTCCTCGCGACCGGCGGCATGGGCCAGGTCTTCTCCGCGACCACCAACCCGTCCGTCTCCACCGGCGACGGCGTGGCCCTCGCGCTGCGCGCGGGAGCGGAGGTCAGCGACCTGGAGTTCGTCCAGTTCCACCCCACCGTGCTCTTCCTCGGTATTGATGCGGAGGGCCAGCAGCCCCTCGTCTCCGAGGCGGTGCGCGGCGAGGGCGCCCACCTGGTCGACGCCGACGGGGTGCGCTTCATGGTGGGACAGCACGAGCTCGCCGAACTCGCCCCCCGGGACATCGTCGCCAAGGGCATCACGCGCCGCATGTTGGAGCAGGACGCCGAGAACATGTTCCTCGACGCCCGGCACTTCGGCGCCGACATGTGGGAGCACCGCTTCCCGACGATCCTCGCCGCCTGCCGTGCCCACGGCATCGACCCGGTCCACGAGCCCATCCCGATCGCCCCGGCCGCCCACTACGCCTCCGGCGGCGTCCGCACCGACGACCACGGCCGGACGACCGTTCCCGGCCTGTACGCGTGCGGCGAGGTGGCCTGCACCGGCGTCCACGGCGCCAACCGGCTCGCGTCCAACTCCCTTCTGGAGGGCCTGGTCTACGCCGAGCGCATCGCCGCCGACATCGCCGACGGCCGGGCCGAGAACGGCCTGCACGCCCGCGTGCCCGCCCCCGTTCCACAGCCCGAACAGCCGGCGCACCCCCTGCTGGGTGCGGAGGCCAGGTTCGCGATCCAGCGGATCATGACGGAGGGCGCGGGCGTCCTGCGCTCCGCCGACTCCCTCGACAAGGCCGCCGACCAACTCCAGCGGCTGCACACCGAGGCCCGCGACGCGCTCGCCGAGAACGGCAAGACCGCCGAGCCCGGCGTCGACACCTGGGAGTCCACCAACCTCCTGTGCGTGGCCCGTGTCCTGGTCGCCGCCGCCCGGCTGCGCGAGGAGACCCGCGGCTGCCACTGGCGCGAGGACCACGCCGAACGCGACGACGCGGCATGGCGCCGCCACATCGTCGTACGGCTGAATCCGGACCGCACACTCGCCGTACAGACCACCGATAGCGCAGACTTCCCCCCGACCCGGCAGCAGCCGGCTCAGCGTCCCCAGGAGCAGTGACAGAAGTGACCACCCCCGACCTTCCCCTCGCCCAGAACGGCGGCTGCGGCGACGGCTGTGCCTGTGGTGCCGAAACCGACGAGCAGTATCTGGAGTGCGGGCTGGACCCCGCGCTCGCGCAGCTCCTGGCCGACGCCGGACTCGACCCCGTCGAGGTCGAGGACATCGCCAACGTCGCCATCCAGGAGGACCTCGACCACGGCGTGGACGTCACGACGGTCGCCACGATCCCCGAGGACGCCGTGGCCACCGCCGACTTCACCGCGCGCGAGGCGGGCGTGGTGGCGGGCCTGCGGGTCGCCGAAGCGGTGATCTCAGTGGTCTGCTCGGACGAGTTCGAGGTCGAGCGGCACGTGGACGACGGCGACACCGTGAAGGCCGGGCAAAAGCTCCTGTCGGTCACCACGCGCACGCGTGACCTGCTGACCGCCGAGCGCAGCGCCCTCAACCTGATGTGCCGCCTGTCGGGCATCGCGACCGCCACGCGCGCGTGGGCGGACGCCCTGGAGGGAACGAAGGCCCGCGTGCGGGACACCCGCAAGACAACACCGGGGCTGCGCTCCCTGGAGAAGTTCGCCGTCCGCTGCGGCGGCGGGGTCAACCACCGCATGTCCCTCTCGGACGCGGCCCTCGTCAAGGACAACCACGTGGTCGCCGCGGGCGGCGTCGCCCAGGCCTTCAGGGCCGTACGGGAGGCCTTCCCGGACGTGCCGATCGAGGTCGAGGTCGACACCCTGCACCAGCTGCGTGAGGTCGTGGACGCGGGCGCCGACCTGATTCTCCTGGACAACTTCACGCCGGGGGAGTGCGAGGAGGCGGTGGCCGTCGTCGGCGGGCGCGCGCTGCTGGAGGCGTCGGGCCGGCTCACGGTGGAGAACGCCAGGGCGTACGCCGACACGGGCGTCGACTTCCTGGCCGTGGGAGCCCTCACCCACTCCTCGCCGATCCTCGACATCGGCTTGGACCTCCGAGCGGCCGAGTAGGAGCGGGAGCCGGCCATGCTGCTGACGATCGACGTGGGCAACACGCACACCGTGCTGGGCCTGTTCGACGGCGAGGACATCGTCGAACACTGGCGGATCTCGACGGACGCGCGCCGGACCGCCGACGAGCTGGCGGTACTGCTCCAGGGGCTCATGGGCATGCACCCGCTCCTCGGGGACGAACTGGGCGACGGCATCGACGGGATCGCCATCTGCGCGACCGTGCCGTCGGTGCTGCACGAGCTGCGCGAGGTGACCCGGCGCTACTACGGCGACGTCCCCGCGGTGCTCGTCGAGCCGGGCGTGAAGACGGGGGTACCGATCCTCTTCGACAACCCCAAGGAGGTCGGCGCCGACCGCATCATCAACGCGGTCGCGGCGATCGAGCTGTACGGCGGGCCGGCGGTCGTCGTGGACTTCGGTACGGCGACCACGTTCGACGCGGTCAGCGCGCGCGGGGAGTACGTCGGCGGGGTCATCGCCCCCGGTATCGAGATCTCCGTGGAGGCGCTCGGCGTCAAGGCCGCGCAGCTGCGGAAGATCGAGGTGGCCCGGCCGCGGAGTGTGATCGGCAAGAACACGGTCGAGGCCATGCAGGCGGGCATCGTCTACGGGTTCGCCGGGCAGGTCGACGGGGTCGTGAGCCGGATGGCGCGCGAGCTGGCGGAGGACCCCGACGACGTGACGGTGATCGCGACGGGCGGGCTGGCGCCGATGGTCCTCGGCGAGTCATCGGTGATCGACGAACACGAGCCGTGGCTGACGCTGATCGGCCTGAGACTGGTGTACGAGCGGAACGTGTCGCGGCTCTGAGCTCGCGGCGACGGCGGCGAGGGAGGGCGGGCGAGCCGAGCGGTTGTCGCGCGGCTCGCCGCCCCGACCCCGCGCCGGTTGCTCTCCGCGTCGGGTCCTGGCGGCGGGAGTCCTCCTTGGCGGTGGCCGTGCGTGAGGGCTCCCCCGCGTGATGGGGGTGTGGCGGCGGGACTCGGCGGTGGCCTTGCGTCGACGTTCGGCGGCGTGGGCTTGGTGGCGTGGGCTTGGCGGTGGCCATGCGTGACGGGGGCTTGGTGGCGTGGGCTTGGCGGTGGCCATGCGTGACGGGGGCTTGGCGGCGGCCCTTGCGGCTGCTCTCCTGACGGCCCGCGGCAGCGGCCTCCCTGTGACTGTGACTGTGACTGTGTCGCGGCGGGGCCTGGCGGTGGCCCTCATGCCGGCGCTGTGGCGGTGACCTTGGCCGCTGCCGACCCGCGGCGATCCGCCTGTGACGGCGCTCTCGTGGCGGCTCTCCGCAGCCGCCCTCCGGTGACGGCAGTCCGAGAGGGGTCCGCGGCTGCCCTCCGCACAGAGCCCTGCGTGACGGCGTCGGGTGACGGCCCTCCCTTGGCGGCTGCCCTCCGCGACAGCCCTGCCTGCCGCCCTCGGGTGACGGCCCTCCGCGAGTGGTCCTCTGCAGCCACTCTTACCGTCCTGGGTTGAAGCCTTCCGGACGGTCCCGGGTTGAAGCCTTCCGGACGGTCCCGGGTTGAAGCCTTCCGGACGGTCCCGGGTTGAAGCCTTCTGGACGGTCCCGGGTTGAAGCCTTCCTTACGGTCCCGGGTTGAAGCCTTCTGGACGGTCCCGGGTTGAAGCCTTCCTTACGGTCCCGGGTTGAAGCCTTCCGGACGGTCCCGGGCCGAAGCCCTCCTTACGGTCCCGGGCTGAAGCCCTCCGGACGGTCCCAGTCAGAAGCTCTCCAGCGGCGACCCTCCGAGTCCGACACGGCGCCGGAGCAGCGCTGACCTGGTGATGAGGGCCGTCCAGGCGGGTGGCGTCCCGCGCCACGCCTGTTCTCCTGTGTCGGATTTGTCTGATTAGCGCGTATCGTCGGCGCATGCCCACGCCATACGGATCCCGCGGCGGCATGGCGTTCGGCGCGGAGGAGCTGCGTGTGCTCCGCCGCGCCCTCGCCCTCGCCCTCCACCCCGGCCCCGCCTCGCCCGAAGACGTCCAGGACTGTCACCGTCTCGCCGAGTCCCTGGACGAGGCGATGCGCGAGGGCGCCCGGCTGAGGGACTTCCTGGTGGCCGACCTCGCCCGATACCGCGCCGCCCTGCCCGGCACCGCCGCCGGGTACCTCGCCCTCCTGCGGGAGGTGCTGGGCGCCGGCTACCAGCCCGTCCCCGAGGACCTCGCCGCCCTCGGCGCCCTGCGCGGCAATCCCGCCGCGGCCGCGCTCCTGGCCCACTGTCTGCGCCTCGCCGACCGCGACGACCCCACCCACCGGGCCCCCCGTCCCCGCACTCCGCGTCAGGTCGCCAGGACGCCCCGCCAGGAGGCTCAGCCGCTCTGCGGGTCCGCTCGGCCCACCCCGACCGTCCCTGCGTCCCGCACCCGCCTCCTGGCCCTTCCAGGGGGGCGTTCAGGAGGCCCTCCCCGAGGCGCTTTCGCCGATCCGCGCGCTGATCTGCCCGAGCCGGCGGAACGCCCCACCCCGAAGCCGCAGAAGAAGCCCGCCGAGAAACCGGCCGCTCCCAGACCCGCCGCCCCCAAGCCGGCGCCTTCGGAGCCCGCCCCGGCCCGCCGTCCCATCCCCACGCCGGGCGAGGTCTTCCCCCGCCGCAAGCCCACCCCGCCCTCTGCCGACTCCCCGCAACAACTGGCGGCGGGCTGACCCCCGCTTCTCCCTCGGGCCTCCCCCCGCGCCGCCCCGAACCCCACCCTGGCTACTCTGGCTCCATGGACTACGTCTCCGCGCTCGTGCCCCCGGTCGTGATGGCCGTGTTCTTCATCGGTGTGATCCGGGTGATCGTGAAGACCCAGGGCGGCGCCAACAAGGCCAAGGAGGACGCCGTCGTGGACGCGGCGCTCGCGCGGGCGGAGGGTGCCAGGCAGGCCCCCGCCGGCCCCGACGCCTGACGGCGCCGGCTGCCGAGGCGTACGGCTCGCGGGGCGATATCGTCGCCCCGACCGAGCTGTACGCCCTTTTTGTTCCTGTTTGCTGATGAAAGTGCACGTCCGGCACGCGATTGCCCAGATCTCCCACTATTGTTCTGAGGTGTGCCTCGCCCATTGGGAGAACTCGAAGACGCGGTCATGACGCGGGTGTGGAAGTGGAACCGCCCGGTGACCGTTCGAGAAGTCCTGGAAGACCTTCAGCAGGAACGGTCCATCGCGTACACCACGGTGATGACCGTTTTGGACAATCTTCATCAGAAGGGCTGGGTGCGCCGCGAGGCGGAAGGCCGCGCCTATCGATATGAGGCGGTCTCCACCAGGGCCGCCTACGCGGCCGCCCTGATGAACGACGCCTGGTCGCAGAGCGACAACCCCGCCGCCGCTCTCGTCGCCTTCTTCGGGATGATGAGCGAGGAACAGCGGCGGGCCCTGCGGGACGCCGTACGCATCGTCCAGGGGCCGGAAACAGCCGAACCCGCTCCACCGCGTGAAGCCGCCGAGGAGAACCCCGGCTCGGCAACGGAGGCGCGCGGGCGATAGCGTCCGCTCATGTCAGCAGAGAGCCCCGAAGTCACCGCTAAAGCCATCACCGTCCGGCGCGCCCGGACCGGCGATGTCCCCGCGGTACGCCGTCTCCTTGACGCGTACGTCCGCGGCGGCATCCTGCTCGACAAAGCGACGGTGACACTTTACGAGGACATCCAGGAGTTCTGGGTCGCGGAACGGGACGACAACGCCGAGGTGGTCGGCTGCGGCGCACTGCACGTGATGTGGGAAGACCTCGCGGAAGTCCGCACTCTCGCCGTGAAGCGGGGTCTGAAGGGCGCCGGGGTCGGCCACCAGTTGCTGGAGAAGTTGCTGCACACCGCGCGTTGGCTGGGCGTTCGCCGCGTTTTCTGCCTCACCTTCGAAGTGGACTTCTTCGGCAAGCACGGCTTCGTCGAGATCGGTGAGACGCCCGTCGACACCGATGTCTACGCCGAGCTCCTTCGTTCCTATGACGAGGGTGTCGCGGAGTTCCTCGGTCTCGAACGAGTGAAACCGAACACCTTGGGCAACAGCCGGATGCTTCTGCATCTGTGATCGGCTTGTGTGATCCACAAGGAAGTATTCCACCCGGACGTCCGTGCCGAGGTGCCCTATGTCCGAAACGCGTACGTTTTCGGGCCGGGGGAGGGCTGCCGGTCTCTGTCGGGGGTTTGTGTTTTTCCAGGAAAAGCGGTTTGCTTTCCGACGTACTGCAGTAGTGGATATAACAGGGGGCGGCGAAACGGGGACGCCGCGCACACCCCGGCCCTCACGTTATCGATGAAAGGAAATCCGGTGGCACAGAAGGTTCAGGTCCTTCTTGTCGACGACCTCGACGGCGGCGAGGCGGACGAGACCGTGACGTTCGCGTTGGACGGCAAGACGTACGAGATCGATCTCACGACTGCCAATGCGGACAAGCTGCGCAGCCTTCTCGATCCCTATCTGAAGGGTGGCCGTCGCACCGGAGGCCGTGCTTCGGGCGGGCGCGGAAAGGCACGAGCCGCTTCGAGTGGCAGCCAGGACACCGCGCAGATCCGCGCGTGGGCGAAGGAGAACGGACTCGAGGTCAATGACCGCGGCCGTGTTCCCGCGACCATTCGCGAGGCCTACGAGAAGGCCAACGGCTGAGCGCACGCGCGTCGCAGCCGGATTCGGTGGCAGTGTGTCGCCACCGTGTTCACCACGCGCACGAGATCGGGGGCGTCTCCACCGCCCCCCAGAGCCGACAGCGTCGGCAGCGAGGTCTCGACCTCGCACCCCGGGACGGGGGGCCGCAACCACAGGGCGGCCCCCGCTGCCGTTCCCGGCCCCCGCCGGGAAGACGGGGGCGCCTCGGGCGGCGCCGGGGCCTCCATGGCCCCGCCCGCACCGATCGGCACCAGATCCAGCGGCAGCTCGCCCCACTCCAGCCACTCCAGGAGCCCCGGCACCTCCTCCGCGCCACCCGCGGCCACCAGCAGCTGCATACGGTCGGCCCGCACCGCCACCGGAGCCCCGGGACCCAGCTGCCGCAGGGCCGCGATGCCGGCCTCGAGCGGCACGTCCAGCACGTCGAAGCGCAGGCCCACGGCGAGCCTCGGTGGAGCCCCCGGGCGCCCGGGCACCATCACCCAGCCCAGCTCGTTCTCGTACCAGAGCCGAATCCGGTCGGTCGGGTGGAGCGGACTTCGGGGAAGAGGGACGGGGAGAGAGGCGGTGGATCGCGTGCGGACTGAACCAGTCATGCCAAGGCCAACCGTCGAAAGACCTCCGAAGTTACGCTGGGTGTCCGTGCCGATGCGCAGCGTGCCGGATCCGGGGGGTCGAGAGGGCGCGACGGGACGCAAGGTTGTTCGCCCATAGCGGAGGGAACCGGGGCCTGCGGCATGGAGTGTCAGTCCCAGCGGGTAAGACATCCCTAGTGGGAGGGGGCGACACGCAGGAAAGGCCGTCTCGCGTTCGCCATCGGCGTACTGGCGACTGGGGTAACGGTCTGGCCTGCGGGAACATCGTCTCGCACCATCGGGTTGGAGCAGATGTCGGCGTCACGGGTCAGGAGGCCATCGACGGTGTCGGCAGTTGGAATGAGCGGTCCCCGCTTGCGGGACTAAGCTGCGGAAGGACAGGGAGGGGAAGTTCCCCCCACTGCCTGACCGCTCTGAGGAGCGATTAACGATGTTCGAGAGGTTCACCGACCGCGCGCGGCGGGTTGTCGTCCTGGCTCAGGAAGAAGCCCGGATGCTCAACCACAACTACATCGGCACCGAGCACATCCTCCTGGGCCTGATCCATGAGGGTGAGGGTGTCGCCGCCAAGGCCCTTGAGAGCCTCGGGATTTCGCTCGAGGCGGTCCGCCAGCAGGTGGAGGAGATCATCGGCCAGGGCCAGCAGGCCCCGTCCGGGCACATCCCCTTCACCCCCCGTGCCAAGAAGGTCCTGGAGCTGTCGCTCCGCGAGGCCCTTCAGCTGGGCCACAACTACATCGGCACGGAGCACATCCTGCTCGGCCTGATCCGCGAGGGCGAGGGCGTCGCCGCCCAGGTCCTCGTCAAGCTGGGCGCAGATCTGAACCGAGTGCGGCAGCAGGTCATCCAGCTGCTCTCCGGTTACCAGGGCAAGGAGACCGCCACCGCCGGCGGGCCTGCCGAGGGCACCCCCTCGACGTCCCTGGTCCTCGACCAGTTCGGCCGGAACCTCACCCAGGCCGCTCGTGAGTCCAAGCTCGACCCGGTCATCGGGCGCGAGAAGGAGATCGAGCGGGTCATGCAGGTGCTGTCCCGCCGTACGAAGAACAACCCGGTCCTGATCGGTGAGCCCGGCGTCGGCAAGACCGCCGTCGTGGAGGGACTCGCCCAGGCCATCGTCAAGGGCGAGGTGCCCGAGACCCTCAAGGACAAGCACCTCTACACCCTGGACCTCGGCGCGCTGGTCGCCGGCTCCCGCTACCGCGGTGACTTCGAGGAGCGCCTGAAGAAGGTGCTCAAGGAGATCCGCACCCGCGGCGACATCATCCTGTTCATCGACGAGCTGCACACGCTGGTCGGTGCGGGTGCCGCCGAGGGCGCCATCGACGCCGCTTCGATCCTGAAGCCGATGCTGGCCCGCGGTGAGCTCCAGACCATCGGTGCGACCACCCTGGACGAGTACCGCAAGCACCTGGAGAAGGACGCGGCCCTGGAGCGCCGCTTCCAGCCCATCCAGGTCGCCGAGCCGTCCCTGCCGCACACGATCGAGATCCTCAAGGGTCTGCGCGACCGGTACGAGGCCCACCACCGTGTCTCGATCACGGACGAGGCACTGGTCCAGGCCGCCACCCTGGCCGACCGGTACATCTCGGACCGCTTCCTGCCGGACAAGGCGATCGACCTGATCGACGAGGCCGGCTCCCGGATGCGCATCCGCCGGATGACCGCGCCGCCGGACCTGCGCGAGTTCGACGAGAAGATCGCCGGCGTCCGCCGCGACAAGGAGTCCGCGATCGACTCGCAGGACTTCGAGAAGGCCGCCTCCCTGCGCGACAAGGAGAAGCAGCTCCTGGCCGCCAAGGCCAAGCGGGAGAAGGAGTGGAAGGCCGGCGACATGGACGTCGTCGCCGAGGTCGACGGCGAGCTGATCGCCGAGGTCCTCGCCACGGCCACCGGCATCCCGGTCTTCAAGCTGACCGAGGAGGAGTCCTCGCGTCTGCTGCGCATGGAGGACGAGCTCCACAAGCGGGTCATCGGCCAGGTCGACGCCGTCAAGGCGCTGTCGAAGGCGATCCGTCGTACGCGTGCCGGTCTGAAGGACCCGAAGCGTCCCGGTGGTTCGTTCATCTTCGCCGGCCCGTCCGGTGTCGGTAAGACCGAGCTGTCCAAGGCGCTCGCCGAGTTCCTCTTCGGCGACGAGGACGCGCTGATCTCCCTCGACATGTCGGAGTTCAGCGAGAAGCACACGGTGTCGCGTCTCTTCGGTTCGCCCCCCGGCTACGTGGGCTACGAAGAGGGCGGCCAGCTGACCGAGAAGGTCCGCCGCAAGCCGTTCTCCGTCGTCCTCTTCGACGAGGTCGAGAAGGCCCACCCGGACATCTTCAACTCGCTGCTGCAGATCCTGGAGGACGGTCGTCTGACCGACTCCCAGGGCCGGGTCGTGGACTTCAAGAACACGGTCATCATCATGACGACCAACCTCGGCACCCGGGACATCTCCAAGGGCTTCAACCTCGGCTTCGCCGCCGCGGGTGACACCAAGTCCAACTACGAGCGCATGAAGAACAAGGTCTCGGACGAGCTCAAGCAGCACTTCCGCCCCGAGTTCCTCAACCGTGTCGACGACGTGGTCGTCTTCCCGCAGCTGACCCAGGACGACATCCTGCGGATCGTCGACCTGATGATCAGCAAGGTGGACGAGCGCCTCAAGGACCGGGACATGGGCATCGAGCTCTCCCAGACCGCCAAGGAGCTGCTGTCCAAGAAGGGTTACGACCCCGTGCTGGGTGCGCGTCCGCTGCGTCGCACCATCCAGCGCGAGATCGAGGACACGCTGTCGGAGAAGATCCTCTTCGGCGAGCTGCGCCCCGGTCACATTGTGGTCGTGGACACCGAGGGCGAGGGCGAGACCAAGACCTTCACCTTCCGGGGTGAGGAGAAGTCGGCGCTGCCGGACGTCCCGCCGATCGAGCAGGCGGCCGGCGGAGCCGGGCCGAACCTGAGCAAGGACGCGTAAGCGCTCCGAACGCCCGAAGGGGGCCGGTGCTTTCGAGCACCGGCCCCCTTCGCGTGCGTACGGCCCCTTCGCGGGAAGACGGCTTACGACAGCTGCCCGTCGTAGTCCGGCAGCTTGAACGTCTTCTCGGCGTGGCCGCCCGAGAGGTCGGTGGCGCTGTTACCGATGTTCGCGATGATCGTGAAGCCCTTGTTCTCGATGTCGACGCGCTGGGCGGTCTTGTAGGCGGCGACATCCTTGAACAGGTCGAGGAAGCCGCGGACGTAGAGGCCGGAGACCTTGTAGCCGACGTACTTGAGGTTGTAGTCGGTCACGCCGGAGATGATGCCCGGGCGGGCGGTGACGAAGAACAGCGAGACGCCGTGGTCCTGGGCGTACTTGGCGACGTCGAGGACCGGCTTGTTGGCCGGCGCCGGGTAGCTGAAGCCGAAGTCGCTCTCCAGCGTGGTGTTGTCGATGTCGAGGACGATCGCCTGCTTCTCGCCCGGCTTGGTGCTCGCGATGCGCTGCTTCAGATAGGGCAGAGCCTGGCCCATCACGGCCTGACAGTCCTTCTGCCAGGTGGCGTAGTCGACGTCCTCGGCGGCGGTGGCGGTGGCGGTGGCGACGGTGGAGGGGCTGGTGGTCGTCGCGGCCTGGGCACTGGCGGGAACGGCCAGCGCCGTGATGGCGACGGCGGTTATCGCGGTCATGCCAAATCTGCGCGTCCAGGTACCTCTGGTCATGGGTGGGGGTCCTCTCGCGTCCGAGCTCTGCCGATGTCGTGGGCATGCTGGTGGGTGGGAGTGGCTTGAGGGGAACCAGCGGGTTACTGGACGGTAGCGGCAGGTCGGAGAGCGCTCACATGGGTCGGTGAGTGATTGTGGCGAGAGTCACAGAGGGAGGGGTCGCTCGTAGGCCTGTCGGTACATCAACTCGCCTGGCTTGGCGATGAGTTCGGCCTGCCTGGGTGGGGAAGCTCGCGACGGAACGCACGCCTACTCGGTGACGGAGTCGCCCTTCGTGCGCCCTTCTCGGGCAGCGTAGTGCCCGTCACATTAAAGGGTCATTCGATGGGGTGGGCCGGTGACATGCCGCACAGCCGATTTGTCCGGTACTACCGAAAATAGTGATAGCGGAAATATGGCCAAAACGGACTTTATGGATGGGTTCGATGCCGCTGTTCCCGTGCCCTGAGCGGTGCGGCTGGGAATGGGCGTTTTGTCAATGAGTGTGTGATCTCGGCGTTTAGTACTAGATTCCGTAGTAGGTCACACATTTGGGCGTAATCGACCCCCGGGGTTACCAAGGGATGGCCCATTCGGCGGATGTCCGTCCGCCGGGTGGTTTCTTCTGTCCCCTTCCCCATGAGGTTTCGATGTTCCAGCGCGTCTCGTCCCGTTCTTCTCGTACGTCCATGCTCCGCACCCGTGTGGCTGGCGTGGCCGCCGCCGTCGGCGTGTCGGTCGTGCTGGGAACCGGGGTCGCGTCGGCCGTGGAGGTCACCGGCGCCAAGGCCGCGTCGGCCGCCTCGTGGGTCGACCCGGTGGCGAAGTACAAGCTCAGTGCGAAGTTCAACCAGGCCGGCGGCATGTGGTCGCACAAGCACTCCGGGCAGGACTTCGCCGTGCCGAGCGGCACCAAGGTCATGGCCGCGCACGGCGGCACGGTCGTCAAGGCCGGCGGCAACGGCGCCGGTGACGGCCCCGCCTACGGCAATGCCATCGTCATCAAGCACGGCAACGGCGTGTACTCCCAGTACGCGCACCTCTCCCGCGTCCAGGTGAAGGTCGGCCAGATCGTGAAGACCGGTCAGCGCATAGCCCTGTCCGGCAACACCGGCAACACCAGCGGCCCGCACCTGCACTTCGAGATCCGCAGCACCCCGAACTACGGCTCGGCGATCGACCCCGTCAAGTTCCTGCACTCCAAGGGCGTGAAGGTCTGACCGCCCGTTGATCAGGCGCCCTGATGCGCCTGGGTCACCAGATCGATGGCGACCTCGAGGACGGCCTCGCGCTTCTCCTCGAGGTCGCCTTCGAGGTCGTGCAGGAAATGCATGCCCGCGTGCAGCGTGAAGATGGCGCTGACGCAGCGGACCTGGTCGACCAGTGGGGCGTCCGGGTCGATGATGATGTCGCGCAGGCCGCGCAAACGGTCCTTGAACGAGTCGCCGATCTCCAGCTCCCGCACCGTCGCCTGGTTCTCCTGCATGAAGCGGAAGAGCGGTGAGGCGTCGGCGAGGTGGCCGCCGTAGCGCCGTACGATCTCCTGCTTGGTCTCCAGGGTGTGCGGCTGGGCCGCACCCCACTCGATCAGTTCCTCCATCGGCTTCGTCAGATCCTGGAAGATGCTGACTATGATCTCTTCCTTCGTCTTGAAGTGGTAGTAGAGCGCCGCCTTGGTGACGTCCAGGTGCTCGGCGATCTCGCGCAATGAGGTCTTCTCGTAGCCCTGCTCGGCGAAGAGTTCGAGTGCCACGTCCTGGATGCGCTGTCGCGTGTCGCCGCGCCGCTGCCGCTTGGTGCCGTCCATCGTGCCGCCCATCTTCGCGCTCCCCCGAACTATTCGAAACTTACTTGACGCCCGGCTAGTTACGGGTCTACTTTCCTGAGTGTAGTGAACTAGCCGGGCGGCAAGTAAGTGGGCCGTTGCCGGGGGGAGTGGAAGACGATGGCGGACGCACAGCCTGTGAATGAAGAAGCAGCAACAGAATC
The DNA here is from genome assembly GCF_000720255.1 of Streptomyces griseus subsp. griseus. Taxonomy (GTDB): domain Bacteria; phylum Actinomycetota; class Actinomycetes; order Streptomycetales; family Streptomycetaceae; genus Streptomyces; species Streptomyces griseus_I. The sequence continues at coordinate 33,353 of NZ_JOJE01000037.1, read as the reverse complement.
GGGCAAACAGCCCAAGAGTGTACGAGTGGTCCTGCTCGCGCTCATGATCACCATGATGCTCGCGATGCTGGACAACATGATCGTGGGCACCGCGATGCCGACGATCGTGGGTGACCTCGGCGGGCTCGAGCACCTGTCCTGGGTGGTCACCGCATACACGCTGGCGACGGCCGCCTCCACCCCGCTGTGGGGCAAGCTCGGCGACATGTACGGCCGCAAGGGCTCCTTCATGACGTCGATCGTGATCTTCCTGGCCGGCTCCGCGCTGAGCGGTATGGCGCAGAACATGGGGCAGCTCATCGGCTTCCGTGCCGTTCAGGGGCTCGGCGCCGGTGGTCTGATGGTCGGCGTCATGGCGATCATCGGTGACCTGATCCCGCCCCGGGAGCGCGGCAAGTACCAGGGCATGATGGCCGGCGTCATGGCTTTGGCGATGATCGGCGGTCCGCTGGTCGGTGGCACCATCACCGACAACTGGGGCTGGCGCTGGTCCTTCTACATCAACCTGCCGCTCGGCGTCGTGGCGCTGGCCGCCATCAGCGCGGTGCTGCACCTGCCGAAGAAGCGGGCCGAGGCACGCATCGACTACCTGGGCGCCACGCTGCTGACCATCGGCATCACCTCGATCGTGCTGGTGACCACCTGGGGCGGCACGGAGTACGCCTGGAGCTCCGCGCGGATCATGGAGCTCATCGCGATCGGTGTGGCCGCGCTCGTCGGCTTCGTCTTCTGGCAGACCCGGGCCGCGGAGCCGGTGGTCCCGCTGCACATCTTCCGCAGCCGCAACTTCACCCTGATGTCCCTCATAGGCTTCATCACCGGCTTCGTGATGTTCGGCGCGACGCTCTTCCTGCCGCTGTACCAGCAGTCCGTGCAGGGCGCCTCCGCGACCAACTCCGGACTGCTGCTCCTGCCGATGCTCGGCGCCATGCTCGTCACCTCGATGGTCGCGGGCCGGGTGACCACGAACACCGGCAAGTACAAGATCTTCCCCGTGGTCGGCAGCACCCTGATGATCGTCGGCCTGTACCTGCTGTCCCTCATGGACACCGAGACCAGCCGCCTCACCTCCGGTGTGTACATGGCCGTCGTCGGCCTCGGCATGGGCTGCCTGATGCAGATCACGATGCTCGTCGCGCAGAACAGCGTCGAGATGAAGGACATGGGCGTCGCCTCCTCGTCCACCACCCTCTTCCGTACGCTCGGCTCCTCCTTCGGTGTCGCGATCATGGGCGCGCTCTTCAACCACCGTGTCCAGGACGTCATGGCCGAGCGGGCCGGCGCGCTGGGCTCGGAGATGACCGAGCAGTCCGCCCAGATCGACGCGCCCCACCTGGCGCAGCTGCCGGCGGCGGCGCGGGAGGCCTACCAGCACGCTGTGTCGGCCGGCACCCACTCGGCGTTCCTCCTCGGAGCGGTCATCGCGGTGGGCGCACTGCTCGCGGCCGTGTTCGTGAAGGAGGTCCCGCTCAAGGGCACCGGGCCGCAGAAGCCGGGCGAGGGACCGGCGGCGGGTACGGCGGCACAGCCGCCCATGGTCGAGGCGGTCTGAGCCATCCGGGGCCGCCTCGTCGAGGCCGTCCCACCCCGCGTCACTGACATGAAGGCCCCCGGCGCGCGTGCCCGCACCGGGGGCTTCGGCGATGCGCCGCTCACCCCGGGGAGTGCGCCGACCGCGGTGGCGTGTCAGCGCTCCCGTGTCACCATCGGCCCGTAGACAGTTTCGAGACCTTCAAGGCGCGCGGTGTGGAGTTCATCCAGGAGCCGCAGGAGCGTCCGTACGGCATCGAGGCGATCTTCCGCGACGACAACGGCAACTGGACCTCACTGCCCGAGCGCGGCGAGGAGCTCGACTCCTCCAAGGACTTCGGCTGAGGCGCCGCCTGCGGCCGCCGGGGGACCGGTCGGAGGGCAGGCTCAGGGCAGCGTCTGATAGCTCCCCGTGTTCGTGGGGGCGTGTTCCGGCAGCCACAGCACGGCGACCGCGCCCTCCGCCGGTATGTGCTCGGGCGCGCCGGCCGGCCGGATGTTGCGGAACGTCAGCCGGGCGCCCAGCACCCGCGCCTGACCCGCCGCGATGGTCAGACCGAGGCCGTGACCCGCGCCGGAACGGTCGCTCCGGCCGGTGCGGAAGCGGCTCGGTCCGTCGGCGAGCAGGTCCTCGGGGAACCCGGGACCGTGGTCGCGGACCCGGATCACCCGGCCCTCGACGCTGACCTGGATCGGCGGCTTGCCGTGCCGTGCGGCGTTGGCCAGCAGATTGAACAGCACCCGCTCCAGGCGCCGCGGGTCGGTGGTGACCTCCGACTCGTGCACCACCCGCACCTCGATCGCGGGGTCCTTCGCCGCCACCCGCCGGGCCACGAACTCGCCCAGCACGATGTCCTGGAGCTCGGCCCGCTCGGACGCCCCGTCCAGCCGGGCCACCTCCAAAACGTCCTCGACGAGCGTGCGCATCGCCTTCGCCCGGTCCAGCACCAGCTCCGTCGGCCGACCGGGCGGCAGCAGCTCGGCCGCCGTCAGCAGACCGGTCACCGGGGTGCGCAGCTCGTGCGCGATGTCGGCGGTGACCCGGCGCTCCGCCTCCAGACGTTGCTGCAACGCGTCCGCCATCGCGTCCACCGCGCTCGCCAGGTCGTCGGTCTCGTCCCGCACCACCCCGCCGATCGCGTCCCGCACCCGCACGTCCGTCTCGCCCCGGGCGACCTGATTGGCCGCGGCCGCCGCCTTGCGCAGCCGGCGCGACAGCTGCCCGCCGATGAGCACACCCAGGGCGCTGCCGACGAAGACGACCGCGATGGACCCGATCACCAGGGCCTGGTCGAGGTCCTTGAGGATGTCGATGCTGCGGTCGGTGAATCCGGTGTGCAGGGACAGCACGTGGCCGTCTTTGACGGGCACGGCCGCCCAGATGTCCGGCACACCCCCCGGCCGGTCGGACACGAACGTCGCCCGGCGCCCCTCGGTGACCTTCTGCCGCAGCTCCGACGGCAGGTCCGGGTCGTCGATCTTGATGCTGGGGAAGTTCGGCCGCCCCGAAAGCTCGTAGTTGCGCTGGGCGATCCGGACCCGCTCGTCCGCGAGGTCACGCGCGTTGTCCAGCATCGACACCCGCGCGGCGTTGTGCACGACCAGACTGAGCGCGATCGCGACGAGCGCACCCACCAACGCGATCGCCGCGCTCAGCTTCCACCTCAGGCCGGTACGCATGCCCGCGTGCTCCACGTGCCCCCCGCGTGTCGGGTCCAGGTGCCGGAAGATGCCGCGCATGACGCCCCGCTCAGGCCTTCAACTTGTAGCCGAAGCCACGGACCGTCTCGATGCGGTCCTGGCCGATCTTCGTCCGCAGCCGCTGCACATGGACGTCGACCACGCGGGTGTCCCCTCCCCAGCCGTAGTCCCACACCCGCTCCAGCAGCTTGTCGCGCGACAGGACCGTCCCCGGCGCGGAGGAGAACTCCAGCAGCAGGCGCATCTCGGTGGGCGTCAGGGCCACGGGCTGCCCGGCCCGGCGCACCTCCATGCCCTCGGTGTCGACCTCCAGTTCACCGAAGGTCAGCACGCCGCCCTGCGCCGCGGAGCCGCCGTCGTCCGGCCGGTCGCCGCCGGCCGCGTGCCCGAACCGGCGCAGCACCGCGCGGATCCGGGCGACCAGGACGGCGCCGTCGAACGGCTTGGTCACGTAGTCGTCGGCGCCCGCCTCCAGGCCCAGCACGACGTCGATCGAGTCGGCGCGCGCCGACAGCATGATCACCGGCACGGTGGACTCGTCCCGGATACGTCGGCACAGGCTCACGCCGTCCAGGCCGGGAACCATGACGTCCAGCAGCGCGATGTCGGGGCGGTCCGCCCGGAACGCCTCCAGGCCGGACAGCCCGTCGGGCATGGCGGTGACCGCGAAGCCGTCCCGCTCCAGGGCGAGCTGGGTGGCCTCACGGATGACGTCGTCGTCCTCGACGAACAGGACGTGGGTCTGATCTGCCATCCCGGTGCTCTCAGTCCTCGTGTCGGTCTCGGTGTCGGTCTCGGTGTGGGTCGTGTGTCACGTGCCTTCACCCATGCATCGGATCGAGTGGGCCGATCGGTTCACGCCGTCCGGAAAATTTCTGCTGGGAACTTCTGCCGGAGGTGCCGAAGGTGCCGGAGGTTCCTGCCGGAGATTCTTGCTCAACTGTGCTCGGGCGCCACCGTGGGCTCCCCGCCGACCGCGTTGCTGTAGTCGTTGTGCGTGCGGTACTTCTCGGCGAAGCGGTTCGCGGCCCAGTGATACGTGATCACGTTCTCGCCGGACGGATTCGACACCGGGTCGCCCTTCTCGTAGACCTGCTCGGTAACGACCAGGTCGCCGCGGTCGATCTCGGCGTAGACCGGGGGCTCCTCGGCCTTGAACACGTTCTTGTAGCGGCCGTCGGCCTCCCGGTACACGTACGCGCCGACACCGACGGCGTCGCTGCACGTGCGCACGTTGACCACGATGTCCTCGGCACCTCCGCCGGTGACGTCGCCGTAGGACACGTCGACCGGGTACTCGTCGGCGACGCACGGCTTCAGCTCGCGCTTGACCTCCGCGGAGACCACCGGGTCGTCCTTGACGAGCCGGACCGCCTCCCTCCGGTCGGGGGTGGCGGTGGGCGTCGGAGTGGGCAGCGCGGCGGCCGACGCGGCCCCGCCCGCCACCGCGTCCGCGTGCGCCGGCCCCTCGTCACGGGCTCCGGTGCCGCCGGTGGCGCACGAGGCGACGAAAAGGGTGAGGGCGGCGAGCACGGCCGCCGCCGTGATCGCCGCCTGGAAGGTTCCTCGGGCCGGTGTGGGCCCGGCCCCGGTCAGGCCGCCGCGCAACGCTCCCGCTCCTCACGCTCCAGCGCGCGTGCGTCCAGTTCGCGGGCCTCCAGCTCCTCACGGAGCCGGGCGAGCGCCCGGTGCAGCGTGCTCTTGACCGTTCCGGCCGACATGCCGAGGGCGGCGGCCGTCTCCTCCGTGGACATCTGCTCCCAGTGTCGCAGCACCACGACACTGCGCTGCTTCGGAGCGAGCACCTTCATGGCGTCCATCAGCAGGGCGCGGTCGGCGTGCTGCTCGGTGGAGTCGTCGACCGAGGCGTCCGGGAGCTGCTCGGTCGGGACCTCCTCCAGCTTGCGGGCCCGCCACCACTCGGTGCGGGTGTTGATCATCACGCGGCGCAGGTAGGCGTCCGCCAGCCGCTTGTCCGCTATGCCGTCCCAGCGGCCGTACGTCCGCACCAGGGCCGTCTGAAGGAGGTCCTGGGCGTCGACCGGGTCCGGGACCAGCCGACGGGCGCTGCGCAGCAGCGCGTCCTGCCGGGTGCGGACGTACTCCTCGAATTCGAGCACCTCGCCCTGCGCCATGATCAACCGCCTCCGCTCCCCGTTTTCCGGCCTGTTCCGTCGGCCGGTTTTCTCACTGCATCGGGGGACGGTCCGCGGTGCGTGTGGTCTGCCTGTGTGGCCGTGTGGTCCGCAACCGTCCCGTGCCCGTCGGGCACGAGGAAGAAGCTACGGAGCGGTTGTCACGGCGCTGTCCGAAGCAGCCTGCGGACAGCGCTCGGCTGTCCGTCGGTTGTGTAACGAAAGCAGGAAACGGGTAAAGCGGCTGGATGGTTCGTGTGTATATGGGGTGATTTGGTGATGTGGGGCGCCGTTACGACGGCCCGTACGCCTGTGATGTGTCTGTGCGTCAGCTCAGCGGCAGCCGATAGAGCCCGCCCGGCAGGGGCTCCACCAATCCGTCCGCCACGAGCCCGTCCAGGGCCCGGGCCCGCTGCACCGGCTCGTGCCACACCCGGTCCAGCACGGCCTGCGGGACCGGCGCGTGGGCCTCCCTGAGCACGGCGAGCAGCTTGCCGCGGACCTGCCGGTCCGTGCCCGCGTACGTCTGCCCGCGACGCGGCGGGCCCTCGTGCTCCGGCTTGCCCGCGAGCCGCCAGGCGCACTGAGCGGCGATCGGACAGCGGTGGCACGTCTCGCTCTTCGCCGTGCACACCAGCGCGCCCAGCTCCATGGAGGCGGCGGCCCACCGCGCCGCCGTCCGCTCGTCCTCGGGCAGCAACGTGCGCGCGAGCCTGCGCTCGGCGGCCGTGGTGGCGTTCGGCGGGTACCGCACGCCGGTGACAGCGCGCGCGAAGACGCGCCGCACATTGGTGTCCAGCACGGCGTGCCGCCGACCGTAGGCGAAGGAGGCGACGGCCGCGGCCGTGTACTCGCCGATGCCGGGCAGCGCCAAGAGCTGCGCGTGGTCGGACGGTACGTCGCCGCCGTGCCGCTCCGTTATGGCGACCGCGGCACCGTGCAGGCGCAGGGCACGGCGCGGGTAGCCGAGCCGGCCCCAGGCGCGCACCGCCTCACCGGGCGCCTCCTGGGCGAGGTCGGCGGGCCGGGGCCAGCGCGCCATCCACTGCTCGTAGACGGGCAGGACGCGGTTCACCGGCGTCTGCTGCAACATGAACTCACTGACCATCACGCCCCAGGCGCCGGCCTCGGGGCGCCGCCACGGCAGGTCGCGGGCGTGCTCCTCGAACCAGTCGATGACAGGGGCGTGCAGGCTCTCTCCGGGGGATGGGTCCTCGCCGCGGCGCGGGCCGGAGACGGCGTCGGCGGGGCTGCTGTGCGGGGGCTTCGTGGGCGCAGTCATGACCTTCCGATCCTCCCACGCCGACCGCCACACGCGCGTGCACCGCCACCCCGGTCGTGCCGCCCCGCCCGAAGCACCTGACGATCGACAGCGGCGCCGCCCCGCCCGAAGTACCTGACGATCGACAGCGGTGCCGCCCCGCCCACCGCTTGTAGCGTCGGGCGGATGGAACGTCCTCGCGCGCGTGAGCGCGTTCTTCTCTGGGCGGCGCTGGCGCTCCCGGCGCTCGGCGCTGACCGCCTCGGGCTGAACGAGCCGCGTCCGGTCTGGCAGGAGGGGGCCGGGCTCGGGGTGCTCGCCGTGGCCGTCGCCGTGTCCCGGCGCCACCCCCTGGTCGCCTTCGCGTTGACGGCCGCGCTGAACCTGACCGCCGCCCCAGCCCTGTTCAGCGTCTCCTACGGCCCCGCCCTGGGCGCCTTCGCCCTGCTGCTCGGTCTGCGCGCGGCCCGGATACGCCCCGCGGCTCTCGTCCTCGCCGCGGTCGCCGGCGCGGGCTGGGCGAGGATCGCGCTCATCGGGGTGGACCCGGTACCCGAGTTCGTGGTCCTGATGGCCACGCTGCTCTTCGGCTGCGTCTTCCCCTGGCTCGGCGGCCGCTACTGGCGGCAGGGCCGGGAGCTGGCCGAGGCGGGCTGGAACCGGGCCGCCCGGCTGGAGGACGAGCGGCGCGGCGCCGAGGAGCGCGCCCGGCTGCGGGAACGCGCGCGGATCGCCCAGGACATGCACGACTCCCTGGGACACGAACTGAGCCTGATCGCCCTCCGCGCGGGCGCGCTGCAGGTCGCCGCCGACCTCCCGGAGCAGCATCGCGCGGCCGCCGCCGACCTGCGCGCGGCCGCCGCCGACGCCACCGACCGTCTCCACCGCATCATCGGCGTCCTGCGTGAGGACGACGAGCCGGCACCCCTGACCCCGGCGGGCGAGAGCGTCGAACAACTCGTGACCCGCGCCGCCGAGTCGGGGCTGCCGGTGCGCTGGGAGCCGACGGGAGCCACCCCGGCCATCACGCCGGGCGGGGTCACCGAGCGGATCCTGTACCAGGTGGTCCGCGAGGCCCTCACCAACGCGGCCCGCCACGCGCCGGGCGCCCCCGTCACCGTAACGGCCGCGGAGGACGCCGAGGACGCCGACGGCACGACCGTCACCATCACCAACGGACGCCCCACTCAGGAGGGTTCGTCCTCCTCGGGAGGCTCGGGCGGCTCGGGCGGTTCGGGCCTGGCCGGCCTGCGTGCCGCGGTGAGCGCGCTGGGCGGCGACTTCGAGGCCGGCCCGCACCAGGACGGCTTCCGGGTGCGGGCTCACGTCCCCGCACAGCCCGCGCCGCCCACGACCCGCCCTGCCGCCCCCTCGGCGCCCTTCACCCGGGCCCGCCGCCGCGTCGTCCTCGCCCTCGCGGGCGCGGCCTGCGCGGGTGTCGTCCTGATCGGCGCGGGCTTCGGCTGGTACGCGTACACGAAGACCCACGCGGTGCTCGCGCCCACCGCCTACGTGAAGCTGCGCATCGGCGCGTCGGCCGAGGAGGTCGCGCGCGTCCTGCCGCAGCGCTCCGTGTCGGACCCGCCCACCGATCGGGCCCCGAGGCCGCCGCGGGGCACCCACTGCCGCTACTACCGGGCGAGCGGTGAACTCCTCGTCTCCGTCGACCACTTCAGACTGTGCTTCGACGACGAGGGGCGCCTGGTCGCCAAGGACGTGGTCCCCGGAGCCGGTCCGTCCGGCGAGGGACGCGAGGAGTACAGGGAGTTCGCAGGATGATCCGCGTACTGCTGGCGGACGACGAGGCGATGGTACGGGCAGGTGTGCGCGCCATCCTCACGAGCGGTGGCGGGACGGAGATCGTCGCCGAGGCCGGGGACGGACGTGAGGCGGTGGAACTGGCCCGTGCCCACCGCCCGGACGTGGCCCTGCTCGACATCCGCATGCCCCGCCTGGACGGCCTCGCCGCCGCGGAGGAGATCGTACGGACCGTGCCCGGCACGGCCGTCGCGATGCTGACGACCTTCTCGGAACAGTCGTATGTGGCACGGGCGCTCGGTGGCGGTGTCACCGGGTTCCTGCTCAAGTCCGGTGACCCGTACGAACTGATCGCGGGCGTACGGGCCGTCGCGGGCGGGGCCGCCTTCCTCTCCCCGAAGGTGGCCCGTTACGTCGTCGACGGCCTCGGCGGCGGACGACTGGCCCGGGAGTCGGCGGCACGCGCGCGTGTGGGGCGCTTGAGCCCGCGCGAGCGCGAGGTCCTCGCGCTGGTGGGCGCGGGGCTGTCCAATCCGGAGATCGCCGCCCGGCTGCATCTCGTCGAGGGCACGGTGAAGGCGTACGTGAGCGCGGTCCTCGACCGGCTCGGCGTCCGCAACCGCGTGCAGGCGGCGATCGTGGCCTATGAGGCGGGATTGGCGGACGGGGCCGAGGGAGCGGGCGGGTGAGGCTCAGCGCTGCTCCGCCCCGGCGTGCACGGCGCCCGGGGGCGGCACCTGCCCCGGCCCGGTGAACCAGCGCAGGAGGCCCGCTGAGGACCCCCGCATCGCCTCCGCCACCCGCACCGCTGGACGTGTGCCCAGGCGTACGACGACGGCGGCGGCGACCGCGCCGAGCAGCAGTCCCGCGGCGACGTCGTGCGGGTAGTGCACCCCGACGAAGACTCGGGAGAAGGCCATGAGCAGGGCCGACGGGACCGTCAGCCACAGCAGTGCGCGTCGGGCGAGTGCCAGGGCGACGGCGGCGGCCCCGGCGATGGTGGCGTGGTTACTGGGGAAGGACCAGTCGCCGTACGACGGACAGGGCGAGAGGGAGGCCGCGGCGTCGGCGACCGCGCGGCACGGACGCTCCTCGGTGAGGGCGGTCTTCAGCACCTCACTGCAGACGTACGCCAGAGCAGTGGCCAGAGGTGCAAGGGCCGCGATCGCGAAGGCATGGGTCGTGCCGCGGCGGGACCGCCACCATGTCGTGACGAACAGCGCGGCGAACAGCAGGAGTCCGCCCTCCGTCCAGGCCTCGGTCAAGTGCTGTACCCACACGGGGGTGTCATGGGCGAGATCGGTGATGTCGCGGTAGAGCCCGGCGTCCTCGGAATTCATGGTCACCGAAAGTATGCGTCCGGCCGTGGTCGTCACACCCTGCGATCGTCGTGTGCCGCACCTGACGAAAGACAGGGGTGGGGCGGCCGGTTCCGGGATGATGATCGTGAAAAGTTGTGCTTCCCGGCGGCGGGTGAGGCGAGCGAACTCGGTGATCTCTCGTACAGTTTGGGCCGTGGGATCTCTGCGCAATCCGGTCGGGCCGCTTCCCTCCTCCATCTACTGGCGACGGAGGGCCGTACTGCTGTCCGTGGTAGCCCTGTTGACGCTGTTGATCGCCTGGATCGTCCTCGCGGGCGGAGGGGGCGGGAAGAACCAGGGCGACGGCTCCAACGGCAAGAATCCCGCGCCCACGATCACTCCGGGCCCCTCCAGTTCCGGGCCCGCCATCAGTCAAGCCCCGGGCGGACGCGACGAGTCGGGCGGCGGGGACTCCAGCGGCTCCGGATCCGACGAGGGTGCGAGCTCCGGTTCCGGCTCTGGTTCCGACGACGGTTCGGGGAACGGATCGGGTTCCGGCTCCGGTTCCGGTTCTGGTTCCGGGGGCTCCGGTGGGACCGAGGGGGCCGGTTCGGGCCCGGCGGGATCCAGCGGGGTGGGCGAGGTCACCGTCGGCTCGGGCGGTACGGGGACCGCGCTGTCGGGTGGCTCCACTCTTCCCAACTGCACGCCCAGTGTGGTCACGTTGCGCCTGCGCAGCGTCCGCAACACCTACTCGCCCGACCAGACGCCGGCGTTCCAGCTGGTCGCCAAGAACACCTCCGCGCACGACTGCAAGGTCGATCTCGGCCCGAAGAACACGGTGTTGACGGTCACGCAGGCGGGCAGCGAGGACAACTACTGGTCGTCGGCGGACTGCCCCAAGATCACCGGCAGCATGCTGTACCGGGTGCCCGCGGACACCACCATCACCTACACCGTGAAGTGGGACCGCAAGCCGAGCGCCCCGAAGTGCGCGACACCGCCCCCCGGGTCCGCGGGAGCGGGGACGTACCTGCTCGAGGCGAAGGCACCGGGATTCTCGAAGGCGAAGGCGTCCTTCGTACTGTCGGCCGACTAGGGGCTGCCCCGGCGGCTCGGGTCGCAGGAAGGCAGTGGTGACTCATCGACCCAGGTGGGCGTGCCGGACCCCGCGTCTGCGGCATGATCCGCCGGACAACCCATAGCGGGCGTGCGCCCCGCGCCCGACGGTCGTCAGGACCGGCACTCGGGATCGGCGCCTGCCGTCAGACGTAGCGCTCCAGGATCGACGACTCCGCCAGACGGGACAGCCCCTCGCGGACGCTGCGGGCGCGGGCCTCGCCCACACCGTCGACCGTCTGGAGGTCGTCCACGCTCGCGGCCAGCAGCTTCTGGAGGCCGCCGAAGTGCTCCACCAGGCGGTCGATGATGGCGCCGGGGAGCCGGGGGACCTTGGCGAGGAGGCGGAAGCCGCGCGGGGAGACCGCCGAGTCGAGGGCCTCGGGAGAGCCGGTGTAGCCCAATGCGCGGGCCACCGTGGACAGCTCGAGGAGCTCGGCGTGGGAGAGGGCGTCCAGCTCGTACAGGGCCTCGTCGACCGTGCGGGAGCGCTTCGCCGTCGGCTCGGGGACGTAGTCCCGCACGACCAGCTCGCGCTCGGGCTCCACGCCCGCGATCAGCTCGTCGAGCTGGAGGGCGAGCAGTCGGCCGTCCGTGCCCAGTTCGACCACGTATTCGGCGATTTCGGTGGCGATGCGGCGCACCATCTCCAGTCGCTGGGCGACAGCGGAGACGTCCCGGACCGTCACGAGGTCCTCGATCTCCAGCGCCGACAGTGTGCCCGCGACCTCGTCCAGGCGGAGCTTGTAGCGCTCCAGGGTCGCCAGCGCCTGGTTGGCGCGGGACAGGATCGCCGCCGAGTCCTCCAGGACACGGCGCTGACCGCCGACGTACAGCGCGATCAGCCGCATGGACTGCGAGACCGAGACCACCGGGAAGCCGACCTGCTTGGAGACGCGGTCCGCCGTGCGGTGCCGGGTGCCCGTCTCCTCCGTGGGGATCGTCGCGTCGGGCACGAACTGCACGCCCGCGCGGAGGATCTTCGACAGGTCCGAGGAGAGCACGATGCCGCCGTCGAGCTTGCACAGCTCGCGCAGCCGGGTCGCCGCGAACTCGACGTCCAGGACGAAACCGCCCGTGCACATCGTCTCGACCGTCTTGTCGAAGCCGAGGACGATGAGACCGCCGGTGTTGCCGCGCAGGACCCGCTCGAGGCCGTCACGCAGCGCCGTGCCGGGAGCTACCGCGCTCAGTGAAGCGCGCATCAGGCCGTCGGCACCGGAGCTCCCGCCGGACTTTCCGGGAGCTGTCGCCCGGTCGTTGGCTGCCACTGCACTCCTCGGGTCGCAGGTTCTGGGGCGCTCCCGTTTCGCGCACTCGGTTCGTACGGACGGGCGAGACCTGGGCAAAGTCTACCGGCGCTCCTCCGCGTCCTGCGGGGCCTCTCGCCGACGGGAGCGCGGCAGTACCCGCAGAGCGTCCCCCATGTCGGCGACTTCCAGCACCTTCATGCCGGCGGGGATCTTGCCCGGGTCGCCCGGCACGAGCGCGTGCGTGAAGCCCAGGCGGTGTGCCTCCGCGAGCCGGCGCTGGACGCCCGTGACCCGTCTGACCTCGCCCGCGAGGCCCACCTCGCCGATCGCGACGAGGTTCTTCGGCAGGGGGGTGTCGCTGGCCGCGGAGGCCAGGGCGAGGGCGATCGCGAGGTCGGCGGCCGGCTCCGAGAGCTTCACTCCGCCCACCGTCGCCGAGTAGATGTCCCGCTTGCCCAGGGCGCTGATCCGGCCCCGCTGCTCCAGCACCGCCAGCATCATCGAGACGCGGGAGGTCTCCAGGCCGGACGTCGTGCGCCGGGGCGAGGGGATCTGCGAGTCGACCGTGAGCGCCTGCACTTCGGCGACCAGGGGCCGGCGGCCCTCGAGGGTGACCGTCAGGCAGGTGCCCGGGACCGGTTCGTCACGACGGGTCAGGAAAAGTCCGCTTGGGTCGGCGAGGCCCGTGATGCCCTCGTCGTGCAGTTCGAAGCAGCCGACCTCGTCCGTCGTGCCGTAGCGGTTCTTGACGCCCCGCACGAGACGCAGGCGCGCGTGCCGGTCGCCCTCGAAGTGCAGGACGACGTCCACGAGGTGTTCGAGGAGGCGGGGGCCGGCGATCGCGCCGTCCTTGGTGACATGGCCCACAAGGAGGGTGGACATCCCACGCTCCTTGGAGGCCCGGATCAGGGCGCCCGCCACCTCCCGCACCTGTGCCATGCCGCCCGGGGCGCCGTCGATCTCCGGAGAGGCCACCGTCTGCACGGAGTCGAGGATCAGCAGCGACGGCTTCACCGCGTCCAAGTGGCCCAGCACGGCCGCCAGATCGGTCTCGGCGGCGAGATACAGATGGTCGTCGATGGCCTTGATGCGGTCGGCGCGCAGGCGGACCTGGCTCGCCGACTCCTCGCCCGTCACATAGAGCGTGCGGTGTTCGTCACTCGCCGCCTTGGCCGCCACGTCGAGCAGCAGCGTCGACTTGCCGACGCCGGGTTCACCCGCGAGCAGCACCACCGCGCCGGGGACCAGTCCGCCGCCCAGCACCCGGTCCAGCTCCGGCACGCCGGTGGTACGAGCGGTCGCCTGGCGGCCGTCGACCTGGCCGATGGGCACGGCGGAGGTGGTGACCCGACCGGGCGCCGTCGTACGGACAGCGGGCGCGCCGTACTCCTCGATCGTCCCCCACGCCTGGCACTCGGGGCAGCGACCGAGCCACTTGGCCGTCTGCCAGCCGCACTCGGTGCAGCGGTAGGACGGGCGGTCCTTGGTGGTCTTCGTACGGGCAGCCATGGACGAAACCGTAGCCCCCACCACTGACAACGCGGGAGCCGCAGCACTGCCTGCCCGGACACCCGCCTGGCGCCGGCGGACACCCGCCTGACGTCCCCATCAGGCGCGAGCCGCGGAGTAAACCGTTCCGCTCCCCTTTTGAGGGATCGTTTCACCCGTACGAATTAAATGTGCTCAAGGGGCGAGATGGGGGCATCTCCGGCCACCTACGGTCGCACGGGTGATGAACAGCAGTCCGGAGATTTCGACCCGCACCACCGGCGCGCACCGTGCGCAGCGTGAGGCGCGCGATCGCGGGGCGGCGCGCACGGTGGTCCAGCGGCCGCCCGCGCGCTACGAGCCGTATTTGGACGGCCTGTTCACGTACTGCCTGTCCGTCCTGTGCGACCACGACGCGGCGACCGCGGTCCTCGGTGACGTCCTCGCGCTCGCCGAGCGGCGCGGGCAGCGCGTCCCGGAGGCCGCCGGCGACCGCAGGGCCTGGCTGTACGCGCTGGCCCGCTGGGCGTGCCTGCGCAAGCTGGCCGAGGCCAAGCAGAAACGTCAGGCCACGCACGCGGCGGGGCGCCACGGCACCCGCCGGTCGCGTACCGCGCAGCCCGCGGGGCCGCCCGTCTCCGAGGAGGCCCAGGAGGAGCGGCGGCGCGAACTCGCCCAGCTCGCCTGGCCGGAGGCCGCGGGGACGACACCCGAGCAGCGCGAGGCGCTCGAACTCGCGGTGCGCCACCATCTCGCCGCCCACGAGGTCGCCGCCGTCCTCGGCATGGACCTCGCCGCCGCCCGCGACCTGCTCGCGGCCGCGGCCTGCGAGGTCGAGCGCACCCGCGCCGCCCTCGCGGTGGTCGAGACCGGCACCTGTCCGAGCGTGGCCCGTCTCGCCGGCGACAACCAACTGGTGCTCGGCTCCGCCCTGCGCCGCGAGCTGGTCCGGCACGTCGACGACTGTCCGCGCTGCCGCCGTACCGCCGAGCGCGCGGTCCCGGGCCGCTGGCCCGGCGCCACCGTCACGCCCGCCGAGCTGCCCGTCCTGGAAGCGCCCCGCGCGGCGCTGCACGTCGCCCTGGCACACCATCCGCGCGCGCGGGGCGTCGCCGTGCCCCGCTTCGACCGGCGCGGTTTCCCGATCGACCCCAAGGACCGCGTCGCGCGGAGAGACCGGCTACGCGCGCGTGCCGTCACGACGACCGTCGTGGCCACCGTCGTCGCGGCGCCGGTGCTCGCGCTCTGGGCCGCGTACCGGGGCACGCCGACCGCCGAGGGCGCGGAAAGCCGTCCGGCCAGCGCGAGCGAGCTTCAGGGCCCCGACAGCCTGGACGGCGAGACGGCGGGCGGGTACGAGAACGCCGGCAACGCCAGCACTCAGCGCGGTCGCCGTCCCGTCAAGAGCGGCCAGCCCGACGTCTCCGTGGAGGTCATCAGCGCCCCGGGGGCCGCCGCGCACGGGGCGGGCCATCTGGCGGTGGAGGCCGGCAACAGCGGCGACACCACGCTGATCACCCTGACCGCGAGCGGTGACGCCCCGGTCCGCTGGTCGGCGTCCACCGCGGCGGCCTGGCTCTACCTGAGCCGGTCCTCCGGAACCCTCCGGCCCGGCGAATCGTTGACGATCAAGGTGTACGTCGACTCGCTGCGGGAGCCCTCCGGGCACTGGAGCGCGCGCGTCGCGATCGCCCCGGCGGGCGCGGTCGTCTCCATCGAGGGCTACGGCACGGCCCCCGGCCCCTCCGACCCCCACCCCACACCGCCCGAAGGCCCGCCCCACCCGGAACCCACCCCCACGACCCCGCCCACCCCGGACCCCACTCCGACGACCACACCCCAGTCCCCGGAGCCCACCGCCGACGCCTCGACCCCGCCTCCCACGGAGGCCCCGGACCCGTCACCGGGGAGCAGCGACGCGCCCAGCCCGTCGGGTGGCTGAGGGGAAGGGGCCGGGCGCTCAGCCCCGGGGCGGGGGCCCACGACGCCTTCGCCCGGGTTTCGATGCCCGCGCTCGGGGAGAGTGGTGTCTCGAGTCCGTCGGTGGCCGGCCGGGAGGGGGCGGGCGAACACTGTGACCTGCCCCTGGAGCGCGGTCGGCGCCGCGGAGCCGCCGCGTTCCGCCGCGGGACCGAATACCCCCTCCGCACACCCCCGGCCGTCGGCCCTACGCTCCCGCAGTCCCCGTCGGATCCGCCGGATCCGCCGGGTGGGGTGCGACCAGCGGCAGCTGGGCTGCCAGGCGGGCCTCGCACAGTTCCACGAGGCGGTCGTAGCCGGCCTTGCCCATCAGTTCGGTCAGTTCGGGGCGGTAGGACACGTACACCGGGTCGCCGGCGCCGTGCGCCGAGGTCGCCGAGGTGCACCACCAGTGGAGGTCATGGCCGCCGGGGCCCCAGCCACGCCGGTCGTACTCGCCGATCGACACCTGGAGCACGCGCGTGTCGTCGGGCCGGTCGATCCAGTCGTACGTACGCCGGATCGGCAGCTGCCAGCACACGTCCGGCTTGGTCTCCAGCGGCTCGCGGCCCTCCCGCAGCGCCAGGATGTGCAGCGAGCAGCCGGCACCGCCCGCGAACCCGGGCCGGTTCTGGAAGATGCAGGAGCCGTTGAACGGGCGGGTCTGCCGGGAGCCCTCGTCGTCCTCCGAGGTCCAGCCGTTCTCCGTGCCCTCGTCGTGGTGCTGCCAGATGTCCGGAGTGAGTCGCGCCACATGCTCGGCGACCCGCTTCTCGTCGTCCTCGTCGGAGAAGTGGGCGCCCAACGTGCAGCAGCCGTCGTCGGCGCGGCCCGCCTGGATGCCCTGGCAGCCGCTTCCGAAGATGCAGTTCCACCGAGAGGTCAGCCATGTCAGATCGCAGCGGAAGACCTGCTCTTCGTCCGCCGGATCCGGGAACTCCACCCACGCGCGCGCGAAGTCGAGGCCCTTCTCGTCCGCTGCCAGGGCCTTCTTCGACACCTTCGACGCCTTCGGTGACTTCGCCGGCTTCCCCTGCGAAGAACCGTCGATGGATTTGTCGGGCTTCGCCTTTTTCGTCTTTGGCACCCGTCCAGGGTAAGTCGCCCGAGGCCCGTCCCGGCACCGCTCCGGGGGCGGAAGATCCCGCAGCTGGCAGTAGCGTGCCCTACATGAGACTCGGTGTCCTCGACGTGGGATCGAACACTGTGCACCTGCTGGTGGTGGACGCACACCCCGGCGCACGTCCGCTGCCCGCGCACTCGCACAAGGCGGAACTGCGCCTTGCCCAACTCCTCGACGGCGACGGGGCCATAGGCCCCGAGGGGGTCGACAAACTGGTCTCCGTCGTCCACGAGGCCCTCCAGGCCGCCGAGGACAAGGGTGTCGAGGACCTGCTGCCGTTCGCGACCTCCGCCGTGCGCGAGGCCAGCAACGCCGACGACGTCCTCGCGCGCGTGCAGGACGAGACCGGCGTCGAGCTCCAGGTGCTCACCGGCGCGGAGGAGGCCCGGCTCACCTTTCTCGCCGCCCGCCGCTGGTTCGGCTGGTCGGCCGGCAAGCTGCTCGTCCTGGACATCGGCGGCGGCTCCCTGGAGATCGCCTACGGCATCGACGAGGAGCCCGACGCCGCGGTCTCCCTACCTCTGGGCGCGGGCCGGCTCACGGCCGGGTGGCTGCCCGGCGATCCGCCCGACCCCGAGGACATACGGGCCCTGCGTCGGCACGCGCGCGCGGAGATCGCCCGTACCGTCGGTGAGTTCAGCCGCTTCGGCGCCCCCGACCATGTCGTGGCCACGTCCAAGACGTTCAAGCAGCTCGCACGCCTCGCCGGCGCCGCCCGCTCGACCGAGGGCCTCTACGTTCAGCGCGACCTCAAGCGGGAGTCCCTGGAGGCCTGGGTGCCGCGTCTGTCCGCCATGACGACCGCCCAGCGCGCCGAGCTCCCCGGCGTCTCCGAGGGCCGCGCGGGCCAACTCCTGGCGGGCGCGCTGGTGGCCGAGGGCGCGATGGACCTCTTCGGCGTCGAGGTGCTGGAGATCTGTCCCTGGGCCCTGCGCGAGGGCGTGATCCTGCGCCGCCTCGATCACATGGGCTCGGTGCAGCCACCTCACGGGCATGGCCACCTCAGGGACGCGGAGCCGCACATCGAAGCGGTTCCGCGCCCTTGACTCGTGACCTGCGCGATCCGGTGGCCCCCGCGGGGCCGTGGGGGCCACCAGGACCGGTCATCCCGGCCGACGGCCATGTTGTCCGGGACCGCCGGAACGCACCGTGGGCCAGGTGAAGCCGAACCGGCCGACGGCCATGTTGTCCGGGACCGCCGGAATGCACCGTGGGCCAGGTGAAGCCGAACCGGCCGACGGCCATGTTGTCCGGGACCGCCGGAACGCACCGTCGGCCAGGTGAAGCCGAACCGGCCGACGGCCATGTTGTCCGGGACCGCCGGAACGCACCGTCGGCCAGGTGAAGCCGAAGTCCCCGCCGGTCACCGTCGCACCGGGGGGCGGCCTTCAGGTCGGCCGGCGCCTTCGCCGAGCAGCCGGCGCCGCCGCCGTGGGCGACGAAGGACTCCGGCAGCCACGCGCGGTCGCTCGTCCCACCGTTCACCTTCGGCGACCGCAGTACGTGTCCGTGGAGGCGCCCGGCGCGTTCACGGTGATCGTCCGTCCTGCGGGGTACATGCCGAGCGCGGCCCCACACGTCCTTGCGTCCGCCGTCATCCGTGCGTCCGGTGAAGAGCCCCGGTGGCCGGAAGGCGTGTGCGACGGGCCACAACGGCGCACGGAAGCCCGGCCCCACCCCGGCCCCACCCCGTACGCTGTCCCTCGTGGCAGAACCAAGGGACGTGGTCCGGATCCCGGATGCGAAGGTCGCCCTCTCGACGGCTTCCGTCTATCCGGAGTCGACGGCGACGGCCTTCGAGATCGCCGCGCGCCTGGGCTACGACGGCGTCGAGATCATGGTGTGGAACGACCCCGTCAGCCAGGACATCGACGCGCTGCGCAGACTCAGCGACTACCACCAGGTCCCGATCCTGGCCGTGCACGCCCCCTGCCTGCTCATCACCCAGCGCGTCTGGTCCACCGACCCCTGGGTCAAGCTCCAGCGCGCCCGCTCGGCGGCCGAGAAGCTCGGCGCGTCCACGGTCGTCGTGCACCCGCCGTTCCGCTGGCAGCGGCAGTACGCGCGCGACTTCGTCGCCGGAATCTGGCGGATGGCCAACGAGACGGACGTACGGTTCGCCGTCGAGAACATGTACCCCTGGCGCTACCGCGACCGCGAGATGCTCGCCTACGCCCCCGACTGGGACGTGACGAAGGACGACTACCGGCACTTCACGATCGACCTCAGCCATTCCTCCACGGCCCGCAGCGACGCACTCCAGATGGTCGACCGCATGGGGGACCGCCTCGGCCACGTCCACCTCGCGGACGGCAAGGGGTCGGCCAAGGACGAGCACCTCGTGCCCGGCCGCGGCAACCAGCCCTGCGCCGAACTGCTGGAACGTCTCGCCGTGACGGGTTTCGACGGTCACGTCGTCATCGAGGTCAACACCCGGCGCGCCATGTCGGGCGCGGAGCGCGAGGCCGACCTCGCCGAGGCCCTGGCCTTCGCCCGCCGGCACCTGGCCGCCGGAGCGAAGGTGCCCCGGCGATGACCGGGGCCACCGCCCGGCGCCGCGGCCGCCCCCCGCGTACGGAGGCCGCCGACACCCGCGACCGCATCCTCGCCTCGGCACGCGAGGAGTTCTCCGAGCGGGGCTACGACAAGACGTCCGTGCGCGGCATCGCCAAGGCGGCCGGCGTGGACTCCGCGCTGGTCCACCACTACTTCGGCACCAAGGAGCAGGTCTTCGAGGCGGCCGTCGAGGTCGCCTTCGCGCCCGCCCTGAACGCGCCCGAGGCGATCGCCGACGGCCCGCTGGACGGGGTAGGAGAGCGGTTCACCCGCTTCGTCCTCGGCATCTGGGAGAACCCCACCAGCCGTAAGCCCCTGCTGGCGATCCTCAGGTCCGCGGTCAACAACGACACCGCCGCCGCCGTCTTCCGCCGCCTGGTCGCCACCCAGCTGCTGCGCCGTGTCGCCGCCCAGCTCGACCTGCCGGACGCGGAACTGCGCGCCGAGCTCGCGGCCGCGCAGCTCGTGGGGTGCGCGATGCTGCGCTACGTGATCAAGGTGGAGCCGCTGGCGTCGGCGGACCTCGAGCAGATCGTCGCCCGGGTGGCGCCCGTGGTCCAGGGGCACCTCACGGCGCCGTGAGCCCCGGTTTCCCGAGACATGCGTCCCGCATTCCGGACAGCCCGTCCCGACCCCTGGATGACCGGCGTACGCTCGTTAGCAGTCAGAAGTCTCTCTGATCGCAGTCTCTGAAGGAGCGAGCGACGATGCCCGAGCTGAGGTCCCGCACAGTCACCCACGGCCGCAACATGGCGGGCGCCCGCGCCCTTATGCGCGCCTCCGGTGTACCCGGTGCGGACATCGGCCGAAAGCCGATCATCGCGGTCGCCAACAGCTTCACCGAGTTCGTCCCGGGCCACACCCACCTCCAGCCGGTCGGCCGGATCGTCAGCGAGGCGATCGTCGAGGCCGGCGGCATCCCGCGTGAGTTCAACACGATCGCCGTCGACGACGGCATCGCGATGGGCCACGGCGGCATGCTCTACTCCCTGCCCTCCCGCGACCTGATCGCGGACAGCGTCGAGTACATGGTCGAGGCCCACTGCGCCGACGCCCTGATCTGCATCTCCAACTGCGACAAGATCACCCCGGGCATGCTCAACGCGGCCCTGCGCCTGAACATCCCCACGGTCTTCGTCTCCGGCGGCCCGATGGAGTCCGGCCGGGCCACGCTGGTCGACGGCACGGTCCGCACGCTCGACCTGGTCGACGCGATCTCCGACGCCGTGAACGACAAGATCTCGGACGAGGACATCCTCCGTATCGAGGAGAACGCCTGTCCGACCTGCGGCTCGTGTTCCGGCATGTTCACCGCCAACTCGATGAACTGCCTCACCGAGGCCATCGGCCTCTCCCTCCCCGGCAACGGCTCGGTCCTGGCCACCCACACCGCGCGCAAGCAGCTCTACGTCGACGCGGCCAACACGGTCATGGACATCACCCGCCGCTACTACGAGGAGGACGACGAGACGGTCCTGCCGCGCTCCGTCGCCACCTTCGCCGCCTTCGAGAACGCCATGGCCCTGGACATCGCCATGGGCGGCTCGACCAACACGATCCTGCACCTGCTGGCCGCCGCCCAGGAGGCGGGCGTCCCCTTCGGACTCAACGAGATCGACACGGTCTCCCGCCGGGTTCCCTGCCTGGCCAAGGTCGCGCCGAACGTCGCGAAGAACCGCACGTACTACATGGAGGACGTGCACCGCGCCGGCGGCATCCCCGCCCTCCTCGGCGAGCTGCACCGCGGGGGCCTGCTCAACGAGGACGTGCACTCCGTCCACAGCCCGTCCCTGGCCGACTGGCTGAAGACGTGGGACGTGCGCGGCGGCTCCCCGTCCCCCGAGGCGGTCGAACTGTGGCACGCGGCCCCGGGCTGCGTCCGCTCCGCCGAGGCCTTCTCCCAGTCCGAGCGCTGGGAGGCCCTCGACGAGGACGCCGAGGGCGGCTGCATCCGCTCCGTCGAGCACGCGTACTCCAAGGACGGCGGCCTCGCCGTCCTCAAGGGCAACCTCGCCGTCGACGGCTGCGTGGTCAAGACGGCCGGCGTCGACGAGTCGATCTGGACCTTCGAGGGCCCGGCGGTCGTCTGTGAGTCGCAGGAAGAAGCCGTCCAGAAGATCCTCACCCAGGAGATCAAGGAGGGCGACGTCGTCGTCATCCGCTACGAGGGCCCCAAGGGCGGCCCCGGCATGCAGGAGATGCTCTACCCGACCTCGTACCTGAAGGGGCGCGGCCTGGGCAAGGCGTGCGCGCTGGTCACGGACGGCCGCTTCTCCGGCGGCACCTCCGGCCTCTCCATCGGCCACGCCTCCCCCGAGGCGGCCGGCGGCGGCACCATCGCCCTCGTCGAGGACGGCGACCGCATCCGCATCGACATCCCGGGCCGCACGATCGAGCTGCTCGTCGACGATGCCGAACTGGCCCGCCGCGAGGAGGCGCTGGGCGGCGTCTACGCCCCGAAGAACCGCGACCGCAAGGTCTCCGCGGCCCTGCGCGCCTACGCCGCGATGGCCACCAGCGCGGACAAGGGCGCGGTGCGCGACGTCAGCAAGCTCGGCTGAGCCCCGCTGGGCCACCGTATGTGCCACTGAGGGCCGCCCCTGCTGGGGGGGCGGCCCTCACGCGCGCGTGGCACCGTGCCCGGGGCCACCGCTCGTGGGCCTCGCTCGCGCGCCTCGCTCGTGGCCTGTCACCACCCCGCCGGGTCGCGCGCGTCCACGCCGAACACCGTGCCGTCGGGGGCGCTCGCGAAGACGCGGCCGCCGTTGAGCACCGGCACGGGCAGTGTGGCCGCGATCCCGCCGGCGCCGGTGCCCAGGCGGGGTGGTGTCTGCCCGACGAGCCGGCCGGTGCGGGCGTCCACGGCGAGCAGCCGCCCGTCGGCCGCCGTGACGTACACATGGGCGTTGTCGGCGACCGGGGCGGAACCGCGGCTCACTGACGTCTCCAGGATCCACAGCCGCTTGCCCGAGTCGACGTCGACGGCCTCCAGCGAGCCGCCGTTCCCCAGGATGTGCGCCACGTTCCCGTGCACACTCGCCTGCGCGCTCTGGCGTGGGACCGGCAGTTTCGCCCGGCGGGAGGCCTTCGTCGCGGGGGTGTAGCGCACGACGGCCTGCGCACGGCTGTAGACGTTGTCGACGGACAGGAAGAACACCGACCCGTCGTGTGCCCCGATCGGCTGGAGCGTCCCCTTGAGCAGCGTCTGCCACCGCGCCTTCCCGGTGGCCGGGTCAAGGGCGGTGACCCGCGTGCGCGTCCCGTCGGCGGTGTCGCTCGTGGCGTACGCCAGCGGGTCGCCGACGAAGGAGGACAGCGTCGGCCTGCTCTGCCCGGGCAGGGACCGCTTCCACTTCGTGTCGCCCGAGGCACCGTCCACGCCGGTGACGGTCCCGTCGGCGCCGCGCAGCAGGAGCATGCCACCGGCCGGCTGGAGCAGGCCGTACTCGGGCACCTTCCGCTGCCACCGCGGCTCGCCCGACGCCGGGTCGAGCGCCTCCAGCCGCCGTCCGTGGTCCGCCGACGCCTGGACGAGCCCGCCCGCCACGACCGGCGGCCCGCCCCAGCGGGACGTGTCGGCGGTGTGCTTCCACAGCAGGGAACCGTCGGCCGGATCGAGCGCGAAGACCAGCCCGGGCTGCGCGCACAGCAGCTTCCCGGCGCCGTAGGAACACTGCCGCACACCGGCGGTCGCGGAGGCCGGCTTCGCCTCCCATGCCTGGAACGCGGCCGCCACGGCTCGGGGCGCCGCCGGTTTCGGCATGCTGTCCTCGCTGCCGAACCAGTGCACCGAGCCGAGCACACCGCCCACGACCAGCACCACGGCACCGGCGACGAGCACCGCCCTGCGGCGCAGCCACCCCACGGAACCCCTGCGCCGCGCCTCGAACTCGGGCGGCTCGGGCGGCCCCGGCACCTCGACCTTGACCACGGCCTCGCCGGGCCGCTCGTCCAGGACGGACCTCTGCTCCGGAATGAACGACTGGGTGTCGTACGACGCCGCCACCGACCGCAGCTCGCGCATCAACTCGTCCGGTGTGGGCCGGTCCTCGGGCTCCTTGGCGAGACAGCGCAGCACCAGCGGAGCGAGGCTCTCCGGGATGCCGGTGAGGTCCGGATCGTCGTGCACCACCTGGTAGGCGACGACGTACGGGCTGTCGGAGTCGAACGGCCCGCGTCCCGTCGCCGCGTGCACCAGCACCGAGCCGAGCGCGAAGACGTCGGCGGCCGGCCCGACCTCCCGCGGCCGCCGGAACTGCTCGGGCGCCATGAAGGGCGGAGTGCCGATCAGCTTCCCGGTCTCCGTGCGCAGTTCGCTGTCCTTGGGCCGCGAGATACCGAAGTCGATGACCTTCGGCCCGTCGTCGGCGAGCAGCACGTTGCTGGGCTTCAGATCCCGGTGGACGACCCCGACCCGGTGGATGTCCCGCAGCGCCTCGGCGAGCCCGGCCATCAGCCGGCGCAACTGGGCGGGCGTCATGGGGCCGTTCCGCTTCACATGCTCGGAAAGGGTCGGGCCCGGGATGAACAGGGTGGCCATCCAGGGCCGCTCGGCCTCCGGGTCGGCATCGACGACGGGTGCCGTGAAGGCCCCGCTGACCCTCCGCGCGGCGCCCACCTCCTGCCGGAACCGCCCTCTGAACTCGGGGTCCTTGGCGAACTGGGCGTGTACGACCTTCACCGCGAGCTTCAGGCCCGAGGTGCTCCGGGCCAGATGGACGATCCCCATGCCACCGGAGCCCAGACACGAGTCCAGACGGTAGTGCCCGGCGTACTCGGGAAGTTCCGCTTCCGCGCCCGCTCCGGTGTCCTGCCGTGGCGCCATGGGACCACCCCCGTGCTGTTCTG
The DNA here is from genome assembly GCF_000720255.1 of Streptomyces griseus subsp. griseus. GTDB lineage: Bacteria > Actinomycetota > Actinomycetes > Streptomycetales > Streptomycetaceae > Streptomyces > Streptomyces griseus_I. The sequence goes on along the minus strand of NZ_JOJE01000037.1, from coordinate 9,321 downwards.
TCCGCGCGCGCGACGCACGGAGCCTAGTCGATGACTCGTACGAGACAGAGGCGGCTTGCTAGCCTCCGTGTACGAGTTGCGTACATGTGTTTCATGTCGCCTTTCTGGGGAGTCAACGGGATCCCATGACGATCATGGGTTCAACGGGGGGAGATCGCATGTCTGTCGAGCACGTGGAAGAAAGAGACCAGAGCGCGGAGAAGGACGGGACCGAGGGAGTGACGACGGCCGTCCGCTCCTACCCGGTGGCCCCCGGCGTCCGCCTCAACGTCCGCAGCGGCCCCGGCACCGCCTACGGCATCGTCCGCACCCTCGCCGAGGGTGCCTACGTCCCGATCTACTGCCAGACCCCGGGCACGACGGTCGCCGGCCCGTACGGCACGTCGAACATCTGGGACAACATCGGCAACGGCGAGTTCGTCTCCGACGCGTACGTGAAGACGGGCAGCGACGGCTACGTGGCGTCACGCTGCGGCTGACGAGGCTCGGGGGAGGCGGACGCCCGGGGCGGGGGGCCGGGTTGCCCCCTGGGCAGGCACCTCGTGTCGTCTCCGGGGCGCCTTGGGCTGGTCCCTGGCGCCTTGGGCTGGTCCCTGGCGCCTTGGGCTGGTCCCTGGCGCCTTGGGCTGGTCCCCGGCGCCTCGGGCTGGTCCGGGCATTTTGGGGCGGCCCTGGGCGTCGGGGGCGACATCATGAGGTCCGAGGGTTGCCCCGGGTATTCAGGGTCGGCCTCGGACCTCCCGATGGGCCCCCGGGTATTCAGGGGGCGACCTTGGGCATCCGGGGTCGACTCCATGGGGTCCGGGGTTTGCCCCCGGGCATTTCGAGTCGGCTCCCGGGAACCCGGGTTCGCTCCGGGCACTTCGGTTCGGCTCCTGGGCGTCCTGCGGGCGTCCCCAGGGCCGGTCCGGGACAGGCCTTCCTGGTCGGCCCGGGACAGGCCTTCCGGGCCGGCCCCGGACGGGCCTTCCTGGTCGGCCCGGGAGGCCCCGCGCAACGGCTCGCACACCGGAGCCATAATCGAGCCGTGAGCGACGAAACCGACACCCCGGGCACCCTCGCAGTCCCCGCGGCCGACCCCACCGGTCCCCGCCCCGAGCCCCTGCGCTTCTTCGGCACCACCTGGGTGAACCACGACAACGGCTACACCGCCCGCCGGATCGGCGTGGCCGTCGGCTCCCTCGCCGCGGCCGTCGCCTCCTGCGTCGTCCTGCGCCTCGCCTTCGACGGCCTGCGCATCGCCGACACCGGCAGCTTCGTCACGCTCCTCGTCGTAGTGATGTTCGCCGTCTGCAGCGCCCTCGCCTTCGGCCACACCTGGGGCGGCTTCAGCAAGCGCCCCGACCCCGACCGCCAGGCCTCCCTGCGCGGCCTGCTCGCCATCGGCTTCGTCGGCGCGCTCCTCGCCCACTTCGTCCGCTCCCTCACCGAGGCCCCCGGCGAGAAGCTGCATCGGGTGGAGTACGAGACAGCGCGCAAGCACCACGAACGCCGCACCACCCGCCGCTCGGGCAACCCTTCGAAGAAGCGCCGCCGGTCATAAGCCTCCCGGCCGCCCGGACCCGCCGCCGCATGAAGCCGACGCCCTGGCTACTGTCCCGGCCTTGGCGCGACTTGTCCCGGCCTTGCGCGACTGTCCCGGCCCCGTGCCCTAGCTGCGGGGCCCGCACCCACACCCGCGCCCCGGCCCTGACGCGGCTGTCTCCGCCCGCGCCATCACCCCGACGCCCGCCCAACTGTCCCGGCTCGACTTTCCCCGCCCCGGCGCCGTTGCTCCGGCGCCCGCACCTGGGCCCCGACCTCCGCCCCAGGGCACTGTCCCGGCCTCCGTGCCGCCACCCAACGTCCGCCCCACCGTCCCGGCCCCGTGCCGCCGCTCCGCCGCGCCCGCGCCCCTACCCGGCCCGGCCCCCGCACCACTGCCGGGGCCCCATGCCACCCACTACCCGGCGCCCATGCCATTGCCCCACCTCCCGCTCCAGCGGGCCGCAGGCCACCGCCGAACTCCCCGTCTTCTCACCGAAATCCCACCCTCCCTGTCTCCGACCCGCGCCACCATGGCCCTATGACGGCCACCTCCCACTCCACCCGAGCCCACTCCTTCAACGCCGCCGCAGCGCAGTACGCCGCGAACCGCCCCTCGTACCCCTCCGCCCTCTTCGACGCGATCGAGGACCTGGCCGGCCGTCCCCTCGAAGGCGCCCGCGTCGGGGACATCGGCGCCGGTACGGGCATCGCGACAGCCCTGTTGCACGCCCGCGGCGCCGACGTGATCGCCGTGGAGCCCGGTGACGGTATGGCGGCCCAACTGCACTGCACGCTCCCGCGGGTACCGCTCGTCCGCGGCGACGGCAACGCCCTCCCACTCGCCACCGACTCCGTCGACTTCCTCACCTACGCCCAGGCTTGGCACTGGACCGACCCGGCCCGCTCGGTGCCGGAGGCCCAGCGCGTGCTGCGGCCGGGAGGCGCGCTGGCGCTGTGGTGGAACACGGGCCCGGCCGACGTCCCTTGGCTCTCCGAGCAGGCGGACCGCGTGCGCGACCACTTCGGCGGCGAGTACAAGAACCAGCAGGGCGCGTCCGACATCCGCTCGGAAACCGCGTTCCGAGGCGCCCCGGCCGCCCCCGCCCACGCCAAGCGTGTCGTCCGCTGGAGCCGCACGGTCCCCCTCGACACCCACCTCGCCAACATAGGCAGCCACTCGATCTTCCTGGTGCAGGGCGAGGGGGCGACGAACGCCTTCCTCGCCCGCGAGCGCGAGCACCTGCTGGAGGTCTTCCCCGACGGCATGGTCGAGGAGGTCTACGACGTCCTGCTGATCGTCGCCACGCCCTGACACCCACCCTGACGCCATCCCCTGCACGACGGCCACCGACACGGCCCGGAATCACCGCCCGAGCCGCAGCGCGCCCAGCCCGAGCTGCACCAGCCCGGCCGCGCACACCAGCACCCCGAGGGCCCCCGGGCCGTACGCCCGCACGGCCTCGAGGACCAGCACGGTCAGCCCCGCCGCGGGACCGCTCACCTGCAGGCTGCTTCCGGGCAACGCCCCGGCGACCAGCCCGCCGACGATCCCGGTGACCAGCCCCAGTTCGGCGGGCACGCCGGACGCCACGGCGACGCCCACGCACAACGGCAGCGCGACGAGGAAGACGACGAGGGAAGCGGACAGATCGGCCTTGCGTACGGCACAGCGCATGACAGCAGCACCTCCGGTGAAGGACGGGAGATGCGTGGGCGCCGGACCGGTGGAAGGCACGGCGAAGTGAAATCCATTGTCGGCAACAGCCGCCCCCGGCACAGCGGTTGTGCACCGTCGTTCTCGGAAGGCGGAAGCATCCGATCCGGACGCGCCCCTTCCGATCGCCCCGCCACGCGCCTGCGCCACTTCACGCACCACCGCACGCACCACGGCACGCACCACGGCACGCACCACGGCACGCACCACGGCACGCACCACCGCACGCACCACGCACGCGCGACCGCGCGCCACCACGCACGCGCGACCGCGCGCCACCACGCACGCGCGACCGCGCGCCACCACGCGCACCCATGTGCGGTGCCCCTTGACGGCACCCCGCCCCCGGCTCATTATTCATCACATGATGAATTATTCTCCCGCGCACTCACCCGGTCACTCACCCGAGCCCTCCAGCTCCTCCAGCCCCTCCACCCCAGCCCCGGAGCCCCCGGAACCCGCCGCCGTACACGCCGAGAACCTCACCGTCGTCCGCGGCCCCCGCACCGTCCTGCACCGCCTCGACTTCACCGTCCCGCGCGGCCAGATCACCGGCCTCCTCGGCCCCTCGGGCTGCGGCAAGAGCACCCTCATGCGCTCCGTCGTCGGCACCCAGGCCAAGGTCGCCGGCACCCTCGACGTCCTCGGCCGCCCCGCCGGCCACCCCGCGCTCCGCACCCGCATCGGCTACGTGACCCAGGCCCCCTCCGTCTACGACGACCTGACGGTCCGCCAGAACCTGGACTACTTCGCAGCGATCCTCGACCCGGGACGCGCGGCCGCCGACCGCCGCGCCGAGGACGTCACCCGAGCCATCGCCGACGTCGACCTCACCAGCCATGCCGACGCCCTCGCCGGAAACCTCTCCGGCGGCCAGCGCAACCGCGTCTCCCTCGCCGTCGCCCTCCTCGGCGCCCCCGAACTGCTCGTCCTCGACGAACCCACCGTCGGCCTCGACCCCGTCCTCCGCCGCGACCTCTGGAACCTCTTCCACGACATCGCCACCACCCGCGGAGCGACCCTCCTCGTCTCGTCCCACGTCATGGACGAGGCCGAGCGCTGCCACCGCCTCCTCCTCATGCGCCAGGGCGAGATCCTCGCCGACGGCACCCCCGAGGCCCTGCGCGGCCGCACCGGCGCCGACACGGTCGAGGCGGCCTTCCTGCACCTGGTCGACCAGGCGGCCGAGACCGCCCGCGAGAAGGAGACGACCCCATGACCGCCGCCCCCACCACCGCCACAGCCCCGACCAGGGGCCTGAACGCCTCCCGCACCACCGCAACCGCAGCCCGCGTCCTGCGCCAGCTCCGCCACGACCCGCGCACCATCGCGATGATGATCCTGATCCCCTGCGTGATGCTGCTCCTGCTCCGCTACGTCTTCGACGGCAGCCCCCGCACGTTCGACAGCATCGGGGCCTCGCTCCTCGGGATCTTCCCGCTCATCACGATGTTCCTGGTCACGTCCATCGCCACCCTGCGCGAACGCACCTCGGGCACCCTCGAACGCCTCCTCGCCATGCCCCTCGGCAAGGGCGACCTCATCGCCGGCTACGCCCTCGCCTTCGGCGCCCTCGCCATCGTCCAGTCGGCCCTGGCCACCGGCCTCGCCGTCCGGCTCCTGGGCCTCGACGTCACGGGCAGCGCCTGGCTCCTGCTCCTGGTGGCCCTCCTCGACGCCCTCCTCGGCACCGCCCTCGGCCTCTTCGTCTCCGCCTTCGCCGCCTCGGAGTTCCAGGCCGTCCAGTTCATGCCGGCCGTGATCTTCCCCCAACTCCTCCTCTGCGGCCTCTTCACCCCCCGCGACAACATGCACCCCGTACTCGAGACCATCTCCGACGTCCTCCCCATGTCCTACGCCGTGGACGGCATGAACGAGGTCCTGCACCACACGGACATGACGGCGACATTCGTACGGGACACCCTGATCGTCGCGGGCTGTGCCCTCCTGGTCCTGGGCCTGGGAGCGGCAACCCTGAGGAGGCGCACCCCCTGAGCCACCCAGCCGGCGCCCACCCCCGCTTTCCGCCCACCGGACACCCACCCCGCACCCCCACCCCCGGTGCGAGGATGAACCACATGACCCAGAAAGTCGCAGTCCTCGGCACCGGAAAGATCGGCGAAGCCCTCCTCAGCGGCATGCTCCGCGGCGGCTGGCCCCCCGCCGACCTCCTCGTCACCGCCCGCCGCCCCGAACGGGCCGAAGAGCTCCGCGCCCGCTACGGAGTCACCCCGGTCACCAACGCGGAAGCCGCCAAGACCGCCGACACCCTGATCCTCACGGTCAAGCCGCAGGACATGGGCACCCTCCTCGACGAACTCGCCCCGCACGTCCCCGCCGACCGCCTGGTCATCAGCGGCGCGGCAGGCATCCCCACCGCCTTCTTCGAGGAGCGCCTCGCCGCCGGCACTCCGGTCGTCCGCGTCATGACGAACACCCCCGCCCTCGTGGACGAGGCGATGTCCGTCATCTCAGCCGGCACCCACGCCACCGCCGACCACCTCGCCCACGCCGAGGAGATCTTCGGCGCCGTCGGCAAGACACTCCGCGTCCCCGAGTCCCAGCAGGACGCCTGCACCGCCCTCTCCGGCTCCGGCCCGGCGTACTTCTTCTACCTGGTCGAAGCCATGACGGACGCCGGCATCCTGCTCGGCCTGCCCCGCGACAAGGCCCACGACCTGATCGTCCAGTCCGCCATCGGCGCCGCGACGATGCTCCGCGACAGCGGCGAACACCCGGTCAAGCTCCGCGAGAACGTCACCTCGCCCGCCGGCACCACCATCAACGCCATCCGCGAACTCGAGAACCACGGCGTACGAGCCGCCCTCATCGCCGCCCTCGAAGCCGCCCGCGACCGCAGCCGCGCGCTGGCCTCCGGCAAGAAGGACTGAAGCCCGCCGGGCGCGGTCAGACGCCCGCCGCGCCCACGACCTCCTCCGTCGTCACCACCCGCGCGAACCCGCCCCCGTGCAGGGACACCGCGGAAGCCTGCGCGATCTCCTCCGCACTCCGCCGCCAGCCGAACGGACCCCGCAGGTCGAACGTGTACGTGGCGTCGAACGCGACCACCACGTCGAACCCCAGGTTCCCGCCCATCCGCGCGGTCGTCTCCACGCACATGTTGGTCTGGATCCCGGCGAGCACGAACTGCGAGATCCCCTCCGCCTTCAGCCAGGCCCCCAGATCCGGCGTCCCCAGAAACGCCGAGTTCACGGTCTTCGTGAGGAACAGCTCCGGCCCCGCGCCCTTCCCGCGCCGCTGCTCCACGTACTCCTTGAAGTCGTTCCCCTCGTACCCCCGCCGCAACGGCGACTGCGGCTTCGGCGAGTCGTGCCGCACGAAGACGACCGGCCGCCCCGTCGCCTGCCATACGTCGATGAGGGCGGCGATGTTCTCATCGGCCCCGGGATTGTTGCGCGTCCCCCAGAAGGCCGGCTCCTCGAAGCCCTTCTGTACGTCCACGACCACCAGCGCTGCGTTCTCCGCGATCTCCATGCCCACGATCCTGCCGCCGCGGCCACCCCCACCCCAGGGGGTCAAAAGACAGCGATCGATGGTTTACTGCCACTCATGGAGCCCGCGTACCGAGTCGCCCTCGTCGCCTTCCCCGGCATCCGCGCCTTCGACGTCTCCGTCATCACCGAGGTCTGGGGAACCGACCGCACCGACCGCACCGACCGCGGCGCACCCGCCTTCGACCTGCGCAGGGTCGCCGCCGACACCACCACCCCCATCCCCATGCGCGGCGGCCTCGCTCTCCTCCCCGACCGCGCCCTCACCTGGCTTGCGAAGGCCGACCTCGTCGTCGTCCCCGGCCTCGACGACCACCTCACCCCGGCACCCGCCCTCGTCCTCGACGCCCTCCGCCGCGCCCACGCCCGCGGCACCACCATCGCCGCCCTCTGCGGCGGCGCCTTCACCCTCGCCCAGGCCGGCCTCCTCGACGGACGCCGAGCCATCACCCACTGGAACCTCATCGACCGCCTGCGCGCCCACCACCCCCAGGTCAACGTCGTCCCCGACGCCCTCTTCATCGAGGACCACAACATCTGGACGGCCGCCGGCACCGCGGCCGGCATCGACCTCTGCCTCCACCTCGTGCGCCGCGCCCACGGCGCCGAGGCGGCCGCCACCATCGCCCGCTCGATGGTCACGGCCCCGTTCCGCACCGGCACCCAGGCCCAGTTCATCGAACACCCGACCCCACACGCCGACCGTGACGCCGACGCCCTCGCCGCCGTACGCGAACACGCCCTGCGCCACCTCCACGAACCCCTCACGGTCGGCGACCTGGCCGCCCACGCGGGCATGTCCCCGCGCTCCTTCGCCCGCCACTTCACCGCCGCCACCGGCACGACCCCCCTGCGCTGGCTTCTGGACCAGCGCCTCGCCGCGGCCCAGAAGCTCCTCGAACGCACTGACCTCCCCATGCCCGAGGTCGCCCGCCGCGCAGGTTTCGGCAGCGAGGTCACGATGCGCCAGCACTTCGCCTCGCGCCTCGCCACCAGCCCGCGCGTCTACCGGGCCGCGTTCAGCACCGGCTCCACCACCGGCGGCAGCAGCCCGATCGCGCGATAGGCGGCATCCACGACGGGCCGCGCCATCGCCCGAGCCTTCCCGGCACCCGCCGCCAACACCCCCTCGACATAGGAGGGATCCGCACACAACTCGCGGTGCCGCTCCCGCAGTGGCCGGAGCGTCTCGATCACGGCCTCGGCGGTGTCCTTCTTCAGATCGCCGTACGACGCGTACGCCCCGCTCAGCTCCTCAGGCTCCCCACCCGTACAGGCAGCCAGAATCTCCAGCAGATTCGCGAGCCCCGGCTGCGTCTCCCGGTCGTACACCACGTCCTGCCCGCTGTCGGTGACGGCCCGCATGACCTTCTTCCGCACCACGTCCGGCTCATCCAGCAAATAGACGACCCCAGGGCCCACGTCATCGCTCTTGCCCATCTTCGACGTCGGGTCCTGCAGATTCATCACCCGCGCCGCCACCCCCGGACGCGTCGCCCGAGGCACCACGAACGTGTGCCCGTACCGTTGGTTGAACCGCACCGCCAGATCCCGCGTCAGCTCCACGTGCTGCACCTGGTCGTCCCCGACCGGCACCTCGTCACTGCCGTACGCCAGGATGTCCGCCGCCATCAGCACGGGGTACGTCAGCAACGACAGCCGCACACTCCCACCCCGGGCCCGCTCCCGCGCGGCCTTCTCCTTGTACTGGATCATCCGCCGCATCTCACCGTCGGTCGCCACGCACTCCAGCACGTACGACAACCGTGTGTGTTCGTCGACATGGCTCTGGACGAACACCGTGCACAACTCCGGATCCAGCCCCGCCGCGAGCAACAACGTCGCCGTCTGCCGACTGAGCCTGCGCACCCGCGCCGGATCGTGGTCCACGGTCAGCGCGTGCAGGTCGACGACGCAGAACAGCGCGTCCGCCTGATGCTGATCGACCGCGGCCCACCGCCGCATGGCCCCCAGATAATTCCCCAGCGTCAGATGCCCCGTCGGCTTGATCCCGCTGAAGACCCGCTTCATCTCCACTCCACCTCCTGGTCGAGGCCGCCGCCCGGCCGGCCGACCCCCTGGTGCTGCTGAGGGAGAAACAACAACGGCCGCCGAAGCGGCGGCCGTTTCCTGCATACGTGAGTCCGGCCGCCGTCAGGCGGCCCACCACAGCTGGGTGCACGTACGCGTAGTCATGACCCCCACAGTACGCCCGGAGGGTGCCGCCCGCCCGGGAGTTGACACGTCCCACCCCCATACGTAGTGTTCTCCGGGTTGTCCGACGTGAGCGCCGACTCCGGTCGGTCCCCGGACAGCCACTCCGCAAGTACCAACCATCATGTGACGAACAGTCGTCTGTCTGTCTGTCGTCGTCTGATTGCGTGCGTATTCACGGAATGAGGAATCCGCGTTCGAAAGGACGCAGCCCCCGATTGGCTTCGGGAGCAGGGAATCCGCTAAAGTCTCACTCGTCGGAACGGCCCAACGGCCGGGAAGACAACCCCCCTCTGACTGGGAATCAGGACCGAAAGGATCTGATAGAGTCGGAAGCGCCGGAAAGGGAAACGC
>NZ_JOJE01000036.1 GCF_000720255.1 Streptomyces griseus subsp. griseus | reverse complement strand
CGGTGCCTGGCCCACCGCCGCCGGTGCGGGCAGCGGTCGGCGGCCCGGCGGTTGGCCCACCGCGGTGCCCGCGGGCGGTGGCCGACCGGCCGCCGCGCCCGCACCCGGCTCCCCCGCCCCCGCTCCGGCCTCCGCCGGGATGGACGCCACCTCCGCGCCCGTCGACGGTGCCTGGCCCACCGCCGCCGGTGCGGGCAGCGGTCGGCGGCCCGGCGGTTGGCCCACCGCGGTGCCCGCGGGCGGTGGCCGACCGGCCGCCGCGCCTGCACCCGGCTCGCCGGCCCCGGACACGCCCCCGGCACCCCCCGCGATCCCGCAGGCCGCCGCGCCCGCTGCCCAGGCCGGCGCCACCGCCTACGCGCCCCCCGCCGGTGGCCTCGACCCACGCACGCTCTGGCCGAACATCCTGGAGGCGGTGAAGAACCGCCGCCGGTTCACCTGGATCCTGCTCAGCCAGAACGCCCAGGTCGCCGGCTTCGACGGCACCACCCTCCAGATCGGCTTCGTCAACGCCGGAGCACGTGACAACTTCTCGGGCAGCGGCAGCGAGGACGTGCTGCGCCAGGCCCTGGCCGAGCAGTTCAACGTCCATTGGAAGATCGAGGCGATCGTCGACCCGTCCGGCGGCTCCGCGCCCCCGCCGACCGGAGGCTACGGCGGAGGCGGCGCCCCGGGCGGATACGGCACCCAGGGCGGCCCGGGAAGCCCCGGCGGCCCCGGCGGCCAGGGTGGCCCCGGAGCTTCGGGCGGCTACGGCGGCACAAGCGGTGGCGGCTACGGCGGCTCGGGCGCCGGCGGTACGGGCGCCCCGCGCCCGACGTCGGCCCAGTCCACGTCCGCTTCCGCCACGTCATCGGCGTCCGCGCCGGGGCCCGCTTCCGGCTCCGCCACCTCGCGTCCGGCTGCCCGCCCCGCCGCCGCGCCCGAGCCGCCGCCCCCCGTCTCCATCGAGGACGACATCCCGGAGGACGACGACCCGGACCTCAACGAGTCGGCCCTCTCCGGGTACGAGCTGATCGTGCGGGAGCTGGGAGCGACGGTCGTCGAGGAGATCACGAACGAGTAGCCGAGGGGCGGAGCAGCCCCGGGACGCTGGTGGCCCGGCGGTCACAACCCTCCACTCCCATAACTGAGTTACCCCACCCCCTCTTCTCGCCTTGGAGAAACCCACAACCCTTTCGGCCCCACCCCTTCGGCAGCCCGCACAAAGCCGGCCCCGCCCTGCCGATAGGCTGGCCCCCGTGAAGGTCCTCGTCATCGGTACCGGCGCCCGCGAACACGCCCTGTGCCGCTCCCTGTCCCTCGACCCCGCCGTGACCGCGCTGCACTGCGCACCCGGCAACGCCGGCATCGCCGAGGTCGCCGAGCTGCACAAGGTCGACGCGCTCGACGGCAAGGCCGTGTCCGAGCTGGCCACGGAACTCGGCGCCGACCTCGTGGTGGTGGGCCCGGAGGCCCCGCTCGTCGCCGGGGTCGCCGACGCCGTGCGCGCGGCGGGCATCCCGGTCTTCGGCCCCTCCGGGGAGGCCGCGCGGCTCGAGGGCTCCAAGGCGTTCGCCAAGGACGTGATGGCGGCGGCCGGTGTACCCACGGCGCGCTCCTACGTCTGCACGACGCCGGAGGAGGTCGCGGAGGCCCTGGACGCCTTCGGGGCGCCGTACGTCGTGAAGGACGACGGTCTCGCCGCCGGCAAGGGCGTCGTCGTCACCGACGACGTCGAGGCCGCCGCTGCCCACGCCGCCGCCTGCGAGAGGGTCGTCATCGAGGAGTTCCTCGACGGCCCCGAGGTCAGCCTCTTCGCCGTCACCGACGGCGAGACGGTCGTCCCGCTCCAGCCCGCCCAGGACTTCAAGCGGGCGCTGGACGGCGACGAGGGGCCGAACACGGGCGGCATGGGCGCGTACTCGCCGCTGCCGTGGGCCGACCCGAAGCTGGTCGAGGAGGTCCTGGAGACCGTCCTGCAGCCGACCGTCGACGAGATGCGCCGCCGCGGCACCCCGTTCTCCGGCCTGCTCTACGCCGGCCTCGCGATCACCAGCCGGGGCGTCCGCGTCATCGAGTTCAACGCCCGCTTCGGTGACCCGGAGACCCAGGTCGTGCTGGCCCGCCTCCAGACCCCCCTCGCCGGTCTGCTGATGGCGTCCGCCTCCGGCAACCTCGCCCACCTGGAGCCCCTGCGCTGGAGCGACGACGCGGCCGTGACCGTCGTCGTCGCCTCGCACAACTACCCGGGTACCCCGCGCACCGGCGACCCGATCACCGGCCTCGACGAGGTGGCCGCCGAGGACGCCCCGCACGCGTACGTCCTGCACGCCGGGACCAGGCGCGACGGTGACGCCGTCGTCAGCGCCGGCGGCCGCGTCCTCTCCGTCACCGCGACCGGCGACGACCTCGGCCAGGCCCGTGAACGGGCGTACCGCGCGGTGGGCCGCATCCGCCTGGACGGCTCCCAGCACCGCACGGACATCGCCGAGAAGGTGGCGGGAGCGCGGTAGGCCCACCGGCCCGATGAACCCGACAGGCCCCGGATCCGTCTCAGGATTCGGGGCCTGATCCTTGCCCAGCGTCATCCAGCTCTCCCCAAAGCCATTCCATCGAGTGAGCGCTGCCCCATACGGCTGACGTGTGGCGGGGCCCCAACTAGGGTGCGGCGCAAGCATTCCGGCACTTGGCCCACCGGCATTGCGATGTCAGTCGTGGGTGCCACAGTGGGGGAGTGAGCAACGCCAGGAAAGCGCCCGTGACGGCGCCCGGACGGCAGGGGGGTGAGGTCGGGTCGTGACCGGCATCGGTATGGAAGTGGGGGCACAGGCGGCTCGCGCCCGGGCCCTCGCCGTGCTGCGGATCCGCAGCCGCGCGCTGGCCGTCGCCCTGCTGCCCGCGGCAGCCGCCGTGATCCTGCTCGCCGGCGGATCCACCGGCCACCTCGTGGGCACCGGCTGGGACGCCGCCCGCTGGGCGGTGTCCGCCGTGGCGCTCGTCGTGCTGGTCGCGGCCGGTGTCATCGCCCTGGTCGTCGCCCGCTCCCGGCCCGCCGTGAGCCCCACGGTGCCCGTCGCCGAGGACGCGGCCCCCGATCTGTACCGCCTGGTGCGCGACCTCGCCGACCGCCTCGACGTACCCGCCCCCTCGGCCGTGGCGCTCACCCCCGACTGCGACAGCTGGCTGGAGGACCGCACCCATCGCGCCCACGGCCCGCCCCCGCCCGAGCTCCACGACGAGGTGGCCGCGGGCGGCCGTCCCCACCGCCGCACGACGGCCGCGCCCGTCCTCGTCATCGGCTCCCCGTTCCTGTGGTGGATGCGCGTCGGCGAGCTGCGCGCCGTCCTCGCCCCGGTCGTCGCCGGTACGGGGCCCTCGGCGCAGCCGGACATAGCCGCAGCCCGCCGCTTCGTACGGGGACTGGACGCGGCGGTCGCCGTGGCGTCGACGCAGGGCCGCTGCCCCTTGTTCCGCTCGGCGTGCGAGGGCATCGGCTGGGTGGCCCGGCTGCTGTTGCGCAGCTGCCGGGGGCACGCGGCCGAGATGGAGCGGGGCGTGGCAGCCGCGGCGGCCGAGCGGGCACAGGCTGTGGATTACGGGCTGCGGATCGTGGCCCAGGAGCAGGTGGGCCTGGCGTACGCGGGCTGGGACCGGCTGCTCACGCGGGTCGCGCTGCCCGCCTGGCGGATGGGCCGCTGGCCCTCCCGGCTGGACGCGGGAGTCGTGGCCGCACTGACCGAGCTGTCCCGCCGTGACCGGCTGGCCGAGGGGTTTACCTCCCGGCTCGGCGAGCGTCCCGCCTGCGACCTGCTCGAGGAGCCCGGCGCGATCGACGAGGCCGCTTCGCTGCTTGCCGCCCGCCTCTTCCACGGCGGCCCCGCGGAGACCGGCCCCGACTGGGCCCCGGTGGACTGGCAGGAATATCCGGAGGAGGTCGTCGACCGCAAGTGGCGCACCGACGCCGCCCGTCTCCACCGCGTTCTCGACACCCTCGGCGTACGCCCCTGCCCGGACCCCACGACGTCGGACCCCACGACCCGGGAACACCCGGCCTCGGACACCGCCGGCCCCACCCTGTCCCGAGTCCTGGATCACCTCACGGGCCCACCGGTCACCGGCGCACCCCTCAGAGACTCCACGGATCTCATGGACTCCACCGATCTCATGGACCCCTCGGACCCCGCGGGCCGCACCGCCTCCCCGGATCTCACGGACTCCCACCTCCCAGGTGCTCACGAGCCCCCCGAGCCACACACCGACCCCCCGCCCAACCCCCGCAACGTCGCCCTGGCCGCCCGTCTCACCGCCGAGCTCGCCCGCGAGGAGGCCGCGCTGGCCCCGCAGGGCCCCGCCTCCGCCGACGCACCGCCCGCCCCGGGCCAGGGCAGCCCCGAAACCGCTCTCTGGGACGACGGGACTCTCCCCCTCTTCCCGCTCCAGTCCCCACGCACCCCCCGCGAACTCCTCGCCGACCACGTCACGGCGATGGTCTGCTGCGCCGCGATGGACACCGCCGGGGCCGTCCCTGGCCTGGACTGGCTCGACGGCCCTTCCCTCCTGGTCAACGGCGAGCGAGCCACGGACCTGGCTCCCCGTGTCCTCAGCCTCATAGAGGACGGCGACCCGACCCCCCTCCGGACCTGGATGGTCGAGCTGGGCATACGCCCGGAGAAGCCGGTACGGCTCGTATGACGGCCTGAGCCCTGTGACCGGACCCCCCGGTTCCACTTTCGGTCAATTCGCAACAAATAGTGACAGCATGCGTGCGTTATGTGATGTGCTGGGACCGATCGCGCACATGGCAAGAGCTTGCGACATAGGCCACGCACCCACATGCACACGAAAGCGACACAGCAGCACACGCAGGACGAGGTACGGGGGCACACGGGAGGGGGAGCAGCATGGGGTCGGAGCAGGTCCGCCGCTGGGAGTCGGGAGCCCTGGCACACGCCGTGACGGACCCCTTCGGCCAGGGGCCCGTCCCCTGGCTGCGCGGCAGCGAGACGTACTTCGGCGACTCCGGCCAGGTCGTCCCCTGGTACGTGGGGCCGACACCGGACCAGTCACCGGGAGCAGCCAGGATCCCGGCCCCGCGCGCCGCCGGAATCCCCCGCTCGGCCGACGACGTCCGCCGCCAGATCAAGGGCTTCGTCTCCAACGGCGCGGCCGCCCCCGGCGAGTCCGTCGACTTCCACGTCACCGTCGACCCGCCCCAGGAATTCAGCGTCGACATCTACCGCATCGGCCACTACGGCGGCGACGGCGCCGCCAAGATCACCACCAGCCCGCGCCTGTCCGGCATAGTCCAGCTCCCGCCGCTGACCGCCGACCGTACGGTCTCCTGTCACCACTGGTGGCTGTCCTGGCGGATGCAGATCCCCTCGTACTGGAGCGTCGGCGCGTACGTCGCCGTCCTCACCACCGTCGACGGCTACCGCTCGCACATCCCCTTCACGGTCCGCGACCACCGCCCCGCCGACCTGCTCCTGCTGCTGCCCGACATCACCTGGCAGGCGTACAACCTCTACCCGGAGGACGGCCGCACCGGCGCCAGCCTCTACCACGCCTGGGACGACAACGGCCGGCTCCTCGGCGAGGCCGACGCGGCGACCACGGTGTCCTTCGACCGGCCGTACGCGGGCGCCGGCCTCCCGCTGCACGTCGGTCACGCCTACGACTTCATCCGCTGGGCCGAGCGCTACGGCTACGACCTCGCCTACGCCGACGCCCGCGACCTGCACGCCGGTCGCGTCGATGCCACCCGCTACCGCGGCCTGGTCTTCCCCGGCCACGACGAGTACTGGTCGAGCGCCATGCGCCGCTCCGCCGAGCTCGCCGTGGAGAACGCCACCTCGCTGGTGTTCCTGTCCGCGAACAGCATGTACTGGCAGGTCGAGCTCGGGCCATCGCCCTCCGGTGTCCCCGACCGCCTGCTCACCTGCCGCAAGCGCAAGGGCCCCGGCAAGCCCGTGCTCTGGCGGGAGATCGACCGGCCCGAACAGCAACTCGTCGGCATCCAGTACGCGGGCCGTGTGCCCGAGCCCCGTCCGCTGATCGTGCGCAACGCCGAGCACTGGCTGTGGGAGGCCACCGGCGCGCACGAGGGCGACGAGATGGAGGGCCTGGTCGCGGGCGAGGCCGACCGCTATTTCCCGCGCGCCCCGCTTCCCGCCCACGAGGAACGCGTCCTGCTCGCCCACTCCCCGTACACCGACGGCGACGGCGTCCTGCGCCACCAGGAGACCTCCCTCTACCGCGCCCCCTCAGGCGCCCTGGTGTTCGCGGCCGGAACGTTCGCCTGGTCCCCGGCCCTGGACCGCCCGGGCCACGTGGACCCACGCGTCCAGCGCGCCACCGCGAACCTCCTCGACCGCATCTGCAAACGCGACTGACCCGCCGTCCCCCGGCCTGTCCGCGTACGGGACAATCGAGCCATTGGACAGAACCACGGGGAGGAACCGTGTCCGGATTCGTAGAAAAGCCCGAGCCGATCCAGGTTCCGGGTCTGGTGCATCTGCACACCGGCAAGGTGCGCGAGCTGTACCAGAACGAGGCGGGCGACCTCGTGATGGTCGCCAGCGACCGCATGTCCGCCTTCGACTGGGTGCTGCCCACCGAGATCCCCGACAAGGGCCGGGTCCTCACCCAGCTCTCCCTGTGGTGGTTCGACCAGTTCGCCGACCTGATCCCCAACCACGTCCTGAGCACCGAGCTGCCCGCCGGCGCCCCCGCCGACTGGGCCGGCCGCACCCTCGTCTGCAAGCCGCTGAAGATGGTCCCCGTGGAGTGCGTGGCCCGCGGCTACCTCACCGGCTCGGGCCTGCTCGAGTACGACGAGTCCCGCACCGTCTGCGGCCTCGCCCTGCCCGAGGGCCTCGTCAACGGCTCCGAGCTGCCCGCCCCGATCTTCACCCCGGCCACGAAGGCCGCCGTCGGCGAGCACGACGAGAACGTCTCCTACGAGGAGGTCGCCCGGCAGGTCGGTGCCGACACCGCCGCCCAGCTGCGCCAGGCCACCCTCGCCATCTACGCCCGGGCCCGCGACGTCGCCCGGGACCGGGGCATCATCCTGGCGGACACGAAGTTCGAGTTCGGCTTCGACGGGGAGACCCTGGTAATCGGCGACGAGGTCCTCACCCCCGACTCCTCCCGCTTCTGGCCCGCCGACCAGTGGGAACCGGGTCGCGCGCAGCCGTCCTACGACAAGCAGTTCGTCCGCGACTGGCTCACCTCGGCGGAGTCCGGCTGGGACCGCAGGAGCGAGCAGCCCCCGCCGCCGCTGCCCGAGCAGGTCGTCCAGGCCACCCGCGCCAAGTACATCGAGGCGTACGAGCGCCTGACCGGCACCAGCTGGGCGTAGCCCCGGGCAAAAGGGCACGAAAAAGCCCCCCGGCAGAAACCGGGGGGCCGATCCAGAGCGGACGACGAGGTTCGAACTCGCGACCTCAACCTTGGCAAGGTTGCGCTCTACCAACTGAGCTACGTCCGCGTTGCACCGTGGTGCGAGAGCAACTATACCCAACCTCGCTCGCGGGCGAGACGCACCGCGGTGTGCCGGTTCTCCGCCCCGAGCTTCGTCGCGGCCGACGACAGGTAGTTCCGTACGGTCCCCTGGGACAGCGCGGCCCGCTCGGCGATCTCCGCGACGGGCGACCCGTCGGCCGCGAGTTCCAGCACCTCGGCCTCCCGGGCGGTCAGCGGCGAGTCCCCGGCGGAGATCGCGTCGGCGGCCAACTCGGGGTCGACGTAACGGTTTCCCGCGTGGACCGTGCGGATGATCTCGGCGAGCCGCTGCGCGCTGACGGTCTTGGGCACGAACCCGCGCACCCCCGCGGCAAGCGCCCGCTTCAGATGCCCGGGGCGGCCGTGACTGGTGACGATGAGGACCTGGCAGGCCGGCAGCTCCGTCCGCAGGGATGTGGCGACCTTCACACCGTCGGCGCCCGGCATCTGCAGGTCCAGTACGGCGACGTCGGGCGCGTGCGCCCGTGCCATCGCCAGTGCCTCCGGTCCGGTGGCCGCCTCGGCGACGATCACCAGGTCGTCCTCGAGGGACAGCAACGCGGCCAGCGCACCCCGGATCAAGTGCTCGTCGTCGGCGAGCAGCACGCGCACGGTCACGAGGCCACCTCCACCGACGCCAGCGGAACCTCCGCCACCAGCCGGAACACCCCCACGGCCGTGGGCCCCGCCACCAAAGTCCCGTCCACTGCGGCCAGCCGCTCCCGCAGCCCCGCGAGCCCCGAGCCGCCGTTCCCCGCGGGAGATGCCGCGACCCCGTCGTTCTCCACCGTCAGCATCACATGCCCCTCCGTCACCGTCAGCCCCACCGAACACCGACCGGCATCCCCGTGCCGTAGCACGTTGGTCGTCGCCTCCCGCACCACCCAGGCGAGCGCCGACTGCACCTCGCCGGGCAGCCCGACCGCCTCCCCGGTCATCTCGCAGGTGATTCCCGCCGCCGTCAACACCCCTTGTGCACCAGCGAGTTCGACACTCAGATCGGCTTCCCGGTAGCCGCGTACGACGTCCCGCACCTCGCGCTGGGACTCCTGCGCGATCCGCTGCACCTCGATCATCTGCTCCACGGCCTCGGGCCGTCCGCGTCGCGCCAGTTGCACGGACAGTTCGCTCTTCAGCGCGATGACGGCCAGGTTGCGCCCCATCACGTCGTGCAGGTCACGCCCGAACCGCAGCCGCTCCTCGGCGACGGCCAGTCGGGCGCGGGTCTCGCGGGCCTCGTCGAGTTCGTACACGGCGCTGAGGAGCCAGACGGAGAAGATCGAGGTGAAAGCGAGGAAGCCGCCGCCGAGCAGCACCATCAGTGAGGTGAGCAGCGCGACGGCTCCGGGCAGCCCCAGCGGCCACGTCACCAGTCCGCCGCCCGCCGCGAAGCCGACGACGAGGGCGAAGACCCGCCGCCGGTTGTGGACACCGAGTGACATGACCCCGGCACCGAAGACCAGGACGACGCCGAAGATC
This sequence comes from Streptomyces griseus subsp. griseus, assembly GCF_000720255.1. Classification (GTDB taxonomy): domain Bacteria; phylum Actinomycetota; class Actinomycetes; order Streptomycetales; family Streptomycetaceae; genus Streptomyces; species Streptomyces griseus_I. Next base: position 64,170 of record NZ_JOJE01000036.1, on the reverse strand, counting down.
CCGCCCGCGGCGGTGTCGACGCCGTCGCCCTCGGGGCCGCGCTGCGCGATCCCGATCGTCACTACGGCGACGAGCGTGGTGACGACGCCGAGGGCCCACACCATCCGGACCGGCTGTTCACGCCGCCCGCGCGTCCAGTCGAGGGCCACCGACGCGGTCACTCCGCAGGCGAGGGCGTGCAGGCACACCATCACCAGGAGAAGACCCGCCAGCCGGGGTCCCACCTGACTGAACAACTGCAATCCGAAGGCTGCGACCTCGATCATCGCGAAGAAGTGGAACGTCCAGCGCGTGTACCACTCGACCTTCGCCGGTGTGCTCTTGCTCCGCCACCAACGCCCCGGCCCGCCCATCTCCCCGTGCCCCCCATGTCCCCGTACGTCCGACCCGTACGTCAGCGCCGTGGCTCCCAGCGGAACCACCGCCGTACAGCAAACACCGCGATCACCGTCCAGGCCAGCGCGGTGGCCACCGCGCCCAGTGCCTCGTACGCCGACAGACTGCCGGTCCAGCCGCCGCGCACCAGGGTGATGACGGGCGACAGCGGCAGCAGTTCGCACACCGAGGCCAGGTTGTCGGGCAGCAGCTCCAGGGGGACGGCGACGCCGGAGCCGATCATCGACACCAGCACCAGAGGCATCGTGGTGACCTGCGCGCTCTCCACGGTCCGGGTCAGCCCCGCCGTGACCCCGGCGAGAGCCGCGCACATCACCAGACCCAACAGCAGTCCCAGGACCGCGAGATGGGGCGCCCTGGGGGCCGGGACGTCGAGCAGGGCGGTGCTGCCCGCCGCCACCAGCAGGGACTGCAGCAGGCCCGTGGTGACGGCCGGCAGCGCGGCCCCGGAGAGGATCTCCGCGTCCCGCAGCTCACCGGTGCGCAGCCGCTTCAGCACGAGTTCCTCGCGCCGGGCGGTGTAGACGCCGACCAGCGTGCTGTACACCGCGAACAGCAGCGAGAAGCCGATCGCGGCGGGCAGCAGCACCATGCCGACGGTGAGACCGGCCTCCTTCACATCCATCTGGTCGACCGCCGACCGCAGGGTGAACGGCAGCGCCAGCGGCACGAGTACGGCCGTGACGAGCGCGCCCTTGCTGCGCCCGAGCAGCGTCAGTTCGGCCCGGGCGAGGGAGGCCAAGCGCCCGGCGGGGGTGGTGACAGCCCGCCCGGTGGGGGTGGTGACAGCCGTCGTGCCGCTCATGCCACGTGCTCCTTCTCGAGCGCGGATCCGGACGCCTCCCGCGCGATCCCCAGGAACGCCTCCTCCAGCGACGCCGACCGCGCGTCCAGCCCGCGCAGTTCGACACCCGCCCGCTCGGCCCACACCAGCACCCCCGTGGCCGCCCGCTGCAACTCCCGTGTCCGCAGCCGTACGACCCGGCCGTCCACCTCGTGGCCGATGACTCCCAGCTCGCCCAGCGCGGGCAGATCGCCGAGGAAGTAGCCCTCGGGCAGTTCGAAGGAGATCCGGGAGGGCTGGGAGGCGGTCACCTCGGCCGGGGTGCCGGCCGCCGCGATGCGCCCCTCGTGGAGGATCGCGAGCCGGTCGGCGAGGCCCTCCGCCTCCTCCAGGTAGTGCGTGGTGAGCAGCACCGTCGTGCCCGCGTCCCGCAGGGCGCGCACCAACTCCCAGGTGTCCCTGCGCCCTTCCGCGTCGAGGCCGGTCGTCGGCTCGTCCAGGAACAACACCTCAGGCTCCCCGAGCAGCGCGAGCGCGAGATCCAGACGCCGCCGCTCACCGCCGGACAGCTGCTTCACCCGTACGTCGGTCTTCCCGGCGAGCCCGACCAGTGCCAGGGCCTCCTCGGTGGGGCGCGCCCCGCTGACGCAGCCGGCCCACATCCGGGCGGTCTCGGCGACGGTCAGCTCGGACGGGAAGCCGCCCTCCTGCAGCATCACACCGGTGCGCGGCCGGACGACGGCCCGCTCGGTGTACGGGTCATGGCCGAGGATCCGCACCTGGCCCCCGGAGGGCCGCGCGAGCCCTTCGAGGAGTTCCACCGTCGAGGTCTTGCCCGCGCCATTGGTGCCCAGCAGTGCGAAGATCTCCCCGGGGCGCACGGAGAAGCTGATTCCGCGCACCGCCTCGAACCCGCCCCCGTACACGCGCCGCAGGTCAGTGACCTCAATCACGTGTTCGTGTTCGTTTCTGTCCATGACCCAAGCGTCCCGGCAGCCCGGCCCCGGCAGCAGTGCGAGCTGTCACCACTGTCCATGACAAATGTCAGACGGACGCGCGCCCAAAGAACGCGAAAAGCCCCGGTCACGGATGACCGGGGCTTTCCCTCAAGAGCGGACGACGAGGTTCGAACTCGCGACCTCAACCTTGGCAAGGTTGCGCTCTACCAACTGAGCTACGTCCGCATTGCCTCCGACCGGCTCTCACCGATCGGCGCGGGCACCAGCCTACCTGATCCACAAGTGTGGTCGGTACGGCGATGCAGAGCGGGTGACAGGAATTGCACACTGCGCCTTCCCCCTGGAAGGGGGATGTTCTACTACTGAACTACACCCGCATGTACTCCGTGGGCTGGGCTTTTTCGGCCTCGCCCCTCGGCGTGCTCCAAACTCTAGCTGACCAGGAGGGGTGCTGCGCAAGTCGGTTGTCGCGAGGGGCGGGTGACCGGTCGTCGGCCCGGGGGCTCAGCGCGCGTCGGCGAACGCCTCGTAGACCTTCTTGGGGATGCGCCCGCGCGCGGGGACGTCCATCTTGTTGGCCTGGGCCCAGGCCCGGACGGCCGCGGGGTCGGGCGCGACCTCCGTCTGCTTGTAGGTCCTGCCGGACTTCGACCGCTTGCGGCCGGCGTCCACGTAGGGCGCGAGCGCCTTACGCAGTTTCTTGGCATTGGTTTCATTCAGGTCGATCTCGTACGACTTGCCGTCGAGTCCGAAGGCGATCGTTTCCGCCGCTTCCGAGCCGTCGATGTCGTCAAAGAGAGTGACCACGACCTTCTGCGCCACGAATATCGGTCCCTTCGTCCGGCACCACATACAGCTCAGCTGCGGTGACGTGCCGAGTCTCGGCTATTTCCAATTCATTTGTACAGTGCGCGGCAATGCATTGTGAAGCCCGACTAAATCTGTCCGGCGTGTCCTGGCGCAATAGGCATCCGGGGTCGAGCGGGGATCTTTCCCGTAACTTTTCGTGAACGCTCCCGTCCGGCACCGGTTCGTGACGGCCGACATGTAGCTTCCTACAACTCTACCCGCGTAGAAATTTGGTGCGGGTAGTCTGAAGGAACCTGCTCAGCACCACACACCGGGAGTGCCAGTGGCACGCGTCGTAGTCGACGTCATGCTCAAGCCGGAGATCCTCGACCCCCAGGGCCAGGCGGTGCAGCGCGCACTGCCGCGGCTGGGTTTCGACGGCATCTCGGACGTACGTCAGGGAAAGCGATTCGAACTGGAAGTTGACGGACCGGTCGACGAGGCCGCGCTCGCCCGCATCCACGATCTCGCGGAATCCTTCCTCGCCAACACCGTGATCGAGGACTTCACCGTCAAGGTGGAGGAAGTCGCGGAGGCCGCGAAGTGACCGCTCGTATTGGCGTCGTCACTTTCCCGGGCAGCCTCGACGACCGGGACACCCAGCGCGCGATCCGCCTCGCGGGTGCCGAACCGGTCGCCCTCTGGCACAAGGACAAGGACCTCCACCAGGTCGACGCCGTGGTGCTGTGCGGTGGTTTCTCCTACGGCGACTATCTGCGCGCCGGCGCCATCGCGCGTTTCTCGCCGGTGATGGAGCCCCTGCTGGAGCAGGCGAAGGCCGGACTGCCGGTCCTCGGTATCTGCAACGGCTTCCAGATCCTCACCGAGGCGCACCTGCTGCCCGGCACGATGCTGCGCAACGATCACCTGCACTTCATCTGCCGTGACCAGAAGCTGCGGGTGGAGAACGCGGAGACCGCCTGGACCACCGACTACTCGGCCGGCCAGGAGATCCACATCCCGCTGAAGAACAACGACGGGCAGTACGTCGCCGACGCGTACACGCTCGACAAGCTGGAGGCCGAGGGCCGTGTCGCCTTCCGGTACCTGGACTTCAACCCCAACGGGTCGCAGCGGGACATCGCCGGCATCACCAACGAGGCCGGCAACGTCGTGGGCCTGATGCCGCACCCGGAGCACGCCGTGGAGCCGCTCATCGGGTCCGGCCGCACCGACGGCCTGCCCTTCTTCACCTCGATCCTCAAGAAGCTGGTCAACGCATGAGCCGGACGCCTCTGGACACGGTCGAGCACGCGGCCGCGACCCCCGACGTCGAGCTGCCCTGGGCCGAACTCGGCCTGAAGAAGGACGAGTACGAGCGGGTGGTGGAGATCCTCGGCCGCCGCCCGACCGGCGCCGAGCTCGCCATGTACTCGGTCATGTGGTCCGAGCACTGCTCGTACAAGTCGTCGAAGGTGCACCTGCGCCAGTTCGGCGAGAAGGCCCCCCAGTCCGACGCCCTCCTCGTCGGCATCGGCGAGAACGCGGGCGTCGTGGACGTCGGCCAGGGCTACGCGGTCACCTTCAAGGTCGAGTCGCACAACCACCCCTCCTACGTCGAGCCCTACCAGGGCGCGGCCACCGGCGTCGGCGGCATCGTCCGCGACATCATCGCGATGGGCGCCCGCCCGGTCGCCGTGGTCGACCCCCTGCGCTTCGGCGCGGCCGACCACCCCGACACCAAGCGCGTCCTGCCGGGCGTCGTCGCCGGCATCGGCGGCTACGGCAACTGCCTGGGCCTGCCCAACATCGGCGGCGAGGTCGTCTTCGACGCCTGCTACCAGGGCAACCCGCTGGTCAACGCCGGTGCCATCGGCGTCATGCGGCACGAGGACATCCACCTCGCCAAGGCGTCCGGCGCGGGCAACAAGGTCATCCTCTACGGGGCCCGCACCGGCGGCGACGGCATCGGCGGCGCCTCCATCCTGGCGAGCGAGACCTTCGACGACGCCAAGCCGTCCAAGCGCCCCGCCGTCCAGGTCGGCGACCCCTTCCAGGAGAAGCTCCTCATCGAGTGCACCCTGGAGGCCTTCCAGGAGAAGCTGGTCGTCGGCATCCAGGACCTCGGCGCGGCCGGCCTGTCCTGCGCGACGAGCGAGCTGGCGTCGAACGGCTCCGGCGGCATGCGCGTGACGCTGGACGACGTACCGCTGCGTGACTCGACCCTCTCGCCCGAGGAAATCCTCATGAGCGAGTCGCAGGAACGCATGTGCGCGGTCGTCGAGCCGGAGAAGGTCGACCGCTTCCTGGAGATCTGCGACAAGTGGGACGTCATCGCCACCGTCATCGGTGAGGTGACCGACGGCGACCGCCTGGAGATCTACTGGCACGGCGGCAAGATCGTCGACGTCGACCCGCGCACGGTCGCCCACGACGGCCCGGTCTACGAGCGCCCCTACGCCCGCCCCTCCTGGCAGGACGAGCTCCAGGCGGACGACGCGAACAAGCTGCCGAGGCCCACGTCGGGCGCGGAGCTGAAGGACCAGGTCCTGAAGCTGGTCGCCTCCCCCAACCAGGCCTCCAAGTCCTGGATCACCTCCCAGTACGACCACTTCGTGCAGGGCAACACGGTCCTCGCCCAGCCCGAGGACTCCGGGATGATCCGGATCGACGAGGAGAGCGGCCTCGGCGTCGCCATCGCCACGGACGGCAACGGCCGCTACGCCAAGCTGGACCCGTACACGGGCGCACAACTGGCCCTGGCGGAGGCATACCGCAACGTCGCCACCACCGGCGCCAAGCCGCTCGCCGTCTCCGACTGCCTGAACTTCGGCTCGCCCGAGGACCCGGCGGTGATGTGGCAGTTCGCGGAGGCCATCCGCGGCCTCGCCGACGCCTGCCAGCAGCTCGGCACCCCGGTGACCGGCGGCAACGTCTCCCTCTACAACCAGACGGGCGAGGCCGCTATCCACCCGACCCCGGTCGTGGCCGTCCTCGGCGTCATCGACGACGTGGCCCGCCGCACCCCGGTCGCCTTCCAGGAGGAGGGCCAGCTGCTCTACCTCCTCGGCGACACCCGTGAGGAGTTCGGCGGCTCGGCCTGGTCCCAGGTGATCCACGACCACCTCGGCGGCCTGCCCCCGAAGGTCGACCTGGAGCGCGAGCGCCTGCTCGGCGAGATCCTGATCTCCGCCTCCCGCGACGGCATGATCGACTCCGCGCACGACCTGTCCGACGGCGGCCTCATCCAGGCGGTCGTCGAGTCGGCCCTGCTCGGCGGCAAGGGCGCCCGTCTGATCGTCCCGGACGGTCTGGACGCCTTCACCCTCCTCTTCTCCGAGTCGGCCGGCCGCGCCGTCGTCGCCGTGCCGCGCTCCGAGGAGGTCCGCTTCAACGACATGTGCGGCGCCCGCGGCCTGCCCGCCACCCGCATCGGCGTCGTGGACGGCGACACGGTCGAGCTCCAGGGTGAGTTCGAGGTGCCCCTGACCGACCTGCGCACGGCCCACGAGGGGACGATCCCGGCGCTCCTCGCGTAGCCGCTCGCACGACCGTGAAGGCCCCGCCCGTCGCGACGGACGGGGCCTTCACGCGCTGATGCTCCTCTTGCCTGTCAGAGGTGGCTGTTAACGTCGGCGGCAGTCATCGGGGGACGGGGGAGCGGGTGCGCAAGTACCTCAACGTGCTGATGTGCCTGGCTGTCGTCGGGATGGGTGTGGGCGGCTGGGGCCTGTGGACGGCGATCGACGAGCGCCTGGACCGCGCCACCAGCCGCGAGAAGATCACGAAGGCATGCGACGGGCTGGTCGACCCCGACCAGGTCCTCGGCCTCAACGGCGGCACCGCGCGGGCGCGCCCGGGCAGCGAGCCGAACGACTCGATGTTCGATCTCGACAACCCCAACGCGCTGGCCACAATGCCGACGGAGTGCGTGATCTACCGGGTCGCGGATTCAGACAGGACGTACGGGCACTTCCTGCTCTCCGTCTGGCCGACCCCGTCCGACGAGTTCGCGCAGATCGTCAGCGGGCAGGACGACCCGTTTTTCGAGCGGACGATCGACAGGACCGGCGATCTCACACGTGAGGCCGACACGTCGGCGCCCCACCCGCTCGGTGACGGACGCCTCGGGGTCTATTACGACAACGTCGTCCTGGTGAAGGCCGTGTGCTCCGACAAGCCGAGCGGCAAGACCTCCATCACCGCCATGACCGTGGCCCGGTACCACGGAACCGCTCAGGTCACCGACGCCGACCGCCACACCCTCGCCGAACTGGCCCGCACCGCCGCCGAACGGGCGGCGGCCAAGGTGGGCTGCGAGACGACACTGCCGGCTCTCCCGGCCGAGCTGCCCACGGCCAGCAGCGCGCTTGTGCACGCGGAGTCGGCGAAGGGCTCGTGCGGCTGGTACGCCGACTTCATCGCGCGGAAGGGCCGCGGCCGCCTCCCTGACCGCGCCCTGACCGCACCGGTCGCCTCCCACAGCCCCGAGGAGAGCTGTCTGCTCGCGGTGAGCGACGACGGGGTGCGTGACATCTGGTCCGGCCTCACGTCGAAGGAGCGGGGACGCGGCAGCCTCCAGACCGTGCTGGGGAGCTCGCCCTGGTGGCTGCGCGCGGAGTCGTACTTCGGCGACGAGGCGGGCGAGGTCAAGGCGAAGGGCATCGGCAGGGAGCAGACGCCCATCGACCCCACCAGGGCCGGCTTCTCCGACGACGCCAACGTCTGGTGGGCGGTCTCCACCTGCGACGGACAGCCCGCCGTCCACGCCCTGAGCGTCCAGTACCGGTACGGGAAGCACATACGGCAGCACCTCCAGCCGCTCTTCCGCACCTACGTCACCGACGTCACCGCCCGCCGCCACTGCACGGACCTGCGGTTTCCCTCCGACTCCACCTTCCGCGAGAACTAGGCTCACGCCATGCCCCCGACAAAGAAGCGCGCACGGACCTACGACCCCGCCAGGACCCGCACCGCGGTCCTGACCCAGTTCGGGAACGTACGGCAGGCGGTGGCCGGCCTCACGCCGAAACAGCTCGCGCTGCCCACCCGGCTCGGGGAATGGACGGTCCGGGATCTCGTCGCGCACATCGGGATGTCCCTCGGGGCCGTGGTCCGGCTGGTCGGCGAACCCGCGCCGGTGAAGCAGGACGCCACCCCGGCCGACTGGCCCGGCGCCATCGGCGGCGACTCCCCGGCCATCGCCGACTACGCCCACGCACTCGCCGAGCAGAACCCGGACCCCGTCTCCTACCTCGCCGACCGCGAACAGCGCTTCACGGCCGTCCTCGCCGAACACCCCGGCTCCCGGCTGCTCGCCACCAGCGCCGGCGCCCTCACGCTGGACGACTACGTCGTCACCCGCACCGTCGAGCTCGTCGTCCACACCGACGACCTCAACGCCGCCGTTCCCGGCCTCGACATCCCCTACGACCGTCAGGCCCTCGCCGCCGGCACCCGGCTCCTCGCCGACGCCCTCGCGGTCAAGGCTCCCGGCGGCTCGACCGAGGTACGGATCCCGCCGTACGCGGTGGTGCAGTGCGTCCACGGGCCCCGGCACACCCGCGGCACCCCGCCCAACGTCGTCGAGACCGACCCGCTGACCTGGGTCCGGCTCGCCACCGGGCGGCTGTCATGGCAGGACGCCCTGGACGCGGCGCAGGTCGGCGCGAGCGGGGAGCGGGCGGATCTCGGCCATCTGCTGCCGCTGATGTCCTGAGGGGAACCGGACACCTCCTGTGCCCGTCGAATCGGCATGTACAGGTACAAGCAGCGACTGATCCTGACGGCCACCGCGGCCCTCGTCCCGCTCGCCGCCGCCTGTGGCACCGAGGAGGCGGGCAGCAGCGGAGCCGTCAGCCCCGAGAAGCCCGTCACCGGCGTGCGGTGGAACATCGACAGCGCCACCGTCGACGGAAAGACCCACCGGACGAAGGGCGACGCACACCTCACCTTCGACCGGAAGACCGGCAAGGTCGGCGGCCGGCTCGGCTGCAACCACGTCAACGCCACCGCCACCGTCCGGGACGGACATATCACCCTCGGCCGCCCGTCCACCACGCGAATGATGTGCGACGCCTCACTCATGGACACCGAACGCAGCCTTCTCCGCCTCTTCGACAATACGCTCAGTTACCGAATCGATCACGAAATCCTGGCCCTGACCAGCGAAAACGGCGACACCCTCCGAGCCGTCGCCGACGAGTGATCCAATACCGGCGCCCATCCCCAATTCGGACCAGTGGTCGACCTCGCCTACACTCGGAGGCGTGCCACGTGGTGACGGTCTCCTCAATCACGATCTGCTCCCCGGCGAGAAGGGCCCCCAGGACGCTTGTGGCGTCTTCGGTGTCTGGGCTCCCGGCGAAGAGGTCGCCAAGCTCACGTACTTCGGGCTCTACGCCCTCCAGCATCGGGGCCAGGAGTCCGCGGGTATCGCGGTCAGCAACGGCTCCCAGATCCTCGTCTTCAAGGACATGGGCCTCGTCTCCCAGGTCTTCGACGAGACCTCCCTCGGTTCGCTCCAGGGTCACATCGCGGTCGGACACGCCCGCTACTCGACCACCGGTGCCTCCGTCTGGGAGAACGCCCAGCCGACGTTCCGTGCCACCGCGCACGGCTCCATCGCGCTCGGCCACAACGGCAACCTCGTCAACACCGCCCAGCTCGCCGAGATGGTCGCCGACCTGCCGAAGCAGGAAGGCGGGCGCACCCCGCGCGTCGCGGCCACCAACGACACCGACCTCCTGACGGCCCTCCTCGCCGCCCAGGTCGACGACGACGGCAAGCCGCTGACCATCGAAGAAGCCGCCCACACGGTCCTGCCGAAGGTCCGTGGCGCCTTCAGTCTCGTCTTCATGGACGAGCACACCCTCTACGCCGCCCGCGACCCGCAGGGCGTCCGCCCGCTGGTCCTCGGCCGCCTGGAGCGCGGCTGGGTCGTCGCCTCGGAGACCGCCGCCCTCGACATCACGGGCGCCAGCTTCGTCCGCGAGATAGAGCCCGGTGAGTTCGTCGCCATCGACGAGAACGGTCTGCGCACCTCCCGCTTCGCGGAAGCGAAGCCCAAGGGCTGCGTATTCGAGTACGTGTACCTGGCCCGCCCGGACACCGACATCGCCGGCCGGAACGTGTACCTCTCCCGCGTGGAGATGGGCCGCAAGCTGGCCAAGGAAGCCCCGGCCGACGCCGACCTCGTCATAGCGACCCCGGAATCCGGCACCCCCGCCGCCATCGGCTACGCGGAAGCCTCCGGCATCCCCTTCGGCGCCGGCCTGGTGAAGAACGCCTACGTCGGCCGCACCTTCATCCAGCCCTCACAGACCATCCGCCAACTCGGCATCCGGCTGAAGCTGAATCCCCTCAAGGAAGTCATCAAGGGCAAGCGTCTGGTCGTCGTCGACGACTCGATCGTGCGCGGCAACACCCAGCGCGCCCTGGTCCGCATGCTCCGTGAGGCCGGTGCGGCCGAGGTCCACATCCGGATCTCCTCGCCGCCCGTGAAGTGGCCCTGCTTCTTCGGTATCGACTTCGCCACCCGCGCCGAGCTCATCGCCAACGGCATGACCATCGACGAGATCGGCACCTCGCTGGGCGCCGACTCCCTGGCGTACATCTCCATCGACGGCATGATCGAGGCGACCACCATCGCCAAGCCGAACCTGTGCCGCGCCTGCTTCGACGGCGAGTACCCGATGGAGCTGCCCGACCCCGAGCTGCTCGGCAAGCAGCTCCTGGAGACGGAGCTGGCCGCCGGCCCGGCCGCCACGGCCGCCGCCGACGCGATCCGCCGCCCGTAGACGGCCCGTCACACCCGCCGTACGACACGAAGGTTCTCAACTGTCATGTCTGAGTCTCCGATTGCCGAGGGCGGCGCCAGCTACGCAGCCGCGGGCGTCGACATCGAAGCGGGAGACCGCGCCGTAGAGCTCATGAAGGAGTGGGTGAAGAAGACGCAGCGCCCCGAGGTCCTCGGTGGCCTCGGCGGCTTCGCCGGCCTCTTCGACGCCTCCGCCCTCAAGCGCTACGAGCGTCCCCTGCTCGCCTCCGCGACCGACGGCGTGGGCACCAAGGTCGACATCGCCCGCCGGCTGGGCGTGTACGACACCATCGGCCACGACCTGGTCGCCATGGTCATGGACGACATCGTGGTGTGTGGTGCCGAGCCGCTGTTCATGACCGACTACATCTGCGTCGGCAAGGTCCACCCCGAGCGCGTCGCCGCCATCGTCAAGGGCATCGCCGAGGGCTGTGTACTGGCCGGCTGTGCCCTGGTGGGCGGCGAGACGGCCGAGCACCCGGGTCTGCTGGGCGCGGACGACTTCGACGTCGCCGGTGCCGGTACGGGCGTCGTGGAGGCCGACCGCCTGCTCGGCCCCGACCGCATCCGCCAGGGCGACACGGTGATCGCCATGGCGGCCTCCGGACTTCACTCGAACGGGTACTCCCTGGTCCGGCACGTCCTGCTGAACCAGGCCGGCCTCTCCCTGGAGGCGCCCGTCGAGGAGTTCGGCCGAACCCTCGGCGAGGAGCTCCTGGAGCCCACCAAGATCTACTCGCTGGACTGTCTGGCCCTGACCCGCACCACCGGGGTGCACGCCTTCAGCCACATCACGGGCGGCGGACTCGCGGCCAACCTGGCCCGTGTCATCCCCGACCAGCTGCACGCGATCGTCGACCGCTCCACCTGGACCCCCGCCCCGGTCTTCGACCTCGTCGGCCGGACCGGCGACGTCGAACGCCTGGAGCTGGAGAAGACCCTGAACATGGGCGTCGGCATGATCGCGATCGTGCCCGAGGAGTCGACCGATGTGGCCCTCGCCACACTCGCCGACCGAGGGGTCGACGCATGGGTGGCCGGCGAGATCACCGACCGCGGCGACCACGAGACGGGGGCCGCCCTGGTGAACGACTACGCCTGACACCGACGACGTCACACCGGCGATGTGACACCGCCGGTGTGACGCCTACGGATTGATCGCCTACAGATCGATCGCCTACGGACTGACGCCCAGGTGACGCAGCCGAAGGCAGCGCAAAACCCGGTCCGACGGTGGCGAACCACCCCGGACCGGGTCAAGCGCAGCTAAGGCGTCAAGCGCCGCGGCGATGCGACGCGGGACCGGACTCGTCGTCCTCGTCCTCATCGTCGTTGTAGAGATCCGCGTACTGGGCGTACGGGTCGTCGTCGTCTTCGTCGTCCTCGAACGGCTCGCCGTTCGGAGGCTGATTCGAAGTCGAAGCGCCCAGCTCGCTGGCCAGACGCGACAGGTCAGTCCCGCCGCTGTTGTACTTCAGCTGGCGGGCGACCTTCGTCTGCTTGGCCTTGGCCCGGCCGCGCCCCATGGCTCGACCCCCTCGGTGACGGGGCTCGACGGCCCCAGAGTCTTGACACGCGTTCATGATCTGGAACGGGCTCTCCGCAGAGAGACCGGTCCGTAGGGCTTCCACGGTACCTGAGCCCACGGCCATACGGTACGTCGCCCGCATGACGTGCCTGGGTCCAGAACCATCGAGGCGCCCTGTCCCCGCTGGTCAACCGCGATTTTAACCACTTCTTGGCAGGCGACCCGCCGACGAACGTGAGAGTTCTCTCTAACTGCCCCTCGACGGGTACCCGTCAAACCCGCGGAACGCGCTCCCGGAGCCTCACCAGCCGCGGGCCGCGGCCGCCTCGTGCATCCGCTGCTCGGCGATCCGGTCGGCCGCCGCAGCGGGCGGAACCCCGTCCGCCTTCGCACGCGCGAAGATTGCGAGCGTGGTGTCGTAGATGCCCGCGGCCTTCGCCCGGCACCGCTCGAAATCGAACCCGTGCAGCTCGTCGGCCACCTGGATGACCCCGCCGGCGTTCACGACGTAGTCCGGCGCGTAGAGGATCCCGCGGTCGGCGAGGTCCTTCTCCACACCCGGGTGGGCCAGCTGGTTGTTGGCCGCGCCGCACACCACCCTGGCGGTGAGCGCAGGCACGCTCCAGTCGTCGAGGGCGCCGCCCAGCGCGCAGGGCGCGTAGATGTCCAGGCCCTCGACCCGGATCAGCGCCTCGGTGTCGGCGACGGCGCTCACACCCGTCGGATACGCATCGAGGATCCGCCGTACGGCGTCCTCCCGCACGTCCGTGATCACGACCTCGGCGCCCTCGTCCCGCAGGTGCCGCACCAGGTGGTGACCGACCTTGCCGACGCCCGCGATGCCGACCCTGCGCCCACGCAGCGTGGGGTCGCCCCACATGTGCTGGGCGGAGGCACGCATGCCCTGGTAGACGCCGAACGCGGTGAGGACGGAGGAGTCGCCGGCGCCGCCGTTCTCCGGGGAGCGCCCGGTGGTCCACCGGCACTCCCGGGCGACGACGTCCATGTCGGCGACATACGTGCCGACGTCGCAGGCGGTGACGTAGCGCCCGCCGAGCGAGGCGACGAACCGGCCGTAGGCGAGCAGCAGCTCCTCGGTCTTGATCCGCTCGGGGTCACCGATGATCACGGCCTTGCCGCCGCCGTGGTCGAGACCGGCCAGGGCGTTCTTGTACGACATCCCGCGCGCGAGGTTCAGCGCGTCGGCGACGGCCTGCTCCTCATCGGCGTACGGGTAGAAGCGGGTGCCCCCGAGCGCGGGGCCCAGAGCGGTGGAGTGGAGGGCGATGACGGCCTTCAGACCGCTGGCACGGTCCTGGCAGAGTACGACCTGCTCATGGCCCCCCTGATCCGACCGGAACAGGGTGTGCAGGACCTCAGCGGGTACGCCGGTTACGTCGGTCACTGTGGTGACTCCTGGGTAAGTAGCGGCGGGTGGAGAGCAGCTCCCGTGTGGGTGGCGGGAACCGTGAGCACGAGACTAGAGCCTGGAGGCCCCGCCATCCGCGCACTGCTCAGGATCACCCACTCCTGGAGTACGACCGTGCAACGATTTGCATAGTTTTCCCGCGCCCTCGTGGGCGGGTTCCGCAGGTTTCCCGGACATACGGCGGGGGAGGGAGCAGGCGTGTCCAAGGTGTCCCCGGTGATCGTCCCGTACGCGACCTATCTGCGCGTGTACGAGCCGCTGGCCGCCTTCCCGGAGCCCGAGCGCACCCACTGGGCCCGCTACGCCCGCCGCGCCGACCGCCCCTCGTACCAGGACGAGCTGCGCCGCTCCCTCGCCGACCTGCTGCCCACCCCGCCGATACCCGTACCGGTGCAGGAGAGCGGCGACGCCTTCGTGGTGGAGGTGGACGGCGTGGTGTGCGTGTGCCCCTGGCGGACCCGGCTGCGCGGCTGGCAGGCACTGGAGGAACTGCCCGAGGAGCTCCCCGAGCCGGTCCTCGACGCCGTACTGCCTCCCGTCGTACGCGGGCAGGCCGCCCAGGACTACGAGCGCTGGCTCGCCCGCAACCCCGACGCCCGTCCCTGGATCCGCACGGCGACCTGGCACATCCCGGTGAACTGGTTCGTGCTGGTCTCCGACGAGGAGCGGCGGTTCGACAAGGGCACCGCCGACGTGCCCCCGATGCTGCGCTACCGCACACCGATGGTGCAGGCCCGGCGGCGGGTGGCGCGGGCCCTGCGCACCCTGCGGGACGCCATCGACGAGGGGCCGCTCATCGACGGTCTGGTGGACGTGGGGCGCTGGCTGGAGGAGTTCCACCCGCGCTCACTGGTCGAGCTGGACTACGGCGGCCTGGTGCACACGCTGCCGACCGGCGAACTGGAGGACGACCACTCGGCGGCGGACGTGGCCGAGGGCATCGAGGCGCTGCGCCGCGGTGACGGCGAGGGCGCGGGCGAGGCGTACGGGCGGCTCGTGGAGCGCTGGCGCTCGGTACGGGACCGGCGCTCGGCCAACTGAGGCCGCGGCCGTGAGTGACACGTGTGTGTGACGCACGCTACAGGCCTTGCCTGCGTGATGTGTGTCACGGCCGTGGAAGCCGTAGGCAGCGTACGGTCTACGGCACTTCGTGGAACTGACGGGGCGTAGGTCCCGATCCCGGCTTTTGTCGCAAGGGTGACGGACAGCACTTACACGACCCTTGCGCCGCTTGCCCATCCTCGTGCCAAAATAGGACAAGGAGTCCGGGGAGGGCTCCGTCCGTCCCACTGTGTTCCACTGTGGCCGGAATCTCAGCATTGCACGCTTTGGGGGGTCTCGTGACTCCTGATCGCCCTGTGACTGATCGTCACAGTGGCGTGACTGTCCGCTATGGCATGGTCCATCGGCTTCCGTCGCCGATGAACACCTGGGGGGCAATTCCATCGGTTTGGCCGACGCGGCTGGACAGATGGTGTAGTTGTAGTGCCGAGGACAAGCCGTTCGTCCTATAACCGACTCGACTCGCGTCCGCCATTTCGGGCAACGCGGGTCAAGGTGCAGAATTTAGAGGAAAGAACCGAGAAGGTTCGGTTCTCCCGAGGAGGCCGCTCATGACCGCTCGCACCCCTGATGCCGAGCCGCTGCTGACCCCGGCTGAGGTCGCCACCATGTTCCGTGTGGACCCGAAGACGGTCACGCGGTGGGCGAAGGCCGGCAAGCTCACGTCCATCCGTACGCTCGGCGGGCACCGCCGTTACCGCGAGGCTGAGGTCCGCGCACTGCTCGCGGGTATCCCGCAGCAGCGCAGCGAGGCCTGAACCATCGCATAACCGGGCAAAACGGCAGTTCCCCCAACATGCCGAGGCGCCCGGAGCCCTAACTCCAAGCGACGCGGGTTCTGCCCCAACAGAGCCCACGCCCAAGCCATTCAGAGCTTCGCAGGCACGCAACAAGGGTGCGTCGTAGATCGCACTGGACTCCGCCGGGTCCAGTGCGATCTTTTTTGTGCGCCGACGCGTGCTCAACCGGCGGGTCTGTGCGCGGGCTTGTCGGACTCTGGGGAGGGGTGGCGGATCTCCTGTGAGACTGGTGCAATTGCACATATTAAATTGACCAGTTGTAGGAGACTGGTAAGAACCCGAGTTTCAAAAACTCATGCAGTGACACCGGTCACACCCCCGGACCCCTGTAGCGGCCAACTCGTGAGAGCTGGAGAGCAGACCCGGGGACGGCTCGACCGCTCGGCGGCTCGACCGCTCGGGGGACTCAATCAGGAGAGGGACACTCACCCTCGACGGCCGGCTCCGAAGGCCCCAGCGGCCCCTGCGCGGCCCATGGCGCGGAATCCAGCGCCAGCCGCAACAGGCGATGGCAGATCGGACAGTGACTCGTCAGGTGCCGATACGACGACGCGGCCGACAGATGCGCGCGGAGCAGCGCCCGCGTCTCGTGCCTGACCGATGCCGCCATACGCCACCTCCGCAGGCCTACGGGGAACGCGGCCCTGCTCTCTGGGTACCGGCGGAACGTGACGCCGTCAAGACGGCCGACTGCTTACTGAGCCCGCCCTGAGCCCGCGCGAGCCGGCGCGAGCCGGCCCAACGGAAGCGCGCCCGAACGCTGGACGGGCACCGAGGCCGAACACGACTGAGACGACCCGCACCCCTCGCGGGGCCGCGGGCCTCACTCAACTGTGCGGTCCTGACGGGATTTGCTGTGTCCGATCGCGGCTGCGCCGCGGGCGCGGCCCTTCCCGTGCCCGGACGCGACTGAGGCCCGCACCCCTCGCGGGATGCGGGCCTCGGCTCATCTATGCGGTCCTGACGGGATTTGCTGTGTCCGATCGCGGCTGCGCCGCGGGCGCGGCCCTTCCCGTGCCCGGACGCGACTGAGGCCCGCACCCCTCGGGGATGCGGGCCTCAGCTCATCTATGCGGTCCTGACGGGATTTGAACCCGCGGCCTCCACCTTGACAGGGTGGCGAGCACTCCAAACTGCTCCACAGGACCAGGTTTCGCGGCGCTACTCGTGCGTTGCGCTGCGAGAAGGACTCTACAGGAGGGTGAGCCCGCTGGTCGAACTCACCCACCGTACGCGTCCGATCACGGCGCGGCAGCGTCGATCGCCTTCACGATCCGCTTGTCCGACACCGGATACGCCGTACCCAGAGCGTGCGCGAAATAGCTCACCCGCAGCTCCTCGATCATCCAGCGGATCTCCAGCACCGAGGAGGGCACCGGCCGCCCCTGGGGCATCTGCTCCAACAGCCACGCGTACTCGTCCCGCATCTCATGGACCTTCTCCATACGCGTGGAGTCCCGCTGGACGTTCGTCGGCATCTGCTGCAACCGCCGGTCCGCCGCCACCAAGTACCGCATCAGATCCGGCAGTCGGCGCAACCCCGCCTCCGTCACGAAACCAGGCCGCACAAGACCGTCCAACTGCTTGCGCACGTCCTGGAGGTTCGGCAGCAGCACAGCACTCCGTACGGCCTTCAGACGGCGCTCACAGGCCTGCCAGGCCGCCAGGACCTGCTGCACCTGCCCCACCGTACGAACCGTCGTGTCCACGATCTCCGCACGCACCTTGTCGAACAGCTTCCGGAACGACTCCTCGTCCCACGCCGGCCCACCGAAATCCCCGATCAGCTTGTCCGCCGCAGCCATCGCGCAGTCGTCGAACAACCCCTGGATCGAACCGTGCGGATTCGCCGACAGCGCCAGCTTCTGCGCGTTCGTGAGCTTCTCCGACGCGAACTTCCCCGGATTGACCGGGATGTTCCGCAGGATCAGCCGCCGCGTGCCCTTCCACATCGCCTCGGCCTGCTCGGCCTCCGTATCGAAAAGGCGCACGGAAACCGTGTCACCGTCGTCCACCAGCGCCGGGAACGCCTTCACCGGCTGCCCGGCACGACGCGTCTCGAAGACCCGCGTCAGGGAGCCGATCGTCCAGTCGGTCAGCCCCTGGCGCTCCAACGACTCACCGCCCTGCCGCTCCGCCGTCGCTGCGGCGGCCTGCGACAGCGCCTGGCGGGCCTTCGGCTTCAGCCGGAGCCTCAGCGTCTCCAGATCCTTGTCCTCGGCCAGCTTGCGACGCCGCTCGTCCACGATCCGGAACGTCACCCGCAAATGGTCGGGAACCCTCGACCAGTCGAAGTCGTCCGCGGTGAACGGCACTCCGACCATCCGCTTCAACTCACGCGCCATCGTCACCGTCAGCGGCTCCTGCAACGGCACCGCCCTCTCCAGGAACGCCTTCGCGTAATTCGGAGCCGGGACGTAGTGACGGCGGATCGGCTTGGGCAGGGACCGGATCAACTCGGTCACGACCTCCTCCCGCAACCCCGGGATCTGCCAGTCGAAGCCCTCGTCCGTCACCTGATTCAGCACCTGGAGCGGCACATGGACCGTCACACCGTCCGCATCCGCACCCGGCTCGAACTGATACGTCACCCGGAACTTCAGCGGCCCCTGACGCCACGAGTCCGGATAGTCGGCCTTCGTGACCGCCTCCGCCGACTCCCGGATCAGCATCTCCCGCTCGAAGTCCAGGAAGTCCGGCTGCTCATGCCGCTTGCGCTTCCACCACGAGTCGAAATGCGCCCCCGAGACCACATGCTCCGGCACCCGCTGCTCGTAGAAGTCGAAGAGCGTGTCGTCATCGACCACGATGTCCCGGCGCCGCGCCCGGTGCTCCAACTCCTCCACCTCACTGAGGAGCCTGCGGTTGTCGGCGAAGAACTTGTGATGCGTACGCCAGTCACCCTCGACCAGAGCATTGCGAATGAAAAGCTCCCGGGACACCTCCGGATCGATCCGCCCGTAGTTCACCTTCCGCTGCGCGACGATCGGCACCCCGTACAACGTGACCTTCTCGAACGCCATCACCGCCGCCTGGTCCTTCTCCCAGTGCGGCTCGCTGTACGTCCGCTTCAGCAGATGACCCGCGAGCGGCTCCACCCACTCCGGCTCGATCTTGGCGTTGACACGGGCCCAGAGCCGGGAGGTCTCCACCAGCTCGGCGGACATCACGAAACGCGGCTGCTTCTTGAACAGCGCCGAACCCGGGAAGATCGCGAACTTCGCGTTCCGCGCACCCAGGTACTCGTTCTTGTTGCCGTCCTTCACATCCTTCATGCCGACGTGCGACAACAAACCCGCGAGCAGCGACACATGGACCCGGTCACCCGGGGCGTCCTCCTCATTGAGGTGGATGCCCATCTGCTTGGCGACCGTCCGCAGCTGCGAGTAGATGTCCTGCCACTCCCGGATCCGCAGGAAATTCAAATACTCCTGCTTGCACATCCGGCGGAACGACGACGAACCGCGCTCCCGCTGCTGCTCACGCACATACCGCCACAGATTCAGATACGCGAGGAAGTCACTCGTCTCGTCCTTGAAACGGGCGTGCTGCTGATCGGCCTGGGCCTGCTTGTCGGCCGGGCGTTCGCGCGGATCCTGGATGGACAGCGCGGCCGCGATGACCATGACCTCGCGGACACAGCCGTTCCTGTCGGCCTCCAGCACCATGCGCGCCAGCCGGGGGTCGACCGGCAGCTGGGCCAGCTTGCGGCCCGTCTGCGTCAACCGCTTGCGCGGATCCTTCTGGGCAGGATCCAGCGCACTCAACTCCTGCAGGAGCTGCACGCCGTCACGGATGTTGCGATGGTCCGGCGGGTCGATGAACGGGAACTTCTCGATTTCACCGAGGCCGGCGGCGGTCATCTGCAGGATGACCGACGCGAGATTCGTACGGAGGATCTCAGCGTCCGTGAACTCCGGCCTGGCCTCGAAGTCGTCCTCCGAGTACAGCCGGATGCACACACCGTCGCTCGTACGGCCACAACGCCCCTTGCGCTGATTGGCACTCGCCTGCGAGATCGGCTCGATCGGCAGCCGCTGGACCTTCGTCCGATGGCTGTACCGCGAGATCCGGGCGAAGCCGGGATCAATGACGTACTTGATCCCCGGCACCGTCAGCGACGTCTCGGCGACATTGGTGGCCAGAACGATCCTGCGACCGGTGTGCGGCTGGAACACACGATGCTGCTCGGCATGCGACAACCGGGCATACAGAGGCAGCACCTCGGTGAATCTGTACTGCTTCTTCGTGAGCGCGTCAGCCGTGTCCCGGATCTCCCGCTCCCCGGAGAGAAAGACGAGGATGTCGCCCTTCCCCTCCGCCATCAGCTCCTCCACCGCATCCGTGATCGCGGTGATCTGATCCCGGTCGGAGTCCTCCGAGTCCTCCTCCAGAAGCGGCCGGTAACGCACCTCCACGGGATACGTCCGACCGCTCACCTCGACGATCGGAGCATCACCGAAGTGCCGCGAGAACCGCTCCGGATCAATCGTCGCCGACGTGATGACGACCTTCAGGTCCGGCCGACGCGGCAACAACTGCGCGAGATAACCCAGCAGGAAGTCGATGTTGAGAGACCGCTCGTGCGCCTCGTCGATGATGATCGTGTCGTACGCGCGCAGCTCGCGGTCCGTCTGGATCTCCGCCAGCAGGATGCCGTCCGTCATCAGCTTGACGAACGTGGCCTCCGGATCGACCTGGTCCGTGAACCGCACCTTCCAGCCGACGGCCTCCCCGAGCGGCGTCCGCAACTCCTCCGCCACCCGCTCGGCCACCGTCCGCGCGGCGATCCGCCTCGGCTGCGTATGCCCGATCATCCCCTTGACCCCGCGCCCGAGCTCAAGACAGATCTTCGGAATCTGCGTCGTCTTGCCCGAACCCGTCTCACCGGCCACGATGACGACCTGATGATCACGGATCGCCGCCGCGATGTCGTCCTTCTTCTGACTGACGGGCAACTGCTCGGGGTAGCTCACCGCCGGCACACGCGCCGCGCGCGCAGCCATACGGGACTCGCCCTTGGCGACCTCCGCCTCGATCTCAGCGAGAACGGCGGCCCGAGCCTCGGGCTTACGGATCTTGCGCGCACCTTCGAGCCGGCGTCCGAGCCGCTGCGCATCACGCAGGGACAACTCGGTCAGACGGGGAGCGAGGGCGCCGAAGGCGGGGGCAGGGTGCGTAGACATACGGAACCCAGGATCTCACCCCCGAGATTTTCATGGCGAACGCTTTTGCCTCCGGCGGCGCGGATCGGGTCTGTATGTTCGGGTCGTCACCCTTTCTGCTGAGATGTTCTGATTCCTTCCGGCCGAACACACACAGCGATCTAGATTCCCTGTTCGTGAAGCTCGTGGTGCAGGTGAAGCTGCTGCCGACGCCCGAACAGGCATCGGCACTCCAAGCGACCCTCCACGCCTGCAACCAGGCCGCCAACCACGTCTCGACCATCGCCCACGCGACGGGGACCAAGGACAACCGCGCGCTCCGCGCCGAGACCTACACCCAGGTCAAGAGCACCTGGGGCCTCGGCGCCCAAGCCGCCCAGCACGTCATCAAGAAGACCTGCGACGCGTACGCGGCACTGAAGGGCAGCCTCAGGGCCGGAATCCTCGGCCGGCCAGGGTCGAAACCGTACAAGGCGGCCACCGGCAAACCCGTCGTCTTCCGCCCGACGGCCGCCCAGCCCTACGACGACCGCATGCTGTCCTGGCAGACAGAGCAGCGAACCGTTTCCATCTGGACCACGGCAGGCCGACTGAAGCGCCTCCCCTACACCGGAAGCGAGCACCAGCTCCAGCTCCTCGACCAGTACCGCCGAGGCGAATCGGACCTGATCACCCGAGGCGGCCAGTGGTACCTCCTCGCCACCCTCGACATCCCCGAACCCGCGGTGAACCCCGACCCCCAGGGATTCATCGGTGTCGACCTCGGCATCGCCAACATCGCCACCACCAGCACGGGACACCGGCACAGCGGCAGAAGGCTGAACCGCACCCGCGAGAACGACCGGAAGCTCCGCACCCGACTCCAGCAGAAGGGCACACGCAGCGCCAAGCGGCGAGCCAAGCGCCACGCGGGCAAGGAAGCCCGACGCACCCGTGACATCAACCACAAAATCAGCAAGCACATCGTGGCGGAGGCTCAACGCACCGGACGCGGAATCGCCCTCGAAGACCTGGGCGGCATCCGCGAACGGGCACGGCTGAAAAAGCCCCAACGCGTCACGATGAACTCCTGGGCCTTCGGCCAGCTCGCCGAATTCATCGCGTACAAGGCACGGAGGGCCGGAGTCCCCGTGGTGTACGTGAACCCGGCGTACACCAGCCAGGAGTGCTCCCGCTGCCACCACATCGACAAACGCAACCGGCCGCGCCAGGCCGTCTTCACCTGCAGGTCCTGCGGCTTCGTTGAGCACGCCGACCTGAACGCGTCCCACACCATCAGCCTCCGCGGCTGGTCGGCGTGGGTCCGCGGGGCCGAGTCACAGGTCCCTGCCCTCACGCTGACCGCGTAGGGCTGGATGCGCCGCTACCGCCGAAGCCATCGGCGGGGGCGAGCTGCAAGCCGGGGAGATCTTCTTCGGCAGCGGACGCGATCGCTCGTACTGCGAGCGAGTCGGTCACCGGGCATGCAAAAGGCCCCAATCCGAAGATCGGGGCCTTGACTGTGGCTGGGGCCGGGATCGAACCGGCGACCTGCCGCTTTTCAGGCGGCCGCTCGTACCAACTGAGCTACCCAGCCACGAGGCTTCCGGGGAAACCTCAGCGGTCCTGACGGGATTTGAACCCGCGGCCTCCACCTTGACAGGGTGGCGAGCACTCCAAACTGCTCCACAGGACCAAGCTGTGCGTACGACAGTGTCGCACACGGTGTTGCGTGCCCCCAACGGGATTCGAACCCGTGCTACCGCCTTGAAAGGGCGGCGTCCTAGGCCGCTAGACGATGAGGGCTATCGGCCCGCCTGGGCGCTTCTCAGCGCGTCGGGGACGTGAGAAGCATATGGGATGGCGGGAGGTATCGCCAAAACGGTTTACGAGGGGCTGGGGGACGGGGTTCCCGGTGAGGGCGTGGGCGGGGTCGGGGTCGGCTTCGCTCCTGGTTGGTTCTCCTTCGGGAGGTGGCGGCTGACCTCGGCCGTCGTGAGGCCCAGGCCGCCGAGTTCGATCTCGTCCCAGGCCTGGAGGCGGCGGGTGTCGCGGTCGAGGTAGAGGATCGACGCCTCGATCGGGTCGGGGTACTTGCCCTCGACGGCGCGGAGGCCGCTGCCGCCGGTGGAGCCCTCGACGCGCAGGCGGGTGCCTTTCTTCATGACCTCCATGTCCTCGTGGTGCAGGTGGCCCGCCAGGACGAGCGGGACCTCGCCGTCCGTCCCGCGCGCGGCGGACGGTTCGTGGACCATGGCCACGTCAACCGGCTTGCCGGCGGCCTTCTGCGCCCGCAGGGCCGCCGCGAGGCGCGCGCCTGCCACTTCCTCCGACTGCTTGGCGCCCGGCTTGTTCGAGCGGTCGGGGGTGAACTGTGGATCTCCGATGCCGGCGAGGCGCACCCCCGCCACGGTCTCGGCCTTGCCGTTGTCGAGGACGTGCACGTTCTTCATGCGTTCGAGGTAGCGCTGGGTGAGGTGGGAGTCGTGGTTGCCGCGGACCCAGACGTAGGGGGCTCCGAGGTCCTGGATGGGGTCGAGGAAGCCGTTCTCGGCCGCGGTGCCGTGGTCCATGGTGTCGCCGGTGTCGATGATGACGTTCACCTTGTACTGCTCGACGAGCGAGGCGATGATCTTCCAGCTCGCGGGGTTGAGGTGGATGTCGGAGACGTGCAGGACGCGGATGGTGGTGGGGTCGGGCGCGTAGGCGGGCAGTGTGGAGGTGACGTCGTAGAGCTTGGTCACGTTGGTGACCAGGCGGGCGAGTTCCTTCTGGTAGACGTCGAACTCGGTGACGATGTTGCGGGCGTTGCCGACGAGGGAGGGGGCGGAGGAGAGCAGGCCGGAGAACTTGGGTTCGAGGACGGACTTGGGGTTCCAGGTGGCGTAGGCCGTGGCTCCGGAGGCGGCGAGGAGGGTGAGGGCGAGGCCGCCGGCGGCGAGGGCGCGGCGGGGGCGGCGGTAGACGGCGAGGCCGAGGGCGGTGGCGCCGGTGAGGACGGCGACGCAGGAGCGTATGGCGAGGTCGAGGGTGCCGTGTTCGACGTCGTGGGCGATTTCGTCCTGGAGGCCGGTGAGGCGTTCGGGGTGGTCGACGAGGGCCTGGGAGCGGACCGGGTCGAGTTGGTCGACGTTCACGTCGAGGCGGACGGGGGCGATGTGGCTGTCGAGGCTGAGTGCGCCCAGGGGGGAGACGTTGATCTTCGTGCCGCCGGTGAGGGAGGGGCGCAGGGTCATGGTGGTGTTCATGGGGCCGACGGGGGCGCGGACGTCTCCCACGATGAGCAGGCCCAGCCAGGCGCCGAGCAGGACGACGACGAGCAGGCCGAGGGCGCGTCTCCATGGGTGGGGTCGGGCGTCGAGTTCGGGGGTCGGCTGGTGGGGGCGGGAGCGGCGGTTTCGGAGCTGGGCGGCGAGGGGGACGCGGGCCATTGGTCCCGTATGCCCAAGCGGTGGGGCGGATATGCGGTGGGTTGGGGACTCTCGTTGGGGGGTGTTGTGCCGGAGAATGAGCGTGTGCTGGAGATGACGCGCGAGGAGTTCGAGGAACTGGTCGCCGAGGCGCTGGACCGGATTCCGCCGGAGCTGACTCGGTTGATGGACAACGTCGCGGTGTTCGTCGAGGACGAGCCGCCGGCGGAGGATCCCGAGTTGCTCGGGCTCTATGAGGGGACGCCGCTGACTGATCGGGGGGAGTGGTATGCGGGTGTGCTGCCTGACCGGATCACGATCTACCGGGGGCCGACGCTGAGGATGTGCGGGTCTCGGGAGGAGGTCGTCGCGGAGACCGAGGTGACGGTGGTGCATGAGATCGCGCATCACTTCGGGATCGACGATGCCCGGCTGCATGCTCTGGGGTACGGGTAGGGCTGGGGCGGGGTGGCGCGTGTCCTCTTGTGGGCGGGGGGAGTTGGGCAGGTTGACTCCCTCACCCCCGGAGGTGGCCCGTGCGCCCCTTGTACGTTCCCGTCCGTCTGGCTGTCACGGTCATGGCGGTCGCCGCTGCCTCCGGTTGTATGAGTGTGGGTGAGGGCGATGCCGGGGGGAGTGTGAAGCCGTCGCATTCTGTGGGGCAGCGGGGTGGTGTGCCGCCGGGCGGGGGGCCTGCTGTGTCGGGTGGTGGGGCCGGGGTGGGTGTGGCGGTCGGGGACGGCAAGAAGGGTCGGGGGAAGGGCGAGCGGGGTGGGTCGGCGTCGCCTTCGGTTTCGCCGTCGCCGGATGCGAGTGTGTCGGCCTCGGTGCCGGTGAGGCCTGGGTGGAGTGAGCAGCCGGGGGTGCCTACGCCGCCGAAGCCGCAGCCGACGCCCACGCGGGTGTCTGCGGAGCCGGAGCCGCCGCAACCGTCGCCGGAGCCGCCGCAGCCGTCGCCGTCTCCTACGGTGGCCGAGCCGTCGTCGTCGGCGCATGAGCCTCCGGGGCCGCAGTTGGAGCAGCGTGAGCCGGCGCCGGCGGCGGGGTCGCCGGCGTGAGGTGTCTCACTGTGGGCTGGATTTGCCTTCGGGGGTGGGGGGTGCGTATGGTGGTAGATCGTTTGATCCCATTTGCCCGGCGCCACCGCAGAGCGCGCCGTGTGGCGCGTACTCTCCCTTGCCGTGACGGACCGCATTGAGGCGGTCGAATGCGAACACGGAGTTGACGGGCGCGTGCCGACGAGACTCCGGAAGGTTTCGCATTCGCATGTCCATTTCCAGTACTGATCACGCCGTCGTGCCCGAGAACGGCGAGAACGACTCCGTCGAGGAGACCCCCGAGGTCACCTTCGCGGCCCTCGGTCTCCCCGAGGGCATCGTGCGCAAGCTCGCACAGAACGGTGTGACGGTCCCCTTCCCGATCCAGGCGGCGACCATTCCGGACGCCCTGGCCGGCAAGGACATCCTCGGCCGTGGCCGTACCGGCTCCGGCAAGACCCTCTCCTTCGGTCTGCCGACGCTGGCGACGCTGGCGGGTGGTCGCACCGAGAAGCACAAGCCGCGTGCGGTGATCCTCACGCCGACGCGTGAGCTGGCCATGCAGGTGGCGGATGCGCTCCAGCCGTACGGCGACGTCCTCGGCCTGAAGATGAAGGTCGTCTGCGGCGGTACGTCGATGGGCAACCAGATCTACGCCCTCGAGCGCGGTGTCGACGTCCTCGTCGCCACGCCGGGCCGTCTGCGCGACCTCATCAACCGCGGCGCCTGCTCGCTCGAGAACGTGCAGATCGCGGTTCTCGACGAGGCCGACCAGATGTCCGACCTGGGCTTCATGCCCGAGGTGACGGAGCTGCTCGACCAGGTTCCGGCGGGCGGTCAGCGGATGCTGTTCTCCGCGACGATGGAGAACGAGATCAAGACCCTCGTCGACCGGTACCTGAACAACCCGGTCAGCCACGAGGTGGACGCCGCCCAGGGCGCCGTCACGACCATGTCGCACCACATCCTGATCGTGAAGCCGAAGGACAAGGCGCCGGTCACGGCCGCGATCGCCTCCCGCAAGGGCCGCACCATCATCTTCGTGCGCACCCAGCTCGGTGCCGACCGTGTCGCCGAGCAGCTGCGTGACGCGGGTGTGAAGTCGGACGCGCTGCACGGCGGCATGACGCAGGGCGCGCGGACGCGGACGCTGGCCGACTTCAAGGACGGGTACGTCAACGTCCTGGTCGCCACGGACGTCGCGGCCCGCGGTATCCACGTCGACGGCATCGACCTGGTGCTGAACGTGGATCCGGCCGGTGACCACAAGGACTACCTGCACCGCGCGGGCCGTACGGCGCGTGCCGGCCGTACCGGCACGGTCGTGTCGCTGTCCCTGCCGCACCAGCGGCGCCAGATCTTCCGGCTGATGGAGGACGCGGGCGTCGACGCCGGGCGTCACATCATCCAGGGCGGCGCGGCCTTCGACCCGGCGGTCGCCGAGATCACGGGTGCCCGGTCGATGACCGAGGTGCAGGCCGAGTCGGCCGGCAATGCCGCTCAGCAGGCGGAGCGCGAGGTCGCTCAGCTGAACAAGCAGCTGGAGCGGGCGCAGCGGCGCGCGACGGAGCTGCGTGAGGAGGCCGACCGGCTGGTGGCGCGGGTCGCGCGTGAGCGGGGCGAGGACCCGGAGGCCGCGGTTGCGGAGGCGCAGGCGGTTGCCGCCGAGGGTGCCGAGGGTGCCGTGTCGGTTTCGCTGCCGGAGCAGCCGGCCGCGCAGGATGTGGACCGTGGCGAGCGCGAGGAGCGTTCGGCGGGTTCGTCTTCGTACGAGCGTCGTCCGTTCAACCGTGACCGTGACAGTGACCGTGGTGGGCGTTCGTTCGAGCGTCGTGACGACCGTGGTGGCTTCCGCCGTGACGACCGTCGTGACGAGCGTCGTCCGTTCAACCGTGACCGTGACGGTGACCGTGGTGGGCGTTCGTTCGAGCGTCGTGACGACCGTGGTGGCTTCCGCCGCGACGACCGCGGTGACGAGCGTCGTCCGTTCAACCGTGACCGTGATGGCGACCGTGGTGGGCGTTCGTTCGAGCGTCGTGACGACCGTGGCGGCTTCCGCCGGGACGACCGTACCGGTCACCGCGGCAGCGACCGTCCGTTCAACCGTGACCGCCGTGACGACCGCCCGGGCTTCCGTGCCGGCGGCCACGACCGTCCCGGCCACGACCGTCCCGGCCACGACCGTCCGTACGGCCGTCGTGACGACCACCGCGGCGGCGGCTCCTTCGGCCGTCGCGAGGACAAGCCGCGCTGGAAGCGCAACGGCTGACGTGGGCTGATGAACTGATGTGGGAAGGGCCCGTACGACTCCGGTCGTACGGGCCCTTCCGGCGTTTCCGGGGCCGGGTGGCGGAGGCGGGACAGGGCAGCGCGGAGATGGCTTTCCCGGCGTCGCCCGTGACCGGCACGGCGGTGCGCACCCTGGGCGTAGGTGAGGTGCGCCACGACCACGTCGGCGGCGTCGGCGACGGCGTCGGCGACCTCCTCAGCCTCGACTCCTCGGGCGCGCTGACCTTCCACTCGGGTGCCGCGTTCACGGTTCGGGAGCGGTTGGCAGAGTTAGAAGGCGTTTTCCAGCCACGGTAGCCACATTTGATAGCTCTGTGACGCATGTCACGCCCTCGGTGAGGGAATCGCTGGGGGCATGACAGATGACGCCAGAGTGAGTGGGCTGTCTGACGAGGAACGGCTGGCCCAGCTCGGTTACACGCAGGTTCTCGCCCGCCGCATGTCGGCGTTCTCCAACTACGCGGTCTCCTTCACGATCATCTCGGTGCTGTCGGGGTGCCTGACGCTGTATTTGTTCGGCATGAACACCGGCGGCCCCGCCGTGATCACCTGGGGCTGGGTGGCGGTCGGCCTGATGACCCTCTTCGTGGGTCTGTCGATGGCCGAGATCTGTTCGGCCTACCCGACCTCCGCGGGCCTGTACTTCTGGGCCCACCGGCTCGCGCCCCCGCGTTCGGCGGCCGCCTGGGCCTGGTTCACGGGCTGGTTCAACGTCCTGGGCCAGGTGGCCGTGACGGCCGGAATCGACTTCGGCGCCGCGTCCTTCCTGGGCGCCTACCTGAACCTCCAGTTCGACTTCGAGGTGACGCCGGGCCGGACGGTTCTGCTCTTCGCGGCGATCCTGCTGCTGCACGGTCTGCTCAACACCTTCGGCGTCCGCATCGTCGGCCTGCTGAACAGTGTGAGCGTGTGGTGGCACGTCCTGGGCGTGGCCGTGATCGTCGGCGCGCTGACCTTCGTACCGGACCACCACCAGTCGGCGTCCTTCGTCTTCGGCGAGTTCGTGAACAATACGGGCTGGGGCAGCGGGGTGTACGTGGTGCTGCTGGGCCTGCTGATGGCGCAGTACACCTTCACCGGCTACGACGCCTCCGCCCATATGACGGAGGAGACGCACGACGCGTCGACAGCGGGCCCGAAGGGGATCGTCCAGTCGATCTGGACGTCGTGGATAGCCGGCTTCGTCCTCCTCCTGGGCTTCACCTTCGCCATCCAGTCGTACGACGGCGCCCTGAACTCCCCGACCGGCGCGCCGCCCGCGCAGATCCTGCTCGACGCGCTGGGGGCGACGGCCGGCAAGCTGCTGTTGCTGGTGGTGATCGGCGCGCAGTTGTTCTGCGGGATGGCCTCGGTGACCGCCAACAGCCGCATGATCTACGCCTTCTCCCGCGACGGCGCCCTTCCGCTGTCCCATGTCTGGCACACGGTCAGCCCGCGCACCCGCACCCCCGTCGCGGCGGTGTGGCTGGCGGCCGGGGCCGCGCTGGTGCTGGGCCTGCCCTACTTGATCAATGTGACGGCGTACGCGGCGGTCACCTCCATAGCGGTGATCGGCCTCTACATCGCGTATGTCATCCCGACGCTGCTGCGGGTGCGCAAGGGCGAGGCGTTCGAGCGGGGCCCGTGGCACCTGGGCCGCTGGTCCAAGGTGATCGGCATGGCGTCGGTGGCGTGGGTCGGGGTGATCACGGTGCTGTTCATGCTGCCGCAGGTTTCCCCCGTCACCTGGGAGACCTTCAACTACGCGCCGGTCGCCGTGCTGGTCGTCCTGGGGTTCGCCGCCACCTGGTGGCAGGCCTCGGCCCGCCACTGGTTCCTCAACCCCGACCACGAACGCACCCGCGCCCGCGAGGCGGCCCGAGCGGGCGCCCCCGAACCGGTCGATCCCTGACAGTCCTGACACTCCCGGCCCCATCCGGCCACCCGGCGCGGCCGTGTCCCCGATACCCGATCGGAGACACGGCCGTGTCCGGCTATGCTCGTGGAGGCAACATCACGCAACATCGCCTGGGCCCTTAGCTCAATTGGCAGAGCAGTGGACTTTTAATCCATTGGTTGTGGGTTCGAGTCCCACAGGGCCTACCGATGGCGGGCGGAGGTTATGGCCTCTGACCTGCTACGCAGCGCCTGACTCGGCTTCGGTCGGGTCGGGCGCTGCTTCGTCTTCGGATGCACGCGTGAGCGATGCGTGAGCGGATGTGCCCGTCGTCTGCGGATCGGCTGGGACGCCGGCGGACGAATCGGTGGCTGCCCGACGCTGCCGGTGTTTGGGCGGCGATGAAGCACGAACTGCGGCAGATGCGGGAGCAGGGCAGCGGCGCCATCGTCAACTGCTCGCCCCTGGGCGGGCTGGTCGGGCTGGTCGGGCTGCCCGAGCGTGCGGCCTACCACGCCTCCAAGCACGGCGTCATCGGCCTGACCCGCAGCGCCGCAGTCGAGTACGCGCCCCGGGGCATCCGCATCAACGCCGTGTGCTGCGGCGTCATCGACACCCCGATGGTCGCCGACATGGTCGAGAACCAGGCCGAGGCCATGGCCGGGATCATCAAGGAACAGCCCATCGGCCGACTGGGGCGCGCGGACGAGGTCGCGGCGGCCGTCCTGTGGCTGTGCAGCCCCGGCGTCGGCTTCGTCACCTGAACAGCTCTCCCCGTCGAGGGTGGCTTCACCGTCCACTGATGTCGGTCTTACGGCGGCGGACAGGAACTCCCAGCTCTCGACGCGTCCCTCTAGCTCAGCCGCAGGACAGGGAAAGCCCCTTTGTGACCTGCTGTGAGCATGTTGCCCTCCACCAACTGTGACGGACGCTACACTCGCAGTCTCTCAGGAGCTTTTCGGCCTTGGGCCGGGGGCGGCTGGTGCGTGGACGACGGGGGCGCCGTGCAGAACAGAGTCACTCCGCTGGACGTGGCCCGGAGGGCCACCAAACCGGGGCGGAAGATCGTCCCGAGCACACAGCCCACATCCCTCCGGCCCGCGCCGTCCAAGCAGGTTCTCAACGAACTCCTGGAGCAACGCTACCCGGAGGTCGTCCAGTTACTGCGGTGGATCGGTTGCGACTCCTTGGACGCCTTGATGGGCGAGTGGATCCAGCGCCGTGGCGCGGACTGGGTGCACGGGGTCCTCGACGCGGACAGCGATCCCACGCTCGTCCTCACCGCCTGGAAGGACGTCTTGAACGCCTACGACCAGTCCATCCTGGTCCTTGAGGCGTTCGTCTTCGAGTGCAATCTGTGCCGGTTCGCGGCCCAGGCCGCGACCAGCATGCCTGCGCGCATGCGGTACGCCAAGACGCTCCATGTGGTCCGGCAGCGTGTCGCCCTTTCCCTGTGGGACCACGCCCTGTCCATCAACTGGCGGCGCCCGGTGGTCTTCTGCCGGGCGCTGCGCCTGGCGCGGGCCTACCTGGTTCACGTGGTCGCGGACAGCGACCTGACCGACACCAGGAGCAAGCTCCAGTTCTCCGGCCGGCTGGGGCAGGCGGCGGTGCTTCTGGCGCGGTTCGAACAGGTCGGCGTCGCGGATCTGGAGGCGTCGGCAGAACAGTTCCGGGTCTCGATCGTCGAGGGGAACCCCGCCGCGGACGCCGTCCCCTATCTCCTGGAGTGCTACCTGCGGCTCCACGATCACACGGGGAACCGGGAGTACCTCGGCAGAGCCGTCCGCACCGACCGGGAGTTCCCCACCGAACTGCGCGGCACCACGTGGCACCTGCTCATGGCCGAGGTCTGGCTGCGGCTGGCCGACGGCATGGGTAAGGACGACAACTTCGAGATCTACCTGCGACATGCCGAGAAAGCGCTCAGGTCCGCCGGGGAGCCGAGCGGTGGCGAGGCCGTGCAGCACGCGCTGCTGTTCTGTGTGGCCGCCGCAGCCCGCAGGGCACCGGCGCTGCTCCCGCAGATACGACTCGGTCTGCGGCGGCTCAACAACCCCTTCGGACTCGGTGAGCACCTACGCCGGTTCGCGGAGGCCGGCCATCCGGCGGTGGAACTTCCGGCCGTGCTCGTTCATGACCTGCAGAGCCGCTTCCTGTCCTCCACGGAACCGCTGCATCGCCGACTCCTGTCCGACTGCCTCAGGGCGTACGTCCAGCTCGAGGACATCGGCGAGATGGACCGTGACAAGTTGCTGCGCACGGCGCTCGGGTTGCAGGACGGTTCGATCGTCAAGGCCGGGCCGCTGACCGACGAACTCAGCCGGATACGGTACGCCGACGATCTCCTGGCCGCGGCCGCGTTGCGGGACAACCGGTCCTTCTGGCTCGAGGGGATCACCCGACTGGTCCGGGAGACGGGGACGAACACCACCTCCTGCGTTCCGCTCGTCAGGCTCGGCCGGGAGCTCGAAAAGGGCAGCGTGACCGTCAGCCAGGCCGAACAAGGAGCGATGCGCGCCCAGTTGGGCGACGTACCGCAGACCGACGGGTGGATCCAGGCGGTCGCGGACGGCAATCCGGGCTTCTTCTACGAGCGCGCCGCCGACCGGGCGATCAGCAGCCCCGACCTGGTGCGCCGCAACCTCGGCGGTCGCAGCAACGTCGTGACCGTCGACGATTACCTGGGGTTCACCAACTCCACTCTGGTCTTCAAACCGACGACGCAGCTCTGTTTCGACCGCGACACCGAGAAGTCGGCCGCGGTGCAGCGGATGCTGCAACGCATGGGGGCCGAGGGCGAGTTCGGGATCATCGACCTGATCACCACCATCTCGGTCGCCGACCTGCCGCACGGTGAGGAGCAGTTCCCGGACGGTACGGAGATCATCTCCGTGCGCCGCTTCGAGCACGGCACGGTGCTCGCCGACCGGTTGTCACCCACCCTGCCCGAGGCGTCCTGCCGCTTGCTCAAACGCACGGCGAAGTTCCTCGCCTACGTGCACGGATCCTGCGGTACGCCCCGGTCTCCGGTCCAGGGCGTACGCAAGGAAGTGCGCAACGAGGTGCGGATGTGGCTGCGGGCGATCCTGCCCGACGAGCCGCCCAGCGACGCCAACGCGCTCTTCGAGGAATGGTGGGCGCTTTTGGACGTGACCGCCCTTCCGCC
The DNA here is from genome assembly GCF_000720255.1 of Streptomyces griseus subsp. griseus. Taxonomy (GTDB): domain Bacteria; phylum Actinomycetota; class Actinomycetes; order Streptomycetales; family Streptomycetaceae; genus Streptomyces; species Streptomyces griseus_I. Next base: position 31,679 of record NZ_JOJE01000036.1, on the reverse strand, counting down.
ACAGCCCCGCCGGGACGCCCACGCCTTCAACTGGCTGGTGACCGACACCGACCGGATCGTCGCGGTCGATCTGGAGGCGTCACGCTGGCGCCCCATGGGATACGAGCTCGCCCAGCTGACCGACGACGTGCCGGCTCTCCCGGTGGGCCGTTGGGACCTGCGCCGTGAGGTGGTCATGGCCTATGTGGAGGCGCTGTCGTGCTGCCAGGGTGCCCCGGCCGTCGATGTCGAGAAGCTGTGGACCGCCTACCGGGCTTCCTTGCTGGTCCGCGCGGTGCGCTGTCTGAGCGACCGCACGGGTGGACCGGGCGTCCGCGAGCATGGCGAAGCACTCCTGGACGAGATGTGTTCGCCGCCCCTGGTCGACGACCCGCAGCGCTGCCCTGAGCCCGATCCCCTGCGCGATCTGGCGATCAGGCTGCGCGATGCCTGGGCGGAGCGACGCGGCACCCCCGGTGACGCTCCGCTGCGCGAGCTCAAGGACGGCCGTAGGCGCCGCATCAGCCGTACGCTGGCCTACCACCTCCGCCACGACCCCGGGATCACGCGGGACGACCAGGGCTGGGTGCCGGTCGACACCCTGGTGACGACGCTCGAACCCAAGCTCAGGGTCTCCGCCGACGAACTGATCAGCGTGGCACGTGCGGTGACCGAGACGCGCTTCGAGGTCCGGGAAGGTCTCGTCCGCGCTCGTTACGGCCACTCGCGACCCGCGGCCATCGAGTACGAGATCCGGCAGCCGGAGACTCCGCTCTACCACTGCACGCCCACCGCCGCCCTGCGCAGCATCTTCGAGCGGGGCGAGGGGCTGCGGCCGATGACCCGGCAGTGGGTCCATCTGACGAGTGACCGTGCCGCGGCCCTCAGCGCCGGGAGGCGGCACGGTCCGAGCGTCCTGCTGTGCGTCCCTGCCCCCGCGGGACTTGAATGCCGGTACGCCGGAGGCAACACGTGGCTGGTTGCCCAGGTTCCGCCGGAGGCACTGAGGGTGGTGCCGCTGCACCGGTTGTTCGCCACTCATGGGTGACGCCCCGGCGGCCGGTGAGGAACCGAAGGAGACCCACCCGCCCAGCGTCAGGAACGGTTTCGCGGGTCCTGCGTGACGCCCGCCCCCCTGCCCGGGGTCGTGTTCCAGGTGCGGATGCGGTCGGCGACCTGTTTCACCTTCGGGGAGGTGGGCGGGACGTCGATCTGGAAGTGGCTCTCGTCGGGGTGGGGGAAGTCGCCGCCCCAGGTCACCACGCCCTCGGTGTCGGCGAGGATGGCGCGGATCACGGCGAGCTGGGGGGCGAAGAAGCCGCCCTTCGCGCCCGGCGGGTAGGCGTCGGGGCGGATGTCGATCGCGGTGCCCGAGGCGTGGTTGGTCTCGTACCCCTTCGTCGTCGCGGGGGAGCGGTAGCCGGTGACGTCTCCGGCGCGCAGGGTCTCCACCTCGTAGTGGAAGCGGCGGACGACGTGGACGAGGATCGCCTCCACGTCGCCGATCGCCACCTCGATGCCGAAGCCCGTCCCCGGCACCGGGCACGTCCAGACGCTGCCGTCGGCGTCGGGCGGTGCGGTGGGGATGGGCCAGCCGTTGGCGGAGGTCCGGCCGGCCTGCCCCGCGGATCCTGGTGATCCCGCCGTTCCCGCCGTGCCGGCGGGGGGCGCCTTCTCGGCGGCCGGGGCCAGGGGGGCCGTACCGGCGACCGCGCCGGCCGCGACCGCCGTGGTGACCGCGGACCGCAGGAAGTGTCGTCGTGTTGCTGCCATGTGGGGTGCTCTGCTCTCTTCTCCGGTGCTTCCCGTCAGCGGCCCGTGCCGCGCAGCGGCGCGTAGTGCTTCTCCAGGACCTGGTACAGGCCCAGCTGGGTCGATCCGTCCAGGCCGCCCGAGCCGAGGAAGTCGCCCAGGAGCCGACGGGTGCTCTCCGCCGTGTCCGCGAGGCCGGGGCGTGGCAGGCCCAGGTCGTGGGCGGTCTTGATGAGGGCGTAGGCGGTGCTGTTGATGCGGAACTTGTCGTCGTCGCGCATCTTCCGGGCGACCGCGCGGAGGTCGGCGGGGTCGCCCGCGTCGAGGAGCGGGCCGCGCAGGATGCGTTGCTGGACGCAGTAGTTGCGGGCGGCGACAACGGTCTTCGGGGAGAGGGCCGCCCCGGTGCGCACCGTCCACAGCAGGCTCACGGCGATGAGCGCCTTGCGCATGCGCAGGGTGCGGGCCAGGTCGGTCAGGACGGCGTCGTAGGAGATGAGGACGTCGAAGGCGCCGGCCGTGCTGTCCGCGCCCGCCGTCACCTGCGTGGACGTGGGGGTCGGGTCGCCGGCTCCCCGTTCCGGCAGTCCCCAGGAGCGCAGGTAATGGCGTACGTCCGTCAGGGCGACCGCCTGCCGTGAGATGTCGAAGCGGACGTCCAGGTCGGTGGCGACGGCCGGCGGGGCGTAGGCGATCTGGCCGAGGTCACGGCCGGACGCGATGTTGTTGTCGATCTGGATCGCGCCCTCGCCGGTGCCCACGTCGATGGTGGCGATCTGGTCGAACGCCCAGTCCTCGGGCAGTGGGGAGGCCACGTTGCCGGTGTAGGCGGAGGACATGTCGGAGACGAAGCTCGCGGAGGTGAGTCCCTCGGCGCCCACCCGGGCGCACACGGCGCGCGCGCCGTAGATGCCGGTCAGGTAGCCCGCGCCGTCGGCGTCGATCGCGGCTTTCAGGGCCGTGAAGTAGGGGAGGACGTTGGTGGTGACCTCGTCGTCCACGGCGTCGTAGTCGACGGCGAAGTAGATGCGAGTGCCGGGCCGGAAGCCGTGGTAGCGGGCCCAGTAGAGGGCGTCGGCGGCGTCGGAGGCGCCCTGCGCGGCGGTGAAGTAGCTCGCGGCGGCACCGTTGGTCTGGTAGATCGGGAAGCAGCGCAGCCCTCTCGCGGCCATGGTTCTGAGCTCACCGGGCTTGATCATTTTGTCGAGGGTGGTGCCGGGTACGTTCGACAGGTACCGCCCGACGACCCGGTACCCGGCGGCGGCCAGCGTCTCGGCCCGGGCGGCCGTGACCTCGGTGGAACAGTCCGCGGCGCTGCCCCGGCGCGAGGTGTCGCCGGTGGACACCAGCAGCGACGCCCAGGTGGCGAAGTCGCCCTTGCAGGTGAGGGGGAGCCGCACGAACTCCTGGAAGGTGGCCACCCGTCCGGCGAGCCGGGCGTCGAACGTGTCCGTGAAGGTGACCCCGGGGCGCTGGTTGAACGCCATCGCGGCAGAGAACAGCCGTACCCAGGCGCCGGTCGACCCGATGGAGAGGGTGGCGGACCTGACCCCGTTCTGGGTGCCGGGGCCGAAGACGCCGTTGGCCACGTCGTCGGTCATGCCGATCTCGTACTGCACGGCGTACATCAGCGCCCGCTGCACGTCACGGGAGTAGCGGCCGTCGCAGGCGATGACGAAGAAGTTGGCCCGGCCGACGTACGTGCCGTTCATCCAGCGCTGCGCCGCCCGCACGGTGTCGCTGCCGCCCTCCTGACGGATGTAGGCGTCCCTGTTCAGCAGCGCCTTGAACAGCTTCGGCACCACGGCGTCCCCGGGGTACGGCCCGTCGAGACCCGCGTCCGCCTTCAACTGCCGTACGGAGGCGGCGACTCGGACGCTGTACGTACCGTCGATGTCACCGCCGTCGTAGCCCTTGCAGCACAGGGCGGCCTGCACGATGCGGACGACGTTCGCCGGGGTGGCGGAACTCGCGTCGATCGAGGGCCACTTGGCTGTCAGCGTGGCAAGCGTGGTGGGCCCGAAGTTGTCCGAGAGCGCGGTGATGCCCAGCTCGTACTGCAGCGCACGCACCAGCGCGTACACCGTCGGCCAGTCCACCACCCCGGTCTCCTCGACCTTCGTGATCCCCGGTACGCCGCCATAGGTGTCGTTGATGAACCGCTGCGCGCGCAGCACCCTCTCGTCGGCCATGGATGGGTTCCTTTCGCATGGGGGGTGAGTGCGCGCGAGCCCCACAAGTCACAGATCCACCAAGGGACACTGCGGCACCAGGCAGAAGGAAACCGGAGCAACATCACGACTTGGCCGATCTTCCCCCGCTACCGACCGGTCTCCCCAACAAGCTCCCAGAACTCCCGCAATCTCCACGCCCAGGAAAGCTGCGGGCAACCGGCGTCCCACTTAGGCGTGAACGGGGGCTGGTCGCCGGTGACTTGAACAGACACCGGGTCCAGCGGAGCGGGCCGTGCGGTGAGGGGCCTCTGACGTCGGCCTGCCGCAGCGCAGGGGACCGACTTCGGTGCGCTGGTCGGGCGGGTCCGTCCGTTTCGGGTACACCAAGGCGAGGGGAGCGCGTCCGGGACCACCGCCGTGGTGAGGCTGAAGGTCGTCGCGCTGTACGACCCGAGCCGGCAGGCCGACGGGCCCGGCGTGGCCCATCTCGCCGAGGACACCGCCGCGCTGCTCGCGGCCGCCCGGGCCGGACAGGAGCCGGAGGCGTTCCGGGAGCGGGAGGGTGCGCAGTCCGCCGTCGTCGTGGTCCGGCACCAGCGGGACGTGGCCGCGGTCACCAAGGCGCTCCAGGACGACGGGTTCTCCGCCTCGCCGGTGTCCGACCGCGTCCGCCATCTGGCCGGTCTGTTCGGTGTGGCGGATCTCGCGATGCGGGTGCTGGTGCCGGTGCTGGCGTTGGGGGCGGTGTGGCTCGGTGTCGTGCGGGCCGCGGGCAGTGCGCGGGCGCGGGTCGGGCAGTTCGCGGTGCTGCGGATCCTGAGGTCCGGGCGGCCGGAGTTGCGGCGGATCATGCTCGGTGAGGCCCTCCTCTCCGGCGGAGTGGCGGGAGCGATCGGCGCCGTCGTCGGTACCGGGCTCTCCGTCGCGCTCACGCGGCGGCTCAGTGATCTCCTAGGGCTGCCCATCAGGCCTGCGGACGCCCTGCCCGGGCTGCTGTGGGCCGGTGCCACGCTGGTGCTGCCCGCCCTCGGTCTGGCCGTCGGCACGCTGCTCGGCAGCCGGGAGGTGCTTCGGCGGGATCCCTGCCTCGTTGCCCGGGCGCACAGTTGACCGAGCGGATAAGCTGCCGCCGAGTGCTGTGCGCGCTCACCTCTCTCACGGTGAAGGACTGAAGCCAATGATTGCGGCGTCCCCCAGCGGCCGCCGTCGGTACTGACCGGATCTTCCTGTCCGCTCGGTTCCGCTCCGCTCTCCTCACGGCGGCCCGATGGCGCGGTGTCCCGCACACCGCCACGCATCCACCACTTCAACGTGAGGCCGTTTCACCGTGCGCATCGACGTCCAGAACTTCGCCGTCAGCAACCTCCGTCGCCGTCCCGAGGCGGTCGACATCACCGCCTTCGTCCTGGGGTTCGACCCCTCCAGCAGCAGCCCCTACCTCAACTACGCGACTCCGCTGCCCGGCGCCCGCCCGAGCGGCCGCGACGTCGCGGCCCTGATCGAGGCGTTCCGCGAGCGCGGACTCAAGCCCCGGCTGGAGTTCGCGCCGGACGCCGCACCCCACGTGGAACCGGCCCTGCGGGCAGCGGGGTTCACCACCGAGGCGCAGCACGCCTATCTGGTCTGCACGCCGGACACCCTCACCCCGCCGTCGCCGACCGCGCTCCCGGTCGCCATTCCGCGCACGGACGCGGACTACGAGTCCATCGGCGCCGCCCTGTCCGAGGCCTTCGACAGCGCGTTCGCCGCGTCGCGGGAAGGGGCCGCCCGGCTGCGCCGTACCCAGGACAACGGCGGAGCCGTGCGGTTCGTGCGGGACCCCGAGGGGGGCTGCGCGGGTGCGGGAACCTGCTCCGCGCCCGCCGTCGGCACCTCGGAACTGGCCGGCGTCGGCACCCGCCCCGCCTGCCGCGGCCGAGGCGTCGCCGGCTCGGTCACCGCGGCACTGGCCGAGGCCATGTTCGCCCAGCAGGCGGACTCGGTGTGGCTCGAGTACTCGGGTGAGGGTTCCCGGCAGGTCTACGAACGCGTCGGCTTCCGCCCGGGAGGCACCCGCCTCTACATGGCCCTCGAGGAGGAGGACGGTCGCGGGGGCGCTACCAACCGTTCGTAGACGGCACCTGACAACGTTCGTGCCGGAAGGCTCGACCAGCCTCAGCCCACGCTCAGTTCCGTCAGCGGCGCCGTCTCCCGCAGCTCCGTCAGCGGCAGCGTGTGCTGGGTCTGGAGGACCTTCGCGCGGAGGTAGCGGACGTTGTCCGGGGTGGCGAAGACGCCGGTGGGGACGCGGTCGCGGACCTCGACGCCGAGGGTGCGCAACTGGTCGGCCTTGTCGGGGTTGTTGGAGAGGAGGTCCAGGCCGGTGATGCCCAGGGCGTCCAGCATCTGGGCCGCCGCCGTGTAGTCGCGGGCGTCCTCGGGCAGGCCGAGGGCGGCGTTGGCCGCGTAGGTGTCGAGGCCCTGGTCCTGGAGGGCGTACGCGTCGAGCTTGTTGTAGAGGCCGATGCCGCGGCCCTCCTGGCGGAGGTAGAGCAGAACGCCGCCGCGCTCCGCGATCCGCTCGACCGCCTCGCGCAGCTGCGGGCCGCAGTCGCAGCGGGCGGAGCCGAAGACGTCGCCGGTCAGGCACTCGGAGTGCAGGCGGACCAGCGGGACGGCGCCCGGGTCGCCGAGGACGACCGCGACGTGTTCCTGGCCGTCGGTCAGACCGTGGAAGGTGACCAGTTCGGCGTCGACGCCGTAGCCGTCGTGGAAGCGCAGCGGTACCCGGACGCGGGAGCGCGTGGTGGCGGCGGGGAAAGCGGGCATGCGGGCCTCCGGGTCGGGTCCATCGCTGATCGGTCCAAGGGCCTGCTTCAGATTTGAAGCACATCCTCGGATCGGGACCCTACTCCTGCTTGAAACTTGAAGCAACACGTTTGTGGCGCGCGCCTCATGTGTCACGCATCAGGCCCAACGTCGCTCTCCGGCCGGGTCATCCCGTTCCCGCACACCCTGTGGACGAGCGCCGCAGCCACGGCAGGTCCCCCTGGCCGTCCCCCGGCCCGTCCCCCATGAGTCCCTTCGTGATCCCCGTGAAGATCTCCTCCAGCTGTGTCACCTGCTCGGGGCTGAGGTGATCGAAGATGTGGGCGCGTACGGTCTCCACGTGCCCCGGTGCCGCCCGCTCCAGCACCGCGAGCCCGTCGTCGGTCAGCGCCGCGAGGCTGCCGCGGCGGTCCGAGGTGCATCCCTCGCGCCGTAGCAGACCGTCCTTCTCCAGTCGTGCCACCGCGTACGTCAGCCGACTGCGGGTGATCTTCAGCTGCTCGGCGAGATCGGTCATGCGCAGTCGGTGTTCCGGTGTCTCGGACAGGGTGGCCAGGATGGAGTAGTAGATGTGCGGCATCCCGGCCTCCTGCTGGAGCTGCCGGTCGAGCGCGTCCTCCAGGAGCATGGTGGCGGCGATGTACGCGCGCCAGGCGCGCTGCTCCTCGGGGGTGAGCCAGCGGGTCGTCATGCGACCAGTGTAAGTTTGTTTCAAACTTGAACCAAGACCCCAAGGCCCCAAGACCCGGATGCTCCCGTCCCACGATGGAGTGCGTAGATGCCTCTCCCTTACGTCCTGCTGTCCGCCGCGGTCTCCCTCGACGGCTACCTGGACGACACCGGCCCCGAGCGGCTGCTGCTCTCCAGCCCGGCCGACTTCGACCGGGTCGACGAGGTACGGGCCTCCGTCGACGCCATCCTGATCGGCGCCGGCACGATCCGCACCGACAACCCGCGGCTGCTGGTCAACTCGCCCGAGCGGCGCGCGGCCCGGGTCGCCGCCGGAAAGCCCGAGTTCCCGCTGAAGGTCACGGTCAGCGGCTCAGGCGAGCTGGACCCGGCGGCACAGTTCTGGCACACGGGCGGGGAGAAGGTCCTCTACACGACGGACAAGGGCGCCGATCGGGCCCGGCGGGCCGGCATCGGTGCCCATCCCGCTTCCGGTGCCCATCCCGCTTCCGGCGCCGACCTCGCTTCCGACGCCGACGCCGACGCCGACGCCGGGACCGGTGTCGACGTCGTGGCGCTGGGTGCCGAACTCGACTGGCGCGCACTCCTGGAGCACCTCCACGACGTACGCGGTGTACGCCGGCTCATGGTCGAGGGCGGCGGGACCGTCCACACCCAGCTCCTCCAGCAGGAACTGGCCGACGAACTCCAGCTCGTCCTCGCCCCCCTCTTCGTGGGCGATCCCCACGCCCCCCGCCTCTTCGGTCCGGGCGCCTACCAGGGCGGCCGGCTCCGGCTCGTGGAGACGCGGCGCATCGAGGACGTCGTACTGATGCGCTACCAGCCGACGGCGCCCGGTCGTGGCGGCGCGGCCTCCCCGGCCGACCGGCACTGGCTCGCCCTCGCCTGTGAACTCGCGGAGCGGTGCCCGCCGTCGGAGACCGCGTTCAGTGTGGGCGCGGTCGTGGTGGCGGCCGACGGGACCGAGTTGGCGCGCGGGCACTCCCGGGAGGGCGGCGACTCCGTGGTGCACGCCGAGGAGGCGGCCCTGGCGAAGATCGGCCCGGCCGACCCCAGGCTCGCGTCGGCCACCGTCTACAGCAGCCTCGAACCCTGCGCCCGCCGCGCCTCCCGGCCCGCCCCCTGCGCCCGGTTGATCCTCGACGCGGGGGTGGGGCGGGTGGTCACGGCCTGGCGCGAGCCCGACACGTTCGTCCAGGGAGCCGACGGTACGGGCGTGCTGCTGGCGGGCGGCGCGGAGGTCGTCGTACTGCCGGAGTACGCGGAGCGGGCCAAGGCCCCCAACCGCCACCTGCTCGACTGACCGGCCCAAGAGGAGTCGACTGACCGGCCCCGGAAAACCCGCCGCTCCGCCTCACTCCGCCCCCTCCGTAAAACCCTGGCGCTTCGCACCCCGCGGATGCCGTACACTTGAATCAACGACGCGGGGTGGAGCAGCTCGGTAGCTCGCTGGGCTCATAACCCAGAGGTCGCAGGTTCAAATCCTGTCCCCGCTACTGAAGGCCGAAGGCCGGGACTCTCAGGAGTCCCGGCCTTCGGTGTTTTTCAAGCTGCCCGGGCCTTTCCGCGACCTTCACATTCGGTCACGCCACGTAAGTGAACCATGTCGCTCCGCATAACAACTGACGCACCGTCAGGCATTCTGTCGACCCCGCCACTCGGTCAACTCGCCCGATTTTCGCCGGTCATGGCCCGTAAGTCCCCGGCGAAAATGTTAATGATCAAGCGGAACAGCTTGGAAACCTGACCCACTGTCTATTAACGTTCGATAACGCAGCGCGGTCGTCCCAGCCGTCACAAGAGGCGGCTCCGTGCTCACGCGCCGAATCCCGCAAGGGAACCGGGGAACCACCACCTTGGGGTGAATCACGTGGATGCCGCCGTGAACTCACGGCCGGTATACGCGCGTAGGAGACCTTCCCGCTCCGAACCCGTCAGCTAACCCGGTAGGCGTCACGGAAGGAAAGGAGTACGCCTTCGTGGCGTCCAACCCGCCTGCCCCCGAGGCCCCCGCGCCGAGCCGCCGCAGCACCGAGACCTTCGGTTACGGCGACTACCGCACCGACGAGGGCCCCTGGGAGGAGTGGAACCCCACCGCGGAATCCATTCGCCCGGTACGTGGCCGGCACCGCGTCGCCAAGCAGCGCGGCGGGCTCGCCCGCAGCTCCACCGTCCTGGGCGTGGGCGTCATCGCCGCCGTCGGCGCGGGCGGCATCGCCAGCGCCAACACCGGCAAGCCGCCGGTCTCCATCTCCATACCCGACCTGCCCTCCGTCGGCTCGCTGCTGACGGACGACACCGAGGACACCGCCAAGGACGCCGCGGACGCCCTCAGCAGCGTCGGCGCCGACACCGACACCACCACCCAGAGCGCCACCGACGCCGGTGAGTCGCTGCGCAGCCGCATCATGGCCCAGGCCGAGTCGCAGCAGGGCCAGATCGAGAGCAAGGCCCAGGCCGCCGCCGAGGCCGCGGCCGCCAAGGCCGCCACCGACGCCGCCAACAAGGCCGAGCAGGAGGCCAAGGCCAAGGCCGAGGCCGCCAAGAAGAAGGCGAAGGAAGAGGCCGAGCGGAAGGCCGAGGCCGAGCGTCTCGCCGAGCTGGCCAAGCAGTACACGCTGCCGACCTCCTCGTACACCATCACCTCGACCTTCGGTCAGGCCGGCTCGTACTGGTCCTCCGGCTACCACACCGGCCTCGACTTCGCCGCGCCCACCGGCACGCTCATCAAGGCCATCCACAGCGGCACCATCACCGAGGCGGGCTGGGCCGGTTCGTACGGCTACCGCACGATCATGACCCTCGACGACGGTACGGAGCTGTGGTTCTGCCACCAGTCCTCCATCAACGTCAGCGTCGGCCAGAAGGTCGGCACGGGCGACGTCATCGGCCGGGTCGGCGCCACCGGCAACGTCACCGGCGCCCACCTCCACCTGGAGGTCCACCCCGGCGGCAGCAGCTCGGGCATCGACCCGATGGCGTGGCTGCGCGGCAAGGGGCTCAACCCCTGAGAACCCGTCGGGTTCCGCAGACTTCCGGGAGTCGGTGAGGTCTCCCGGATTCACGAAGCGTTCACGGGAGGCACGGAATGCGTGCCTCCCGTTCGCGCGTTGACGTAGAGCATGACTTCATCATCTCTGCGCAAGCTCGGCTCCTCCGACCTCGAGGTCTTCCCCCTCTCCCTCGGCGGCAACGTCTTCGGCTGGACCGCCGACGAGGCGACCTCCTTCGCCGTCCTCGACGCCTACACCGCCGCCGGCGGCAACTTCGTCGACACCGCCGACGTCTACTCCGCCTGGATCGAGGGCAACAGCGGCGGCGAGTCCGAGACCATCATCGGCAAGTGGGTCACGGCCCGCGGCAACCGCTCCGACGTCGTCATCGCCACCAAGGTCAGCCAGCACCCCGAGTACCAGGGCCTGACCGCGGCCAACATCAAGGCCGCCGCGGACGCCTCCCTGCGCCGCCTGAACACCGATTACATCGACCTCTACTACACGCACTTCGACCAGCCCGAGGTGCCGGTCGAGGAGATCATCGGCGCCCTCGACGAGCTGGTGCGGGCGGGCAAGGTGCGGCACATCGCCGCGTCCAACATCTCGGCCGGACGCCTGCGTGAGTCCCTGGAGTTCTCCGACCGCGAGGGCCTCGCCCGGTACGTCGCCCTCCAGCCGCACTACAACCTCGTCTCGCGCGACACCTACGAGGGTGAGCTGAGCGACGTCGCCTCCCGCGCGGGCCTGGCCGCCGTCCCGTACTACGCGCTGGCCTCCGGCTTCCTCACCGGCAAGTACCGGCCCGGCACGACGGTGGACAGCGCGCGTGCCGGCCAGGCAGCGGGGCACCTCGAGTCCGAGCGCGGCGTCAAGGTCCTCGCCGCGCTCGACGAGATCGCCCAGGCCCACGATGCCCCGATCGCCACGGTCGCCCTCGCCTGGCTCGCCGCCCAGCCGACCGTCGCGGCGCCGATCGCCTCCGCCCGCACGGTCGACCAGCTGCCGGCACTGCTGGGCGTGGCGGAACTGCGGCTGACGGAGCAGGAAGTGGCGAAGCTGACGGAAGCCTCGGCCTAGTCAGTCACTCACGGCGTTCAGCCGCGACGGCGTTGTCCGGCGGTGCCGAACCCCCGCGACCCGGGCTCGCTACGAGCGGTAAGGGTTGTACGCGGGTGAGGGCGCCGCCGGATACCCGTACCCCGGCCCGGGGCCGTTCGCGTACCCCTGCACGTATCCGTACCCCCCGTGAACCGGCCAGGGCGGCACCACCACCGGCACCGGCGGCGCGGCCACCCGCGCCGCGTGGTCCAGCGCCGGGCGTGCCACATCCCGGCGCCCCCACAGCTCCCGCAGCAACTCCGCCTCCCGCACGACGAAGTCAGCGCCCGCCTTCCCACGGTTCCCCCGGCGCCGCAGGAACGCCAGTGACGTCGCGTACGCCTCGTACTGGGCCACCGCGCGCGCCGCGGGCCTGCCGGAATGACGCCTGGCGTACTCCCGGGCCAGCCGCCGTGCCCGCATCGACCCGAGGGCGAACGGCTCGGCCGGCGCCAGCCATCCCGCGGCGGCGTACGCGGGCAGCTCCTCGCGTACGGTCCTCAGCTCCCGCTGCCGGGTCCAGACGACCAGCCACGTCAGCAGACCGAACGCGGGCAGCATGAACGCCCCGTACACGGCGAGGAACCCGTACTCGCCGAAGGTCGACGAGCCGTTCCAGAACGCGTGCATGGCCATCGCCAGCAGCAGTCCCGTCAGCGGCAGCAGCACCCGCCGGACGTGCTGGCGTTCCCCGGCGAGCGCGGCGAAGCCGAATCCGATGCCGGTCATGACGGTGAACAGGGGGTGCGCGAACGGCGACATGATGACGCGCACGAAGAACGTCGCGGCGGTCACGGAGGCGATGCCGCGGTCCCCGGTGAGCTGGTCGGTGCCGAACGCCGTGCCCAGGTAGAGGATGTTCTCGGTGAACGCGAACCCGGTCGCGGTCACCCCGGCGATGACCACCCCGTCGACGATGCCGGTGAAGTCCCGCCGCCGGAACAGGAAGACCAGCAGGACGGCGGCGGCCTTGGCCGACTCCTCGACGACGGGGGCTATGACGGTCGCGCCGAGAGTGTCGGCACTGGACGGATCGGCGGTGGCCGTGGCTATCCATCTCGTCGCGAAACTGTTGGCCACGATCGCTATCAGCGCGGCCGCGCAGGCACCCCAGGCGAACGAGAACAGCAGGTTGCGCCAGGGGCCGGGTTCCACCCGGTCGAGCCAGCGGAACGCCGCGACGAGCAGCGGCACCGGCAGCACCGCGAGCCCGAGTCCGACCAGGAACCCCTCAGTGCCGGTCTGTTCGCGCACCAGCGCGAGGATGACGAGCCCGGAGAGGGTGAGGAGGGTGATCAGCGCCCCGTACCGTACCGACTTGCGCTGCCACCAGTGCGCGTGCCGGAGCGTGCCCCCGCCGGCGGGGCCGTCGGGGTGCGTCGGATACGGGGGAAAGGTGGCCACGGCATCGACCCTAACGAGGGAGCGCGCCGCCCGCGACGGTGCGCGATCGTCAGGCGTCGGCGGGAGGCTCGGTGGGGGACTGGTGGTGCGGGCTGAGGTCATGGGAACGCCGAACCGCGTTCTGCTCGCGGTGCTGTACGCGGCGGAAGAGCAGATCGTTCACGACATGACCCTTGTCCAGTCCCTGGCCCTCGAAACGGGTCAGTGGCCGGAACTCGGGACGTGGCGCGAAACCGCCATCGGCCTGGGTGTTCTCGAAGTCGGGGTGCGCGCTGAGCACCTCGAGCATCTGCTCGGCGTACGGCTCCCAGTCGGTCGCGCAGTGCAGGACCGCCCCCGGCTTCAGCCGCGTCGCGGCGAGAGTGAGGAAGTCGGGCTGGATCAGCCGCCGTTTGTGGTGGCGCTTCTTGGGCCAGGGGTCGGGGAAGTACACGCGCAGGCCGGCCAGCGCGTCCGGGGTGAGCATCTCGCGCAGCAGGATGATGGCGTCGCCGTTGCCGACCCGGACGTTGGTCACTCCGTTGTGGTCGGCGAGGTTGAGCAGGTTCCCCTGGCCCGGGGTGTGGACGTCCACGGCGAGGACGTTCGTGTCCGGGTCGGCGGCGGCCATCTGCGCGGTGGCCTCGCCCATGCCGAAGCCGATCTCCAGCACGACCGGGTTGTCGTTGCCGAAGAGCTCGCCCAGGTCGAGGACCCGCTGCCCGTCGATGTCGAGCCCCCACTTGGGCCACAGCCGCTGCAACGCGTCCGCCTGCCCCGCGGTCACCCGGCTGCGGCGCGGCTGGAAACTGCGGATCCGCCGCTCGAAGTGGGATCCGGCGGGATCGGCCGTGGGCCCGTCCGGGAAACGGGGCTCACCCTTGGCCCGGGTGTGCCGGATCGAGACACCGGGGTCGTGCGGGTGCTGCTCACCGGGTGCGGGCTGGGGGGCTTCGGGGGTGTTGAGGGAGTCAGACACAGTGCACTCGATTTTACGGGGCTCGATTCAGGGGGCGGAGGGCGCCGTGAGCACGGCGGCTCGGAGGGACTGGCCGCTGAGGGGACTGGCCGCTGGGGGGACTGGGCCCTACACCGACCCCAGCACGGTCAGCGCCCGCCGAGCCACCTCCCGACCGATCGGGAGCGAGGCGGTCGCCGCGGGGGACGGCGCGTTCAGGACATGGACGGCCCGCGCCCCCTCCCGGATCAGGAAGTCGTCCACCAGCCCCCCGTCCCGCAGCACGGCCTGAGCCCGCACGCCCGCCGCGGTCCTCACCAGGTCGCCCTCCCCCACCGCCGGCAGCAGTCTGCGCACCGCCTCCGTGAACGCCCCCTTCGACACCGACCGCCGCAGCTCACCCGCCCCGTACCGCCAGTGCCGCCGTGCCATCCGCCACACCCCGGGCCACGCGACGGTCGTCGCGACCTCGCCCGGCCGTACGACCCGCCATTCGTATCCCTCGCGCGCCAGCGCCGGCACGGCATTGGGGCCGACGTGCACGCTGCCGTCGATCCCGCGTGTGAGGTGCACCCCGAGGAACGGGAACGCCGGGTCCGGCACCGGATACACCAGTCCCCGCACCAGCTCCGGCCGCGCCAGCTCGTAGTACTCCCCCCGGAACGGCACGATCCGCACCCCGGGCTCGTCCCCGGTCATCCGGGCGACCTCGTCGCAGTACAGCCCGGCGCAGTTCACCAGCACCCGGCCCCGGACGACGTCCCCGTTCGTGGTCCGCACCGCGACGCCCCGGTCGGGGCGCCGGTCGATCCGCTCGACCCGGGCGCCGTAGCGGATCTCCGCCCCCGAGGCCTCGCCGAGCTGCCGTGCGACCCCGACGAAGTCGCACACCCCTGTCGTCCCGACGTGGATCGCCGCGAGGCCCCGCACCTCGGGCTCGTACTCCGCGATCTGCGCTCCGCCCAGCTCCCGCACCGGGATGCCGTTCTCCCGGCCGCGCTGCACGAGCGCGTGCAGGCGGGGCAGCTCCTCCCGCTCGGTCGCCACGATCAGCTTGCCGGTGACGGCGTGCGCGATGCCGTACTCCGCACAGAACTTGATCATCTCCGCGGCACCGCGCACGGCGTACCGCGCCTTCAGTGACCCCGGCTTGTAGTAGATCCCGCTGTGGATCACACTGCTGTTGCGCCCCGTCTGGTGTCGGGCAGCCCCCGGCTCCTTCTCCAGCACGGTCACCCGGGTCCCCGGCGCTGCGCGGGTGATCGCGAACGCCGTGGACAGCCCGACGATCCCCCCGCCGACCACCAGCACGTCGCAGTCGTACGCACCCACCCGCACCTGCACCACCTCCGCCTCCGATAGTGCACTGCGCCACTGACACTACGTTCAAACCCCGGCGAGCACAGCCGACCCCAGGACGGCAGACGAGAAGGCGAAGTGCTACGCGGGAGCCATGAGAAGCGGCCGAGCCCGCTCCCGCAACTCCACCACCCTCGGCTCGTCCCCATACGGCTCCAGCCGATGAAGAAGATCCTTCACGTACTCCGTGGTCCGAGCCGAAGAGATCCTCCCAGCCACCTCCACGGCCCGCACCCCCTGCTCACACGCCGCATCGAGATTGCCGGACTCCAGCTCGGCCACGGCCGACACCACCAGCCGTAACCCGTGCGACCGCACGAACTCCTCCGTCGGCTTCGACAACGCCTGCTCCGTGAACCGGCGCACCTGCCGCGGCGCCTTCAGATCCCGGTAGCACTCCGCCGCGTCCGCGGCGAACCGGTCGTAGCCGTAGAACCCCAGCCACGACGGGTCGTTGTCGCCCTCACGCGACCGTTCCAGCCAGCTCTCGGACGCCTTCAGCGCCGCACCGGCCGCCGGTGCGTCACCCGCGCGCGCGTGCGCCCGCGCCTCGACCAGCCGGAAGAAGCTCATCGTGCGGGCCGTGGCCAGCCCCCGGTTGCGCTCCAGGGCGGCCTGCGCCAGGTCGACGCCCTCGTCGCCGAAGCCGCGGTAGGTCGCCTGGAGGGACATGGAGGCGAGGACGTACCCGCCGAGCGGGACGTCCGCGGCCGCGCGGGCCAGGCGCAGCGCCTGGATGTAGTACCGCTGGGCGGCTTCCTGCTGGCCGGTGTCGAAGGCCATCCAGCCGGCCAGACGGGTGAGTTCGGCGCTCGCCCCGAACAGGGCCCGGCCGACCTCGTCGGAGTACGAGCCGAGCAGCAGCGGCGCCGCCTCCACCCTCAAGCACTCCGGCACCATCGATGAGCGCCAGTCACCGCCCCCGTACTTGGAGTCCCAGCGCCTGGCGTCCTCGGCGGCCTCCCGCAGCTTCTGCACATCGCTGTGGCCGACTTTGAGCGGTGCGCCGGAGCCCTCGGTCAGGTTCGCCTCGCGCGCCACCGAGCTGTCGGCCGGGGTTATCAGCCATCGTGAGGCGGGCGTCGCGTACGCGCTCACCGCGAACGAGCCGGCCAGCGACTGCCAGATGCCGCCGGAGCCCGCGCGGCGCCCGGCGAGGTCGAGCCGGTACAGCTCGGTCGCCGACCGCACGGCCTGTCCGACGTCCCGGGGGAAGGCGAGCCCCACTTCGGGCGCGGGGTCGGCGTCGGCCAGGCCGATCTCGTGGAGTGGCACGGGTCGGCCCAGTTTCTGGCCGATCGCGGCGGCGATGAGGTGCGGGGCGGCGCCCTGCGGCACCATGCCCTTCGACACCCAGCGCGCCACCGACGTCTTGTCGTAGCGAAGCGTCAACCCGCGTTGGGCGCCAAGATCGTTGACGCGACGCGCGAGTCCCGCGTTGCTGATTCCCGCGAGGGCGAGAACGGCGCCGAGTTTTTCGTTCGGCCCGCGTTGCTCCCTGGACATGCGCCACCCCTCGACACAGACGGCTGCCGCGCTGGCATAACCACGCGGCATTCGTAAACCCAGCGTAGTTCGCCGCATCCCAAGCGTTAAGGGGCATTCTTCCGGATGGCGGGATTGTGGTCCGTACTGAAGTGCGGGCTCACCTACACACCGTTGCCACGTGCTCCCGTTGTGTGGCTGTGCGCCCGGCCGTGCGCTCTTCTCCGGCCAGTGGGGGAGCGGTTCCATGGCTCGTGCGTGGGTCGGCCCGCTGTACTGGATCCAGTGGGCTGGGGGACACCGCCGCCTACATCCCCGCGGGCGGCGGACCGGTCCGGGAGGCGTGCTCCGCCTCCCGGGCTGCGCACCCGTCGGGCGGTGCGCGGGGTTGTGTACGGAGCGTGTGCGCGCTCGCCGTGACGGCCGCCGCATGTCCTCGATTTGGCCGAAAATCGCCCCTGTCCTTCGTATGGGATTACCGCTCTCACCACGGAAGTTGAGGGCGCGAAGGGCGTTTTCGGGGAGCGTACTGGGGGCGCATTCGAGTCGAAGTCACCGCCTCCCGCCTGCGTGTTCAGGTCGACGCGACCGTGCGGGCCGCCCGGCACTTCCTGGATCACAAGCGGCTCCGCCGCCCCTCTGTGCGCCGTTCTTCGTGGCAGCATGGTGACCCGTTCGTGCGGTGCACTGGTTGTCCACGGGTCTGTGGAGGCGTCGATGCGGTGGTTGGTGGGGTGGAGCAGCACCGCCGCGCGAGCCCTTGAGCCCGGCTCCGCCGGCGCCAACGGGCTCGACGGCGAGACCCTGCACCCGGTGGGCTCCCACCTGTTGTGGGGCGACCCCGATCCGCTGTGGGCGGTCGGCGACTGGCGCCCCGACGAGGTGCGGATCGTGTCGGCCGACGCCCAGACCCGGATCGCCGTCCTGGGCCTGTGCGGGGCCACCGACGAGCAACTGCGGGTCGGCCTGTTCGCCGCGCGCGGCGGGGCGCTTCGCCATCTGACCGCCTGGCCGGGCAGCTACACGGCCGTCGTCCAGGTCGGGCGGCGGGTCACCGTCTGCGGCGACCTGGCGGGCGCACGCCCGGTGTTCCACACCCCCTGGGCCGACGGCACGGCGTACGCCACGGCCGCGCTGCCCCTCGCCGACCTCGTCGAGGCCAACCTCGACTTCGGTCACCTCGCCGCGCTGCTGGCCACCCCCGACGTACCTGCCGCGCTCCAGGACTCCACGCCGTACGACGGCGTGCGTCGCGTTCCGCCGGGGCATGCGCTGATCCTTCGCGCCGGGGCGCGTGAGGTCGCCGGGTACGAGCAGGTCGCCTCCCTCGCGGTGGCGGCGCCCGCGGCCGACCCGGACCGCGCGGTCGACGCCGTGCGCGACGCGCTCGTCGAGGCCGTACGGACCCGCCTCTCCGCACCCCGGCACGTCCCCGACATCGACCCCGGGCCCGTCCCGGGCATGGGCCCCGCCGAACGGCGGGCCGCGCGCGGGATGCCGGTTCCGGGCATCGGCGCGGATCTCTCCGGCGGCCCGGCCTCCGGCACCCTGGCGCTGCTCGCGGCGGGCCTGCCCGGCCGGCCCGGCACACTCCTGGGCCACGGCACGGGCGCGGGCGAGCGGCTGCTGGCCGTCACGTTCAACGACCTGGCCGTACCGGGCCGGGAGGCCGAGGTGGAACGCGCGGGGACCCTCGCGGCCAACCCGCGCCTGCACCACGTCGTCGTGGCGGGCGGCGAGGAGACCCTGCCGTACGCCGACCTCGACGGCCCGCTCACCGACGAGCCCGGCCCCTCCCTGGTGACGGCGGCCCGGCACCGCGCCCGCCTCGCCTCGGGCAGCGCCGACCACTTCACCGGGTACGGCGCCCGGCAGGTCCTGGACGCCCACCCCGCGCGCCTCGCCGACCTCCTCATGGACCGCAAACGGCGCCATCTCGTGCGCCCCGTCGCCGCGCTGGCCAAGGCGGACGGCTCGGTGCTGGTCCCCGCGCGCGTGTACGGCGCGGCCCGGCGGCTCGCGCGGACGTCGTACGGTGCGGGCGTCGAGGTGCTCGCCGAGCGGCTGCTGCAGCGCAGACTCGACGAGCCCGGAGGTGCGGTGGGGGCGTCGCTGGCGGCGCTCACCTGGGCCAGACCCGGGCCGGCGGCACGCTGGCTGACCGGAGAGGCGCTCGCTGAAGTATCGGTTCGTCTGCAAGGGGCGACCCACCGCTCGGGCGTGGGGCCCGGGCAGCGTCCCGGCGACCACCGCGCGCGTGCGGCTCTGGCCCGCCACGCGGCGGACCTCCGCATCCTGGAACAGGCCGCCGAGATCCGCTTGCAGCGCCTGCACGCCCCCTTCCTCGACAACCAGGTCGTACGGGCCTGCCGCGAGCTTCCCGAGACGCTGCGGGTGCAGCCGGGGGCGCGGGCGGCGATCCTGCGCACGGTGCTGGAGGGTGCCGGGGTGACCGACCTCCCGCCCGGCTGGGGCGCGCCCTCCCACGCGTCGGCGGCGGCCTCCCGCACTGGCCTCAGGGTCTCCGCGGACTCCCTCATCGCGCTCTTCGACACGCCCCTGCTCGCCGAGGCGGGCCTGGTCGAGGCCCGCGTCGTCCGCAAGGCCCTCCGCTCCGCCGCCCAGGGCGAGCCCCTCCCCCTCGACGGCCTCGCCGACCTCGTCTCCCTCGAACTCTGGCTCCGCCGCCTCCTCTCCCGCCGAGGCACCTGCTGGACCGGCACCCCGGCCCGCACGCGCGCGGTGCCGGCGGGGATCTCACCGCAGCGGGGGGCACTGGCCGCCGGCGGCTGAGCGGGGCGTTGTCCTCAGAACACCGGACAGGCTCGATGGCGCCTCGGCTCGGCACCGGGTGCGCTCGAAACCCCATGCCGCATCCCACCACCCCAGCGACAATGGGCCGATGCGGTACAGAATCCTGGGCGTCACCCAGGCGCAGGACACTCAGGGCAGAGACGTCCCCCTCCCCGGCCCCCGCCTCCGCACCCTCCTCACGGCCCTGGCCCTACGCCCCGACCGCACGACCACCCACGAAACCCTCATCGACGAGATCTGGGCCGACGACCCACCCCAAGACGCCCCCGCCGCCCTCCAGGCCCTCATCGGCCGCCTCCGCCGAGCCCTCGGAAGAGACGCCGTCACCTCCGAGCCCGGCGGCTACCGCCTCACCGCCGCCCCGGACGACATCGACCTCTTCGTCTTCGAACGCCTGGTACGCCAGGGCACCACCGCGCTGTACGACCGCGCCGACGCCTCCACCGCCGCCCGCCACCTCGCCCACGCCCTCACCCTGTGGCGCGGCCCCGCCCTCGCCGATCTCCCCGACCGCACCGCCGCGACCCGCCCGGACGCCCTCCGCCTGGAGGCGACCCGCACGCACGCCGAGGCCCAGCTGCGACTCGGCCGAGCCCAGGACGTCGTACCGCACCTGACGGCCCTCACCGCGGCGCACCCCTACGACGAACCGCTGCACGCCCTCCTCGTCCGCGCCCTGCGCGACACCGGCCGTACCGCCGACGCCCTCGCCGCGTACGAGACCGCCCGCCGCGCCCTCGCCGACGGCCTCGGCACCGACCCGGGCGAGGAACTCCGTACGCTGCACGCGACGTTGCTCAACGGAACGACTGCGGTGCCGACGACCGCACCAGCCCGACCGGCACCCCGGCCCCCCGAACGTCTCGGCAACCTACGTCCGCGGCTTACCTCTTTCGTGGGCCGGGAACCCGAGCTCGCCGCCATCCGTTCCGAATTGCACAGGGCCCGTCTCGTCACCCTCACCGGATCGGGCGGCTCCGGAAAGACCCGCCTCGCCGAGGAGGCCGCCGCCGGCCTCCCTCAGGCATGGCTCGCCGAGCTCGCCCCGCTCGACCGGCCGGAGGCGGTGCCCGGTGCAGTGGTCAGCGCGCTCGGTCTGCGCGAGACCGTGCTCCTGGCCAACGACCTGGGAACCCCGCAGGACGATCCGGTCGCCCTGCTCGTCGAGTACTGCGCCGCGCGCAGCCCACTCCTGATCCTTGACAACTGCGAACATGTCATCGACGCGGCCGCCACCCTCGTCGAGACCCTCCTGACCCGCTGCCCCGGGCTCACCGTCCTCGCCACCAGCCGTGAACCCCTGGGCGTCCCCGGCGAGTCGGTTCGCCCGGTCGAGCCCCTCCTCCCCGACCAGGCGCACCGCCTGTTCACGGAGCGCGCGGCCGCCGCCCGTCCCGACGCGGCCGTGGTGCTCCGTGATGAGCAGGCGGTGGCGGAGATCTGCCGGCGCCTCGACGGACTGCCGCTCGCCATCGAGCTGGCGGCGGCCCGCCTGCGGCTGCTCACGCCGCGCCAGATCGCCGACCGCCTCGACGACCGCTTCCGCCTCCTCACCTCCGGAAGCCGCACGGTCCTGCCCCGCCAGCAGACCCTGCGCGCGGTCGTCGACTGGTCCTGGGACCTGCTCGACGAGCGAGAGCGGACGGTCCTGCGCGAGGTGTCCGTGTTCACGGGCGGCTGGGACCTCGACGCCGCCGAGGCCGTGTGCACCGGCCCGGTCGCGGACCTCATGGGGGCGCTCGTCGACAAGTCCCTGGTCGTGGCCGCCCCCTGCACAAGGGACGGCGACGGCATGCGGTACCGCATGCTGGAGACCATCCACGAGTACGCCACCGAGCGCGCCGCCGAGGCCCCCGAGCTGCGCGCCAGGGCCGAGCGTCGGCACCGCGCGTGGGCGCGTGCCCTCGTGGAGCGGGCCGAGCCGCTGCTGCGGTCCGCCGGGCAGCTCCCGTGGATCTCCAGGCTGGAGACCGAGCTGGACAACATCCGTGCCGCCCTCGACCGGTCCCTCGCCGCCGGCGACGAGACCGAGGCCACCGCCCTCGCCCTCGCCATGGGCTGGTTCTGGTGGCTGCGCAACTACCGCAACGAGGGCGCGCAATGGGTCGACCGCGTCCTGCGCCTGGGAGCGTCCCTGGACAGCGGCGCCGGCCCGCTGACCGGCGACGCCGAGCACGTCGCCGACCCCCTCGACGCCTTCCTCGCCGCCCCCGACGGGGAAGTGCCGCATCCCCTGCACGGAACGCGCATGGACCTGCGCCTGCTCGGCCTCTTCCTGACCTCGGAGTCCCCGCCGGACGAGGCGGCGGAGGACCCCCGGTACCCGCGGTACATCGCCCGCGTACGCGCCCACTACGAGCAGGGCGGCCCACGGGCGGCCCGGATGCCGGGGGTGGCATGGCCGCTGACGGCCTTCCACCTTCGGGGCTCCGTGGACGTGCTGTCCGTGCTGGACACGGCGGTCGCCAACTGCCGTGTCCACGGCGACGACTGGGCGGTCGGCGCCACCTTGATGATGCGGACCCACATGGTCGTCGACTCGCCCGGCGGTCTGCGCCGGGTCGACGACGACCTCGCCGAACTGCGCGTGCTCAGCCGGCGGGTCGGTGACCGCTGGATGTGGGCCCAGGTGTGCAGCGCGGCCGGCGAGGCGGCGATGGCACGCGGCCGCCTGGAAGAGGCGGAGGGGGA
Organism: Streptomyces griseus subsp. griseus; assembly: GCF_000720255.1. GTDB lineage: Bacteria > Actinomycetota > Actinomycetes > Streptomycetales > Streptomycetaceae > Streptomyces > Streptomyces griseus_I. Next base: position 9,492 of record NZ_JOJE01000036.1, on the reverse strand, counting down.
GTACCGCGAGGCGCTGCGGCTCGCCTACGAGGTCGGCGCGTACGCCGAGTCGCCGTTTCTCATGGTCCGGCTCGCGGAGATCTCCTACCGCGCGGGCGACCGCCCCACCGCCCTGGCCACGCTGGACGAGGCGGACGCGGCCGCCGACCGCTACGGCGTGATCGACTCCCGGGCGTTCGCCCTGCTGCTGCGGTCCCACATGGCACTGGAGGGCAAGGACACCGCCTTGGCACGCGAGTTGTGCGACGCGGCACACGCGATGGCGGCGGCGGGCACCCCGCCACCCCAGTTCATCGCCGTGCTGGGCCTGCTCGAAGCGAACGTCACCGCCGCCGAACGCGGACCGGAGCACGGCCTGCCGCTCCTCGCCGACGTACTGCGGCAGGCCGTGACCGACCGGTGCGCCGAGGCGATCACGTCGGCGGTCGTGGACAGCGCGGCGTACCTCCTGACCCGGCTCGGCGACTTCCCGCGCGCGGTACGCCTGTTAGGGGCGGGCGACCGGCTGCGTGGCCACCCGCGTCCCACGCCGGAGCGCGAGGAGACCGAGCGAGCGGTGGCGGCCGCCCGTGCGGCCCTGGGCGCCGAGCGTGTCGCGGCCGAGAGCACCAGGGGCGCGGCCCTCACCCTGGAGGGCGTCCTGCGTGAACTGGCCGAGGCCGCGCGGCAGCATCCGGTCGACGCTAGGAGCAGGTGAACCTGGCGTTCGCCCAGTCCGCGAGCGCCGCGGGGTCGAAGGGGCCCGCGCTGTGCGGTTCGACGACCAGCCGTACGGTCCGGTGTCCGGTGAGGTTCACATGGACGGGGACGGCCGGATCCCCGCCCTTGACCATGCCGGAATTCCACAGCCGTACGCCGTCGGCGTAGACGGCGAAGGAGACCTTGCCGAGCTTCGGCGTCAGGTCGTCGACACCGATGAGCGCGTCGTAGGAGGAGCAGGCGCGGTTGAGGTCGACGGTGACGGAGGACTCGCCGTGCACGGTCACTCCGCGCGCATAGCGCTGGTCGTCGATCGACATCCCGTGGCGCTGCCACACCCAACTGCTCGCCCGCAGCCGCATCTCGGGCTTGGTGCCGTCGCCGGTGACGTCGTACGACAGCTCGCTCCACTGGTAGACGACCGGGGCGGGCGGTGGAGGCGGCGGAGGCGGCGGAGGCGGGGGAGTGGGTGTCGGTTCCGGGGTCGCGGTCGACGTCGGGCCGGTGGTGGCGGTCGGCTCCGGTGCGGGCTTCGTGGTGGGCGGAGGTGTCGGGGTGGGGGCGGGCGTCTGCTCAGGGGTGCGGGCAGGTGTCGGCGTAGGGCCGGACGCGAGCAGCGCGGGCCGGGCCGGCTGTGACTGCTGCTTCGCGGGCGCGGCCGAGGGCGACGAGGTGGGCGTGGGCGTCGGGTGGGACGTCGGCGGCTGCGGTTGGACGACGGGCGCGGACGCGGGCGGCCTGGCCACCGGCTCCTTGGCCGGACCGTCGTGGTTGATGAGGGCGACGGCGACCGCAGTGGCGGCGACGGCGACCGCGCCGGCCGCGATACCGGCCTTCACGGGCGCGCCCAGCGCCTCCGCGGCCGGCGCGCCGCCACCGGCGCCCGTCCCGCCCGTCCAGCCCCCTCCCGTCGTGGCCGCCGCGCCCAGGGCACCCGCCGTGCCGGCCCCACCGGCGATGAGCGCGAGTGCCTTGGCGTACCCGGCGGCGCCGAACCAGCCGATCACCGCGACCGGTACGACCGCGGGGATGCTGCCGGCGACCTCCTCGATCTGGAGCGCGGCCAGCCGGCATTTGGCGCAGTCCTCGAGGTGCTTGCGCAGCCCCCGTTCGGCGCGGGTGCGCAGCCTGCGCCGGGCGTAGCCGCCGAGCTGGTCGGCGTAGCGGGCGCACGCCTCGTCGCCGGTGAGGGCGGCGCTGACGTGGGCCTGCAGGTAAGCCTGTTTGAGGCCCTCGCGGGCGCGGCTGGCGAGCACGCGCGTGCCGTTGGCGTCGAGTCCGAACAGCACCGCGACATCGCTCGGCGACTCGTCCTCGACCTCGGTGTGCCACAGCACGGCCTGCCAGCGTTCGGGCAGCGAGCGGAAGGCCCGCATGGCCATGGACTGCTCGGCCTCGCGCATCGCGCGTACGTCCGCGCCCAGTTCGAGGGAGTCGTTGTCGGACGTCTGTGCGGACCGGGATGCGTGGGTCGCGAACACGGCGAAGTCGTCGACGAGCTGCTCGCGCCGCGCCGACCGTGTCCAGTGGGCGGCGACGCGCCGGACGGAGGTGAGCAGGTAGGCGCGTACGGCGTGTTCGGGCCCGGTGCCGCCGCGTACCGCCTGGAGCATGCGGGCGAAGACCTCGGCGGTGAGGTCGTCGGCGGTATGGGCGTCACGGCAGCAGGTGCGCGCGTACCGGCGCACGGCGTCCGCGTGGCGCCGGTACAGCTCCTCGTACGCCGTGTCGTCGCCCGAACGCATTCGTCCGATCAGTTCGGCGTCGGACGACGGCAGTGTCCGTCTGCCCTGACTGGGCACCTGCGGTGTGGGCGGACGGCCGACTTCCGCGTCGCCGTCATCGAGTGACCCGTCCCGCCCGTGCACGCTCATCGCGGAAAGCCCCCGCCGCCAGACCCATCAGTCCCGAACACCGGTCAGAGTGCCACATTGGCTTTTGTTCAGGACCCCGCGGTGGGGACCTTCCACTCATCCGTGCGGAAAAGAGGGGGCGCGGGTGACCTGCACCCACGCCCCCAACTCCCCGTGCGTCCTAAGCCGGCCGGGACCGCAGTCCCTCCAGCAGGATGTCCAGCAGTCGCGCCGAGGCCGCCGCCTGCTGCGCCGCGTCCGGCAGCGAGGGCGCCGCCGTCGCGATCACCAGCAGGACGTCGGACACCGACACGTCGGTCCGAAGTTCACCCGCCGCGCGCGCCCGGTCCACGAGCTGACCCACGACCTCGAGCAGCGCCGCCGCGCCCGTGTCGTCGTCCGCCGTGACCGACGACGCGGTGCTGTCCTCCTGCACCAGCCGCAGTTCCCCGCCGCCCGGCTGGGTCCGCTGCTGCGGAACCCGCGCCTCGCCGAAGGGCTCGGCGTCCGTGCCGTCCTCGGAGACACCGACCCTGAGCACCTGCGGCGGCAGTAACCGCCCGGCACCCGAGGCCACCGACGTCCGCAGGAAGCGCGACAGCGCCGACCACGGCTCGTCCTCCTGTCCGAGGGCCGCCCGAGCCTGGCCGGTCAGCCGGGAGGTCTCCTCCTCGGCTATCCGCCGGACCAGGACGTCCTTGCTCGGAAAACGCCGGTACACCGTGCCGACGCCGACCCGCGCGCGCCGCGCGACGTCCTCCATCGGCGCGCCGTACCCCAGCTCGCCGAAGACCTCGCGCGCCGCACGCAGCACGTGCTCAAGATTGCGCTGTGCGTCCACGCGCAGCGGTGTCGTCCGCGGTACCTCACCGCGTCCGTTGTGCGCCGCCGCGCTCACCACCGCCCCGCCGCCGGATACGACAGCGGATGCGGACGACCAATGAGAGTCCTGAATATGCATGAATGTTCCCCCGGTAATGACGTCTCCCCCCGGAGACTCTCCCCGCCATCGAATGCCCGGAGCGTGCGGAACGGACCCGCTTCCCGAGGCCGCCCGTCGCGGTCTCGACGAGCTCTCCCCACTACACCCCGTCGACACACGAACATAGTTGAGAGGGAGTCAATTCAGAAGGGGCGCGTTCCGCACGGAGCGCCCCCCGATCGGAGTACGGGGCGTATACGTCCCGAAACGTCCCCTTCCCGCTCCCTGGCTCACCCCCTCTGACCTGCACACCTGTCCCGGACCTCGGTGATTCGGCCAACCCTGCGCACACCAGGCCCACGGTCACACACATGGTCGGGACTGTGGACAAACGCCGACGCCGGGTGCGTCATGGGAAGGTGAAGGAACGTGCGCGCATTCTCGTTGTCGGCGGCGGCTACGTCGGGATGTACACGGCCCTGCGGCTCCAGCGGAACCTGAAACAGGAACTGGCCCGGGGCGACGCGGAGATCACCGTGGTCACACCCGACCCGTACATGACGTATCAGCCGTTCCTCCCGGAGGCGGCCGCCGGCTCGATCTCCCCGCGCCACGTCGTCGTACCGCTGCGCCGCGTCCTGCCCCACTGCCGGGTCATCGTCGGCGAGGCCACCGCCGTCGACCACGCCAAACGCACCGCCACCGTGAGCACCCTCGCCACCGAGGAGGAGGGCACGGGCGCCCTGCGGCTGTCGTACGACGAACTCGTCCTCGCACCCGGATCCGTCTCGCGCACCCTGCCCATCCCCGGCCTCGCCGACCACGCCATCGGCTTCAAGACGGTCGAGGAGGCCATCGGCCTGCGCAACCACGTCATCGAGCAGATGGACATCGCCTCCTCCACCCGCGACCCCGCGATCCGCGACGCCGCCCTCACCTTCGTCTTCGTAGGCGGCGGTTACGCCGGCGTGGAGGCGCTCGGGGAGCTGGAGGACATGGCCCGCTACGCCGCGCGGTACTACCACAACGTCCAGCCCGAGGACATGAAGTGGATCCTCGTCGAGGCCTCCGGCCGCATCCTGCCCGAGGTCGGTGAGGAGATGGGCCGCTACACCGTCACCGAACTGCGCCGCCGCAACATCGACGTACGCCTGAACACTCGGCTGGAATCCTGCGCCGACCGCGTCGCCGTCCTCAGCGACGGCGCCCGTTTCCCGACCCGTACGGTCGTGTGGACGGCCGGCGTCAAACCCCATCCGGTGCTCGCCGCGACCGACCTGCCCCGCACCGAGCGCGGACGGCTGAAATGCACCGCTGAGCTGTCCGTCGCGGACACCCCGCACGCCTGGGGCGCGGGCGACGCCGCCGCCGTCCCCGACGTCACCGCCGGGGGCACCTCCCAGGCCGGCGGCTCTGGGGGAGGACCCGGCAAGGAGACCGCCCCGAACGCCCAGCACGCCCTGCGCCAGGCAAGGGTCCTCGGCGACAACATCGTCCACGCGCTGCGCGGCGAACCGCTCGAGACGTACGCCCACACCTACGCCGGCTCGGTCGCCTCACTCGGCTTCCACAAGGGCGTCGCCCAGGTCTACGGGCGCAAGCTCAAGGGCTACCCCGCCTGGTTCATGCACCGCGCCTACCACCTCAGCAGGGTGCCGACCTTCAACCGCAAGGCGCGCGTGCTCGCCGAATGGATCCTCTCCGGGCTCTTCAAGAGGGAGATCGTCTCGCTCGGATCGCTCGAACACCCTCGAGCGGAGTTCGAACTGGCTGCCGGTGGAAAGCCTTCTGACGACCCGAAGGGGTCGTCCTGACCGGACCCAGGAACTTCACCGGCCACCCCGGCGTCTGACGACTGTCGGCCCGGACGGCCGCCCTGCCAGACTGACCCCGAGCCCGGGCGGGCCGCCCGCCCACCACCCCGCGAACCCACGACGCTGTTCCCAAGTGCCGCATACCCGGTGCTGCCCACAATGTGCGGTCACCGGAGCCCTGGCCCGGTCCGGAGCCGGCCGACGACGACTACACGAGGCAAGGATTCGTGAACTTCACGCGCTGGAGCGCCCGGCTCCCCGGAACGCAGCGCCGCGCAGCAGCGCGGCCCGAGCACCCCGCCTCCCCCGAACGTCGGGGGGACGGCTCGGTGCCCGCGGCCCGCACCGAACGACTGTCCGATGAAGCGGCACCCGTGCGAGCCGTCGACGACCTGCCCGTGCGCGAGGTCCTCGACCGCGCCCCGGCCCTCGTCGCCCTCATCCACGGCCCCGACCACCGCCTCGCCTATGTCAACGACGCCTACGTCACCGCCTTCGGCGCACGCCGCCTCGGCGAACCGGCCCGCGACGCCCTCCCCGAGCTGCGGGAACTGAGCCTGCTCCCGCTCCTGGACCAGGTCCTGCGCAGCGGCAAGCCCCGCACGGTCAAGTCCCGCAAGGCCCCCGACGGCCGCTTCTACACCTTCACCTGCACACCGGTCGCCGAGAACAGCGACGGCGAGGGCGGAGTCCTGGTCTTCGCCACCGACGTCACCGACCATGCCGAGGCCGCCGAACGCCTCCGCGCCAGCGAACGCCGCCAGCGCGAGACGGCCGTCACCCTCCAGCGCTCCCTGCTCCCCCAGGAACTCGAACAGCCGGACGACCTGCGCATCGCGGCCACGTACCAGCCCGGCGGCACCGAAGCGGCCGTCGGCGGCGACTGGTACGACGTGATCACCCTCGGCGGCGGCCGCACGGCCCTCGTCATCGGCGACGTCATGGGCAGAGGCGTCCGCGCCGCCGCGGTCATGGGCCAGCTGCGCACCGCCGTCCGCGCCTACGCCCGCCTCGACCTCCCCCCGCACGAGGTCCTGCAACTCCTCGACGGCCTGGCCGCCGAGATCGACGCCAATCAGATCGCCACCTGCGTCTACGCCGTCCACGACCCCAACGAGGGCCGCCTGGTGTACGCCTCCGCGGGCCACCTGCCCATCCTGGTCCGCGACGAGAGCGGCACGGTCGAGCGGGCAGACGAACCCACCGGACCGCCCCTCGGCACCGGCGGCTGGATGCACGCCTCGGGTTCGATCGCGCTGGGCCCCGGCTCCACGGCCGTCCTCTACACGGACGGCCTGGTCGAACGCCGGAACGAGGACCTCGACGAGGGCATCGCCTCCCTGGCACGCGCCCTCGCCGGTGCCACGGGCACCCCGCAGGTGATCTGCGACCGCCTGGTCCGCACGGCCGGCGTCACCGCCGACCACGACGACGACGTGGCGGTCCTGGTCCTCCAGCAGCCCGCCCGCACCGGCCCCGACAGCGAGCTCTTCCGCAACGCGGCTCTCGAACTCCTCGGCGGAGTGGAGGCGGCCCCACGCGCGCGTGCCTTCGCCTCCGGCGTCCTCACCAGCTGGCGCTTCCCGCCCGAGCTGCACGACCTCGGCGTGCTGGCCGCCAGCGAACTCGTCGCCAACTCCCTCCAGCACGGCACCCCACCCATGCGTCTGCGCCTGCGCCGCACCGACCGCCGCCTGATCATCGAGGTCACCGACGGCGACGACCACCTCCCCAGACGCCGCCGCGCCGAACCCGCCGACGAGTCCGGCAGAGGCATCGCCATCGTCGCCACGATCGCCTCGAACTGGGGCGCGAGGCGTACTCCCGGAGGGGGTAAAGCGGTGTGGTGCGAGTTCGTCCTGCCGAAGACCTAGAACCGCGTGGTCAGGCCTCCGCCGACACGGACTGCGCCGCGGCCCCACCGCGGGCCACCACACGGCTGCGAGCGAGCCCCGGCCGGTCCTGCACCGCGCTCAGCTGCCGCCCCAGCCGCAGAGCCAGCCACGTGATCCCCAACGAGAACAGCAGGAACGTCACCACATACGGCGCGTGCAGCGAGGCACCCATGGGCCCGCCCACCGCCGGCCCCACCGCCAACGCCAACTGCTTCACCAGAGCGAAGGCGGAGTTGTACTGCCCCGCCATCCCGCTCGGTGCCAGGTCGGCCACCAGCGGCGCCACCGTCGGCGACAGCATGGCCTCCCCCAGCCCGAACAGCGCGTACGTCGACACGAAGGCCGCCGTCGCCATCTCCTGGCTGCCGTGCCCGAGCCCCGCGTACGCCGCCGCGAGCCACGCCACGGCCCAGATCAGCCCCACGGACGCGATCACCCGGGACCGCCGACGCCGCTCCACGAACTTCAGCACGGCGAACTGCGCGACCACGATCATCGCGGTGTTCGCGGCCAGCGCGGTCCCCAGGGCGGACGTCGATATCCCCGCCGCCTCCACGCCGAAGGCGCTCAGCCCCGACTCGAACTGTCCGTAGCAGGCGAAGAACAGCACGAAGCCCAGCACACACAGCTGCACCATGGCCCGGTTCTCGAGCAGCTGCTTCCAGCTCCCCTTCGCCGACCCCGCCGGCGCGTCATCAATCCGCGGCGAGTGCGGCATCCGCACCGTCGCCATGACCACGACCAGCAGCAGGAACATCGCCGCCTCGATCGCGAACAGCAGCGTGAACGACGACACGCGCGTGGCGTCGACGAGATGCCCACCTATCAGCCCACCGACGCCGAGCCCCAGGTTCTGCAGGAAGAACTGCGTCGCGAACGCCCGCGACCGTGTCTCCGCCGTCGAACAGTCCACGATCATCGTCGCGAGCGCCGGCTGCATCACGGCCTGCCCGGCCCCGAGCGCGGCCGCCGCCAGCAGCACGGCCGTCGCGTTGCCCGCGAGCCCCAGGCTCAGCGAACCCAGGGCGGCGGTGACCAGGGCGGTGAGCAACACCGGAAGCGGGCCGCGCCGCACGATCGCCCGGCCGGCGAACGGCAGCACGATCAGCGCGGCCACGGCGAAGACGGCGAGCACGAGACTCGCCGTCATGGCCCCCAGCCCCCGCACTTGCGCCACATAGACGTACAGGTAGGGGACCGTGAAACCGAGCCCGAACGCGCTGAGTGCGTTGCCCACGTGGATCCGGCGCATCGCTGCGCCCTTCGCCCTGGTCACGTTCACCTCTCTCAAGTAGTTGGTGTGCCTCAGTAGTTAGGACTGAAGACTTCGAAGCTAAAGTTAGAAGGTAAACAGTACACCTCGAAGGACTTCGACGCCAAGCAGCCGCGTGCCATACTGCGACCATGGGCGACACCCCCGGCGGCCTCGGTGAGCCGACACTCGAAGAGCAGATCGCCGCCTACCAGCGCGAGTTCCAGGACCTCGACCCCCAGGTGGAGCAGATCGTCTCCGCGCTCTCCCGCCTGAACCGCCGCATGAACGTCGCCTACGGCCGCCAGACCTCCGCCCTCGGCATCAGCAACGCCGAGTGGGAGGTCCTCAAGGAGCTCGTCCTCGCCGGCGCCCCGTATCGCATGGGTCCCAGCGATCTCGCCAAGCGCCTCGGACTGACGCCGGCCGCGATGACCCACCGGATCGACCGCATGGTCACGGAGGGACTGGTTACCCGAGAGCGGGACGAGACCAATCGGGTCCGCGTCATCGTCGAGCTGACACCGGAGGGACGCGAGAAGTGGTTGGAGGCCATGCGCCTGGCGACGGTCTTCGAGGAGGACCTGCTCCAGGACCTGACTCCGCTCGAGCGCACAACGCTCGGCGAGGTGCTGACCCGGCTCCTTCGCCGCGTGGAGCACGCCCAGCCGGACTCCGGCGGCCGCCTCAGCGACCTCGACTGAAGCGAGCGAAAAGATCTTGACAGTGGGCGCTTGACAGCCTCCTCGTGGACCCGTAGAGTTCTTCGGGTTGTCGGAGAGCCGTAACGGTTCTTCGTCAGCGCTCCCGCCGCACCAGCGGCACCAAACCAAACGATCGCTCCTGACGGGGTCGAATTCGGTGTGCCCGAATTCGAATTCGATGGGGCTCGGTTGGTTTTCGATCGACTCGAACGACTCGATTGGGAATCGCCGGGAGGATCCGCTAAGGTTTGAGACGTCGGAACGGCCCAACGGCCGGGAAGACAACCCCCCTCTGACTGGGAATCAGGACCGAAAGGATCTGATAGAGTCGGAAGCGCCGGAAAGGGAAACGC
>NZ_JOJE01000035.1 GCF_000720255.1 Streptomyces griseus subsp. griseus | reverse complement strand
CGCGAGCTACAGACACTCCTCGCCCTCTGGACCGGTGCCTGCCCCACCTGCCACCGCGACATACCCACCCCCATACGAACCTGACCAAGCCCTACTAGGACTTGGAGGGCATCGACGTCATGACGGTGAACGGCGGGGTGCGGCTGCCGTCGTACCGGATCCGCGTGTCGATGCCGTTCACGTCGTACGCCTTGGCGTTCATGCCGCGGCGGACCTGCGTTCGCGGCTGCTCGCCCTCGGCGGCGAGACGCTGCTGTCGCGCGTCGAGATCAGCCACGTCGACCAGCTCGCGCTGCGCGCGGTACGGGAGGCGGAGCCCGGCAACCGCAAGCGGATCGTCGACGAAGCGCAGGCGGTCCGCGAATGGCGCTCGCTCCTGGACGAACTCGGCGAGGACGGCTGGGACGCGGAGTTCCTGCACGACGAGTGGACGCAGGTGATCCTCGGCCAGTCCGTGACCTCCCGCACGGACTACTTCCGTGCCCGTCGGGCCGGACGCGGACGCACGGTCAGTCGTGCCGAGCGCGCCGACATCTGGCAACTCGCTGAGCGGTTCACCCAGCGCCTGGACCGGCTCGGAATACAGACGTGGGACCAGATCGCGGAGCGAGCGGCCCAGTTGGAGGTGCAACGCGCCCGGCGTATCCAGGCCGTCGACCGTCAGCGGGAAGAGGCGGGCGGCCTCGACAACATCCACGTGGCCGACGGTTCGGGGGGCTGGCTGCGTTACCGGTACCGGCACATCGTGGTCGACGAGGCTCAGGATCTGCGGCCCGCGCACTGGAAGATGCTGCGCGCGATGACCACTCCGGACCGCAACGACCTCTTCCTGGTCGGTGACACCCACCAGCGCATCTACAAGAACCAGGTGACCCTCGGCAGCCTCGGCATCAACATCCGCGGCTGGTCGTCGAAGTTGTCGCTGAGCTACCGCACCACCCGGCAGATCCTGCGTTCCGCGCTGAACGTGCTCGGCGACGAGATGTACGACGATCTCGACGGCAGCACCGAGACCCTGGCCGGTTACCGGTCCGTGCTCAGCGGAGCCGTCCCCCGACCTGCACAGGCTGAACGACTGGGAGGACGAGCGCGAGGCGATCGCCGCGCTGATCGAGTCCTGGGGTCAGGTGCCGCACGCGCAGATCGCCATCGCGGTGCCGACCAACCAGATGGCGAGCGAAGCCGCGTACACGTGGGCAGAGCATGGCATCCGGGCGCTGGAGATCGGCCCGGACGGGCCCCGCGGCGACAGCGGCGTCCACATCGGGACGATGTTCCGGTTCAAGGGGCTCGAGTATCAGCGCATGATCATCGCCGGGGTGACCGACGGCCTGGTTCCGCGCGCAAGCGTCCAACAGCGGCGGACCACGGATCCGGCCCGCTACCGGACGGAGATGCAGCGGGCCCGGTCTCTGCTCTTCGTGGCGGCCACGCGCGCCCGGGACAGCCTGGATGTCTTCTGGCACGGGGAACCGAGCCCGTTCCTCCAGGAACTGATGAAAGTCCGGCCGCCGGTCGCTGCATGACCGGCCGGGGGATCGTGCCGCGGTTCGCTGCGGCTGACGCGGCACGATCGGCCGTGGGGCACGAGGAACAGCCGCCGGGGCCGCATACGATCGCCAACAGCGTCACCGTCCGAAGGGCTTGCAGCCCTCGTCCCGGTGCGCGAGCGGCCCCACCCACATGCGAGTGAAGCCGCCCGCTCAGATCACCGCGCGACCGCGACCGCGGCCGCCGGTGCCGGCGCATACCCCGTGGGCCGGGACGTGAACGTGCCCCGGCCCTGGGTCCGGCTGCGCAGGCGGGTCGCGTAGCCGAAGAGTTCCGCCAGCGGGACGGTGGCGGTGACGACGGCCGCGCCGGCGCGCGTGGCGGAGCCCGTCACGCGGCCGCGACGGGCCGCGAGGTCGCCGAGGACCGAGCCCACCGCGTCCTCGGGCACGGTGACCGTGACCTCGGCGACCGGCTCCAGGAGGAGCATCGCGCAGCCGCGCAGTGCCTCCCGCAGTGCGAGTCGGCCCGCCGTGCGGAAGGCCATCTCGGAGGAGTCCTTCACATGGGTCGCCCCGTCGGTGAGGGTGACGCGCAGCCCGGTCACCGGGTGCCCGCCGAGGGGCCCCTCGGAGAGCGCGTCCCGGCAACCGGCCTCCACCGCACGCACGTACTCCTGCGGCACCCGCCCGCCGACGACCGTCGAGCGGAACGCGAAGCCTCCGGCCCCGCCCTCGGGCTCCAGCGGCTCCACGTCCAGCACGACATGGGCGAACTGCCCCGCCCCACCGTCCTGTTTGACGTGCCGGAAGACCAGACCGGACACACCACGGGCGACCGTCTCGCGGTAACTGACCCGGGGTCGGCCGACGTTGACGTCGAGCCCGTGGTCCCGGTGGATCTTCTCCACCGCGACCTCCAGGTGCAGTTCACCCATGCCGGACAGCAATGTCTGGCCGGTCTCGGGGTCGGTGCGGACGACCAGGGAAGGATCCTCCTCGGCCAGCCGTGCCAGTGCCGACGCCAGCCGTTCGGTGTCGGTGCTCCGGCGCGTCTCGACCGCCACCGAGACGACCGGGTCGGCGACACTCGGCGGTTCGAGGACGAGCGGCGCGTCCGGCGAGCACAGGGTCGAACCGGCGCGCGCCGACTTCAGCCCGATCACGGCGACGATGTCCCCGGCGACCGCCCGCTCCAACTGGGCGTGGCGGTCGGCCCGGACGCGCAGTATCCGGCCGATCCGCTCGGTGCGCCGCGCACTCGCGTCCCACACCGTGTCTCCCTTCTCGATCGTTCCCGAGTACACCCGCAGGTAGGTGAGGCGTCCCGTGGGTGTGGCGTTGACCTTGAAGGCGAGCGCCGCGAACGGGGCCTCGGGGTCGGCGGGCCGTCGCTCGTCGGCACCGTCGTGCTCACCGCGTACCGGCGGCACGTCCAGCGGCGACGGCAGATAGGCCACCACGGCGTCGAGCAGCGGCTCGATGCCACGGTTACGGTAGGCCGAGCCGCACAGCACGACCACGCCGTCACCGCTGCGGGTCAGGTCGCGCAGCGCGTCGGCGAGGGTGTCCGCCGACAGGGTCTCCCGGTCGCAGAATTCCTCCAGCGCGACCGGATGGCGTTCCGCCACGGCCTCCTCCAGCTGCCTGCGCCGCCGCCGTGCCTCCTCGAGCAGCGTCTGGGGCACCGGTTCCACGGCGGCCGGGCCACCCGCGCCGTCCCAGGTCAGCGCCCGCATGTGCAGCAGGTCCACGACGCCGGTGAAGCCGTCCTCCGAGCCGATGGGCAGCTGCACCACGAGCGGGGCCGGGTGCAGCCGCTCCCGGATCGACGCAACGGCCGTGTCGAGGTCGGCGCCGGCCCGGTCGAGCTTGTTGACGAAGGCGATCCTCGGTACGCCGTGCCGGTCGGCCTGCCGCCACACCGACTCGCTCTGCGGTTCCACGCCCGCCACCGCGTCGAACACGGCGACCGCGCCGTCCAGCACCCGCAGCGAACGCTCCACCTCGTCGGCGAAGTCGATGTGTCCCGGGGTGTCGATCAGGTTGACCCGGTGACCGTCCCAGGCGCAGCTGACGGCCGCGGCGAAGATGGTGATGCCACGGTCGCGCTCCTGGGGGTCGAAGTCGGTGACGGTCGTGCCCTCGTGGACCTCGCCGCGCTTGTGCGTGGTTCCGGTGGCGAACAGGATCCGCTCGGTGACGGTGGTCTTCCCCGCGTCGACGTGGGCGAGGATGCCCAGGTTGCGGACGGCTGCGAGCGGGTGGGTGAGGTGTCGGTCGAGGTGGGTGCGCATGGCCCGGGGCCTTTCGGAGTGATCAGGAGGAGGGCAGCGCGATTCCGGACGAAGCACACGCGCAGCCCGCTGACGTCACGTCAGCAGGCCGGAACACGGGAACGGTCGCAGGTGTTCTCAGGCGTTCGTCACGGTCATCCGGCGCCCGCCGCGCAGCGGGCACCGGACCGACGAGGACACCAGGATCACCTCGTACCGGGACGGGGAGACGACGACAGCGGTGCGGTCACGCATGGCCTTCTCCCCTCATTCGTCATGACGGTGCGCCGCTCAAGTCGTGGGCGGCGTTGAACACGTGAGGAGCCTAGGGAGGGGTCGTGCCGCGCGCACCTGAATTTCCGCTGCTCGCTACGCCCCCTGCTCCGCGGTGGAGTAGAAGTGCCGGCGGACCCGGCGCAGCCACGCGTCGGCGGGCGTCTCGTCGGGGCTCTCGGGCAGCGCGGAACGCGTCTCGGCGAACGCCGTCTCGAACCGGCGCAGCAGCGGCAGCGCGGCCTCGGGGTCTGCGGCCACCTGCTCACCGAAGCGGTGGAAGCCGTCGGGGTCCTCGACCCGGATGGTCAGGCGGCCGGCCGCGTACAGCTCGTAGCCCTGCTCGCACAGCCTTTTGAGGTGGCGGGCGTGCTTCGCGGTGCGCTTGCGGGTGTCGGCGGAGAACGAGCCGTCGCCCCGGCTCTGCAGCTTCCTGAACTGCTGGGTGGCATAGCCGAGGTAGGCGTCGCGGACGCGCCGGGCGCTCAGGAATGAGGCGCGGATGCCGATGAGCTCGTCGCCGAGCGGGGTCCGTACCTCGTACAACTCCTCGGGCAGCCAGACGAGTTCCATCACCGTCGGGTTGCCGCCGAGGGCGAGCCGGCACCACTTGGCGGCCTCGTGCAGGGTGCGGTCCGGTGCCGTGCTGACGTGGGACTCCTTCGGCCCGCGCAGACCGTGCAGTTCCTCGGTGGGCGCGGCGAACATCCCGAGCCGGTCGATGTCGGACCCCGCGCGGGCCAGTCCGTACGCGGTCGAGCCGACGACGCCCGACAGCAGGATGTTCTCGACGGTCACAGCTGCCCCCAGGGGTGGTGTCACGCCCCCGTGGCGGGGCGGCCGACCAACAAGGATGCCGCGCCGACAGGGGCGGCCACCCGGCATTTTCCTCACCCGTACGGCCCTGTGCGCTGGTCCCGTGCGAGGACCGGTGGTGCCGTGGGAGGGAGCACTGCGAGAAGAGCACCTGGGGTACGCCTGGAATGCGGGCGTCGGCACACACCCGGGGGCCGTCCTCAGGAGGCATCCGTGATGACCCCATGTCCGTCCCGCCCCGCCCGTGTTCTCGCAGCCGCCGTGGCCGCGGGCACGCTGGTCGCCACGGCGGCCTGCTCCTCCGACGGGGACGGCGGTGACGCGGACACCGGTTCGGGGGTCGCCGCCTCCCTCGTGGCCCGGCATACCGTCACCGCGTCGGCCGCCGCGCCCCTCACCGAGGCCGGCGCCAGGGCGGCGCTGATCACGGAGGGCGACCTGGAGGACGACTGGACCCCGGTCAGGGACGCGGCCGACTGGCGTGACTCCCTGCTCGTCGGCAAGGTGGACGTGGCCGGCTTCCTCACCGCCGAGGCCGACGCCGCCGCCGACTGCCAGCGTCTGCTCGACTCGCTGTACGACGACGGCCTCCTGGGCAAACCGTTCGGCGCGTCGGCCCTCACCGGGTTCCGTGAGGGCGACGCCCGGCTGCTCCACCAGGTCGCCGAGTACCGCAGGGCCGACCTGGACAAGGCGATGGCCTGGCTGGCCTCCCTGCCGCAGAAGTGCGACCGGTTCACCGCGACCGGGGCGGGCGGCGAGCGGACCGTGCAGGTGGTGGAGGCCTCGCTGCCCGAGGAGGGTGACGCCCGGCAGGGACTCACGGTGACGGTGAAGGGCACGGCGGACGGCTCCCCCGTCACCCTCACGCTGGACGTGGCCGCGGTCCGGGTCGGCGCGGACGCGATCACGGTCACCGACGGTGGGCTCGACGGAGCCGATCACGACAGCACGGAGCAGGCGGTGACGGAGGGAGCCCAGCGACTGAAGGACGTCCAGGCGGGCCACACACCTGCGGACGAACCGAGCGTGGAGTGACGGCCGCACCGGCTTCCGCGGTCTGTTGCCCGTACAGCAGTGTGTGACATATTACTGCGGTGACCAACCGACTCTGTGACGTCGTGGTCGTCGGCGCCGGCATGGTCGGCGCCGCCTGCGCGCTGTACGCGGCCCGTGCCGGGCTCGACGTCGTCGTGGTGGACCGTGGCCCGGTGGCCGGCGGCACGACCGGCGCGGGCGAGGGCAACCTGCTCGTCTCCGACAAGGAACTCGGCCCCGAACTCGAACTCGCCCTGCTGTCAGGTCGGTTGTGGACCGATCTCGCCGAGGAGCTGGGCACCGCGATCGAGTACGAGCCCAAGGGCGGAGTGGTCGTCTCCGCCACTTCCGAAGGGCTCACCGCCCTCACGGAGCTCGCCGCCGCCCAACGCGCCGCCGGGGTCGAGACGGTGAGCGTCGACTCGGACCGACTCCGAGACCTGGAGCCGTACTTGGCGCCCGGTCTGGCCGGCGGCGTGCTCTACCCGCAGGACGCCCAGGTCATGCCGACCCTGGCCGCCGCGCACCTCCTACGGGCCTCGGGAGCTCGCCTGGAGACCGGCCGGACCGTGACGGGGGTGCTGCGCGGCCCCGACGGTGCCGTGCGCGGTGTGACGACCGACCGGGGTGACCTGTACGCGCCGGCCGTGGTGAACGCGGCCGGCACCTGGGGCGGGGAGGTGGCCGGGCTCGCGGGAGTACACCTGCCGGTGCTGCCGCGGCGGGGCTTCGTGCTGGTCACCGAGCCGCTGCCGCGCCGGGTGCGGCACAAGGTGTACGCCGCGGACTACGTGGCCGACGTGGCGAGCGACTCGGCGGCGCTCCAGACCTCCCCGGTCGTCGAGGGAACCGCCGCGGGCCCCGTCCTGATCGGCGCCAGCCGCGAACGGGTGGGCTTCGACCGGTCCTTCTCGCTGCCGGTGATACGGGCGCTGGCGGCGGGGGCGACCCGGCTGTTCCCGTTCCTGGAGCGGGTGCGGGCCATGCGGACGTATCTCGGGTTCCGTCCCTACATGCCGGACCACCTGCCCGCCGTGGGGCCGGATCCCCGGGTGCCGGGCCTGTTCCATGCCTGCGGGCACGAGGGCGCGGGCATCGGGCTCGCCACCGGCACCGGACATCTGATCGCGCAGGTGCTGGGCGGCAGAGCCCCCGACCTGGACCTCGCGCCGTTCCGCCCCGACCGCTTCGCCAAGGAGGCCGCTTCGTGAATCCCCTGGACCTCGCGCGGGCCCGGCCCGGCACGCCGTTCACCCTCACCTTCGACGAACGGCGGATCGAGGCACTGCCCGGGCAGACGGTCGCCGCGGCGCTGTGGTCGGCGGGGATCACCTCCTGGCGCACCACGCGTGACGAGGGGCGGCCACGCGGTGTCTTCTGCGGGATCGGCGTCTGCTTCGACTGCCTGGTCACCGTCGACGGCCGGCCCAACCAGCGGGCCTGCCTGGTCCCGGCCGAATCCGGGGCGGAGATCCGTACCCAGGAGGGGACGGGACACGATGGCTGAGCGTCCGCGGCTGGCGGTGATCGGTGCGGGTCCCGCGGGGCTCGCCGCCGCACTCGCGGCCGCCGCACGGGGCGTGCACGTCACCCTCGTCGACTCCGCTGCCGAACCGGGCGGACAGTTCTACCGACAGCCCGCCCCGGGCCTCCGCGCCCGCAGGCCGCAGGCCCTGCACCACCAGTGGCGCACCTGGGAGCGGCTGCGCGGCGGACTGGACGCGCACCTCGCCGCCGGAGGGGTCACCCACCTGAGTGATCATCATGTGTGGTGCGTGGAGCGGGAATCCGCCGGGCTCACGGTTCACGCGCTGCTCGGACCCGACCAGGAGCGGCCCGCCGCCGTACACGCCGACGCGGTGCTGCTCGCGACGGGCGGTTACGAGAAGGTGCTCCCGTTCCCGGGCTGGACGCTGCCCGGTGTGGTCACCGCGGGCGGCGCCCAGGCCATGCTGAAGGGCGGGCTCGTCCTGCCGGGGCGCAGGGCGGTCGTGGCCGGTAGCGGGCCGCTGCTGCTGCCCGTGGCGACCGGTCTCGCCGCGGCGGGCGCCGAGGTCGCAGCGCTGGTCGAATCCGCCGACCCGAAGGACTTCGTACGGCGTACCCGGGCCCTCGCCGCCCAGCCGGCCAAGCTCGCCGAGGGCGCCGGGTACGCGGCCGCGCTGCTGCGGCACCGGATCCCGGTGCGCACACGGCACACGGTCGTCGCGGCACACGGCGGCGAACGCCTCGAAGCGGTGAGTGTCGCCGCGCTGGACGCCGAGGGCCGGCCCGTGCCGGGCACGGAGCGGCGCATCGCCTGCGACACCCTCGCCGTCGGGCACGGCATGCTGCCGCACACCGACCTCGCGGAGGGCCTCGGCTGCCGACTCGACGGGCCGAACGTGCACGTCGACGACGAGCAGCGCACCGATGTGCCGGGTGTGTGGGCGGCCGGGGAGGCCACCGGGATCGGGGGCGCGGCCCTGTCGCTGGCCGAGGGGCACATCGCCGGGCGGTCGATAGCGGCGCGGCTGGCGGGGACCGAGCCCGACCCGCGCGCGTGGGCACCGGCCGCCCGGGCCCGTACCCGGACGCGGGCGTTCTTCGCGGCACTGGAGGGGGCGTACGCACCGCCCGCGCGGTGGGCGGAGCAGGTCACCGACGGCACACTCGTGTGCCGCTGCGAAGAGGTCACCGCCGGGGCCGTCCGGCGGGCCGTCGGGGAGCTCGGTGCGGGCGATCTGCGCACGGTGAAGCTGCTGACGCGGGCCGGAATGGGCTGGTGCCAGGGCCGGATGTGCGCTCCGGGGGTCGCGGGTGTCGCGGGCTGCGAACTCGCCCCGGGGCGGCGGTTGTTGGCCCGGCCGGTACCGCTCGGAGTGCTCGCCACGCAGGCCGCGGACGCACCCGACGAGGACACGTCAGCCCAATAATATGTCACACCCTACTGAAGGGGGCTCCCGCCGATGACCACCCCGAATGCCGCCTCGAATGCCACCCCTCCGGCCGCCGCACAGCACCGTCCCTGGCGCGGCGTCCTCGTCGCCACCGCGCTCCCCCTGCGCGACGACCTCTCCGTCGACTACGACCGGTACGCCGAGCACTGCGCCTGGCTGGTGGAGAACGGCTGCGACGGCGTCGTACCGAACGGCTCGCTCGGTGAGTACCAGGTACTCACCCCCGAGGAGCGCGCCAGGGTCGTCGAGACGGCCGTGGCCGCGATCGGCGGCGGGCGGGTGATGCCCGGGGTCGCCGCCTACGGCTCTGCCGAGTCGCGCCGCTGGGCCGAGCAGGCACGGGAGGCGGGCTGCGGGGCCGTCATGCTGCTGCCGCCCAACTCCTATCGTGCGGACGAGCGTTCGGTCCTCGACCACTACGCGGAGGTCGCGAAGGCGGGCGTGCCGATCGTCGCGTACAACAACCCGATCGACACCAAGGTCGACCTCGTGCCGGAACTTCTGGCCACCCTGCACGCCGAGGGCCACATCCACGGCGTGAAGGAGTTCTCGGGAGATGTGCGGCGCGCCTACCGCATCGCCGAACTCGCCCCGGAACTGGATCTGTTGATCGGCGCCGACGACGTACTGCTGGAGCTGGCGATCGCAGGCGCCAAGGGCTGGGTGGCCGGCTACCCGAACGCGCTGCCGCGGGCGTCGGTCGAGCTGTACCGCGCCGCCGTCGCCGGGGACCTCGACACCGCACTGCCCCTGTACCGACAGCTGCATCCGCTGCTGCGCTGGGACTCGCGCGTGGAGTTCGTGCAGGCGATCAAGCTGTCCATGGACATCGTCGGCCGGCACGGCGGCGGCTGCCGCCCGCCCCGCGTACCGCTGCTGCCGGAGCAGGAAGCCGTCGTCCGCGCGGCCACCGAGAAGGCCGTCGCCGCGGGCCTCGTATAGCCAGGGTCACCAACGCCACGGCCCGGAAGGGGACTACATGCGCAGCAAGCTCGTCCTGCACGCCGTCGACTCGCACACCGAGGGCATGCCCACCCGCGTGATCACCGGCGGGATCGGCACCATCCCCGGCGCGACGATGAACGAGCGGCGGCTGTACTTCCGTGAACACCGCGACGATGTCAAGCAGTTGCTGATGAACGAACCGCGCGGCCACTCCGCGATGAGCGGCGCCGTCCTTCAGCCGCCGACCCGCCCGGACTGCGACTGGGGCGTCGTCTACATCGAGGTCTCCGGATATCTGCCGATGTGCGGGCACGGCACGATCGGCGTGGCGACCGTGCTCGTGGAGACAGGGATGGTCGAGGTCGTCGAGCCGGTGACCACCATCCGGCTCGACACCCCGGCCGGCCTGGTGGTCGCCGAGGTCGCGGTGGAGGACGGTGCGGCCCGGGCGGTGACGCTCAGGAACGTGCCGTCCTTCTCGGTCGGCCTCGACCGCAAGGCGACCCTGGCGGACGGCCGGACGGTGACGTACGACCTGGCGTACGGCGGCAACTTCTACGCGATCCTGCCGCTGGAGGAGTTCGGGCTGCCCTTCGACCGCGCCCGCAAGGACGACATCCTCGCGGCGGGGCTGTCGCTGATGGAGGCGATCAACGCCGAGGAGGAGCCGGTCCATCCGCGGGACCCGTCGATCCGCGGCTGCCACCACGTCCACCTGTACGCGCCCGGCGCCACGGCCCGGCACTCCCGGCACGCGATGGCCATCCACCCCGGCTGGTTCGACCGCTCCCCCTGCGGTACGGGCACCAGCGCGCGCATGGCCCAGCTGCACGCGCGGGGTGAACTGCCGCTGCACACCGAGTTCGTCAACGAGTCCTTCATCGGCACCCACTTCACGGGCCGGCTGCTCGGCACGACCGAGGTGGCCGGCATCCCGGCCGTGCTGCCCAGCTTCACCGGGCGGGCCTGGATCACGGGTACGGCACAGTATCTGCTGGACCCCACGGACCCGTTCCCGGCGGGGTTCGTCCTCTGAACCTCGTGATCCTTTCCCATCCCGCTTCAAGGAGACATCCATGGCCGCCCAGCGCAGCAGCAGCACGTCGCCTGCCGCCGCTCCCGCCCTGCCCCGGCTGGGCGGCCGCCGCAGCAGCTACCGCGAGCGGGTCGCCGACGCACTGCGCGCCGCGCTGATCGCGGGTGAACTGCGGCCGGGCGAGGTGTATTCGGCGCCGGGGCTCGCCGCGCGCTTCGGCGTCTCGGCGACACCGGTGCGCGAGGCAATGCTGGATCTCGCGAAGGAGGGGCTGGTCGACACGGTCCCCAACAAGGGGTTCCGGGTCACGGCGGTCTCGGAGAAGCAGCTCGACGAGTACACGCACATCCGGGCGCTCATCGAGATCCCGACCGTCCTGGGGCTGACAGCGACGGCCGACCCGGTCTCGCTGGAGGCGCTGCGCCCGGCCGCGCGGGAGATCGTCGCCGCGGCGGTGGCCGGTGACCTCATCGCGTACGTGGAGGCCGACACCCGCTTTCACCTGGGCCTGCTGGCCCTGGCCGGCAACACCCACCTCGTCGAGGTCGTCCGCGACCTGCGCGGCCGCTCCCGGCTCTACGGGCTCACCGCCCTCCTTGAGGCGGGCCGTCTGCTGGCCTCGGCGGAGGAGCACCTGGAGCTCCTGGACGCGCTGCTGGCCCGCGACGAGCGGGCGGTGCGCGAGGTCATGAGCCGACACCTGGGCCACGTACGGGGGTTGTGGGCCGCCGGGGCGTGACGCCCCTACCAACGGCTCGCGTACGCACGTCACGCCAGGGTTCCCGGCGGGCCCTGCCCCGGCCACGGATCGGTGCCCCTGGGGTCGAGGGAGTAACGTCGGCCTCCCCCCACCATTTTCGAACGACTCGGAGAAAAACCATGTCGAAGATCCTCTTCGTGATGACCGGCGCCGACCACTGGACGCTCGCCGACGGCACCCAGCACCCCACCGGCTTCTGGGCCGAGGAGGCCGTCGCCCCGTACGAGGCGTTCAAGGCCGCCGGACACGAGATCGTCGTCGCCACGCCGGGCGGGGTCGTCCCGACCGTGGACAAGGGCAGTCTCGCCGCGGAGGTGAACGGCGGTCAGGACAACGCCGACCGGGTCGCCGGGGTGCTCGCCGGGATGACGGAGCTGCGGCAGCCGCTCCGGCTGGAGGACGTGCGGCTCGACGACTACGCCGCCGTGTTCTACCCGGGTGGCCACGGCCCCATGGAGGACCTGGCAGTCGACGCCGTCTCCGGCAGGCTGCTCGTCGACGCGCTGGAGTCGGGCAAGCCGCTGGGCGTGGTGTGCCACGCTCCCGCCGCGATGCTGGCCGCCGAGAAGGAGGACGGCACGAACGCCTTCGCCGGTTACCGGGTGGCCGCGTTCACCAACGCCGAGGAGACGCAGGCCGGTCTGGCCGACCGGGCGAAGTGGCTGCTCCAGGACCGGCTGACGTCGGCGGGCGTCGACGTGCAGGTGGGCGAGCCGTGGGCGCCGTATGTGATCGTCGACCGGAACCTCGTCACCGGCCAGAACCCCGCCTCCTCCGCCCCCCTCGCCACGGAACTCCTGAAGAAGCTCGGCTGAGCGTCCCTGGCTTCGGCCGGTCCCCTTCCTCCCCCTGCTACGACGCCGGGTCCTCCCCTCCCCGACCGCCACGCCTGTGATGCAGCACTCGTCTGGTGTGAGGCGAGGGGCGGATGGGCAGTCAATGCCGGAAGGATCAAGAGGCGTCCTGTGGGGGAGTTTTGGGCAAGTCATCCGCTGCGGCGGTGTGCGTCATAGGCACGGGCCTGTCCGGCCTGGCGGCGGCGCACGCCCTCGCGGTCAGAGGCATCGAGTTCGTCTGCCTGGAGAAGGCGCCCGACGTCGGAGGCATCTGGCGCCGGCCGCAGGCGGGCGAACCCGGCCCGGGGTACCTGTCGCTGCACCTCAACACGGCCAAGCAGCTCACCGCGTACTCCGCCTTCCCGATGCCCGACTCCTACCCCCTCTATCCCCGGCACGACGCGGTCGCCGCCTATCTGCGGTCCTTCGCCGAGTGGGCCGGCATCCTGCCGAGCGTCGAACTCCGCACCGAAGTGGTGTCCGTACGGCAGGAGCCCGCCGGGACGTGGACGGTCACCAGCCGGGACGCGGACGGCGCGGTGACCTCGCGTTCCTTCGCCCATGTGCTCGTCGCCTCCGGCCACAACACGGATCCCGCGCTGCCGGATCCCCTGCCGCCGGGCTCCGACTCCTTCGAGGGAACGATTCTCCATTCCCTCGACTACCGGGACGGCACCGACTTCGCCGGGAGACGTGTCGTCGTCGTGGGTCTCGGGGCGTCGGCGGTCGACATCGCCGCCGACCTCTCCCGGCACGCCGCGCACACCGTGCTGTCCGTGCGCCGGGGACTGCACATCGTCCCCAAGCAACTCTTCGGCGTCTCCGTCGACGAGATCGCCGACGCCCCGTGGTGGACCCGGATGTCCTTCGCGGAGCAGCGCCGTTTCGTGGAGCAGGCCCTGATGGTCGCGCGGGGCCGGCTGGGCGACTACGGCCTGCCCGAGCCGGACCACCCGATCTTCTCCTCGGCCGTGACCATCTCGGACGAGATCCTCAGCCGCATCCGGCACGGCGCCGTCACCCCGAAGCCCGCCGTCGAGTCGTTCGACGGCGACCGGGTGGTGTTCACCGACGGCACCTCCACGCAGGCCGACACCGTCGTCTACTGCACCGGCTTCCGCATGTCCTTCCCCTTCCTGCCCGCCGGGGTCCCGGCCGGTCCGCAGGGGGCGGTCGAGCTGTACAAGCGGGTCGTCGCGCCCGGTCACCCCGGTCTGCACTTCGTCGGCCTGGTCCGTCCCGTGGGCGCCATCACGCGGCTCGTGGAGGCGCAGGCGCGCTGGATCGCGCGGATCGTCGACGGCGAGGCGGTCCTGCCGACCCCGGAGGTCATGCGCAAGGAGATCAGCACGTACCTGAGCGGCATCACCGGCCGCTACGGAGCGGCGGAGGGCGCGTCCATCCAGGTCGACGTCGCGCCCTATCTGCGGGAGCTGCGGGACGAGTAGCCGGGCCGGCCCGTCCGGGGGGCCAGGGCCGCACGCCCACGGCGCCGTACGGTCGCCCCTGGCTCACGAGGCTCCTGGTGAACGGAGTCGCCCTGACGGGGGTCCATTCACCGGGAGCGTCGGCATCATGCCCCGGGGTGTGTCACCCCACGGCTTCGGCCCGCGGCGACTCCACAACGGCGGGCGGCCGGACGGCGTAGGCCTCGGAGGAGATGTACGCGGTCACCCTCGGCGGCCGGCCCTGCTGGTGGGCGAGGGCGAGGTAGGCGATGAGGCCGACCCCGTCCTCGGGCCGGCGTGCGGTGACGGCGGACAGTGACCGGCCGAGCGGTGCGGGATCGACGCCGTACCGCAGCAGCAGGCTCTCGGCGCGTGCCAGGGCCTCGCCGTCGTGGCGTACGTAGTCACGGACCGGGATGTGGAGCGTGAACCCGGTCGGCGTGCCGCTCGCCGTGTCGGTGAAGGAGTGACAGGTCAGGACGGGCCGCCGGTCGAGCCGTACGTCGGCCCCGTCGGCGGCGTCGGTGTCGAGTCCGGCGGCGGTACGGAAGAACTCCTCGACCTCCGTCGGCAAGGGGCCGGCGTTCGCCCGGGAGAGCAGGCCCGCCTCGGTGGCGGCGAGGTTCGGGTGGCTGACGTACACCTTGACCCGCGGTGATTCCCAGTCGCCGAGGTCCAGGGCGAGGAAGGGGTAGCCCGCGGCCGGGGGCAGGGAGTCGAAGGCCTCCGGGTGGCCGAGCCGGGTCAGCGCCTCCCGGAGTGTGCCGGCGGAACGTTCCGCCCCGGAGGCGGCGGGGTTGAGGTACACCTTGACCTTCGGGATGCCGCCGGGCCTCAGCTCCAGCGCGCACCACAGGGTCAACGGGCCCTGTGGGGAGGCGGGGAAGAACAGGTCCTCCAGCTCGTCGAGCCGGTCGGTGCTGAAGTCCCAGCGCCGGGCCATCTCCCGGATGACGCGCAGTCCGGTACGGCCGTTCTGTGTCAGGCCCGCGGCTCCGTACCCCGGCTCCAGCAGCACGCGCAGCGAGGGGGCCGCGCCCGGCAGGAAGGAGAGCGAGAACTCCACGGGGGTCTGGTCGTCGGAGAGGAAGGTGGGGGTGGGCGGCGGCAGGTCCAGCGGCCGTTCTGCCACCGGGCCCAGGACGTCGGTCATCGTCTGGGCGTAGGACCCGGCGACGGCCGTGTCCAGTCCCGCGATGTCGCACAGGCGCAGCAACTGGCCCGCAGCGTGTCCGCCGAGTGTCGAAAGCGTCAGTGCCCCGGAAGGCGTCGCCTCGTCGAACCGGGATTCGGTCACCGCCCCTCCCGCAGGGTGCGGGGGCGCACATGAAGATACCCGCCTACGAAGGCGGGTATCTCGCTTGTGGATCTGTGGAGTTGGTCCCGGGAGGAGGGGGCGTTCGCACGCCCCCCGGATATGTGGGGGCGGGGGCGGAGCAACACGGTCGCGTACCGAACGAAAGCGGCGTCGGTGGATATGTGGTCCACGACACCTCCTTTGCCTCGTAATCAACACGGATACCGCGTTGCTCACTACCCCTGCGGTTGAAACTTCATGCAGTCCACGGGAGTTGGCGGGGTGTTGCGAGGATCACCTCGTCAGCCAGGTCAGGAACTGGCTCCAGCGGCCGGACCGTTCGGCCTTGCGACCGCCTCCGTCGGTGTGCGCGGTGGGCGCGGGTGCGTCCGTCCGAGCCGGTGCCGTCGGGCGTCGCGCCGCCTGAACCGGCGTGAAGCGGACGGGAAGTTGGGCCAGTGCGCGGTGGAAGGGGCCCTGCCGCCAGGTCAGGCTGTCCGACGGTACGGCGAGTTCGACGTCGGGGAGCCGGTTGAGCAGGTGCTCCAGGGCCGTGACGGTGATGTGGCGGACGGGCTCCTTGGACGGGCAGGCGTGCGGGCCCGCGCTCCAGGACAGGTGGGCACGGTTGCTGCCCGCCTGGCGCGCCGCGGTCAGTGCGGGGCCGGTGTTGGCCGCCGCGAAGCTGACCACGACCAGGTCGCCCGCCGCCAGCTTCTGGCCGGCGAACTCCATGTCGGCCGCCGGGTAGTGCGGCGCGTAGTTCGCCATGGGCGGGTTGTCCCACAGCGTGTCGTCGAGGGCTTCCTCGATCAGGCCGCCCTTGTAGGCGTAGCGGTCGTCGGTGAGCAGCCGGTGCAGGGTGTTGCCGATCAGGTTGCACAGGGGCTGGACACCGGAGCCCAGGAGCAGGGAGAGCTGGTGGACCATCTCCTCGTCGTTGAGGCGGGCCTCGTGCTGCATCAGCCAGGAGGTGACGTCCTCACCGGGCTTGCTCCGCTTCAGCGCCACCAGTTCACCGACCGCCTGGAACAGCACCTGGGCGGCCTTGTCGGCGTTGGTGCCGTCGAACATGCCGGAGATGCCGAAGAGCACCCGGTCGCCGATGTCCGCGGTGCAGCCGAAGAGGTCGTTGAGCACGAACAGCGGCAGCTGCTTGGCGTAGTCACCGAGCAGGTCGGCCGAACCACGGGCACTGAACTGGGAGATGAGGTAGTCGGAGATGCGCTCGGTGCTCTGTCCGAGCAGGCGCGAGTCGACGCGGGCCATGCTGTCGGTGACTGCCTGGCGCAACCTCAGGTGTTCGGCGCCGTCGCTGAACATGCAGTTGGGCCGGTAGGCGAGCAGGGGGAAGACCGGGCTGTCCGGGCTCACCTTGCCATCGTTGAAGTCCCGCCAGCGACGGGCGTCCTTGCGGAAGGAGCTGGAGTCCTGCAGGAGTTGGAGCGCCGCCGTGTAGTCCGTGACCAGGGTCGCCTCCACCCCGGGGGAGAGCTCCACTGGTGCGGCCGGCCCATAGTGGCGCAGATAGGCGTAGTAGGCCTGCGGATCGGCCGCGAACTCCGGACCGTACAGTGGCACTCGGGCGCCGGTGTGGTGGGCCGGGCAGCCGGGCGGGGGCACGGGGGCGGTGGGTTGAGCGTCCATGCTTGCTCCTAGTGAGCGCGTTCCAGCAAATAGCGGACGAGGGTGATCAGTGCGTCCGCCGACGACTTCTCGTCGCGCGCATCGCAGACCACGACGGGCGTGTCGTCGAGCAGGTCCAGTGCTTCGCGCAGCGCCCTCTCCTCGCGAAGCGGTGTGCCGTCGAAGCGGTTGACGGCGATGGCGTAGTCGAGCCCGTACTGCTCGATCAGGTCGATGACGCCGAAGGAGTCCGCGAGCCGCTCGGGGTCGACCAGCACCAGCGCCCCGAGCGCGCCGCGCGCCATGTCCTCCCACATCTGCACGAACCGCTGCTGGCCGGGCGTACCGAACAGGTACAGCACGACCCGTTCGTTGATGGTCAGGCGGCCGAAGTCCATGGCCACCGTGGTGGTGGTCTTGCCCCGCACGCCCTTGAGGTCGTCGAACGACTCCCCGGCCCGGGTCATCGTCTCCTCGGTGGACAACGGGGTGATCT
This sequence comes from Streptomyces griseus subsp. griseus, assembly GCF_000720255.1. Classification (GTDB taxonomy): domain Bacteria; phylum Actinomycetota; class Actinomycetes; order Streptomycetales; family Streptomycetaceae; genus Streptomyces; species Streptomyces griseus_I. Next base: position 58,105 of record NZ_JOJE01000035.1, on the reverse strand, counting down.
CGGAGATCGCTCCGATGAACGTGGTCTTGCCCACCGCGAAGTGCCCGACGACCAGGATCTTCACCGCCGTCTGCGTCGCCCCGTCACGGACGTAGTCCTGCTCATCCAAACTTGGCCCTGAGACCATTCAGCACCTCCTCGAGGATCTGTTTGTCGGCGAGCGGAGCCCGCTGGACGGGCGGCCGGGTGATGAGGTAGCCGGCTTCGGTGAGGGCGGAGAGCAGGATCTTCACCACGCCCAGCGGCAGCCGGGTGTGTCCGGCGACCTCGGCGACCGAGAGGTAGCCCGCCGAGCAGAGGTCCAGCAGGTTCTGCTCCTCGGGCGAGAGCCGGGTCGGACGCTGCTGGTGGTCGGCCGCGGCAGTGACCAGGGTGATCAGGGAGAGCTGCTCCTCGTCGGGCAGGCCCCGGCCCTTGGTGATGACGTACGGACGCACTAATTCGGCGGCCTCGGGCTCCAGCGCGTCGGGACCGGTCATGAGCGCGCGCCGAGGTTCTCGCGCGGCGGGGTCGTCAGGGCCTTGCCCAGCTGCCCGACGAGCTGCTGCATCCGGAAGGTGATGTCCGCCATGTCGACGTCCGGGGAGGCGGAGACACCGAGGTAGGCGCCCTCTCCGGCGGAGATCAGGAAAACCCAGCCCTCGTCGAACTCGACGAGCGTCTGGCGCCAGTGGTGCCGTGTTCCGCCGATGAAGAACCCGAGCGAGCGGCTGAGCGACTGCACGCCGCTCATACCGGCGGCGACCCGGTCCGCGTCGTCCTTGCCGAAGTCCTGCGTCCGGGCCATCAGCAGACCGTCCGCGGAGATCAGAACCGCGTGCAGGGCGCCGGGGATCTCCAGGGCACTGTCAAGCATCCATGACAGATCGTCGTTCACGAGACCTCATGTCCTTCACTGCTCGCATCACGTGTACTGCTGGTCTGCTCAGCGGTGTCCGCCTGCGTGGCGCGGCCGGACCGCGTGCCCCGCTGGAAGGCCCCCATGATCGCGGCCGTCTCCGCGCCGGAGCGGGCCGACGTGCGCGTGCCCGCGGTGCTGCCCGGCACGATGGCCATCGGCCGCTTGCGACGGCGCTTGGGCAGGCCGTCGACGGTCGAGGAGTCCGTCAACGCGGTTTCGGGCCCGCCGGGGTCCGGCGTGGGAGCGGGGAGGGGGACGGAAGCGGCCGGCGCGGTGGTGGACACGGCGGGGACGGCCGGTGCCGGCGCCTTGTACTCCGGCATACCGGTGAGCAACTCGTGCGGCAGAAGGACGACCGCGCGGACACCGCCGTACGGGGAGCTGGAATCCACGGACACCTCGAATCCGAAGCGTTCGCACAGGACACCGATGACGGCGAAGCCGAACTGCGGCGGATTGCCGAGCCCGGAGACGCCAGAGACGCGCTCGCTGGAAAGGAGTTTCTCGGCCTTGGCCCGCTCCTCGTCGTTCATGCCGACGCCGGCGTCGTCGACGACGATGCAAATGCCCTTGGGCACGGTGCGAATGTTGATTTCAACAACCGTGTCGGGGCTGGAATAGCTGGTGGCGTTGTCCAGGAGTTCCGCGAGGGCCAGCGCCACCGGTTCGACGGCGCGGCTGGTGATACCGAAGTCGACCTGGGAGAGAATTTCGACGCGCCGGTAGTGGCGCACCCTTCCCTGCGCACTGCGGACCACGTCGTAGACCGAGGCGATGTCGCGCTGCCGGCCCAGCCAGCCGTCGCACAGTACGGCGATGGACTGGGCACGTCGGCCGAACTGCGAGTTCGTGTGGTCGATCTCCAAGAGGTCCTGGAGGATCACCGACTCACCGTACTTGTTCTGCAGCCTGGAAACGATCAACTGCTGTTCCGCGGCGAGACCTTGAAGGGTCCGCATGGCGGACTTGAGGACTGTTTTCGTCGCCTCTTCGGCCCGTTCCTGTGCCGCCTCGACGGATTCCGAGTATTGGTTCTCGAGCTCGGAATAATGATTTCTGAGCCCCGCGATCTCCTGCCTCAAAGCCTTTGCCGCGCTGCGTTGGCGAACAATGACCGCGATGGTGGCAAGGATGACGACGAGGAGAGCCCAGAATACCGGGTTCTGTATGTATTGCGTCATAAGACTCTCTTCAGGCGACTGACGGCCAGCTACTGAATTCCCGTCAATAACGGGGGGACCGGCGGACCGCCCATCCGCCCGCTCTACAAACGCGGTGATCGTATCATCGTAGGAACTGGTCTCTGACCGCCAATATGCTGCGTTTGCTGGACCATTGACGGTCAGTCAGCCCAAGTTGGTTGACATCGGCGCAAGCTTCACCGCACCACGGGTCCCGCGTCTTCGAAACTTTCGGGATCCGTTCCGAATCTTCGTCGTACGGGTACCCCTGCAGCCGTCCACGCGTCGCACGATGCACTCCATTAGCCCCCTTGACATCAGCCCAACCGCCTGACCCAGTCATCCGGAAGCAGCATCGAATCTTTCGGGATCGCTGTATCTTTCAAGCATCTACTCCCGACCGGCTCTCCGGTCGGCACCGTCCAGCACCTCGGGAGATCAACCAGCAAAAGGAAACGACATGGTTATGAACGCACCTCGCAACGGCGTTGTCAGACACCCCGGTTGGCGCCAACGCAGCCAAGTGCTGGTGGCCGCGGGGCCGCTGCTTCGGCGCGACCGTCGCGGCGAGCCACCTCGGTGAATCCCCGTATGTCAGCACGCTGGACACCGAGTTGATCAGATCGTCACCCACGCCCAGAGCGAGGGCATGAGGATCCGCGAGCACGCGCTGGTGCGGCACTGCCAACTGCCGGGCCGGGTCGGTGGCTTGGGAACAGCGCCCACTCCCCTGCTGTTCGACGGCAACTACGCCTGCGCTCGGCGGCACCTCGGGCGGCGGGGGCGGCGGAGCGACCTGTACGGCGACGTACAGCAAGGCCGAGGAATGGAGCGACCGCTTCAACGGCGGGTGACGATCACCGCGGGCGCCGCCGCGATCAGAGCGCCGCAACGCCGGTCGTCGGCGGCTGCACCGCTTTTTGATCAAAAAACCTCGGGCGGATCGAGCCTTCGCTCGACCCGCCCGAGGTCGGTGGTGTCCGAGGGGGGACTTGAACCCCCACGCCCGATAAAGGGCACTAGCACCTCAAGCTAGCGCGTCTGCCATTCCGCCACCCGGACAAGGTGTCTGCCGCCTGGCCGGGGGTGTTCCCCGCGGCGACATGGACAACAATACCAAGCTTTCGGAGTGCCCTTCACCTGCGTTTCCGTCCCCACGGACACACGTGGGCGACCTCGGGCGAGCGCCTCACCCGGGGTGACGATTCGGTCACCCCGGAGTGGGCCGCAGGATGTGTTCCGCCTGCTCAGGGCATGAGCTGGTACTCCGGGAAGTTCCCGGGCAGCCGCTCCCCGGCCGGGCCTCGCGTCACCGCGCGCACCAGCAGCTCGCCGCCGACGAAGGCCCCGCGCCAGGACGCGCCGAGGCCGCCGAACAGCTCGTCGCGGTCTCCCCGGGAGCGCGGAGTGCCATGCCCCACCTTGAAGGCGCGGATCTGCGGTGCCAGCCGGTCATAGGTCGCCCGGTCGTCCGTGCACAGCGTGGCGACCAGCGCGCCGTTGGAGGCGTTCATCGCCGCGAGCAGCTCCGCCTCCGTATCCACCAGGACGATCGTGTCGACCGGGCCGAACGGCTCCGCGTGGTGCAGCGGCGAGGACGGCGGCGGGCCGAGGAGGGTGACCGGCTGGACGTACGCCGAGGTGTCCTGACCAGGCAGGAAGTGGGCGTTCGCCGGGTTGCCGCGGTACAGCGGGACGGCACCCCGGTCGATGGCCTCGGCGACCTGGTCGTGCAGTTCCTTGGCCTTGGCCGCGTTGATCACCGGCCCGAAGTCGAGCTGCGGGCAGGGGTCGCCTGCCTCCTCGACCGCCAGCGGGTGTCCGACCCTGAGCGTGCGGACCGCCGGGAGGTACGCCGCCAGGAACGCGTCGAACAACTCACGCTGGACTACGAATCGCGGATAGGCCGTACAGCGCTGCTTGCCGTAGTCGAAGAGCTTGGGGACGACCGCCGTGAGCGCGTCCCAGTCCGAGTGGTTCCAGATGCCCCAGGTGTTGAGTCCCTCCTGTTCGAGGATGTGCCGTTTGCCGAGGTCGGCGACTGCCGTGGCCACCGCGGCGCCGGTGTCGCGGCCGCCGACGAAGGAGACACAGCCGATCTCGGGCGCCCGCACGAGCGCCTCCGACAGCTCGCTTCCGCTGCCGCTGACGAGGGTGATGGGAAGGCCTTCGCGTGCGGCGAGGGCACAGGCCAGGGTCAGACAGGCGACACCGCCGTCCGTCGGGGTCTTGGCGATGACCGCGTTGCCTGCCAGTGCTTGTACCAACACTGCGTGAACGAGCACGCTCATCGGGTAGTTCCAGCTGGCGATGTTGGACACCGGGCCGTCCAGCGGGGCCCGGCCGGCGAGCATCGGCTCGATGCCGTCGACGTACCAGCGCACTCCGTCGACGGCTCGGTCGACATCGGCCTGCGCCGACCTCCAGGGCTTGCCGATCTCCCACACGAGCAGGAGCGCGAGGAGTTCGCGGTGCGCGGTGAGGGCGTCGAGGGCGGCCGCCAGGCGGGCCCGGCGCTCGTCGAGGGGAACGTGCCGCCAGGCGCGGTGCTGGTCGAGGCAGGCGCGTACGGCGTGGTGGGCGGTGGCCCGGTCCAGGCGGGGCGGGCCCGCGACGGGGCGGCCGTCGACAGGGCTGGTGGCGGGCAGCGCACGGCCGTCCGCCCGCCAGCCGGAGTCCCAGAGGTTGAGGACACGGTCGTCCTGGAACGCCTCGGGGGCCGCGGCGAGGCAGCGACGCCAGGCGTCGTCCCAGGAGGCGCCGGATTTCAGGGTGAGGGTAGTAGGCATGGGTGTGGGCGTGGACGTGGTCAGGGGCTTGGTCACGGGGTTGCTCATCGGGGTCGCTCCGCTCTCGGTGCACGGTCGAGAGGACAGGGGCCCCCACGCCGGGCGGGGGTGCGGGAGGGTGTGGGCGCGGACGGTCGGGCCGGGCTGCGCGCGGGCGGGGGTACGGGAGAGTGTGGGCGCGGACGGTCGGGCCGGGCTGCGCGCGGGCGGGGGTGCGGGAGGGTGTGGGCGCGGACGGTCGGGCCGGGCTGTGCGCGGGTGGGGGTGACCTTCAGAGCAGGGCCGACACCAGTCGGGCCGTCTCCGTCGGGGTGTCGCCCACGCGGACGCCGGCCGCTTCCAGGGCCTCCTTCTTCGCGTGGGCCGTTCCCGAGGAACCGGACACGATGGCGCCGGCGTGGCCCATCGTCCTTCCCTCGGGGGCCGTGAAACCGGCGATGTAACCGACGACCGGCTTGGTGACGTGCTCGCGGACGTACGCGGCGGCGCGTTCCTCGGCGTCGCCACCGATCTCCCCGATGAGGACGATCAGCTCGGTGTCGGGATCGTCCTCGAAGGCGGCCAGGCAGTCGATGTGGCTGGTGCCGACGACGGGGTCGCCGCCGATGCCGACACACGTGGAGAACCCGGTGTCCCGCAGCTCGTACATCAGCTGGTACGTGAGCGTGCCGGACTTGGAGACGAGGCCGATGCGGCCCGGCTTGGTGATGTCGGCGGGGATGATGCCGGCGTTGGCCTGGCCGGGGCTGATCAGGCCGGGGCAGTTGGGCCCGACGACACGTGTGCCGCGCCGCTTCGCGTACGCGGTGAACGCGACGGAGTCGTGGACGGGGATGCCCTCGGTGATGACGACCGCGAGTCCGATCCCGGCGTCGGCGGCCTCCATGACCGCCGCCCTGGCGAAGGCGGGCGGCACGAAGACCACGGTGACGTCGGCTCCGGTCGCCCGTATGCCGTCGGTGACCGATCCGAAGACGGGGACGGCCCGCTCGTCGAAGTGCACGGTGCGGCCGGCCTTGCGGGGGTTGACCCCGCCGACGACCTCGGTGCCGGCGGCGAGCATCCGCCGGGTGTGCTTCATGCCCTCGCCACCGGTCATGCCCTGGACGAGGACCTTGCTCTCCTTGGTCAGATAGATGGCCATGTCCCGCTCCTCAAGCTGTCGTGGCGAGTTGGGCGGCACGGCGGGCGGCGCCGTCCATGGTGGTGGCCTGCTGGACCAGTGGGTGCGCGCGGGCGTCCAGGAGGGCGCGGCCGCGCGCGGCGTTGTTGCCGTCGAGGCGGACCACCAGCGGCTTGGTCAGCCGGACGGTGTCCAGGGCCTGGACGATGCCATCCGCGACCGCGTCGCACGCGGTGATACCGCCGAAGACGTTGACGAGGACCGACTTCACGGCCGGGTCGGAGAGGACGACGGACAGACCGTCGGCCATGATCCGCGCCGATGCCCCGCCGCCTATGTCGAGGAAGTTGGCGGGGCGCGCCCCGCGGCCCGCGACCACGTCGAGCGTCGACATCACGAGGCCCGCTCCGTTGCCGATGACGCCGACCTCGCCGTCGAGCCTGACGTAGTTGAGGCCCTTGGCTGCGGCCGCCGCCTCCAACGGGTCGTCGTCCCCCGCCTCGCCGTACGCGCCCCAACGGGACTGCCGCAAGCAGGCGTTGTCGTCGAGGGTGACCTTGCCGTCGAGGGCGACGATCCGGCCCTGGGTCGTGCGGACGAGGGGGTTGACCTCGACGAGGAGGGCGTCCTCGCGGACCAGCACCTCCCACAGCCGTACCAGCACGTCGACGGTCTGCGGGGGCAGTCCGGCCGCCTCGGCGATCTCGGCCGCCTTCGCCGAGGTGACGCCCTCGGCGGGGTCGACGTGTACGCGGGCGACAGCTTCCGGTCGGCTCGCGGCGACCTCCTCGATCTCCATGCCGCCCTCCGCGGACGCGATCGCGAGGAAACGGCCCGCCGCGCGGTCGAGGACGTAGGAGACGTAGAACTCGGCCTGGATGTCGACGGGTTGGGCCAGCATGACCGTGCGCACGGGGTGGCCCTCGATGTCCATGCCCAGGATCTGGCGTGCCGTCAGTTCGGCGGCGGCCGGGTCCGCGGCGAGCCTCACCCCGCCTGCCTTGCCGCGTCCACCGGCCTTGACCTGGGCTTTCACCACGGTCCGGCCACCGAGCCCGCGGGCGATCTCACGGGCCTTCTTCGGTGAGTCCGTCACCTCGGCCCGTGGCACCAAGATGCCGTGTTCCTCGAAGAGTTCCCTTGCCTGGTGTTCGTACAGGTCCATCTCGGCTCCTGTCTGAAAAGTGCCGCACGCCCCCTGGACACCACCCACCGGATGCGGGATAACAAGCTTCATACAGTATTCGTCGACTGTATGCAATGTACCGCGAGAGCCTCACAACCCCCTACGAAGGGACAGGACTTCGCCATGCCCGACGACACCCAGGACGTCATCTCCGGTGGTCATCTCGTTGCCAAGGCGCTGAAGGCCGAGGGGGTCGACCGCATCTACACGCTGTGCGGCGGCCACATCATCGACATCTACGACGGCTGCGTCGACGAGGGCATAGAAGTAGTCGACGTACGCCACGAACAGGTCGCCGCCCACGCCGCCGACGGCTACGCACGCATCACCGGCAAACCCGGTTGCGCGGTCGTCACCGCGGGGCCGGGGACGACCGACGCGGTCACCGGCGTCGCCAACGCCTTCCGCGCGGAGTCCCCGATGCTGCTGATCGGTGGTCAGGGAGCCCTCACCCAGCACAAAATGGGGTCCCTTCAGGACCTTCCGCACGTCGACATGATGACGCCGATCACCAAGTTCGCTGCGGCCGTGCCGGACACGGCCCGCGCCGCGGACATGGTGTCGATGGCGTTCCGCGAGTGCTACCACGGCGCTCCCGGGCCCTCCTTCCTGGAGATCCCGCGTGACGTCCTCGACGCCAAGGTGCCGGTGGCCAAGGCACGCGTGCCGAAGACCGGTGCCTACCGCGCCTCGACGCGCTCCCCCGGCGACCCCGAGGCGATCGAGAAGCTCGCCGACCTCCTCGTCCACGCCGAGAAACCGGCCATCCTGCTGGGCAGTCAGGTCTGGACCACCCGCGGCACCGAGGCGGCCGTCGAGCTGGTGCGCACGCTGAACATCCCGGCGTACATGAACGGCGCCGGCCGTGGCACGCTGCCGCCCGGCGACCCGCACCACTACCAGCTGTCGCGTCGCTACGCGTTCTCCAACGCCGACGTGATCGTCATCGTGGGCACCCCCTTCGACTTCCGGATGGGCTACGGCAAACGGCTCTCCCCGAACGCGACCGTCGTGCAGATCGACCTCGACTACCGGACGGTGGGCAAGAACCGCGACATCGACCTCGGCATCGTCGGTGACGCGGGACTGGTGCTGAAGTCGGTGACCGAGGCCGCCTCCGGACGCCTCAACGGCGGTGCGTCGAAGCGCAAGGAGTGGCTCGACGAGCTGCGCGCCGCCGAGCAGACCGCGATCGAGAAGCGGCTGCCGAGCCTGCGGTCGGACGCCTCGCCGATCCACCCCTACCGTCTGGTCAGCGAGATCAACGACTTCCTCACCGAGGACTCGATCTACATCGGCGACGGAGGCGACATCGTCACCTTCTCCGGTCAGGTCGTGCAGCCCAAGTCGCCCGGGCACTGGATGGACCCCGGGCCGCTCGGCACCCTCGGCGTCGGCGTCCCGTTCGTGCTCGCGGCCAAGCAGGCGCGGCCCGACAAGGAGGTCGTCGCCCTCTTCGGCGACGGGGCGTTCTCCCTCACCGGCTGGGACTTCGAAACCCTCGTCCGCTACGACCTCCCCTTCGTCGGCATCGTCGGCAACAACTCCTCCATGAACCAGATCCGCTACGGCCAGGCCCAGAAGTACGGCCAGGAGCGCCAGCGGGTCGGCAACACCCTCGGTGACGTCCACTACGACAAGTTCGCCCAGATGCTGGGCGGTCATGGCGAGGAGGTCCGCGACCCCGCCGACATCGGCCCCGCGCTGCGACGCGCCCGCGAGTCCGGGAAGCCCTCGCTGATCAACGTCTGGGTCGACCCCGACGCGTACGCCCCCGGAACCATGAACCAGACGATGTACAAGTGAGGTGGCCCCATGACCGGAACGCCCACGAAGGCACTCGACGGGATCCGCGTCCTGGACATGACCCACGTCCAGTCCGGACCGTCCGCGACCCAGCTGCTCGCCTGGCTCGGCGCGGACGTCATCAAGCTGGAGGCGCCGACCGGTGACATCACGCGCCAGCAGCTGCGCGACCTCCCGGACGTCGACTCCCTCTACTTCACGATGCTCAACTGCAACAAGCGGAGCATCACCCTCAACACCAAGACGAGGCGCGGCAAGGAGATCCTCACCGAGCTGATCCGGCGCTCGGACGTCATGGTCGAGAACTTCGGACCGGGCGCGGTCGACCGTATGGGCTTCACCTGGGACCGCATCCAGGAGATCAATCCGCGGATCGTCTATGCCTCCATCAAGGGGTTCGGGGACGGTCCGTACACCGACTTCAAGGCGTACGAGGTCGTCGCTCAGGCCATGGGCGGGTCGATGTCGACCACCGGTTTCGAGGAAGGGCCGCCGCTGGCGACGGGGGCCCAGATCGGGGACTCGGGCACGGGCGTCCACGCCGTGGCGGGCATCCTCGCGGCGCTTTACCAGCGGGAGCACACCGGGCGCGGGCAGCGGGTCAACGTGGCCATGCAGCACGCTGTGCTCAACCTCTGCCGGGTGAAGCTGCGCGACCAGCAGCGCCTGGCACACGGCCCGCTCGCTGAATATCCCAACGACGACTTCGGCGACGAGGTTCCCCGTTCGGGAAACGCGTCCGGTGGCGGTCAGCCCGGCTGGGCGGTCAAGTGCTCGCCGGGCGGCCCCAACGACTACGTGTACGTCATCGTGCAGCCGGTGGGCTGGCGGCCCATCAGCGAGCTCATCGGCCGGCCCGAGCTGGCCGACGACCCCGAGTGGGCCACGCCTCAGGCCCGTCTGCCCAAACTCACCAAGATGTTCCAGCTGATCGAGGAGTGGTCCTCGACGCTGCCCAAGTGGGAGGTGCTGGAGCGGCTCAACGCCCACAACATCCCGTGCGGGCCGATCCTGTCCACCAGGGAGATCATCGAGGACCGGTCGCTGGTCGCCAACGAGATGGTCGTGACCGTGCCCCACCCGCAGCGCGGCGAGTTCGTGACCGTGGGCAGCCCGCTCAAGCTCTCCGACTCCCCCGTCGACGTGACCACGTCACCGCTGCTCGGCGAGCACAACGAGGAGATCTACGTCGGTGAGCTCGGGCTCGGCGACGAGGAGCTGCGCCTGCTGAAGTCGAACGGAGTGATCTGACGTGATGGCCGAAGACCGGGTGCTGAGGGTGCGGTCGCTCCTGGACGCCGTACGAGCCGAGGGGCGGACCGCGCTGACCGCTCCCGAGGGCAAGGTGGTCGCCGACGCGTACGGGATCGCCGTACCGGGCGAGGAGCTGGCGCGGGACGTCGAGGAGGCGGTGGCGTACGCGGCGCGCTTCGGCGGGCCCGTCGTGATGAAGATCGTCTCTCCGGACATCCTGCACAAGACCGACGCCGGCGGTGTGGTCGTCGGTGTCGAGGGGGCGGCGGACGTACGGGCCGCGTTCCACGCGATCATCGAGAACGCGCGCGGGTACGCGCCGCAGGCGCGTATCGAGGGCGTGCAGGTGCAGGAGTTGCTGCCCAAGGGGCAGGAGGTCATCGTCGGCGCGGTCACCGACCCGACGTTCGGGAAGGTCGTGGCCTTCGGGCTCGGCGGGGTGCTCGTCGAGGTGCTCAAGGACGTCACCTTCCGGCTCGCGCCCGTCTCCGCCGACGAGGCCCTGTCGATGCTGGACTCGATCCGGGCTGCCGAGGTCCTGCGGGGGGTGCGCGGGCAGGCCGGCGTGGACCGGTGGGCGGTCGCCGAACAGATCCGGCGCGTGTCCCAACTGGTCGCCGACTTCCCGGAGATCGCCGAGGTGGACCTCAACCCGGTGATCGCCACGGCGGAGGCCGCGGTCGCCGCCGACATCCGCGTGATCCTCTCCGAGACGTCCGTGAAGCCGCGCCGCCGCTACACGCGCGAGGAGATCCTCACCTCCATGCGCCGGCTCATGAAGCCGAACTCGGTCGCCGTGATCGGCGCCTCCAACGAGCAGGGCAAGATCGGCAACTCGGTGATGCGCAACCTCGTCGACGGCGGCTTCGCCGGGGACATCCATCCGGTGAACCCCAAGGCCGATGACATTCTGGGCCGCAAGGCGTACAAGAGTGTCACCGACGTTCCCGGTGAGGTGGATGTGGCGGTCTTCGCGATCCCCGCCAAGTTCGTGGCCTCGGCCCTGGAGGAGGTGGGACGCAAGAAGATCCCGAACGCCGTACTGATTCCCTCGGGGTTCGCGGAGACCGGCGAGCACGAGCTGCAGGCGGAGATCGTGGCCATTGCCGAGCGGCATGGCGTCCGTCTGCTCGGGCCGAACATCTACGGCTACTACTCGACCTGGCAGGACCTGTGCGCCACGTTCTGCACGCCGTACGACGTCAAGGGCGGGGTGGCGCTCACCTCACAGTCCGGCGGCATCGGGATGGCGATCCTGGGCTTCGCACGGACCACCAGGACGGGTGTGTCGGCGATCGTCGGGCTCGGCAACAAGTCGGACCTGGACGAGGACGACCTGCTGACGTGGTTCGGCGAGGACCCGCACACCAAGTGCATCGCGATGCACCTGGAGGACCTCAAGGACGGGCGGGCCTTCGTGGAGGCCGCGCGTGCGACCGTGCCGAAGAAGCCCGTCGTCGTGCTGAAGGCGGGGCGTACTGCGGCGGGCGCCAAGGCCGCCGGTTCTCACACCGGGGCGCTCGCCGGCGACGACGCGGTGTACGACGACATCCTCCGGCAGGCCGGTGTCATCAGGGCGCCGGGCCTGAACGACATGCTGGAGTACGCGCGCGCGTTGCCGGTCCTGCCCACCCCGCGCGGGGACAACGTCGTCATCATCACCGGAGCCGGCGGCAGCGGTGTGCTGCTGTCCGACGCGGTGACCGACAACGGCCTGTCGCTGATGGAGATCCCCGCGGACCTGGACGAGGCGTTCCGCAGGTTCATCCCGCCCTTCGGGGCCGCGGGCAACCCGGTGGACATCACCGGGGGCGAGCCGCCGTCGACGTACGAGGCGACGATCCGGCTGGGTCTGGAGGACCCGCGCGTGCACGCGCTCGTCCTCGGCTACTGGCACACCATCGTGACCCCTCCCATGGTCTTCGCCGAGCTCACCGCGCGCGTGGTGGCCGATTTCCGCGCTCGGGGGATCGACAAGCCCGTGGTGGCGTCGCTCGCGGGTGACGTGGAGGTCGAGGAGGCCTGCCAGTACCTCTTCGAGCGGGGGGTCGTCGCGTACCCGTACACCACGGAGAAGCCGGTGGCCGTGCTCGGCGCGAAGTACCGCTGGGCACGGGCGGCAGGACTGTTGGGGGGCGGTTCATGAGGTGACCGAGCCCGGGGCCGGCGGCGGTGCGCGTCGGCCGGCCCCGGAGCCCGAGCGCGCACGAAAGGCACGGGACAGGGGGCGCTGGCCAGTTCTTTCGACGCAAGGGGTGCTGGAACGACATGACAACCACCGACTGCACCACGTCCGCCACCTACAGGGAGGTGACGGACCGCAACGGCCGCGTGTACCGGATCGGTGAGTCCGACCTGGACATCATGGGCCGTCGACGCAAATGGATGGTCATCCTGCCCTGGGTGGGCATGATGGGCATCAGTTCCGCCGAGTACGCGTTCACGTCGGCGGAGGACACCCTCCACGAGGCTCACCTGTGGAGCAGCGGACACATCTTCTGGCTGATGGGCGTCTGGGTGTTCTTCCAGGCGGCCGTGGCCTTCCCGGCCGGGCAGTTACGGGAGAGCGGCAGGCTGCCGGCCCGTACGGCCATGCTGATCGGCGCGGTCGGCACGCTGCTGGGCTATCTGTCCCTGGCGTACGCGCCGAACGTGCTCGTCGCCTACTTCGGCTTCGGCATGTGCAGCGGCATCGGGGCCGGTCTCGTCTACGCGACCTGCGTGAACATGGTCGGCAAGTGGTATCCGGAGCGCAAGGGCGGCAAGACGGGCTTCGTCAACGGCGGTTTCGCCTACGGATCCGTGCCCTTCGTGTTCCTGTTCACCTCGTACATGGACCTGGGCAACTACCGGGGCGTCCTCGTCACGGTGGGTGTGGGGCTGTGCCTGGTGGTGGCGACGGCGGGCTGGTTCTTCCGGGACCCGCCGAAGAACTGGTGGCCCGCGCACGTGGATCCGCTCCGGGCGGCCGACGACCCGAAGATCCGCCGGGCGCTGGAGAAGAACCCGCCGGCGGCCAAGCAGTACACCCCCAGGGAAGCCGCGCGTACTCCCGTGCTGTGGCTGATGTGGTTCTGTCTCCTGTGCACGGCCGGCATCAACATCTTCGGCATCGCCTTCCAGGTGCCGTTCGGCAAGGACATGGGCTTCGCGGGTGGCATCGTGGCCACGGCGATGTCCCTGAAGGCCATCGTCAACGGCACCGGGCGGGGCGTGATCGGCTGGATCTCGGACCGCGTCGGCCGCCGCCACACGCTGATCATCGTCTGTCTCGTGCTGGGCACCGCACAGTTCGGCGTCCTGGTCTCCGGCCGGATGGGCAGCATGCCGTTCTTCCTGTTCTGCTCGATGGTCTCCGGGTTCGGCGGCGGGGCGATCTTCCCGCTGTTCGCGGCCATGACGGCGGACTACTTCGGTGAGAACAACAACGCCAGCAACTACGGCGTGGTCTACAGCTCGAAACTGATCTCGGGGCTCGTGGGGTCCGGCATGGGCAAGCTCGTGGTCGACGCGTGGGACTACGAAGGCGCGTTCGTCATGGCGGGTTCCATCGGGCTGGCCTCCGCGGTACTGGCGCTCTTCCTGAAGGCTCCGGGCAGGCCGAAGGCCCGGGGTGTCGTACCCAACCCCCAGCCGCTCGGTGAGGAGATGGCGTGACATGACGGCAGACCCCGTCGCACCGAACAGTTCGTCGGCACCTCCCGACGCCGCGAACCGTCCCTTTCGTGAAGTGACCGACTCCCGGGGCCGTGTCTACCGCGTCGGGGAGACCGACCGGGACATCCTCGGGCACTCCCGCAGGCTCATGGTGTACCTGCCATGGATCGCCATGATGGCCATCAGTGTCTTCGAATACGCGTACGGCTCGGCGGAGGACACGCTGTCCCACGCGCACGGCTGGACGCAGAGCAACACCTTCTGGATCCTCAGCGTCTGGGTGTTCTTCCAGGCCGGTGTCGCCTTCCCGGCGGGCTGGCTGCGCGAGCGAGGCATCCTCACCGCCCGCAAGGCGATGTACGCCGGTTCCGTCATGTGCCTCGCCGGGTTCCTCGCCCTGTCGCACCTGGGCGACGTATGGCTGGCGATCTTAGGGTTCGGCGTGGTCGGCGGCATCGGCGCCGGCCTGGTCTACGCGACCTGCATCAACATGGTCGGCAAGTGGTTCCCCGAACGCCGCGGGGCGCGGACCGGCTTCGTCAACGGCGGGTTCGCCTACGGGTCGCTGCCGTTCATCTTCATCTTCAACTACGGCTTCGACACCGCGAACTACCACCGGGTGCTGGACCTCATCGGCTGCTACATCGTGATCGTGGTGTTCGGGTGCGCGTTCTTCTTCAAGGACCCGCCGAAGAACTGGTGGCCGGCGGACATCGACCCGCTGACGTTCGCCGGTGACCGCGCGAACGCCGCCGGCCTGGCCAAGAACCCTCCGGCGGTGAAGCAGTACACGCCGAAGGAGGCGATCAGGACGGGCATGCTGCCGCTGATGTGGCTGTCCGTCGTACTGACCGCGGGTGTGTCGATCTTCGGGATCTCCTTCCAGGTCGACTTCGCCAAGGAGGTCGGCTTCGGCCCGCTGGTCGCTGCGTCCTCGATGGGTGTCATGGCCGTCATCAACGGCATCGGCCGCGGTGTCGTGGGCTGGCTGTCCGACCGCTGGGGCCGCAAACCCACCCTGGTGTTCGTCATCGTGGTGCTGGGACTGGCCCAGTTCGGCGTGATCTGGGCCGGGGACACCGGCAGCGAGGCGCTGTTCCTGTTCTTCGCGTTCCTCTCCGGCTTCGGCGGCGGCGCGTTCTATCCCCTGTTCGCGGCGCTCACGCCCGACTACTTCGGGGAGAACTACAACGCCACCAACTACGGGCTGGTGTACAGCGGCAAGCTGATCAGCGGCCTGTTCGGCGGCGGCCTCGGCTCCGTGGTGGTCGGGGCCTGGGGCTACGACGGCGCGTACGCGCTGGCCGGCGGTGTGTCGATGGTGGCGGCGGTGATCGCGCTGCTGCTACGGCAGCCCGGACGCGACGGGGAGAGTGACGGGGGCGGGGTGCGGGCCCCGCGGCCGCAAGCGGCCGGCTGATTCGATCGCGCTCCTTCGTGAGGCGGCCCTCCCCGGACTCGGACACGGGGAGGGCCGCCTCACGCGCGCGTGCGGCTCAGCACTTCTCGCGCAGCGAGTGCAGATGCGCACTCGAACGCCGCGCGAAGGTGAAGGACTCGGCCGGGTTGTCGTGCTCCGCCTGCCAGTGGTGGGCCAGGCGGTGGCCGCGCAGCCGGGTGACGGCGGAGATGAACCGCTGGTAGTCGATGTCTCCGTCGCCGACGTCGGTCATGCGGTAGCCGTACTGGTTCGCCGGGTCGCTCACACCGTCCTTCACGTGGAAGAGCGGGTAGCGGTGCGGCTGTCCGAGGACGTAGTCCAGCGGTTCGAAGGGCGCGGGCGTGCCGTCGGGGCGCTTGGAGAAGCGGAACTGGCCCGAGTACGCCCAGAAGATGTCCATCTCCAGGAAGACCAGTTCGGGGTCGGTCTCGGCGAGCAGCACGTCGTAGAGGCGGACCTTGGGGTTGTCCGTGGCGAAGGAGAACTCCTCGGAGTGGTTGTGCTGGTAGAACTTCATGCCGCGTGCCTTCGCGGCCGCGCCGTAGGTGTTGAACTCCTCGGCCGCTCGCTTCCACGCCTCGACGGTGGAGCCGTAACGGAACGGTCCCGAGGCGGTGCCGATGTGCTTGAGTCCGAGGGCCTGGGCGTCGTCGAGGACCTTGGTGAGGTTCTGCGCGAAGGTGTAGGCGGCCGGGTCGCTGGAGTAGTAGCCGACGTGGCTGCCGATCGGGTTCAGGCCGTGGTTCCTCGCCAGCCGCTTGAGCTGGGCGAGAGTGATGGGCCCGGCGGAGCCCTGGGTGTAGCCGGCGAACTCGACCTCGTCGTACCCGTACTTCTCCAGTTCGGCGAAGACGGGGGCGAAGCCGAGCGTGGAGACCTTGTCGCGCAGGCTGTAGAGCTGGATGCCGAGCCGGCCGGGCGGCAGTACGGGGCGCCCCCGGCCGGGGGCGGGAGCGGGGGTCGCGGCGGTGGCTGGGCCCGCGGCGGCGCCCAGCAGGGCGGCAGCGGTGGCACCGGCGGCCACGCCGAGCATGCCCCGTCTGCTGAGCCGGTGGGTGAGTTCGGGGTCGGGCATCGGTGCGTTCCCAGGTCCACGGCAGTGCCGAGGTCGCGGGGTGGGCCCGGTCCTCGACGTTCACCCGCGCCTGCTGGATCGCCGGGTGCGACTGGAAGTAGGCGCCCGCCAGGCCGCCGTAGAACTCCCAGTCGTACTCGGTGTCGGCGGCGGCGTGGATGCCGACGTAACCGCCGCCGTGCCGGACGTAGCCCTCGAAGGCGGTCTGCTGGCGGGGGTCGAGGACGTCCCCGGTGGGCGACAGGAACACGACCGCGTCGTAGCGGCGCAGGTTGCCGGAGGTGAAGGCGCCCGCGTCCTCGGTGGCGTCGACGGTGAAGCCGCCGCGTTTGCCGAGTTGCCGCACCGCGGCGATCCCGGCGGAAATCGAGTCGTGGCGGAAGCCTGCCGTCTTGGAGAAGACGAGCACCCGCCTGCCGTCGTGGTCGTTCTGGGAGACGGCCGGGTGCGAGATGCTCCCGAGGAGCAGCACCGCTCCGGTGACCGCGGTGGTCAGTCGGCCTCTTCGGTGCATGGGAACCTCCTCTCAGCCCGTGGTGAAGGTGAAGTCGTCCACGTCGAACAGGGCACCCGAACCGCCCTTGAAGACCAGGTAGAGCGTGGTGGTGCCGCGAGGTGCGCGCGACAGCCCGGCGGTGACGTCCTGGAAGGTGTCCCAGCCGCCGGTCACCGGCACGGCCGCCTTGCCGAGCAGGGTGCCTTTCGGCGATCCGGCGCGGATCTCCAGCGTGCCGCCCGCGCCGCCGGAGGAGACACGTGCCGTGATCTTCTTGGCGTTGCTCAGGACGTACGGCGTGAAGGAGATCCAGTCGCCGTTGTCGATGTCGCCGACGGTCCGTCCGCCGTGCGCGGTGTCCTTGGTGATCACACTGACGCCGGAGGACTTCCCGAAGTGCTCGGCCTGACGGTGGCGGGGCTGGGCGACGTTCTGGTCGTGCGTGGTGAGCGCGGCCTGGCCACCGCCCCCGCCGTCGGTGTACTCGGCGTCGAGGACTCCGAAGATGTTGGCGTCCTCGTCATGGCCGCCGTCGGCGCTGGTCCGGAGGGTGCCGGTGCAGCCCTGGGCGGAGGTCAGCGGGTGGCCGTGGGAGTCGTGGCCGAGGACGAAGGTGACCGTGACCTTGGAGCAGTCGATGCCGCGGTCCTCCGGGTCGGTGACCTTCACCTTGAAGGGGATCGCGTCGCCGAAGCTGAACAGCTGCCCGTCCTTGGGTGTTTCCAGGACGACGCTGGGCGTGGTGTTGCCGGCCACGATCTGCACGCTCGCGCTTCCGGTGCGGCCGGTCGTGTCCCTGGTGGTCAGGGTCGCGGTGTAGGTCCCGTTCTTGCGGTAGGTGTGTGTCGGGTCGGCCCGGGTGGACTTGCCGCCGTCGCCGAAGTCCCAGCCGTAGGTGAGCGCGTCGCCGTCCTGGTCGGTGGTGCCCGCGGAGGAGAAGCGGACCTTCAGCGGAGCCTGACCGGAGGTGCGGCTCGCTGCCGCCCGGGGTACCGGGGAGTGGCCGTCGGTGGCGTTCTCGATGCGGTAGAGGGCCGAGTTTTCGTCGCCGCCGAACCAGGAGACGCCGTAGTCGAGGACGTACAGGGCGCCGTCGGGTCCGAAGGCCATGTCCATGATCTGGGTGCCGGTCCACGGGATGTCGTTGATGGCCTGCACGGTGCCCTTCGTGTCGCTGGTGATCCGCTTGATCCAGCGGCGGCCGAACTCCCCGGCGAAGAAGTCCCCGTCGTAGGCCTCGGGGAACTTCACCGGCGAGTCGAGCGTGGCGTCGTAGTGGTAGACCGGGCCGCCCATCGGGGACTCGGAGCCGCTGCCGAACTCGGGAACGGATGCTCCGTCGTACGGGATCCAGGCGGGCTGGGCCGGAGGCAGGTCGGTGAGGCCGGTGTTGTGGGGCGAGGTGTTCTTGGGGGCGGCGCAGTCGAAGGCGGCGCCCGAGGCCTTGGTGGCGAAGTCGTAGTCGACATAGGCGTCGTTGTCGCCGGTGCAGTAGGGCCAGCCGAAGTTGCCGGGGCGGGTGACCCGGGCGAACTCGACCTGGCCGGCCGGTCCGCGGGCCGGGTCGGCGGCGCCCGCGTCGGGGCCGTAGTCGCCGACGTAGAGGATGCCGGTCTTCTTGTCGACGCTGAAGCGGAAGGGGTTGCGGAAGCCCATCGCGTAGATCTCGGGGCGGGTCTTCTCGGTGCCGGGGGCGAAGAGGTTGCCCTCGGGGACGGTGTAGGAGCCGTCGGCGTTCACCTTGATGCGCAGGATCTTGCCGCGCAGGTCGTTGGTGTTGCCGGCGGAGCGCTGGGCGTCGAAGGCGGGGTTGCGGTCGGCGCGTTCGTCGATCGGGGTGAAGCCGTCGACTGGAAGGGGTTGGTGTCGTCGCCCGTCGAGAGGTAGAGATTGCCGGCCGCGTCGAAGTCGATGTCGCCACCGACGTGGCAGCACAGGCCGCGGGACGCCGGGACGCCGGGACGTCGAGGATCTTGGTCTCGCTGGCGGTGTCGAGCGTGCCGTCCGTCTTCAGGACGAAGCGGGAGAGGCGGTTGACGCCGTCGAAAGGCGCGAAGTCCGCCGCGGTGCCGGTCTCGGGGGCGTCGCCGGCGGGGGTGTTCAGCGGGGGCGCGTAATAGAGGTGAATGAAACGGTTCTGCACGAAGGCCGGGTCGACACCGATGCCCCGCAGGCCTTCCTCGTCGTGGGAGTAGACGTCGAGTCTGCCCGCCATCCGGGCGTTGCCGGCCGCGTCGGTGAGGCGGAGTTCGCCGTCGCGTGAGGTGTGCAGGACGGAGCGGTCCGGGAGGACGGCGAGCGACATGGGCTCACCGACCTCCGCCTCGCCCTTGGCGAGGGTGACCTGCTGGAAGTCCTCGGCCACGGCCGTCTCCCGGCCTGCGACGGCTGCGCCGGCCGGGGGTGCGGTGAGGCCGAGCGACGCGCCCGCCAGTAGCGCGCCGCTGATCAGCGCGGCCGCCCTGCACCAGGACGGGCGTCGTCTGTGGGTCTGCGGTCGGTCGGTGCGGGTGGTGCGGTCGTTCCCGTGACGGGTGCCTCCAGGAAGGGGCCGGTTGTACGGGCGGGTGCGTGCGCCGGAATGCGCCGTCATCCCGGAGAGACCGACGAGAGGTCAGTTGCCGAACGCCGCGTCGAAGGAGGCCGACGGCGGCTCGAAGTCGTACGCCTTGAGGCGGGTCAGGGCCTCGGGTGCGCCCTGGAGCCGGTCCATGCCGGCGTCCTCCCACTCCACGGAGATGGGCCCCCGGTAGTCGATGGAGCGCAGCATCCGGAAGACGTCCTCCCAGGGGACGTCGCCGTGGCCGGCCGAGACGAAGTCCCAGCCGCGTCGCGGGTCGCCCCAGGGCAGGTGGGAGCCGAGGCGGCCGTTGCGGCCGTCGAGCCGCCTGCGGGCCTCCTTGCAGTCCACGTGGTAGACCCGGTCGCGGAAGTCCCACAGGAAGCCGACCGGGTCGAGGTCCTGCCAGACGAAGTGGCTGGGGTCGAAGTTCAGGCCGAAGGCCGGCCGGCGGTCGACCGCTTCCAGTGCGCGTACGGTCGTCCAGTAGTCGTAGGCGATCTCGCTGGGGTGGACCTCGTGCGCGAACCGCACGCCCTGTGCGTCGAAGACGTCGAGGATCGGATTCCAGCGTTCGGCGAAGTCCTCGTAGCCGCGTTCGATCATGGACTCGGGCGCGGGCGGGAACATGGCGACCAGATGCCAGATGGCGGAGCCGGTGAAGCCGACGACGGTGTCGACGCCGAAGGCGGCCGCGGCGCGGGCGGTGTCGGAGATCTCGGCGGCGGCCCGCCGGCGGACCCCCTCCGGCTCGCCGTCGCCCCAGACGCGCTCGGGCAGGATGGCCCGGTGGCGCTCGTCGATGATGGCGTCGCAGACGGCCTGGCCGACGAGATGGTTGGAGATCGCCCAGCACTTCAGGCCGTACTGGTCGAGAAGTTGGTGGCGGGACTTGACGTACCCCGGGTCGGCGAGGGCCTTGTCGACCTCGAAGTGGTCGCCCCAGCAGGCGAGTTCGAGGCCGTCGTAACCGAAGTCGCGGGCGAGGCGGCAGACCTCCTCCAGGGGCAGGTCGGCCCACTGACCGGTGAAGAGCGTGAACGGGCGCGGCATACGGGGCCTCCTCAGACCGCTATCGAGGTGTAGACGGAGTTCTTCTCAGCGCTCTCCTCCACCGCCGCGAGAACACGCTGGACCTGGAGTCCGTCGGCGAAGGAGGGTTCGGGGCGGCTGCCCTCGGCGATGGCGTGGACCAGGTCACGGGCCTGGTGGACGAACGTGTGCTCATAGCCGAGACCGTGGCCCGGGGGCCACCAGGCGTCCAGGTAGGGGTGGTCGGGCTCGGTCACGAGGATGCGTCGGAAACCGGCCTGGGCGGCGGGCTCCGAACCGTCGTGGAACCACAGTTCGTTGAGCCGCTCCAGGTCGAACGCCAACGAGCCGTGCTCACCGTTGAGTTCGATGCGCAGGGCGTTCTTGCGTCCGGTGGCGTAGCGGGTGGCCTCGAAGGAGGCGAGGGCACCGGAGATGAAGCGGCCGGTGAACAGGGCCGCGTCGTCCACGGTGACCGTGCCCGTGCCGGCGCTCGACACGGCGGCCAGTTTGCCGCTCGCTGCCCCGCCGGGCAGCGGCCGCTGCCGTACGAAGGTCTCGGTGAGCGCGGAGACACCGGCCAGCCGCTCCCCCGCCAAGTGCTGCGCGAGGTCGACGATGTGCGCGCCCAGGTCGCCGAGCGAGCCGGATCCGGCCAGTTCCTTGCGCAGCCGCCAGGTCAGCGGGAAGTCCCGGTCCACCAACCAGTCCTGAAGGTACGTCACCCGGACGTGCCGCAGGGCGCCGAGCCTGCCCTCAGCCACCATCCTGCGGGCCAGCGCGGTGGCCGGGACCCGGCGGTAGTTGAAGCCGACCATGGCCAACTGGCCACGAGCGTGAGCCTCTTCGGCAGCCCTCGTCATGATCTCGGCCTCCTCGACGGTGTTCGCCAGGGGCTTCTCGCACAGGACGTGCTTGCCGGCCGCCAGGGCGGCGAGGGCGATCTCGGCGTGGCTGTCCCCCGGGGTGCAGATGTCGACCACGTCGATGTCGTCCCGTGCGATCAGGGCGCGCCAGTCGGTCTCCGCGGACGCCCAGCCGTGCCGGACGGCCGCCGCGCGCACGGCCGTGGCGTCCCGGCCGCAGATCGCGGTGAGGGCCGGGCGGCGGGGCAGGTCGAAGACCCGGCCCGCGGTGCGCCAGCCCTGGGAGTGGGCGGCGCCCATGAAGGCGTAGCCGACCATCCCGACGCGCAGCGGTGGCTTCCCGGCCTCCGGTCCTGCGGGCTGCTGCGGCTGTTCCATGCAGAGGTCCTCCTCGTCGTCATGGCGCGGTGGGCGGTGCGGGGCGGAGCGCCTCACTGGAAGGTGGCGGGCATGTCCCGACGGGGACGGATCCCACGGACACGGCTCAGCGGAAGCCGGTGGACATGTACTGCTCGACGTTGTCCTTGTCGACGACGGCCGAGTAGAGCGTGATCGACGCGGGGATCTCGTGCTCGGCGAGGCCGCCGACGCCCTTGCCCTGGCCGAGGGCGCGGGCGAGGTCGATCGCGGAGGCGGCCATGGTCGGGGGGTAGAGGACGGTCGCCTTCAGGACGCCGTCGTCCTGTTTGATCGCCTGGAAGGCGGAGAGCGCGCCCGCGCCGCCGACCATCAGGAAGTCGTCGCGTCCGGCCTGCTCCACGGCGCGCAGCGCACCCACGCCCTGGTCGTCGTCGTGATTCCACACGGCGTCGAACTTGGGCTGTGCCTGGAGGAGTTGGGCCATCTTGGCCTGCCCGGACTCCACCGTGAAGTCGGCGGCCTGGCGGGCCACTTTGCGGATGTTCGGGTAGTTCTTCAGCGCGTCGTCGAAGCCCTTGGTGCGCTGCTGGGTGAGCTCCAGGTTGTCGAGTCCGGCCAGCTCGATGACCTTGGCGTTCGACCTGCCCTTGAGCTTCTCGCCGATGTAGTGGCCGGCGTTGAGCCCCATGCCGTAGTTGTCGCCGCCGATCCAGCACCGGTAGGCCTGCGGGGTGTTGAAGACGCGGTCGAGGTTGACGACGGGGATGCCCGCCCGCATCGCCTTCAGTCCGACCTGGGTGAGGGCCTTGCCGTCGGCGGGCAGGACGACCAGGACATCGACCTTCTTGTTGATGAGGGTCTCGATCTGGCCGATCTGCGTGGCGGTGTCGTTGGAGCCCTCGGTGATCTCCAGGGTGACGTCCTGGTAGTTCCTGGCCCGGCTCTTGGCGTTGTCGTTGATGGCGTTGAGCCAGCCGTGGTCGGCCTGGGGTCCGGCGAAGCCGATCGTGACCTCCTTGCCACGCTTGTCGTCGGCTGGTTTGTCGTCGGCGGCCGGCTTCTCGTCCTTGGGCTCGTTGCTGGTGCAACCCGTGAGGAGGGCACCGGCGGAGACGGCGGCGGTCCCGAAGAGCAGTCCTCTGCGACTGGTGAGGTGCGACATGGTGGTGAACCCTTTCCTCAGGTCGTGCTCGCCGTACGGCGCTGGACCAGCACGGCGGCGACGATGATCGCGCCCTTGGCGATCTGCTGGACGTCGCTCTGCAGGTTGTTCAGGGCGAAGATGTTGGTGATCGTGGTGAAGATCAGCACGCCGAGCACGGAGCCCGTGATGGTGCCCCGGCCCCCGCTGAGCAGGGTGCCGCCGATGATCGCGGCGGCGATGGCGTCCAGCTCGTAGAGGTTGCCGTTGGTGTTCTGGCCGGAGCCCGACAGCACGATCAGCAGGAAGGCGGCGATGCCGCAGCACAGACCGGACAGCAGGTAGAGGTAGAGCCGCTGGCGGCGGACGTCGATGCCGGCGAGCCGGGCGGCCTCCGGATTGCCGCCGACGGCGACCGTGCGCCGCCCGAAGGTGGTCCGGTTGAGCAGCAGCCAGCCGATGACGGTCACGACCGCGAAGACCAGCACGAGCGGCGGGACGCCGAGCACATAGGAGTCGCGCTCGCCGAGTTCGAGGACGCCGTCGATGGTGACGATCTGCGTCCTGCCGTCGGTGATCTGCAGCGCCAGCCCGCGTGCCGAGGCCAGCATGGCGAGCGTGGCGATGAACGGGACCATCGCGCCGTAGGCGATGAGCAGCCCGTTCACCAGGCCGCAGCCGAGCCCGACGAGCACCGCGGTCAGGAGGATGCCGCCGAAGCCGTACTCCTGGGTGGCGACGGTGGTCGCCCACACCGAGGCCAGGGCGACGATCGCGCCGACGGAGAGGTCGATGCCGCCGGAGGTGATGACGAAGGTCATGCCGACGGTGACGACGCCGATCACCGAGGCCTGGGTGAGGACGAGTTGGAGATTGCGGGTGTCGAGGAACTCGTCGGGCTTGGTGATCCCGCCGATGACGACCAGGACGGCGAGCACTCCGAGGAGGGAGAGGGTGCGGACATCGGCGCGGGCCATCATGTCGCGCCAGGTGAGGTGTTGACCGACCGGCGGCACCTTGTCGGTGCTGTCCCGGGGCGGGGAGACGGGCTGCGTCATGTCGCCGGGCTTCCTTCCATGACGAGGTCGAGTACGCGGTGTTCGTCGAGATCCCGGGCGGGCGCCGTGTGCACGACGTGGCCCTCGCGGAGCACCAGGACGCGGTCGGCGAGACCGAGCACCTCCGGCACCTCGCTGGAGACCAGCAGCACGGCGAGCCCTTCGTCGGCCAGTCGGCGTACGACTGCGTACAGTTCGGCGCGGGCGCCGACGTCGACGCCGCGGGTGGGCTCGTCGAGCAGCAGGACACGGCAGCCGCGTAGCAGCCAGCGGGCCAGGACGGCCTTCTGCTGGTTGCCGCCGGAGAGGGTGCGCACGGGAACCGACGGGTTGTCCGGGCGCAGCGACAGTTCGCGGGTGGCGGCCCGCGCGGCGCCGAACTCGGCACTTCGGTCGATCCAACCTCCGTGCGAGAAGCGGGACATGGAGGAGACGGAGACGTTGCGGGTGACGGACTCCAGCATCAGCAGGGCCTGCGCCTTGCGTTCCTCGGGGGCGAGTCCGAGCCCCGCGCGGACGGCGGCCCGTACGCTGCCGGGCCGCAACGGCCGTCCGTCGACCAGGACCTGACCTGCGCTCGGCTTGCGGGCGCCGTAGACGGTCTCCAGGATCTCCGAGCGCCCGGAGCCGACCAGCCCCGCGAGTCCGACGATCTCCCCCGGGTGCAGATCGAGGTCGAGGGGCGCGAACTCGCCGTCCCGGGCCAGTCCCCGCACCTGGAGGACCGGTGGCCCGGCCGGTACGGACCCCGCCGCCGGCCGCTCGGGGAAGACGTACTCCACGTTCCGGCCGGTCATCAGCGCCACGACCTCACGGGTCGGTGTCGTCTTCGCGGGCAGCCCGCCTGCCACCGCGCGGCCGTCCTTGAGTACGGTCACGCGGTCGCCGATGCGGCGGATCTCCTCCAGGCGGTGCGAGATGTAGACGACGGCGACGCCCTGTGCGGTGAGGTCTTGGACGCTCCGGAAGAGGTTGTCGACCTCGTCGGGGTCGAGGGCCGCCGAGGGTTCGTCCATGACGATGAGCCGCACGTCGTGGGAGAGCGCCCGTGCCATGGAGACGATCTGCTGCTGTGCCGCCGACAGCGCGCCGACCAGCCTGGACGGATCGATCTCCGGATGCCCAAGTCGCGCCAGCAGAGCGGCCGTCGAAGCGCGGGCCGCCCTTCCCCGTACGACGAAGCCCGCGGCCGTGGGTTCATGGCCGAGGTGGACGTTCTCGGCCACGGACAGGTGCTCCACCAGGTCGAGTTCCTGGTAGATGGTGGCGACGCCGAGACGCATGGCGGCGATGGGCGAGCGGAGTGTGACGGGCTCGCCGCGCCAGCGGATCGTGCCGGTGTCGGGCTGGTGAGCGCCGGCCAGGACCTTGATGAGGGTGGACTTCCCGGCGCCGTTCTGGCCGAGCAGGCAGTGCACCTCACCGGCCTGGACGTCGAGGTCGACCCCGTCCAGGGCCCGGACTCCGGGGAACGACTTGGTGATGCCGGACATGGTGAGCAGCGGTGGTTCTGGTGCCATGTGGGTTCCCCTCGGCGGGCGTGCGGGCCGGTTTCAGGGCAGAACGAGGCGTTCCAAGGAGGACAGGGCGGAGCGGGGCGCTGTACTGAGGAACCGCGGCCAGGGCCGGCGAAGGGGCCCGTACGGGCTACGGCTACGCGGGTGAGAACAAGTGGTCGCTGATCAGCCGGGCAGCGCCGATCACACCGGCGGTGGGGCCCAGCTCGCCCAGGACGATGGGCAGGTTTCCGGTCGCCAGCGGCAGCGACTGGCGGTAGACCTGGGTACGGATCGCGGCGAGCAGGGTGTGGCCGAGTCCGATCACGCCGCCGCCGATCAGCACCAGGCCCGGGTTGAAGAACGAGACGAGTCCCGCGATGACCTGGCCGACGCGGGTGCCGCCCTCGCGGATCAGGTCGAGGGAGGTGGCGTCGCCCGCGGCGGCCGCGGCGGCGACGTCGACGGCGGTGAGGACGCCGTTCGTCTCCAGCCGGGTGGCGAGTTCGGCGCTGAGGCCCTGCTGGGCCGCCTCCAGCGCGTCGCGTGCCAGGGCCGCTCCGCTGAAGTGGGCTTCGAGGCAGCCCCGGTTGCCGCAGGCGCAGGGGCGTCCGTCGGGCACGGCCTGGATGTGCCCGATGTCGCCCGCGCTGCCCGTCGTACCACGGTGGACCTCACCGCCGACGACGATGCCGCAGCCGATGCCGGTGCCGATCTTGACGAAGAGGAAGTCGCCCACGGAGCGGGCGACGCCCGCGTGCTGCTCCCCCATCGCCATGAGGTTCACGTCGTTGTCGACCATGACCGGGCAGCCGAGTTCCTGACTGAGCGCCTCCCGTACGGGGAAGCCGTCCCAGCCCGGCATGATCGGCGGCGCGACCGGTACGCCCTCGGGGAAGCGGACCGGTCCCGGGACGCCGATGCCGGCGCCGTCGAAACCCTCCGCGAGCCCGGAGGCGCGCAGTTTGGCCGCCATGGACAGGACCTGCTCGAAGACCGCGACCGGCCCCTCGCGCACGTCCATGGGTTGGTTGATGTGGCCGAGGATCTCCAGTTCGGCGTTGGTGACCGCGACGTCCACGGAGGTGGCGCCGATGTCGATGCCGAGGAAGCGGAGGCCCGGCGCGAGACGGATGTTGTGGGAGCGGCGCCCGCCGCGCGAGGCGGCGAGTCCGTCGGCCACGACCAGTCCCGTCTCCAGCAACCGGTCCACCTCGACGGCCAGCTTGGACCGCGAGAGGTCGACCTGGTCACCGAGTTGGGCACGGGAGTTGGGACCGGAGTCGCGCAACAGCTTGAGCAGCCGGGCCTGGTGCGCGTTGGCGGGACGTGCCGTCATCCGTCTCACGAGCCCCTCCCCGCATCGATTCGGCCACCCGAGTCGGGCTTTCGAGGGGAACGTAGCAGCGACCGCCGGGACTGGGAAGAAGCCGTGCACGGATTGCCGCCAACTTTCTCCACTGACAGGACAAAGAAGGCGGTACGGCGGGATGGCAGAGGGGCAGGCGGCAGCGTTGAGGAAGTGAGACGTCCCGCGTCTGTCGCCGCGTCAGCTCAGGGCTTGGCGCGCTCGTGGTACGACTTCCGCGTGTGCTCCGTGTGTTCGCGCATGAGCCGGGCCGCTTCCTGCTCGTCGCCGGCCACGATCGCGGCGATGAGGTTCCGGTGTTCCGCCCAGGACTGCCGGCCGCGCTGCCGGGCGACCGGTGTGTAGTACCAGCGCACCCTGCGGTCGACCTGCGCGGCGAGTTCCGCGAGGACGGCGTTGCCGGCCAGGTCCATGATCTTCGCGTGGAAGCGGGCGTTGAGGGCGACGGCCGCGTCCACCTCGTCCGAGGCGACGGCCTTCATCCCCTGCGCGCACAGCTCGTTCAGCACCTCGATCCCGGAGCTGTCCGCGTGCGCGGCGGCGAGCCGGGCGGCCTCCGCCTCCAGGAGGGTGCGAACCGTGAGGAGTTGGTCGGCCTCCTCCTCGGTGGGCTCGTGCACGAACGCGCCCTGGGCGGGCCGCAGATCGACCCAGCCCTCGGTGTTCAGCCGCTGCAGCGCCTCGCGCACCGGTTGCCGGGAGACCCCGAGGTGTCCGGCGAGTTCACTCTCGACCAGGTGCTGACCGGGCTGGAGGGCACGGGTGGTGATGAGCTCGAGCAGGGCCTCGTAGACACGGTCGCGCAGGGGGCCGGGCCGTTCGAGTTTGGGCACCGCGCCCTGCGGCAGGCCAGACGACAGCATCGGTCGGTCCCCCTCCTGGACGGCGCGGGCTCACCACGGCCGGACAATCAGTATCGATTGTCTTTCGTCTACAGTCTACGGCCCGCAGTGACCAGACCCGAGCCCAGTCGCCCTCGTCACATACCTCTTGGGACCGGTGCGCCTCACGGACAGCGCACGACCTGCCCCGCGTACGACAGGTTCCCGCCGAAGCCGAACAGCAGGACCGGGTCGCCCGAGGAGAGGGTGCCCTGCTCCAGGAGCTTGGAGAAGGCCAGCGGGATGCTGGCGGCCGAGGTGTTGCCGGACTCGGACACGTCCCGCGCGACCACGGCGTTGACCGCGCCGATCTTCGCCGCGAGGGGTTCGATGATGCGCAGGTTCGCCTGGTGCAGGACCACGGCGGCGAGGTCCGCGGGCGCGAGGCCGGCCCGCTCGCAGGCCTGTCGCGCCAGCGGCGGCAGCTGCTGGGTGGCCCAGCGGTACACGCTCTGCCCCTCCTGCGCGAACCGCGCCGGCTGCCCCTCGATACGCACGGCGTGCCCCATCTCGGGCACCGACCCCCACAGCACGGGCCCGATGCCGGGCTCCTCGCCCGCCCCGCAGGCCTCCACCACGGCGGCGCCGGCTCCGTCGCCGACGAGCACACACGTCGTGCGGTCGGTCCAGTCGGTGACCTCCGACATCTTGTCTGCGCCGATGACGAGTGCGCGGCTCGACGCGCCCGCCCGGACGGTGTGGTCGGCGGTGGCCAGCGCGTGGGTGAATCCGGCGCACACCACGTTGACGTCCATGGCGGCGGGGCCCGGGATGCCGAGGCGGGCGGCGACCCGGGCGGCCATGTTCGGGGAACGGTCGACGGCGGTCGAGGTGGCGACCAGCACCAGGTCGATGTCGCCGGGCGCGAGCCCGGCCGCCGCGAGCGCCTTGGCGGCGGCGTGCGCGGCGAGCTCGTCCACGGGCTCGTCGGGTCCGGCGATGTGGCGCGTACGGATGCCCACCCGGGACCTGATCCACTCGTCGCTGGTGTCGACCAGACCCGCCAGGTCCTCGTTGGTGAGCACCTTGGCGGGCTGATAGTGGCCGACAGCGGCGATGCGCGAGCCGTTCATTGGGTGGTCCCCCTAAGTTGCCTCGGGTACGGGATCCACCAGTCTGATCAGTGACTCACCGGTACGACGGCAGGTGATGCCACAGGAATCCGGCGTCGGGGTTGTCGGCTTCCGTCAGGGCTCGGACGCCCGTGCACCTGCCGGACGGTCACCCGGTGAACAACTGCTTCGCCTTCAGGACGAGCTCGTAGAGGCCGTAGGCGAGGGGTGCGCCCACCCAGAGCCAGGCGAAGGCGATCAGGGGCCGCCGGTCAGGCGGACTCGGGCTGCTGTCGTGCGACATCGGCGGCCTCCCTCGGGGCGGGGACGTGGTG
Source organism: Streptomyces griseus subsp. griseus (assembly GCF_000720255.1). Classification (GTDB taxonomy): domain Bacteria; phylum Actinomycetota; class Actinomycetes; order Streptomycetales; family Streptomycetaceae; genus Streptomyces; species Streptomyces griseus_I. The sequence continues at coordinate 29,046 of NZ_JOJE01000035.1, read as the reverse complement.
GCGGGCGTTGACGGGCCGGACGAGTTCGTTGGCGACGAAGCCGACGACGAGCAGCCCGATCATGATGCCGAACGACAGGCCGTACAGGGACGAGCCGTGCTTGCCGGCCTCCTCCTGCCGGTCGGCGATCCAGTTCACGATGAGCGGGCCCAGCACGCCGGCCGTCGACCAGGCGGTCAGCAGCCGGCCGTGGATGGCGCCGACCTGGTACGTGCCGAAGAGGTCCTTGAGGTAGGCGGGGACCGTCGCGAAGCCGCCGCCGTAGAAGGAGAGGATCACCAGCGCGCACAAAATGAACAGGGGCTTCGAGGAGTCCCCGAACAGGGTGATCAGCGCGTACATCAGGGCGCCGACGCCCAGGTAGACGCGGTAGATGTTCTTGCGGCCGATCAGGTCGGAGGTGGAGGACCAGCCGATGCGGCCCGCCATGTTGGCCGCGGACAGCAGGGCGACGAAACCGGCGGCGGCCGTCGCGGAGACCGGGGTCGAGGTGTCGGCGAAGAAGTCCGTGATCATCGGGGCGGCCTTCTCGAGGATGCCGATACCGGCGGTCACGTTCATGCACAGCACGACCCACAGGCACCAGAACTGCGGGGTGCGCACGGCGCTGCGCGCCGAGACCTGGGGCCCCGCCAGGACACTCGGCCCGCTGTCGGCCGGCCGCTCGGTGCGCGGCACCCGCACCAGGAGCACGCCGAGGAGCATGAACACCGCGTAGGCGAGCCCGTGGACGAGGAACGCGAGGGCGATCCCGGAGTGGTCGGCGCCGAAGGACTCCAGCATCTGCGCCGACCACGGCGAGGCGATGAGCGCGCCGCCGCCGAAGCCCATGATGGCGATGCCGGTGGCCATGCCGGGACGGTCGGGGAACCACTTGATGAGGGTCGAGACGGGCGAGATGTAGCCGATACCGAGGCCGATCCCGCCGACGAAGCCGTAGCCGAGGACGATCAGCCAGTACTGCTCCGTCGCCGCGCCGAGCGCGGAGATCAGGAAGCCGGTCGAGAAGCACACGAGGGCGACCGTCATCGCCCAGCGCGGCCCGTTGCGTTCCACGAGGGTGCCGCCGAACGCGGCGGACAGGCCGAGCATCACGATGGCGAGCTGGAAGGGGAGCGCGCTCTGCGTGCCGCTGAGGCCGAGCGCGGATTCGAGCGGCGGCTTGAACACGCTCCAGGCGTACGCCTGGCCGATGGAGAGGTGGACGGAGAGAGCGGCGGGCGGAACCAGCCAGCGGCTCCAGCCGGGGGGTGCGACAGGGGGACTCATGATCCCGAACGGTAGGTACCGGTGCGCGCGTTGAGAAGGCGGCGCGTCGACCGTATGCGGTGAACGGTATCCGGGGGGCGGTGAACGGTCGGACCGACCGGTATCCCGAGTGGCTGTGACCACGCACCTGGGTCCGACACGGCCACACGCCGCAGGTGAGGGTGAGCGGGCGGCGCTCGGGACGCTTGTCGGTGGCCGGGCTGACGGCAAGCGCCGCAGCCTGGGCGAGCGCGACTTCGTCGCGTTGTTCGACGGCACCCACCAGTTCCTCGAGGCGCCGACATCGGATAATGCTGTGCGCTCCGCCGGATGGCAGGAGACGCTGATGCAGTGAATCAGGTTCAGGAGATTGTCGGGCTGGTCGGCGACGTGCTGGGCCAGGATGTCATCGGCACCTACCTCCACGGCTCCTCCGTGCTCGGCGGCCTCAGGCCGGCCAGCGACGTGGACGTGCTGGTCGTCTCCCGACGGCGAATGGACGAGCAGGAGCGACGGGCACTCCTCGGTGGACTGCTCCGAACCTCCGGCTCCCGAAACAGGGCCCGCCCCGTCGAGGTCACCGTGGTCGTCCAGTCCGAGGTCCGGCCTTGGCGGTACCCGCCGACCGGCGACTTCCTCTACGGCGAGTGGCTGCGTGCGCAGTACGAGGCCGGGGAGGTCCCCCAGCCGGAGCCGATGCCCGATCTGGCCCTGCTGATCACCATGGCGCTGACCGGCGACCACCCCCTCACCGGCCCGCGCCCGGCGCAGGTCCTCGATCCGGTCCCACAGGCCGACCTGGTCCGGGCGAGCGTGGCGGGTATCCCCGGTCTGCTCGACGACCTGGACAGCGACACCCGCAACGTCCTGCTGACCTTCGCCCGCATCTGGACCACGCTCGCCACTGGCCGGATCAAGTCGAAGGACGCCGCCGCCGACTGGGCCCTCGCCCAACTCCCGCCCGAGCACCGCCCCGCCCTCGAGCACGCCAGGCAGCTCTATCTCAACTGCCCCTACTCCGGGGAAAGCTGGAGCGATACCTTGCAGGCGCAGGTGCGTCCGCATGTGGACCGCGTGCTCGCGGAGATCGACCGGCTGCGCACCCGAACCCCGCGGACGGGCCCTGCCGAGCCCTCCAACGGGAGTGAGTGGCCCGGCAGCGACGACGTTGCACACCGCACGCGACCAGGCTGGTCGAGTCTACCCGTCGCAAGGCGCGCCTCGGCCCGGCCCTCGGCCAGATCAGGGCGGAGTGAACGCCGCGATGCGCCCCAGGGGATGGGCTGCTCGATCCGTCAGAACGCATGCGTGGCAGTCGGGCCCGCACAGCCTCACATCCGGGATCTCAGCACGTCGACCTCACACCCCGGCGCGAACGGGTCGAAGCCGTGCCGGCTCAGCCAGCGAACTGCCAGCAGGCTCCGCAACGACCACCACCCGTGGATCACGTCGAGGTCGATGTCGGTGCCATAGCCGGCGATGACGTCGTCGAGGTGCTCCTCGTGTCCGAGCGTGAAGGTGGCGAGGTCGTACAGGGCATCGCCCTGGCCCGCCTCGGACCAGTCGATGATGCCGGTGACCTCGTCGCCGTCGACGAAGACGTGAGCGATCTGCAGGTCGCCGTGTGTGAACGCCGGAGTCCAGGGTCGGAGCGCGGCCTCGGCGACCTGGCGGTTGCGGGTTACCAGGTCGGCGGGCAGAACGCCGTCCGTCACGAGCAACTCGCACTCGTCGTCGAGTTCCGCCGCCAGCGCGACGATGCTCCGGCCGGCCTGGCCCGGCCGGGACGGCAGCGGCGCGTCGTGCAGCTTCCGGATGGCGGCGCCCGCCGCGGCCCACGCCGCCGGCGACCCGGTCGACGGCCCGCCGAGGCGCCCAAGCGTCGTCCCCGGGAGGGCGGCGGTCGCGAGCACGGACGGCTTGCGCCACAGGACCTCCGGGGTCGGGACCGGCGCGAGGGACATCGCCTCGACCTCGACATTGATGCGCGCCTGATCGGCGTCCACCTTCAGGAACACGTCGCCGACGCGCAGAGTCGCGCGCTCGGAATGGGCGACGACGACTTTGACCTCATCCATGGGCGATCAGTATCCCGGGGGTGTTCGCCGACGTCGCCGGGTTTATCGCGTGCGATCACGCGACCGACCGCGTCCCGCCACCCAGCGCCCTCGCGCACGACATCGGCCTCTGACCAGGTCAAGCCCACCACTTCTGTCAGGAGTCCTCAGGCGGAGGCGGAGGCCACGAAGCACGGAATGGCGGCGAGGAAACGGCCGGCCTCGGCACGTCGGCGCTGTTCGGCGCGCCACTCGTCCGCCTGGTCACGGCCGACGGCGCCACTGGCGCAGGCCGGTTCGGCGAGCCTCGCGAGCAGCGACAGCATCGCGGGGTCGGTGAACACGCTGGTGTGCACCTCGACCGTGACATCGTCGAAACCGTCGGCCAGGAGCAGGCTGCGGTACTGACGGCCGGCCCGGGGCGTGCCCAAAAGGTCGGCGTGGGCTTGCACGCTCGTGCGGGTGAGCGCCGCGTCATCCGAGTCGATCACAATGGCGTCCCAGTCCTGACCGACCAGGACGATCCAGCCGCCCGGACAGAGGACCCGTCATGCCTCCGCCACCGCGCAGCTCCCCCGATCCCCACAAGCCCGTTGACCCATGGCCACCGCACAGTGGCTCCCGACTTGCGCGAACCCTTGCTGGCCCAACCTCCATACTGTAGACAATATTTCGTCGACAGAGTCGGGACAGTCCCCCAACGGTCCCCCAGTTGCTCGGCAGTTCCTCGGTACCCTCGACCGAACGGAGCTCCCTCACCATGAAAGTCGCAGTTCTCGGCGCCGGTGCCATCGGCGCCTACGTCGGCGCCGCGCTCCACCGCGCCGGTGCCGACGTGCATCTCGTCGCCCGTGGACCGCATCTGGCGGCCATGAGGCGGGACGGCGTTCGGGTGCTCAGCCCGCGCGGCGACTTCACCGCCCGCGTGCACGCCACCGACGACCCGGCCGACATCGGCCCCGTCGACTACGTCTTCCTCGGTCTGAAGGCCAACTCGTACGCGGCGTGCGGGCCGCTGATCGAGCCCCTGCTGCACGACACCACGGCGGTCGTCGCCGCCCAGAACGGCATCCCCTGGTGGTACTTCCACCGGCACGGCGGCCCCCACGACGGCCACCGCGTCGAGAGCGTGGACCCGGACGGCGCGGTCAGTGCGGTGCTCGCGCCCGAACGGGCCGTCGGCTGTGTGGTCTACGCGGCGACCGAGCTCGAAGGGCCGGGCGTCGTACGGCACTTGGAAGGCACCCGGTTCTCGGTCGGCGAGCCCGACCGCAGTGTGTCCCCGCGCTGTCTGGAGTTCAGCGGGGCCCTGCGGGCCGGCGGGCTGAAGTGCCCGGTGGAGCCTGACCTGCGCAACGACATCTGGCTCAAGCTGCTCGGCAACATCTCCTTCAACCCGATCAGCGCGCTGGCCCGCGCGACCATGCGGCAGATGTGCCTGCACGGGGGCACCCGCCGGGTCATCGAGATCATGATGGCGGAGACGATCGGCGTCGCCCGGGCCCTCGGCTGCGAGGTCGGCGTCTCCATCGAGCGCCGTCTCGCGGGCGCCGAGCGCGTCGGTGACCACCGCACGTCCACGCTCCAGGACCTGGAGCGCGGCAAGCCGCTCGAACTCGACGTCCTGCTCGCGGCGGTCGTCGAGTTGGCGGAGATCACCGGCGTGGAGGTGCCCACCCTGCGCACCGTCCACGCCATCTCGGACCTGCTCGCATTGAGGACGGCCGCATGAGCAAGAGGAACCGGACCCCGAAGACCTACACCCGGCTCACCCACCCCCTCGTCCGCGACTCCCGCGACGAGCCGTTCCGGCAGGCGAGCTGGGAGGAGGCCCTGGACCGCACGGCCCGGGGCCTGGAGCGCAACCGAGGCGCGTTCGGCATGTTCTCCTGCGCCCGCGCGACCAACGAGATGAACTACGTGGCCCAGAAGTTCGCCCGCGTGGTCATGGGCACCAACAACGTCGACTCCTGCAACCGCACCTGTCACGCCCCGAGTGTCGCGGGCCTGTCGGCCGCGTTCGGCTCCGGCGGCGGCACGTCATCGTACGAGGAGATCGAGCACACGGACGTCATCGTGATGTGGGGCTCCAACGCCCGCTTCGCGCACCCGATCTTCTTCCAGCACGTGCTGCGGGGGATCAGGAACGGCGCCCGGATGTACGCCGTCGACCCGCGCCGCACCTCCACCGCCGAGTGGGCGGAGAGCTGGATGGGGCTGAACGTCGGCACGGACATCCCGATGGCGCACGCCATCGGGCGCGAGATCATCCACGCGGGGCTCGTCAACGAGGCGTTCGTCGAGCGGGCCACGACCGGCTTCGAGGAGTACCGGGCGCTCGTCGAGCCGTGGACGCTGTCCCTCGCCGAGAAGGTGACCGGCGTACCGGCCCGTGCCATACGGGAGTTGGCGCACGCCTACGCCCGCGCCGAGCGTGCCCAGCTGTGCTGGACCCTCGGCATCACCGAGCACCACAACGGCACCGACAATGTCCGCGCGCTGATCAACCTCTCCCTGCTGACCGGCCATGTCGGGCGGTACGGCTCGGGGTTGCAGCCGCTGCGCGGGCAGAACAACGTGCAGGGCGGCGGCGACATGGGTGCCATCCCCAACCGCCTGCCCGGCTTCCAGGACATCCTCGACCCGGAGTCCCGCCTGCGGTTCGAGTCCGCCTGGGACACGGTCATCCAGCCGCACTACGGGATGAACCTGACGGAGATGTTCGAGGCGATGGAGGAGGGCTCGCTCCGGGCGGTGTATTGCATCGGCGAGAACCCGGCGCAGTCGGAGGCCGACAGCGATCAGGCCGTGCGGCGGATGCGGCAGCTGGACTTCCTCGTCGTGCAGGACATCTTCCTGACGAAAACCGCCGAGTTGGCCGACGTCGTCCTGCCCGCGACCGCCGGCTGGGCCGAGACAGAGGGCACGACCACCAACAGCGAGCGACGAGTGCAACGGGTGCGCCGGGCCGTCGCCCCGCCCGGCGAGGCACGTGAGGACATCGACATCCTCTGCGACCTCGCGGCACGGCTCGGCCGCGACTGGAAGTACGCCGACTCGGAGGCGGTCTGGAACGAGCTGCGCTCGGTCTCGCCGGACCACTACGGGATGACGTACGCCCGGCTGGAGGAGCATCAGGGCATCCAGTGGCCCTGTCCGAGCACCGACCGGCTCGAACCGACGTATCTGCATGGCCGGTTGTGGGAGAAGGATCCGGACGCGCGCGGGCTGCCGGCGCCCTTCGGGATCGTCCAGCACGATCCGCCGGTCGACCTCACCGACGAGCGGTATCCGATCCGGCTGACCACCGGCCGGCGCCTCGACTCCTACAACACCGGTGTGCAGAGCGGTGGTTTCGCGTCCCCGCTGCGGCGCGGTGAGTACATCGAGCTGTGCCCGGAGGACGCCGAGCGCTACGGGGTCGTCGTCGGCGAGGAGGTCCAGGTGTCCTCGCGGCGGGGCGCGGTCGTGGCGCCGGTCTGGATCGACACGGCGCTGCGGCCCGGGCTGGCCTTCATGACCATGCACTTTCCCGACGAGGTGGACACCAACCGGCTGACGATCGAGGCGAACTGCCCGATCGCCGGGACGGCGGAGTTCAAGGCGTCGGCGATCCGGATCGACAAGCTTCCCGTCGCGACCATCGTGAGGTGACCTGGTGGATCTGCACTTCGGCGACAGCAAGCCGACGGACGAGGAACGGGCGGCCGTCGACGCCCTGTTGGGGCCTGCGGAGTCCTCCTGGGAGGGCGCCGACCGCGACGCGGCGGGGGCCGACGACCTGAGGTGGGCACGCGGCGGCCGTGAGGCCCGGGACCGCCGCGACCTGCTGTTGCCGGGGCTGCACGCGATCAACGACCGGGTCGGCTGGATCAGCGAAGGCGCACTGGACTACCTGTGCCGGCGGCTGACGGTGCCGCCGGCGGAGGCGTACGGCGTGGCCACGTTCTACGCCATGTTCGCGGTCCGGCCCCGCCCGGCGACCGTGCTCCACGTGTGCACGGACCTCGCCTGCACGGCGGCCGGGGCGTCCGCGCTGTGCGCCGGGGTGGAGTCCCGGCTCGGCCCGGGCAGTGGCGTCCAGGTCGAGCGCAGCCCCTGCCTCGGCCTGTGCGAACGGGCTCCGGCGGCGCTGGCCTTCAGGGCGGGCGATCCGGTGCGTACGGCGGTGTCGGCGCCGGCGACCGTAGCGGAGGCCGTCCTCGCCGCGACCGCGCCCGACTCGGCGCCCGAGGAGCCACCGGCCGCCCTGGCCGTGCCCCAGGCCGGGGACCCGTCCCTGATCCTGCTCAGGCGGGTCGGCGTGGTGGACCCCACGAGTCTCGACGACTACCGCGCCCATGGCGGCTACACCGCACTGCGCCGGGCCTTCGAGCTCGGCCCCGCCGATGTCATCCGCGAGGTCACCGACTCCGGCCTGGTGGGGCGCGGCGGCGCCGCCTTCCCGACCGGCCGCAAGTGGCAGGCCACGGCCGCCCAGCCGGATCACCCGCACTACCTGGTCTGCAACGCCGACGAGTCCGAGCCGGGCACCTTCAAGGACCGCGTGATCATGGAGGGCGACCCGTACGCGCTGGTCGAGGCGATGACGATCGCCGCGTTCGCGACCGGCGCCCACCGGGGCCACCTGTACCTGCGCGGCGAGTACCCGCGCGCCCTGCGTCGCCTGGAGCACGCCGTGGCGCAGGCACGCGCGCGTGGCCTGCTCGGCGATGACGTCCTCGGCCAGGGCTACGCCTTCGACATCGAGATCCGGCGCGGCGCCGGGGCGTACATCTGCGGCGAGGAGACGGCCCTGTTCAACTCCATCGAGGGCTACCGGGGCGAACCGCGCTCGAAGCCGCCGTTCCCCGTGGAGAAGGGCCTGTTCGGCAAGCCGACGGTCGAGAACAACGTCGAGACGCTGGTCAACGTGCTGCCGATCCTGACCATGGGCGCACCGGCGTACGCGGCGATCGGGACGCCGAAGTCCACGGGTCCCAAGCTGTTCTGTGTCTCGGGGAGTGTGGCGCGGCCCGGGATCTACGAGTTGCCGTTCGGTGCGACGTTGGGCGAGCTGCTGGCGCGGGCGGGGGTGCGCGAGCGGCTGCGGGCCGTACTGCTCGGCGGGGCGGCCGGAGGCTTCGTACGGCCCGACGAGCTCGACATCCCACTCACCTTCGAAGGCACCCGGGAGGCGGGCACCACGCTCGGCTCGGGAGTCGTCATGGCCTTCGACGACACCGTTCCCCTGCCCCGACTGCTCCTGCGCATCGCGGAGTTCTTCCGGGACGAGTCGTGCGGGCAGTGTGTGCCGTGCCGGGTCGGGACGGTGCGGCAGGAGGAGGCGCTGCACCGGATCGTGGAGCGCACGGGCGCGGCGGCCGCGGACGACATCGCCCTGCTCAGGGAGGTCGGCCGGGCGATGCGGGACGCCTCGATCTGCGGTCTGGGGCAGACCGCGTGGAACGCCGTGGAATCCGCCATCGACCGTCTGGGGGCGTACGAATGACCGCGATACCGCTCGGAGTGCCGCGTCGGCTGGTCGAGTTCACGATCGACGGCGAGAAGGCCAGGGTCCCGGAGGGGGCGACGATCCTCGACGCCTGCCGGGCCGCCGGGAAGGACGTCCCGACGCTCTGCCACGGCGACACCCTCACCCCGAAGAACGCCTGCCGCCTCTGTGTGGTGGAGGTGGAGGGGGCGAGGACCCTGGTCCCGGCCTGCTCCCGCAAGGCCGAGCCTGGCATGGAGGTGCACACGGACACCGAGCGCGCCCGGCACAGCCGCAGGATCGTCCTGGAGCTCCTCGCCTCCTCGGTCGACCTCTCGACGACCCCGGAGGCCGCCGGCTGGATCAAGGAGTACGAGGCCAAGCCGGACCGCTTCGGCCCGGAAGCGGCGCGCCTGAACGAGGAGCCGAGGGTCGACAACGCACTGTACGTGCGCGACTACGACAAGTGCGTGCTGTGCTACAAGTGCGTCGACGCCTGCGGGGACCAGTGGCAGAACACCTTCGCGATCTCCGTCGCGGGGCGCGGCTTCGACGCCCGGATCGCGGTGGAGCACGACGCCGCGCTGACCGACTCGGCATGCGTGTACTGCGGGAACTGCGTCGAGGTGTGTCCGACGGGCGCGCTGTCGTTCAAGTCGGAGTTCGACATGCGGGCGGCGGGTACCTGGGACGAGTCGGCGCAGACGGAGACGACGACGGTGTGCGCGTACTGCGGCGTGGGCTGCAACCTCACGCTGCACGTGCAGGACAATGAGATCGTGAAGGTCACCTCGCCGCACGACAACCCGGTGACCCACGGCAACCTCTGCATCAAGGGCCGTTTCGGCTACCAGCACGTACAGAACCGGGGCTGATCAGGACATGGGACGAGTCACGGAACGACGCAAGGTCCTGCGCATACGGGACGGGGTGGTCTCCAGCCGCCCGGACACGCTCGTCGCCGAGGAACCCCTGGAGATCAGGCTGAACGGCAAGCCGCTCGCGATCACCATGCGCACGCCCGGTGACGACTTCGCGCTCGCCGCCGGTTTCCTGGTGAGCGAGGGGGTCCTGGCGACCGCCTCCGACCTGCAGAACATCGTCTACTGCGCCGGGGCGACGGCGGACGGCTCGAACACCTACAACGTGGTGGACGTGCGGACCGCCCCGGACGTGGTCGTCCCGGACATCACCCTGGAGCGGAACGTCTACACCACCTCCTCGTGCGGTCTGTGCGGGAAGGCGAGTCTCGACGCGGTGCGCACGTCGACCCGCTGGCCCATCGCCGACACTCCCCCGGTCCGGGTGGAGCCCGAGCTGCTCGCGAGCCTCCCCGACCGGCTCCGGGCGGCCCAGCGCGTCTTCGACCGGACCGGGGGCCTGCACGCGGCCGCCTTGTTCTCCGAGGACGGGGAGCTGCTCGACGTCCGGGAGGACGTGGGCCGGCACAACGCGGTCGACAAGCTGGTCGGCCGCGCCCTGCAGAACGGGGACCTGCCGCTGTCGCGCACGATCCTGCTGGTGAGCGGGCGGGCCTCCTTCGAGCTGGCGCAGAAGGCAGTGATGGCGGGTCTTCCGGTGCTGGCGGCGGTCTCGGCGCCGTCGTCGCTGGCGGTGGACCTGGCCGCCGAGAGCGGTCTGACGCTGGTGGGCTTCCTGCGGGGCAGCTCCATGAACGTGTACGCGGGCGAGGACCGCGTCGCCCTGCGGGCCGAGGCCACCCAGGGCTGACCGGTTCCCCCGCGGACACGGCGGCGGGGCCCCGACCGGCGGGGAGCGCCCCCTGCGCCGCAGGGGCCCCGTCTCGAGTCACTCCGCCGTGCCCGCGATCCGGGTCAACAGGCTCATGAGCTGATCCCGTTCGGCCCGTGAGAGCGGCGCGAGCAGCGCGTCGTTCGCCTCGCGGGCGACCTTCTCGCAGCGGGTCAGCGTCCGGGCACCCTCCTCCGTCAGGGACACGGCGTTCTTGCGCCGGTCCCGGGGGTCCGGTTCGCGCACGACGAGGCCGGCGGACTGGAGGTCGTTGAGGACGCCGACCAGGTCCTTCGGATCGAGCCGCACTCCGCGGCCCAGGTCGGCCTGGGCGACGGGGGCGAGGTCGCGGACGGCGGAGAGCACTACGTGGTGCCACATCTTCAGGCCCTCCGCCGCCAGCTCTTGAGCGACGAGCTCCCGGCCCCGGGCGGCGGCCCTGCCGAGGAGCCAGCTGGGGAGGGAGCGGATTGCGGGGAGCGGTGCTTCGGCCATGTCGGAAAGCCTAACGAATGATTGTTGGACTTCCCAATGATCGTTCGTTACCGTTGGAATTCCCAACGAAATCATGGGTGGGCCCAACGATGCCCGCCACCAACGGAGGTTCGATGCGCCGCGTCCGCTACGACTCACCCGGCGGCCCCCTCTTCCTCGAAGAGGCCCCCGCCCCCGAGCCCGGCCCCGGTGAACTCCTCGTCCGCTGCGAGGCCGTCGGCGTCACCCTCCCCGTCGTCCGCAAGGTCACCGAGGCCGCCGAACCCATCCCCCTCGGGGGCGAGATCGCCGGGGAGGTCGTGGCCGTCGGGGACGGCGTCACCCTCTTCGGCGCCGGAGACCGCGTGACGGGGCTCTGCTTCGGGCACGGCTACGCCGACTTCGCGCTCCTGCGGGAGGCGATGGCCTCCCGCGTGCCCGAACACGCCTCGGCCGTCGACGCGGTCGCCCTCGTCCGCGGTGGCCTGGTCGCACTGGGCGCCCTGGCCGCGGCCCGCCCCGAACCCGGCGAGTCGGCCCTGGTCACGGCCGCCGCGAGCGGTGCCGGACACCTGGCCGTGCAGCTCGCACGGGTCCGCGGCGCCTCCCGGGTCGTCGGCGCCGTCTCCGACCCGGCCAAGGCCGCCTTCGTGCGCTCCCTCGGCGCCGACGAGGTGATCGGCTACGCCTACGAGAGCTGGGGCCGGCCCGTCGACTACGTCCTCGACGCGGTCGGCGGCGACCTCCTCACCCCGGCCGTCGGGGCCGTCGCCCCCGGGGGACGGCTGGTGGCGTACAGCTCGGGCGGCGGGACGGTCCAGGCGTACGACCTCCTGGTGGGCGCCAAGTCCGTGATCGGGTTCCAGATGGCACGGATCGCGCGCGACAAACCGCAGTTGTACGAGCGGTGGCGCCGGGAGCTGTGGCAGCTGTTCGCCGACGGTGCCGTACGGACCGCCGTACACGGGGAGTTCGCCCTGGAGGACGCGGCGAAGGCGCACGAGGCGATCGAGTCGCGGGCCAACACGGGCAAGGTCGTCCTGATCCCGTGACGGACGCCGCCTCGTAGGCGCCGAAACACGACGACAGCGTGACCCGGTCCCGGCCGCGGGCGCCGCCGCAGGGTCTCAGCGCCCGCGGGTTCCCGTACCGGCCGCGGTGCGCGGCCCTTCGGCGGGCTCCCCCGCCTCGGCCGCCGCGGCCCCCGCCGGCTCCGTCGCGCCCGCCGGCTCGTCCTGCGGGTCCGTCGGGTCCTGCGCCCGGCGCTTGGCGATGACCGCGCAGACCATCAGCTGCATCTGGTGGAAGAGCATCAGCGGCAGCACCGCCAGGGACGCGTGCGCGCCGAACAGGACGCTCGCCATGGGCAGCCCGGAGGCGAGGGACTTCTTCGAGCCGGCGAACTGGATCGCGATCCGGTCCTCCCGATCGAAGCGCAGGGCCTTGCCGCCGTACCAGGTCAGCAGCAGCATCACCGCGAGCAGGACGGCCTCGACGACGAGCAGTCCACCGAGCCGGACCGCGCTGACCTGGTGCCAGATGCCCTGGACCATGCCCTCGCTGAACGCGGTGTAGACGACGAGGAGGATGGAGCCGCGGTCTACCAGCCCGAGCACCTTCTTGTGCCGGGTGACGAAGCCGCCGATCCACCGGCGCAGCAGCTGCCCCGCGAGGAACGGTACGAGCAGCTGGAGCACGATCGACACGAGGGAGTCGGCCGAGAACCCGCCGGCGCTGTTGCCGAGCACTGCGGCGGCGAGCAGCGGCGTGACGACGATGCCGACGAGGGAGGAGAAGGAGCCGGCGCAGATCGCCGCGGGCACATTGCCCCGGGCCATGGAGGTGAAGGCGATCGACGACTGGATGGTCGACGGGACCAGGGTGAGGAAGAGCAGGCCCTGGTAGAGCGGCTGGGTCAGCAGGACCGGGACGAGGCCCCGGGCAGCCAGACCCAGCAGCGGGAAGACCACGAAGGTGCAGGCCAGCACGGTGACGTGCAGCCGCCAGTGCTTGAGCCCGTCGAGCGCCTCACGGGTGGACAGGCGGGCCCCGTACAGGAAGAAGAGGAAGGCGATCGCCGCCGTGGAGGCGCCGGAGGCGACGTCGGCGCCCGTGCCGCGCGCCGGGAAGAGGGCCGCGAGGCCCACCGTCGCGAGCAGCAGCAGGATGTACGGGTCGATCGGCAGCCGACTCGGCCGGCGCAGGCGTTTCACGGTGCTCCACTTGCTCGTTCGTTCAGAGTGCGACGGGGCCCGGAAGGCCCCCCTTCATCGTCCTCCTCGACGGCGTGATCGGGAATCCGTCATACCGCACTGACTGTCATCGCATTCCATGATGACCGGGTACCGTGGTACGGGTGTACGACCCCTCTCATCTGCGCAGCTTTCTCGCCGTGGCCCAGACGCTGAGCTTCACGCAGGCCGCCCGACGGCTGGGCCTGCGCCAGTCCACGGTCAGCCAGCATGTGCGCCGCCTCGAGGCCACCACCGGGCGACAGCTGTTCACGCGGGACACCCACTCGGTGGAACTGACCGAGGACGGCGAGGCGATGCTCGGCTTCGCGCGACGGATCCTGGAGGTGCACGAGCAGGCGACGGCCTTCTTCACCGGTACCCGGCTGCGCGGCCGGCTGCGCTTCGGCGCGTCGGAGGACTTCGTGCTGACGCGACTGCCGGAGATCCTCGAGGGGTTCCGCCACGAGCACCCCGAGGTCGACCTGGAGCTGACCGTCGAGCTGTCCGGCACGCTGCACGAGCGGCTCGCGGCCGGGAAGCTGGACCTGGTGCTGGCCAAACGCCGCCCCGAGGACCCCCGCGGAGAACTGGTCTGGCAGGACGAGCTGGTGTGGATCGGCGCGGAGCGGCTGCGCCTGGACCCCGCCCGGCCTGTCCCGCTCATCGTCTATCCGCCGCCGGGCATCACCCGGGCACTCGCATTCGAGGCTCTTCAGCGGCAGGGCCGCGAATGGCGCGTCGCCTGCACGAGCGGCAGCCTGAACGGGCTGGTCGCGGCGGCCCGGGCGGGGCTGGGCGTGATGGCGCACTCGCGGGGCCTGATTCCGCCGGGCCTGGTGCGGATGCGCGAGCGGGCGGGCCTGCCGCAGTTGGGCGGCGTCGACTTCGTCCTGGTCCACGGCCGCCGCCGGGCCTCCGCACAGGGGGCGGCGGACGCGCTGGCCTCGGCGATCCTGGCCGGCGGGAGCCGGCTGGTGACGACGGGGTCGCGGCCTCCCCGAGCTCGGTGAAGCGCTGGACGCGCCGGCGCGCGACGCCTCGGAGGAACGGCATGACTCAACCGCAGTGCGGACGCTGCCGCTCCGACCCGTAACGGAAGGCGCCGTTCCCACGCTGTTGGGAAGAGGAGGCGGCGCCGGGAAGCGGACTCGCACGCCTTGCTCGGGTCGTGCCGATTCGGTGGAGATTACGGCACCGAAACTTACTCAATCGTCAGTTCTCTGTCCGACCCTTCCGTATGTGAGCCCTTTTTCCGGCACTGACCGGCGCATACAAGAGCGTTGCTCGCGTTCACGACCCCTCCCGCCCCCTCACCGGGTGGGGTAGCTTTCACGGCGCTGTGCGGAGCGTCAAGAGCGGGAGCGGGTTTGCGCGAGTTCACCAACCCTCCGTTGACGTTGGCACCGCCGGTGGGCGGTCTGGCCGACGTCGTCTTCCAGCACGCCCAGGAGGACCCGCTGCACATCGCGCTCGGCCGCAAGGACGAGCAGGGCCGGTGGCGGGATGTGACCGCCGCCGAGTTCCGCGACGAGGTGCTCGCCCTGGCCAAGGGCCTGTTGGCCAGGGGCATCCGTTTCGGCGACCGGGTCGCCATCATGTCCCGCACCCGCTACGAGTGGACCCTGTTCGACTACGCGCTGTGGACCATCGGCGCCCAGGTCGTGCCGATCTACCCCACCTCCTCCGCCGAACAGTGTTTCTGGATGCTGTACGACGCCGAGGTCACGGCGGCGGTCGTGGAGCACGAGGACCACGCGATGACCATCGCCACGGTCATCGACCGGCTGCCGCAGCTGCGCGAGCTGTGGCAGCTCGACTCCGGCTGCGTCCAGGAGCTCTACGACGCCGGCGCCCACGTCGGTGACGACGTGGTCCACCGGCACCGGGAGGCGGTCACCCCCGACTCGGTCGCGACGATCATCTACACCTCGGGCACGACCGGCCGCCCCAAGGGCTGTCTGATCTCGCACGGCAACTTCATGTTCGAGGCCGACACGGTCCGCGAGCGCTGGGAGCCCGTCTTCCACTCCCGGCGGGGCGACGAGGCGGCGACCCTGCTGTTCCTGCCGCTCGCACACGTCTTCGGGCGGATGGTGCAGGTGGCCGCGATCCGCGGCAAGGTCCGCTTCGGTCACCAGCCGCAGCTGAACGCGGCGGCCCTGCTGCCCGACCTGGCCGCGTTCCGGCCCACGTTCTTCCTCGCCGTGCCGTACATCTTCGAGAAGGTCTTCAACGCGGCCCGTCGCAAGGCCGAACGGGAGGGCAGGTCCGGACCGTTCGAGAAGGCCGTCGACATCGCCCTGAAGTACGCCGAGGCGATGGAGGCCAAGGCGTGGGGCACCGGCCCCGGCCCGTCGGCCGGTCTGCGCATGCAGCACCAGCTCTTCGACAAGCTCGTCTACTCCAAGGTGCGGGCCGCGATGGGCGGCCGGGTCCGGCACGCCATGTCCGGCGGCTCGGCGATGGACCGCAAGCTCGGACTGTTCTGGGCGGGCGCGGGGGTGCAGATCTTCGAAGGGTACGGCCTCACCGAGTCGACGGCGGCCGCCACCGCCAACCCGCCCGAGCGCACCCGCTACGGCACCGTGGGCCAGGCGATCCCCGGTATGACCGTGCACATCGCGGACGACGGCGAGATCTGGCTGCGCGGCGACAACATCTTCCAGGGCTACCTCAACAACCCCAAGGCCACCGACGAGACCCTGCACGACGGCTGGCTCGCCACCGGCGACCTCGGCGCCCTCGACGAGGACGGCTACCTCACCATCACCGGCCGCAAGAAGGAGATCCTCGTCACGTCCGGCGGCAAGAGTGTGGCCCCCGGACAGCTCGAGGAACGCGTCCGCGACCATCCGCTGGTCAACCAGTGCATCGTCGTCGGCAACGACCGCCCCTACATCGCGGCCCTGGTCACCCTCGACCAGGAAGCCGTCGAGCACTGGCTGCAGATGCGGGACAAACCCCAGCTGACCGCCGCCGAACTGGTGCGCGATCCGGACCTGGAGACGGAGGTCAGACGCGCGGTGGTCGCCGCCAACACGCTCGTCTCGCAGGCCGAGTCCATCCGCACCTTCCGTATCCTCGCCCAGCCGTTCACCGAGGAGCACGGCCTGCTGACCCCGTCGCTGAAGCTGAAACGCAAGGCGATCGAGAATGCCTACGCCAACGAGGTCGAGGCGCTGTACCGAGCCTGAACCCCGGAAGAACGAATTCGGGGGTCAGGAATGCATCACGCCTCGTGATCGTTGACGATGGGAGTATCACCAGACGGACAACCGAAGGATCAAGAGCTCGTGAGCAGCAAGGTCCCCCCGATCATCCTGAACAACGGCGTCGAGATGCCCCAGCTGGGCTTCGGCGTCTGGCAGGTGCCGGACGACGAGGCGGAGCGAGCCGTCGCCACCGCGCTTGAGGCCGGGTACCGCAGCATCGACACAGCGGCGATCTACGGCAACGAGGCGGGCACCGGCAAGGCCATCGCCGCCTCCGGCCTCCCCCGCGAGGACATCTTCGTCACCACCAAGCTCTGGAACACCGACCAGGGGTACGACTCCACCCTCCGCGCCTTCGACACCTCGATGGAGAAGCTCGGACTGGACTACCTGGATCTGTATCTCATCCACTGGCCGGCGGTGGCCAGGGGCAGCTACCTGGACACGTACAGGGCGTTCGAGAAGCTGCACGCCGACGGCCGCGTGCGGGCCATCGGTGTCTCCAACTTCCTGCCGGAGCACCTGGAGCGGCTGATCGGTGAGACGTCGGTCGTCCCGGCGGTCAACCAGATCGAGCTGCACCCGCACCTCCAGCAGCACGCCTCCCGCGAATACCACGCCGAGCAGGGCATCGCCACCGAGGCGTGGTCGCCGCTCGGCCAGGGCAAGGGCCTGCTGGAGGTCCCGGCGATCGTGGCCATCGCCCAGAAGCACGGCCGCACCCCGGCCCAGGTCGTGCTGCGCTGGCACATCCAGCTCGGCAACGTGGTGATCCCGAAGTCCGTGACGCCGTCGCGGATCCAGGAGAACATCGACGTCTTCGGCTTCTCACTGGACACCGAGGACCTGGCGGCGATCAGCGCGCTGAACGAGGACCGCCGCCTGGGCCCCGACCCGGCGACGTTCGACGTGTCCTGAGACCCCTCCACGGCAGCCCTGTGCCCCGGATCCGTACGGGTCCGGGGCACAGGTGTCTCTTCCGGCGCCCTGATCGGGCTGACCGATCGGCGTCACGCTGATCGCCCCGGGCCGGGTGGAGACCCCTTCTGGGACACCTAGGCAGCCTGCCGCCCGGCCACCTTCTCACCACCGGCCAGATCGCCGACTCGGTGGTGTGGGCGATCCGCCGGCCCCGGGCGTCGACGTCAACATCGTCGTCGTACGGCCGGGCCGACTGTACGTCTCCGTACTCGGCCGTGCCGCCGGAAAACCGTCAACAACCCCTCCGGATGGCCGAGTTCCTCGGCGGAGCCGCGCGGCCGCGCCTCACCGCGGCGGGTTACGGTCATCCGCCATCCCGGCCTCCAGCGGTTGCCGCGCGACGGCGGCACCGATGCCGCTGCCGCCGGTGACGAGTGCGGCTCGGGATTCGGTCATTGTTGCGGAGCGCCGGTAAGACCAGGAGCGATCCCGGCACAGCGCAAGGCGAGGAGCATGTCAATGCGCCCGTACCGCCGTGAACACGGTGTGCGCCGCGAGGACGAACACGTCGGAGCGCCGGTGCACGCTCGCCTCGTCGTCCGGGTCCAGGAGCCGGTCGAGGGTGGTGCGGTCGTCGGCGTCGAGATCGTCGGAGAGGACCTCGCGCATCCGGGACAGGGAGGCGGCGGCGTGGGCGCGCGCCCGCTCGGAGGCCGGTGCGGGCAGGTCGAGGAGGAAGCTGCGGGTACGGGTGGGCTTCAGGCCCGCGGCGGTCAGCAGGGCCGGCCAGTCCTCGGTCTCGGCCACGGAGCCCGGCAGGTCGAACCGCATCCGGGTGAACCACTCCTGCTCCACCACGTCCAGCCGGGCCTGGAGGCCGGGGCGGCCGATGCCGATGTCGCGGGGCAGGAACCGTGCCGGGAGGCCGCCCTCCATGATCGCCACGGTGCCGCCGGGCGCCAGGCGCTCGGCGAAGGCGGTGAGGGCGGTGCGTTGGTCGCCGAGGTGGTGCAGACTGCGGCCCGCCCACAGGAGATCCGCAGGGTAGTCCAACTCCCCCAGCACGTCGGGAAGTTCACCGGCGAGAGTGCCGAAGCGGTCGCCGTACCCGAGCCGCTCGGCCCGCGCCCGGGCGCGTTCGAGGAGGGGGGCGGAGCTGTCCACGGCGACCACGCGGGCGCCCTCGAAGACCTCTGCGAACAGACAGGAGACGACGCCGGGGCCGCTGCCGGCGTCGACGATCAGGCCCGGCTCGGTCACCTCCTTGCCCAGCCAGGCCAGGGCCCGTTCGTAGAGGGGTGCGTACAGCTCCGCCTGGGATTCCAGGTGCGGGGCCATCTCGGCCCAGTCGATGTGGGTGTTGTGGTGGTGGTTGTGGTGGTGCGCCATGCCGGTCAGCCTCTCGCTCGGGATGCCGCCAGCCTGCTCCGACGCACCGTGCGGGGGCCACTGCTGTTGCCGAGACGGCAAAACCGTGGGTTGCCCGGCGGTGGAGTGCGTGATCCGCCGGGGCCCGGGTCGGTAGGGGTGACCGGGCCCCGGCGGACCGGGTTCAGCGGATCAGGACAGCGGCGGGTACGCGTTCTGCATCAGCTGCTGGAACTGGGCGGAGAACCACTTCCCGGACAGCGGCGCGTTGGGCAGGGCGCCGGACATGTTGTTGTTGTTACGCGGGTTGCCGGTGTACGTGGGGTCGCACATCCGGTCGAAGCCCTTGCCCTCGTCGTTCGAGATCGCGCTGCTGGCGCCGTCGGACTCCCCCGGCGGCTTCATCCACACGTACGCGTCGATCCCGGCCGCCGGGCTGGCCTTGGGCCGCTCGCCGAGTCCGGCACCTGACTGGTTGCACCAGTTGCCGACGTGGATGCGGCGGTCGTAGCGGCCGCCTTCGACGTAAGTGTCGACGCTGGTCATCGCTCCAGGGCCGGTGGGCCGTGCGGAGCCGCCCCAGCCGTTGCGGGAGGTGTCGATCAGCATGCCGACGCCCGAGGGGAAGCCCTGCCTCACCGCCTCCGCCCGGAAGGCCTGGGCGTAGGAGAGCTCGTCGGTGTAGCGGTTCCAGTCGACCCACTTGGACTCACGGACCGACTTGCCGGCCACGGAGTCGTTGATGGTGAAGTTGTTCTCCTTCAGGGCGCTGTAGTTGGCCGTGTTGGTGATGAAGCCGTGGACGTCGTTGACGGTGGCGCCCTCGGTGGTCGCGGCCTCCTTCATCAGGGCGGCGCTGGGGGCGAAGTTGTCGTCCCACCCGATCCAGCCGTGGTGACCGGCGTCGATGTAGTTGTAGACGTTGGGCACGTCACCGAGCTTGTTCAGGGCGTAGCCGACGCCCTTCTGGTAGTTGCCGTTGGCCTTCATCACGTCGCACTGCGGGGTGGCGGTGGCCCGGCTGCCGGTGTTGGTGACGAGGTTGGGCAGCGAGTCGATCTCGATGGTGGTGACGATCCGCAGGGAGGCGTACTTCGAGTCCGCGAGGATCGTCTTGATCGGGTCGATGTACTGCGTCTTGTACTTGTCGATCTCCGTCGGGCCGAGCTCGCCGTTGGAGGCGAGGGCCGAGCAGTCGCGTCCGGGCAGGTCGTAGATGACGAGCTGGACGACCATCTCGCCCGATCCCTTCTGCCGCAGGGCCTCGTCGAGGTGGGCGCGAAGCCCCATCTTGCCGCCTGTGCCGTTGATCGTGGCGATGCGGTCCAGCCACACGCCGGTGGGCTGGTTGGCGACCCGGCTGCCGCCCGGTTCGGCGGCGGCATTGGCGGACCACTCGGGGTTCACGTACACCTTGGCGCCGGCGTACGGGTTGTCGACCCGGTTGCCGGGGGTGCCGGGGTCCGTCGGGCCCGGGTCGGTGGGGCCCGGGTCGGTCGGGCCGCCGCCATCGACGTTGCAGGTCACGCCGTCGAGCGTGAAGGTGGCCGGGACGGCGTTGCTGCCGCTGTAGGTGCCCTGGAAGCCGAAACTGACCGAACCGCCGGTCCCCAGCGACCCGTTGTAGGTCTCGTTGGCGGCGGTGACCGCGGTCCCGCTCTGGCTGACCTTGGCGTTCCAGAAGTTGGTGACCTTCTGGTTGCCGGCGTACGACCACTTCACCGCCCAACTGGACTTGGCGGCACTGTTGTTGGTGATGGTGACGGCGGCGGTGAAGCCGGTGTCCCACTGGTTCTGCACCTTGTAGTCGACGGTGCAGGGGACGGCGGCGAGACCGCTGCCCGAGGGCGCTACGGCGAGCGCGGTGCCGGAGGCCCCGGCGACCAGCGCGATGGCTGCGAGCAGCGCTGTTCTGGTACGGCTCATGAGTGAGGGTTTCCTTCTTGGTTGCGGGTGTTCGGACGCGGGTGG
The DNA here is from genome assembly GCF_000720255.1 of Streptomyces griseus subsp. griseus. GTDB lineage: Bacteria > Actinomycetota > Actinomycetes > Streptomycetales > Streptomycetaceae > Streptomyces > Streptomyces griseus_I. The sequence continues at coordinate 8,336 of NZ_JOJE01000035.1, read as the reverse complement.
TGCGGGTTCATCCGTTCAGGGCGCGCAGATGGTCACGCAGCCCGACGCCGAACGACGTGGGGGTTCCGTCGTAGCCGGCGATGAGGGAGGGGCCGGAGGAGCAGTCCCAGGTGTTCCAGGTCCAGCCCAGGTAGGACAGGCCGCGGTCGTCGAACCACTTCATGACCCGGTCGACGAAGGAGTGCGCGCAGGTGTTCTCGCCGATCTCCCCCGCGACCAGGGGGACCTGTGCGGCGACGGGCGCGAGCGTGGAGTTCCAGCAGCTCTCGTTGGAACAGGTGTTGAAGTTGTACACGTGCCAGGCGGCGGCGAGATTGCCCGCCGGGTCGGTGGGCCTGTACGTCAGCCACTGGCTCAGGTCGTTGGAGTACGCGATCCCGCCCGCCAGGATCACGTTCTTGGCGCCGGTGGCCCGTACGGCGTCGACGAGGTCCTGCATCCCGGCTACCTCGTAGCCGATGCCGGGGCAGGTCCCCCCGTCGCGCCAGCACTGCCACGCCTGGGTGGTCGTGGAGGTGGCCCGGTCCGGGTAGGGCTCGTTGAACAGGTCGAACACGACGGCCGGGTCGTTCTTGAAGGTGTTGGCCACCGAGGTCCAGAACGACGGCGTGTACCGCATGTCGGGCATCGGCTTCTGGCAGCTGGCGTGCACGTCGGAGCAGCCCGCCGAGTTGCCGGTGTACTGGCCGTAGGTCCAGTGCAGTTCGACCACGGGGGTCATCCCGTGTGCCTTCACCTTCGCCACCAGGTCGTTGACGGCGTTCACGTAGTTCGCCCCGGCGTACTCGGGCTTGATGTTGGACAGTCCGAGCCAGCACTCCTCGTTCAGCGGGATGCGGACGGTGTTGGCCTTCCAGTCGGCGATCGCCTTGATCGCGGCGTCGTCGACCGGTCCGTCCCAGATGCCGCGCCCCTGCACGCACATGAACTCGCCGCCGGAGCGGTTCACGCCGAGCAGGCGGCGGGTCCTGCCGCCGGCGTCCATGAGTTTGTTGCCCGAGACGTGCAGGGCCGGCGGCTTGTCACCGGGGTCCGGCGGGTCGGTCGGGGGCGTCGTGGGCGGGGGTTCGGTGCCGGCGTTGCAGGTGGTGCCGTTGAGCTTGAACGACGTCGGTACGGCGTTGGCGGCGGACTTGGACGCGATGAACCCGCCGCTGACGCTCGCGCCGGTGCCCAGCGAACCGTTCCAGCTCTCGTTGGACACGGTCACGGTCGCGGCGGACTGGGACCACTTGGCGCCCCAGCCCTGGGTGACCTTCTGCCCGTCGGCGAAGTCGAAGCCGAGGCTCCAACCGTTCAGGGGCGCTGCGTTGTTGGTGATCTTCACGGAGCCCTGGAAGCCGGTGTCCCACTGGCTGGTGACGGCGTACTCCACCGTGCACGCGGGTGTGGCGCCCTGGGCGGTGACCACCGGAACGGTCACGCCTGCGATGAGGGCGGCCGCGCCGGTGACGGCTAAAAGTACTGAACGCGGGGGGTGTCGCATGAGCGACTCCTTGCAGCTCAGCGCGTTGTGCCCAACGCGTCGACTGATGGAATCGCTCCCACTGGTGTCTCGAAGCTAGCGCCAAGCGTCAGTAAAGAACAGGGGCGTCACTGACTTTCCCTCAACTGGTACAGCTCGAATCTTTTCGACTCTTCAAGCATCTTGACCCCTCGCACCCTCGTCCTCACTATGGGAGCGCTCCCACTGGTTCAAGCCTTGACTTCTCCCCCACCGCAAGGAGGAACCAGCACATGCATCCCAAACGCAGACGCCGCACGGCGCGGCGGCTGTGGACCGCCGTGGTGGCGGCCCTGGCCCTCCCGTTGACCATGCTGAGCATGGGATCGACTTCCGCTCAGGCAGCGGCACTTCAGTGCAGTGTCGACTACAAGACCAATGACTGGGGTTCAGGGTTCACCGCGGACCTCACCCTCACCAACCGGGGCACGGATCCGATCAACGGCTGGACGCTGACGTACACGTACGCCGGCAACCAGAAGTTGAGCAACGGCTGGAACGGCACCTGGTCGCAGTCCGGCCAGACGGTCACGGTGAAGAACGCGACCTACAACGCGAACATCGCCGCCGGGGCGGCGGTGAGCACGGGCGGGCAGTTCACCTACAGCGGCACGAACACCGCGCCCAGCTCCTTCTCGGTCAACGGCACGCCCTGCACCGGCGCGCACCAGCCGCCGATCACCGTGCTGACCAGCCCCAGCGCGGGCGCGGTCTACTCGCAGGGCACCGCCGTCCCGCTCGCGGCCACCGCCGCGGCCGCGGACAACGCCACCATCAGCAAGGTCGAGTTCTACGACAACACGACCCTGCTCGGCACGGACACGAGCGCGCCCTACACGCTTTCCGCTACCGGCTTGACCGTGGGCAATCATTCGCTGCTGGCGAAGGCCTACGACAGCCTGGGCGCGTCCGCGGAGTCCACGCCCGTAGGCATCACCGTCGCCTCGGGTCCCGCCGTGGTGGCCTCGCCGACCCAGCTGCCCGTGCAGCAGGGCAAGACGGCCACGTACGACGTGAAGCTGTCGACCCAGCCGTCCGCCAACGTGACCGTCACGACCGCCCGGACGGGCGGCAACACCGGCCTGTCGGTGACGGGTGGCGCCTCGCTGGTCTTCACTCCGCAGAACTGGAGCACCGCGCAGAAGGTCACCCTCACCGCGAGCGCCTCCGGCACCGGCGCGGCGACCTTCGACTCGACGGCCACGGGCCACGCCAAGGCCACGGTGACGGCCACCCAGATCGCCGGGACCAAGGAGTACGACGCCCGGTTCCTGGAGCTCTACGGCAAGATCACCAACCCGGCGAACGGCTACTTCTCACCCGAGGGAATCCCCTACCACTCGGTGGAGACGCTGATCGTCGAGGCTCCCGACCACGGCCACGAGACCACGTCGGAGGCCTACAGCTACCTGCTGTGGCTGCAGGCGATGTACGGCAAGGTGACGGGCGACTGGACCAAGTTCAACGGTGCCTGGGACATCATGGAGAAGTACATGATCCCCACCCACGCCGACCAGCCGACCAACTCCTTCTACAACGCCTCCAAGCCGGCGACCTACGCGCCCGAGCTGGACACCCCGAACGAGTACCCGGCGAAGCTGGACTCCGGGGTCTCGGTGGGCTCGGACCCGATCGCCGGTGAGCTGAAGAGCGCCTACGGCACGGACGACATCTACGGCATGCACTGGCTGCAGGACGTGGACAACGTCTACGGCTACGGCAACTCGCCCGGCAAGTGCGAGGCGGGTCCGTCGGACACCGGGCCGTCGTACATCAACACCTTCCAGCGGGGTGCCGAGGAGTCCGTCTGGGAGACGATCCCGCAGCCGACCTGCGACGCCTTCAAGTACGGCGGCAAGAACGGTTACCTGGATCTGTTCACCGGTGACGCCTCCTACGCCAAGCAGTGGAAGTTCACCAACGCCCCGGACGCCGACGCGCGTGCCGTGCAGGCCGCGTACTGGGCGGACGTCTGGGCCAAGGAGCAGGGCAAGGGCTCCGACGTCTCCGCGGCCGTGGGCAAGGCCGCGAAGATGGGCGACTACCTGCGCTACGCCATGTACGACAAGTACTTCAAGAAGATCGGTAACTGTGTCGGCCCGACCGCCTGCCCGGCCGGCACCGGCAAGGACGCCTCGTTCTACCTGCTGTCCTGGTACTACGCCTGGGGCGGCGCGACCGACACCAACGCGGGCTGGGCCTGGCGCATCGGCTCCAGCCACGCCCACGGCGGCTACCAGAACCCGCTGGCGGCCTACGCACTCAGCAGCTACGCCCCGCTGAAGCCCAAGTCGGCGACCGGGCAGGCGGACTGGGCCAAGTCCCTCCAGCGGCAGATGGAGTTCTACCGCTGGCTGCAGTCCGACGAGGGCGCGATCGCGGGTGGCGCCACCAACAGCTGGGCGGGCCGGTACGCGACACCGCCGGCCGGCAAGTCGACCTTCTACGGCATGTACTACGACCAGCAGCCCGTCTACCACGACCCGCCGTCCAACCAGTGGTTCGGCTTCCAGACGTGGTCGATGGAGCGGGTCGCCGAGTACTACCAGCAGACGGGGAACGCGCAGGCCAAGGCGGTCCTCGACAAGTGGGTCGACTGGGCGCTGTCCAAGACCACGATCAACCCGGACGGCACCTACCGGATCCCCTCGACGCTCCAGTGGTCGGGTCAGCCCGACACCTGGAACGCGTCAAGTCCCAGCTCCAACAGCGGACTTCACGTCACCGTCGCCGACTACACCGACGACGTCGGTGTCGCGGCCTCGTACGCCAAGACCCTGACGTACTACGCCGACCGGTCCGGTGACACGGAGGCGAAGACGACGGCGAAGGCGCTGCTGGACGGCATGTGGAAGAACAACCAGGACGCGCTCGGGATCGCCGTGCCGGAGACCCGCACCGACTACAGCCGCTTCGACGACGGCGTGTACGTCCCGAGTGGCTGGAGCGGCAAGATGCCGAACGGCGACACGATCAACTCCTCCTCGACCTTCACCTCGCTCAGGTCGTTCTACAAGAACGACCCCGCCTGGTCGAAGATCGAGAGCTATCTCGCGGGCGGTGCCGCGCCCTCGTTCACGTACCACCGGTTCTGGGCCCAGGCCGACATCGCCCTGGCCATGGGCTCGTACGCGGAGCTCCTCGAATAAGTCCCCGCTAAGACTCCGCGTACCACGCCGGGCGGCCCTCATCCGCACAGAGGGCCGCCCGGTCGTCGCACGTTCCGCTCCCCCACAGGAAGGACCCCCACCGTGCGAAGAACCCGCGTCCTCACGGCCGTCCTCGCCCTCGCCGCCGGGCTGCTCGCCGGCACCCCGCCCGCACTCGCCTCGGGCACCGAGAAGGTGACGATCGCCGCCGAGTCCTACACCTGGAAGAACGCCCGCATCGACGGGGGCGGCTTCGTGCCCGGGATCGTCTTCAACCGCAAGGAGAAGAACCTCGCCTACGCCCGCACCGACATCGGGGGCGCGTACCGGTGGGTCGAGTCGAGCAGGACGTGGACGCCGATGCTCGACTCGGTCGGCTGGGACAACTGGGGGCACACCGGCGTGGTGAGCCTCGCCTCCGACTCCGTCGACCCGAACAAGGTGTACGCGGCGGTCGGCACGTACACCAACAGCTGGGACCCGGGGAACGGGGCGGTGCTCAGGTCGTCCGACCGGGGCGCGAGCTGGCAGAAGGCGAACCTGCCGTTCAAGCTGGGCGGCAACATGCCGGGACGGGGCATGGGCGAGCGCCTGGCGGTCGACCCGAACAAGAACAGCGTGTTGTACCTGGGCGCGCCCAGCGGCAAGGGGCTGTGGCGGTCGACCGACTCGGGAGCCACCTGGTCGCAGGTGACGAACTTCCCCAACGTCGGCAACTACGTGCAGGATCCGAGCGACACCTCCGGCTACGCCAGCGACAACCAGGGCATCGTCTGGGTCACCTTCGACGAGTCCACGGGCACCTCGGGCAACGCCACGAAGACGGTCTACGTCGGGGTGGCCGACAAGGACAACGCGGTGTACCGCTCGACCGACGCGGGCGCGACCTGGACGCGGCTCGCCGGGCAGCCGACCGGCTACCTCGCGCACAAGGGCGTGCTGGACTCGGTCAACGGCTATCTGTACCTCGCCTACAGCGACAAGGGCGGCCCGTACGACGGCGGCAAGGGCCAGCTGTGGCGGTACGCGACGGCGACGGGCACCTGGACGAACATCAGCCCGGTCGCCGAGGCCGACACGTACTACGGCTTCAGCGGACTGACCGTCGACCGGCAGAAACCGGGCACGGTGATGGCGACGGCGTACAGCTCCTGGTGGCCGGACACGCAGATCTTCCGCTCGAAGGACAGCGGCGGCACCTGGACGAAGGCGTGGGACTACACGTCGTACCCCAACCGCGCGAACCGCTTCACGATGGACGTCTCGTCGTCGCCCTGGCTGACCTGGGGCGCGAACCCGTCGCCGCCCGAGCAGACGCCCAAACTGGGCTGGATGACCGAGGCGTTGGAGATCGACCCGTTCAACTCCGGCCGGATGATGTACGGGACGGGCGCGACGATCTACGGCACCGAGAACCTCACCAACTGGGACAGCGGCAGCCAGTTCACCATCAAGCCGATGGTGCAGGGACTGGAGGAGACGGCGGTCAACGACCTCGCCTCTCCCCCGACGGGCGCCCCGCTGCTCAGCGCGCTCGGTGACGTCGGCGGATTCCGGCACACGGACCTGACGAAGGTCCCGGCGCTGATGTACACCTCACCGAACTTCACCACCACCACGAGCCTGGACTTCGCCGAGACGAACCCCAACACCGTGGTGCGCGTGGGCGATCTGGACTCCGGTCCGCACATCGCGTTCTCGACCGACAACGGCGCCAACTGGTTCGCCGGGACGGACCCTTCGGGGGTCTCGGGCGGCGGAACGGTCGCGGCCTCGTCGGACGGCGGCCGCTTCGTGTGGAGCCCGGCGGGGGCAGGGGTGCAGTACACGACGGGCTTCGGCACGTCGTGGCAGGCGTCGAGCGGCATCCCGGCGGGGGCGATCGTCGAGTCCGACCGGGTCGACGCCAAGACCTTCTACGGCTTCAAGTCCGGCAAGTTCTACGTGAGTACGGACGGCGGCGCCACCTTCACCGCGTCCTCCGCGACCGGCCTGCCCAGCGGTGACAGTGTGCGCTTCAAGGCGCTGCCCGGGACGAAGGGCGACGTGTGGCTGGCGGGTGGCGCGGCGGACGGCGCGTACGGCCTCTGGCACTCGACGAACGGCGGTACGTCCTGGACCAAGCTGTCAGGCGTCGAGCAGGCGGACACGATCGGCTTCGGCAAGGCGGCCGCGGGAGCCTCCTACCAGACCCTCTACACCAGCGCGAAGATCGCCGGCGTCCGGGGCATCTTCCGGTCCACCGACAAGGGCGCGACCTGGACGCGGATCAACGACGACGCCCACCAGTGGGGCTGGACGGGCGGGGCGATCACGGGTGACCCGCGGGTCTACGGCCGTGTCTATGTCTCGACCAACGGCCGCGGTGTCGTCTACGGCGACACGTCGGACACCGGCGGCGGGGGCGGCGGAGGCGGGGGCGGCGGCACCGATCCCGACCCCACTCCGACGGGCGCCTGCGCGGTGACCTACAAGATCACCAACCAGTGGTCCGGCGGCTTCCAGGCGGACGTCCAGCTCGCCAACACGGGCACGGCCCCCTGGTCCGGCTGGTCCCTCACCTGGGCCTTCCCCAACGGCCAGACCATCGCCCAGTCCTGGAACGCCGACGCCACCCAGTCCGGCTCGACGGCCACCGCCAAGAACGTCGGCTGGAACGCCAACGTGGCCGCCGGCTCCTCCGTGAGCTTCGGCTTCACCGGCAACTGGTCGGGCACGAACACGAAACCGACCGCGTTCAAGCTGGGCGACCAGAGCTGCACGGTGAGCTGACCAAGAGGGGCGCGTGCCGTGTGACGGCACGCGCCTTTCACTGCTCCGGGCGGCCGGCTACGGCGTGTACACCGTCGGCCTCGGGGCCGTCGGCATCTTGTCGCCGATGAAGAAGCTGGGGTGCGGGGGCTGGTTGTAGGCGGTGTTCTGCCAGGCGATGCCCGTGCGGTACATCGTGTCGTGGAGCAGGGTGGTGATCCGGGTCGTGGTTTCGATCGGTGTGGAGTAGATGCGCAGGGCCGTGTTGCCCGAGGTGGGCCAGACGACCTCCTCGCGCCAGTCGCCGAGGATGTCGCCGGAGAGGGACGGGGTGGCCTTGGTGCTGTTGTTGGAGTGCACGGAGGAGCCGGTCAGCAGGCGGGTGTCGGAGGAGGTGCCGTACTTGTCGATGTGGGTGCCGTCGAGGAGTTCGCGGACGGGGTCGGCGTCCCACCAGGAGAGGAAGTTGACGGAGGACGGCTCGCGGCCCTTGGTGGCGCCGGACTCGTCACGGACGGAGCTGTCGGAGGCGGACCACACCTCCGCGCCGTCGTTGCCCGCCCAGATGTCCCCGGCGACTCCGCGGCCGTTGTCGCAGCAGGCGGCCAGCTTCCAGTTCACGGTGCCGTTCGCGGGGTTGATGTACAGCTCCGCCGGCTGCGAGGACGACTCGGAGACCTTGAAGTACTCCAGACCCGCGTGCCCGGGGTCGAGGTCACCGAGGTGCTGGGCGTCGCCGTGTCCGGTCTTCGTCGTCCACAGGCCGTTGCCGTTGTCGTCGACCGTCATCGCGCCGTAGACGATCTCGTCCTTGCCGTCGTTGTCGACGTCTCCGACGGAAAGGCTGTGGTTGCCCTGACCGTCGTAGCCCTTGCCGGAGTTGGCGGAGGAGTTGGTGTCGAAGGTCCAGCGGCGGGTGAAGGCACCGCCAC
>NZ_JOJE01000034.1 GCF_000720255.1 Streptomyces griseus subsp. griseus | reverse complement strand
CCAGCCTGAGCCCGGAACGGGGCCTCCGCTCCGCTCCAGCCCCAACCCAACCGGCCTGTAGGGGAACTGTGAGGAAAAGCAGCAGCAGTGAGAGGGGGAAGCGAGGGCCGGAATGCGGGCGCGGGGTGAATCGGGGAATTCGGAGGGGGTGACGGAGAGTCAGGATGGCATGGAAACGCTGGGCTGGGAGTCGACTTGAAACCACGATCACGTGACCTCCCGTCAGGCTGCTTTCCTGCTCCGATAGGGCCAGACTAACAGGATCGCGCCACGTTCGAGGGATTTTCTCCCTTGTTGCTGCTTCATTTTGAAGCACGAGATAGACTCTGGACTCAGGGCGCACCACCCTTGGAACGCTCGGAGGCTTATCGAGATCCACTTAGGACCCTTGCGAGTGCTTCGGTTAGGCAGAGTAGCCAACCGCCCGAGCCACTCCCACCGTAGCCCTTGTAGCGCTTCTGCGTGCAGTTTTCCCGTTTCCCCTCACTCGAACCGACCGGGCATCACCCAGGAGAAAGCAGACAGGAATGTCGACCACGAACCGCGCAGATCAGCGCGAGGCCGCCCAGCGAGAAGCCATTGACGCGGTCCTCCGTGCCCTCGAACTCCCTGCAAGATCGCTGGTGCCGGAGAGGGGTCTGCGGACACAGGTGATCATGGCGACCGGGTCCGGGAAGACCCGGGTGGCGGTCCGGAGCGCGGAAGAGCTCCACGCGGGCCGTGTGCTGGTCCTCGTGCCCTCGCTGGATCTGCTCGCCCAGACCGAGTCTGCGTGGCGTGAGGGCGGCCGTAGGGGCCCGATGATCGGGGTCTCCTCCCTGCGGGGTGAGGAGGTGTCCTTCCCCAACACCACGGACGTGGACGAGCTGGTGGAGTGGACGAGGGGCCTGGAGAAGGTCACCGTGTACGCCACCTACGCCAGCCTGGGGCTGGGCACGCTGGAGCGGGCGCACGCCGCCGGCCTTTCGGCGTGGGACCTGATCGTGGTCGATGAGGCGCACCGGACTTCGGGCCGGATCGGCAAGCCGTGGGCGGTCGTTCACGACAACACCCGCATCCCGTCGCTGCGGCGGCTGTACATGACGGCCACGCCCCGGCTGTGGCAGCTGGACGAGGACCAGGAGCAGGGCGGTGCGCCGGGTGATCTGGTGGCGAGCATGTCGGATGACCCGGACGGGCCGTTCGGCAGCCGGTGTTTCACCCTGACGCTGTCGGAGGCGATCGACCGGGGGATCTGTGCGCCGTACCAGGTGGTGTGTGTGGACATCACCGACACGCAGTTCCAGGCCGCGCTGCTGCTGGGTGCCGAGGGCCGGTCGGACGAGATGCGCGGGGCCCGGCTCGCCGCTCTCCAGACGGCCCTGGTGAAGGCGTCAGCCGAGGAAGCCTTCAAGCGCACGCTCGTGTTCCATCACGTCATCAAGGAGGCCGAAGCGTTCTCTGCCGGGGTGCCGGATGTCGCGGCGCAGCTGCACGCGGCCGATCCGGAGTTGTATCCGGCGACGGTGTGGGCGGACTGGCTGTGCGGCGATCACAAGGCGCTGCACCGCCGCCGGGTGCTCGGGGAGTTCTCCTCCCTGATCGCCACGAACGGCACGGTGGTGGAGAAGGCGTTCCTCAGTTCGGTGAAGGTGTTGGGCGAGGGCGTCGACACCCGCAACTGCGACTCCGTGTACTTCGCGGACGTGCGCGGGTCGATGCCGGATCTGGTCCAGGCGGTGGGGCGCGCGCTGCGGATGCAGCCCGGCGAGGGCAAGATGGCCTCCCTCGTGGTGCCGGTGCTGCTGGCACCCGGGGAGACGGCGGACAACATGCTCACCAGCCGGGCGTTCGGCGGGCTGGCAAAGCTGCTGGAGGCGCTCAGGGCGCACGACACCCGCATCGTCGAACAACTGGCCCAACAGCAGGCCCCGAGCCGCTACAAGCCCGTCCAGAAGGACGCCAAGGGCAAGGAGAAGAGCGGGGGCGGGGACGGTGGGCCGTCCGCGTCGGCGAAGGCGTTGCTGAAGTTCTCCACGCCGCGTGACCCGGCGCAGCTGGCCGCGTTCATCAACCTGCGGGTCCTCAACCCCGAGCACGAGCACTGGCGGCGCGGCATCGAGGCCGCCGTGCTGTACGCGCGCGAGGTCGGGGACCTGAAGGTGCCGTTCACGTACCGGGTGCCGAAGGGGCCCGAGGCGGTGGAGGCGGGGTGGCCGGCCTCGCTGGCCAACTTCCCGCTGGGGCAGTGGATCGCCGACGCCCGCCGCTTCTACGCCCGCGGGGACATGGACGAGGACCGTGTCGAGCAGCTGGAGAAGCTCGGCATGGTGTGGTCGCACTTCGACGTCGCGTGGGAGGAGGGCCTGGCCGCCGCCCGAGGGTGGGCTGCCGAGAACGGGCACCTCCTGGCTCCTCTGGACGCCACCTACCAGGGCGCCAAGGTGGGCATCTGGCTCAAGAACGCCCGGGCAGCCGCCCGCAAGGCAGCCGAGATCGAGCAGCGGCGTGCCGAGGGCCTGCCGGTGGGATCGGTGGCCGGCGCGCTGTCGGAGGACCGGCGCGAGCAGCTGGAGGAGATCGACGCCTCGTGGTGCCCCACCTGGCCCGTGGAGTGGCAGCGGGCGTTCCACCTCACCCGGCTGCACCTGGACGACGGCGGCGTGCTGCCGACCGAGCCGGGTGACGTCCTGCGCCAGGGCGAGGACCTCGGGCGCTGGGTGCGTGTCCAGCGTCTGGGCTGGGACAAGCTCACCGGGGTGCAGCAGTGGATGCTGGAGCAGGTCCTCGGGATCGAGCCCGCCACCGAGGACGAGAAGCCCAAGCCGCGCCGTACCCAGGCCGACAAGTGGGCCGCCAACCTGGCCGCCGCGAAGCAGTTCTACGAGCGCGAGGGCCATCTGAACGTCCCCCGCAAGCACGTGGAGACCGTGCTCTCGGACGAGGGATGGGAACTGCAGTTCCGTCTCGGGGCATGGATCGGCAACCAGCGCTCCCGTGCGGCAACGCTGCCGGAGGACCGACGCGAGCAGCTGTCCGCGATCGGGATGCGCTGGGCGTAGGTAGCGACAGTTCGAGGTGCGGCATCTGCCTGAGGCAGATGCCGCATTCCGCTGTTGTGCAGGTGAATCCCATACTAGAGTTCTGGCATGGCAAAGACGCCGCGCATGACGCTCCAGACACAACTGGTGCTGCGGACCCTGCTGGAGAGCCCTGCCGAGGCCCGTTACGGTCTGGAACTCTCCCAAGCAGCAGGCCTTCCCACCGGCACCATCCACCCGATCCTCGCCCGCCTCGAGAACACAGGCTGGCTTGAGTCCTTCTGGGAAGACCAGAACGAGATCGAGAAGACCGATCCGCCCCGGCCCCGCCGCCGCTACTACCGCTTCGCCCCAAGCGGTGCCGAGTCCGCCCGCGTCGCTCTCGCCGCCGCCTACCAGGGGGGCGCCACCTCTGCCCGCCTTCGCCCTGCTGATGGTCTGGGGAGTTGAGGCTGCGTTATGCACGGCGCCGACAATGAGGTCAGCGAACCGCTCACGTTCCCCTGGTTAGTGATCCGCCAGGACGATAACGGCAACCGGTACAGGGTCGGCAGGTATGCCACCCGCGACGAAGCCGAAAAGATCAGCGAAGGTCTCGATGAACGCGGCCATCGGCAGCTCTACTGGGTGGAACGCGTCGGACAAGGCCGTGCAACTCCCAGTACCAACAGCAGTGACTCTGCGCGGGACATCGTGCGAGGTGGCCCCTCGGGCATCCGACGCGGGCTCGGGCAAATACCACCCTCACCCCAGGAATCCGCTGACGCCGCCAGGGGTGAACCCGCGAGCGAAATGGACGACTGTGCTGACCGGCGCCTACAACGGGCACGGCCTCTGTTCGAAGCACTCTCCCGCCTCCTGCCCGCGAACGCCCGTGACCGCTGGCCCGAAGAGTGGATGGCAGAGTGGGTCGACCTCGGCAAACAGCCTCTGCGTACCCGGGTGGCCTGGCTGCTGCGGGTCACACTGCGCAGCGGACTGTACTTCGCCTGGTCCCTTCGCCTGGCGGCGCGACGGCAGCGTGTCCAATGAGGCCCCAGGTGGCAGGAGCCGTCGCAGACAACCCGCCGCTTCCCCGTCAGGACAACACGGCTGATCACAAGCAGATGGCCACCTGTACGCGTCTAGAAGGGCGGTTCGTCGGAGTAGCCGCCCTTGGCTGGAGTAGTCGGGGCCGGCGTGGGCGTGGTGGCCCACGGATCATCCTGCGTGGGCTGGGTACGAGGGGCGCCCCACCCCGAGTTGGATCGCGCCGGCGGGACAGGAGCAGGGGTGTTTTCCGGTTCGACGCCATCAATGTCGTCGTTCAACAACTGGCGCAGGCGCTCCCTGCAGGTGGTCGGATCCCCATCGTCGTTCCAGTCGGACGACTCCGACCAGCGCCTGCGGTCAGGGTCCTGACCACCGATCTCGCACAGGGCTCGCAGGACCGCGTCGACTCGCTCCCACGTGCTGATTGTCTGCCCCTTGAGGAGCCGACGGATGGTTTCCCGGCTTACAGGAAGTGGATCCTGCATAGAGCTGGTCTTCGCTGCGATGCGGGCGGGTGTAGGACGCCCTGCTTCCTTGAAGTGGACGAACAGCTCGGCGACAAAGTCACGCCTGGTCCCATCAGGCAGGTCGGCTTTGCTGGGCATCCGCAGCATCTGAGGCATCCATCAACTCTCGCACGCATCAACTCAGTTCGACACGCGATTGCTCACGAATGCTCGGCATGACACCCCAGGTGACCCCGGGATTACTCGTGTTGAGGTCACAAAGACCCAAGTAGAACCGCATTGGCGTCTCGTTGACACAGATGGACTTCTTTCGACAATCCACTGTTTTCGCTGGTCAGAGCGGGTTTCGAGGTGCTTTTGTTGGTCCTCGTCCACACCACGAGACGTCAAAAATCTCAATGGGTGGACAACGGCACGGCTGTCGCCGGAAACGGCGACGGCCCCCTGGTGGGCAGGGAGCCGTCTGCAGAAGACCGAACATCCCCGACGAAGGAGAAGCTCATGTCCAAGCCCGAGCGTACGGGCAACAGCCCGGACCCGGAACCCCTCCCGTCCTCGAGGACCAGGTGGGCCAAGCGCGCCCGGCGGCTCCGCAATGAGGCCGGCCTGCATCTGCTCCGAGGGGTCGCAACCGCGGTCGGCGGCGCCATCGTCGCGTACGGCGGCCTCTGGATCCAGTCGCGCTGACAGCGGCCAGACGACCCGAGCCGTGGCCGGCGGCAGCCTGCATGGCCGTCGGCCCGCTACGGGCGATCCTCAAGCCGGGCAAGCAGGCCAGCGGCGGTGGCGACTGCCGCAACGGCGTCGGCGCGGGTCCAGACGAAGTTCTCGGTCGTGCCCGAGTCGTCGTGCGGGGCACCGCTGAACAAGGCGAAGGCGCTCTGGATGAGTACCGCCCAGCGCTCCTCCTGGTCCCGCTCCGCAGCCTTCTTCTTCGCCGCCTGGTCGTGGACCTTTTGGGTGTTGCAGGCCTCCCGTACGGGATCGAGGGCTGCGCGGGCGAGGGTCACGGCGTACTCGTACCGGCCGTCGCGGACCGCTCTCTTCGCTTCGCGGATCCGTCGTGCGCCGGTGGCCCGGGCCTCCACGGTGGTGACCGGGATGAGCACGTCGACGAACGCGCCGGCATCGAGCTGGGTGAGGGCGTTGCTCCACGTCGCGTGCGGGATACGGATGATCTCCTGGTCCTGGGCGACGGGCCAGTGCTTCGTCTCTGCCAGGGCAGTCAAGCTGAGTTGGGCGCGCAGGACCAGGTCGGCACCCGCGCGCAGCTTCTCCAGGCCGCGAAGCTGCCGGTCCGTCACGGTCGTCTCCAGCGTGAGCTGCATCTTGAATGGCTTCAGCCCCACGGGGCCCCTCGGGGCGTGGACGCTGCCGATGTAGCTGGCGGGGTTCGGCATCTCGTGTACCCAGAGGTCGCCGGAGGCAAGGAAGGGCGCGTCCACGGTGTAGTTGCCGCGGGCGGTCACGTCGAAGGTCAGGGCGAGACGGTGTACGTCCCAGCCCTGGGTGAAGGTCACGTTGTGCTGCGCCTGGACGTCGACGCTGTAGTCGTTCATACCGAATTGGAAGTTAGCCATCGTTCCTCGCCTGGTTGAACTCTTGCCCGATGGTCGCAGGCCAACCGACACACCGGCAGCGCTTTTTGGCAAGGGATCACGGCGTAGCCAACTACAGCCCCTCATGGGCGGACTGCTTCGTGGCGTCCAGGACGCGACGATCTCCTCTAGGGCATGGCTGGCGTAGTCATGTCGTACGGAGAGGTCCGGTTTCCGGGGACACGGACGACGACGGCCCATCGGTCTCGTTGTTCTGGGACGGGTGAGGGGATGTGCTCTGCCCACATGTCGTCGCGGATGTTGGGGATCCAGCTCGGTTTGGGTGTCAGGTCGAGGACGACCAGCATGCCCAAGGTGATGCCGCCGGCCTGGTAGGCGACCGTTTGGCCGAGGTAGCGCCGTAGCCCCTTGCGCGTTGTTTTGCCCTTTGTGCGCTTGCATTCGATGACGGTAGAGAAGCCGGGGAAACGGACTTCGATATCGGCGCGGCCTCCGCTGCGGTCGGTGACTTCGATGTCGACGTCCTCCAGGTTGCCGTAGAGGTAGTCGTGGAGGTCCTCCTGGACTGTCTCCTCCAGGGGAAGCTTTTCGCCAGGCTTGGGGGCGAAGAGGTAGGCGAAGCGAGGTGTGTGGTGGGCTCGGGCGCGATTGGTCCTGCTGTGCAGGAAGCGGATGGTCTGGACGATCAGGTGGGCGAAATACTGCCGGACGGTGGGGTGCTGGAAATCGTCGCAGCCCTTCAATACGGCGATGATGTCGTTGTAAATGTGCTGCTGGGCGATCGGCAGCCTGCTGATCAGGGTGGCTTCCCAGTCTGCGTGGCCAGCCTGGAGGCTGGTGAGCATGTGTGCGGGCAGGCTGGCGAGGAGCTGGCTACCGAGTTCGGCGGCCAGTTCCGGGTAGGAGGCCGCCGCCGCGGCTTTTCCCGGGCCTTCTGACTGCGCCTGGGGGGCGTCGGCTTGTAGGCGGTCGTCAATGGCTTGGAGAAGTTGGTGGGCGGCATTGGCGTCCCAGTCGTCGGGAGCGTCGGCGACCAAGCCGCGTAGGTGCAGCAGCAAGCCTTGGCGGTTGGCGAAGGCGTCTTCGATGCGCGGGGCGACCAGGACTTGCAGGCCGGGGGCGGCGTCGGCTGGCTGGAGGCGGACGCTGCGATGTGCGGTATAGGTGGCAAGGATGTGCTGGATGGTCTGGTTGGGCCATATGGTCAGCCGCTGGTCGAGGTGAGCGTCAGCGTGTTCGAGGTCGAGGCTGAGGGTGTACCAGGCCGCTTCGGTGTCGTAGCGGCCGGCGCGCCAGTGGGTGCGAGTGCCGGTCAGCCACATGGCGTGCTCGGTCAGTGAGCGGCGCAGCTGGCAGGTGGCTGTGGTGAGGGTAGTGGTGTCGCCGGTGTCGAAGGCAAGGACAGCGTCGAGCGCGGCAAGGTAGGCGGCGGCGTCGGGACGGTCTTCGTCGGCGTCGATGGCCTGTTGAAGGAAGCTGCGGGCCGTGGTGAATGCCGCAAGGAGGGTGGGGCGGTCGGGGGCGTTGGCGGCGTCGGCAAGGTGGCACATGGCGAGCTCGTAGGCGGCGTCGCCGTGGACCGCGGTCTGGGTGAAGTGCTGCAGCGCGGCGAGCAGGTCGCTGTCCCGCCAGTGTTCGTAGGCGGTGCCCAGGGCGCGGACGACGCGGCGGGCGTAGGCGGCAGGGGCCCTGGTGGCGCCGGGGTCGACGAGGCGGTCGAGGAGTCCGTAGCGGCGCGTGGTTCCCGGCAGGGCGAGGCGGAGAGCGGCTTCGAGGAAGAGGCCGGCGAGTTCGGCTTCCATGGGGGTGGTGTGGTGGCGGCTGCGTTCGAGGGCGAGGGTGTTGAGCTGGGAGCTCGCGCGCTGGAGGTAGCCGGGGTGTTCGACGAGCTGGTCGAGGAGGTCGTCAGCAGCCGCGGGGCTGGTGGCTGTGGTGAGAGCGCGGGTGATGAAGTCGGCGGCCTTGTCGGGGTGGTGGAGGGTGTCCCATTCGGCAAGGAGGGTTTCGGCGGCGCGGAACCACAGCGGGGAGGCGGCCAGGGTGTCGGCCTGCTGCCAAAAGGTGTCCTCACCGCCAAGGTCGGTGAGGGTGGGTGAATCGCCGTCCTGGGCGAGGAGCGTCTCGAGTGGGGTCACGGCGGGTGGCCTTTCTCGATGGGACAGGCGGCGAAGGACGGTCGGTCACCTTAACGGGCCGGTCACCACACGGGCTCACCCGGGCCTGCGGCTTTCAGTCGGTCGGCGGGGATGACCGTGGTGGCCAGGTCGCGTTTGGCGGTGGCGGTGATGACTTGGAGGCCGGAGGTCTCCTCGCAGATGTCCTTGAGCTGGCTGAGGACTTCGGCCAGGTCGACGTCGATGGTTTCCTGTGCGCCGGCGGAGTCGAGCAAGAGCAGTCCCGGGTGGCGGCCGACGCCGGTTTCCTTGCCGACGCGCAGGAGGGCGAGGAGAGTGGCGATGCGTAGCCGTACATGCTCACCGGGGGTGACGGCGGTGAAGGTGGTCTTGCTGTCGCCCTTGGCGATCTGAAGCGTGCCGTTGCCCAGTAGTTTGACGGCTTGGAGCTCTTTCATCCCCAGCCGGATCGCCAGTTGGCAGATCTCCGCACTCAGGGTGCCCAAGAGCTGGTCTGAGGCCTTCTTCGCGCGTTTGTCGGCTTCCTTGGCAGCTGCCTCCAGGACGCTTTCTTCCGGTGACTTCCGATCAGGCTGCTCGGCGCGGCGTTCGGCGGCTTGGCGCTCTGCGAGGGCACCCTCGACACGGGCGACCTCAAGATGGGCGCGCAGAGAAGACTCGCTGGGCATGGCTGTCTGGGCTGCGGCGAGATCAGTGCGGGCCTGGGCCAGGCCGGCCTCGGATGCGGTGACGGCTTGGGCGGCCTGTCGGGCTGATTTCTTCGCTGCGGTGTGGGCCTCTTTGAGGGTCTGGATGGAGGCGGCGAGTTCGTCGGCTGCCGACGGATCGACGGGGACTTCTGTGGGGGCGGAGCCGCAGATGCGGCAATGTGCCTCGTCGAGGTCCGCGTGGGGCAGCTGGTCCAGTGCGGTGGAGCAGCGCGGGCAGCAGGTGGGTTTCAGAGCCCCGAAGAAACGCTGGGCAGCCGCGGTCTCACGCAGGTCCCGCAGTCGGCTCTGATCAAGGACCAACGTTTCGTGGAGTTCCTGCTCGGCTTGCTGACTTTGGTGCATCTGCTGCACCGCGTGGGCGTGCTGGGTGGTCAGTTCGGCCAGTCGGGCACCGGCCCGCTCCACGGCCTCGGCCGCCTCTTGAATGGTGGGGCCAGCTTCGGCCTGCGCTGCCGCCTGCCGGGCTTGAGCCAGCTGGTCTCGGAGTTCTTGCACAGAGGCGCTGCGGGCTGCCAGGTCCTGCTGCGCGCGCCGACGCTGTCCTCGCAAGGACTGCTGCACCAGCCCCAGGGCTGCATTGGCGTCGCGGCGGGTGGCCGTCCAGGGCAGACCGACGAACATCTGCAGAAGGCTCACCATCGTGCCGCCGCCAGCGGTCTGCCCCAGCAGGGCGTCGCTCTCGCGGTTGCGGCACAGAAGAGCGTGGCTGAAGGCCGGCCAGGATGTGACCACCACCTGGCCGTCGGCGCTGCCTGTCGTGGCCTGGTCCGTCGTGTCCGCAGTGGCGTCCTTGCGCCAGCCGCGCAGGAACTCCAAGCCGAGCCTGTCCATCATGAACGCGTCCATCACGGAGGCGAATTCGGCCTCGCCCGCGAACTGCGTGGCGTGCTCCTGGATGCCCACGGTCAGGGTGCCGGTGAGCTGGCTGCCGGTGGTGTCGACGCCTACCGTGAACGGTTCGTTATCGATCTGGGCGTCCAGGCGTACGTGGTGGATCCAGTGGCGCACGTCGGCCTGTAGAGCGTCCGAGCCGCGCAGGCACCACCAGATGATCTCCAGAATGCTGCTCTTGCCTCGCAGGTTGTCCGCCGTCACGCCCCACAGGCCGGGTCCCAGGTCCCAGGAGAAGTCCACCGTGCCGGTGGACTTGCCGCTCTTTTCACCGGTGAAGGCCAGGCGTTTAACTAGCAGTTGACGCGGACGGGGCAGGATGCCGCTCTCGCGCACTCCGTGCCGGGCCAGGATCTCTCCTGCCAGCCCTGCCTCGATACCTGCCCGGCGGGCTACCGTCTCCACAAAGTCGCTCATCGGCTTGCTCCCGCCCTCTGCTCCGTGATCTGCGCAAGCCGCTGCCGCACGCGGTCGGTGATACCGCTGATGCTGGCCTTCCACACCGTGCGCTCGTACTCCGCCTGCGCGTACTGCAGGGCCTTCAGCTGGCTGCCGCTGCTCTGCCCCGCCACCGCCAGCACGATCGCCGCGCGTTCGTCGTACCAGGCCAGGTCCGAGGCAGTAGTCCGCAGTTCCCCCGCTAGGTCCCGGCCAGCGGGCAGCAGGTAGTAGTCCCACCGGTCCACCTTCACCGGTGGCTCCCCCACCGCCACGATGTCAATCAGGCCGTGCGCGTACAAAAGGCCCAAGGCATCGTCCAGTGCCTCCCAGGCGCCGAACCGCCAGCGCAGCATCGGATAGCGGGAGATCTCTGGTTCATCCCCCTCCAGAAGAGCACCAGCTCGCTCTAGCGCCCCCGCAGTGTCGTCGACGTTGCCTGCCTCGACCTGGTTGAGCAACTCATCAGCCAGGTAATCGGGATTCCGCAGCCAAAAATCCAACGCCTGCAGCCGCTTCTGCCCCCGGATCACCGCAACCGCTCCCTGCGGCTCCTGCCCGGCCTGGTCATCACCGTGCGGCGCGCCGCAGTGATCCAACAGGAAGAGCAGCCGCACCGCGTCCTGTGCGCGCGACGCCCGCCGCACTCCGGACTCCGCCACCCGACTTCCTCCCCCGTGCTGACAACCAAGATCCCACAACTAGCACATGACGACAGCTGTGCGTAACCACTTGAACACCCGTCCCTGGACGAGTGCGTCTACTCACAACGGGACACCGCGCTTGGTCCTCGACTAGCCCATGTCGGCGTCGACCGTCGGCCCGCACCTAATCCCCCAGGCCGGGCGGGCGTCCACGAAGGCCGGCGACACCTACACCCCCGCCGCCGGTGACGTGGTGGTGGAGGTCGTGGCGGGCACGACCCGGCACTCGGTCGTCACCGTGGTCCGGCTGCACTGACCGGTGACCCTGCGGATCGGCAGCCGGGAAACTCTGAGCGGGTGGCGAGGGGCACTTGGCAGAATCCGGCGTGTGGGAACAGCACAGCAGACATCGCGGCAGCACCTCATATCCCAGGTCCTGCTCACAGAGTTCACGGCGCCCGAGCCGAAGGACGGCAGCCAGCAGCTGCTCCCGTTCGACCTGCACAACCCCGGACGCGTGCACAAGCGGATGCCCACCAGCCGATGCGGCTGGGTCAAGGACTTCGTCGCCGTCGACTCCCCATCCGTTGAGGCACTGTGGGGCGACGTGGAGAGGCGCGTGCCTCCGGCGCTCGCCGCCGTGCACGCCGGCACTCCGTTCGCCGACCCTCTTCACGTGGACGTGCTGCGCGACCTGGTCGTGCTCCACTACGTCCGGTCGCTCCACTACCGCGACGTGCACACCGACTCGGTCGAGCGGGCCCGAACACGCCTGCTCGCCAAGGTGCTCACCCAGTATCCGGAGCAGCTGCGCCTCGAGGCACTGCGCGAGACGGGCCTGTATCTGTCCGGCCCGGCTGCCCTGGGCGCCTTCGCCGAACGCCTCATCGAACGGTCCACGGTTATGCGCGACCGCGAGAGCGGCAAGCTCTTCCGCACCAGCATCGAGGACACCTTCCACAAAATGCGGGACTTGGCGTCGACGCGGCGGCTGGAGGTGATCACGCCCGAGACGGGCCAGTTCCTGATCGGCGACAACCCGGCCCTGACCCTGTCCGTGAAGGAAAGCCGCACCATATACGGCATGGCGTTCGGTGACGCTCAGACCCTCATCCTTCCCATCGGCCCGAAGCACCTGCTGTCCCTGGGCCCCGAGGACGTCACGCTCACCGTCCCCCGGTCCTTCGTCGACCGCCTCAACGCCGTGCAGATCCACGCCGCCGACCGCTACGTGTACCTGCACCCCGAGAGCGGCCTGGAACCGTTCGTAGAACGCGCCGTACAGCGACGGCTGGCCGGGGACCGCACCACGTGACAGGCGATCGTCACCGCTGTGCCTCTGCGACGACCTACGGCATGTCCGCCTGCGTATCCGAGCCGACCGGCTGCCTCAAGTCCAGGTAACAGCGCAGCCGTACGCCGGGCTGACCGGCGTCCCGCGTCGTGCGCTCCGCTGTCGCCGTCGCCCAACGTCCGGCGAGCAGCTGCTGGAAGGCGAGCGCGGTGGTGTCGTCGGCGGCCGCCACGTCGACGACGACCAGGCCCGGCTCGCTCACGTGCGCCTCGTTGATCAGGTCCATGTTCGGCACTACGCCCGGCGCCTCGGGAGGGTTCCGCCGCGGCGGTGTCTTCACCCGACCGAGTGGCGGGCCGTCAGGGGCTGTCGCCGCCCCAGTCCCAGCGGGCCGGGTTGCCGGGTCGCGGGTCGTACAGCGCCCGGCCGCCGGGGCCGAACTGCCCGAGCTCGGTGAGGAGGGAGACACCGTCGTTGATCTCCTCCGGCCTCCAGCCGGTGATGTCGAGCAGCAGTCCGTCCAGCGGTCCGCCGACCAGTTCGGCGTAGCTGCGTCCCGGCTTCGGGCCCGGGTGGTCGTGGTCGGCTCCGTAGATCCGGCCGCGCAGCAGCTGCTCATCGTCGCTGTCCATGCTCTCCAGCCTCGCAGTCGCCACCGACAACGGGGGCTTGCCCAGGTGGTCCTGGGCAAGCCCCCGCACTACCGGGTCAGCTGCGCCAGCGTCCGAGCCAGCCGCCGGCCTTCGAGTCCTGCGCCGCTTCCGCCTCCTGGCGCTCCTGCTCCTGGCGCTCACGTTCGGTCTGTTCCGCCTGTCGCTCCGCCTCGAGGACGCGCGCCTTGCAGTCGTCGCACAGGTGCAGGTGGCTGTCCCCGCGGCCCCAGTCGACCGCGCTGCTGGCCTTCCACCGGTCGTCGGTGAACTTGGTCCCGCAGTCCGCGCACACCGGGCGCTTGGCCTCGCGTTCGGCGGCTTCCTGGGCGAGACGGCGCCGCCCCTCTTCGGCCCGGCGGGCGAGGCCGGCAGCCCGGCGAGGGTTGCCGATCGCATCCCAGAGGTTCTGGTCGACGTCGCGACCAAAGCGCCGGAACGCGGGACCTGCCGGGCCGTGTTCGCGCAGCAGCTCCAGCGTGGTCGCCACGATCGGCATCTTCCCGTTGTAGATGCGGAAGCCGCCTTCGGCCCACTGGCCCTGCCAGTGCTCGCGGGTGAGTTCGGCGACCCGCTCCATCTGTTTCCGCGCGGTCCGCTTGCCGATTTGGTGGAAGACGAGCAGGACCGGCGGGTGGGTCGCGTCGCCCCACTGGGGAGCGGGGGCGGACCAGCGGGTGCGCCACATCGGCTTGTCCTTGCCGTCGGTGTCCTTCGCCTTCCGGTGGAAGTGGCGCATGTACTTGTCGAACTTGGCCGCGATGATCGGGGCTTCCTCGGTGCAGTTGTCGGCCTCGATGAACAACAGCGGCAGCCCGGCCTCCGGGGCGGTGAGGACGATGTCGGCCCACGCACATCCCACGCCGGGATTCCTCCAGGTGCCGGTCGCCGGGAGGGCGACCTCGGTGGCGTAGGAGGTGATGCTGCCGATCCCGTCGGGGGCGTCGACCCAGGCCTGGGCGGCCGCGATGGCTTCGGCTGGCTCACCGGCCACCAGATCCAGGTCGGGCTTCGGGCGGATCATCGCGATGACCGTCTCGTTGACCGTCATCGCGTGCGAGGCTCCCGAGCGGCCCGCGCTCTTGGGCATGCCGCCCATCTCCTCCGGCCCTCGGTCCAACTCGAGGCCGGCGGCGGCCAGCCCGTCCTTGGTGAGCAGGCGCACCTCCTCCCCGCCTCGGGTGCGGCCTCCGTCGACGGACAGGCCGTGCCGTCGCAGATCGTTGAGCGCGCCGCGGTGGGAGGCGGTGCGCGCCTCCTTCCGCTTGGCCGCCGTGTCCTTGAGGGTGTGCCGGTACGTCAGGTGCGGTGAGGACAGGCGCTGGATCTGGTCCGCCGTCGCAGCCTTGAGCACTCCGAGCGCGCGCAGCGCATCGGCGCGGTGCCCGGTCGACGATCCCGCCTCGTTCGCCTTGCGCTTCGCCATCAGCCCCGCCCTCCCGTCGTCCGCGTCCGGCCACCGGCCGGGCGCCGGCCCCGCCCGGCCGCAGAGGGCACCAGGCGCGCCCTGAACCCGATGATCGCCTCCACCACTGACACCCCACCCCCACCTATTTCCCAGGGCTTGGTCAGTGAGAGGAGGAGAGAAGAGGGTTGTGACGCCGCGCCACAGCCCCGAAAAGGCGTGGTGGCCAGGGGAAATGCGGTCAGCGCTCGTGCCGGGCGCGGAAGTGGGTACGGCAGTGGGATCGCAAGCGCCGACGGCAGGAGACTGCGGCGGCTTGCCCGGCTGACCAGCCCTCCCAGCGTGGTGCGCGCGGCTCGCCGGTCGGCGGTGCGGTCAGGGTACGGCGGGCGCCTGTGTTGGGTCATCATGCCCCGGTCTCTCCCTTGCGTCGTGGCGTCCTCCACCGGCCTGTGACGGCCGGTGGCACGCCCGCGCGAGGCAGAGCCGCCCCGATGGATCGGTGGCCGCTGCATGCCCCTTGTGCGGGCGCGTGGCGGCCATCGTGAGCGCCCACCCCTTGTCCGCCGTCTGACGGCGCCCGGTAGCGGAGTCTGTCAAGGAGAAGCGTGCGCTCCTGGCGGCCCGCGCCGCATCGGACAAGGGGTCCGTGGTCGGGCCGACCGCGACTCGACAAGGGGTCATGGTCGGGCCGACCACGCTGGACAAGGGAGCCCGCTTTGACCCTTGCAGCCCTGGTTCGTCCGTTCCGGCTCAGGGTGGAGAGTTCTCTGTCCTCTGTCCACAGGCTGGCGGCCTGACTCTGCTGGGACGTCGCCGTGATCGGCACGGCGACCGTACGTCAGGAGCTGCTCATGTCCCCGATCGTTCCCTCGCTGCCCCCGCACCTGGTCCAGCTCGGCTTCGACTACGTCCTGGCCGTGGCGACCGGCGACGACGCCACGGCGGCGCGGCTCGTGCCCGAGGTGGAGCAGTTGCCGGGGCTGCTGCCGGCCGTTGCGGAACTGATCGTCTTCCCCGTGACCGCGCTGTCCGACGACACCGAGCCCTGCGCCGACTCCTTCGTCCTGGACGAGGTCGGCGTCATCTACCTGATGGCGATCAGGGAGTGGGCCACGCACGCCCCCGCGGCTGCCGCGCCGGGGATCGCCCGCACCATCACGCACTTCGTCGGCCAGGTCCTCGCCGACGCGCCGAAGGACGTCTTCCCGGCTCTGCAGGCGCTGCGCGATGAACAGGTGGCGCGGGCCTGCGCGGTGGTGGAGAACGTGGTGGCTCTGCACCGCTGACCGCACCACCGCACCGGGTGGGTGCGCACTGGTGCGGTGGTGCGCCCGTCCAGTGCGCACCGCGTCCATCCGGTGCGCACCACCGTCCATCCGGTGCGCATCCACTCAGTGGGCGGTGCGCACCGGTGCGGCCGGCGCGCGGGAGTGGTGCGCACCGGGTGGACAGTGGTGCGGTGGAGTGGGCGCGGGTGGAGGCGGTGCGTTTCTCCTTGACCTGAGCTGAGGTCAAGGAGAAACACACCGGGTGGATACACGGCCCCACTCCCGTCGGTGTCGTCCACTTCCACTCGGTGGAGTGGATGCCGAGCGCGGTGGTGTCCACTCCCGGGCGGTGGCCTCCACTCGGTGGAGTGGAGGCGGGGCATCGTCGGTGCGCACCACCGCACCGGGTGCGCGCCATCGGGTGCGCTCAGTGGCCGGCTTCCCGGCCGCGGTGCGGTCCGGGTTGCTGTGGGCGGTGCGCCTGCTGGTCGTCCTCGCGCACCGGGTGCGTCGTATCGGCGTCGTCGCGGCGCGCGTAACGGATCATCGTGGTGCGTGCCCGGTCGGCCGCCGCGGTGAAGGCCTCCCCGAGGTGGCGCAGGCGTTCGGCGGTGAGATCGAGGGCTTCCACGTCCGTGCGGGATTCCCGCAGGGCCCGCAGCGCCGTCAGGTCCAGCGCCTCGCGGCGGCCGGGCTCATGCTCCTGGTCGTCGTGCTCGGGGTCGGCCGGCTCGGGCGCGAGCAGCTGCTCGGGCATCGCCGCCTGCTGATGGGCGACGACGTCGTACGCCCTGCCCCGCACGGCCGTGGCGGTGCGCAGTTGTTCCCGCACCACCGCACCGGCGAGGACGGCGCGCTCGTACTGCAGCGGGATGCGGAGGATCTCCCACTCCCCCGCATCCTGGCCCGGGGGCCGGGGTTCGGCCGACTCGCCGGGGTCGGCCGGTGGCTGCCGGTCCGGGTCGGGCGCGGGAGTGGGAGTGGGTGGGCGGCGGGCGAGGAGGTCGGACAGGGACCACCGGGCGGTGTAGAGGCGGTAGTCGGCCTCCAGGCCGCGTACGGTCTTCGGCTCGCTGATGTCCAGGCAGTGGGTGGAGATGGCGGCGGCCACGATTTGGTCGTCCAGGCCGGGGTCGCGGCGGCGGCCGCGCAGGACGAGGGCGAGGTGGCGGCGTGCTTCGGCGAGCAGGTGCCGGCGGTGGAAGCGGCCGCCTTCGTTCATCACGAACACGGTCGCGGCGACGTCGACGGCCGCCAGCGCTATGTCGACCACGGCGGCGACCCGGGCCCGGATCACCGCAGCCGCAGCGCGGGCGTACTCGAGGAGGGAGTTGATGATGTCGACGGCCACCCCGGAGGTGCGGATCGCGCTCTCCTTCCACTCCTTGCGCAGCTGCGCGAGCGGCCGGGTCTTGTGCTTGGGCGGGCGGGTCTTGCGGGCGGCCATCCCGTTCAGCTTGGCGCGGGCTCGTTCGGAGACCACGGGCAGGAACTTCAGTTCGCCGTCGTCGTCGACGGCGGTGACGTACTCGTGCTCCAGGTCCTCGAGGCAGGCGGCGATCTGGTCGCTGCGCTGGGCGGTCCAGCGGATCAGCTCGTGCGGCACCCCGGCAATCTCCATCACCGGCCGGCGCCCCGGGGTGACGGTGCGCGGCTCGGTCGCCAGCTCCAGCGCCTCGCAGACTTCTGCGGCCACGATCTCGTTGTAGAGCGCGGATGCGGCCACGGTGTTCTCGTGCAGGGCCAGGGTGTGGATCGAGCCCCACTTCCCGTCCAGGCGCTGTCCCTTCACGGACAGCAGCAGATGGTCATGGAGCAGCGGCATGCCGGAGCGTGCCTCGTAGTGGCGGAAGCGGGCGGCGACCAGACCGCCGGGCGGCCGCACCCGGTAGATGCCGTCCTTGCCGTACCGGATCACGGCCACCTCGTCCTCGATCCACTCCAGCACCCGCTCGATCGCCCGCTCGTGCGCGGCCTCGATCACCCGCCGGGTCTCCTCATCCCCCAGCGCCCACAACAGGTAGATCGTCGGCTGCGGCCGGAAGACGAAGTCGACCCCGGTGACCATCACCCGGCGTCCGAGGGCGCCGGCCTTGAACGCCTTCTTCGGGGAGTCGCCCTTGGCGAGCCGGTCGGCCTCGATCCGGTCCGCGTACGGGTGGCGGCCTCGCTCGCCGAACAGGTTCCGCAGCTGCGCCTCGGTGACCTCCTCGCCCGGCGCGAGTCCGAGCGCGGCCAGGCCGCGGCCCATCCATCGTCCGGCCGGGACGCCGGCTTGCTCCTGGGCGGCGCGCAGCGGCGTGCGTGCGGGGCGGCGGCCGTCGCCGACAACGGTCTCGCGGAGGTAGTAGCGGTACATCTGACCGGCCCGGATGACCCTGATATCCACTGTCATACAGACCACGCCACACTGCCCTGACCTGCAAGAAAAGGCCGATCAGCGGCACGTCCCGCCAGGCGGGAGCAGCGGCCGAACTTTCTTCCCAGGCGCCCGTCAGACGGGAAGCGGCCCCGGGCCGGGCGCGAATGTCATCGCTCTCCAGCTCCAGATCACCACCACGGACACCCAGCAGCACCACGCCGACAACCACCCAGCACCACGGCTCCCCCACCCGCCCAACCCGCAGCCCACATGTGACCTCCTGCGAGGCGAGATCGTTGAGGAAGGTGGCGCCGCATGGAGCTGCCGCGACGGTGCCCGGCCGAGTGCTTCCGGTCCATGACCCGGAAGATGGGTAGGCCCTAGACGCGCCGCGTCATCGCTGCAGAGGCTCTGTGGCTTGCCACAGTCCGCGCGAAGTCATGGGGCCGCGCACAAGGACGAACGATGACATCTCACGCGCGTAAGAACGCAGCTCGTCAACAGCAGTTCCTCACGGGGGCGAACCGTCGGGCAGCGCTCCAGGACATTCGCAATGCAATCCCGCCCACTCCGCGGGCTCGAAGGGCGACCAGCATGTCGAGCAACGACGCACACCCAGCGGTGGTGCCAGTAGAACTGATCGCGCTTGTGCAGGACTTCGTCCGCTGGGGACGAAGTCATCTGGACGATGCCGTCCGAGCGGCTCACCAGCATGTCGATCGGCCGGGAGACTGGCACCGACTGGTGCTCTATGCCCTCACTGATGCTCTGGCGTACAACTTCCTGCTCGTCGGTTCTCTTGCTGCGTATCTCCAGGAGCAGGGACTGGACTCAGAACTTCTGCGACGCCATCTCCAGTCCCCGGATCCCGATCGCTACATCAACCAGGAGGCCCTGGATCTGGTGGGAGGGCTGATGGGGAGGACCATTGGGGAGGGCCAGCGAGAACCTACATGGCACTTCATCGGCAGGCAGATTGCCGAGTGCGGCGTCCAGCGAGACGGCGAGATGCCGTCGGACAAGGCCTGAGGGGCTGCAGCCGGAAGTGACGGTTACAGCCCCTGCATGCGGCTGGGTGCTTACCGGGTAAGCACCCAGCCGTCAGGCGATGAGCAGCTCGACTAGTTCCTCGATCTGCTGTGCCGTGAGGCGTCGCTTCAGGTCTGCGGCGAGGGTCGCCAGATCCTCATCCGATCGCTGCGCGCTGGAGGCGACCGCAGGCTCGCTCTGGGGCTTGGGGGCGGCCGCCGGAGGGGTGCTTACCGGGTAAGCACCCTTCGGCTTCCGGCTGGACTCCGCTTTTTGCTTGGCCCGCTGCGCGAGTGCCTCCTCTGCGGCACTCTGCTGCTGCTGTTCGGGCAGCTGTCCTACGGTGCGGGCAACCTTGACCGGGAGTGTCTTGTCTTCCAGTGCCTGCTTGAGTTCGGGAGTGAGCTTGAGCAGGGCAAGGCGCTGGGTGACCCAGCCGCTGGATTTGCCCAGTGCCCGGGCCACGGCGCGCTGTGAGCCGTGGACCTGGACAAGGCGTTCAAGGGCTTTGGCTTCGTCGAGGGGTTCCAGGTCTTCGTGCTGGACAGCTGCGATGAGAGCGGTCTCGAGCAGGGTGTCGGCATCGTGGGCCAGGGTGTCGTCGACGTGGACGGGGACGTCGTCGAGGCCGGCGAGCTTGGCGCCGGCGAGGCGGCGGTTGCCGTCGACGACGACGTATTCAGCTGATGCAAGGTCCTGTGTGTGATCGGGGTGCGCTGCAAGGAATGCTTCGCGGGTGACGATGGTGAGGGGCTGGATGATGCCCTTGCTGGTGAGGCTGTCGGCCATCTCCTCTATGGCGGCAAGGGTGGCGCGGGGGTTATAGGGGTTTGGTGCCAGCTGGGCGACGGGGACCCGGAGTGAGCTTTGGGTGACGGCCGGGGCAGTCGTGGTCTGTCCGGAGAAGGCGGCGAAACTGGCGGCGCGGCTGCTCATCGGCTGGGCGACAGCGTCGAAGGTGGCGGATCCGCCAAGAGCGTCGGATTTCTTCATGACAGCCTCCGGGCGATCTCGCGCATGTGGTGGGCCTGGTCTGATTCAGGGGCGTAGGCCAGCAGTGCCCGCTGGAGCCGTACGGCTTCGCGTTGTTCCTTCAGGTCGCCGATTACTGCGAGGACGGGGGGAGAGCCGAGGCTCTTCCACTTGTCGAGTGATGAGGTGGCGATGTAGCCGCGGCGTGAGTCGTATTTGTTGACCACGAGACCGAGTTGGTCGACGTCGATTTCGTAGTCGGCGGCGAGAGAGTCGACTTGGTTGATGAGCATCCCGTAGGCCTGCGCGGAGGTGTCTTCAGCCTCAACGGGGATCACCAAGCCTGACGAGCCGGGCTTCTCTCCCTCGCGCCGACGTCCGTAGAAGATGGCGGCGTCCATTGCCAGCCCCAGGCTGGGAGGTGAGTCGATGACGATGACGTCGAAGTGCTCTTCCAGTGGGGCCAGGGCCCGCTCAAGTGCGGCATGCCGGGGTCCGCGGAACATGGTCAGGCCGGAGTCCAGCAGGAAGGCGTCGAATGCTGCGGGCAGGATCCGCAGCCGGTCGCCGAAGCGAGCTTCGTTTATGGCGACGGTGAGGTCGATCAGGGGAGTACGGGCTTGCTCCCTGTTGAGCATGTGGGTGATGAGGCTTTCGGCGCCTGCTGGGATGGCTTTGAGTCCCAGCTGGTGGGAGAGGTGCCCTTGGGGGTCGTAGTCGACCATGAGGACTCGGAGTCCGAGGCTTGCCGCGGTTGTGGCGAGTTTCGTGGCCTTGTCGGTTTTCCGCGGCAGTTCGTGGGGGGCTTCGGCCAGGGCCTGGGCAAGGCCGGCGGTGACGGCGGTCTTGCCTACGCCGCCTTTCTGGTTGCAGACGATGATGCGGCGCGTGGGTGTGGTCTCGTCGTCTGCGGGGTTCTGCTCGAGCCACAGCGCTACGGACTGGGCGAGGCCTTGGATGTAGGAGACGCCGCGGGCGACGCAGTCCTGCTTGAATTCGTCGTACAGGCCTTCAGGCAGCCAGGTTCCGAAGGACTCGGCTCCTGCCGTGTCGATCGCGGGGAGCGCTTCGGTGTGGGCGCGCCAGGCGTGGATGCCGTCGGTGACAGCGTCTTGAACGTCGGTACTGAGCTGTGCTGCCCGGACTTTGAGGGCTTGCCGGAGGGAGGCGGGCAGCTTGGATACGAGCTTCTCCCGCTCACCTCCTGAAGTAGGAGATGCCATGCGCGGCAGCATACTGCCGCCAGTGATTGCCTGGCACGTGACGGGGCGCGAATTTCACCCGATCTGACGTTAGCTCCTGCATGTCGGGGTGCTTACCGGGTAAGCACCCCGACGTCGTCACAGCCCTGGTCCGGTCGCGTCGGATGCACCGCCCTCCTCGTGCGTCTCGTACAGGAAGACGCCCAGAGTCGATGCGGCTCCAACTGCCAGACGTGCGTGGCGCGAGGTGAGGCGTTGCTCAGCCTGGGCCTTCGAACGGCCATGTCCCGTGCCGTAGGTGTTTCGTAGTTCGGCTGCGCCCTGTACGAGTTGGGCCAGGTTCATCATCATCCGCTTGACCGTGGATGCCGCCGGAGCGGAAGTGTCGAGCTGGTCTGGCATGAGTTGCAGGCATCTGGTGGTCTTGCGGACAAGTGCCAGGACGTCGTCATGCTTGTCGTGGGGCTCTTGTCGTTCGTCGAGGACTGTCTTGCAGATGCTCTCGATGAACTCTTTCGCCGTTCCGATCGCGAGTTCAGGTTCAGTTGCGATCGCGCCCTCCATGCGCGTGACCTGTTGTGCGATGTACTCCGCGTCGACGCGCACGGCGACCGCGTGTGCGCTGCTGACAGCAGTGTTCGGGAGTCCACCCAGCAAAGTAGGCGCGTAGACGGGTCGTCCGGACATTTCACCTTGCCGTGCAAGACCCCACCCGTCGCGGCTGAGCATCTTGTTGAACTCGGACAGCATCGCTTCCGCGCGCTCCAGGTCGGGGCACACGACGGGATGCACTATCTGTGCCAAGAAGCCCAGCAGTTGCTCGTCAGAGCCGTTGTCCAGGCCAAACCGAGCGTCGGTAAGGACCCAGTCCTGCGGCCAGTCGCCGGGGTTTCTGATGCAGTGCTGGTGGATGTCTTCCCGCGCGGTGGCGAAGCGGTAGTCATCCGACGGCAAGGCGTCCAGGTCGTACAACCGGGAGAGAAAGGCGATGTCATCCAAGCGCCCATACCAAGGCGCGCCATCGGTCCTGATGTAGTCGAAGAGGTCTCGGCGTGTGACCAGCGTGATTCGGCGTCCGGGGGCTGGTCGGTCTTCAGCAGCAGTGGACATCAGCTCATCATCGTGTTCCCGAACGGCTGGCGCCGCTGCTTTATCCCGGTTAGGAACCCTGGTCCTGCCTCGAGGGCATCGAGGATGGGCCGAAACGCAGAAAGGCCCCCGCTGTCCGGACCTTGAGTCCGGGCGGCGGGGGCCTCTGTGTGCGCTCAGATGCTGAGGTCGATCTCAAGTGGAAGGTCACGTCCGGCGAGGGCGTGGGTGAGGAGGCGGTACGGCGTGGTCCAGGCTCCGTGGATGCGGCTCCTGGCGCAGTGGAGTGTGCCGGTGAGGGCTGCTTCGGTGTCGGGGTGGATGAGGACCAGGGCGACGGGGTCGGCGTCGGCCGGCTGTCTGTCGGCGGGGCGGCCGCGCTCGAGGCCGCGGCCGTCGGGGGCGATCCGTACGGCGACGTCGCCGTGTCCGGTCCAGGGGGCCGGTCTCTTCCTGGCGGCCAGCAGCGCGGTGAACTCCGCGACGGCCTTCTGGTCGCCGGGGTGGAGCGGGCCGGTGCCGTGGCCGCAGCGTCGGTACCGGGCGGTCACGCGGCGTTGGAGGCCGGGACGGCCTTGTGGCTGTCGCGGTGCGCGGACTGGGCGGGCTCAGCGAGGACGCGCAGGCCGTGCGGTTCGCCGACCTTGCCGTGCTCGCTGCACATCACCTGGTAGTTCACGCGTCCGGTGCAGCCGGATTCCGGGTCGCGGGGCTTTCCGGACGGCTTGATCTTGTGCTCGCAGACTGTGCCGTCACGGTGCTGGGGGTCGATCCAGATACGGATGCGGGCCATGGTGAGCCTTCCTGCTCGGGTGGTGGGGAACGAAAGGGCGCCGCGCCCGCTGTGGGCGAGCGCGGCGCGTGGACGGGGCAGGGTCAGCCGGTGAGGCGGATCGGCATGAGGAGGTAGCGCAGCGCCTGGTCGTCGCTGCCGGCACCGCGCATGACGGCGGGCTTGGTGGCGGAGACGAACTGGAACTGGACGGACTCAGCGTTCAGGGCGTTGAGGCCGTCGATGAGGTACGTGGGGTTGAAGGCGATGCTCAATTCGTCGCCGTCGAGGTTGACGTCGACGTTGTCGACGGCCTGGGCGTCGTCGCTGGTGCCGCCCTCCAGGACGAGGGCGCCGTCAGCGGAGAACGTGAGCTTGATCGGGGATTCCTTCTTGGTGGAGACCAGGGCGACGCGCTGGGCGGCGGCCTTGAGGGCGGCGATCTCCACGGTGGCGGTGGCCGCGAACTCGGTGGGGAACAGCGACTCGTACTTGGGGAGCTCGCCCTCGAGGGCGCGGATGGTGGTGGTGTGGTTCTCGCTGCGCACGACGAACAGGCCCGAGCTGCCGGTGGGCAGGGCGAGGTCGACGGTGGTGTCGTCGGCGGTGGCCTTGGTGGCGTCGGTGAGGGCCTTGGCGGGGATCACGGCGGTGCCGTCGGGCAGGTCGGCGTCCTTCCACGCCAGGGTGCGGACGGCGAACCGGTAGCGGTCGGTGGCGTAGAGGGTGAGGGTGCCGGCCTTGCTGTCGTGGCGCAGGCCGATGCCGGTGAGGACGGGCAGGGCCTCGTCCTTGCTGACCGCGCACGCGACTTGGGCGACGGCTTCGGCGAGGGCAGGCCCGGCGAGGGTGCCGGCGGTGGCGCCCGGGTCGGGCAGGGCCGGGTACTCCTCCAGCGGCAGAGTCGGCAGGGTGAAGCGGGCGGCCCCCGCCTTGAGGAGCATGCGGGTGCCGGTGAGTTCGAGGTGCACGTCGCCGCGGACCGTGCCGATGATGTCGGACAGCAGCCGCCCGGAGATCAGGGCGCGGCTGTTCTCGGTGACGGTGGCGGGGCAGCTGGTGTCCGCGCTGACCTCGTAGTCGAAGGCGCTGACGCGCAACCGGTCGTCGGTGGCGTCCAGGAGGAGGCCGGCGAGGACGGGGATCGGCGGGCGGGCGGGGAGGCTGCGGGCGGCGTAGCCGACGGCGGCCGCGAGGTGGGACTGTTCGACGGTGAGCTTCACGGGCGGGTCCCTTCGAGGGGTTCGGGGAGGTCCAGGAGGAGCTGTTCGGTGGCGGGGGCCGCAGCGGCGGGCAGGGTCTGCGGCCGGGTGGGCGGCATGACCGGGGTGGCGGCCGCGCCGATGTCGACGGCGAGCTGGCCGGCGTCCGCGAGGGCCCGGGCCCGGGTCTGGGCGCGGGTGACGGCGTGGTGCCCGGCGTCGTAATGCAGGTGGCAGCCCTGGCACATCGCGCGCAGGTTCGCGGGGTCCACGTTCTCGGGGGTGTGATCGAGGTGGGCGGTGGTGAGGATGACGACGCTGCCGGTGCCGTACGCCTCGCCTTCGTGGACGTTGGGGCAGCGGCCGGGGTGGGTGCCCCGGCCGCATTCGCCCTCGCACTCGCATCGCCACCCGGCCCGTTCCTTGATGGCCAGGCTGATCTCCGGCCAGTCGGGCGGGTAGCGGAGGACGTTCTCGGGCCGGATCGGCACGGCGTCTCCGGTCAGCCGTCGGCCGGGCGACGCTCGTAGTCGGCGATCAGGTCGCCGATCCGGTCCGCGTCGTCGGTCTCGCCGACCCAGGCGCCGGTGTGGGCCCACACGCTCGTGACCGCCACGTCGCCGTCGTGCCAGAGGAGATACGTGCCGTGGCGTTCGAACAGCCCGCAGTCGGCGACGTGGACGCTGATTCCGGTCCGCTGGTAGATGTCCCCGGCGTCGGCAGTGAGGAAGTCGAGTTCCCCGTCGCCGACGCCTTCCGGTGACTGGGCAGGCGCCTCCCGCAGGAATTCGAGCGTGGTGACGTCCAGCCACATCGGCTCGTCCGGGGTGCGGGGCGCCCGAACGTAGCCCGTGACGCGCAGCATGTCGCCGGGAACCAGGTCGTACAGCACGGCGGCCGCCATGGCCGGGTCGGTCACCGTGCAGGGCATGACCATCTCGTCCGCGCGCTCGTCCGTCGGGCTGACGACGATCCTGAAGCGGGCTGTCGATCCGTGGCCGGGCACCTTCTCTTCGTCCAGGAAGCCGTCCAGGGCTATCGCGTCGGCTCCCATGGGTCAGCTCGCCTTCGCGGCCGGGGCCTGGTGGGCGGCGTCGTAGGCGTCCAGGATCTTCTTCGCGACGATGCCCGCGTCCGCGACCTTGTAGCCGTTGGCGCGCGCCCAGGTGCGGATGTCGGCGAGCTCCTCCTTGGTGCGGCCGCTGCCGAGTCCCGACCGGATCGGCGTGGGTTCCTCCGTCGCCGTGGCGGTGGGCTCGTCCGCCGTGGCGGTGGCGGGGAGGGTGCCGGCCTTCACCGCGCGCAGCTCCTCCTGTGCCTTCGCCAGTTCGGCCTTGAGCCGGGTGACGCGCTCTTCGGCCGCTCGCTGTGCGTCGTCGGCGGCACGCCGGGTGGTCAGGTCGGTCAGGTCGGTCCGGACGCGGGCTGCCTTGTTGCGGATGCTCGCCGTCTCGTGGGCCTCTGCCCAGGCGAGCAGCTGCTCGACCGAGTCGCCGGTGCCGCCGTCGTTGGCCTCGGTGGCGTCGGCGGCCGCCGTGGCGGGCGGCGGGAAGTTGGTCTCCACGAGGGCGGTGACCTCGTCCTTGGACAGGCCGGTGGCGTCCGTGATGGCGTCCATCTGCCCGCCGTCGTAGTACATGGACAGCGCGGTCGCTTCGGTCACGTTGAGGGTGCGCTCGGTCATGCCGGTTTCTCCTGCGTGGTCGGGGAGGAGGGGGAGCAAGGCGGTGAGGGTGTTGTCGTCGCCGGGCAGGCCGATGGCGTCCAGGAGGAGGGCCAGGTCCTCCTTGCTGCCGGCGTGGCGGGCGGTGACCCGGGCCGCGGCGGCTTCCTGCTCGGTCGTGGTCGGGTTGAGGGGCAGGCCCTCGGCTTCGAGGGCCTCCGTCCAGTCGGTGAACATCGCGGCCCCCCTACGACGCGGCCTTGAGGCCGGCCATGAGCCGGGTGCGGTTGCGCTGCTGGAGCTCGGGGGTGACCAGCCGGTGTGTCGGCATCGGCCCGTTCACCTGGCGGTCCAGCCGGACGATGCGCGCCTGGTCCACGGTCAGCGGGGTGTGCCGGGCGGCGGCGGCCTGCTCGCGGCGGGCCTCGTCCTGGCGGGCGAGGACGTCGATCCAGTCCGGCCCGAGCCGGTCGACCATGCGCTTGCGCAGGGCGGTGCGCTGGCCGGGGGTGGTGGCCGCCCAGATGCCGAACCGCGTGACCGGCTTGTTGACCAGCGCCCATCGCAGGCAGTTCTTGACGATGGGGCAGCGGGAGCAGGCCTTGCGGGCCTGCTCCAGCCGCTTCTCCGTCGCCGCCCGGTCGGTGGTGCGGTCGCCGTTGGTGAAGTCGAACAGCGTCGGCTCCAGCTGGCAGCGGGTCGGGGTGGGGCTGTGGGGGAAGGGGAAGCGCGGGTCGGGGTCGGCGCCCGAGGTCGGGTGGGCGACGCCGGGACGGCTCATGACATGGCCTCCGGGAACAGCTCGTTCAGGTGGGGGAGTTGGAGGAGGACCTGCTCGAACACGGGCAGCGGGACGCGCCAGGGCCCGAGCGCCCCGGTGCAGGGCACGGGCAGCGGGAGGGCGTGGACGTCGTCCAGGACCAGGTGGGAGCAGCCGGTCTGTGCCCACGGGCTGCACGGGTCGCCGTCGTCGGTGTGGGAGCCGGTGATCCGGGCGACACCGATGACCGCGCTGAAGTGCAGCTCGTGGCCGCGGATCGTGCGGGCCACGAGCGGGTCGCGCAGGGCGGCCCGGTCCATGGTCTTGTGCGCACCGGCGTGCAGCAGGCGCCAGCCCGGCGCCCACGGCTTCGGCCGGTTCTCCACGCGCTTGTCGCCGTGGACGATGCACGCGGTCCAGGGCTGCTTGATGGTGATGCCGCGGATGAAGTCCGGGGCGTAGAGGGTGGGGGCTTTCATGCGGCCGCCCCGAGGCTCGCCGTGCCCGGCCGCCCGTCGCGCCGGCCGTTGACGGACCGCACGGTGGCGTGGGAACGGTCGGCGAGGACCGCGCGGCCGGTGTGCTTGCCCGCGTACATGGCGGCGTCGGCGGCCCGCTGCAGGTCCGTCAGGTCGGTGGTGCCGATCCGGTCCGGGGTGGCGGCGCCGATCGAGACGGCGACGTCGACCAGGCGGCCGTCGCCGACGTCGACGGGCTGGGCGAGCGCTGCGGCGAGCTGGTCCAGGCGCAGGCGGCGCCGCGCCGGGCTGATCCGGACCGCGAGCGCGAACTCGTCTCCCCCGAGCCGGCCGACCACACCACGGCTGCCCGCCCAGGCGGTGAGCCGCTGCGCGGTCGCGACCAGCACACGGTCACCGGCGGCGTGCCCGAAGGTGTCGTTGATCTGCTTGAAGTGGTCGACGTCGACCAGGACGACCATCGCGGCCTGGGTGAAGCGGGCGGTCAGCGCGCTGGCCCGGCCGGTGTAGCCGTCGCGGCCGTGCAGGCCGGTCAGCGGGTCGCGCCGCGCGGCCGCGAGCTTGCGGTGCAGGGTGACGGCGTGGACTGTCCAGCCGGTCAGCGGCACCGCGAGAGAGGTGATGATCAGAGCGCGTTGTCCGGACGGGCCGTGTACGCGCACGGTGGAGGCCATACTGGTGTCTCCCTCTCGTTTCGTACGGGATGGGTGGCCCGGGGCAGGCGGCTGGTTTGGACGCCTTTGACGCCTGTCCCGGGGCGGATTCAAAACGTGCGGCGTGTGCCGAGCAGACCGTGGGGGTTCACCCACGGAGCGGCCGTCGCCTTGTTCCAGTCGAGGTCCCAGTCGGGCCGCAGCCCCCGGGCACCCCAACCGCTGACGAACTCGAACGGGATCTCCTGCCCGGCCTGGTGCAACAGCAGCGCCTTGTCGTACGCGTCGTGCGCTGCCTCGCGGGCGGTGACGGGGCTGTCGGCCAGGCCGACGAAGACGTGGAGACGCCGCCCCTGGTCGTTGTTCTTGGTCGGGACGTCAACCTCCCAGTACGACTGAGGCATGCCCCTCCCCTCCTTCCGGTCCTGGTCCTGGTCGTGGCGGAACACCGCGACCGCCCCGGCCAGGTGAGGCCGGGGCGGCACGGAGGAACGCCGCGTCCCTCGAGGAAGGTTCAGCCGGCCGTGGCCCGCGCCAGGATGTCGGCGTGGTCGAACGCGAGATCCGGGAGCGCGTTCAGGGGCCACCAGCGGGCGGCGGTGGCGTCGTCCCCGGCCGTCGGCCTGACCGGTATCGGCAGGGTGGCCGTGTAGGCGACGCTGACGTACCGGCCGCGCGGGTCACGGCCGGGGGCGTCGAAGGCACCCACCTGCCGGAGGCTGGCGGCCGGGACGGTGATGCCGGTCTCCTCCTCCAGCTCGCGGGCCGCAGCCGCCAGGCTGGTCTCCCCCACGTCCACATGACCGCCGGGCAGGGCCCACCGGCCCTTGAACGGGTCCCAGCCCCGCTCGATCAGCAGGACGTGCCCGGCGGCGAGCAGGACGACG
Source organism: Streptomyces griseus subsp. griseus (assembly GCF_000720255.1). GTDB lineage: Bacteria > Actinomycetota > Actinomycetes > Streptomycetales > Streptomycetaceae > Streptomyces > Streptomyces griseus_I. Next base: position 47,439 of record NZ_JOJE01000034.1, on the reverse strand, counting down.
TCAGCGGTGTAGCGGATCGTCTCGTCAGTGGTGGCGGTCTCGTCAGTGGTGGCGGTGCTCATCTGGTGACTCCTGCTCAGGCCGGGACGGGGGCGGGGGTGTCGAGTGCGGCACCGAGCAGCAGGGCGCGGATCGACTGCTCGTACTCGCCGTTGCGGATGCGGTCGTGCATGAGCTGACCGGCGACCAGGCAGCGGGCCCGCAGCTGGATCAGGGCGACGGTGTGGGGGTCGGCGCCGGCGTCGGTGGCGGCCTGGGCGGCGGCGTCCCCGGCGAGCTGGTCGGCCGCGGCGAGGCCGGCCGCGCGGCGGGAGGACTGCGCCCGCCAGAACGCCCACTGCGTCAGCGCGTGGGTGTCGTCCACCCGCTGCTCCCACGCCTGGTACGTCCGGCGCGTGCCCTCGGGGTCGGCGGCCCACTCGGTGGCCCACTGCCGGGCGAGGTCGGGCAGCTGCGCGAGGACGGCCAGGACCTGCTCGCCGCGGTGCCCGAACGCCTGCCACGCCCCGGTCTCCTCCACGACGCGGATCTGCTGGGACATCAGCCAGTACGGGTAGTAGCGGCCGCCCCAGTTGCCGGTCTCACCGAGCGGCTCCACGACGAACAGCCGGATCGGCCAGCCCTCCTCGATGCGCTCCAGGATCTCGCCGGGCCGCATGTACATGTGGAAGTACGAGAACGGCTTGTCGGTGTACCACTGCTGGCCGGGGCTGGGGTGGTCGATGACCTGGCCGATGTGGTCGGCGAGGTTGACGGTCGGGATCGTCTCGCCCAGGCCGCTGTAGTAGCGGGCGAGGTGGTTGTCGGTGGGCGGGACGGTGCCGTCGGGCCGGGTCGCCATGTAGTGGACGGGGGGCCGGGCGCTGCGTGCCATGAGTTCCTCCGTGGTCGGGAACGTGCTGGTGACGGGCGGGTTGGTCAGCGTCGCGGGTTCTTGTGGCCGCGCAGCTCGTCCACGCGGGTCGCAGTGTGCGCGAGGTCGCGAGCGAGGGTGGCGAGCCGTTGCGCGTCGTCGCCGACGGGCTGGGACCAGATGAGGCCGGCGGCGAAGTACGAGGCGTTCGCGGCCAGTTCCCTGGCCTGCTCTGCCAGGCGCTCGCGCTGGGTCTGCAGCGGGTCGGCGAGGGGGGTGCGCTCGGGGAGGGGCAGTTCGATCAGCCGCTCCAGGATCACGGCCAGGGCGTCGGTGACGGCGGCCAGGTCGCCGTCGGCGAGCCAGGCGTGGATGTGGTCGTGGCCGGTCAGGTCGGGGGTGTACTTCGCGAACTGGCGGCGGTCGAAGTCGCCAGAGGCGGCCCCGGCCGGGGACAGTTCGAAGATGATCCGGCCGTTCTTCCAGTCGGGGTAGCAGGTGAGGTCACGGTCGGCGGTCTCGCTGGTGAAGACGGCGGGCCACTCCGGCACGGTGGGCAGCGTCCAGTCGGTGCCGAGGATGTCGGCGAGGACGGCGGTGAGGCGGTCGGGGGCCGCCTTGGTGATGGTGCGGGGCAACGGATCCTCCTGGGAGCGGGCTGACCGGGCACCGCGCCGCCCCGGCCGGTGTCGGGGCCGGGGCAGCACGGTGAAGGGTCAGGACCGTCCGGGGGCCGCGGCGGGTACCTGCCGTTGGGCTTCGGCCTCCTGGCGGCGGTGGTTGCGCACGACCTTGCCCATGATCTTCTGGGTGGCCTTCTCCGCTTCGTCCTCGCGCGCCACGAGCTCCTTGTAGAGCTTCTTGAGGGCGGCCTTGTTGAGCACGTGCGTGCCCATCTCGTGGCGGGCGAGGGCGATCTGCGCGTCGGGGCCGCCCTTGCGGCACAGCTGGTCGACTTCGACCATCGCGTAGACGAGCGTGGGGCCGACCTCCTGGCCCTTGCGGCGGCGCAGGCGCTGGGCGTTGAGGAAGATCCGGATCGAGTTCTGGGGACCGGCCACGGTGACGGCGTAGATGTCGCCGGGACGGGCGGTCAGGGATAGCACCTTGTCGCGCCACACCTCGTACTTGATGCCGGCGGCGACGCCCAGCGACTGAGCGACCAGGCCGGAGAGCTTATTGGTCTTGGTGACCACGAGTTCGACGGGGACGACCGGGCGGCGGCCGTAGTGCTCGCGGACCAGGCGCTGGGCGATGGGCGCGGCGGCCTCGATGTCGGCGGTGAGCTTCTTGGAGACGAACAGGCCGGAGCGCCGGATGGTCATCTGGTCCGGCTGCTTGTTCTTGAAGAACTGCACGTGGGTGTCCTTCCGGGGCGGGCGGGCTGAGGGGCTACCGCACCGCCCCGGCCCGCACGGCTGCGGGTCGGGGCGGAACGGGCAGTCCGTCAGTTCGCGTGCAGGCCGGTGAGGTCCTCGATGTCATCGAGCAGGACGTCGCGGTCCTCGCTGGCGTCGGCGGCCGTGGCCGGGAAGGCCGGGAGGCCGGCGGCGCGGGCGGCGAGGTGGTGGCGGATCTGGTCGATGCTGTGGATGGTCACCGGCTCGTCACCGTCGCCGGTCAGCAGCGTGAAGCGGTGATCCCCGCCGTACTTGGCCTCGGTGCTGGCGTAGTGAAGCCAAACGCCGGGGGCCAGGTGGAAGGACGCCTCGCCGTTCTCGTAGCCGCGCCACCGGTTCTCGTCCCGCAGGAAGTTGTCGCCGCGGTCGATGTGGAACGCCGCGCTGGCGGCGCGGTGGGCGGCGTCGTCCTCGGTCGCGGCGACGACCTGGGCCAGGCCCTCGTCCAGGGTGTCCGGTGCGGCCGGGGCGGTGTGGACGCTGGTCTGCGGCCGGTTGTAGCGGGCCTTGGCGATCAGGCGGCGCAGCGGGGTGAGGAACAGGTCCGCCATGCTGTTGATGGCGACGGCGGCGACGACCGCGACGGCGCCGGTGACCGCGAGGCGCCAGTCGCCGGACCAGGTGTCGGGGTAGTAGGTGTAGCCCGCCCAGGCGCCGATGGCGCCGCCGATCACGACAGTCGCCATGTCCAGGCCTTCGGTGGCGGCGTCGGCGACGACGATGGTGGCGCGGCGTACGGCTCGGTTCATGATTGGGGTGCTCCTTCTTCTGTCGGATTGCGCTCTGGTGGGAGGAGGGGTGCTGCTCCGGGGCGGCCGGGTCTGGAAGCCTGCGGCCGCCCCGGGCGTCTCAGCGGCCGTCCGTGTGGGCGGCGGCGGTGGTGCGGATCGTGTCGGCGAGCAGCACGGTCAGCTCGTGGCCGTGGTCGACGACGTCCTCCAGGCGCTCGATGAGCTCCGGGGCCAGGCCGTTGTTGCGGGCCCCGGCGAGCAGTCCCTCGAGGAAGAGGACGTCGGCCAGGACGCGGCCGCGTGCGTCGACGACGCCGGGCTGCACGGCGAGGACGTCGGTGTTCTTCGCGGTGGCCAGGGCCACATGGCCGGCGGCCGCGCGGTAGGCGGTCTCGGTCTGCTCGGTGAGCAGTTCGTCGACCTGGGTGGCGGTGCCGTAGGCGCGGCGCCAGCCGAAGCGTTCGGCGGCGATGTCCATCAGGGAGCGGCGGGCGAGGGGCACGGTGACCTCCAGGGGAGGGCCGGTCGCCTGGTCTCTGCTGACCGGGCGGACACCGCACGGCCCCGGCCGCCGACGCGCGGCGGGCGGGACCGTACGGAGAGCGCCGGTCAGTCCTCCGGGAGGCGGCGTGCGGAGTAGGAGACGTAGTCGCTGTACTGGCTGCGCTCGATGCGCAGGATCTCCGGCTGGTCGACGGCCAGCTGCTGGAGCACGCCCACGATCCAGTCGTTGGTGCGCTGGAGCGTGAGGCGGATCAGGTCCAGGTCGGAGATCCACACCTGGACGTCTTCCTTGCGGCGGCGGGCACCGCGCACCCAGGCGTGCAGCTGCTCGCGCGCGGTGTCGTCGTCCGGGCGGGCGGGGAGGTCGCGGGGCAGCGCGCGGCAGGTCGTGGCGTGCTCGTTGGCCGTCTTCGCGGCGTCCGCGAGGCTGTAGCGCGTGTTGTAGCTGCGCCGCCCGTCCTGCGCGGAGGCGAAGTGGCAGCCCAGGCAGGCGACCGCGTAGTAGGTGCCGGTCTTCCCGTCGTCGGCGGTGTAGACGAGGACGACCGCGTGGGCCTGGTTGTAGTACCGCTGGACGACGTTGACGCCCTCGGGCTTCCAGGTCTCGCCGATCTCCGGCCACGGCGCGGGCTCGGGCGCCGGCGGTTCGACGGGGGCGGGGCGGCGGGCGAACAGGGTGAGGGCCACGGGGCTACTCCTTGTCAGTGTCGACTTGGTGGGTGCGCCGGGCGGCGGCGGTGGCCGCCACGGCGATGAGGACCAGGACGAGCGCGTACGGCCAGCTGCTCATCCGGCGACCGCGAGGACGGCGGCGGCCAGGAGCAGGGCGAGCGCGGCGAGGATCGTGTCGACCGCGCGGGTCAGGCGTTCGAACTTGGCGACCACGATGAGGGACAGCGACCTGACCCGGGTGGCGCGGGTGTCCGTGCGCATCGCGCTGAGCAGCTCGTCTTCGCTCAACTGCGCCCAGCAGGGGAAGCCTTCGCGGACGACGCGGCCCCGGCCTCCGAGGTTGGGGCGCACGACCAGGAGGAGCAGCACGGCGGCGGCCGCGAGCGCGAGGACGGCAAGGCCTCCGGCGACCTGGGCGGCCAGCGGCAGGTCCTTGTCGGCGACGCTGGCGAGCCCGGCGAGGACCGCGCCGTCGAAGGCCAGCAGTAAAGAGGCCTTCGAGTCGGTCCGCGCGATCTTCGCTTCGACGTCGTGGCACGCGTCGTCCAGGTTCTTGCTCAGGCCGTGCGCGGCCGGGATCGCGATGTCGGGGGCGGCGGTCATGGGCGAGTTCCCTTCCGGCCGGGCTGTCCGGCTCCCCGTCACCACCCGGCCCGCCGTGGGCGGTACGGGTGGCTCAGGCAGCCGTCAGGACCGGCGGGCGCACCCGGGCAGGACGATCACGGGACGCAGGGACAGGCCTCGCAGCGCGAAGAGCGAGCCGATCGTCCAGGCCAGCACGGCCAGCGCGGCGGCGACGGTGCGGCCGGCAGGGGGCGAGGACGCCCACACCATGTACACGGTGGCCGCGCCGTGCGCGGTGTACGTCAGGCGGGCGCCGACCGCGCCGGTGAACCAGGCCAGCACAAGGGAGACAGCGCCGACGCCCAACCAGATGTTGACCGCGCTGGAGGCCGTCAGCGGAAGGCCGGCGGTGTGCGCGCTCAGGTAGGCGTGGACGGGATCGCTCACCGTGGCGGTCCACTGGGTGAACCACGCCCAGTCCTGGTGGTGGTACCAGTCGATCGCCTTCGGGATGCCCCACTTGAGGATGAGGATCAGGGTGGCGGTGCCGAGGATCGCGCCGACGGCGAGGGCGCCGGGCGGGATGTCGTCGCGGGTCCGTATGGGCGCCGGCCTCGGAACGGTGGTGGTGTGGGCAGGGCTGCGGCGGGGCGGCTGGCGGTCGCTGTCGGCGATCGTCTCCATCGGCGGGACGGTGGGTTCGGGCTCGCGGGGCTCGGTGGGGTCAGTCACCGGGTCTTCTCCTTCGCGGTGGTCGACTGCGACACGGGCGGGATGGTGCAGGGTCGAATGGCCGGGCTGTCCGGCTCCCCCTCACCACCCGGGCCGCCGTGGGGCGGGCCGGGTGGATCAGGCAGCCGTCAGCCACTGCGTGGCAGCGGAGACGTAGTCGGCTGGGTCTGCGGGGGTGCCGTCGTGGCACTCCAGGCACATGCCGAGCGTTTTGAGCGGGAGGCACCGGAAGTACCTTCGGCGGCACTTCGGGCAGGTCTGGCGTCGGGCCATGGCCTTGTCGAGCGCGGCTTCCTGAGCGAGCGTCGGCACGCGTTTGGGCTTGGCGAGCTCGAGGCTGTACAGCCAGGCCATGCGCTTGCCGGTGCGCCAGACCATCTGGGCGACGGGCTCGTGGCCGCCGGGGCACAGGCCCATCGCGCGTAACTGGCGGCGGGTGGCTAACCCGGTTGCGGGGACGGGGCCCTCGCCCCGGGCGGCTTTGCGGATCTCTGCCGCGCCGGGCACCTTGAGGTAGCCGTAGGTGGGGAAGACGTCGCCGTCGCCGTACAGGTCGATGTCCCGGACGACCGGCTCATCGGCCGGGGACTTGAGTTCAGCGGCGACGGCCACGGTTGTGTCCGCGGCCGGTGTGGACCTGGACACGGGAGCGTCCCTTGGCGCTGACGTTGATGGTGTCGCCGCGTCCGGTGCCCGTGGTGGTGAACAGCTTCAGCAGGATCCAGCCGCCCAGGCCTGCGAGGCCGATGAGCCCGAGGGTGACGAGCGCGTTGACCAGCTCCACGATCGCGTGGATCAGGAAGAAGACGCCGACGCCGCCGATGCCGACGATGAAGGCCACCAGGGCGGCCTTGATCAGGAGCGGGGAGACGAGCGGCTGCGGGGCCGGGGCGGGCGGCGGCGTGTAGTAGGCCGTCTGCTGGCCGTACGGGCCGGGGACGACGACCACGCCGTCCAGGCCGGCGGTCGGCGGGTAGACGACCGTGCCCTGGGGGAGCGGGACGACGTGCTGGCCGTAGGCGGGGGCGGGTGCCTGCCCGTACTGGGGCGGCAGTGGAGTCGGCAGGTATGCGGTCTGGGGCTGCTCGCCGTAGGACGGCATGATGGTGTCCTCCTCAGATGGGGAGCTCGGGCGGGTCATTTGGCGTGAGATCGCCCGGGGAGGCTCCGGCCTCTTCAGGGGCTCCGGGGTGGCTTCAACACCTCGGAGCCCTTGGAGCTGTCGGAACATCTGCGGACAGCAGGAGGCCCGTACCGGCGTTGTCGGTGCGGGCCTCCTGCTGTGCAGCCGATCGAGCCGAGCTGGCTTCAACAGCTCGGCTCGGGTCAGTCGGTCAGCGTGTGCCAGCGCGAGGCCATGACCTGGCCCCGCAGCAGGATCGTCGGCGGGTGGGTGGGGCCGTCCGCGAGCGGCAGCTCGATCGGTTCGTCCCGCTGCTCGGTGAAGTCGAACGTGAAGTCCACGGTGTCTTCCTCCGGTTCGTGGTTCATGCGGGGCGTTACGCGGTCTCGTCCAGGACGAGCTCGCCGTTGGCGATTTCCTCGTTGAGGAGATCGGCGAGCGCCTGGACGGTCTCCGTCTTGCCGGTGAGGCCGGCGGCCTTGAGCGAGCGGCGCGAGACCTTGCTGGATCCGGCGCGGATGATGCCGCGCGCGAGGTCCCGGGCTTCGGCGAGCTTGACGTCGTCGATGTCGGGCCGCGCGGGGGCCACGCTGTACTCGCGGGCGCGGGAGTTGGCCCCCTGGGAGAGGTCCATCTCCGGGTAGCGGCCCTCAGCGACGGGGCCAGTGGCTCCCGGGTGCTGGGGGCGGGGGCCGTTGGCGGGGGCCGCGTTGGCCGGGGTGGTCCCCTCGGTGCCGGTGTGGTCCCCGTCGGTGGTCCCCGCCGGAGCGGTGTGGTCCCCGTCGGTGTGGCTGTCGTTGGGGACCTTCACGGTGATGGTCCCCGCCGTGTGGGTGTGTGCGGCGGCGGTCCCGGAGGTGCGGGGGCCGGTCTCTTCGCTGGTGGCGGTCCCTGCCGGGGCGGTGGTCCCTGCCGGGGCGGGGACCGGGTGAGCCGGTGCGGGGGCCAGTTCGGGGACCGTGGCCCCCGAACTGGGGGCCAGGGCGGGGGCCGTCGTGTCCGTGGTGGGGGCCGGGAGGGCGGGGTGGTCCCCGCCGACGGTGGGGTTGGTCCCCGCTGTGGTCCCCGTCAGCTCCAGGGCGAGGTCCAGCATGCCGCCGCGAAGGGGCCACAGCTTCTCTGCGGGGGCCTTGCTGCGCCAGCGGCGCCCGTACCGGGACCGGAGGTCCCCGATCACCTTGCGGCGGTGCCGCTCCAGGATCAGGCCGATCCGGTAGGAGCGGACCTCCCAGAGGACCATCCGGCGCCAGATGCCGAATGTGCCGACGGGGTCCAGGAACCAGCGGCTGAGCCGGATGCCGTCCATGCGGCGCTCGGAGGTCATCCCGGTGCGGCGCCGTACGGCGTGCCGGACGCCCTCCATGAACGCGACGAACAGCACCGGCATGGCGGCGTGCATGCCCTGGCCGGTGACGCGCTCGTGCCAGGGCAAATCGGTATCAACTGCCGCCATGTTGAACCAGATTGTTGCAGCCGTGAACGCCCATGCGAGCCACCGGAGGGGGGCGAGGGGCATGTCGAGCTGCTCCAGGACCAGGTCGACGACCAGGAGGGCGAGAATGCCCAGGTCAACGCCGATGGGGACGATCCAGGAGTGGGATCCGAAGCCGTAGGTGCGGGCGACGTCTTCGACGGCGGCGAAGGAGCCGTATCCACCGAGTCCGGCGAGGCCTGCGAAGAAGATTCCGGCGATGCCGATGGCCCACTTCTGGGCCTTGGTGAAGGGCGGCGGCGCCTCGGGGCGGTCTGCCATTCGATTACCTTCCGTAAGGTGCGCACGGCGTCGGTGCGCACCGTGCGCGCGGGACAAACCGGTACGCATTGGGTGGTGCGCGGCCAGGGTGCGGGGTCCCTACCTGGGGCGGGGACGGGTGCGCACGGTGCGCGACGCTGCGCACCGTGCGCACCCGGTTTTGACTACTCTCCGTTGTCGCTGGAGAGGGGGGAGCGGAGGATGTCGTAGTGGCCGAAGCCCTCCTCGGACTCGTCCTCGGAGATCACCTTGCGCTCGATGAGGCGGTCGCGCTCGCGGTAGAACCAGCGCTTGGTGTCGGCCAGGCCGACCCGCAGGAGGATGTCGGTGACCTCGCGGGGAGCAAACGACAGTTTGCCTTCGCGCACCCACGTGTCGAGCCGCTTGTAGAGCTCCTGGCGGCCCTGCTCGCTGGTGAGCTTGTCGGCGTCGTCGTCGCCGCCCAGCGAGAGGACGGGGGCGTCGTCGGCCGGGGCCTCGATCTCGTCCTCGATGCGCAGGTGGTCGTACTCGCCGGGCTCGGGGTCCTCGTCCAGCACGTTCTGCAGCATCTCGTTGAGCTCCTCGACTTCGCGCGCGATGGTGTCCTCGTCCACGTCGTCCATCTCCTCCTCGGGCGGTCCGGAGTAGGCCGGCGCCGCCGCGGCCGGGGAGGCCGCGGGGGCGGCGGGGGCCGGAGCCGCCTGCTGCTGGGGGTTGTTCTCCTCTCCCTCCTCCTTGGGCAGCAGGGGGGCGTCGTACGTGGTGCGGTTGGTGTACAGGTCGCCGAACGCCTCAGCGGTGGTCGCGTCCAGCGGGGTGCGGATCGCCGCGCCTGCGGTGATGGCGTCGGCCTGGTCGCGCTTGCTGGCCAGCTCGGTGCGGGCGGTGACGTGCCACCGCTCCTCCGGGATGCCCAGGCCCGCCGCGTAGTGGTAACCCGGCTTGCGGTTGCCCCACTGCGGCCAGGCGCCGGCCTCCACGGCCTCGTCCGGCAGGCAGTACTGGGAGTCGGCGCCGTCCCGCAGGCCGAAGCACAGGCCAGCGGGCGAGTTGGCGCGGGAGTCGGTGTCCATGTTGTTGTGCGTCGCACGCTGGATGGACGTCAGGATCCAGATGCCGGCGGCGCGCGCCGTGCGCAGGATCTTCTGGTAGTGCTCGTTGTCGGCGGCGAAGTCCGCGGCTTCCTCACCGATGATGACGAGGAAGTTGAGGCCGCAGCCGGGCTCCCACTTCGACATGCCCTTCGCGGCGAGGAAGTCGGTGCGCTTCTCGATCGCGTTGGGCAGGATCTTGAAGAATCGCCGGGCGGCGTCCTTCTTGTCGATCGGCCACTCGATGCCGTGCCGGACGTGCCCGAAGTCCTGCTGGAACTTCGAGCAGTCGATCACGATCACAGAGGCCTCGGTGCGGGTGCCGACCTCGGTGATGATGAGCTGGTTGCCCTGCGTCTTACCGGCACCGTTCACGCCCATCGCGATGCAGTGCTCAACGTTGCCGTTGGACAGCGGGCCCGGGTCGCGCAGCATGCCGGTGAGGTTGAGCAGGACGTCCTCGCCGTCCTCGTAGCGGCCGGTGCGGATCGGAACGTCGCCGATGGACGCGCCGAACGCGGACGGGCCGCGCCAGGGGAAGCCCTCCTTGAGCAGGTCGGCGACCTGCACGCGCAGGGTGACCTGGGAGGAGTCGTCATCGTCCACGGTGTGGGTGATGCGTCCCTTGCCCAGCTTCAGGGCCGAAGCCATCGCGGGGATCCTGCGCGCGAGGTCGTCGGCGGTCGCGCCGTCCTTGGCCTCCACCGTGGCGATCACGGTGCCCTTGCCGTTGGAGGCGGCCTCCTTCAGCTCGTGCTTGGCCAGGCCGATCTCGCTCTCGAGCTTCTCCCACCGGCTGGCGCTCTTCTCCGAGCCCGCCTTGTAGAACTTGCTCCAGAGGTTGTTCGCGGCCGCCATCCCGACGCCCCCGAGGAACCAGGCCGCGGCCGTTGCCGGGGTGTCGACGCCGACGACCGTGCCCAGGGTGGCAGCGGCGGTGACGACACCGGTGTTGACCTGGTGCCAGATCCGCTGGTCCTTGGGGCGCTTGGCCTTGGCGTCGATGTGGGACATCAGGCGGCACACGGCCGCGCCGGTGCCGGCCAGCCCCAGCGAGGCGAGCGCCAGGGCGGTGGGGTTGCCGGTGAGCGCGACGTGCGCGAGCTCCACGGGGAGCGGCCCGAGGACGGTGACCGCCCAGGGCCCGCCGTAGGTGAGCCGGGCACCGCGGCTCTCCTGGATCTCTTCGTCGCTGCGGGGGTCGAACTTCTTCGAACGAGATGCGCGGCGTGCCATTTAGGCGGCCCTTCCTGCTTCGCCGGGCTTCCCGGCGGTGTCAGACGGCTTGTCACCGATGGAGAACCCGGGCTTCTTCGAGCCCTTGCCCTTGCGGGCCTCGGCCTCGGCTTCCTGCTCGGGCCGGATGAAGTGTTTGACGAAGCTCGCGTACATTTTCACGCCCGCCAGTCCGAGCACCTTCGCCGCCGACGCACCCGCCTTGAGGTGGGCGCCGACCAGCTTCGCGCGGATCTTGGACTGGAGGCCGAACGTGTACCACTTGCCCTTGTACTGGCTGAGGATCGCGGTGATCATGTCGGCGTCGAACGCCACGCGCGTGTACAACTCGAAGCCGATCGCGCGCAGGAGCTTCGCGTAGTTGTAGAGGTCGCGGTCGGTCTTGAACTCGATCTTCTCGAGCTGCTGGATCATCTTGTGGAGGTCCGAGCCGACCTTGACCTCGGAGCTACCGGTGTCGTCGCTCATGTGGGTGGGAGTCCTTCCGGAGAGGGATCAGGGGGTTGTGCGGGCGGGGGCTCTGTCACCTCCCCGCGGTTCCGGACCGGGGCCCGGAGCCACGGGCAGACGGCAGGTTCACCGGCTGCTGCTGGCCTGGCTGTTGTCGCCGGCGTTCTGCACCGCCGTGGCGATGCCGGAGCCGATGCCGTTGATCGCCCCGGCGATCGGGGACGTGGCCAGGGCGTAGCCGCAGATCAGCGCCGCGATCACGGCGCCCATCGCCAGGTCCGCCTTCCACAGCAGCCAGACCGCGCCGCCGGAGAGCAGCGCGACGGGGATGGTGATCATTGAGTCCTCCTGGGGACAGGGGAGTTGGGGATGTGCTCCTCAGCCATCGCGGGGAGGGCCGAACGAGCGGGGAAGGGAACTTCCGTCGCTCTCCACCGCCACCGGGCCGCAGGGCGGGCCGGTGGCGACTGGGCAACGCCGGGGGTTCAGGCCGCGATAGCGAGCGGCCGGTGCGGGGCGATGACGCTGCCGTCCGGCAGCAGCTCGCCGGTGTCGTCGAAGACCAGGACGCCGTTACACAGCAGCGACCAGCCCTGCTCGGGGTGATGGGAGACGATGTGCGCGGCCTCGCGGTCCGAGCTGTTCGCCGGCGGACACGGGGTCTGGTGGCGGCAGTTCACGGCGATCACTTCCCGCCTCGGGCGCGGCGCAGGGCCTCGTCCATGTCCGGGTCGGAGTCGGTGTTGCCGATCGGGCGTGCGATGCTGATGAGCATCAGGGCCTCCAGCAAGGTCCTGGACAACCCCCGTGGGGCCTCATCCCTTGGGGGTTGTCGTCGTTTCGGGCGGGCGGGATGCCCTGCTCCGAGCGGCGCATGGCCGCAGTGCCCCGGACCGGACTCGAACCGGTCGTGCTACTTCCCACGGGGCCCGCGATCTTCGCCCTTTCTCACCGCGCGTTCGGATCGCTTGTCCGCCCGAGGGCGGCAAGGGAAAAGGTGCTTCGGAAGCTGTCTGCGCGGCAGGGCTGGCTTGTCGCTGTTGCCTGTCCCGCATCTCGCCTGCGGGCTGGCGGTCCGCATCCCCTGCGGACTGGGCCGGTTCAACCAGAGGACTCACCTGGTGGCACCCCTCCGCAGATCTCTTGCTCGGAGGTGCCGGCTAGTCGTAGCGCCGGATGTTCGATGTGGAGTTGAGAAGGAACGGCCACTCCGCAGATCCACCCACCGCGATGGCGGGCCTCACCTTGGGCGTCTGGTGCTGTCGGGATCCGAGTCCGGCTCCCTCATCCGGCGCCGCCCTCGTGGGCGGTTCCGGGTGGGGGAGCCGGGTCCGTGAGGACCCGGCTGGAGCTAGGCCGCGACGGGCAGAAGCGCGGCGGCCGGCGGCGCGATGCGCAGCTGCGCGGCGTAGGGGATGAGCGCGTCGACCAGGCGCTCGCGGACCAGCTCGGTGATCGAGGGGTCCGTCGCGAGGATGTCCTCGGCTGCGGCCCTGCGCGCCGCGAAGTCGTGGGCGACCTGGTCCTGCGCGGCCTTCCGGCCCTTCTTGAGGCTGGAGGCGGCGTCCCAGCGGGCCAGCTCGTCCGGGGTCACGAACTCGTGCATCTCCAGCGGCGTTCCGAACGCGACGTCCAGGTCGACGTCGCCGAACTCCGGCAGCTCCACCTCGATCGCGTCCAGCAGCTCCTGGGTCTCCATGTCGAAGTCCTCGGTGGCGAGGCTGGCGGCGGGGCGGCTGGTGACGTTCATGGGGTGGTGCTCCCTTCGGTGGGGCGGGCTCGGAGCGTTCGGGCATGCCAAGCAGCGCCATGGCATGACGGGGTGGCTACTCCTTGCGTTCGGCTACTCACCGCCGCTGGAGCACCTCGATTACAACGCCGCTATCCAGCGGGTGTCAACCTGTCTAGCTAACCAATGTTCTGAATGTGGCTTGACCTGCGCTTTCATGGGGAGGAAAACATGCGCCGAGTGTTCCGACTTTCGAGAGACAACTAGACATGTCATGCTGTGCGCGTCGGGCAGCGAGATCAGCTGGCCGGCCACGAAGGGGAAGGACAGGCAACTGGTGCCCAAGAAGGAGCCCGGGAAGGTTGAGCGGATCGCCGCCGACATCCGGGACAAGATCGAGCGCGGCGCGCTGCCGCCGGGGTCCCGCCTGCCTGGCGTCCCCCAGCTCCAGAAGGATCACGGCATCGCCTACCAGACCGCCCGTGATGTCTACGGGCTGCTGGAGGGCGAGGGCCTGGTGTTCTCGCGCCGCGGGAAGGGCACCTTCGTTTCGCTGGTGGTCGGGAAGCTCCTCTCCGACCGAACCACGCGCTACCTGGCCGCGATTCGCGAAGCCGGCGGCGCCGCCGGAGCCTTCCAGGCGGAGCTGAAGGCTCGAGGCCTCAGCCTCAAGAACCAGGTGGTCATCGACCGTGACGTGCCGCCCAAGAAGGTGGCGGAGATATTCGGCATGCACCACCGCGCCAAGACCCTGAAGCGCGCGCGGATCATGTCCGCGTGCCAGCCCGGCAACGAGGATGCGGCCGAAGTCATCCAGGTCGCGACAAGCTGGTTCCCGCCCGACGTCGTCGACGCCTGCCCTGTCCTTGCAGACCTGGAGACGGGCACTGGGGGCAGCAAGTCGAGGCTGGCCGAAGCGGGCTTCAAGCAGGTTCGCCTTCGCGAGGAAGTCGAGGTCAGGGCACCGTCCTCGGACGAGGCCAAGGCACTCGGGATTCCTGCCGACCAGTCCGTCCTGGAGATCACGCACAAAGGCCTGACCTCCGAACACCGCGTGGTGGAGATCTGCCTGCACGTACTGCCGCGAAACAAATGGGCGCTCGCGTACGAGTGGCCCATCGACAGCCCGGAACCCGGGTGACCTGTAGGACCCCCCGTCCCGCTCCCCGAGCTGGGGCGGACCGAATACCCATTGACCACAACAGCTAGGAGCTTGAACCACATGGCCAGCAACGAGATCACCGAGACCGGCACGATCGTGCGCGACGCCCGCACCCGGTACACCACCGCTCAGCGTGAGGAGAACGGTGCACGCGGTGCGTTCGACGCTGAGCTGCAGCGCACCGGACTGGCGCCTCGTTCCGAGGTCTCCGTCAGCCGTGCGGCGGCCCCGGGCGACGTTGCCGAGCTGCTGGGCGCCAGTGGCGAGGTCGTCGTTCGCGCTCGCGAGATGTTCGACGGCGACCGCCTGGTGCAGCTCGCCACCACGTACATCCCGGTCGATGTCGCTGAGGCCGCCGGTGTCGAGCAGGTGGACACCGGCGTGGGCGGCATCATCAGCCGGATGAAGGAGGCGGGCTTCGACCAGGGCGACACCGCTACCGAGGACATCGCGCTGCGCCCGGCCACCGCGGACGAGGCTGCGCGCCTCGGTCTGCCGGAGGGTTCGGACGTGCTGACCATCAACCACATCGGTCGCACGGCCGACGGGCGAGTGGTTGAGGTGACCCAGCACGTGCTTGCGAAGGGCTGGACGCTGCGGTTCTCCGTTCCGCTCGCCTGAGTCCGTGCGGCACGAGTCGGTGCCCTGCCCTGGGCAGGGCACCGACCGGCCCCCTCCTTCTGAACTCCTGGAGACTGAGCCCAACATGAACGCCGGAAAGCGCCTGACCAGCGAAGAGCTGGTGGAAGAGCTCCGCAGCGCGCTCGACGCTGACAACGGCTGGATCCCCGCCCTCGTGAGCTCGGAAGGGCCCCCCGCCGGCGTGTCCAGGGATGCTGCGCTGGACGTAATGGTCATGCGGCTGCAGGAGTTCGCGGAGGCACCAACTGTGCCGGACGCCGTCGCTCGCCAGCTCAAGAACGCGGCCGACGCGGCTGACGCAGCCCTCGTCACTGAAGGCGGTGCACAGTACGGAGCCTTGGGGGCCGCGTACGCGTACATCGTCCAGGCCCGACTCGCGGCAAACAAATGAGCTGGTCCTGATGCCCACGGCATCGTCGTTTCCACCATGGCGCTCACCGGTCCCTCCTGTTGGAGGGCGCCAGCAGGGCCTTCAGAATCAACCCGGTAACGCCGGTGCCGGCCACGGTGGTGACGATGTCCCGGACCACCAGGAGCAGGACCGAGACGACCAGGCCAACGGTCAGGATCGCCGTGATGGCCACGGCGGCTCGGGCCCAGTGCCGTGTCCTCGGCAGCGGTGCGCGCTCACCGCAACGGCAGCCGATGACGGGAGCGTTGGATGTGAGGTCAGTGGAGCGGCCGTGCGCGTCGGTCACCAGATGCCGATCGTCGGTCATGGTGTCCCTCCTCAACTCGCCGCTGGATCGCATGAATTTGCTGATCACAACCGTCTGATGGGGGAGCATGACCAAACGAGGTCCGGCAGCGGCCCCGTACCGGACCAGTCCGGGACATGAAGAGGACCGCTGGCGGACCAGGGCTCTCGCTCTGCTGACTAGCCGTCGTCGCGGCACGACACTGGCGCTGCAGAGCACGTATTCGTGACTCGGGAGGACTGGTGGCCGGCAACGCACGCAAGGGGGATCCACGCACCACGTTGGAGTTCCTGCTGCGCCAGCAGCCGCGCACATATGAAGAGATCGTCCGTGACTTCGGGCGTCTCGCCGATGAGCTGGGTGAGGACGTCACCCTCAGCACTCGGCACCTGCGGCGGCTGGCCAGTGGAGAGCGGGCCAGCACCACCCCAGTCATGCGCCGTGTTCTGCAACAGATGTTCGGCAAGCCGATCGATGCGCTTCTCGCCCCTTGGGGCGGCGAAGCCTTACCGGCGGTGGACGAATCCACGGGGCTGGTCCTGGCCACAGGGCAGCCGACTGCGGACCGGGAGTTGATTGAAATGGCAGCACGACGCGCTAAGAGTTTCGCCCTTGCAGCAGGTCAGACGGAGCTGACATCCGACGTCATGGAGCAGGTACACGCGGACGTCCAGCGTCTGGCGACGGACTACCCGCAGATGCCCCTGTCGGAGCTGCTGCCCGATCTGATCACGACGCAGGACACGGTCTTCACCCTGCTGGAACAGCAGCGCCGCCCCTCTCAGGCGCGCCAGCTGTACTTCCTCGCCGGGGTCACCGGGGGACTGCTCGCGAAGGCCTCGCACGACCTCGCCGACCCGCACGCGGCCCTGACCCAGGCGCGGACGGCGTTCGTCTGCGCGGACAACGCCGACCACAACGGCCTGCGTGCGTGGATCCGCGGCATCCAGTCCCTGGTCTCGTACTGGGCTGGCCGCACGCGAGAGTCCGTCAAGTACGCCCAGTCCGGCGCCGAATTCGCCGCGACCAACACCTCCAGCGTGTGGCTGCCGATGAACGAGGCCCGCGCCTGGGCGGCCCTCGGCAACGCGAACGCGGCACGGGCCGCCATCGAGCGAGCGGAGAGCGCGTGGGACCTCGTCCAGGAGGACGAGGTCGACGAGCTCGGTGGCCTGTGCAGCTTCGGCCGTACCCGGCAGATCTACTACGCGGCGGAAGCCCTGTCGTGGCTGCCGTCGCAGGCTGAAGCCGCAGGCGACTACGCCACGCGGGCCGTGGAGGCCTACGCGGACAACTCGTCTCCGGAGTGGGCCTTCGGCGATCAGGCCGGCTCCCACAGCGCTTTGGCCATCGCGCGCATCCAGGCTGGCGAGCTGGAAGGCGCCGAAGAGGCCGTTGCACCGGTCCTCGGGCTCGTTCCCGAGCAGCGCATCAACGGGATCATCACCTGCACGCAGCGGGTGCACCGCGCGCTGCGGGACTCGCCGCTCGCCGATGCCGGCGCCGATCTGCAGGAGCAGATCGAGGTCTTCACCCGTACGCCTCTGAAGTCTCTGCCCCGTTAGGAGTTCCGTTGCCGTATCCGATCCGCGTCACCGGCAGCACCGTCGTGCTGCGGGAGTTCTGCATGCAGGACGTCGACGACGTCCTGGCGATCATCGGGGACGACAAGGTCACGACGTGGCTCAGCTTCGACAGCCGTGACCGCGACCAGGCCGTCGCCATGATCGAGGGCACGCTCGAGCGCGCCCGGCAGGAACCGCGGACGGAGTTCTACTTCGGGGTGACCAAGCGCGACGACGACCGCGTGATCGGGTTCGCCCGGATCGGGCTCAGCGGTGTCCAGGCTGGGAAGTTGGGCTACGCCATCGCAGCGAAGGAGTGGGGCCGCGGCTACGCCACGGACGCGGCCCGCGCTCTGGTCACGTACGCGTTCAAGGACCTCGGTCTCCACCGGATCACCACAGCGATCGGCCCGGACAACATCGCCTCGACCGCCGTCGTGCAGCAGCTTGGGTTCACCCGCGAAGGCGCGCTGCGGGACCACGTCTTCACCAACGGGCAGTGGCGCGACAGCGTGCTGTTCTCCGTCCTCGCCCACGAGTGGAGCTGGTGATGGCGACACGGTTCGTGCACTGCGCCGGGAGGACGAAGCGGGTCCGGTCTGAACACGACACTGTCGGCGCATCGTTCGGCGATGGCAAAGATCACTCCCGTCGTGTATCTTTCAGGAGATCATCGATCTTGAAAGGCTGGGCCATGTCCGACGCGAACCCCTTGGAGCGGGTGGACGCCCTACTCGATGACGTCTTGCCACCGCCGCGCGTGCGGCAGCAGCTGCGTCTCGCTGCGGGCCTCACCCAGCAGGAGGTTGCGGACGCTGTGGGCGTGAAGCGCCTCGCCGTGGCTCGTTGGGAGTTGGGGCAGACCCATCCGCGTCGTCCTCACCGCGCGGTCTACATGCACCTGCTCAAGCGGCTTGCCGAGCGGTTCCCGCAAGCTGCGGAACTGGATGAGGGCATGCCGACGCCGGCCTCGGAATCAAGGGGGTCGGGATGACCTAGGTCATCGGCCGCGCGCGCCAAGGAGCGGACTTACCACCCGCTGGCCTCGCGCGGCCCGTCTACCGACCGGATTAACCACCCGCGTCGGCCGCTCAGGTCCCGGCTGTCACCGGTCCTGAGCTGCGGCTCATCGAGCCGCACATTTCCCAATCGGCCCCTCATCAGGGCCACTGCACTAACCACGGCCACCACAGCCGCGGCAGTACCAACCGAAAGGACACCTATCGACAGCAGTCCGCCCGCAGGGCCCCCACCACAGGGGCTTCTGCGATCAACCACCACCGAAACGAGAGGAGAAATCTCCCCCACCCATCGGCGTCGCCCGCTCCTCACGGAGGGGGCGTACCCAACCCATCCGCACACCCGGCTCGGCCGGCCCCGAGGGGCTTGGTCGGTCCACGCATATGGAAGGCAGGTCGTTTCTCATAGTGCCCGAGAGTGGTGTCCCCTGTCAGCTTGAGCATGTCCGTTTCACCCCGGTTCAGGCGCGGCGATCTTCCCGCGTGACGGAATCGGCGTCCGGTTCATTCGGCTTTACCCGCTTCGTACAGGAAGAGGGTCTTCCAGTAGGAAGCTCCAAGAGCAGCTCTTTCGAGGTCTGCTCGATGAGCGTGGTCGCGGTGTCTGCAGCCCCGCTCGTGCACCCGCTCTCGGAGGTCGTCGACAACTGCGTCGACGGCGGCGTCCGGGAGGGTGTCGTCCCGTGTGGCGGGACGGGTTCCAAGATTGTTGCCCGCCGTGCGGGAGTGCCGGGGGTATCTGCGGCTGAGCAGAATCTATCCACAGGTGATCTGGTCCATGGTCGCTGGATGGATCATGTTCTGACGTCTCTGCGGGGTGTCCAGTGAGCGCGGTCGCGGCGTGGGCCGCCCCGCTCGTGCCCCCTCGCTCGGAGTTCATCGGCGGGGCGCCGCGCTCTCGGCTGCGGTCGGTTCCGGCTCAGGCCGGTCCGGTCGTTCCGCTGGAGCTGGGCAACCCGCTCCAGTTGACGGAGACGATGCGCACGCGGCTGCTCGCGGCGGTGCGTGCGCTGGTGTCGGGCCCGGCGCTGGACGGGGCGTGTGACGCCACGCGGCTGGCGTCGGTGGTGCTGCTGGCGAAGGCCCGGGTCGCTGCCGACTACAGCACGGAGATCACTACTGCGGAGCTGGGCCGGTGGCTCGGGCTGGGGAAGTCCCGGGTCGCGCACACGGTGTTGCCGGAGCTGCGCGACCGCGGCGTGCTCGGGTCGAACGAGACGAACAGCGCGGCCGGGCGGGCGACGGGCCTGGAGTGCTGGGTGATCCCGATGTACCGGGCGCAGCAGGCCGGGGACCGGCGGCACGTCCTGGCGCTGTCGCGGGTGGAGCTGGCGGTGCTGCTCAAGCTGATCGAGGTCTTGTTCGCGCCGGGCTGGGCGCACAAGGACGGGCGGGTGACCCCGGCCGGGATGCTCGCGGACCGTACGGGGCGCGGGGCGGCCACGGACCGGCTCGGGCTGCTGCTGATGGTGCTGTCGACGAACTCCAAGGGCTGGCTGAAGCTGTGCCCGGGGTCGGTGGACACCGAGCGGGGCCGTCCGGCGGCGACGGTCGGCCGGCTGCTGGGCTGCTCGCCGTCGGGCGGGGCGAAGGTCCTGGCTCGGCTGGAGGAGCGGGGCACGGTGACGGTGGACCGGCGCGAGACGGCGTCCCAGATGAACGCGCGCAGCCGGGTGCGGCTGCTGCCGGTCGCCCAGGCGCACGGTCTGCTCGTACGGGAGGCCCGCAAGGCCGCCGACGCCGTGTTTTCAGACCTTGCTGTTACTGCATCCGGAGATCTTGAGACTGGCGAGGACGCTGGGACCCTTGCGGTTACTGGGGTGTCGGGTGCCGGGCAGGGTCAGGAGGCCGATACGGCAGACCTCGCCGTTGCTGCACACCTTCACGCCTCTCACGCTTCTGGGGTTACTCCTGGTGGGTCGCTTGAGCTCTCTTGTGGGTTTTCCGGCGAAGGCCGTGGTGGGACCGGTGGTCGGCCGGAGCGCGCGGGTACGTGCGAGGACCAGGCCCCGGACGCTGATGCCGCTGACGAGCTGCGCCTGGTCGACGGCAAGGGCGGCCCGCTTCGCGGGGAACAGCGTGAGAAGTCCCCGTCGATCAGCGATGAGGGCGACTGCGGGTCGGTGGTCGGCGCTTCGGTGCGGGCCGTGGACGGTGCGGGTCAGGGCAGGCAGCAGCGGGGGAGGGTGCCGCTGCCGCCGGAAGACCTGCGGGTGATCTTGGAGCCGGTCCGGCTGGTGTGGGAGCGCCTGGAGCGTCGGGGCGCCCGGAAGCTGGTGGAGTCCGCGACTCGCACCGAGCTGCTCCTGGTGGAGGGGTTCGCGGGCCGCGTCGACGCGCCGCAGATCCTCGCCGACCGCCTCACCCGGCGTCTGGAGGAGCAGATGCGTCTGGGCGCGCCGATCACGAGCCCCGTGGGCTGGCTGGTCAGCCGTGCTCTGCCCCAGCGTCAGGAGTGCGGCGAAAAGCTGTGCGACGAGGGCGTGCTGCTCGACTCGGGCCGTGAGTGCCCGCGGTGCGAAGACCGGCGCTTCGACAGCCGTGACCGGCGCCAGGCGGTCGCGGCCGCCGTCGACGCCGCGATGCCGTACGCCTCGCCGGAGGAGCGCCGTACGGCGACCGAGCGGCAGCTGCACGAGACCGTGACCGCCCAGGCCTGGGCCCGCGAGCACCGCTTCGAGCAGGTCCGGGCCCGGAAGGCGGCGGCCGCCAAGGCCCGTGCCGAAGCCACGGTCGTGCGCCCCGCCATCGATGAGCCGGCCGCGCCGTCCGCCCCGATCGTGCTGCCCGCTCCCCGCCCGGCACCCGCCATCGCACCGGAGCCGCAGGACGACGTCGTCGACCAGACGCCGCTGGTCCTCGAGGAACTGACCCGCGAGCAGGTCCTGGACTGGCGCAACCGCGCCGCGAAGGACCACCAGGTCGTCTTCGACCACATCGACCGGTACGGCGAGGTGTCGGCGCAACGGCTGTTCACGAGGGCGTTCGTCTCGCAGGTGACCCGGATGTCCCGCCTCGGGCACCTGAACCTCGGCTACACCACCTGGGAGCAGTCATGAGCGGCGGCGAGCTGTCGGGGGTCGACCTGGCGCGGGTCGCGTTGCGGGCCGCACTGGAGACGGCGCGGAAGAACGGCGGCAACGGCCGTACGGCGAAGGCGAAGCCGCGCATGACGCCGTCGGTGCGGCACGGCGGGCGCGAACCGCTGGGGCTCGGTGCCGCGATCGGCATGCTGGTGAACGAGCGGGCGTGGGAGCTCCCGGCCGCCGGCGCTTCACTGCGGGAGCGGTGGGAGGCCATCGCCCCCGAGTTCGCCGGGCACGTCGCCGCGGTCGGGTACGACGCCGACTCCGGCCGGCTCACCGTGTGCCCGGAGTCGGCGGCCTGGGCGACGAAGCTGCGCCTGGAGCAGGCCCGCGTCGTCCAGGCGGCGAACGAGTCGGCGGGCCGTACGGTCGTGCGCGGCCTGCGGATCCTCGCACCAGGGTCGGTGCCTGTGTCCGAACCGGACGCTGTCGCCCCGGCGGCCGCGCCCAACGGTCCGGTGAAAACCCGCGAGTCGGCGTCCGAGGGCTACCGCCAGGCGCTCGCCGCGCACCAGTCCGTCGCGCCCGCGCGGCGGGTGGACCAGGGCATCGCGCAGGCAGTCGAACGCCAGAACCGGGCGATGCGCGAGCTGAGCCGCCGCGCGTTCCCGGAGCCGGAGGTGTCCTCGGACGACCAGCCGGCCCCGATCGAAGCGGGCCGCATCCAGCGCCGCCGTGAAGCCGAGGCCACCCGCACCCTTGCGCTGCGCCGGGCCCGTACCGAGCGAGCAGCCCGGCAGAACAGCACCGCTGCGGGACAACCCGAGGACCCGGCAGTCGCGTTGGAGCGTACGGCGTGACCAGAAGCAGCGGGCTGGTCTCGCCGGGTCGGGTGATCGGGGCCTTGAGGGCCGCCGCCGACTGCAAGGATCGAAGGCCACGTGACGGTGAAGGAGACTGACGAGGATGCCGAAGAAGCGCAAGAAGGACCGCAAGGCGCCCCAGAAACGGGCCTCGGTGCGGACCGCTCCAGCCCAGCCCGCACGTTTGGAGCTGGTGGATTGGGACGACGCCCCGCAGAGGGACATCGACCTGCTCGATGACCTCGGCGAACGGTTTCCCGCTCCCGTAGACGCGGTGAAGGCCGTGCAGGCCGGCGAGCGCGTGGAGTGGACGGGCAGCGTCGACGGGTCGACGATGCGCCACCGTGTCCTCCTGGCTGACGATGGCACCGCAGTCGTCGAACAGGCCGTCGTCGTCGGCGGCCCTCTTGAGGGAATTCTGCTGTGCGCCTGGCACCAGGCCGGTGAGCAGGGCCGGGACCGGATGGTAACCGGAGTGCTCGCCGCCCTGCACGACCTTCACAGTGCGCTCCGGCCAGTCCTGGAGGCCGAGATCCGCAAGGTCCGCCCCGACTACACCGCCTCTGTTCCGCAGGCCTTCCACGAGGAGCCGGAATTGCACGGGCCCGGCATGCCGGTGTTCGGATGGCGTCTCCTCCACACGGTCGGCCCGGACACCACCTGGGAGGACACCGTCGACACCGCCACCTGGAACACCTCCCAGGCCATGTCCGGCGTGCTCGACTACTACGACCACGTCCCCGAGCTCCAGCGGGCCGAACTCGCCCGCCTACTGCGCCAACACGACGTCCCAGCGGTGCTCTGCGCGCAGTGCGGCAGCCCCATCACCGACCGCCACCCGCGGTGGACCGGTACCTGGATCACGCCTGACATAGATGCCGGCCCCTTTTGCGGAGACCCCTACGCCGCTCCTGTCGCTCCGCAGCCCGTGCTCGGGACTCTCACCGACCAGGAGTTCGGCACCCCGCATCGCCCCGGGATGACGCCGCAGCAGCGTGCGGTGGCGACACAGAAGTGGGAGCCGGCGGAGTGCGACCAGCCATGCCCATGCGGCACACCGGACTGCGGTCACGGCGAGCCGTGCCAGGCTGAGAACTGCGAGGGCCACGACCGGCACACCATGCGTAATCCGACGACGGATTCTGACGTGACGGCCTGGCAGGACTCGTTCGACTGCTGCGAGAGCTGCAGCGGCTCCTTCAAGAACATCTCGCTGCCGGAGCAGCCGTGGGGAACCGTGGGCCGCGACGGCACCGTGACGGTGTTCGACGGCGTCAGCCACTACGAGCTCGGTGTGTAGTCCGATCTGATCACCTCCGGGGACCACGCCCTCGCTGGGCAGGACGGCGTAGGTTGCGCCCCCGGACATCGCCGTGGAGGGCGTGAGGCCGACCTGAAGGGGTGAGGAACGGGCTCATGGCAGCAGGGCCCGGCGGAATCCGCCGGGCCCTGCCCTCTTGCCGTACGCCCTTCGGCCCGCGAGAGTCGTCATCGTCGGGCGGAAGGAAGTCCAGTGGCTGACCTGTCGGCCGTGCCACCTTGCGGAGGTGCCCCGCTGCAACGGGGCCTCCTGCGTTCTGCGGTGCGTGTCCGGACCGTTGGACCTGCGCCTCTCTAGTGCGCGTACGTACGCGCACGTGGGAACGAGTTCAAGAATGAGGGGGATAATTAACCTCCACAAGGACTGTAGGCAGAAAGTTCCGCGTGTCCGATCCACACGCTTCCTGACCTGCACTTATGAGGCAGATTCGCGGGTTGTTAAATGCGGCGGTGAGCCAATCTTTGAACAATTCCGTTCCGGTCGTTAAATAACAGGTCGGCGCTTTATTTACGGCTTGCCTCCAATGGGAACTGAATCGGCATTCTCGCGCGTAAGCGTGGGTAACGTGGGTTTCGCTGGCGCCTGTGGCTGCAACCACCGGCGTGAAGTCCCGTGCCCTGCAAGGCACTTGAGCACCAAGTTCCGGACCGCTTGCTGACCATCCGCCTCCTGTTGGGAGTCAACTTCCTTGTCGTACCTGCTTCCTGAGCCCGTTCCTGCTGAGCAGAACGGGCCGTGCGCGAACACCCCGGCGAGCGCTGCCAAGGCCTCGCCGCTGGCTTCCTTACTCCTGCTGGTCATACTCCTGGCCGCGCTGTTCGTCCTGCTCGCCCGCGGGATGAAGCTCGAGGAAGCCCTCGCCATCCTGGGGGCCGGCGGCCTGCTGGCCGCCGAACTGCGCCAGCGTCTGCTCTGACCGATCCGCCGGGGCCCGTCTCACCGACGGGCCCCGGCCCGTTCCGGGCTCGAAAAGGAGATGGACGCCGTGGCCCGTCCCATGAAGAAACTGCCCTCCAGCAATGACCCGCTGGTGGCCTTCGCCCGCGACCTCCAGGCGCTGCGCAAGCAGGCCGGCAACCCGCCGCTGTCGCTGATGGCCGAACACAGCGGGCTGTCGACCGCGACGCTGTCGAACGCCCACGCGGGCAAGAAGCTGCCCACCTGGGCGACCGTCAACGGCTACGTCCTGGCCTGCGGCGGCGACCCCGAGAGCTGGAGCGCGCGCTGGGAGAGTCTGCGCCTGGCCGCCGCCGGATTCTCCGGTGATCTGTGCCGCGAGGCACTGAGCCGCTGGGAGCGCACCGGCCACCTCACCCCACCGCACGCCGTCGACGAAGCCGAGCTGCGCGAGCTCCTGAAGACCCTGCTGGACTTCAACGGGCTCAGCCACCGCACCCTCGCCCAACAGGCGCCCGGCTACTCCCATGTCACGTACGGGGCCGTCCTGCGCGGCGCGCGCCCGCTGAAGGCGAAGATCCTCTACCAGATCCTCATCGGCTGCGGCGTCTACTCCCTGCGCAGTCAGGAGGCGTGGTTCCACCTCCTGAGCAGCTTCTCCCGGAGGGAAGGCGTGGAAGGCGGCAAGCTGCTGGCCCGGGTGGACCGGCCCCTGCGGTATGCCGGCGACATCGACCTGAAGATGCTCAAGTCCATCCTCGAACGTCTCGAGCGCAGCCGCGGGCTGTTCGCCGCCGACATCGTGTCGTACGACAGCATCAACGCCCTGCGCACCGCGTACGAGGACATGCTGGCGCTGCTGCTGTCCTCGCTGCAGCGCTCCCACGTTCAGCTGCCGCCCAAGCTCGGATCCGCCTTCAACCGGGTCGTCGGCGAGCTGCGCAACAACTCGTTCCCGAACCCGGCCGCCATCGACGCCCTCGTCCCGCTCGCCATGCCGTTCCATCCCCGCCTGCGCACCCGGGTCATCATGGCGCTGAAGAACGCGGGCGAACTCCTGCGCCGGGCAGAGGCCGGCGAACTGAACATCCGGGGGGTGGCAGAGCTCCGGCTTCCGCTACCGCCGCCCCTGCACGCCCAGCGCGCCGCGCCAACCGCCTCGTAGGCCCGTGCCGGGCGGCCTGGCGTGTCCTTCCGCCGTCGGGGACCGCCCTGCGGGAAACGGCCCCTCCTTCTTTCGTCAGCGCCCGGCGTGCAGGTGCGCCTGCCGGGCGCTGACCAGGCCGCGCCATCGGCTGCGGGTGTGGTGTTCGCCGTCGAGCCACCGGGCTCCGGAAGCCTGATCGAGGGGCAGGTCGGCCATGAAGTGGGCGATGTCGACGAAGTAGGCGTGATCTTCGTCGGATGTCTGTTCTCGTAGCCGGGTGAGGGCAGCGTCCAGTGCGGCGTGGTCGTCGAGGACGGCCTGGTGGAAGGCGCCGGCCAGCTCAATCGCGGGTGCCAGCGAGGCAAGGCCCGCGATATCGAGTTCGGTGCGCAGCCTGGCGATCTGGTCGTTGACGCCGTCGCTGCCGGCATCACGGATGAGTTCGGCCCGGCGGACGTTGATGGTGGTGGCGCGCAGGTTGAGGCCGGCCAGGAGCTGGTAGGCGAGGTCGATTTCCGCGGTGGCCTGGTCGGGGTCGTAGAGAGCGATGGCGAATGCGCGCAGAGCCTGGTTGTGGGCGGCCTCTCCGGCCTTGCCGTGCTGTTCGGCTTCGGTGCGTCCGGCGAGGTAGGCCGCGGCGGCGCGCTCGGGTTGCCCTTGGAGCCAATGCAGATCACCCAACACGCGTTGGTGGCGGCCTTCCCAGCCGAGATTCTGGGCTTCGGCGAGGGCGGTGGGGAAGTCGCCGGCCAGGCGTGCGGCGTGGGCCAGGCCACGGCGGGCGGCCGGGGCGAGGCGGCCGCCCTGGTCGGCAACCTGCTGGTAGTCGCGGCGGGATTGGGCGGCTTGGCCGGTGTCGCGCAGGGACTTGGCCCGGTAATAGAGCGCCATCTCCTGCAGGTCGGCGGGCAGCAGTTCGGCCTCGAGGAGGGCGGTGAGTCGGCTGACAGTGCGAGCGCGGTGCTCGTGCTGGCGGCGGGTGAGGGTGCTCAGGAGTTCCACCAGCGCGTCGGCTGGCGTGTCCAGTCCCGTGCTGTCGGTGTCGGGTGGGGCGAGGGGTTCCCACACGGAGTCGCTGACGTAGGTCCAGGCGGCGGGCGTGAGCCAGCCGAGGTCCAGTCGGTGGTCCCGGGCAAGGCGCAGGCCCTGGCGCAGCAAGGCGATCAACAGGAGCCGGTCCGGGCCGGGCGCGGCCTGGTGCTGCTCGCCCAGGGCGGTGAAGGCCCGCTGGGCGGCCTGCTGCCAGTCGGTCTCGGTCCAGCGGTCGTCGGTGGTGTCTTCGGCGTTGCGTACGGCGGAGCGGATCAGGCCGTGGAGGTGGAAGGGCCACAGGCTGAAGGGAGCTTCGCGGACGAAGGGCCGCTCGGTCAGCCGCTGGGCGGGGCCTTCGTGGGCGAGGCCGGCGGCCCGGGTGGCGAGGGGGACGTCGAATGCGTCCAGCAGGCTCACCGAGCGCAGGACGTGCCGTTCGTCGGCGGTGAGGTCGGACAGGGTGCGGGAGACCAGAGCGGGGAAGTCGTGGTCGAAGTCGGCTGGCTGCGGGGTGCGGCCGCTGCGGCGCAGCTCCATGAACCGGGCGACGGACAGATCGAGGTACAGGGGCAGGCCGTGCGAGCGGGCGGTGATGACCTGCCGGATGGGCTCGCCGATCAAGGGCTGGTCGTCGCGGGTGAGGCGTCGGGCGAGGTAGTCGTCGCAGTCCTCGGGGGAGAAGTCGCCGATCAGCACCTGCTGTGCCGCGCCGGCGCGGGTGGGGGTGCGGGCTGCGGGCACGGCGGAGTGGGCGAGGCCGGGCCAGGCTGCGGGGCCGGTGTAGTCGAGCTGTCCCTGCAGGGCCGGGTCGGCCCACTGCAGGCGGGAGCGTCCGGTGATCACCCAGAACGCGTTCGGCATCAGCCACACGGTCCGCTGGATCAGCCGCTCGAGGTCGCGGCGGGTGCGGTCGCCGATGTCCTCGAACGTGTCGAGCAGGACGACCGGCACGACCTTCTTGCCGTCGGGGAGGCGGGCGAGCTCCCACGCCAGCAGGTGCGGGTAGAAGGACAGGGCGTCCAGGTCGGGTTCGGCCTCCAGAAGGTCCGCCAGCCGGGCGCAGCCCGCGAGCGCGCGTACGGTCTGGCGGCGTTCGCGCAGCGCGCCGATGAGGGCGCCGGTGACCTGGCCGACGACCGATCCGATGGTGCCGGGCAGCATGAGCGCCTGGGCGACGTCGGCGAGCGCGGACTGCATCTGCTGCGGCAGAGCCTGCCCGAACCGTGAGCCGAGGCCGGCGCGGCGCAGGTATTCCTCCAGCGGCTCGCCTGGGTGGTTGGCCTCCCAGTAGCGGCGCAGTGCCAGGTCGAAGGCGGGCAGCGGGCGCCCGATCTTGGTGAGGGCGGCCCGGATGGTCAGCACGATCTGCTCGAAGTCGGTGCCGGCGGAGCGGGCGAGGTCGATGCGTACGGGCAGGATCCGGTCGGCCGGCCAGCCCGGCGCGCCCCACTGGGTGGGGCGGCGTCCGGCGTCGGCGAGCGCCGCTTCCAGCGTCCTGGACAGGGTCGTTTTGCCGATGCCGCCGACGCCGTGGAAGACGAGCACGTGGCCTCGGGGCGCCTCGAGGTCCTCGGGGTCGAAACCGGGGGAACCGACGTGCTGGAGGTGCTGGGTGAGCGCGGCCGCGACCGTCTCCCACTGCGTCTGCCGGTTCGTGAACGTCTCCGCGGCCTGCACGCTGCGGTCGTTCGTGCTGAACAGTGCCCTGAGATCCCGGCCGCCTGTCACATCCACCCCCGAAAAATGATCACTCGCAGGTCAACCTATGCCCGCCCTGCGGGATTTGGGGAGCCCGCCCCGCTGCTACGGCCCGGCAGGGCGACGGATTCAGGCCTGCCCGCACCTCGGATCGCCGTGGCGGCGCCGAACTTCGGGCAGGCGGGCCGGGAGGACAATGACCCATCCGATCAAGATCAGAACCATGAGGGGGTTGCCATGCCCGGTACACCAGACGGACCCGACTTCTCCGGCCTGGGCGGGGGAGAGGACCAACATGCGGCCGACATCGTGCAGGAGGTAGTGCACTGGTACACCGAGCAGATCGCTGCCGAGCGGCGGGCCCCGCTGCCCGATGAGGAGCGCCTTGCGCAGCTGACGGCGGGCCGTACGGCCGCTTACCAGGACCTGCAGCGTCTGGAAGACGCCGACGCGCAGGAGGAGGACCGCCTTGCTGTGCTCTACGCGGCGCGGCTGAGGGAGCTGGAGTCGTAGACCGTTCGCGGCAGGGGCAGCAGCCGTATGTCCGGGCGGTGCGCGGCGATCCGCAGACGTTGGAACCCGGCGGGCATCAGGGGGCGGGCCAGGGCGGCGATGTCGTCTAGTTCGTCGCGGTGCTGGGGAAGGGCCTTGCGCAGTCCTTGGTAGAGCTGGATGAAGTGGGCGGCTTCCTGCTCGGTGTAGGGGCGCTGCCGTTCGGCGGCCAGCGCCCATGAGGCCCGGCCGGGTGCGGCGGGCTGCTCTTGGCGCAGCAGGGCGTGGCCGTCGCGGCGGATCACCGTCACCGCGGTGATGGCCGGGTGGGTTTCGGCGGCCGCCGTGAGGTCGGCGACGGCCTGGTAGCAGCGGTCGTGCCCGGCGCGGGTGGTGAACCGTCCGGTGATTCCTGCTTGCAGGGCCCGGGCGTAGCGCAGGGCGGTGGCCAGGCGGCTGTCCGCTTCCCGCACGGCCAGCACCACCAACTCCACCGGGTAGCCGGCCCGGGAGCAGGCGAGGGCGCTGTCGAGGACATCGTCCGCGCTGCCGGGGGCGGACTCGATGAGCAGGTCGCCGCGCCGCGTGCGCACGTACTCTTCCGCCTGAGCGAACCACGCTTTGTAGTCGGTGCGGATGGACGCGCCGGCGCCGCGGGGATCCTGACGGAGCATCTGGCGGTAGTCCGGATGTGCGGCCTTGAAGTCGTCGCCGACCAGCTTGGTCGTGCCGGGCCGCATCGCGCGCCGGACCATCCTGGCGGCCAGCAGCTTGCCCGCCCCGGGCTGGCCGATCACGTACACGGCGCGCGGATCGTCCCGCGGCGTGACGTTCGCCAGAACTGTCGGCGTGATCAGTTCGTCGAAAATCCAGCGGTGTTCGTCGGCGGACAGCCGGTGGTAGGCGACCCCGGGCGGCACCGGGGTGGGCTGTGCGGTGCGGCGGACCGGCTCGGACCAGGCGGCCGCGCGTTCGCTGTCGCGCTGTACCGCCAGGCGCCTGTTCTCTTCGGTCAGCTCGGTGTGCACACGCCGGTCGGCGCGGGCCAGTTCACGGCGGAAGACGGCAGTCTCGGGCGCTGTCCAGGGCCGCGCCCGTTCCACCCGCACCGCCCGGTCCGCTGCGGGGCGGCGACGCCAGTCGCCGTCGGGCGTGAGCTCGTTGGTGTACAGCAGAGTGCCGTCGCGCCGTACGACGGTGATGCGGTCGGCGAGCTGTTCGGCCTCGATGACGGCCAGGGTGTTCAGCAGGTTCTTCGCGCAGCTGTCGTGGTTCTCCCAGGACACGTACCGGCCGCCACCGGTGGCGGCCTCGGTGAGAAAGCGGTCCACGATGCCCAGCTGGCTCAAGGCCTCCGAGGTGGCCACGGCGACGACCTCGATCCGGTGGCTGGCCGCGCGGTAGGCGATGGAGGAGTCGCGGAAGTCGTCCGGGTCGGCGAGCGCCGACTCCACTACGGCGTCGAAGCCCATCTCGCGAACGTGGGCTTCGACGGCGGCCTGCCACCGCGCGGTGTCGGGGCGCACCAGGGCTCCGGCCGTACGGACGTCGGCCGCCAGGGCGAGGGCGTAGTGACGGTGGACCGGCTTGTACAGGTCCCGGCCGACCCGCACCGCGCCACCACGCCGGTCCAGCACCGCCTGGACGAGGTCGGCGATCCACGTCTTACCGGCGCCTGGCTGCCCGGCGACGACGACCACGACCGGCCGGAGCTGGGCGACGGCATCCTGAGTCGCAGCCGGGAGGATCACGCGGTGCAGCACGTCGAAGCTCTCCTGCTCGGAGAGCACCACCGCGCCCCCATCTCGTCCTGGCACCACGCCTCCTGTCTCCCGCCCCGCGCTGCGCGATCAACCTAACATCATGAGTGATCTATGCGCGAATCAATGAGCGATCCAATGCGCGATTGGGGTAGGGTGTCTAGTGGAGGTGAGCTCTGTGCCCACTGAGAACGAGCTGCTCAGCAACGTGGACGCGTTGCTGGAACAGGTCGCCCAAGACGACCTGCCGTCGCCTGCCGAGCGCAGGCGTCTACGCGAGGCTGCCGGGCTGAGCCAGGCCCAGGTTGCGAAGGCTCTCGACACGCGCCGTGAGGCGGTCGGGAACTGGGAGGCCGGCCGTACCGAGCCGCGGCCGCCGCAGCGCGCCGCCTACGCGAAGCTCCTGGAGAAGCTGGCCGAACGCTTCCCCGCACCCAAGAGCGAGGCGCCCGGCGAACCTGCCGTGCCGGAGACGTTCGCTGCCGAACCCGTCCCCGCGGCACCGGCCCCGGCTCCGTCGGCGCCGGCCCCCGCGAAGCCGCCCGCCCGACCGGCGGCGAGCACCACCAGGCCGACGTCGACGTCGCGGCGCCCGGGCGCGAAGAAGGCGGCGGCGAAGAAGACCACCACGGCGGCCGCCGTGGACCCGCGCTTCGAGAACGGCCCGCTCGCCGTGGTCGACTGCGAGGACGGGCAGGTGTCGGCGTACTGCGTCGGCGGCCTGGTCCTGGACGTGCCCGCCAAGTCGCTGCCCGCGCTGGTCGACTGGACGATCACCGAAGCTCGCCTCGGTCAGGCGCGGCTGCACCGCAACGGCCGTGACGCCGACCCCGTCCTGGTGCTCACCCCGTCCGCGCTGGAGCGCTACGGCCTGCCCGCCGCCCTGTCGGATGAGGAGCGGCGCGCGGGCCGGCTCCCGGACAGCCACAAGGTGCTCAAGCAGATCAAGAAGGCTGAACTGCAGCTCACCCAGCGCGGGTTCGGGCCGTGGGCGCGTGTCTACCGCGATCCCGAGGGCTCCAAGCGGCGCTGCGTGCAGCTGTGTATCCCGTCCTGGAACGCGCTGGACGCGCGGGAGTGGGACGACAAGAACGACCCGAAGATCCCGACCATGCACCCCGCGGACCTCGCCCGGTACCTGGGCATGTACGCGCAGCTGGTGACGACGCCGCGCGGCACCGTGTCGACCACCGGCCTCGAGCTGATGACCGCCCTGCGCCCGCCGACGCGTGCGGAGAAGGACGAGGCCACCGGCGCGTTCAAGCCCGCGAAGAACGCGGACGCGCTGACGGCGGTGTACGAGCACGTGGAGTGTGAGGTCCCGGACGAGCACCCGCTCCTCAAGGGCAAGTACGAGCGCCACCACCTGCGCACCCCGGACCAGATGCTGATGGAGGAGCCGTACGACTGGTGCCGGGATCTGACCGATGACGAGTGCATGAAGCCGTACCTGGTGGTGATCGACGTGAACCTCGCGTTCGCGGCGGCCGTCAACGGCCTCACCGTCGGCCTGGGCGGCCCCACCCGCCTCGATCGTCCGGTGTTCGACCCGAAGCTGCCCGGCTCGTGGCTGGTCGACCTGAGCCACGTCGACCTGTCCCGCGTGCAGATCAACGGCCGTACGGTCGACGGCGACCGGCTGCCCAGCCCGTTCACGCCGACGGGCGAGCGGCCGACCGGCCCGGCCTGGTACGCGACGCCGACCGTGGCGTACGCGGTGGAGCTCGGCTTCGAGGTCGCGCCGATCGAGGCGCACGTGCGCATGGAGAACGGCCGCTACCTGGACCCCTGGTACAACCGGCTGCGCGACGCGTACGTGACGGTGATGGAGGAACTGGGCGTCACCACCGCGATGGGCGGCCAGGAGTTCCTGGACGCGATGGCCCGCTCCAAGCAGGTGGACCCGACGCTGGCACTGCTGGTGAAGGCGATCAAGGCGACCGCGAAGGGCGGCATCGGCAAGCTGCGGCAGCGCAACCGGGGCCAGGTGCCGTACTACGAGCCGTGGCCGGCACTGAAGCGGGAGACGTGGCGCCCCGACATCCGGGCCGCCGCCCTCGCCAACTTCCGGGTCGGCATCCACCGCAAGCTGATGAAGACCGCCGCCGCGGCCGACCTCTACCCGGTCGCCATCGGCACCGACGCCATCGTCTACCCCTCCACCGGCCCCAGCCCCCTGGACGTCCTGCCGTACACGGACGAGGGCAAGCCCGCACCCGGCACGTTCCGGCTCGGGATCTCGCCGGGCATGGTCAAGCACCAGGGCACCCAGACCGTGCTCTGGGCAGAGCAGCAGTTCGAGGAACACGGCGGCGTGTTCAACCTGTCCAACCTCATCAAGAACGACCCGACCGCCGGAGAAGGGGAGTAGCCGACCATGGCCGACTCGCTCGGGGACAGCCTGGACCAGGCGCTGGAAGGGGCGTTCACCCGCCGCATCCCGCAGAGCGCCCAGGCGCAGATGAAGTACCTGGTCAAGCAGCTCAAGGGCACCAAGGCAGCCGCGCAGGCGCTCGGGGTGTCGCAGCGCACCGTGGAGCGCTACGTCGCGGGCAAGTTCAAGCGGCCCCGCCGCGACCTGCGCGACCGCATAGAGCGTGAGGTCAAGAAGCGGTGGCAGCCGCAGATCCGGGCGAAGGCCAAGAAGCGGGCCGCGTCCACCGGCGGCCTGGTCGTCTCCACCCGGGCCCGCTTCGGCTTCACGGCAGCGCCGGGCACGACCGACGACGCCCGGATCCGGGACATCACCCAGGCCCTGCCGCCGCGCTGGGCGGACCGCCTCTTCGAGGCCCGCGACGGTGGCGCCAACGAGCAGCAGCTCCAGCGCATCGCAGCCGAGGGCCTGGCGGAGATGTACTTCCGGAACAACAACACCCGCGCCCACGGTCTGGGCGTGGAGTTCACCGACGTGGAGCACATCCAGATCGAGCTGTAGTTGAGCCCGCCAATACGCCTCGTCCCCGGCATTGAAGCTGCCGGGGACGAGACGTTTCACATTCCTGCGAGGACCAGACCGC
The DNA here is from genome assembly GCF_000720255.1 of Streptomyces griseus subsp. griseus. Classification (GTDB taxonomy): domain Bacteria; phylum Actinomycetota; class Actinomycetes; order Streptomycetales; family Streptomycetaceae; genus Streptomyces; species Streptomyces griseus_I. The sequence continues at coordinate 14,280 of NZ_JOJE01000034.1, read as the reverse complement.
GAGGCTTCGAGGCGACCTCAAGCCCGGCGCCCTGCCGTAACCCTCTGTAATCCATTTCATTACATCCCATCGCGATGCAATGAAATGGAATGCAATGGATTACGTTGGAGCGCATTGGAGCCTGCGTTTCCCGCAGGAGGGAAGACCGTTCCTGTGTTTCTCGCAGGAGGGAAGACCGACGAATGCCGCTTCACTGCTTTATGGTGACCGGGATCACATTAACGCCTGTGAGCTGCGGTTTTTTCGGTATGGATGTGTCGCTGGTGCGCGAGAAGGTAGGCAGAGTGTAGGCAGAGTGTTGTCTTGTGCGGGCATTCCCGCATGAGCAACTACACCGATCAGCGTCTCGCCTATAGACTCCGCAGAAAGCGAAAGGAGCCCTGCGCCCCAACGGGTTTCTCAGGCCTCTGAGTTGGGAGGGCTCCTCTCGCGGTGTCCCTAAACGCACGCTGACGCAAGGAACCGCATGCCCGAGCCTAGCGCGAATTTAGATCCGAAGCACCCACGCCGTGTGGACAGATGGCTCTCGTCCATCAGGACTCACCTGCGGAAATGGAGTGGGAGCCGTGGACACGGTGTCCACCACCACTTCCTCCAGGGCGTCGCCTACAAGCTGGGCAGCGGCGCCGTGACGCTGCTGATCCTGTGGTGGGAGACGCGCCGCTGACCGCACTGCGGTCCTGACCGCCGGATGCCCGTGAGGCCCCGCACCGCGCTGCTGCGCCGGTTTGGGGCCTCACACGCGTATCCGCGGGGGGTCGGATGTTCATGCACGCGTCTGTGTGCCCAACGCGGCTTGCGCGGGCACGGTTACGGTGGCCGGCCGCGCGGCGAGCGCCTGGTCGACGAAGTCCCGTACGAGGGCCAGGGTGTCGGGCACCGTGACGTCCTTCGGCCACGTCGTGCTGTGCTGCCAGCATTCCAGCTCGAAGTGGTGTGCCCCGTGGGCGAGTTCCACGTGCCGGGCCCACGGCTGGCGTCGGCACGGGCGGCTGCGGTGGCGGTGGCGCTCGGTCGCCTCCAGATGCTTCTGGACGAGGCCGACGTGGTACCGGCCGGGCAGGATCCGCCCTTCGAGGCAGCCTTGACACTCCAGGAGGTGCAGGGCGGCCCCTTCCTTCTCCTCGAGGAAGTGGCGCGGGTCGCTCTTGCCCTCGAAGGTGTTGCAGCTGCCGCACAAAGGCCCGCGCAGATAGCCGTGGTCGTGGCAGTGATCCCACGCGGCCGCCCGGCGTTCGGCGCACAGCCTGCACAGGTAGTCGTCGGCACGGATGCCGCGCATGCGGCGCGAGTCGTACATGACGCCGCGCAGGTGGCCGGTGTACCGCTGGAAGGTGGCACCCGAGCACGGCGGGCACAGGGTGACGTAGCCGAGCGGAGTCTGCGTGCGCCAGCCGCCCCAGCGCGGGCCCTGCTCGCTGCATCGGGAGCAGGTCCGGGCCCGGCCGACCAGGTCCTCGTCCACCTGCTCCCAACGGTCCAGGAGCTCGGAGTAGGCCCTCGGCAGAAACAGGCTGCCGCCGGAGCAGGTCATCAGATCCAGCGGCCGGGTGTTGGCGATGTTCTCCCGGAGCCGGATCCCGCTGCGCGCCGCGACGAACTCGTCCCACGTCAGCGTTCCGGGCAGCCCGTTGGGCCCGAGGCGCTTCCAGTTGTCGTTCCACTCTTCATACGGCCGCCCCTCCTGATCCTTGCGGCGGGCCTCCCAGAACAGCCACGACGCGATCCGGGACCGCCAGGAGGCCGGGCCGCGATACCCCAAGCCATGGTCGTCGCCGTCATCGGCGTCGAAGAAGGTGGGCAGTGGCACCTCCACGACGTCGCCGACGTCCAGGCGGAAGTCCGCGAAGGTGTGGGCCGCGCGGCGGATCTCGCGTTCGTCGTACGTCCACTTCGACCTGTGCTTGAAGCAGCGCACCGCGATGTCGCCGAAGACGACGTGGCCGTGACGGCGCACATGAACCATGTGCAGGAGGTCGTCCGGGTCCAGCGGAACAGGGGAGCCGGCGGAGATGTCCGCGAAGAAGGCGCGGGCGAGCTTGGGGCTGATCTGGGCCATGGCCGGATGGTGACAGCGGGCTCTGACAACGCCCGCCCTACATCCGCGCACGTGAGCGGTTTCCCGTAGATTCGTTCGAGGGCGGTCCGGGGCGGACCCGGACCAACTCGCTGACGTCGGGCCGGTGGTCGAAGCAGCGCGAGACCGGATCCACCCGAGACTCTTCTTACCTATCCGCATGGTCAGCGGGCTCGGGTGACCTCGATGGGTGCGTTGGGGCAGGTGTCGAGGATCTCGGAGATAGCCGTCTGCTCAGCGGGGTCGACAGCGAGGGTCCACCTGGTCTTGATGGCGACCCAGTCGGTTGCGTAGGTGCAGCGGTAGCCGGAGGCCGGGGGCTGCCAGGTGGTGGGGTCCTGATCGGCCTTGGACCGGTTGCTGGCCGCAGACACCGCGATCAGGGCGCGGGCGTCGTCGAGGTCGTTGGCGTACGCCTGGCGTTCGGCGGCGGTCCAGGCGGAGGCGCCGGAGTCCCATGCTTCGGCAAGCGGGACCAGGTGGTCGATGTCGAGGGCGCGGGCCTGGGTGAAGTAGGTGTCGTCGTACGGCGAATACCACGAGCCGCCAACCAGTGCGCAGTTCGCGCCCTGTTCGGGGGCAGTGACTGCTTCCTCGATCAGTACCTCCGAGCGTGTGTTGCAGCCGTCGCGGTCGGTGTCGACCCAGTGGCGGAACTTGGTGCGCTCGTAGCCAGTGCGGTCCTCGTCCTGGACGGCGAGTGCGGCGAGCGCGTCGCGTACGGGCAGAGCGATCGTGTCGCCGGGAGCAGCGTGCGCGGCGCTCGGGGTGAGCAGGACGGTGAGCGTGGAGACGACGGCGGCTGCGGCGCCGACGATGCGGGGGAGACGCACGAGCGGGGTTCCTCTCGAAGATCACCAACAGATCCGGGATCTTCGTACCGGGCGCGGTCTCCTCCAGCAGGGGCTTTGGCCGTTGACTCACCCGCCCAGGCGGTAAGTCACATCATCGGCCGGCCCTTTCAAGCGAGGGCTCGCGGACACCGGGATGCCAGCGGCGGCGCACCTCACTCGAACGGGTGACGGCGGATCGGTTGTGCGCACAGACGGCTGTCTGTGGCGGCTTGCGCTTCACGAGATGTCCACGCAGTAGCGAGCACAGTGTGAGCTATGCCACGAGTCCGACGATTCTTGAAATGAGAACTTTCGCGGCTGCCTGCGTTGCCGCAGCTCAAGTCGCATTTTCGAACGTGTAAGCCAGCGTAGTAATCACGTTCCGTTTATGGAGAAGATCGCAGAGTCACAATTTCCGAGGGTCGCATGAGTTTCAGGGGCCCAAAAACGACAGGGTGGTGCGTGAGAGCCCCGCCCAAGGAGGCGCTCACGCAGGCCAGTTGGCCCGCGTCCGAACCCGCCGGCCTCAACGGAGAGGCCCGGTGCTCACCGCCTGGAGGACTGCATGGGCAACGGCGACGTCAGCACTGACGTATCGCCCCAGGACGGCGGCCACGGCCGACCCGTCCAGGCCCCGCCCCCCGATCTGCCCCTCGACTTCGAGGGCTTCTACCTGGGGCACCAGGAGTTCTTCCACGACTTCGCGGAGATCCACCTCGGCAGTCGGCGCACCGCCGAACAGGTTGTCCACCAGGTGTTCCTGGAGATTCTCGGAGGCTGGGACGAGCTGCTGCAGCAGGGCGACCTCGAGCAGCAGACACTCGCCGTGCTGCACCGCGGCGTCACCCGCCACCTCGAAGAGGACGGACGCCCGCCGGCCTTCCTCATCAACGGTCCGATAGCCAAGAACCTCGAGGCGGTCCGCAGCCAGCTGGAGCTCAACAGCAGTGCCGGCGGCCTGTACGAGGCGATCCTGGAGCTGCCCACCCGCCAGTTCACCGTGATCGTCCTGCGCCACCTGCTCGGCTACCCGACCAAGCGGATCGCCCGCTACATGGGCCTGGACACCCGCACCGTCGACTACCACGGCCGCAAGGGCAAGGAACGCCTGCGTATTCGGCTCGGCCTGCCCGCGGCGCCCAGCAAGAACAAGAAGGGGGCAGGACAGTGACCGCCATCGATGAGCTCCTGGCCGACGCCCGCATCCCCACCGGGCCGCGGGACGGCTTCGACGTCGGCGCCGCCCTGCGCCGCCTCGCCGCCGACGCGGCCGCGGCCACCGCTAAGCCGCACCCGGACACCGTCCGCGCCGCCCAGGCCGGCCAACGGCTGTCCGTGGTGTGCCGCTGGATCCTCAACCGGCCCGACGCCGCTGACCACGTCGACCGCCTCGCCCAGGAACCCGAGACGCTCACGGACGACCGCCACCTGGACGTGGACGGCGCCCTCGTCTTCGCGTGCCTGCTCCACCTGACCGACCACCGCGAGAGCGCCCAGTTCTGGTGGCAGCTCGCCGCGGGAGCCGGCCACCGGGCCGCCGCCTACTGCCTGCACCTGCACCACCTCGCCCTCGGTGAGACGCGGGAGGCACGGCACTGGCTGCACGAGGTCACCGACGACGTCCTCGACTCCGAGGCCCCCGACAGCACCTTCCTCGCCACCCTCGAGGCCGTCGCGACGTACGTACGCAGGACCGGCTCCAGCCGCACCAACGCCCCCACCGGGGGGCTGGAGATGGAAGTCGACCGCCTGGCCACCAACAAGTCGGGCTCGTGCATCATCGTCCGGCGCCCCGACCGGCGCCTCGCCGACCAGCTGCACGACTTCACCCGACGCTGAACTCAGCGGGCACGGCCACGGCTTGGTCCACTCCCAGAAGCTGAACGGTTTGCGTATCCAGGCGAGGAGTCGTACCTTCTGCGGCCTCAGCGATCCAGAGCGCGTATGGCGGATCTCACAGCCTCACGCTCGCAGCCTTCTGACCAGCGTTTTTCTGGTCGCTGAGGTTCAGTGAGTCAACCAGAGTCAACCAGTGACAACCAGAGTCAACGAGCCCACGTGCCAGGTGACTTCGTTGACCTGAGTGTCAGTGCCGCATCACTAGACTGCTGTTCCACGCAAAAGGAGCCCTGCATCCCAACAGGTTTCCTAGGCCTCTGAGTTGGGAGGGCTCCTTGCGCGGTGTTCCAGCACGCCCGAAAACGAGAGGAACTCCGTATGGACGAGAGTAACGCGAAACGCCAGCCCAAGCACCCGTCCCGCTGGGACAGGCGATGTATCGAAACCGTCCGCCACCTGGGGAAATGGGCGATCCAGCAGGGACGGAATGTCCCAGGTGAGTTCCTGCAGGGCGCGGCGTACAAGCTCGGCAGCGGCGCCGTGACCCTGATCATCCTGTGGTGGGAGACCCGGCACTGAAACTCTGGCGGGCCTGCCCTGGGGCAGGCCTGCCTCGTCCTCCACAACCCGCCCTTCGCCAACGGCAAGTCGGCTGCTGATCTCTTTACCGGAGGCGTGCCGTGCCCCCGTTCTCGGCTTCGCGAACCTGGCACACGCCTCCGAGAACCACGTGCTGTGAGCAGCCGTGCCAGTGGGCCCACTCGGGGGACGCTCAGTTGTCTGGATCGAAGCCCCGGTCGAATCCGCTCAGCAACGGCTCCAACTCCTGAGCGGCGCCGCACAGCGAGCACAGCCTCACGCCCGCCTTCTCGGCAGCGTCCAGGGCGCGTTCCAGCTCGAGCACCGGCGCGCCTTCTGGTGCCTCGTCACAGTCCGGGGCGTGCAGGACGCCGCGGTCGGGCCCGGGGGCGTCCAGCTTCTGCAGTACCCAGCCCGTCGGCCGGCGCGGCCCGAGGACCTCCCGCACTGACCGCGACGGCGGCGACTTCAGGTACGCCGTGGGAACGTCGTCGTACGCGGCTCCCGCAACGCGCTTGACGTGGGCGGGAGCCTGCACCCACACCGTGTACCAGGCGGCCTCTACGGTCCGCTCAGCGGTGTTCTGCCAGGCCGGGACCGAGACTCGGAACAGCCAGCCGTCGGGCGTCTGCTGGCGCTCGTGGAGGCGTCCTGTGACCTCCTGGCCGTCCGGGAGGACCACCGTGATGGGCGGCGGCTCGGACGGCGTGTCCGCCACGGCTACGCCTCCTGCTCCTGGCGGTCCGCGGCCGCCTCGAGGGCGTGCCTGAGCTTGCTGCGGGCGTCGGGACGCTCGGGGCCGGACACGTCGTTCCAGAAGGCGTGCGTCAGGATCACGGCGGTGAGGTCGCGTTCCCGCTCGCGCAGCGCGGCAACCTCCAGCTGCTCCTGCTCCGACCAGCCTGGCGAGTCCGGATACGCGCGGGACGTGGCGAGCCAGTAGCCCTCGGGACGCTGCCAGGCCTGCATCGGCTCCACCGAGTACGGCAGCCGCTCGTACAAGGCCGCGAGGTCGGCCCGCACCTGGTTGAGGTCCCGCTGCGCGGTGAGGAGATCGTCGGGATAGTCGTACGTTGCCACGGCCCAACAGTAGTTCGATCCGGCGGCCGCGCCGCCGACCGACGGCTCAGGCCTGGTCGGGCGGCGGCGTCTCCTGCCAGTACCAGCCGTGTGCGGCCATGCACTCCTTCGTGAACTCCATCAGCAGGTGCGCGCCCTCCTGGACGCGGCTCACGTCATGACCGCCGTCGTTCGCGAACCACTGGACGAGAAGGCCGGCCGCCGGGCGGTCGACGTCGCCGGTGTCGCAGACCGGGCACAGCTCCAGATGGATAGGACGCCCGTGTTCGTCGTCCTGGGGCGCCACACCGCTCATGATGAGATCGCCCCGGCAGCGTGAACACTGCGGCAGTCGGTCGGACAACCTGAGCAGTTCCATGGCCAGCCCCCTTGCTCTGGACGTGGCCCTCCACCCAAACCCCGCTGACCTGAGGCGTCAACCCCTCCGACGTGTAGCGAGAGTTCGTTCAGCCGCTGGCCTCTGTCCACAGGCGCCCGGCCCGACGCTGCTCGGTATGGATGATCAGCAGCGCGCAAGGGCGTCGGCCCTGCTCCGGCACAAGCTCTTCGACGGCCTCGGACGCGCCGAACGGGCCCTGTTCACCCGTCCGGCACCGAAATCCGCGCAAGCTCAGATGAAATTCCTCCTCACGCGCGCGAAGGGCTCCACGAAGGCCGTAGCCGAGCGCCTGGGCGTCTCCCGCCGCACGGTGGAGCGCTACCGCTCGGGTGCGGCCAAGAAGCCGCAGAAGCGCCTTCAGGAGGCTCTGGTGCAGGAGACCGAGTCACAGTGGCAACCGCAGGTCAGGGCACAGGCGAGGCAGCGCGCGGGCAGTTCTGGCGGGTTCGTCATCTCCTGCCGCGCCTACTTCGGATTCGGCCCCGAGGGAACCTCGGATGAGGGCCGGGTGCGGGACCTCATGGTGGCTGTCTCGTCCTCCCACGCCCGCGCCATCCTGGCGGCACAGGAGTCCGGAGCGACGGACAAGGATCTGCATGCACTGGTTGCGGAGGCCATAGCGGACGCCTATTTCCGTCAAGGAGGTGGCGGGCGCGCGGGCGTGGAGGTGCAATTCGCGGACGTGGAGTGGCTCGATATCAAGTTTTAGGCACGCCGAATTCAGGGCTGCTATAAACCTGTCTACGGCTGCCGCGCCCACCGCGCGGCAGCCGGATTTCCCGTCACCGTTTCCGCAACGATTGGGAGGCTCGTGTGAGCACCCCTGTTCCCCGATCCACCCGGCGTCCCCGCGTACCCGCGCCCGGCGCGGCCGCGCCCCGCCAGCTGGTCGACCGGGCGAAGGTCGGCCGCAGCTGGGTCCGCCGGCGCGCCACCGGCATGACCGCCGCGGAGGCCGCGGCCGCGCTCGAGGACGCCCGGCTGCAGCAGCACATCGACCGCGACCGCGAGGACCTGGCCGACGACGCACGCGGCCCGGCCGAAGTCGCGGAGTGGGAACGCATCGCGCAGCTGCTCGCCACCACCGGCGTGACGTACGACCCGAAGGCCGACGCCGTCGTCCAGGACGAGCTCGCCGCCGAAGCCGCAGCAACGGCCGAAGCCGAGGAAGAACTACGGGATCTGGAGATGGAGCAGCAGCGGCAGGAGTGGCTGCACTCCAACGGGCTGCCCGAGCGCGCCCACATGCTGATGGCCCTGGAGAAAGCCGGCCTGCTCGGCAGGACCAAGGGGCGCTACGGCGCCGAAGGCCCGCTCGTACTGCACGAGCCCGAGGACCGCCACGCCCTCGACTACCTGAACGAGTACGGCGAGTTCTACGACATGTTCCGCATCCTGGAGGGCCACAGCATGGCTCCTCCGAGCGACCTGGACGCCGTCCCCGCCTCGGTGCGGGCGCACAGCGCGCTGCTGCGGGCCATGGCGCGGACCGGAACGCTGGAGGACTTCGACGCGGGTCACGCGGTGCGCTTGGCGCAGGCCGACCCGGACGCCGTGCTCGCGCTCGCCGCCTGGATCGAGGCCCGCGGCCGGAGCAGCCGGTGAGCGCCGCCGACCACGTGATCGCCACGTGGGTGACGTCGACCGGCTGCGGCACCCGGTACGAAGACCTGACGGCCGACGGCGAGGTCCACGTCGACTACCGGCCCCCGCTGGGCGAGCCCTGGTTCGAGGGCGAGGACGACCCCGACTACAACCCGATCTGCTGGTGCCCGCGCGTCCCGAAGCAGTTCTGCATGGAGTGCGCCGGCTGCGCCGCCTGCGGGCAGTGCCGCGGTCCGCACATCTGGCCCCCGGCGCAGCCCTGATCACGGAGGGCAACCCTCACAGGCCCACAGACAACCTGTGCCATGACTGGGAGCCTGAGAGCCCGAACGCCCTATTCACCCTGTTCACCTGTGAGGTCGAACCCTCGTTTTCCCAGGTGGACAGGTTCATGTGAGGTGACCTGTAGCCCTGTGACATGACAGCGCCCGGCACCCGTCACGCTCACCGAACGTGATGGGATTTGCTGTCACGCACCTCCAACGCCGCTGTCACGCTCCCCGGTTGGAGCGTGACAGCGCCCGCGAGAATGCCCGCTAATGTCCGATTTTCGGGGCGTGGATCGGGCCTGCACCCCCCTCCAGGGCGGATCCGCGTGACAACGTGACAGCGGACAGGGCGCCCCCGCCGGACCACCCGCGAGTCACGGTCCGTATTCGCGCCCGAAGGCCTCGCTCACCCCCGCCCGCCGCGTCCCTGACCTGCGCATTCAAGCCAGGAGGGCCCGCTTTGCCGCCAACCGAGGTCAACCCCGGAGCGGTCGTGGTCCCTTCGCGCTACACAAGAACACCGGAGTGAACGCGCGGTGCTCGCAGGGCAGTTGTGGACTTACGGGAGGTCCGGGCACGTGATCGTGACCATCAACGTGGCGGTGCTGCTCGCCATCATCATCGTGGTGCGGCTGCGCCGCCGTACGCACGCCCGGAGCCGGTTCGACGAGAAGATGACCGTGGTCATCTGCCTCACGTTCGGGGTGCTGATCGCGCCGACCGCGTTCGGGAAGTCGATCCTGGACGTCGTCACCCAGCTCGTGGAAGGCCTCTCGCAGTCCGGCCAATGACCCCGGCCTGACCCGCCCGACGGGACCCAGCAGCGCCGTACGAACCTGGGTCCCTTGTCCTGGGTCCTGGGTCCTGGGTCCAGCCGGGGCCGCGGATCTGTGTCATCGGCGCCGGACTGTGTCATCAACCCCCTGCTTTCCCAGGTGGTCGTGACCATCTGTGTCACTGTTCAGCTGTGTCATCTGTGTCATCGGGCGGGTTTCGTCCGTACCGCAGACCAGTGCCGCGCCCCGGCGATACCGTGAGAACACACGCCAGATGACGCCCCGGGAGCCCTCGATGAGCCAGGAGCCGGCCGCCACGCCCGACCGCCAGCCGATCGACGAAGCCGCCGCCGAATCGGTCCGCAAGTACGCGGCCGACCAGCGCGCCAAGGTCGACGTCCTCGCTTCCGTGCTCGAGGACATCGCTGAGAACGGCTACCCCTCGCCCGAGGCGGGCGTGCCGTGGGAGGTCGCCCGCGACGCCCACCTCGCCCACCTCGCCGACGGGCAGGCCCGTGTCGCCTGAGCACGGCGCGCGGCGCTCCCGGGTCATCCTGGTGGAGCCCGCGCTCACCCAGCTGGCCAAGCTCACCGCCAACGAGACGCACCGCCTGGACCGCGCGATCGTCGCGATCAGCGTCAACCCCGCGCTCGGCACCGAGGTGCCCGGCACCCTGCTGCGCGACTACGTCGACGAGATCGACGGCGTGCGGGTGATCTACTACGTGACGGCCCTGGGGTCGATCACGATCGTCGCGTACGTTGAGGCGTAGGGCCTCCCGAGCACCCCGCAGCAGCGCCCCGGACACCACCCTCGTCCGGGGCGCTGCTGCGTGTGCTGCACGTGCAGCGCCGGCTGCAGTAGGAGCCGTTGCTCGGTGCTGTCCGGCTGCTGCTCGTGGGGCGCTGGGGCACTGCTCGCGACGCCGGAGTGCGTTGACACTCCGGCCCACGGGCCAGACGGCACAAGGGCGCTGCACGGGCAGCAGGCCCGTTGCTGCACGCAGCAGCGCCGTGCAGCAACCAAACGACTGTTTGCTGCACGGCGCCGCTGCTCGGGGTCACTCCGTCTCGCCGGTGGCCCACCGCTCCATCGGGGTCGGGGCCTTCTTCACCAGGGTGTCGCGGCGGGACTGCGCGGTGGCCCGGGTGACGCCCATGGAGCTCGCCAGCGCGCCGTACGAGCCGCCCTGTGCGGCGTGCTGGCGTACGGCGGCGTCTCGGATGCCCTCCAGCCGGTTCATCAGCCCGTTGGACATCAGGATGGTGTTCGCGAGGTCGTCGGTGCTCGCCCCGCCGGCGCGCAGCTGCGCGAGGCCGTGCAGTACGGAGCCGAGCCGCATGGCGAGCTGCCCGACGTCGTCGCCCAGGGCCTGGGCGACGGCGGTGGAGAGCGGGATCGTGAGGTCGGGGACGGGGTTGGGGTGTTCGGGCTCGGTGGTCATCGGTGGCCTTCCCGTGGGGCGGTGGCGGGTGCTGGCGGGGTCTAGAGCCATTCGAAGGCGCGGCGGACGTCGCCCGCGGCCCCGGCGAGGTTGTCGGCGTGCAGCCGCACGTCGAAGTCGTACGGGTCGTCGGTGGCCTCCATGACGCGCTCGGAGGCGGCGTCGAAGACGCTGGCGAACGCCTCGTGGACCCCGGCGGCCTTGAGGGCCTGGACGATGTCGTCGTGGTCGGCGCCGCCGCGCCGGACGGCGTCGGCGAGCAGACCCAGCGCGGCGGCCGCGGCCGGGGCGAGCACGGCCAGGTCCTCGCCGCCGGTGGAGGTGCCGGCGCTCCGTTCGGCCGACGTCTCGACACTGCTGATCCGGGCGAGGGCCTTCGACTGCTTCTCCATGGGGACTCCGATCGGGTGCGTGGATGCGAGGGGGAGGCTGTGGTGAGTGGGGCCGCCGGAGAGCGATGACATTCCGAGTCGACGGCCCCGACGGCACGAGGGTGCAGCGCGGTCAGGCGGTCCGGGCGAGGTAGCCGGCGGCGGTGTCGACGAAGGTGTCGTGGGCGACCTTCGCGGCCTCGCGGGCGGCGGTCAGCTCCTGGGCGGTGGCGTACGCGTCGCGCATCGCGTAGGTCAGCGTGACCATGTGGTCGGCGGCGGCGCGCACGGCCTGGTCCTCGATGAGGACGCGCAGCGCGACCAGCGGGCGGGTGACCGCGGACCGGGTCATGTGGCTCTCGCCGCGCAGCGCCTCGATCCGCTCGGTGCCGGCCTCCTTGAGGACGGCGTCGCCGCGCATCCACATCGCCCGGCGGTGGTCGCTGATCGCGCAGGCCAGCGCGGTCACGGCCTCCAGCCGGTCGCGGCGGATCGCCTCACCGTGGCTGGCGCGGACGCCGCGTTCGGCGGCGCGCTCCTGGAAGCGGCCGGAGACGATCGCACCCAGCAAGGTGGCGACGATGGCGAGGGCGGCGGTGACGAGGGTGACTAACACGGCGGGTCCTCCCGTAGCTGTATGAACTTCAATACACTGTATGAACTTCAATACACTGTATGGAGCTTCATACACTCAGGGAAGGGGGCCACTCATGATTCTTTTCGCCCCGCTCCCGACCTGGGCGTTTCCCGCCTGCGGGAACCGTGCGTACGGATCTGACACTCGCTGCCCGCACACGAAAGCGGCGCCGCGCCCCTCTCGGAGGGGTGCGGCGCCGCTGATGTCGTGCCACCCGGCCGGGCGGGCGGCCGGGTCAGCCGACGGCGTGCAGCGAGCCGCGCCTCTTGGCGGCCGCGGCCTTCTTGGCGGCGGCGACGTTCGCTCGCTTCTTGCGCTGCTCGGCAAGCTGGTCCTGGTAGGCGGCGACGGCCTTGTGGTAGCTCGCCACGTAGGTCTTGCTGTCCAGTCGGTCCGCCTTGGGCATCGCCTTGACGGCGTCCAGGGCGTCCTCGGGGGAGTTGTAGCCGGCCAGCATCGGGTTGATCTGGTAGACGCCGTTGCGGACCTTCTTGACGAGCCTGGCCAGCTCCAGCTCTCGCAGCGCGGCGTTCACGCTGGGGCGGCTGAGCCCGAGCAGTTCACCGAGGGTGGCCTGGTCCATCGCGATACGGCCCCCGGCCTCGCTGCGCGCCCGGAGCTTGAGCAGCGCGCGGTAGGCGGCGGGCGGCAGGTCCAGGTCTGCGAGAAGGCTGTCGGCGTTGGTCGCCGCCCACTTCAGGGTGCTCACTGGGCTGTTCCCTCCTCCTGGCGCTGCGCACGAGCCAGACGGCGTGCAGCGCGTTCTTCGGCCCGCTGCTTGCGCAGTTCCTCGATCGCCTCGCGCATGTGCTCCAGCGACGGGAACCGCACCAGCTGCGGCAGGCTCTCATCCTTGCGGATCTTCGCGATCGTCTTGTCCTGGTCGACCTGGACGTACTCGGCTTCGACCAGCTCCGTGCCCGGGATGAACTCAGCTACACGGTACGAGTAGGGCGGGTTGAACTGGTAGACGCCCCGGCGCACCTTGAAGACGATCCCGTGCGACATGATCTCCCCGAGGGCCTCGTTGATCTTCCCTCGGTGCACGTCCAGGACCGTCGACATCTCCTCCTGGGTCAGCCGGATCTGCCCGCCGGCCTTCTGGCACGCGATCATCAGCAGGATCAGCCGCAGCGGCAGGGCCTCGCGGAAGTACTGCGCGATCAGGAAGAAGAACTCCAGCGAGTCCATGGAGAACGCCTTGGGCCGCTCCGGAGTGTCGTAGAACTCCATCTGCTTGCGCTTGCTGCTCAGCGAGATGTGCCGGTCCGGGTAGCGGCCGGCGAGCGAATCCAGATCCTCAACCGGCCGGGTCGGCTTCGACCACGCCTGGATCTCATCGTCAAGGGGCGGCAGCTCCGGGCGGCGCGGCGCGCGCTTCGGTGCGGGACGGCGGCGCTGTGGCTCGGATGACACGAGGCTGCTCTCCACTTCGCTGATCTTGGACGCCAGAAGTATGTCAGCCACGCCGACAGATATGTCGGTCTGGCTGACGTTCCGGCGTGTTGTGTCCCCCCAGGGGGGACAGATCTCCCCCCTGCGAGCTCCGACAGACCGCCCAACGGAACGCCCCCGCGAATGTCGGCCTCGCTGACGTTTCACGCTCGGAACTGTCGGCCTCGCTGACATTCCGACGTCGATGTGACTCCTCAGGAGGTACATAGCGGCGGCGTTGTGTACCCGCTGAGGGGACAGATCGACAGAAACGCACGTCTCTGACCAGCGGGTTCTTGATTCTGGGAAGTATTAGGTGGTCGAGGTCCACCGGCACGCGCACGCCGGGCCCCCAGTGGCTGGGGCGGCTTCGCGTGCGCCTCCGTGCGCCAGTGCAGATCGTAGGCGGCACCAGCGGCTCTGAGTCTCGGGTGGTGCCGGCCATGACGGGACAAGCAGCAGCAAGGCGCGGCTTGGGCCGGAACTCGGTTCCGCCGCCCGGCCTTGGAGGCCGTTCGGCTCCGGTACCTCCGCACGCCGAATTTCGAATTCGCATATCCGAGGTACCATTCTGTGGCTAAGCTCAGTCCACCAAACTTGAATTCTCGACGCTGCGCCTGATTGGGTTGAGCATAAAACCGCATCGCGGAAATCAAAGCGACCCTTTTCCTCGGAGCGGTGTGGCCTACTGGTTCCAGAGTCTATCTAGCTCGCCAAAGTGAAGCACTCGAAACCCGAGAGGGGCACCCGAAGGGATCACCCCCTCGTTCGGTCGTGCGGCAATCAGGAGCCTCGCTGACCACCCGTCACCCGCCCATCCCTCACTACCAGCTGCTCATCCCGCAACGGCTCCCGCCTCCCCCTCTCACTGCTGCTGCTTTTCCTCACAGTTCCCCTACAGGCCGGTTGGGTTGGGGCTGGAGCGGAGCGGAGGCCCCGTTCCGGGCTCAGGCTGG
>NZ_JOJE01000033.1 GCF_000720255.1 Streptomyces griseus subsp. griseus | reverse complement strand
GGCAGCCGCTTCTCGATGTCCTTCAGGGCTTTGGTACGGGACTTGGCGAAGTCTCGGATGATCTGCTGCTGCGGCACCGAGGCACCGTCGCGGAGCCACGGCGTCCCGGCGCGGGCTTCGGTGAGCATCTTATCGAGCTGGGCTGGTCCGCACGTCAGCCTGTCGTCCGGATGCGCTCGGTTGTGGGCGTGCACGGCGCGGGACTTGGCCACGCACTCGCTCCACACCCAGCGACAGCGGTCCCACTCGCCGAGCAGGGCAGTGCGGGCGGTCGACGACACACGCAGGCGGTAGGTGTACCGGGCATGCCCAGTATCCCCCGAAGCATTCCATCGTGTCGCCATGGTGTCATTCTACCACTGGATAGCCATCGCAAACTCACTACTCTGGGGTCATGGATGAAGAGAAGCGCATCACGCTCCGACTGCCCGCCGACCTGCACGAGTGGCTGGCCGCTGAGGCCAAGTCCGCCCGCAGGTCCCTCAACTCCGAGATCGTCTACCGCTTGGAGGTCGAGCGCGACGCGGCCACGGCTGACCCCAAATCGCCCTGACGGCAATTCGGTTTTCCCTGGCCTGCTCCACAGAAGCCCGATTCCCCCCCGACTCGCAGGCCGGGGCACCCTCGGAGGAACCTTGTGACCACCTACCCGGGCGCAGGACCCGTGGTCCACGACCCCATGACCCTGCCCGTCGACGACAACGTCAACGCCTACACCTTCTGCGTGGAGCTCAAGGGGAGCCAGTGGTTCCTCCAGAAGGGGAAGATGATCGCCTACTACGGCTCGATCGACTTCAACGGCATCGGGCACGGCCGACTCGACCGACTCGTCCGTACGTCCTTCCATTCGCCTCTGCACGCGAGCGACTGGGTCGTGGCGGAGGGCTCGGGCAAGATGCTCCTCGCCGACCGGGCCTTCGATGTGAACTCGTACGACCTGGACGACGGCAATCTGACCATTCGCTCGGGCAATCTGCTCGCTTTTCAGCCAAGTCTGTCCCTCAAGCAGTCGATCGTGCCGGGTTTTCTCACACTCATCGGAACCGGAAAGTTCGTGGCCGCGTCGAACGGTCCGGTGGTGTTCATGGAACCCCCGATCCGGGTGGACCCGCAGGCACTCGTCGGCTGGGCCGACTGCCCCTCGCCGTGCCACCACTACGACCACGGTTACATGACCGGCGTAATGGGCGGTCTACGTGCGATGACGGGCCTCGGCGGAGCCTCCGGGGAGGAGCACCAGTTCGAGTTCGTGGGGGCCGGCACGGTACTGCTCCAGTCGACGGAAATCCTGATGGCCGAGCAGGCCACCGGAGTGACTCCGCACGAGCCGGGCGTGCCCGGCGGGGGCGGCGCGATGGGGGGTCACGGGGCGTCCGGCACACCGCGACTTCCCGGACAGCTCGGAGACCTCCAGCGTCGCTTCGGGCTGTGAGCGGTAGTCTGCGGAGTGTGACATCGAACGCGTGCGCACAGTCACACCACCTTCATTAGTTCGCCTTTCAACTTCTTAGGTAGACTTCATTCATGGAGACCGAGACGGCCACGCGCTGGCTGACCGATGCGGAGCAGTGCGCCTGGCGCACCCACCTGGAGGTCAACAGGCTGTTGACGTACCAGCTCGAAAGGGACCTCCAGCCGTTCGGCCTGACAATGAACGACTACGAGATCCTGGTGAACCTCTCCGAGTCGGAGGGCGTGCGGATGCGGATGAGCGATCTCGCGTCCGCCACCCTCCAGTCCAAGAGCCGCCTCTCGCACCAGATCACCCGCATGGAGAACGCGGACCTGGTGCGCCGGGAGAACTGCGAGTCCGACCGCCGCGGGCTGTACGCCGTGCTCACCGAGCACGGCATGGAGACGATGAAGAAGGTCGCGCCTCATCACGTGGCGTCCGTTCGGAGGCACTTCATCGACCTGCTCGACCCCGAGGCCATGACCGAGCTCGACAAGGCCCTCAAGCCCATCGCCGAGCACCTCCGCGGACACCGGGGACGCCCGTAGGTGAACCGGGGCGCCCGTAGCCGGCGCCCTCTAGGCCGACGGCAGGCGGAGTTCGAACAGGGCTCCGCCTGCCGGCGCGTCGCGCACCGTGAGCGTGCCGCCGTGCCGGACGGCCACGTCCCGGGCGATGGCCAGGCCAAGTCCCGCTCCGCCGTCGTCGCGGCTGCGGGCGGCGTCTAGCCGTACGAACCGCTCGAAGACGCGCTCCCGTTCGCCCTCGGGCACTCCGTCGCCGTCGTCGGCGACCTCCAGCACCGCCCGGTCCCCGACGCGCCGAACGGTGACCGAGACCGCGTCCCGCGCGTGCCGCCGCGCGTTGTCCAGCAGATTGGCCAGCACCCGCTGCAGCTGCCCCCGGGATCCGGCCACTTCCACGCCCCCGGCCGCCTCGACGCTCACCCCGGCCCGCCCCGCGGCCTCCTCCCGCGCCAGCGCCCCCAGGTCCACCCGGGCGTCACCGCGCCGCTCCCCCGCGTCCAGCCGCGCGAGCAGCAGCAGGTCGGCGGCCAGTCGCTGAAGCCGTACGGTGTCCTCGACCGCGCCCGTGACGTCCAGCAGCTCGGGATGGGCGGCGCCCACCTCCAGCTGGGTGCGCAGACTGGCTATCGGGCTGCGCAGCTCGTGGGAGGCGTCGGCGACGAACCGGCGCTGGCGTTCCACGGAGGTCTCCAGCGCGGCCAGCGTCTCGTTGGTGGTGCGGGCGAGCCGGGCCACCTCGTCGTGCGTGTCCGGCTCCGGGACGCGCCGCGCCAGATCCTCGGAGGCGGTGATCGCTGCCATCTCGCGCCGGATGCCCTCGACCGGGCGCAGAGCGCGCCGGGTGACCAGCCAGGTCACGCCCGCGACGACGCCCAGCAGCAGCGGGAACCCGATCAGCATGCTGGTGAGCGCGGTGCTCACGGCGCTGTGCTCGGCGGACAGCGGGGCGCCCGCGTACACGGTGAGGGTGCCCCGGTCCCCGGCCTCCACCTCCACGACGGCGAACCGGTAGTCCCCGCTGTCCCCGTCGACCGTCGCGGAGCCGTCGCGGAAGTCGGTGTCCTCGTCGATCTCACCGGCGTCCGGCGCGCCCGCCTGCGCCTGGTCGTCCGTGTCCGTCCTGTCATCCGTGTCGTCCGGGTCGCGATCGGGGTCCGCGGGGCCCTGTCCCGTGCCACCGCCGGCCGCGTTCGGACGCACGGCATCGCTGCCCGTCCCGCTGATCCGCTCCAGGTCCTCACTGGCTGCGACCAGCTTCCCGTCCTCCGTGAGGACCTGGACCGGCCGGTCGTCGCCGTCCAGGGACAGTTGCGCGTACGTCCTCCCGGCCACGAGTTCCGCGGCGACCTCCCGCGCGGTGCGTTCGGCCTGGGTGCCGGCCTGGTCGCTGAGGTTGGAGCGCAGCGAGAGCAGGACCGCCGCACCGGCGGCGACCAGGGCCACGGCGACGACGAGGGTGGCGCCGAGCGTGGCCCGGGCCCGTACGGAACCGAACAGACGCCTCACCGGGCGGTCTCCAGCCGGTACCCGGCACCGCGCACGGTCCGGATCAACGTCGCGCCCAGCTTGCGGCGCAGGGCACTGACGTACACCTCGACGATGTTGAGGTCGCCGTCGTAGGCGAAGTCCCACACGTGGTCGAGGATCTCGCCCTTGGACACCACCTGGCCGGCCCGCAGCACGAACTGCTCCAGGACGGCGAACTCCTTCGCGGTGAGCGCCACCTCGTCGTCCCGCAGGAAGACCCGGCGGGCCGCGGTGTCCACCCGGAGCTCACCGAGGACGTGCACGGGCGACGCCCCGGCTCCCTGCCCGCGTCGCCGCAGCAGCGCCTTGATCCGCGCGACCAGCACCACGTACGAGAACGGCTTGGTCAGATAGTCGTCCGCGCCCGTGTCCAGACCCTCGGCCTCGTCGTACTCGCCGTCCTTGGCCGTGAGCATCAGGATCGGTACGTCGTTGCCGGCGGCGCGCAGCGTCGAGCAGACGCGGTAGCCGTTCATGCCGGGCAGCATGATGTCGAGCACGAGCAGGTCGTACGGCGACTCGCTCGCCCGGTGCAGCCCCTCCAGCCCGTCGTGGACGACGTCCACGGCGTAGCCCTCGGCGGTCAGGCCCTTGGCCAGGGACAGGGCGAGGCGCTTCTCGTCCTCGACGATCAACAGGCGCATGGGGAACAGGGTCCCAGACGGAAGCTGAAGCGATCTTCAGGTTGCTTCAGGCTGGCTTCAGCTCCGGTCCTGCAGCGTGGTTCCCGTTGAAGCGAACGGAACGAACCCACCTCCGGGAGGACATCCATGAAGCGCCACCTCGTCGCCGTCTCCACCATCACCGCGGTCGCCCTGATCGGCGGCGGCGCCACGCTCGCCTTCGGTGCGGGTGGCGAGGGCGACACGCCGGCCAAGTCGCCCGCGGCGGTGCAGGGAGACGACAGGGACACCGACGCGCAGGACGAGCGAGACGACCGCGACGACCGCGACGGGGACGCCGCCGAGGCGCGCGGCAGCAAGCTGACCGCCGCTCAGGCGATCGACGTGGCCCTGAAGGCGAAGCCGGGCACGGCCGTCTCCGCCGACCTCGAAGCCGGTGACGACGAGGACGACGTCCGCGGCTGGGAGGTGGACGTCCTGGGCTCGGGCTCCACCTCGTACACCGTCCACGTGGACGACCGGACCGGCAAGATCCTCGCGACCGAGACCGAGCGGGACGACGACGCGGCCGAAGCCCACCGCGCGCTGAAGGTCGCCACGGTCGACGCCAAGCAGGCGGCCGAGGCCGCCGCCCCCGAGGGCACCGTGACGTCCGTCGACCTCGACGACGACCGGTCCCCCCGCTGGGACGTGGAGACCATGGACACCCACGGCAAGGACCACGACTGGAACGTCGATGTGAAGACGGCGAAGGTCACCGCCGACCGGGACGACGACTGATCAGACCCGATGGGACCGGGGCCGCACGCGGGGCGTGCGGCCCCGTCCGGCTGTCGCCCGGACCGCGCCCGCCGCCGAAATCAGCGCCGTCGCCCCGGCCGCCGCGAAGCACGCGCCGAGCGGGGCGTGGGTGAGGAGCAGCCCCGCCGAGATCGCGCCGCAGGAGCTGCCCGCGTTCACGGCGGTGTTGATCCAGGCGCCCGCCCGGGTCCGCGCGCCCGGCGGCGCCGTCTCGTCGGCGATGAGGTAGGCCGTGGTCAAGGCAGGGGCGACGAAGGCACCGGCGCAGGCCAGGGCCGCCGTGAGGCTCCACGGCTCGGAGGCGGCACCTGCCGCGCACAGCGCGAGGCCCAGGCCCGCCGCCTGCCACGGCAGCCGCACACGCGCGGGCGTGCGCCAGTCGATCGCGCCGTTCAGGAGACCGCCCACCGCGCTGCCCGCCGAGAGCGCGGCCAGCATCCAGGCGGCCGTGTCGGCGCCGTGGCCGTGCCGTTCGGCGAAGGCCGTCACCAGCAGGTCGACGGCGCTGAGCGCGAGGCCCGCGCCGGCCGCGACGACGACCGGTTGGAGCAGGCCGGGAGCGGAGTCCTTCCCTCGTTGCCGCGGCCGTCGCGAGGATCCCCGCAACGCGCCCACGACCGGTGAGGCCACGAACGCGCAGGTCCCGGCCGCGATCAGGGCCGCGGTCAGCAGCAGTCCGGCGGCCGGCGGTGCGAAGCGGACCAGTACGCCGACCAGCACGGGACCCGACACGTAGAGCAGTTCCTCGGCGACGCCGTCCAGGCTGTACGCCCGTTGCAGCAGTCGCCGGTCGTGGACCAGTTCGCCCCAGACCATGCGCATGGTCGGGCCGAGTGGGGGCGCGCAGGCGCCCGTGAGCGCGGCGACCGCGCCGAGGACGACCGCCGGGGTTCCGGGGCTCCAGGTGACCGCGGCGAGCAGGGAGAGCAGGCCGGCGTGGAGCAGGGCCATGGGGGTGAGAGCGCGGCGCGGGCCGTGGCGGTCGACCAGGGAGGCCCGTAACGGCATCAGGAGGACCGCGGAGGTCCCGAACAGGGCCATGACGGTCCCGGCCACGGCGTACGAACCGGTCGCCCGGACCGTCGCCAGCAGCAGGGAGAGGGAGACCACCCCGTACGCCAGGCGGCCGGCGAGGGCGGCGGCGAAGGTGGTGCGGGCTCGGGGGACGCGCAGGACGGCGGCGTACGACGGCCGCGCGAGGGGCGTGGACATGCGTGAGTTCCTCGACGTGAGGCGGAGAGGGGACACCGGAGTGCCACGGCGGCCGAGCGAAGTGCTCGGCCCGCGTGCGTGGCTTGGGTGTGCTCTACGCCAGAAGGAGGAACATGCGGGTCAACCTAGCACCGTGGACCCGGAGTCGACGCCCTCTTCAAGACTTCCCTCAGGACTCCGTGAGGCCCGCCACCAGTTCGTCCGCCGCGCGGTACGGATCCAGTTCGCCGGTGATGATGCGCTCGGCGAGGGCGCTGAGGCGGCGGTCGCCGTGCAGGTCGCCGATGCGTTCGCGCAGGGCCGTGACGGCGATCGTCTCGACCTCGCGGGCGGCGCGGGACACCCGGCGTTCGGCGAGGACGCCGTGCTCCTCCATCCAGGCGCGGTGCTTCTCCAGGGCCTCGACCACCTCGTCGACGCCCTCGGCGCGTGCCGCGACCGTCTTGACGATGGGCGGGCGCCAGTCGCCGGGGCCGCGGGCCTCGCCGAGGCCCAGCATGTGGTTCAGCTCGCGGGCCGTGGCGTCGGCACCGTCGCGGTCGGCCTTGTTGACGACGTACACGTCGCCGATCTCCAGGATGCCCGCCTTGGCGGCCTGGATGCCGTCGCCCATGCCGGGGGCCAGCAGCACCACGCTCGTGTCGGCCTGGGAGGCGATCTCCACCTCCGACTGGCCCACGCCGACCGTCTCCACCAGGATCACGTCGCAGCCCGCCGCGTCGAGCACGCGGATGGCCTGCGGGGCGGACCAGGCGAGGCCGCCCAGGTGGCCGCGGGTGGCCATGGAGCGGATGTAGACGCCCGGGTCGGAGGCGTGCTCGGACATGCGGACGCGGTCGCCGAGGAGGGCGCCGCCGGAGAACGGCGAGGACGGGTCGACGGCCAGGACGCCGACCCGCTTGCCCTGCTTGCGGTAGGCCGTCACCAGCGCCGAGGTCGACGTGGACTTGCCGACGCCCGGGGAGCCGGTGAGGCCGACGACGTAGGCGTTGCCGGTCAGCGGGGCCAGCGCCGCCATGACCTCCCTGAGCTGCGGGGACGCCCCCTCCACCAGGGAGATCAGCCGGGCCACCGCCCGGGGCCGGCCCTCCCTGGCCTGGGCCACCAGTGTGGAGACGTCCTGCATCACAGCTCCGTTCAGGAAGGTCACGACGGTCGTGACGGCCACCACCGTCACGACCGTCACGGGAAGAGACCGGCAGAAAAACGCTTACGCCTTGGGTACCCGCACGATCAGCGCGTCACCCTGACCGCCGCCGCCGCACAGCGCGGCCGCGCCGACACCGCCGCCGCGCCGCTTCAGCTCCAGCGCGAGGTGCAGGACGAGGCGGGCGCCCGACATGCCGATGGGGTGGCCGAGGGCGATGGCGCCACCGTTGACGTTCACCTTTTCCGTGGAAACCCCGAGGTCCTTCATTGACTGGACCGCGACGGCGGCGAAGGCCTCGTTGATCTCGATGAGGTCGAGGTCGGCGACCTCCAGGCCCTCCTTCTTGAGGGCGTGCCGGATGGCGTTCGACGGCTGGGACTGGAGGGAGTTGTCCGGTCCGGCCACGTTGCCGTGGGCGCCGATCTCGGCGATCCAGTCCAGGCCGAGCTCCTGCGCCTTGGCCTTGCTCATCACGACCACGGCCGCGGCGCCGTCCGAGATCTGCGAGGAGGACCCGGCGGTGATCGTGCCGTCCCGGGTGAACGCGGGGCGCAGCTTGCCGAGCGACTCGGCGGTGGTGTCGCCGCGGATGCCCTCGTCCTTGCTGAAGACGACGGCGTCGCCCTTGCGCTGCGGGATCTCGACCGGGGTGATCTCGGCCTCGAAGACGCCGTTCTTCTGTGCGGCGGCGGCGCGCTGGTGGGACAGGGCGGCGATCTCGTCCTGCTCCTGGCGGCCGAGGCCGAGGCGGGTGTTGTGCTTCTCCGTGGACTCGCCCATGGCGATGTTCTCGAAGGCGTCGGTGAGGCCGTCGTGGGCCATGGCGTCGAGCATCTCCACCGCGCCGTACTTGAAGCCCTCGCGGGACTTGGGCAGCAGGTGGGGCGCGTTGGTCATGGACTCCTGGCCGCCGGCGACGATCACGTCGAACTCACCCGCGCGGATCAGCTGGTCGGCGAGCGCGATGGCGTCGAGGCCGGACAGACACACCTTGTTGATGGTGAGCGCCGGGACGTTCATCGGGATGCCGGCCTTGACGGCGGCCTGGCGGGCCGGGATCTGCCCGGCGCCGGCCTGGAGCACCTGGCCCATGATCACGTACTGCACCTGGTCGCCGCCGATCCCCGCACGGTCGAGGGCGGCCTTGATCGCGAAGCCGCCGAGGTCGGCTCCGGAGAAGGATTTCAGCGAGCCCAGCAACCGTCCCATGGGCGTACGGGCGCCCGCGACGATCACCGAGGTAGTGCCGTTCGTTCCAGTCATGAGGTGCGATCCCCTTCCGGCTGCACTGCCGAGGAGTGAACGAGGGTTTACTTCGAATGTACTGAGTGGCACTCCGTGCCGTCATCGGGCCGTCGGTGTGATCGCGCGCACGTTGCGTAACCACCTCCGGGGCGCTGCACTG
This sequence comes from Streptomyces griseus subsp. griseus, assembly GCF_000720255.1. Taxonomy (GTDB): domain Bacteria; phylum Actinomycetota; class Actinomycetes; order Streptomycetales; family Streptomycetaceae; genus Streptomyces; species Streptomyces griseus_I. Next base: position 68,928 of record NZ_JOJE01000033.1, on the reverse strand, counting down.
AATCCATGCTGACGCGAATCGACCACATCGGGATCGCCTGCTTCGACCTCGACAGGACCGTCGAGTTCTACCGCACCACGTACGGCTTCGAGGTGTTCCACTCCGAGGTCAACGAGGAGCAGGGGGTCCGTGAGGCCATGCTCAAGATCAACGACACGTCGGACGGCGGGGCTTCCTACCTCCAACTCCTCGAGCCGACCCGGGAGGACTCCACCGTCGCCAAGTGGCTCGCGAAGAACGGCGAGGGCGTCCACCACATCGCTTTCGGTACGGCGGATGTCGACACCGAGGCGGCCGACATCAAGGAGAAGGGCGTACGCGTTCTGTACGAAGAGCCACGGCGCGGTTCCATGGGGTCGCGGATCACGTTCCTGCACCCGAAGGATTGCCACGGCGTTCTGACAGAACTGGTCACTTCTGCGCCTGTTGAGTCACCTGAGCACTGACCCCCGTACATATGGGCCGGTAGGGTTGGGTGCGGTCGCCGCTCCACCAGGGTGACCGCAGTCCGGGGTCCTGTGTTTCGGGGGACGCGCGACGGGGCAGCAGTCCGTGCTCCGCCGTTGATCTGACACCATTCCCCGGGGGCCCCGTTCGGCGTACGGACGGAGCTCGTACGGAGAAGGTTGCGACCAGGGGACGGATGGGACCGCGCAGTGCGGGGCTACGAGAGCCAGGAGCGGGAGCCGGCGGCTGACGTCGACCACCTCACTCGGTTCGAAGCCGAGATGAAGCGGCTGAAGACCGAGCGGGAAAAGGCGATCCAGCATGCCGAGGACCTCGGCTACCAGGTCGAGGTGCTGCGCGCCAAGTTGCACGAGGCGCGGCGCACCATCATGTCCCGGCCCGCCTTCGACGGCGGTGACATCGGCTATCAGGCCGAGCAGTTGCTGCGCAACGCGCAGATGCAGGCCGACCAGCTGCGCCAGGAGGCCGAGCGCGAGTTGAGCCAGGCGCGGGCGCAGACCCAGCGCATCCTCCAGGAGCACGCCGAGCAGGCCGCGCGCCTCCAGGCGGAGCTGCACCAGGAGGCCGTCTCCCGGCGTCAGCAGCTCGACCAGGAGCTGGCGGAGCGCCGCCAGACCGTCGAGTCGCACGTCAACGAGAACGTCGCCTGGGCGGAGCAGCTGCGCGCCCGTACGGAGCAGCAGGCCCGCCGTCTCCTCGACGAGTCGCGTGCCGAGGCCGAGCAGGCGCTGGCCGCGGCCCGCGCGGAGGCCGAGCGGGTCGCGTCCGAGGCCCGGCAGCGGCTCCAGAGCGAGGCCGAGTCGGCCCGCGCCGAGGCCGAGCAGCTGCTGCGCCGCGCCCGTGCGGACGCCGAGCGGCTGCTGAACGCCGCCTCCACGCAGGCCCAGGAGGCCACCGACCACGCCGAGCAGCTGCGCACCTCCACCGCGACCGAGTCGGACGCGGCGCGCCGTCAGGCGGGTGAGCTGAGCCGTGCCGCCGAGCTGCGCATGGCCGAGGCGGAAACCGCGCTGCGCGAGGCGCGCTCCGAGGCGGAGAAGCTCGTCACCGAGGCCAAGACGGCCGCCGAGAAGGCGCTCGCGAGCGCCGAGTCGACCAACGAGCAGCGCACCCGTACGGCGAAGGAGCAGGTCGCCCGGCTGGTCACCGAGGCCACCAAGGAGGCCGAGACCACCAAGGCGGACGCCGAGCAGATCGTCGCGGACGCCCGCGCGGAGGCGGAGAAGCTCCTCGACGAGGCCGCCGAGAAGGCCCGTACGCTCACCGCCGAGGAGAGCGCGACCCAGCTGTCGAAGGCGGCCAAGACCGCCGAGGACGTCCTCAACAAGGCCCAGGAGGACGCCCGCGGCACCACCCGTGCGGCGGCCGAGGAGGCGGAGCGGATCCGCCGGGAGGCCGAGACCGAGGCGGACCGGCTGCGCGCCGAGGCGCACGACATCGCCGAGCAGCTCAAGGGCGCCGCGAAGGACGACACCAAGGAGTACCGCGCCAAGACGGTCGAGCTCCAGGAGGAGGCCCGTCGGCTGCGCGGCGAGGCCGAGCAGCTGCGCTCCGAGGCGGTCGCCGAGGGCGACAAGATCCGCGCGGAGGCCCGCAAGGAGGCCGTCCAGCAGATCGAGGAGGCGGCGAAGACCGCCGAGGAGCTGCTGGCGAAGGCGAAGGCCGACGCGGACGAGCTGCGGCAGAAGGCCACCACGGACAGCGAGAAGGTCCGTACGGAGGCCATCGAGCGGGCGACCACGCTGCGCCGGCAGGCCGAGGAGACCCTGGAGCGCACCCGCGCGGAGGCCGAGCGCCAGCGCGACGAGGCGGTGGAGCTGGCCGAGACCATCACCTCCAACGCCGAGGAGGCGGCGCGCGAGCTGCGCGAGGAGACCGAGCGCTCCGTCGCGGCCCGGCAGGCGGAGGCCGCCGAGGAGCTGACCCGGCTGCAGTCGGACGCCGAGCAGCGGCTCACGGCCGCCGAGCAGGCGCTGACCGAGGCTCGCGCGGAGGCCGCGCGGATCCGCCGTGAGGCCGGCGAGGAGATCGAGCGGCTGCGTGGCGAGGCCGCCGAGCGGATCCGCTCGCTCCAGCAGCAGGCCGAGGAGGAGGCCGAGCGGCTGCGCACCGAGGCCGCGGCCGACGCGGCCGCGTCCCGTGCCGAGGGCGAGTCCGTCGCCGTACGTCTGCGGTCGGAGGCCGCGGCCGAGGCGGAGCGGCTGAAGTCGGAGGCTCAGGACACCGCCGACCGGGTCCGCGCCGAGGCGCAGGCCGCGGCCGAGCGGCTGGCCACGGAGGCGTCGGAGACGCTGGCCGCCGCCCAGGAGGAGGCCACCCGGCGCCGTCGCGAGGCCGAGGAACTGCTCGGCTCCGCCCGCCAGGAGGCCGACCAGGAGCGTGAGCGGGCCCGCGAGCAGAGCGAGGAGCTGCTGGCGTCGGCGCGCAAGCGCGTGGAGGACGCGCAGACCGAGGCCGTACGCCTGGTCGAGGAGGCCGACCGGCGCGCCTCGGAGATGGTGTCGGCGGCCGAGCTCCACGCCCAGCAGGTGCGCGACTCCGTCGTGGGGCTGCACGAGCAGGCGCAGGAGGAGATCACCGGGCTGCGCAGCGCCGCCGAGCACGCGGCGGACCGTACGCGCCGGGAGGCCCAGGAGGAGGCGGACCGGGTCCGCTCCGACGCCTACGCCGAGCGGGAGCGGGCCGGCGAGGACGCGGCCCGGCTGCGCCGCCAGACGCACGAGGAGGCGGAGGCCGCCAAGGCGCTGGCCGAGCGCACGGTCGCGGAGGCGATCGAGGAGGCGGACCGGCTGCGGTCGGACGCGTCGGCGCACGCCCAGCGGGTCCGTACGGAGGCGTCGGACACCATCGCGCAGGCCGAGCAGGACGCCTCGCGTACCCGTGCGGACGCCCGTGAGGACGCCAACCGGATCCGGTCGGACGCGGCGACGCAGGCGGACACCCTCATCACCGAGGCGCGGTCCGAGGCGGAACGGCTGCAGACGGAAACCCTCGCGGAGGCGGAGCGGCTCCAGTCGGACACCGCCGTCGAGGCGGAGCGGGTACGCACCGAGGCGATCAACGAGGCCGAGCGGCTGCGCTCGGAGACGATCGCGCAGGCCGAGCAGCTTCTGGCGGACGCGAGCGGCGAGGCGGAACGGCTGCGGGCCGGGGCCGCCGACACGGTGGCGGCCGCGCAGCAGCACGCCGAGCGGACCCGTGCCGAGGCGGAGCGCGTCAAGGCGGAGGCGGCCGGAGAGGCCGACCGGATGATGGCCGTGGCGCGCGAGGAGGCCGACTCGACGCTGGACGAGGCCCGCAAGGAGGCCAACAAGCGGCGCTCCGAGGCCGCCGAGCAGGTCGACAAGCTCATCACGGAGACCACCGCCGAGGCGGACAAGCTGCTCACGGAGGCGCAGCAGCAGGCGCAGAAGACCACCGCGGACGCCGAGGCGCAGGCGGACACCATGGTCGGCGCGGCCCGCCAGGAGGCCGACCGCCTTGTCTCCGAGGCGACGCGCGAGGGCAACGCGCGGGTGGAGAAGGCCCGTACGGACGCGGACGAGCTGCTCGTCGGAGCGCGCCGGGACGCCACGGCGATCAGGGAGCGCGCGGAGGAGCTGCGCGAGCGGCTCACGGCGGAGATCGAGCAGCTGCACGAGCGGGCCCGCCGCGAGGCCGCCGAGACGATGAAGTCGACGGGCGACCGCTGCGACGCGCTGATCAAGGCGGCGGAGGAGCAGCTCGCCAAGGCGCAGGCCAAGGCGAAGGAGCTGGTGTCGGACGCCAACTCCGAGGCGGGCAAGGTCCGTATCGCCGCGGTGAAGAAGGCCGAGGGTCTGCTGAAGGAGGCCGAGCAGAAGAAGGCGGCGCTCGTCAGGGAGGCCGAGGAGCTCAAGGCCGAGGCGATCCGCGAGGCCAGGCGCACGGTCGAGGAGGGCAAGCGGGAGCTGGAGGTCCTGGTGCGCCGCCGCGAGGACATCAACGCCGAGATCTCCCGTGTCCAGGACGTCCTGGAGGCGTTGGAGTCTTTCGAGGCCCCGTCCGGGGCCAAGGACGCGGCGGTCAAGGCCGGCGCGACGGTGGGCGCACCTCGATCGGGTGGCAAGTCCTCGGAGAGCTAGCGGAGCGGTCGAGTTCCGGTGTTGTCTGGGGCATTTGACCAAGTTTTTGGCAAGCCGTCCGCCGGTTAGCCACTCAAAAGGGGTGTCATTCTCCAGATCGAAACCGTATCCGCTCGATGACACACCGCTTCGGCCCCTAGGATTCCCCCTATCACCTCACCGGTCTCATTCGACAGGAACCCCATGAGCGACACTTCCCCCTACGGCTTCGAGCTTGTGCGGCGTGGATACGACCGCGCTCAGGTGGACGAACGCATCTCGAAGCTCGTCTCCGACCGTGACAGCGCTCTGGCCCGCATCACCGCTCTCGAAAAGCGCATCGAGGAACTTCACCTCGAGACGCAGAACGCCCAGGCACAGGTGAGCGACGCCGAGCCGTCGTACGCCGGTCTCGGCGCGCGTGTCGAGAAGATCCTCCGCCTCGCCGAGGAAGAGGCCAAGGACCTGCGCGAGGAGGCCCGTCGCGCCGCCGAGCAGCACCGCGAACTCGCCGAGTCCGCGGCGCAGCAGGTCCGCAACGACGCAGAATCGTTCTCTGCGGAGCGCAAGGCCAAGGCGGAGGACGAGGGCGTCCGGATCGTCGAGAAGGCCAAGAGCGACGCGTCGCAGCTGCGTTCCGAGGCGCAGAAGGACGCACAGTCGAAGCGTGAGGAGGCCGACGCCCTCTTCGAGGAGACCCGCGCCAAGGCCGCCCAGGCCGCCGCCGACTTCGAGACCAACCTCGCCAAGCGCCGCGAGCAGTCGGAGCGCGACCTGGCCTCGCGTCAGCAGAAGGCCGAGAAGCGCCTGGCGGAGATCGAGCACCGCGCCGAGCAGCTGCGCCTGGAGGCGGAGAAGCTGCGCACCGACGCCGAGCGCCGCGCCCGCCAGACGGTGGAGACCGCTCAGCGCCAGGCCGAGGACATCGTCGCGGACGCGAACGCCAAGGCCGACCGCATCCGCTCGGAATCCGAGCGCGAGCTGGCCGCCCTGACCAACCGGCGCGACTCCATCAACGCCCAGCTCACCAACGTGCGCGAGATGCTCGCCACGCTCACGGGCGCCGCGGTGGCCGCGGCCGGTTCGCCGAGCGACGACGAGCCGATCTCCCGCGGGGTTCCGGCGCAGCAGACCCGGTAACGATCCGGCGGCTGACATGTGAACAACTGCGAAGCCCTCTGCCACTCCGGTGGCAGGGGGCTTCGTCGCGTCCTAGCGTGAACGGCATGATCGAGCTCGAGGGGCTGACGAAGCGGTACGGCGAGAAGGTGGCGGTCAACAACCTCACGTTCACGGTGAGACCGGGCATGGTGACGGGGTTCCTCGGGCCCAACGGTGCCGGGAAGTCGACGACGATGCGCATGATGCTCGGGCTGGACCGGCCCACCGCCGGACATGTCCGCATCGACGGCAAGCGCTACGAGCAGTTGAAGGACCCGCTGACGTACATGGGCGCCCTGCTGGACGCGAAGGCGATGCACGGCGGGCGCAGCGCCTACAACCACCTGCTGTGCCTCGCGCAGAGCAACGGCATCGCCCGCAAGCGCGTGGACGAGGTGCTCGACACGGTCGGGCTCACCGCGGTCGCCCGCAAGAAGGCCAAGGGGTTCTCGCTGGGCATGGGGCAGCGGCTCGGCATCGCGGGCGCGCTCCTTGGCGACCCGCGGATCCTGATGTTCGACGAGCCGGTCAACGGCCTCGACCCCGAGGGCATCCACTGGATCCGCCACCTGATGAAGTCGCTGGCGGCCCAGGGGCGGACGGTGTTCGTGTCGAGCCATCTGATGAGCGAGATGGCACTGACCGCCGACCACCTCGTCGTCATCGGCCAGGGACGGCTGCTCGCCGACACCTCGATGGCCGATTTCATCGCGCGCAACTCGCGCTCCTACGTCCGGATCCGCACGCCCCAGCGCGAGCGGCTCCTCGACGTGCTGCACGGGGCCGGGATCACCGTCGTGGAGACCGGCAACGGCACGCTGGAGGTCGACGGCGGCAAGTCCGAGCTCATCGGGGAGCTGGCGGCGCAGCACCAGCTCGTGCTGCACGAGCTGAGTCCCCAGCAGGCCTCGCTGGAGGAGGCGTTCATGCAGCTGACCGCCGAGTCGGTCGAGTACCACGCGCACACCGACGCGCCCGCGCCGCGGCCGTGGGGCGACGACTGGAAGAGGGGCTGAGCATGGCGGCGACGCAGGTCATCCGCTCCGAGTGGACGAAGATCCGCTCGGTGGCGTCCACCGTGTGGACGCTCTCCCTCGCCGTGGTGGTCACCATCGCCCTCGGCATGCTGATCTCCGCGCTGTCGAAGAACGAGTTCGACACGATGCCCCGGCAGGACCGGGTTTCCTTCGACCCGACGTACATCAGCTTCGCCGGGATGACCCTCGGTCAGCTGGCGATGATCGTGTTCGGGGTGCTGGTCGTCTCCAACGAGTACAGCACCGGCATGATCCGCACCTCGCTGGCCGCCGTGCCGCGGCGGGCCGCCTTCCTGTTCAGCAAGATCGCGGTGGCGACCGGACTCGCCCTGGTCGTCGCCCTGGCGACCAGCTTCGCCACGTTCTTCCTGGGCCAGGCGATGCTCGGCCCGCACCGCACGGAGCTCGGCGACCCGGGTGTGCTGCGCGCGGTCGTCGGCGGCGGCCTCTACATGACCCTCATCGCGATGTTCTCGATGGGCGTCGCCGCGATGCTGCGCTCGCCGATGCTGTCGCTGGGCATCCTGATGCCGTTCTTCTTCCTGATCTCCAACATCCTGGGCAACGTCGACGCGACGAAGAAGATCGGCCGGTTCCTGCCGGACCAGGCCGGCAGCCGGATCATGCAGGTGGTCACCCCGTCCGGCGACGACACCCCGTACGGACCCTGGGGCGGCCTGGGGATCATGGCGTTGTGGGTGGCGGCCTCGCTCGTGGGCGGTTACGTGCTGCTGAAGAGGAGGGACGCCTGACCGGTCGGCCGAGCACGGGCCTCCCGCGCGGCTGAGCCTTTACCTCGTCTTGAGTGGAACCGTCAGCGCCCGGATATCCTCCTAACCCTTACGGGGGGCGTGTGCCCCGCTGTCCTGAACCTTTTGATGGGTGCGGAGCATGATCGAGGCAGTCGGCCTGACCAAGCGCTACGGCGACAAGACCGCTGTGTACAACCTGTCCTTCCAGGTGCGGCCCGGTGCCGTCACCGGCTTCCTCGGGCCCAACGGCTCGGGCAAGTCGACGACCATGAGGATGATCCTCGGCCTGGACAACCCGACCTCGGGCTCGGTGACGATCGGCGGCTATCCGTACCGCAAGCTGCCGAACGCGCCCCGCCAGGTCGGTGCCCTGCTGGACGCCAAGGCGGTGCACGGTGGCCGTGCCGCCCGCAACCACCTGCTGAGCCTTGCCCAGCTGTCGGGCATCCCGGCCCGGCGGGTGGACGAGGTGCTGGGCGTGGTCGGTCTGCAGGACGTGGCCCGCAAGCGGTCCAAGGGCTTCTCGCTCGGCATGGGCCAGCGGCTCGGCATCGCCGCCGCGCTCCTCGGCGACCCCCAGGTGCTGCTCTTCGACGAGCCGGTCAACGGCCTCGACCCGGAGGGCATCCTGTGGGTGCGCAACCTGATGAAGGCGCTCGCGGCGGAGGGCCGTACGGTCTTCGTCTCCTCCCATCTGATGAGCGAGATGGCGCTGACCGCCGACCACCTCATCGTGATCGGGCGCGGACAGCTGCTCTCCGACATGAGCGTGAGGGACTTCATTTCGGCCAACTCCGCCGACTTCGCGCGGGTGCGCACCCCGGACACCGAGCCGCAGCTGCGCGAGAAGCTGACGTCCGCGCTGACGGAGGCCGGCGGGCAGGTGATGCCGGAGCAGGACGGCGCGCTGCGGGTGACGGGACTGGCGCTGCCCCGCATCAGCGACATCGCGCACGACAGTGACGTACGACTGTGGGAGCTGTCGCCGCATCAGGCCTCGCTGGAGGAGGCGTACATGCGGATGACGCAGGGCGCGGTCGACTACCGCTCGACCATCGACCAGAAGGCCGGCCTCCAGCAGCCGCTGCCGCCCGGCGCGCAGCCGCCGATGCCGGTGCCGGGACAGGGCCAGCCCGGCTGGTACGCGCCTCCGCCGCCGCAGCAGGGCGGTCAGCCCTTCGCGCCGCCGCAGGGGCAGCCCGGACAGGCCCCCACGGGCCCGTACGGCGCCGCTCAGCCGCCCACCGGGCCGTACGGCGCCCCGGGCGCTCCCGCGGCTCCCGCCGCCCCCGTGGCCGCTCCGGTGGCCGCTCCCGGCGCGGGACAGCCCAACCCGTACGCGCAGCCGGCCCCGCAGGCACAGGTCCCGGCTGCCGCGCCCGCTCAGCCCGCGGCACCGGCTCAGCCCGCAGCCCCCGCCCCTCAGCCCGCCGTCGACACGACCAAGTCCGAGGACGCCCGATGAGCACCCCCCAGCCCCAGATGCCGCAGGCCGCGCCCAACTGGCAGGCGGCGCCCGGGTCTTCGTACCCCGGTTACACCTCGCCGATCCCCGTCACGCGCACGCACCTCGGGCACGCCCTCGCCTCGGAGTGGACGAAGATCAAGTCGGTTCGCTCCACGATGTGGACGCTGGGCGTGTTCGTGCTGCTCGTCATCGGCATCGGGCTGGCGACCGGCGCGCTGGTCTCCGCCAACGCCGGGGAGCAGGACCTCGCGGGCGAGAACCCGCTGTCGTTCGGCTTCTTCGGGCTGCTGCTGGGCAGCATGTGCGTCATCACGCTCGGGGTGCTGACCACGGCCTCGGAGTACGGCACCGGCATGATCCGGACCACGATGACCGCGTGCCCGTCCCGTGGGCGAGTGCTGGCCGCGAAGGCGATCGTCTTCTTCTCGGTCGCGTTCACCGTCACGCTGGTCTCGGCCCTGCTGGTCGCCTTCGCCGACGTGGCCATGCTGGGCGATGCCCGGGAGCCGTCGGGCGGCGAATGGCTGAAGGGCACGGTCGGCGTCTCGCTCTACATGGCCCTGCTCGGGCTGCTCTCGCTCGTCGTCGGCTCGATCATCCGGCACTCCGCGGGCGCCATCACCATCATGATCGGCGTGCTGCTGGCACCGCTGGTCATCGCGCTGTTCATGTTCTCGGAGTCGCTGGAGAAGGTGCGCCAGGCACTGTTCGAGTACTCGATCCCGAACCAGCTCAGCGTCTTCTACTCCACCTCGCTCACCGATTCCGGCCCGTCCGGCTGGGACCCGCTGTGGATCATCCTGGGCGTCACGGCCGCCGCGTTCGCCGGCGCCGTCGCGCTGCTGGAGAAGCGGGACGTCTAGGCGGGGCCTCGTCCAGGCGGGGCCTCGTCAGAATCTCTGCGCGTTACGGGACCGTCGCACCCCCGGGGTGCGACGGTCCCGTGCGTTCCAGCAGGCCTTGTGCCAGTGCCGGCGGTCGTCGACGCCCGCGTGGTCGGGCCAGGCCACGACGTGCGGCACCCCGTCGGGGATCATCTGGTCACAGCCGGGGCAGCGGTACGTCTTGCCCTGGGCGCTCGCCCCGGCCACGTGCCGCACGTTCCACTCCTCGCCGTCCCAGCTCACCGAGGACTGCCAGCCGCCGTAGCGGCTCGTACGGTCCTCCTCGGCGCTCCGGGACGAGTCGACGCCCTTGGGCCGGTTGCGACGCGGGGACACGGGACACCTCACGGGGCTCTACAGGAAGCACGGGCCGTGTCCAGGCTACGCGGCCCGAGGCGGGGTAGATGTAGGGCACCAGCCGTTCCTCCGCACCGATTCAGGAGTGCCCCCAACCAGCCGCACGCCCCGCTCGCCCACGCCGCACCGGCGTCCCGGATCGTGCCGACCTCGTTACCGTGCTCGCCGTGCGGCCCCGCGACCGCGGACCGAACATCACACGATCGAGCCAACCGACCTCATGCGTTCTCCGCGCTGACCAGCCGCAGCCCCGCAAGTCCCCCTCCGCGGCGGTCCATTCTCCAGACAATCGGCAAATCGTCTCCATCAAGCCGTGTCCTCGGCACGTGTCGGCCGGTTATGCCCGGTGGGGGAGCTCCGTGTCGGAGCCAAGGAAACAGGAAGTGCCATGCGCGTTGGAAGTTTCGTGTTGGCGGCCCAGTTCCCGGGTCAGGGCCATGGGGAGGCGCTGCACCGGGCGGTCCGCTCCGCCGAGGTCGCCGAGGAGGCGGGGCTGGACTCGGTCTGGCTGGCCGAGCACCACTTCGTGCCGTACGGCACGTGCCCCTCGGCCGTCACCCTCGCCGCCCTGCTGCTCGGCCGCACCCGCCGGATCCGGGTCGGCACGGCGGTCAGCGTCCTGCCCACCGTCCACCCCGTGGCCCTCGGCGAACAGGCCGCGCTGCTGCACATGACGAGCGGCGGGCGCTTCTCGCTGGGCGTCGGACGCGGCGGCCCGTGGGTCGACCTGGAGGTGTTCGGCGCGGGCCTGGAGGCGTACGAGAAGGGGTTCCCGGAATCACTCGATCTGCTGGTCCGCTGGCTGCGCGAGTCCTCCGTCGGGGCCTCGGGCGAGCGTTTCCGCTTCCGCGAGGTCCCCGTCGTACCGAGGCCGTCGGAGTCGCTGACGGAGGTGACGGGGCCGGAGGTGATCGTCGCCTGCACCTCCCCGGCCAGCGTGCGTCTCGCCGCCGGGCGCGGGCTGCCGATGCTGCTCGGCATGCACGTGGGGGACGAGGAGAAGGCGGAGATGGTCGCCCTGTGGCGGCAGTACGCACGCGCGGCCGGCCGGCCGCCGGAGGAGGTCCTCGGCGCGGGCCATGTCTCGGCCGGCGTCTGCCAGATCGCGGACCGGCGCACGGACGCGGTGGAGGCCCTCGTGAAGGCCATGCCGGGCTGGCTGAAACACGGGCTCGACGCGCATGTCACGGTGGACGGCCGCCCGCGCCGGATGCGCGACCCGGTGGCGTACACGGAACTGCTCTGCGGGCTGCATCCGGTGGGCACCCCGCGATTGTGCGCCGACCGTCTCGCCGCGACCAGCGAACGCACCGGCATCTCCCGCTTCGCCCTGCTCGTCGAGGGCTCCGGGGACCTGGCGGCGACCGAGGAGAACCTGCGGCGGCTCGGCGCCGAGGTGCTCCCCCACCTCGGCTGACGAGCTGCCGTGCCTGCCGCTCCGACTTCGGGTGTCTGTCACACACGGAGCGGCAAGCAGGCGACCGCGTCAGCAGTCCCGGAACTCGGGGGACTGGTTCAGCAGTTGGCTGCGCACCGACGTGAAGCGGGCCAGCTTCTCGTCGACCGAGGGGTCCAGCGGGAACACGGCCACCCGGTGGCAGTTCTGGAAGGCCAGCCGCACACCGAAGTGCCGCTGCAGGGCGCCGCGTATGGCGTCACTCGCGAGCGCGCGCAACAGCTGGCCGCGCGCCTGCTCGTCCGGCGGAGGCGTCTGGTTGTCGGCGAACGCTCCGCCGTCGACCTTCAGCTGGGCCACCAGGGAGCTGATCATCTCCCATGCGTAGGGCAGGGAGGTCCGGACGCAGTCGACGAATTCTGCTTCGTCGACCTCGCCTCGCTCGGCCTGTTCGAGTAGGGCCGGTGAGACGTCGAGCGACATGGGTTCTCCTCTCGCACCCCCGCACAGCAGGGGTTGCCGGACACGGAATAGGGAGACCGCACGCCAAGACGTCGAGCACGCTGAGTACACAATCCGCGACCTCCCGTTCACTACGGTAGGCAACAGACGGTGACGGCACCAGGAGAATGCGAACATGGGCAACTCCCGTGCGGCACACAATCGGCCACGGGGTAACAGGGGTCATCCAGGGCGAATCGCGTGCACCCACGCCCGTCGAGTAGCGTTGCCGACCATGCGTCTCGTCATTGCCCGATGCTCCGTCGACTACGCGGGCCGGCTCACCGCCCACCTTCCCTCCGCCCCCCGTCTCATCCTGGTGAAGGCGGACGGCAGCGTCTCCATCCACGCGGACGACCGGGCCTACAAGCCCCTGAACTGGATGTCGCCGCCCTGCACGCTGAAGGAGGGCACGGGCGAGGAGGAGGGCGTCTGGACCGTCATCAACAAGGCGGGCGAGAAGCTCATCATCACGATGGAGGAAGTCCTCCACGATTCGTCGCACGAACTCGGCGTCGATCCGGGCCTGATCAAGGACGGCGTGGAAGCGCACCTCCAGGAGCTCCTCGCCGACCGCATCGAGACCCTGGGCGAGGGCTACACGTTGATCCGGCGCGAGTACATGACCGCCATCGGGCCCGTCGACATCCTCTGCCGGGACGCCGAGGGGCAGACGGTGGCGATCGAGATCAAGCGGCGCGGTGAGATCGACGGCGTCGAGCAGCTCACGCGCTACCTGGAGCTGCTCAACCGCGACCCCCATCTCGCCCCGGTCCGCGGCATCTTCGCCGCCCAGGAGATCAAGCCCCAGGCACGGGTCCTCGCCACCGACCGAGGCATCGGCTGCCACGTCATGGACTACGACGCCCTCCGAGGCATCGAGGACGACAAGCTGCGCCTGTTCTGACCACCGTGGTGGTACGACGAGGAGGGCCGGGTCCCTGAGAAGCGAACCCGGCCCTTCGCTCTGCCCAGGGGATCAGATCACGGGGTCCGAATGGGTCGGGGTGCCGTCCGTGCTCCGGGGCGCGCCGGCCGTCGTGTTGCTCGGGGTGTCGGTGTCGGTGGAGCCGCCGGCCGTGTTGGTGGAGGGCGGCGTTTGCGACGGGCTCGTCGCCGGAGGCGTGGTGCCGGAGTCGGTCGGGTCGGGGGACGTGTCCGTGGGGCTCGACGGGGCCGACGGACTCGGCGACGACGGCGGCTTCGGGGACGTCGGCTTGGGAGTCGTACGGGACGGGGACGGCGACGACGGGCTCTCTGTCCCCCGCGTCCCGCTCGGCTTGTCCGACGGCTCGGTGGCCTGTGTCGGCGTCGGATCGTCGGTCGTGCCGAACGTGCCGTCGGGGCCCGGATCCGTCGGCCGGCTGGTCACCTTGTCGGCGTCGCCGTTGCCCGCGTCCTGCTTCGGCACGTCCGCGCCCAGGCTGCCGTCCTCCACGTCCTGGCTGGCGGACGGGTTGACGCGGACCTTGTCGGACGGGGGGTTGGCGTCGTTGTCGGAGGTGGCGCCGAGCGTCACGACCGTGCCGAGCACCGCCGCGAGGAGCGTGCCCGCGCCGACCGCCACGAGGTTGCGGCGGACGAGCCCCGTGAGACCGCCCCGGCCGTGCCGCGGGGGCGCGCCGGACGGGCCGGGCTGGACCGAGGGGCCGGGCGGGGCGGACAGCTGGTGGGTGACGAGGGTGTCGCCCGACGGAGGCTGAAGCTGCGGGAACGCCGACAGTGCCGCGGGCACGCCGCCCGCGGGGGACGCCGACTCCTCGGAGCGCGCGTCCGGCACCTCCTCCCCCGCCATCGCGGCCGCGAGGCCCGGCACATCGCCCATGCGGTCGGCGACCAGGGCGAGGGCGCGCCGGCCGGCGACGGTGCCGCGCTTGTCGGCGAGCGCGCCGCGCAGCCCGATGGACGCCTCCAGCTCCGCACGGGCCCGGTCGAGCTGTCCCTCGCAGAGGGCGAGGATGCCGAGTTCATGGTGGAAGTAGGCCTGTTCGGCGACCTCCCCGGCGAGCCGGGAGGCCTCCGCGCCGGCCCGCAGCGCCCGCTCCCAGGCGCTCCAGTGCAGCCCCGCGGCGAACGCGGGCGCGGCGGTGCGGGCGAGCTGGACGGCGATGTTCTCGCCGGCGTCGGCGTCGGCCGGCGAGGTGAGCGGAACCAGGACGCCCAGCGCGGCGAGCAGTGCGTCCGCCTCCGCGCACACCCTCTCGGGAGTGACGGAGGGGTGCCCGGCCCACCAGGTGTAGTGCTGGGCGGCGGCGAGGGCCCGTTCCTCGATGTCGTCGCCGTATCCGGCGGCCACCAGCTGGGCGGGGACCCCGGCGGCGAGCCGGTAGCGGGAGCCGACCGGCGTGACCAGTCCGCAGGCGGCCAGCTCGCCGAGGGCGGCGTCCGCGTGGGTGTCGCCGACGAGCGCGGGCAGGTGGGCCTGGTGCGGGACCTCGCCGTCGAGGGCGAGGGCGAAGCGCAGGGTGCTGCGGGCGGAGTCGCTCAGCCGGGCAGCGAGCAGCGGCGCGGGCGCGGCGGCCTCGCCGAGCGACGGAAGCGGTATCCGCTCGCCGTCCTCGGCATCGATGTCGAAGGGCGCGTCGACGGCGGCGTCGTCGGGGCGGGCGTCCTCGAAGACGCCGAACTCGTCGACGGCGGCGGCGTCGGCGCGCCGTTGGTCGCGCTGGCTCAGCAGTGCGCCGGCCTGGAGGAAGCGCAGCGGCAGGCCCTCGGACTCGAACCAGAGGTCACCGGCCCAGTTGGACTCCTCCTCGGTGAGCGCGCGGCCCGCCACCCGCTCGATGAGGTCCACGCCGCCGGCCCGGTCGAGGCCGCCCAGGAGGACCTCCTCGACGGCCGCGTCGGCGGAGGGGGCGGGCGCGTCGGGGGTCGCGGCGAACAGGAAGGCGCACTCGGGGGTCGCGTCCAGCAGTTCGTCGAGCCCGGCGCCGCCGAACTCGAGGTCGTCCACGACGACGACCGCGCCGATCTCACGGACCAGGGTGAGCAGTTCGTCCCGTTCGGGGCGGTACAGGGGTGCGTCGTAGGCGGCGTAGAAGAGGTCGTGCAGGAGGTCGCTCGCCGTGCGGTGGAAGCCGCCCAGGCGGATCACGCCGTCGGGGGCGAGGTCGGCGCAGTCCTCGGCGACGATGTCGAGCAGGCTCGTGCGGCCGGAGCCGGCGGGGCCGGTGAGGCAGACCGAGCGGCCTCGGGCGAGGAGCCGCACCAGCTGTTCACGCTCGTCCTGGCGGCCCAGGAGCGGCAGCGCGGGCTGCGCGGGTCCCGGGGGGACGGGCGGCTTGGCGGCGCGGGCGGCTTCGGCGCGCGCGGCCTCGGTGAGCTTCTCGGGCCTGCCGGGGCGCTCGGACGGGGGGCAGAGCTCTATCTCGCTGCCGTCGACGGGGTTGACGGTGAGCAGGTGCTCGCCGCAGACCAGTTGGACCGTGCGGGCGAGCGACGGTGCGGACTGGCCGAAGTCGGGTGTGAGGGGGTCCCTGGGCGGGCGTGGGCGCGGTGTGTGGCCGTCGCCCTCGTGGCCGTACTCCTCGGGGCCCCGGGTGTTCGGGTCCATGGGTTCAAGCCCCCCAAGCGTTCGTGTGCATGTGCGAGCCCCTCCCGGCCTTGCCGCACACCTCGCTGTCGCTTCTGGTCCGGTGCCCGCTCGGAGCTGTCAGGGCGGCGGGCAGCCGAACCCTAAACCTTCGCACAGTATCTACGACAGTCCGGGGTACCGCGCCGTCGGAGACATCACAGTCTCGTGAGGATTGTGCGCGCGGTTCGTTTCGCTTCGCGCTGCCCGGGTCTCCCCCGTCCGCGGATTCACACCCGCGACAGGTCTTACACCCGGGGCAGCGACTCCACCCCGATGCCGCCCTCGATCGCCAGGATGCGGTGCAGCCGGGTCGCCACCAACAGGCGCTGCATCTGCGGCGGTACGCCGCGCAGCACCAGGCGTCGGCCGCAGCGGCCGGCGCGCCGGTGGACGCCCATGATCACACCGAGTCCGGTGGCGTCCCAGAATTCCAGTTCGGACAGGTCGAGCACGAGGTCGCCGGCGCCGTCGTCGATGGCCGAGTGCAGGACCGTACGGGCGTCCGCCGCGCTGCGGACGTCGAGGCGGCCCCCGACGACCAGCTCGGCGTGGTCGCCCCTGATGTGCATATGCGCTCCCGTGAGTACGTCGTCGTGCTCAGCGATGTGACACGTCTAGGTGATGCAAGCTCTGACGGCACGAGCCCGTCGGAGGTTGCCGTCTGTAAGCGAACCGATACCGAATTCACCCCATGGCGTGACGCCTGCGGGGCGTGTGCGGTGTCAGTGCTTGTAGAAGCCCTGCCCGCTCTTGCGCCCGATGTCACCGGCGTCAACCATCCGGCGCATCAGCTCCGGCGGAGCGAACTTCTCGTCCTGGGACTCGGTGTAGATGTTGCTGGTGGCGTGCAGCAGGATGTCGACGCCGGTGAGGTCCGCGGTGGCGAGCGGGCCCATGGCGTGTCCGAAGCCCAGCTTGCAGGCGAGGTCGATGTCCTCGGCGGTCGCGACGCCCGACTCGTAGAGCTTGGCGGCCTCGACGACGAGGGCGGAGATCAGCCGGGTGGTGACGAAGCCGGCCACGTCGCGGTTGACGACGATGCAGGTCTTGCCGACGGACTCGGCGAACTCCCGTGCGGTGGCGAGTGTTTCGTCGCTGGTCTTGTAGCCGCGCACCAGCTCGCACAGCTGCATCATCGGCACCGGTGAGAAGAAGTGGGTGCCGACGACCCGCTCCGGGCGCTCCGTCACAGCCGCGATCTTGGTGATCGGGATGGCGGAGGTGTTGGAGGCGAGCACGGCGTCCTCGCGCGTGATCTTGTCGAGTGCGCGGAAGATCTCGTGCTTGACCTCCAGCTTCTCGAAGACGGCCTCGACGACGATGTCGGCGTCGCCCACGGCGTCCAGATCGGTGGTGGCGGTGATGCGGGCGAGGGCCGCGTCGGCGTCGTGCGCCTCCAGCTTCCCCTTGCTCACGAACTTGTCGTACGAGGCCTTGATGCCGTCGGTGCCACGCCTCAGTGCCTCGTCGGTGACGTCACGCAGGACGACGTCCCAGCCCGCCTGCGCGGAGACCTGGGCGATGCCGGACCCCATGAGACCGGCCCCGATGACGGCGAGCTTCCGTGCCACTCCGACTCCCCTTACACGCTGTTTACGTACGCCTCTGAGGCGGACACTAGCGCTCGGGAAGGGCTGTGTGACCAGTAAGTAATGCGCGTCACGTCTCACATGACGGACATCACACCAAGACCGCTCAGCCCGCGCCCCGGACGGCGTAGTTGAGCACCTTCTCGCTCAACAGCTCTTCGATACCGTCGAGAAGCACGAGCATCTCTCGGGACACTTCGTCCGGATTGCGCCCCGCGACCATCTCACGGCCGATGGTCGCGAAGACCGTCTGGTGGATCCAGCCGATCTGACCTGCCATCAGGTTCGGCAGCGGGTCGTCCGCGGCGGCCCCGGTCTCCTCGCGCAGGGTGGCCTCCAGGTTCTCCAGGACCTCCTGCTGCAGGCTCCACAGCCGGGAGCGGAGCGGCGGGGCCTCGTGGATGACGCGCAGGAAACGGTCGTAGCCCTCCATCAGCCCGACCCGGGGGGAGACCGCCTCGACCTCGGCGCGCAGCTCGCGCAGGACGGCCCGGGCGGCGGACTCCCCCGCGTCCCGGCCGCGCACCCAGCGCGGGAGCCGGTCGACGACGCCCGCGGAGCGGTCGAAGAAGAGGTCCTCCTTGGCCGGGAAGTAGTTGTAGACGGTGTTCACGGAGACGTCGGCCGCTTCGGCCACCTCCGCGATCGTCACCGGCACGAAGCCGCGCTCCAGGAACAGTCCCGTGGCAATGTCCGAGATCCGCTGCCTGGTCTCGCGCTTCTTCCGCTCCCTGAGCCCCTCTGTCATGTCCGAATCCTAACGCCGCTTGGGCTCTCTGAAACTTTGGAGACATTGCAAAATTTAAGGGACTCTGTTTTTCTGGGGCCATGGCAATCATCAGTGCGGCCGGACTGGCCCGCACCTTCCAGACCAAGCGCGGCCCCGTGGAGGCCGTGCGCGGGATCGACCTCACCGTGCGCGAGGGCGAGATCCTCGGCTTCCTCGGCCCGAACGGGGCCGGCAAGACCACCACCCTGCGGATGCTGACCACCCTGCTCGCCCCCACCGGCGGCGCGGCCACCGTCGCCGGCTGCGACCTCGCGACCGATCCCGCCGGAGTACGGCGGGCCTGCGGTTACGTGGCCCAGTCGGGCGGGGTGGATCCGCAGATCTCCGTGCGGGAGGAGCTGGTCACCCAGGGCCGGCTCTACCGCCTGACCAAGGCCCAGGCCGTCGCGCGCACCGAGGAGTTGGCGCGGGATCTGGACCTGACCGGCCTGCTCGACCGCCGGGCGGGCGCGCTCTCCGGCGGTCAGCGGCGCCGCCTCGACATCGCGATGGCGCTCACGCACCGCCCGAAGGTGCTGTTCCTCGACGAGCCGACGACGGGCCTGGACCCGGGCAGCCGCGCGGATCTGTGGGACCTGGTGCGCCGGCTGCGCGACGAGCACGGCACCACCGTCTTCCTGACCACCCACTACCTCGACGAGGCGGACGCGCTCTCCGACCGTCTGGTGGTCGTCGACGCGGGCGTGGTGGTGGCGGAGGGCACGCCGAGCGCGCTGAAACTCGAGTACGGCGGCTCGATCGACGCCTCGCTGCAGGACACGTTCCTGGCCATCACCGGCCGCAGCGCCGCGCCGGCCGACGCCGCTCCCGTAGCCGTATAGGAGTCCCGGAATGCTGCTTCACGACATCGCCCTCGTCTACGGCCGCTATCTGCGCCAGTCCCTGCGCTCCCGCTTCGCGCTGCTCTTCGGCGTGCTGATGCCGCTGCTGTACCTGCTGTTCTTCGGCCCGCTGCTGACGGACCTGCCCCTCGGCGGGCGGGGCAGCTCCTGGCAGCTGCTGGTGCCGGGACTGCTGCTCCAGCTCGGCCTGTTCGGATCGTCCTTCGCGGGCTTCGCGATCATCATCGAGAAGCAGCAGGGCGTACTGGAGCGCATGCGGGTCACGCCCGTCAGCCGCCTGGCCCTGCTGCTCGGCCGCGTCCTGCGCGACGCCACGGTGTTCGTCTTCCAGGCGGTGCTGCTGGTGCTGGCGGCACTGGCGATGGGGCTGCGGGCTCCCCTGGCCGGGGTCCTGATCGGCTTCGTGTTCGTGGCCCTGCTGACGGCGTCGCTGGCCTCGCTGTCGTACGCCCTGGCGATGAAGGTCCGCACCCCCACGGAGTTCGGCCCCGCCGTCAACGCGATGACGATGCCGGCCATGCTCCTGTCCGGCCTGATGCTCCCGATGACCCTCGGCCCGGCCTGGCTGGACTTCCTCTCCCACCTCATGCCGTTCCGCTACCTGGTGGACGCCGTGCGCGACGCGTACGTCGGCTCGTACACGAGCACCCACATGCTCTACGGCGTGCTGGCGGCCGTCGGTCTCACGATCGTGTCCGTGACGGTGGGCACAAGGGTCTTCCGCACGTCGGGGGCGTAATTAGGCTGGCCTCATGGTCAATCTGACGCGCATCTACACCAAGACCGGGGACACGGGCACCACCAACCTCGGTGACATGAGCCGGGTCGCCAAGACCGATCTGCGGATCGCGGCGTACGCGGA
Organism: Streptomyces griseus subsp. griseus; assembly: GCF_000720255.1. Lineage (GTDB taxonomy): Bacteria > Actinomycetota > Actinomycetes > Streptomycetales > Streptomycetaceae > Streptomyces > Streptomyces griseus_I. The sequence continues at coordinate 49,165 of NZ_JOJE01000033.1, read as the reverse complement.
CGCCAACGAGGCGAACGCGGTGATCGGGACGGCGATCGCGCTCGGGAGCCTGGACGAGGAGATCGTGAAGGTCCTCACCCGCGTGCAGAACGATTTGTTCGACGTGGGCGCGGACCTGTCGACGCCGGTGGTCGAGAACCCCGAGTTCCCTCCCCTGCGGGTCGAGCAGTTCTACATCGACAAGCTGGAGGCGGACTGCGACCGCTTCAACGAACAGCTGGAGAAGCTCCGCTCCTTCATCCTGCCCGGCGGCACCCCGGGCGCGGCCCTGCTCCACCAGGCCTGCACGGTGGTCCGCCGGGCCGAGCGGTCGACCTGGGCCGCCCTGGAGGCCCACGGCGAGCTCATGAACCCCCTCACCGCGACCTACCTCAACCGCCTTTCCGACCTGCTGTTCATCCTGGCGCGGGCGGCCAACGGGGAGGTCGGCGATGTGCTGTGGGTGCCGGGCGGGGAGCGCTAGTCCGCCCGCGTCGCCTGGTAGAGGCCCGTCGCGACGAGTGCGCCCCCGACGCACATCAGGACCACGCCGACCTTCGTGGGGGCGACGACCGGGAGGTCCACTCCCACGGCGAAGAGCTTCAGGGCCAGGCCGATCACGAGGGTGACGGCCCCTTCCAGCAGGTTCTTCGACGCCCGGCTCATGATCGGCCCCTCTCCGTCCCGGATTCGGACAGCTTCCGCGGCTCGGCCGGCGCCTTCTTCGGCCAGATCCAGTACGCGAGGGTGATCAGGCCGTAGATGCCCACCGCACGCAGGGCCGCCCACTGGAAGGCGCGCAGGGAACCGACGTCGCCCGAGTCGCCGACGTACCAGACGGCGGACTGGAGGAGCGCCAGCGCCACCGCGCCCCCGAGGACCCCGCGCAGCCACAGCTTCGTCTCGTGCCGGGCGCGGGCGACGCCGTGACGCGGCGGCTTGGGCGGGGGCGGCCCGCCGGCCAGGCGGTGGGCGGCGTGACCGTCGATCCAGCGGATCGTGTAGTGGCCGAATCCGACCGTGTAACCGATGTACAGCGCCGCCACGCCGTGCTCCCAGCTCGGCTCCGCGCCGTTCTTCAGGTCGATCGCCGTCGCGATGAACAGGACCAGCTCCAGAACCGGCTCGCACAACAGCAGGACGACGCTCGTACGCCGCCACTTCAGCAGGTAACGCACCGCCAGGCCCAGGGCCAGCAGCACCCAGAAACCGACTTCGCAGGCGACGATCAACGCGACGATCACGACGGACTCCCTTCGTTCCCCCTTCCAGGCTCCCGTCGGGATCCGCGCCCTTCGTCGTCGTCGGTGACGAACTCGCGGTACATCGAAAGATGCAGTTGAGGACCGTTCCCATGGAGCAGGCGGACGGCCCCCCAGCCGTGTTTGATGGAGTCATGGCCGTACGACTCCCCCGCCCGCACCGCATCGACATGTACATCGCGGGAGGCGGGCTGCTCGGCGGGATCCTGCTGTGGGGGATCGGGCTGGGCACCCGGCCGGCCGCCGAACCGATCGTGCTCCTCCCGGGCCGCTGGCCGATCCTGTTACCGCTCGCCGTGACGGCCGGCTGCGAGCTGCTGCGTCGGGCCGCCCCGCGTACGGCGCTGCTCACCGCCATGGCCGCGCTGACACTGGACACTGTCACCCAGGGCAATCTGGTCACCCTCCTGATGTTCACGGACGTCATCTACGCGGCCGTCCTGTACGGCACTCCCGGGTCGGCCCGGCGTATCCCCTGGATCTCCGGGCTGTTGTCGGTGACGGCGACGGTGGTGCCGTTCGCGCTGTGGCGGGTGCCCGAGGCGCTGCTGATCGGCGTGGCCGTGGGCATCGTGGCGTTGGCGCCCGCGTCCACCGGGCTCATCGTCCGCAACCACCGCGACGCCGCCGAGGCCGCCCGGCTGCGCGCCGAGCAGACCGCGCTGCTCGCCGAGATGGACCGCACCCAGGCGGTCACCGCGGAACGCGCCCGGATGGCGAGGGAGTTGCACGACATGGTCGCCAACCATCTCTCCGCCATCGCCATCCACTCCACCGCCGCGCTCTCCCTCGACGACCCCGCGACCTCACGCGAGGCCCTCACCGTCATCCGCGAGAACAGCGTCGAGGGACTGGCGGAGATGCGGCGGCTGATCGGCATCCTCCGCGACAGCGATCCGGAGCGCGAGCCGGCCGCCACTCCCACCCTCGACGGCCTCGGGGCCCTGGTCGACACCGCGCGTGCCAACGGCCTCGACGTCGTTCTCGACACCGCCCACGGCACGGTCCCGGCACCGGTGGAGCTCGCGGCCTACCGCATCGTGCAGGAGTCGCTGACCAACGCCCTCAAGCACGCCGGTCCGGGCCGTGTCACCGTTTCGCTCACCCGGCTCGACGCCGCCCTCGACGTGCGGGTGAGCAGCCCGTACGGTCGCCGGAACGGCCCCCGCGCGCCGGGCTCGGGCGCCGGTCTGGTCGGCATGCGGGAGCGGGCCACGCTGCTCGGCGGCACGCTGGCGGCCGGACCGGACGGCACCCTGTGGACCGTACGCGCCACCCTGCCCCTCGCCCTTGAAGGAGACCCCGTATGAGCCGGCCCGTCCGGGTCCTCGTCGCCGAGGACCAGTCCGCCGTCCGGGCCGGTCTTGTCCTCATCCTGCGCAGCGCGCCCGACATCGAGGTGGTCGGGGAGGCCGCGGACGGTGAGCAGGCGGTGGCGCGGGCGCGGGAACTGCGTCCGGACGTGGTGCTGATGGACGTGCAGATGCCGCGTCTGGACGGGGTGTCGGCCACCCGGCAGGTGGTGGCCGAGGGGCTCGCCGACGTGCTCGTGCTGACCACCTTCGACCTCGACGAGTACGTCTTCGGGGCGCTGCGGGCCGGTGCGGCCGGGTTCCTGCTGAAGAACACGGAAGCCAAGGACCTGCTCACGGCCGTGCGCACGGTGGCGGGCGGCGAGGGCATCGTCGCTCCGGCCGTCACCCGCCGGCTCATCGCCGAGTTCGCCGCCAAACCCGTACGGGAGCCGAAGGCCGATCCGGCCGTCCTGGAGACGCTGACCCGGCGCGAGCGGGACGTGCTGTCCTGCCTCGGCGAGGGGCTCTCCAACGCCGATGTCGCGGTCCGGCTCGACATGGCGGAGGCGACGGTGAAGACGCACGTCAGCCGTCTGCTGGGGAAGCTGGAGCTGCGCAGCCGGGTGCAAGCGGCCGTACTGGCACAGGAATTGGGGATCTAGCAGCAGCAACCCCTCGATGGTCCAGACCTATTGACGGTCTGGTCCAGACCTTTCTATTCTCGCGGCACCGTGCGAGGGCGTGAGGCTCAGTCACGCGCTCCCCCAACCCCACACAAGGAGGCGCAGCATGCGCTTCGGACACCGAGCCGCGGCAGGGTTCGCGACCCTGTTGCTCCCGCTGGCAGGACTCGTCGGCCTCGCGAGCCCCGCCCAGGCCGCGACGACCGCGACCGCCACCTACACCAAGGCCTCCGACTGGGGCACCGGATTCGAAGGCAAGTGGACCGTCAAGAACACCGGTACCACCACCATCGACTCCTGGACGGTGGAGTGGGACTTCCCCTCCGGCACGTCCGTCACCTCCGCCTGGGACGCCGACGTCACCTCCTCCGGAACCCACTGGACCGCCAGGAACAAGTCCTGGAACGGCTCCCTCGCCCCGGGCGCCGCCGTCTCCTTCGGCTTCAACGGCACCGGATCCGGCTCCCCGGCCAACTGCAAGCTCAACGGCGGCAGCTGTGACGGCACCTCCGTCCCCGGCGACGCGGCTCCCTCCGCGCCCGGCACCCCCACCGCCTCCGACATCACCAACACCTCGGTGAAGCTGGCCTGGAGCGCCGCCACCGACGACAAGGGCGTCAAGAACTACGACGTGCTGCGCGACGGCGCCAAGGTCGCCACGGTGACGGCCACGTCGTACACCGACACCCGCCTGACCGCGGGCACCGACTACTCCTACACCGTCCAGGCCCGCGACACCGCCGACCAGACCGGCCCGGTCAGCGGCGCCCGCGCCGTGCGCACCACCGGCGGTACGACCGAGCCCCCGCCCACCGGCGGCAAGGTCAAGCTCGGCTACTTCACCGAGTGGGGCGTCTACGGCCGCAACTACCACGTCAAGAACCTGGTGACCTCCGGCTCGGCGGCCAAGATCACCCACATCAACTACGCGTTCGGCAACGTCAAGAACGGCCAGTGCGTCCTCGACGACTCCTACGCGGCCACCGACAAGGCCTACACCGCCGACCAGTCCGTGAGCGGCGTCGCCGACACCTGGGACCAGCCACTGCGCGGCAACTTCAACCAGCTGCGCCAGCTGAAGGCCAAGTACCCGCACCTCAAGGTGCTGTGGTCGTTCGGCGGCTGGACCTACTCCGGCGGCTTCGGCCAGGCCGCGCAGAACCCGACGGCCTTCGCCAAGTCCTGCAAGGCCGTGGTGGAGGACCCGCGCTGGGCCGACGTCTTCGACGGCATCGACATCGACTGGGAGTACCCGAACGCCTGCGGCCTGAGCTGCGACACCTCCGGTGCCGCGGCCTTCAGGAACCTGATGGCCGCCCTGCGGGCCGAGTTCGGCCCCGACTACCTGGTCACCGCGGCCATCACCGCCGACGGTTCCTCCGGCGGCAAGATCGACGCGGCCGACTACGGCGGCGCCTCGGCCTCCGTCGACTGGTACAACGTGATGACCTACGACTACTTCGGCGCCTGGGCGGGCACCGGCCCGACCGCCCCGCACTCGCCGCTCACCTCGTACTCAGGCATCCCGACGGCCGGATTCGACTCCGCCGACGCCATCGCCAAGCTGAAGGCGAAGGGCGTCCCCTCGGCCAAGCTGCTCCTCGGCATCGGCTTCTACGGCCGCGGCTGGACCGGAGTCACCCAGTCCGCCCCCGGCGGCACGGCGACCGGCGCGGCACCCGGCACCTACGAGGCGGGCATCGAGGACTACAAGGTCCTCAAGACGTCCTGCCCGGTCACCGGCACGATCGCCGGTACGGCGTACGCGCACTGCGGCACCAACTGGTGGTCCTACGACACCCCGGCCACGATCGCCGGGAAGATGAGCTGGGCGAAGAACCAGGGCCTGGGCGGCGCGTTCTTCTGGGAGTTCAGCGGCGACACCGCCGGCGGCGAGCTGGTGAGCGCCATCAACAGCGGACTGTCGTAGAACAGTTCGGCGAGTTACGCCACATTCACGCGCTGACCGGGCGGGGCTGCCTCCAGCCACGCGAGGAAACCGGTCAGCGCGTCCTCGCTCATCGCGAGTTCGAGGCGCGTGCCCCGGTGGAGACAGGTCAGGATGACGGCGTCGGAGAGCAGCGCCAGCTCCTCCTCGCCCTCGGGCAGCCGGCGGCCGGCCACCTCGATCGACGCGCGCTCCAGAACGCGGCGCGGGCGGTAGGCGTAGGAGAAGACGCGGTACCACTCGACACGGTCGCCGTTGTATCGGGCGACACCGTAGCTCCAGCCCTTGCCGCTGGTGTCCGGATGGTCGGGGACGTCCCAGCGCAGGGAACAGTCGAAGGTACCGCCGGAGCGTTGGATGAGCCTGCGGCGCAGGCCGAAGACGAACAGCCCCAGTACCACCAGGGCCACGACGATTCCGCACACAGTCAGAGCGAGGACCATCGGCACCGACCTCCTCGTCTCCTAGGTACCTTCAATACAGGTAACGGAACGGAAAAAACATCCAAATCTGCCTCAGCCGCGGCCGGCTCCGGATTGCTCCGGTGCCGGCCGCGGCTGAGTGACGTCATCGCGTGACGGGCGCTGGGGTCAGCGCGCCGCCGCCGCACGCAGTCGTACGTCCGCGCGGCGCTCGGCGGCGGCGTCGCCCTCCGCCTTCGCGCGCTCGAGCTCCCGCTCCACGCGCTGGACGTCGATCTCGTCCGACAGCTCGGCGATCTCGGCCAGCAGCGACAGCTTGTTGTCGGCGAACGAGACGAAACCGCCGTGCACCGCGGCGACGACCGTTCCACCGTCACTCGTACGAATGGTCACCGGGCCCGACTCCAGCACACCGAGCAGCGGCTGGTGACCGGGCATGACGCCGATGTCGCCGGACGTGGTGCGCGCGACGACCAGGGTGGCCTCGCCGGACCAGACCTCTCGGTCGGCCGCGACCAGCGCGACGTGCAGCTCAGCAGCCAAGGTGGCTCCTCGGGTCACCACCCGGCGGTTCGGCCGGGTGTTGGTTACAAGTCTAGTGGGCGTGGATGAGGGGGCGGGACGCGCCCGCCCCCTCACCGGAACTCAGGGAGTTCAGGAGACGCCCAGCTCCTTGGCGTTGGCCTTGAGGTCCTCGATGCCACCGCACATGAAGAACGCCTGCTCCGGGAAGTGGTCGTACTCGCCGTCGCAGATCGCGTTGAAGGCCGCGATCGACTCGTCCAGCGGGACGTCCGACCCGTCGACGCCGGTGAACTGCTTGGCGACGTGGGTGTTCTGGGACAGGAAGCGCTCCACGCGACGGGCACGGTGGACGACGAGCTTGTCCTCCTCGCCGAGCTCGTCGATACCGAGGATCGCGATGATGTCCTGGAGGTCCTTGTACTTCTGCAGGATCGTCTTGACGCGCATGGCGGCCTCGTAGTGGTCCTGCGCGATGTAGCGCGGGTCCAGGATCCGGGACGTGGAGTCCAGCGGGTCCACGGCCGGGTAGATGCCCTTCTCGGAGATCGGACGGGAGAGAACCGTCGTAGCGTCGAGGTGGGCGAAGGTGGTGGCCGGGGCCGGGTCGGTCAGGTCGTCCGCGGGGACGTAGATCGCCTGCATCGAGGTGATCGAGTGACCACGGGTCGAGGTGATGCGCTCCTGGAGGAGACCCATCTCGTCGGCCAGGTTCGGCTGGTAACCCACCGCGGAGGGCATACGGCCGAGCAGGGTCGACACCTCGGAGCCCGCCTGGGTGAAGCGGAAGATGTTGTCGATGAAGAACAGCACGTCCTGCTTCTGGACGTCACGGAAGTACTCGGCCATGGTGAGGCCGGCCAGCGCGACGCGCAGACGGGTGCCCGGGGGCTCGTCCATCTGACCGAAGACCAGGGCGGTCTTGTCGATGACGCCCGAGTCCGACATCTCCTCGATGAGGTCGTTGCCCTCACGGGTGCGCTCACCGACACCGGCGAACACGGAGACACCGTCGTGGTTGTTGGCGACGCGGTAGATCATCTCCTGGATGAGCACCGTCTTGCCGACGCCGGCACCACCGAACAGACCGATCTTTCCACCCTTGACGTACGGGGTGAGAAGGTCGATGACCTTGACGCCGGTCTCGAACATCTCGGTCTTCGACTCGAGCTCGTCGAAGTTCGGGGCCTTGCGGTGGATGGACCAGCGCTCGCCCTCGTACTGCTCGTCGACGTTCAGCACCTCACCGAGGGTGTTGAACACCTTGCCCTTGGTGAAGTCGCCGACCGGGACGGTGATGCCCGTACCCGTGTCGGTGACCGCGGCCTGGCGGACCAGACCGTCGGTGGGCTGCATGGAGATGGTGCGGACCAGGCCGTCACCCAGGTGCTGGGCGACCTCCAGGGTCAGGATCTTCTTCTCGCCGGCGTTCGCCGGGTCGGCGACCTCGACGTGGAGGGCGTTGTAGATCTCCGGCATCGCGTCGACGGGGAACTCCACGTCGACGACCGGGCCGATGACCCGGGCGACGCGGCCCGTAGCCGTGGCCGTCTCAACAGTGGTGGTCATTAGCGGTCACTCCCCGCGGTCGCGTCGGCCAGGGCGCTCGCGCCTCCGACGATCTCGCTGATTTCCTGGGTGATTTCGGCCTGGCGGGCCGCGTTGGCAAGCCGGGACAGCGTCTCGATGAGCTCTCCCGCGTTGTCGGTCGCCGACTTCATCGCGCGCCGCGTGGCGGCGTGCTTGGAGGCGGCCGACTGGAGCAGCGCGTTGTAGATCCGGCTCTCCACGTAGCGCGGCAGCAGGGCGTCGAGGACGTCCTCCGCCGACGGCTCGAAGTCGTACAGCGGAAGGATCTCGTCCTTCGTCGTCTTCTCCTGCTCGCCCTCTTCGAGGCTGAGCGGGAGCAGACGGTCGTCGAGCGCGGTCTGCGTCATCATCGAGACGAACTCGGTGAAGACGATGTGCAGCTCGTCGACGCCGCCCTCCGCGGTCTCCTTCTCGATGGTCTCGATCAGGGGAGCCGCGACCTTCTTGGCGTCCGCGTACGTGGGCTCGTCGGTGAAGCCGGTCCACGACTCCGCGATGGTGCGCTCACGGAAGTTGTAGTGGGCGACACCGCGGCGGCCGACGATGTACGTGTCGACCTGCTTGCCCTCGCGCTCCAGGCGCTCGGTCAGCTTCTCCGCGGCCTTGATGGCGTTGGAGTTGAAGGCACCGGCGAGACCACGGTCGCTCGTCAGGAGCAGCACCGCGGACCGGGTGACCGTCTCGGCCTGGGTGGTCAGCGGGTGCCTGGTGTTCGAACCGGTACCGACCGCCGTGACCGCGCGGGTCAGTTCCTGCGCGTACGGCGTGGAGGCCGCCACCTTGCGCTGCGCCTTGACGACGCGCGAGGCGGCGATCATCTCCATCGCCTTCGTGATCTTCTTGGTCGCGGTGACGGATCGGATGCGACGCTTGTAGACCCGGAGCTGGGCTCCCATGAGTCAGGTCCCTTCCTTACGTCACTTGGAGACGTTGACAGCCGCCGGGGCGTCCTCGCCGAGCAGCTTGCCGTCGGACGTCTCGAACTGCTTCTTGAACTCCGCGATGGCGTCGTCGATCGCCTGGATGGTGTCGTTCGACATCTTCGCGCCCTCCTTGATGGAGGTCATGAGGCCCTGCTCCTTGCGGTGCAGGTACTCCAGGAGCTCCTTCTCGAAGCGGCGGATGTCGGCGACGGGAACCTCGTCCATCTTGCCGTTGGTGCCGGCCCAGATGGAGACGACCTGGTCCTCGGTGGCCATCGGCTGGTACTGGGCCTGCTTCAGCAGCTCGACCATGCGCGAACCGCGCTCCAGCTGCGCCTTCGACGCGGCGTCCAGGTCGGAACCGAAGGCGGCGAACGCCTCCAGCTCACGGAACTGGGCGAGGTCGACGCGGAGACGACCGGACACCTGGCGCATCGCCTTGTGCTGCGCGGAACCACCGACTCGGGAGACGGAGATACCGACGTTCAGCGCGGGACGCTGACCGGCGTTGAACAGGTCCGACTCCAGGAAGCACTGGCCGTCGGTGATGGAGATGACGTTGGTCGGGATGAACGCCGAGACGTCGTTGGCCTTGGTCTCGACGATCGGCAGACCGGTCATCGAACCGGCGCCCATCTCGTCGGAGAGCTTCGCGCAGCGCTCCAGCAGCCGGGAGTGCAGGTAGAAGACGTCACCCGGGTAGGCCTCACGGCCCGGCGGGCGGCGCAGCAGCAGCGACACGGCGCGGTAGGCGTCGGCCTGCTTCGACAGGTCGTCGAAGATGATCAGGACGTGCTTGCCCTCGTACATCCACTGCTGGCCGATGGCCGAGCCGGTGTACGGCGCCAGGTACTTGAAGCCGGCCGGGTCGGACGCCGGGGCGGCGACGATGGTCGTGTACTCCAGCGCGCCGGCCTCTTCGAGGGCGCCACGCACGGAGGCGATGGTCGAGCCCTTCTGACCGATGGCGACGTAGACGCAGCGGACCTGCTTCTTCGGGTCGCCCGAGCGCCAGTTGTCGCGCTGGTTGATGATCGTGTCGACGGCCAGGGCGGTCTTGCCGGTCTGACGGTCACCGATGACCAGCTGACGCTGGCCACGGCCGATCGGGGTCATCGCGTCGACGGCCTTGTAGCCGGTCTCCATCGGCTCGTGCACCGACTTACGGGCCATGACGCCCGGGGCCTGCAGCTCAAGGGCGCGGCGGCCGGACGTCTCGATCTCGCCGAGGCCGTCGATCGGGGCACCGAGCGGGTCGACGACGCGGCCGAGGTAGCCCTCGCCGACGGCCACGGAGAGCACCTCACCGGTACGGGTGACCGGCTGACCCTCCTCGATGCCGCTGAACTCACCGAGGACGATGGCGCCGATCTCGCGCTCTTCCAGGTTGAGCGCGAGGCCGAGGGTGCCGTCCTCGAACTTCAGCAGTTCGTTGGCCATGGCCGAGGGAAGACCCTCGATCTTCGCGATGCCGTCGCCGGCAAGGGTGACCGTACCGACCTCCTCGCGCGAGGCCGCGTCCGGCTTGTACGACTGGACGAAGTTCTCCAGCGCGTCCCGGATCTCCTCCGGCCGGATCGTGAGCTCCGCCATCTGGGTTCCCTGCTCTCCTTGTTGGGCCCGAAGTTTCACTTGGGGGGATGGGGGACTCCCCCCTGAACGAGGTGAATCCTCTGCACGGCCCAACTCGGGCCGTATTTCTACGTCTTTTTGTGTTGCTGCTAGCTCGCCATACGGCGGGTGGCGTCCTCGATGCGGTCCGCGAGAGATCCGTTGATGACCTCGTCGCCGACCTGCACCCGGATCCCGCCGAGGACCTCGGGGTCCACGTCCAGGTTGAGGTGCATCGTGCGCCCGTAGAGCTTCGCGAGGGCGGCGCCCAGGCGCTGCTTCTGCGGGTCGCTCAGCGGCACCGCCGAGGTGACGACGGCCACGACACGGTCCCGCCGCTCGGCGGCCAGCTTGGACAGGGACTCGAGTCCCGCCTCCAGGCTACGTCCCCGCGGCGCGGTCACGAGGCGCGTCACCAGACGCTCGGTGCCCCGGACGGCCCGGCCGCCGAGCAGGCTGCGCAGCAGCTCGCCCTTGGCCGTGACACTGGCCTTGCGGTTGGTCAGCGCGGCGCGCAGCTCGGTGTTCGAGGAGACGATCCGCCCGAAGCGGAACAGCTCGTCCTCCACGTCGTCGAGCGTGCCGGCCTGCTGCGCGGCGGTGAGGTCGGCGATGTTCGCCAGGTCCTCCAGCGCGTCCACCAGGTCGCGCGACTGCGACCAGCGGGAGCGCACCAGTCCGGACACCAGGTCAGCGGTCTCCCCGCTGACCTGGCTGCCGAACAGGCGCTGGGCCAGCTCGGCCTTGCCCTCGCCGGACTGCGCCGGGTCGGTGAGGACCCGACGCAGCGACACCTCGCGGTCGAGCAGCGCGGTGACGGCGGCCAGCTCGTCGGCGAGCTTCGCCGCGTCCACGGACGTGGAGTCCGTCAGCGCGTCGAGACGCTCGCGTGCGGCTGCCAGGGCCTCGCGGCTCGCTCCGTTCATCGCGTGGCCTCGGCCTTCTCCTCGAGCTCGTCGAGGAAGCGGTCGATGACACGGCTCTGGCGGGCGTGGTCCTCGAGGGACTCACCGACGAGCTTGCCGGCCAGCTCGGTCGCGAGCTTGCCGACGTCCTGGCGCAGCGCGGACGCGGCGGCCTTGCGGTCGGCCTCGATCTGCGCGTGACCGGCGGCAACGATCTCCTCACGCTGCCGCTGGCCCTCGGCGCGCATCTCGGCGATGAGCGTCGCGCCCTGCTCCTGCGCCTCCTGGCGCAGCCGCGCGGCCTCGTGACGGGCCTCGGCGAGCTGGGCCTTGTACTGCTCGAGGACGCTCTGGGCCTCGGTCTGGGCGGCCTCGGCCTTCTCGATACCGCCCTCGATGGCCTCGCGGCGCTCTTCCAGAACCTTGTTGATGTTCGGGAGGAGCTTCTTGGCGAGGAAGCCGAAGACGATGACGAAGGCGATAAGGCCGATGACAAGCTCGGGGATCGGCGGGATGAGGGGATTCTCCATCTCCTCGGCCGCGATCGTGAGCAGCGGGCTCATGTGTATGGCCTTTCGTCTAGTCGGCTGGTCCGGGTGGCGGTTTAGTTGTAGCCGTAGACGAACGGCATAACCAGACCGATCAGGGCGAGCGCCTCACAGAAGGCGAAGCCGAGGATCTGGTTGGCACGGATCAGGCCGGCGGCCTCGGGCTGGCGGGCCAGGGCCTGGGTGCCGTTGCCGAAGATGATGCCGACGCCGACGCCGGGGCCGATGGCAGCAAGGCCGTAACCGATGGAACCGAGCGAGCCGGTGACGGCGGCAAGGGTCTGGGACATGCCAGTTCTTCCTTTTCCTTTACGGACCCGGTGGGGGTTGGCCACCGGACGATTCGTTGAGGGCGGACGGCGCGGTGACTCAGTGGTGCTCGGCCAGCGCGCCCTGGATGTAGGTGCAGGTCAGCAGCACGAAGACGTAGGCCTGCAGGGCCTGGATGAACAGCTCGAAGGCGGTCATCACGACGGTCATGATGAACGAGACACCCGCGTACGCGATGCCGATGCCGTTCAGCAGGTACCAGCTGGCGATCGTGAAGAGCAGCAGCAGGGTGTGACCAGCGAACATGTTCGCGAAGAGTCGCACGGCGTGGGTGAACGGGCGGATCAGCAGGTTCGAGAAGAACTCGATGCCCATCGCCAGCGGGAGCACCGGGCCGAGCGACTTGTCGTAGCCGGTGACGTTCTTGAAGAAGCCGACGAATCCGTGCCGCTTGAAGGTGAGTGAGACCCACAGGATGTAGACGATGGCCGCGAGTCCCGCCGGGTAGGCGATGACCGAGGTGACCGGGAACTGGGCGAGCGGGATGATCGCCCAGAGGTTCATCATCCAGACGAAGAAGAAGAGGGAGACGACGAGCGGTACGTACTTCTCACCCTCTTTCTTTCCGATCGTCTCGTAGACGACTCCCCGCCGGATGAAGTCGTAGCCCGCCTCGGCGACCATCTGCAGCTTGCCCGGGACGACCTGCGGCCGGCGGAACGCGGCCCAGAAGAACCCGACGATGATGATCGAGCCGAGCAGCGCCAGCAGCATCGTCTTGTTGAAGTACACGTTGCTGTCCCCGTCGCCCCAGATGGGCTCGAACAGGAACGAGTGCAGGCCAGGAGAGGGGAATCCACAGCCGTCGAAGATGTGGCAATCGGTCTCGAAGGCGAGCACCTGCGTCGGGTCAGCACTCACCGCGGGCTCCTTCAGCGTGGCGCATAGGTACGGCAACCTCGTTGTGTCGGCGCGGCACGCTGCCGCGGTTCGGCACGGGACTGGTGTTACGGATGTGGGGGCGGCTCAGGGGCATCTCGCCTCGCGCTTGAGCAGGCGTCAGCTCGGATGCCCGCGCCCGCGATGCCGCAGTTGGCACCGGACGATAGCAGGACTTCTCGTGCGCCTTTATCCCGGCCCTACCTCTCACGACGAGTGCCCCGTCTTTTCGGGCTTGTCACCGTTGGCGGAGGTGCCCGAATCAGGTTCGACGTAGAGGATCTTGGACTTCATGTGGGCACGCGTCTGCGCGCCGATCCAAGCGAGGGTGCCGGCGACGAGCGTGAGAGCGAAGGCCCGGGGGTTGAACAACGTCGTGTGCTTGAAGGCCGCGACGAAGATGAACAGCAGCAGGATCTGCGCCGCGTAGAGCATGAGGCCCATCGCCTGGAAGAGATGCGGAAGCGATTTGGCAGTGCGCTGCAGGACGTACAGGCCGATCCCCATGAAGAGGATCACCACCAGCGTCGCGACGACCGCCCCGATCGCACCCTCGCCACCGGCCACGACCGCACTGATGACGGCGGCGACAGCGCCGACGGCGGCTGTGGGCACAGCGGCCTGGGCCAGGATCCGGGCGTCATTGGACGGCATGGCGGCAACTCCGCTTTCGCAGGGGGGCAGGGGTGTCGTCATGGACGAGCGTAGTCCCCGGGGTGGAGTGCTGGAGACTCGCGCCCATGGACCGTCGCACTGCGGTCCTTCGACTCTGTCCGGGGTTCTCGTGAACGGTATCACAAACTATTTGATGAGGTCTTTACCTCGAAGGTGTGCCAGCTGTCACACATGAGAGTGACAGTGCGCGTCTGTGCAGGAACCGCGCCCTTTTGTCTGATATAGAGGCGCTTTGGCCCCCCATTGCTCTCCCACGACTTGGCAATGCTCTAGTCAGATTCTTACCTTGGGAGCCGTGAACGGGGGCCCACAGCAGTCGCTCCGTTGACTCCGGACACTCCTGCCACAACGGGCGTGCGCTGCTCTTCCGTGTTCCCCTCCGCCACGACCACCGAGGCGGCCGGCACGGCCGCAGGCACCGCCTCCCGCGCCGACTCCCGCGCCGCCGCGACGGCGGCCCGGCGGCGGCGGTAGCGCGGCGGCACGAAGTGCTCGGCCCAGCGCGGCGCGCGCGGCGTGAAGCGCGGCAGCAGGAGCAGCGCGAGACCGATCGCGCTGAGGACGACGACGCCCAGGACGATCCACATGGACGCCGAGTTGACGGAGTAGGCGAGCGCGCCGAACGCGATCAGCGCCGACCAGAAGTACATGATCAGCACCGCGCGGCTGTGCGAGTGCCCGATCTCCAGGAGCCGGTGGTGCAGGTGCCCGCGGTCCGCGGCGAACGGCGACTGACCGCGCCAGGTGCGCCGCACGATGGCGAGGATCAGGTCGGCGGCCGGGATCGCGATGATCGTCAGCGGCATCACCAGCGGGATGTAGACCGGCACCATCTGGTGCACGGTGGCCCGCTCCGACTTGGAGAACATGTTCATCACGTCCGGGTCGACCTGCCCGGTGACGGAGATCGCGCCGGCCGCCAGCACCAGGCCGATCAGCATCGAGCCCGAGTCGCCCATGAAGATCCGCGCGGGGTGCATGTTGTGCGGCAGGAAGCCCAGGCACATGCCCATCAGGATCGCCGCGAACAGTGTGGCCGGGGCAGCCGATTCGATGCCGTACGAGTACCAGATGCGGTAGGCGTACATGAAGAACGCGGCCGCGGCGATGCACACCATGCCGGCGGCGAGGCCGTCGAGGCCGTCCACGAAGTTGACCGCGTTGATCGTGATGACGACCAGCGCGACCGTGAGCAGCGTGCCCTGCCACTGCGTCAGCGCGACCGTGCCGACTCCGGGGATCGGCAGCCACAGGATCGTCAGACCCTGCACGACCATCACACCGGCGGCGATCATCTGGCCGCCCAGCTTGATCAGGGCGTCGATCTCGAACTTGTCGTCGAGGACACCGATCAGCCAGATCAGCGCCGCCCCGGACAGCAGCGCGCGCGGCTCGTTCGACTTCTCGAAGACCTCGTTGAGGTTGGTGAGGTGGTCGGCGACGAGCAGGCCCGCGCACAGGCCGAAGAACATCGCGATCCCGCCGAGCCGCGGAGTGGGCTCCCGGTGCACGTCACGTGCCCGGATCTCCGGCATCGCTCCGGCCACGATCGCGAACTTCCGTACCGGCCCTGTCAGCAGATACGTCACCGCGGCCGTGATGCAGAGCGTCAGCAGGTATTCACGCACGGGCTTCCCCACAGGTCTCGCTGGCCATCTCAGCCCCACACCCTAGCGACGGCTGCATATGGTTGGGGACTTCCGGGTATCGACGATGGTTGCACGTGTGGCTGTGTACGGATGCGCGCCTACCCCCGTTCAGCGGGGATACGGCGGAAATCCCCCAGTGAGATCCCGCACTTCTTCACGTGCGCGCTTGGCCTCCACGTCCTCCCGCAGCACGCCGGCCAGCAGCGCCGCGACGCGCTCCATCTCCCGCTCCCCCATGCCCTGCGTGGTCAGCGCCGCGGTGCCCAGCCGCAGGCCGCGGGCGGAGTCATGGGGCAGGGCACAGCAGTCCAGCACGATCCCGGCGGCGGCGAGCCGCCCGCGCGCGGCGCGCCCCTCGACACCGAGGGGCGCGGGGTCGACGGTGATGAGGTGGGTGTCGGTCCCGCCGGTGGTGACCGCCAGCCCCTCGGCCGCGAGACGGTCGGCGAGAACCCTCGCATTGGCGACCACCTGATGGGCGTACACCGCGAACGCCGGAGTTGCCGCCTCCCCGAACGCGACGGCCTTGGCGGCGATGGTGTGCATCTGAGCCCCGCCTTGAGTGAAGGGGAACACGGCCCGGTCCACCCGCTCGGCCAGTTCGGAGCCGCACAGGAGCATCCCGCCGCGCGGCCCGCGCAGCACCTTGTGCGTGGTGGCGCACACGATGTCGGCGTACGGCACCGGACTGGGCGCCGCTCCCCCGGCGACCAGCCCGATCGGGTGCGCCGCGTCGGCGATGAGATAGGCCCCGACCTCGTCGGCGATCTCCCGGAACAGGGCGTATTCGATGTGGCGTGGGTAGGCGATCGACCCGCACACGATCGCCTTGGGCCGGTGGTTGCGGGCCAGCGTCCGCACCTGCTCGTAGTCGATGAGCCCGCTCTCCGCGTCGACGCCGTACCCCACGAAGTCGAACCAGCGGCCGGAGAAGTTCGCGGGCGAGCCATGCGTGAGATGTCCGCCGTACGGCAGCCCGAGCGCGAGGACGGTGTCCCCTGGGCGCAACAGGACCGCGTACGCGGCGAGGACGGCGGAGGACCCGGAGTGCGCCTGCACGTTGGCGTGCTCGGCCCCGAACAGGGCCTTCGCGCGCGACACGGCGATGCTCTCCGCGACGTCGACGATCTCGCAGCCACCGTGGTGCCGGGCGCCCGGATACCCTTCCGCGTACTTGTTCGCGAGCGGCGAGCCGAGCGCCGCGAGCACCGCCGGCGAGCAGAAGTTCTCCGCGGCGATCAACTGCAACGTCGTCGACTGCCGCTCCCGCTCCCCCAGCAGCACGTCCGCGAGCTCAGGATCCCGCTGCCGCAGGATGTCGGCCTCGAGGGCAGGGCTGACCGTCATGGTGTGCTCCGAACGTCGCCGGTGACGTACGACCAATGTAGGCCGCGGGGGCCACCCCCGCCCGGCAGTGGAACAGCGGCCCTACGCCCGCGCCGCCACCCCGGTCAACGCGGTCACCACCGGATCCAGCGCCTGATGTATCTCGTCCCCCACCGACCGGAAGAACGGCAACGGCGCCCCGTACGGGTCATACACCTCGTCCGCCTCGGCCGTGGGCGCCAGCAGCCACCCCCGCAACGCGGCGGCGGCCCGCACCAACGCCCGGGCCCGAGCCACCACCCCGTCCTCCAGCGGAGGCAACGTCGCCGGGTCGATCGCCTTCACCAGCCGCGTGAACTCCTTCAGCGTGAACGTCCGCAGCCCCGCCGAATGCCCCATGGAGATCACCTGCGCCCGATGGTCCCGCGTGGCCGTCAGCACCAGGTCCGCCATGATGACGTGCTCGTCGAGCAGCTCCCGCCCCACGAACCCCGACGTGTCCGCCCCGAACTCCGCCAGCACCGCCTCCGCGTTCGCCTCCATCGGCGCGCCCTCATGACCCCAGGTACCCGCGCTCTCCACGATCAGCCCGCCGCCCAGCACCCCGAGCCGCTGCGACACGAAATGCCGGGTCAGCCGCTCGGTGATCGGCGAGCGGCACACGTTGCCGGTACTGACGTGGAGGATGCGGAAGCTGTCGCGCGGAAACCCGAAAGTGGTCGTTTCCTCCGCCGTACGCTCCCCGCTGCCTATGCCACGCCCCGTGTCAGGGGCTGTCAATTCGCCACCTCGAGGTCGGGTACGACCTTCCGCAGCTCGTCCGCCGAGATCGCGCCCGCGCGCAGCAGCAGCGGCACCTCACGCGTGACGTCGACGATCGACGACGGCACGTTGCCGGGCGTCGGCCCCCCGTCGAGGTAGACGGAGACGGAGTCCCCGAGCATCTCCTGCGCCGCGTCACAGTTCTCCGGCGCGGGGTGCCCGGTGAGATTGGCGGAGGAGACCGCCATCGGCCCGACCTCCGTCAGCAGCTCGATGGCGACCGGGTGCAGCGGCATGCGCACGGCAACCGTGCCTCGGGTGTCCCCCAGGTCCCACTGGAGGGACGGCTGGTGCTTGGCGACGAGCGTCAGCGCGCCCGGCCAGAACGCGTCGACGAGCTCCCAGGCCAGCTCGGAGAAGTCGGTGACGAGACCGTGGAGCGTGTTCGGGGAGCCGATCAGCACAGGGGTGGGCATGTTGCGGCCCCGGCCCTTGGCGTCGAGGAGGTCGCTCACGGCCTCCTTGGTGAACGCGTCGGCGCCGATGCCGTACACCGTGTCGGTGGGGAGGACCACCAGTTCACCACGGCGGACCGCGGACGCGGCTTCACGCAGACCGGTCACGCGGTCGGTCGCGTCGTTGGTGTCGTATCGCCGTGCCATTTAGCGGGCCTCCTCGTACACGTACTGCTGCGGGTGCTGCGGGTCGAAAGTCGGGGTCTCGAATGTCGCGGTCGCGTTCACGGCATCGCCCTGCGGGCCGTCGCGAAGCGCGGGCGGTTGTTGAGGTCGGGGTGGTCGGCCGCGTCGGCCCAGCCCCGTTCCTCGGTGAAGATCCAGGGGACCTGTCCGCCCTGGGTGTCCGCGTGTTCGATCACGACGACACCGCCGGGGCGCAGCAGCCGGTGTGCGGTGCGTTCCAGACCGCGGATCAGGTCGAGGCCGTCCTCGCCCGAGAACAGGGCCAGGTCGGGGTCGTAGTCCCGCGCCTCGGGAGCGACGTACTCCCATTCGGTGAGCGGGATGTACGGCGGGTTGGAGATGACGAGGTCGACCTGGCCGTCGAGGTCGTGGAAGGCGTCCCGGGCGTCGCCCTGGCGCAGGTCGACCCTGGACCCCTCCATGTTCTTGCGGGTCCACCGCAGGGCGTCCTCGGACAGCTCCACGGCGTGCACGCGGGAGCGCGGGACCTCCTGGGCGAGGGCGAGCGCGATGGCGCCGGAGCCGGTGCACAGGTCCACGATCAGCGGCTCGACGACGTCCATCGCGCGGACGGCGTCTATGGCCCATCCGACGACCGACTCGGTCTCCGGGCGCGGGACGAACACGCCGGGCCCGACCTGGAGTTCCAGGTACCGGAAGAAGGCACGCCCGGTGATGTGCTGCAGCGGCTCCCGCTGTTCACGGCGCGCGACGACCTCCCAGTACCGGGCGTCGAAGTCGGAGTCCTTCACGGAGTGCAACTCGCCCCGCTTCACGGCGTGCACGAACGCGGCGAGCTCCTCCGCGTCGTTGCGCGGCGAGGGCACGCCGGCGTCGGCCAGCCGCTGGGTGGCCTGGGCCACCTCTGCGAGCAGCAGGTTCACGCAAGTCCTCCGTGTCGTACTCGTACGTACGTGTCCTACGCGTCTTACGCGGCGGCCAGCTTCGCCGCCGAGTCGGCGTCGACGCAGGCCTGGATCACCGCGTAGAGGTCGCCGTCCAGGACCTGGTCCAGGTTGTACGACTTGAATCCGACGCGGTGGTCCGAGATGCGGTTCTCCGGGAAGTTGTACGTGCGGATCTTCTCGGAGCGGTCTACGGTGCGGACCTGGCTGCGGCGGGCGTCCGCGGCCTCCCGCTCCGCCTCCTCCTGCGCCGCGGCGAGCAGCCTGGAGCGCAGGATACGCATCGCCTGCTCCTTGTTCTGCAGCTGGCTCTTCTCGTTCTGGCAGGAGGCCACGACTCCGGTCGGGAGGTGCGTGATGCGCACGGCGGAGTCGGTGGTGTTGACGGACTGGCCACCGGGTCCGGAGGAGCGGTAGACGTCGATGCGGAGGTCGTTGGGGTTGATCTCCACGTCCACCTCCTCGGCCTCCGGGGTGACCAGGACACCGGCCGCGGAGGTGTGGATACGGCCCTGGGACTCCGTCGCCGGGACGCGCTGCACGCGGTGCACGCCGCCCTCGTACTTCAGGCGGGCCCACACGCCCTGGCCGGGCTCGGTGGCGCCCTGGCCGCCCTTGGTCTTCACGGCGACCTGGACGTCCTTGTAGCCGCCGAGCTCGGACTCGGTGGCGTCGATGATCTCGGTCTTCCAGCCGACCCGCTCGGCGTAGCGCAGGTACATCCGCAGGAGGTCACCGGCGAACAGGGCGGACTCGTCGCCGCCCGCGCCCGCCTTGATCTCCAGGATGACGTCCTTGTCGTCGTTCGGGTCGCGCGGGACGAGCAGGAGGCGGAGCTTCTCGGTCAGCTCGTCGCGCTGCTTGTCCAGTTCCTTGACCTCGGCGGCGAAGTCGGGGTCGTCGGCGGCGAGTTCGCGCGCGGTCTCCATGTCGTCGCCGGTCTGCTTCCAGGAGCGGTACGTGGCGACGATCGGGGTGAGCTCGGCGTAGCGCTTGTTCAGCTTGCGCGCGTTGGCCTGGTCGGAGTGGACCGACGGGTCGGCGAGCTTCTTCTCCAGGTCGGCGTGCTCGGCGACGAGCTCCTCGACGGCCTCGAACATCTTTCGGCTCCTGTACTGCGGGGGAAGGGAAGGCGGGCGACCAAAAACGCCGGTCCCGGCGCACGCCTCGGAAGAGCGCGCGGCCGTGGACCGGCGAAGAGGGGCTCGCTACTTCTTGGAGCCGGCGGCAGCCTTGCCGAAGCGGGCCTCGAAGCGGGCCACACGGCCACCGGTGTCGAGGATCTTCTGCTTGCCCGTGTAGAACGGGTGGCACTCGGAGCAGACCTCGGCGCGGATGGTGCCGCTCTCGATGGTGCTGCGGGTGGTGAACGACGCGCCACAGGTGCAGCTGACCTGCGTCTCGACGTACTCGGGGTGGATGTCGCGCTTCAAGGTGTCTCCTAGTTTCGGGAGGGCGCCGGGTCGCGACCGCGGGATGCGGAAGCGTGAACCGGAGCCGACGTACCAGTCTGCCAGGACTGGGCCCATCCCCCAAAACCAGGGGGTGCGCTCGTTTGTTCCCGGTGGGTCGTCGAGGGTCGCCGCGCGGCCCTCAGGAGCCGCTGACGACGCCGCCGGCCTCGCCGGTGGCCGTTCCCTTCGTGGCGCTCTTCGGGATCGGCTTGTCGTTCTTCAGGGCGTTCCAGACCAGCTGCGCCTTGGTCTTCTCCATGAGCACCCGGTTGGGGTTGGCCGGGTCGTACTGCACCGGCATCGTCACCATGTTCATGTGCGAGGCGCTGATGCCCTTCAGGCCGTTCGCGAACGACATCAGGGAGTTCAGGGAGCCCAGGTCGGAGTCGGTCGTCACGGCCTTGGTGGCGGTGTTGGCCAGGTCGTACAGCTTGGTGCCGTCGCTGAAGAGGCCTATGTGCTTGACCTGGTTGACCAGGGCCTTGATGAAGGCCTGCTGGAGCTGGATGCGGCCGAGGTCGGAGCCGTCGCCGACGCCGTGCCGGGTGCGGACCAGACCGAGGGCCTGTTTGCCGTTGAGCGTGTGCTCGCCGGCCTTCAGCTTCAGGTGGCTGTCGGGGTCGTCGATGTCCTTGGTGGTGGTGATGTCGACGCCGCCGAGCTGGTCGATGAGCTTCTGGAAGCCGGAGAAGTCGACCTCGAGGTAGTGGTCCATCCGCACGCCGGTGAGGGACTCCACCGTCTTCACCGCGCAGGCGGCGCCACCGGTGGTGTAGGCGGAGTTGAACATCACGTCGGACGCGGCGTCGTGGGTGTCGCCCTTGGTGTCGGTGCACGCGGGGCGGTCGATGAGGGTGTCACGCGGGACGGAGACCACGCTGGCCTTCTGGTGGCCCTTGTAGACGTGGATGATCATCGCCGTGTCGGAGCGGGCGCTGCCGTCGTCGGTGCCGCCACCGATCTTCTTGTTACTGCCGGCGCGCGTGTCCGAGCCCAGGACCAGGATGTTCTCGGAGCCGTTGTCGGCCTTCTCGGGCCGGTCGGTGCCGAGGGCCTGGTCGATGTCGACGCTCTTGATGTTGCCGTTGAGCTTGAAGTACAGGTAGCCGGCTCCGGTGCCGCCGAGGACGACGATGCCCGCGGCCGTCCAGGCCATGACCAACAGGCCTCTGCGCCGGCCCTTGGGCTTGCGACGGTGGCCCTTGGCGCGGTGACGCGGGCCGGTGCTGTGGCCCGGTATGCCGGGACCCGGCGTGCTCTCGGCAGACATGTGCTCCTCGGTTTCGTCCGGTCGGTTACCCCCTGCGGTCAGGGTCTGGCCTGGTGTGTCGGCGCCTGTACCGCACCATCGTCACTCCGTCCGGTCAGACGGCGAAACTCGGGAAAGGGTTGCACAACGGAATGTGTCCGACCTGTGGAGTATTGTGCACGCACCGTAGTCGCCGACCGGGCCTCAGGCCCCTCTCACCTGCACCTTTTCCCGCCGAGACGCTACTGCGCCGAGCGCCGCGCACCCGACCTTCCTGTGGCAAAGATCTCGCAGCCGGCAAGCAAAAAAGGGGCCGCCCCCTGCAATCAGGGGGCGGCCCCGACGCGCCCCTCCAGGGGCGCGGGGCACTGCGCGACAAGCCACGACTCAGCCGCAGCCGCCTACAACCTTTCGGCTCTCCCAGCGGAGCGCCTAGTCACCATTACCCGGAGTCGGCGTCGTCTTCTGGATCTGCATCAAGAACTCGCCGTTCGACTTCGTCTGCTTCATCTTGTCCAGCAGCAGCTCGATCGCCTGCTGCTGGTCCAGCGCGTGCAGCACCCGCCGCAGCTTCCAGACGACCGCGAGCTCCTCGTTGCCGAGCAGGATCTCTTCCTTACGGGTACCGGACGCGTCCACGTCCACCGCCGGGAAGATCCGCTTGTCGGCCAGCTTCCGGTCGAGCTTGAGCTCCATGTTGCCGGTGCCCTTGAACTCCTCGAAGATCACCTCGTCCATGCGGGACCCGGTGTCGACGAGAGCCGTCGCCAGAATGGTCAGCGAACCGCCGTCCTCGATGTTGCGCGCCGCACCGAAGAACCGCTTCGGCGGGTACAGCGCGGTCGAGTCGACACCACCGGACAGGATGCGACCGGAAGCGGGCGCGGCCAGGTTGTACGCACGGCCCAGACGCGTGATCGAGTCGAGCAGCACGACCACGTCGTGGCCCAGCTCGACCAGCCGCTTCGCACGCTCGATGGCGAGCTCGGCGACCGTCGTGTGGTCCTCGGCCGGACGGTCGAAGGTCGAGGAGATGACCTCGCCCTTGACCGACCGCTGCATGTCGGTGACCTCTTCCGGACGCTCGTCGACGAGGACGACCATCAGGTGGCACTCGGGGTTGTTGTGCGTGATCGCGTTGGCGATCGCCTGCATGATCATGGTCTTGCCGGTCTTCGGCGGGGCCACGATCAGACCGCGCTGGCCCTTACCGATCGGCGAGACCAGGTCGATGATGCGGGTGGTGAGCACACCCGGGTCGGTCTCCAGACGGAGCCGGTCCTGCGGGTACAGCGGCGTGAGCTTGTTGAACTCCGGTCGGCCACGACCGTGTTCGGGCGCCATGCCGTTGACGGAGTCCAGGCGCACCAGCGCGTTGAACTTCTCGCGCCGCTCGCCCTCCTTGGGCTGTCGCACGGCGCCGGTGATGTGGTCACCCTTGCGCAGGCCGTTCTTGCGGACCTGGGCGAGGGAGACGTACACGTCGTTCGGCCCGGGCAGGTAGCCCGACGTACGGATGAAGGCGTAGTTGTCGAGGATGTCGAGGATGCCCGCGACGGGGATCAGGACGTCGTCGTCGGCGATCTGCGGCTCGGAGGAGGCGATGTCGTCGCGACCACGGCGGCCACGGCGGTCGCGGTAGCGGCCGCGACGGCCCCGGCGTCCGCCGTCGAAGTCGTCGTCGTCCTGCGGACCGGTGTTGCGGTCCTGACGGCCGCCGCCCTGCTGCTGGCTCTGCTGCTGACCGCGCTGCTGACCACCCTGCTGGTCGTCGCCCTTACGGCGGTCACCGCGGTCGCTGCGGTCACTGCGCTCACCGCGGTCACTTCGCTCACCGCGGTCGCGGCCGCGCTCACGGCGGTCCCGGCGACGGCCCTCGCCGCCGTCCGCGTCGGCCTTGGCGTCACCCTGCGGCTGGGCCGGGGTCTCGGCCTTGGGCTCGCTCTTGGCCTCGGCGACGACGGTCTCGGCGCCGCTGCTCGCCGGCGCGCCCGCGTCGGCGGTGGCGCGGCGGCGACGGCGCTCCACGGGGGCGTCGTCGGCGGCGGGGGCGCCCTGCTCGGCCGGGGCCGAGGCCTTGGGGGACGGCTGGCCGGGGATCTCGATCTGCTGCTGGGCCACGGCCTTCTCGGCGGGGGCGTCAGCCGCCTTCTCCGCCTTCTTCTCGGCGGCGGCCTCGCCCGTACGGGCCTTGGAGGTGGCGCGGCGCTTCGGCTTGGTCTCGCCGGCGGCTTCGGCCTTCGCGGCCGGGGCGGCACCCCCTCCCGCCTGCGCCTCCTTGATGACCTCGATCAGCTGGCTCTTGCGCATGCGCGCGGTGCCCCTGATTCCGAGGCCGGATGCGACCTGCTGCAGCTCGGCCAGCACCATGCCCTCGAGGCCGGTACCGCGGCGCCGCCGGGAGCCGGCACCGCTGGCAGGCGCGGAGGCGTCCGTGGCGGGCGCGGCAGCGGTCTCCTCGACACGTGCGCCCATCAGATCGGTGGTGTCGCTCACGAAGGGTCCTTCCCTGGAGCGGACGTCGGCCTGTCTGGCTCGGCGACCGGTTGTGCTGTCCGACTCCGGTCCTTGTGGTGTGGACGAAGCCGGGGCGGTTGTCCGCCAAAGCGGCGGAAGAGATTTCTGGTGATGGCGCTTCCTCGAGCCGTGACACCCGGTGTCACGTGGCGTGGTAGCACCTGTTCCGGAGCGTGCCCAGTGACCCGCTCAATGCCCGCGTACGGCGTACTGCCCAGGTACGACATACAGAGCACAGAGTGGTTTTTTGGGAGACTCCCGGAAGAATGTCTGTCCCGGACGGGGACACGAAGCACCTCGCCATGGTGGGGTCGGGTGCAGACTTGAGGTTAACACTACCGGATCCAACAAACATTCCCCCTCTCGAAATCCGGCAACCGTGTGTCAGGTGGCAAGCGGCAGCACGCTCGCTCCCTGGGCGTCGAGGTCGAGCCGGTTCGCGGCCCACCCTTCGCCTGCCAGATGGGACACCTTGTCGGCGCTGTCGCCGTCGACCAGCGCGAGGACGGTGGGTCCGGCGCCCGAGATGACCGCCGGGACCCCGTCGGCCCGCAGCCGCTCCACCAGTGCGGCACTCTCCGGCATGGCCGGGGCGCGGTACTCCTGGTGCAGGCGGTCCTCGGTGGCGGACAGCAGCAGCTCGGGGCGCCTGGTCAGGGCCTCGACGAGCAGGGCCGCGCGGCCCGCGTTGGCGGCGGCGTCGACGTGCGGCACGGTGCGCGGGAGCAGCCCTCGCGCCGTCTCCGTGAGGACGGGCTTCCCCGGTACGAAAACCACCGGAACGATGGAATCGGCTGGCTCCATCCTGATCGCCCGGGCGCTGCCGGCCTCCATCCAGGAGAGCGTGAAGCCGCCGAGCAGACAGGCCGCCACGTTGTCGGGGTGGCCCTCGATCTCGGTGGCCAGCTCCAGCAGGGCCGTGTCGTCGAGCTTGGCCTCGCCGCCTATGGTCACGGCTCGCGCGGCGACGATGCCGGCGCAGATGGCGGCCGAGGAGGAGCCCAGGCCCCGGCCGTGCGGGATGCGGTTGGCGCAGACGATCTCCAGGCCGCGCGGCTGGCCGCCCAGCAGGTCGAAGGCGGTGCGCAGGGAGCGTACGAGGAGGTGGCTCTCGTCGCGCGGGAGCGTCTGGCTGCCCTCACCCGCGATGTCGATGTGCAGCCCGGAGTCGGCCACCCGGACGACCACGTCGTCGTACAGCCCCAGGGCCAGGCCGAGGGCGTCGAAGCCCGGGCCGAGGTTGGCGCTGGTGGCGGGGACGCGCACCCGGACGGCGGCGGCGCGGAACGCTGGACCGGCCATCGCTCGATGACTCTCCTTGAAGCGTGACTGTCGAATGACATTCGATACGTACGGGAAAACCCTCGGCCGCGGAAAGCGGCACGGCGCCGGCCATATGCGAGGGCATATGCGGCGGGCGGGTTCAGTACAGCCTATCGAAGGAAGGTTCTGTGGCGACATAGGGCGCACAGGAGGCGCACGATGCGTGTCGTAAGCCCCCTGTGCATCCTCGGAAGGGTTAACCCGTTGAACGCCGTTTCATGCGTCTGATCAGTCACCTCTTCAGGCGCCTGATCAGGTGACCGATCAGGAGGACGGCCGGGTCGGCGGTCAGGCGAGGCCGAGGCGCTCGGCCGCCGTCGCCGCGTCGACCGGGACGGTGACGGGCTGCGGAGCGCCGGCGACGGCCCAGTCGGGGTCCTTCAGGCCGTTGCCGGTGACGGTGCACACGATCCGCTGGCCCGGGTCGACCTTGCCCAGCTCGGCGGCCTTCAGCAGACCGGCCACGGACGCGGCGGACGCGGGCTCCACGAAGACACCCTCCTGAGCCGCCAACAGCCGGTAGGCGCGCAGGATTTCACGGTCCGTCACCTCGTCGATGAGGCCCCCGGACTCGTCCCGCGCGGCCAGCGCGTACTGCCAGGACGCGGGGTTGCCGATACGGATCGCGGTGGCGATGGTCGAGGGGTCCTTGACGACCTCGCCGCGCACGATCGGGGCGCTGCCGGAGGCCTGGAATCCCCACATGCGGGGCGTCTTTCCGGCCACGCCGTCGGTGGCGTATTCCGTGTAGCCCTTCCAGTACGCGGTGATGTTGCCCGCGTTGCCCACCGGCAGGACATGGATGTCGGGAGCGTCGCCGAGCATGTCGACGATCTCGAACGCGGCCGTCTTCTGGCCCTCGATACGTACCGGATTGACCGAATTGACCAGCGACACCGGGTAGTTGTCGCTCAGGGCACGGGCCAGGGTGAGGCAGTCGTCGAAGTTGCCGTCGACCTGGAGGATCTTGGCGCCGTGGACCAGCGCCTGCCCCATCTTGCCGAGCGCGATCTTGCCCTGCGGCACAAGAACGGCCGAAACCATTCCCGCGCGCACCGCGTACGCGGCCGCGGAGGCGGAAGTGTTGCCCGTGGAGGCACAGATGACGGCCTTGGCGCCCTCCTCCTTTGCCCGCGTGATCGCCATGGTCATGCCCCGGTCCTTGAAGGACCCGGTGGGGTTGGCACCCTCCACCTTCAGGTGGACCTCGCAGCCCGTGCGCTCGGAGAGCACCTGCGCGGGCACGAGGGGCGTGCCGCCCTCACGGAGCGTCACGACCTGCGTGGTGTCGGATACCGGCAGCCGGTCCCGGTACTCCTCGATGATTCCGCGCCACTGGTGGGTCATTGCTGGTTACTCTCCTTCAACCCGCATGATGCTGGCGACACCCCGCACGGTGTCGAGCTTGCGCAACGCCTCGACGGTCCCGGTGAGGGACGCGTCCGACGCGCGGTGGGTGACGACGACGAGGGACGCCTCGCCATCCTTGCCCTGCTGGCGAACGGTATCGATCGACACCCCGTGCTCGGCGAACACGGTCGCGACCTGGGCGAGAACGCCCGGTTTGTCCGCGACGTCGAGGCTGATGTGATACCGGGTCACCACGTCGCCCATGCCCGAGACGGGCAGCGCGGCGTAGGCCGACTCGCCGGGCCCCGTTGCCCCGCTGAGCCGGTTGCGGCAGACGGCGACGAGGTCGCCGAGTACGGCGGAGGCCGTGGGGGCGCCGCCGGCGCCCGGCCCGTAGAACATGAGCTGCCCGGACGCGTCGGACTCCACGAACACGGCGTTGTACGCGCCGCGCACGGAGGCGAGCGGGTGGCTCAGCGGAATCATCGCGGGGTGCACGCGCGCGGTGACCGATCCGCCGTCCACCGCCCGCTCACAGATGGCGAGCAGCTTGATGGTGCAGCCCATCTCCTTCGCCGAGGCGAAGTCGGCGGCGGTCACCTCGGTCATGCCCTCGCGGTAGACGTCGTCGAGACGTACGCGCGTATGGAAGGCGATGCCGGCGAGGATGGCGGCCTTGGCGGCGGCGTCGAACCCCTCGACGTCCGCGGTGGGGTCGGCCTCGGCATACCCGAGGGCGGTGGCCTCGTCGAGCGCCTCCTGGTAACCGGCGCCCGTGGAGTCCATCTTGTCGAGGATGAAGTTGGTGGTCCCGTTGACGATCCCGAGCA
Source organism: Streptomyces griseus subsp. griseus (assembly GCF_000720255.1). GTDB lineage: Bacteria > Actinomycetota > Actinomycetes > Streptomycetales > Streptomycetaceae > Streptomyces > Streptomyces griseus_I. The sequence goes on along the minus strand of NZ_JOJE01000033.1, from coordinate 21,527 downwards.
CCCGGTTGACCTTGTCACCGGCGAGGGACTCGCGCAGCGGCCGGATCAGCGGGATGGCGCCGGCGACGGCGGCCTCGTAGTAGAGGTCCTTGTCGTGCTCCTCGGCGGCGGCGTGCAGCGCGGCACCGTCCTGGGCGAGCAGTGCCTTGTTGGCGGAGACGACGGACGCACCGTGCTCGAAGGCGGTGGTGATGAGGGACCGCGCGGGCTCGATCCCGCCGATCACCTCCACCACGACGTCGATGTCACCGCGTTTGACGAGGGCGGTGGCGTCGGTGGTGACGAGGTCGGGGGCGATGCCCTCCCGCACCCGGGAGGGCCGCCGCACGGCGACACCCGCGAGCTCCACCGGGGCACCGATACGGGCGGCGAGGTCGTCGGCGTGCGTCGTCATGATGCGCGCCACCTCTGAGCCGACCACTCCACAGCCCAGCAGCGCCACCTTCAGCGGACGCGTACGCATCATCCGACCTCGTTTCCTCATACCGTCTACGGTGGGACCAGTCTCACTCACCGAACGGGAGTTTCTATCCCATGTCCGGATTGTGAGACGTCGATTTCATTTGTGCGGGGGTGGAAAACCGTAGATCTTCCACCCCTCTTGTTGTTGTCCTCCGGGCGCTGTCCGCTTGGAGGTTGCTCACCCGACGTCGAGACGCAGAAGATCCTCCTCGGTCTCGCGACGGACGATGACGCGGGCCTCGCCATCGTTGACGGCGACGACCGGCGGACGCAGCACGTGGTTGTAATTGCTCGCCATCGACCGGCAGTAGGCCCCCGTCGCCGGCACGGCGATGAGGTCACCCGGTGCCACATCGGCCGGCAGGAACGCGTCCTTCACGACGATGTCGCCACTCTCACAGTGCTTGCCGACCACCCGGGCCAGCATCGGCGCGGCGTCGGAGGTACGGGAGACGAGGGCGACGCTGTACTCGGCGTCGTACAGCGCGGTACGGATGTTGTCCGACATGCCGCCGTCGACGGAGACGTACGTCCGCAGCCCGTCGAGCGGCTTGATGGTGCCGACCTCGTACAGCGTGAAGGCGGTCGGCCCGACGATGGCCCGCCCCGGCTCCACGGAGATGCGCGGGGTGCGCAGCTTGGCGGCCTCACACTCACGGCTGACGATCTCGGTGAGCGCCTTGGCGATCTCGTGCGGCTCACGCGGATCGTCGTCGCTGGTGTACGCGATCCCGAGCCCGCCCCCGAGGTCGATCTCGGGCAACTCGATGCCGTGCTCGTCCCGGACGTCCTTGAGCAGCCCGACCACCCGGTGCGCGGCGACCTCGAACCCGGACATGTCGAAGATCTGCGACCCGATGTGACTGTGGATCCCGATGAGCTCGATCCCGTCCAGCTGCAGCGCCCGCCGCACGGCCTCGGCGGCCTGCCCGCCCGCGAGCGGAATCCCGAACTTCTGGTCCTCGTGCGCGGTGGCGATGAACTCGTGCGTGTGGGCCTCGACGCCGACGGTGATACGGATCTGGACGCGCTGCCGCTTGCCGAGGGACTCGGCGATGTGGGCGACGCGGACGATCTCCTGGAAGGAGTCGAGCACGATCCGCCCGACGCCCGCGCTGACCGCCCGGTGGATCTCGTCACTGGACTTGTTGTTGCCGTGGAAGGCGATGCGGTCGGCCGGCATGCCGGCGGAGAGGGCGGTGGCGAGCTCACCACCGGAGCAGACGTCCAGGTTGAGCCCCTCCTCGTGCAGCCAGCGGACGACGGCACGGGAGAGGAACGCCTTGCCGGCGTAGAAGACGTCAGCGTCGGCCCCGAAGGCGCTGCGCCAGGCACGGGCACGCGCCCGGAAGTCGGCCTCGTCGAGGACGTACGCCGGCGTGCCGAACTCCTCGGCGAGCCGGGTGACCGCAAGCCCGCCGACGGTGACGACACCGTCGGGATCCCGGGTGACGGTCTGGGCCCACACCTTGGGGTCGAGGACGTTGAGGTCGGCGGGCGGAGCGGAGTAGTGGCCCTCGGGAATGACGTCGGCGTAACGGGGCCCGGCGGGATGTGCGGATCGGCTCATGGTCTGATCTGTGTTCTCTCAGAGATGGTCGGGTGCGTCGATGCCGAGCAGGGACAGGCCGCCGGCCAGCACCGCCCCGGCGGCTTCGGCGAGCGCGAGCCGGGCACGGTGGGCGGCCAAGGGTTTCTCCTCACCACGCGGGAGGACACCGGGAAGCACGGCGAGCGCGGCATCCGCGACGGTGACGAGATGCCGGGCGAGGCGATGGGGCGCGCGGTGCGCGGCCGCCTGGACCAGGACGCGGGGGTGATCGGCGAGGGCGGCGAGGAGAGCGGGGGCGGTGAGGTCGCCGTGGACCGGGCCGGGGCCGGAAGTGAAGCCGATGTCAGCGGTGAAGCCCAGGTCGGCGGCGTTGCGACTCACGGCCCGGGTGCGGGCGTGGGCGTAACGCACCCGGAAGAGAGGGTTGCTCTCCCGCTGGACGAGGTGCTCGGCACTGATACGCGGCCGGTCGTGCGGAGCGGGATGAAGAAGAGCCCACCGGGCGGCATCCAGCCCGAGCGGGGCGGGATCCTCCGGCGCCGGCACGGGCCGCACATTGACGGGCTCCCGATGCTCGACCTCCACCCGCCCGCCCTGCGCCCCGACGATCCGGATCAGCGCGTCGGCAAGAACCTCGGCACGGATCTCGTACGGCACCCGCAACTCGACGAGCTGCCCGGCGAGGGCGTCGGAGTGCCCGTACCGCTCCCCCTCCTCAAGCACCTCCCGCACGACGGAGAAGGACGCGAACCGCTCGAGGTGGATGTTGAGAAACCCGGGCCCGGTGATCTCGACGCCGTCGACACCGTCCGAACGCACGAGGTACGGCCGAAGCACCTCGGCAACGCGCCGGGGAGGCTGCCCGGCGGGCCGTGCGAGCTGCAGCGCGACGTTGGTCGCGTAGTCACCGCACCCACCGGGCCCCGGCGGCGCCACCACGACCCGTTCCGGCACGGTCACATTCAGTTCCCCCTCGTCAACAGCACAACGCACGGCATGCAGCACGGTGCGCGAGAGCTCGACGGGGGTCACGGGACAAGCGTAGGGGAGGAGGGGGGTGGGTAGGCGAGCCCGTTTGGGTGGGGTCCGGGATGTGGACAGACTGGGGTGGCGCGAAGGTCAGCGGGGACGTCTTCGAGGCGGGCGACGGGGCCGGTCGCCGGACGCCTTCGAGGCCGGGCGATGGGACCGGTGGCCGGACACCTTCGAGGCCGGGCGACGGGACCGGTGGCCGGACACCTTCGAGGCCGGGCGATGGGAACGGCCGCAGAGACGGGCACGGTCAGTCGGAAGATCAGCCGCCGGCGTGCCCGGCCCGCTCCGCCTCACCCGCCGAACCGAGAGCACCCCCACTCCCCCCGTCGCCACGCCCCTGCCCCATCTCGACCAACTGCCTGACGAGCCGCACGAGTTCCGCAGGCTCGAAGGGCTTGGCGAGGAAGGCATCCACGCCTACATCGAGCCCGGCCTCGATCTCGTACTGCGTACAAGCACTGACGATGGCGAGAGGCAGGGCCCGGGTCCGCGGATCGGCACGCAGCCGGGCGGCGGTACTGAGCCCGTCCAGCCGAGGCATCACAACATCGAGGGTGATGGCATCGGGCCGCACCTGATGAACGACATCAAGACACTCGGCACCATCGGACGCGGTCACGACCTCGAGGCCCTCCAGCTCGAGATTGACCCTGATCAACTGCCGGATGACCTTGTTGTCGTCCACAACAAGCACCCGACCCGACGCGCCTGGCACAACTCGAGAGTAGGTCGGACCCGGCCACCGCGTCCGGCTTTTCCCGACTTCCACCCCACTCGAGCGATACACCGGCCTCCCGGCGACCTCAAAACCCGTTCCTGATCACCCCGACAGAGCTGGTAGTGTTCTACCCGTCGCCGCGAGCAAACAGCTCACCACCGACACGCCCCCGTAGCTCAGGGGATAGAGCAACGGCCTCCGGAGCCGTGTGCGCAGGTTCGAATCCTGCCGGGGGCACCTTGATTCAGTGCCCAAAGACCCCGCCATCAGCGCTTTCGCTGAGACGGGGTCTTCGCGTATGTGCAGGCAGATGCAGCCCGGAGCGGCTGTATGTCGGGATCCGTGGACGAGGCGTGGACGGGATCTTGAAGCATCGCCGCAGGTAAGCGCCGGCTGAAGCGGGGCCTACAGGGCCAGCACCCAGCGCGGACAGGGACGCCGCTCACCTCACGAACCGCACCCCCGGCCGATCGGCGTCCGCCTATGCGCTCACCGAAGCAACTAGACAGCGATTACTGAAGAGCTCACCACGTCTGCCAGCAGCTCCGCGCCAAGCTCACTGCTCAACAACTCGATCGAGTCGAGGCCCCCTTCCTTGTCCGCACGCTGCGGAGCCCGCCTTTGACTCGCGACGCGGACTCACACCAACGGGGCACACGCAGTTACACACGATTGCTTGTGCACGCGTGAGCACGTGTGAGTAAGCTTGAGTCAGCGAACACAGCCTGAAGTGTTCCTGAGAGGGAGGGATCAATGCGCCTAATTGATGGCACGCCGCAGGAGATCGCCGAGTTCCTTCGGCTCACCGGCACGGACGAGGACAGCGACTCGGGGGCGCCCGTCGAGGTTGCCACCGACACACCTGTCGACGCGCTGGAGTGGGCCCAGATCAGTGATCTAGTAAACGGTCGAGCCCGCAGCGCAGATGTCGCCAAGCGAGTTCTGGACTTCTTGCGGGGGGTGGTCGACCTCGGCGATGTCGAGATCGGTCCAGGCACGTCCGAGCGCACTCCGGACGGTCTCACTGACTACGTGATGGTGCACGACGCCGGCATCCGCCGCTACGGGGCTGTGGCATACGTCAAGCCCCGGAACGGTGGCCTGACGTTGCGCTTGACCAAGGAGGACGTAACCGATCTCAACGAGTCGCACGTCAGCTACCGCGATGTCCGACCGGGGCACCAGTACGTCGTGAACTGCCCACTCCGCGACGATGATTCCGTTAAGGCAGCACTGAAGCTCGTGCAGCTGGCTCTGACGAAGGTCCGCAAGTAGGCGAAGAGATCAGGCCCCACGACTTTCACCGCGAGCGTCTGAGGGCTATTCGTCCATCGGCCCGCGCACATCGCATCACAGTGAGGCCCCTGGACAACTCCAGGGGCCTCGGGCACATCCAGTGAGCTCACTCGTACTCGCGAAGCAGATCCTCGATACGCCGGTTGGCAACGTCTTGCCGTCCGTCGAGGCACTTCGCGTAGCGGGACAGCAGCACCTCCACGCTGTTGCCAGCGCGCTCAGCCACCTCGGTCGGGTCGACACCAGCGTTGAGCCAGGTCGACAGCGCCGAGTGACGGAGGTCGTACGGCCGACTCGCGAGTGGGGAGGCCGCGACTGCCGGCGGGAGCGCGAGGAGCCGGGCCTCCTGCCACACGCGGTAGTAGGTCGACGACGGGACGACTGAGCCCTTCTCGCTGAAGAACAATCGCCCATCGTCCGCCGTGCCGAAGGTGGCCAGGTGCTCGCGGAGCATGGCGACGAGGTGAGGCGGGATAGGCACCCGCCTGACATCCTCGGTCGGTCGGTTCTTCAGCCCACGGTCGTCGTGGGTCTCCCCCGAGTCGGTCCACTGCTTGCCGACCGACGGGCGAGTTCGGTGAAGCAGCGCCGATCCCCAGCCCTGCATAGGGAGGGACAGGTCCGTCTCGACGAGGCCGACGGCTTCAGCCGGCCGGAGGCCACCGAAGTACATGGCGGCGAACAGACCCACAAGGCGCCGACCACGGGCACGCCGGTACCCGCCCACGTAGGAAACGGCCGCCAGGAGATTGCGAGCCTGCTCAGGGTTGGCGACAACGCGCGGGTCCACCTGGTTGGACACCTTCGGCTTCTGCCAGCGGACAGCCGTGATCGGGTTCTCACGCAGCTCCCCCAGGTCGACGGCGTAATTCGCGGCGTTGACGAGCGTCCGACGCTTACGCCGCACGGTTTCAGCGGCTGCCGACGTGCCGTCGAGCTTGAGTTTCAGCGAATCGAGTAATGCGCGCGCCGTGGCAGGTTCGGCGAGATCGGCCAGGGGCCGGGATGCCTTCGACACCCAGTGCAGGACGTTCCGCACGTCGTCGGGGACTTCCCGGTCATCAGGCCCAGGCAACACGAACGCCCAGTTGCGGAGCGCTTTGCGGATCATCTCGTCGGACGGCCGTCCGGCGTGCTCGTCCAGGAGTTCCATCGTCACGTTGGTCAGCGCTTCGTTGACGCCGTCTCGCGTATTGGGGGCAGCATGGGGCCACTTCATCGCGAGGTACCTGAGGGCGAAGGCGTACCACGAAACGGCCGACTTCTGTTCTTCCATCGAGGCTGGAAGGCCCGACTCCGTGTCGAACTCCTCGCCGTCCCGCATCGCGCGCATGAGCTTCGTGCGGTAGTGATCGGCGAGCGCCTTGGTGCGGAAGGAGTCGGAGAAGACGTTGCCCGCCACGGACCAGCGGACGCCGTACGAGGGCGTCTTGGTATCGCGTTTGCGTACGCCCCAGACCTTGATGTCGAGAGACTTCACGCCGCCGCCTCCAGCTGCCGCAGCCATGTGGTGAAGTCGCTCCGCCACACCCGAAGCTCCCCGTTGGGCAGCTTGAACGCTGATGGCCCGTATCCCAGCTCACGCCAGCGGTAGAACGTCCGGCGCGAAACACCGCCCAGCTCGTCCAGGACTTGGCGAACGGTCATCAGCTCGTCGCGACGGGGGTCCATGTCGGTTCTCCTTCCGTTCCGGGGGCGGCTTCCAGAGAGGCGGCAAGCCAGGTCTCGCCATGGCTGAGACCGGTGCCGGCGAACACCCAGTGGGCGAGGACGAGCGTGGTCTCGCCGTCCTGCAGTGCTGTTGTGGGCGCGGCTTGGGCACGTCGCCAGTCGGCTCGGGCGTCGCGGAGGGCGCCGAGGGTGGTGGAGTAGCGGCGGGACTTGGTGGAGAAGTGACCGCGGAAGCCGAGCATGTGCGCCCAGGCCCGGAGGCGGAGGTCTGCCAGCTCGGGGCGCGCGCCGAGGGCCCAGGTGGTGCGGATCATGCGCTGGGCGTGGTCGGTGATTCGGGCTTGAGCCAGCTCGGCGAGGAAGCGGATTGGACGGTCGAGTGTGCCGGTTGCTGTCTCGGCACCTTTGGTGGCGTACTTGGCGATGTACGCCGCTACGGCTCGCTCGGTCAGATCCTGGCCGTCGTCGAAGTCGGCGGAGCGGATCGGGCGGACGTCGAGTTGGCGGCCGAAGACGAAGCTGTGCGCCCGGCCGTCAACCTCTGGTCCCTCGACGCACGCGGAGGTGGCGGCGGCTCGGATGGCGTCCGTGAGCAGCTCCGCCGTGGCCCAGTCCGGAGGTGACGTGTCGCCTCCCTCGGGCCCGTCGAGGCGAATGACGGCGTGGAAGTGGACAGCACCGCGCTTCTGGTACTCGGCCACCTTCGCGAAGGAGACGCGGGCATGGTGCCGGAATTCCCGCTGTGTGAGTCCGGCGCGCTTGGCGACCTCCCTACGGAGGTAGATCGAGAAGCGCCGCCACAGGGCACCGGCGTGCGCGTTCCAGAGAACGGCCGCTTCGTAGTCGTACGTGTTCGGGTCGAGGGGCGTACCCAGCGCGGGGTCCTGCTCGTCGTGGCGAACGCCGCAGCGGCAGTCGCGGCCGCCCGAGGGGCGGTTGTGGACCGGGCCGAAGCCGGGGGCGGTGAACGTGGCGAAGACACGAGGGTGGGTCGCTACTCGTTCCGAAGTGCCCTTGCCTCCCCGCAGTCCGGCGGTGATCAGGTGGTAGGTGTCGCGGCGGTAGGTCTCGGCACAGGCGGCGCAGCGGGTGGCACGGCGGTTGTTGCAGCGGACGAGGAGCTGACCGGCAGGGAGAGCGGCGGAGTCCAGGTGGTGCAGGACGTTGCCGATCTCGCCGGTTGTCGTGTTGACCGCGCACTCCGTGCGGTGGCCGTCGAGGCGGACCGGGTGGGTGCAGCCACCCAGGCCGGAGAGCTGCTGGGCCAGCTCGGGCATGGTGCCGAGGGAGGCCAGCATGGAGAGTTCCGCCAGCGGGGGCGGGGTCTGCCGGGTAATGATGGGACTTCCTTTCGGCTGTTTCGGCGGTGGGAAGGGACGGCCCCGGGGCGGCGGGATGCTTGGCGGCTTATTGCCGCCCCGGCGGCCGGTCAGCGCCTGTTCGCGCCGTTGAGGAGAGAGCGCAGGACGACGGCGGCGATGGCCACGGACACGGCCGATATGGCGACGGCCGCCAGGAGCGCGGTGAGCACGATGCCGACGACGACCACGCCGGCCCCGATGCCCACGTACGGGGCGACCGGACGACCAACCGGGTGAGCGGGCGCGTGGTCCTGCGGGACGTGCGTGGTGATGCTCGGTACGTGCGGGGTGTCGGGCAGCTTGGGACGGAACATGGCGGAGCTCCTTTCAGCGGTTGTCGCCGTTGACGACGCCGACACCGGAGCGGGTGCCGGACTCGATTGCGGGGGCGAGGAAGGTGTGGGAGAGCCAGAAGCCGAAGAGAGCGATCACGACGGCGACCCACATGCGGACGCCGAGAAACTTGATCGCGGCCCAGGCGATGACGCCCAGGACGAAGACGAGTGGGAGGGAGACGGTCACGGGATCTCCTCAGCGGACGCGGCAGCGGTGGGTGCGGGCGGCGAGTTCGGCGGCGGCGCGGGTGTCGTAGTCGTTGGAGAAGCCGCAGCGAGGGGCGGTGCAGACGGCGGTGTGCTTCTCGCGGCCACGACCGTCGTAGGCGGTGCCGACCTGCACCGGACCGATACGGACGACGTTGCGAAAGCGGCGGTTGGCGGGCATGTGCGCTCCTTTCAGAGCTGTGCGGCGATGGCTTCGGCAAGCTGCGGAGGGACGCCGAGTCGTGCGCGGAGGATCGGGGTGTCGATGGCGGCCCCGGTTCGCGCACGGTGTTCGGCGGCGACCTTTCGGGCGTGGTCGACCAGGGCGGCCGGGACCGGCGCGGGGGAAGGCACGCTGACCGGCCGCGGCTCGGGCGCCGAGCGAGTCGGCTCAGGGCTGGTCGGCTCAGGAGCAGTGGGCTCAGGGAGCGCCGGTTCGGGATTCCCGGTCGAGTCGCCTCCCGTGTGGGCGAGGAGGGTGCCGCCCAAGAAGGCGACCGCGGGCCATCCGGCGACCAGGATGCGGAGCCAAGCGGGTACGGCACCCAGATCGAGCAAGCCGGCGGTGGCGACGTTGGCACCCAGTGACGCGGTCAGCGCGACGAGAAACCAGCACCACCCAGCCGCTTTCGATCCGCCGGAGCGCAGTCGCCGCCAGGCCGCCACCAACAGCAGGTCGACAGAGACCGGATACGCCCACGCCTTCCACCCGTGCTGCCCAGCCGCCGAGGCGAGGTCGTGCAGGTGGGCGAAGGACAGTGCGGCGGCGATCACGGCCTGAACTAGCCCCGCGTCGACGCGGGCCAAGGAGGCGCGCACGATTCGATTCCCTCCCCTGTAGTCAGCCAGTGGACTTGAGCTCATCGGCTCGTGCTCGGGCAGCCGCGGCGATCTCGGCCGCTTCGGTGTCACCGGGCAGGCCGGCGGCGATACGTTCCAGCAGGTCCGCCTTACGGCTCATGAGTTCGCGGTAGCTGCCGAGCCCGAACTTGCGGTGGTCGGCCAGGTCGGCGATCAGTGCCGTGACTTCGGAGATGGACGGGCGGGACAAGGTGGCCCCCTCGGGTTTGGGCATGACGGGGTAGGGACTTGGCACGAGACGGACGTGCTGACCGATGAGGTGGGTCGAGCGGCCTACTCGGTGATCGAGGCGGGCTTGAGCAGCGATGCCGGGGCGTCAGTCGGCCTGAGCGGTACGGCGGGCCGGAAGGATGCCAGTGCTGGCAGATCCGGGACGAGGTGCGCCGTTTCCCGACAGACCGCAGCAGCATTGGCGAGGGACAGGAACGGCGTACGGATGCGGGACCAGCCACCAGAGGTGTCACCGGCCACGGCCAAGCCGGGCCGTTCCGGGGCGATTGCGCAGGCGGCGAAGACCGCCTCAGGGGCGATATCGCCCAGCGCCATCTTGGCGGAGGCTTCGTCGTTCACGCGGTGGCAGACCCGGCCGGTCAGCTGAGCGCGGAGCATGGTCGCGCCCTTGCCCAGCTCGGCGCCGAAGCGCTGCCCGCACACCTCCAGATAGATGCCCGCGGCGCGGCCGAGTTGGGCGAGCCGGATGAGCTGGGTGACCATCTCATCCCGCCGCTCCTCATCTTTCTTCGTGGCGACGAGGAAGAGCTCAGCGATCTCGTCGACGAACAGGACGACGGGCACGGGTCGTTCGTGTTCGGGCAGGCCCCAGATATCAGAGGTGATCTCCTCGTCCTGGGCGTCGGGCGCGATGCCCTGCCGGGCCTTGATCAGGTCGTACCGGTCTTCCATCTCCCTCACAAGGACCGGCAGCAGCTCGGCCGCCTGCTGAGGATCGGTCGCCAGCGCCGACAGGCGCGGGGCGAAGGGCGCCAGCTCCACGCCCCGCTTGCAGTCGATTCCGACCAGTGCGACCGACTGCTGTGCCAGCCCGGTGACCAGGTGCCGCAGGTACATGGACTTCCCCGACAGCGTTGCGCCGAGGGTGAGTTGATGCGGGATGGTCCGGTAGTCACGTACGAAGGCCAAAGCGTCCTCCCTCAGGGCCACCGGCACTTTGAGGAGTCCGCCGCCTGCCTTCCTTGGCATCCGGACGTTGCTAAGTACGTCGAAACCGACGAGCCGGAGTTCCACCACCCCCGGCTTCACGTCCCTCACGTACACGGCGTGAACGCCCCAGGCATGCCGCAACCGCTCTGCCGAGGCGGCGACGTCCGCCGGCTCCTGCCCCGGAGCCAGTCGAAGCCGAACCCGCAGACCCGTCGATGTAGGCCTGATGATCCCCCGGCGAGGAGGCACAGGCCGGACCTCACGTCGAGTCGTCGCCGTGACTGCCAGAGCCCGCAACCGGGAAGGCTGGACGGTCAGGCCGCACGCTTCCATGACGGAGCCGTACGAGCACAGAAGCCGGACCGCCGATATCGGCAGGCCGACCGTGGGCCAGTAGACGCCCGGGTGACGAGCCCGGGTGTAGGCGGCCCCGCCACCGAGCGCGGCGAGGGGACCACCTACCTCCAGTAGCGTCGACCAGTCCGACATCAGGCCGAGGCTTCGGCCGAAACCGGGAAGGCGGCCGGTGTGACAGCGGCAGCACGAAAGGCTATGCCGTGCCGCTGCTGACCGTTGAACACGCTTTCCCACGGCCGGGCCACCAGCCCCGGCAGCGAGACCGGAGCACCGAGCGCCAGGCCCTCGGTGATGCCGCTTTCCGGAACGGTGACCTTGATCAGCGAGGAATCGCCGTCCTCGATGTAGACGGCGCCGATAGTCATCAGCGCCTCGCCGCTGACGGCGTCCTTGGCGATCTCCCCGGTCTGACGGTCCCGAACCTTGGGTTCCGGGGCTTCGGTCAGCAGGATGGTGGCCGCCGAAGTCTCCACACGGATCACACGCACAGAACTGCTCTCCCTTGCGCTGCGCCGCACACGCGTACGGCCGCATGTAGTGACGAATGACTACGCAACGGGAGGTTGACCTCATACCGACAGGGCGCGATACGCTCCAGGAGCGTTGATGCCAAAGACGCACCCGGCCTGAGTGGGCTGCCTCCCGCTCAGGCCACATCTCTTTCTGTGGCCCTTCCGCTTACGCGCCGGTGCAGGTCTGCCTTCCTGCTCCGGCCCGTTCGCATGCCCGCGCTACCAACTCCGCTGGACGCGAAGGGGTGCGCCGACACCAACCACAGTAACCCGCACTCCAAGTACTGTCTAGTACTTCAGGTACCAGTCCGTACTTCTTGTACGCCCAACTCCCGCGCCAGGGACCTCAGATCCTCGGACGGCGATGGACTCATGGCCAGAAGGTCCGCCGCAAGCTGCTTCACGGCAGGCAGAGCACGCACCATCTCGGGCGAAAGCTCCCGCGCTTTCAGCAGGGCTGATACGGCGTCAGCTACCTGTCGTCGCTGGGCGTAGGCCCTGGCGACATCGATCTGGAAACGGGTCTGCCGTTCCGCGGACAGCCCCGACGCATCGACGCCCTGCGCAGCCCGTAGAGCGACTCCGGCATCCCCCAGATCGACCGCGACGGAGACTTCGTGCAAGCCGACGTTGGTGGGCCCGAACTCGGTGTTGTAGTCGTTCCGCCCGTCTCCGACCTGTTCGGCCATCTCTCGAGCCGCGCGTAGAAACCCGTAGGCGTCATCGGCCAGGTTCAACCGGGCGGCGGCGACCGCCCGTTGGAGGGTCAGTGCACCATGTAGCGCCACCGCCTCGACCTGTCCGGACTCCGCCAGAGGCCGCAGCGCGTCAGCCGCGCTCCCAGACACCTGGGCCGCCTGCTCGAAATGACGCGCACCGAGGAAGACGAGCGACAACCGGAACTCACCGGCCGCCATCAGCAGCGGATCATTCGCCCTCTCGGCGGCGACCACGGCACGGTCGACCGCGATCCATGCCGCCTCGGGCTCACCCATGTTCGCGAGCGCACCACTACAGGTGTGATACATGACCGCAAGCAGCCGGAACAGCTCAGGACGGTCGGACTCAGGAACCGACCGGGTGGCCGACTCCAGTCGAGGGACCAGTCCTTCGAGCAGCTCGGCCAGGTCGGCGTAGTTGCCTTGGTGCGTGAGTGACCAGGCACGGTCGACCTCGGCCCGAAGCGCCGGCACATCGGGCGAGGGGTTCTGCTGACCGAGGATCGCCTTAAGCGAGTGTGCCGCACTGAGCACCAGGCGCAGTCGACTTGCCCCAGGCGGCTCGCCTTCGGCCACCGACGCCACGATGGGGGCCTCAGCCGCCAACTCGGCGACCGGAACCTCCAGGACATCAGCGACTTTCTCCAGCACGGTCATCCGGTCAATGCGACGTACGCCCCGCTCCACCTGAGACACCCATGCTTCAGAGCGCCCCAGCAGGCCGGCGAACTCCTTCTGTGACAGCCCTCGGCGCTTGCGATTGAAGGCGATCTTGCGACCTAGCGCCTTCTGATACTCAGTGCTCAACGTCCACACCCTTGCCGGACACGAAATCCAAGCGATCGACCTCCGTGGCCGAGAGGTACTGGTTCCGCTCGGAGAGGAAGACACGCACGTAGTCCTTGGACTCGTGCTCTTCGAAGGCGTCCTTGTCCTTGTAGAGCTCGTAGAACACGCGCTCCAACGGACGGCCGTCAACGCGGTGCACGGTGTAAATCACCGTCCCGGGCTCATTCGCGCGGATCTGCTCGCCAGTCCGAGCCACCAGGTCATCGAACGCAGCCGCCGCCTCTTCGTCCTTGCAGGTGAAGCGCACAAACAGGCCGAACATGCGAAGTCCTCTCTCCAGCGGAATCCAGGTCAACACCGGACCGCGCGGCGAACGCTATGCGCCGACCGCCCGCACGAAAAGTACGAACCCGCACTCCAAGTACGCGCACATTCGGTACGGTGCTAGTACTAATTGTACGGCTCTGCATGGTCCGTGTCAGCCGGTCGGCACGGCAAGCACGGGAAGCAGCAGGTCACCTGCCATGGAGGACGCCTTGCCCACCCACCGACGCACCTTCCCCGGGGATCCTCAAGAACTCCGCGCGGCACGCAGTTGGACCCGCGCCACGCTGAACGGCCACCCCCACTCCGAAGACGCCGCGCTGATCGTGACCGAACTCGGCACCAACGCCCTCATGCACACCGCCAGCGGCGACGCGGCCGGCGCCTTCCATGTCACGCTCACGGTCTCCGAGCTGACCATCGCCATCGCAGTGACCGACTCCGGAGACACCAAAACCGCTCCCGAGGTTCAGCGCCCATCCCTCAACTCCACCCACGGCCGCGGACTCGGCATGGTCGCCGCCCTCGCCGACAGGGTCGTAGTCCAGGGCGACGAGGCGGGCCGCACCGTGACCGCCGAACTCCGCATCGCGGCTCACCTCCAGGAGTCGTCAGCGTGCTCATAAGGCCCAAACAGGACGACCACCAGGCCGACACGCCCAGGAAGATGCTGATGGACAAGCCGCCGCGCGGCTATTGGTGCGAGTGCTGGACCGAAGACCTCATTGAGGCGGAGCAGCCAGTACTCCGCGCGTCCTTCGACGCCTACTCCGCACCGCAGGCAGACAGATGGGTGGCGATCGCACTCCGCACGATCTCCCCAGCATTCGACACCGACGCATCCCAGCAAACATGGGAGTGGCTGTACGACGGCCGCATCGCCACGAGGAAGGCACTCCTGCGAGCCGAGCCCTGCACAGTGACAGTCACCCAGGACAGCACTCGGATCACATGGACGATCCGCCCAGTGATTTTCCTGCCGCTCATACATCGGCAGGGCGTCGAACTCCCAGCATGCGCATACGACTTCAAGCCTAACGCGGGACCAGACAGCCCCACGCGGCCGACTGAGTAACAACCTTCTTCACGGGTTCAAGGCGGCTCGCTCCGCTCACCGCGCGCGGCCCGGCCCCCGGCCGGGCCTGCGCTCCTGCCTCCGTCCCGCTCCAGCCCGGCCGGCGCCCGTGCCGCGCGCACAGCAATCAGCCGTCTGATGTCAGAGAAGGGGTACGTCGTGGCTGGGGCGGTCGGCTCCACGGCTTTACGGAGCCACTTTGGCGCGAGCCTCGAAGATCATGGCCCCAACGTCGTGCTTTACCGGGCAGGTCCACAGACTGCCCGACGCGCCGCAAGCTTACGGGGCCATGATCACTCGCGCCAAAGCAGCGCCACCCCAAAGCCGCTCCGCCGACCTCGTTGCCAGCGCGCCAGCGCCGTAAGTTCCGACAATCCCATACTCGAGCAGGCCGAAGCGATCTACAGTTCTCTCGTCAACATCGGGCACAAGCGACCAATGAGGTGAACCCGCATAGTGGCGAGGCAGTCTGACCAGACCCCCCTGTTCGACGACACGGAAGAGGAAGACGTGACTGCCGAGCAGTCAGAACCCCTTTCGGTGCCACTGGAGGAGCGGCGGCTCGTCACCCAACCGTACGACTTGTCGCTCGCCACTCTGGTCGATGACATCGAGAGGGAACGGCTCCTCTTGAGTATCGAGTATCAGAGGAAATACGTGTGGGATAGGTCGAAAGCCAGTCGACTCATCGAAAGTTTCCTCCTGAACATCCCCGTCCCCGTCTGCTACTTTGCAGAAAACGAGGACGGCTCCTATGAGGTAATTGACGGACTCCAGCGAATCCAGACAGTCAAGGACTTCCTCACCGGAAAATTCCCGCTGCGTGGTGTCTCAGTTGTGAGCGAATTCGAGGGCCTCCACTACGAAGAACTTCCATTGAAGGAGCAGCGGAGGCTCAGCAATAGGACAATTCGCTGCATTGTCATTACCGACGACTCTCATCCTGACATTAAGTTTGACGTCTTTGAGCGCCTAAACACAGGGTCGGCGATGCTGGCCGCCCAGGAACTCAGAAATTGCATCTACCGGGGGGATCTGAACACCTTCCTTAAGGAAATGGCAGAAAACCGACGTTTCTCCCGCATCCTCGGAGGGCTCAAAAACAGCCGGATGGCCTACGAAGAGCTCGCCTTGCGTTTCTTTGCCCTGTACGAGGATCTGGAGGGATATCGCCCTCCATTGAGGCAATTGCTGAACAGATATATGCGGAAACACCGCACGGGCACTCCGGATGGCGACGCCGTACGGGTCTTCATTGAGACCTGTGAAGCGGTTTACCAAATCTTCGGGGATGAAGGTTTCAGGCTGGTCAGGGAAGGAAAGCTCGGCGCCTTCAATAAAGCGCTCTTTGACTCCATCATGCTGCCCCTTGCATACTCAGACAGAGGCGCTGCTGTAAGTAAGGCGGAGGAGATCAGGGAGCTACGAACAGAGTTGCTGGATCGCGAGAGTTTTCTGACCGCCATCGGTCGCGCAACGGCCGACCGAACCCGTATGCATGGGCGTATCTCAGCTTTCGCCAGAGGGCTGGTGAAGCTCGGTGTACGCTGCGATCTCCCTAGGCTCCCGGACTAGGCGGAAGGTTATGGCCGACACTCCTCTCGGGGCCCTCTCCGAGTTCATTGACAGCCTAGGTGAAGTTGAAACTCTACTTGCCGCAGCACCGTCACAGCCGCTGGGTGCGGGCGACACCTCCATCCAATCCCAGCATCGCGACTTGGTGAACGCAGTCAATCGCTCTGCCATGGTGATGCTGGTCTCGCATTTCGAGGGGTTCGTAAAGTCTGCTCTCACAGAGTTGATTGACGAGATTTGCGAAGCGCAGCCGCCGACTCGCCGCATCCCGGAGGGCTTGCTCGAGCTGCACACTCGCGAGCGGATACAGGAAATTTTCGGCACAACAGGACCTGACAGAATTCACAAAACCCGCCGACTATTCTCCGCATACGCACCTCTCTGGGATGCAGATCGAACGATTAACCCAAGGATTCTCTCGGCTCGAGTATTGACCCGGCAATTTACTAATGCTCGCCCCGAGGTTTTGGACAGCGTTTTCTCCCTGCTTGATGTCCAGGACATCGTTACCCAAATGGATAGCCATGTGAACCAGGCTCTTTCTGACCGCGGGGATGACGCAACGCGGATCAAGGTAGGTGTCAAGCTCGAAGAAATCGTAAGCAGGCGAAATAAGATAGCGCACGGTGACAGATCCGAGAAGCCGACGAGGTTCGAGGTGGAGGGCTATCTAATTTTTTTAAAGGACGTCGCGGAATGTCTCTCTACTGTTCTTCAGCAGACGATTTCCCGTTGTTGCTCCCTGCGATGAAGGGAGTCGCTGAAGGACGGCTCGGGTTCTGCGGGAACGACGGACTGTGAGCACGAGGCGCTACGTCGCCCGAGGCGTGCCCGGTGGATACCGGATCTGGGACAACCGAGGACGGCGATGGTGGGGGGATCTCTACGAGTTGTGTCCTGACGATCTCGCGGCCGAGCTCAACGGCCAAGCGGACCACACGCGGATAACTGCGCTGATGAAGCGCCCCCTGAGGTTGTTGCACGCTGGTGTGCGCCCCCGTGCGGTCGCTACGCTCGGACTCGTGAGCGAAGCCGCCTGACTCATAGCGAACCACAGAGTTCACGTCGTACCCGTTGTGCTGGCCCTGGCCAATCCACCGTGGCAGCAGGACGTGTGGCTCGACCCGTCGGCGTACGAAGACCTGGAGCATGTCTTCTACACACTCTTCGACGACTTCTGCGACGCTGACGAGCCAGAGCGGTACCTAGGCGTCAGCCTCCGGAGTGAGGAAGAGGTCGCCTCGATGAGAGACCTCGGTGCCGCGCTTAACGCCGCAACGGCCGAGGCACCCAACGACACCGACGCTGAGTACGGCTTCGCCAGCTGACCCGGCTTTGCAGCCGGCGTGTCAGCCGACTGTCAGTCACATGGCTGGGCCACTGAGCTGTCAGGCACAAGTGTCTTGATGAGTCCCCCGCCGGCCGTAGGCGGTCGAGAGTGGTCGTCGTTGGCCACGGTCGAGCGGCCTCGAACGACCCAGAGACGGCCGAGACAGTGAGGGCTGAAAGAGCTCATGTCTTGATCGCTGCGGCGCTATGCTTCAGCTCGAGGCTACGTTGAGGGGCAGAGGGCAACTCGCAAATCCGCATGGGTTGCTGCAGCCTGGGTCAGTCCGACTGCATGGGGGGATCGAGAATGAGGCCGTCCTGGTGGTGTGAAGCCCGGTCCCGGCCACAACAGCTCCCTGTCACGTGGCTAGCCCGCGGGTGATTGACAACATCGCGGCCGTCGGAAATCTCTATCAGCAGGTCATTGCGATCCGCGCCAGTTGCGGGGAAGAGCCGTGAGCTTTTCCGCCGGAGCCTAGCTCTATGTGTAGCCGGAACGGCCAGGTTCGTGATCATTGACCTGCGGGAAGCCAACCAGGGTCCTCGCGGTCACGCCGGGTGCGCGGCCCGCCCCCGCCACACTCCTCGGAATCATGGAGGACCGATGCCCAACTTCACCGATGCCGACGCAACCCGTTTCATCGCCTGGATGCTTGATGCAGTCGTTGCCGAGGCTCGTGGCGACTACATGACAGTTCTGCCAGTGGCGCCCAATGGTCGGCTCTGGCTCGGCAGGCTCGCACCCCAAGCTGTCGTGCAAAGCAGCCCGCTAGGCGAGCGGAGCGAGCGACTTGAGCCCTGCGAGGTCGGCATACGCCTTCGGCCCGAAGCGCTCGACGGACAACCGGTCAGCTGTCACGCCCGACTCGTCGTCTGGAACGAATTCGACGGAGGAGACGACGCCCCCGACGCGCCACGCTGGCGTAAGAGCACCCCCATTGAGGTCACAGCTGTCCTCCAGACGCCCGCCGCCATCGGCGATGCCGCCACGAGCGCCGGTAGGGCCGACTTCGAGGCTGCCTTTCATGCCATTGGCGCTGACGGCATGGCATGCGAGTTCCACGCAGAACTGGAGGCCGGCAAGGACGGCCCTGAGCTAGTGATTACTCTCGTGAACGTCTCACTCCAGGAGATACCTCACTGGGACACCAACGTCTACGAAGCAAGCCTCAAAGTACATGCCGGTCGCACCCAGCCCTTCACTCTCGACAATCTTCCTGACTCGTTCCGCTACAGCAGGGAGGTTCCTGCCTACGGGATCAACGGCGGTGTGGTTCAGGTCGCCGCGGATGTGTTCCGCACGGAGGACGCCGCGACCCACGATCAACCAAGACCCTCCTACTGGGACCCCGATGTTGGGCCGATACCGGACCTGAGCTTCGCAACGCTCGCCGCCGATCCCCTCCCGTCTCTGCGCGCGCTGGTCACGGCA
This sequence comes from Streptomyces griseus subsp. griseus, assembly GCF_000720255.1. Lineage (GTDB taxonomy): Bacteria > Actinomycetota > Actinomycetes > Streptomycetales > Streptomycetaceae > Streptomyces > Streptomyces griseus_I. The sequence goes on along the minus strand of NZ_JOJE01000033.1, from coordinate 2,756 downwards.
TGCGAGAGATGGGGCGCCACACACTGGGCCGAGCACGTGCTCGACAGTCGCGCCGAGGCCGAGGAGTGGGACGCCGGGATGCGGCAGAGTGCCGCCGACGAGGCAGCCTTATTCGAAGAGGAACTAGAGCGTCTACGCTCCGGGCTGACACTGCTCGAAACCGATGCCAACCTACGGCGCAGCTTCATGCTCGCCAACCGCTCATTCGCCAATTCCCCACTGATCACTCACACCGAATGGCGCGCCTTCCAACTCGGCTTCGTACTCGCGAACGCCACCTCCATCATCGACGAATCTGCTGACGGCGATCGCTCGATCGTTGACACCCTCTGGTTCGCAACCGGTGGGGGGAAAACAGAGACCTACCTGCTCTATGTAGTGACCACTGCATTCTACGACCGCCTGCGCGGGAAATATGAAGGCATCACTTCATGGGGCCGGTTCCCCCTGCGAATGCTTTCACTGCAGCAGACCCAGCGCTTTGCCGACGTTATGGCCGCCGCCGAACTGGTCCGCCGCGACGAGGGCATTGCTGGCCGGGAGTTCTCACTCGGTTTTTTGGTCGGGGCCGGCGGCACTCCGAACCGCATCCAGCGCGGCAACAGTGCCCGCCCCGGAGAGCCTGATCCGAATGACCCTGGCATGCCAGAGCGCTATCAGATCCTGTTGCGCTGTCCATTCTGCGGCTCAGAGCAGCTGCGCATGGATTTCGATCAGAAATATTGGACCCTCAATCACATATGCACAGCACCCGAGTGTCCGTGGGGGGGACGGCCGCTGCCGTTCCGCATCGTCGATGACGAGATCTTCCGCTCGCTTCCGACCGTGGTGTTGGGCACCCTTGACAAGGCCGCGAGTATCGCGATGCAAGCAGCAATGCGGGGCTTTTACGGCCCCCCGTCTGGCCGCTGCCCGGAGATGGGGCACGGCTTCACCTATGCGCCTCGTAGCGGTTTACCCGGCCCCGGAGGCTGCCTTTTCCCGGGCTGTCAATCCGCAACCGGGCCTCTCGCCCAACCCGAGGCGCTCTACGCCCCGACCGTGCGCATGCAGGATGAGCTGCACCTGCTTCGAGACAGTCTCGGTGCTGTCGACTCGCACTACGAGGCAGTTCTCGACGCACTGCAGCAGCACTACGGATCAGTTCCAAAGGTCATCGCCTCGTCGGCAACCCTCGCCGGCCACGACGACCAGGTACGCGCGCTGTACCGGCGTAGCGGTCGTACCTTCCCCCGTCCCGGGCCCCGGGCAGGCTGGTCGTTCTGGTCACGTACGACCGACAACCTCGCTCGCCGCTTCGCAGGTCTCGCACCGCGCGGCGTCACGCTTGAGTACGCCACAGACCAACTGACCGAATCGCTGCAGCGCGTGACCAGGAGCGCGCTCGAGAACCCTGAAGCCATCGCCAAGGCAACGGGCATCGACCTTTCGGCGATTCCGCACCTGGTCGACGCATATGGCGTCGACGTCGTCTATGGCTCCAACCTCAAGGACGTCGAAGCCGTCGCCAGGTCCTTCGACACACAGCTCCAGCTGGACCGCACGATCAATGCGGCGACCCTCACCGGGCGCACTCCTCTAGACGAGGTCCGCACTAATCTGGAACGGCTCGTAACGCCCGAACCTGACTTCTATGATCGCCTCCATCTCGTGGCAGCTTCGTCAATGCTCTCTCACGGGGTCGATGTGAACCGTCTCAACGTCATGGTCATGCTCGGGCTGCCGCTGGCGACCGCGGAGTTCATCCAGACAACGTCGCGTGTCGGTCGCACGCATCCCGGGCTCGTGATTGTCCTCCACAAAATCGGGCGTGAGCGGGACGCCGCTGTGTACCGAACTTTTCCTTCCTTCGTAGAACATGCCAGCCGACTGATCGATCCCGTTCCGATCACAGCAAAGAGCCGTCGCGTCCTGGAACTCACCTTCGCCGGCCTCGTCCAGGCGCGGGTATACGGCATCCACGAACCCGCCGCGATCGCGGCGAACATGCGCCAGCTGACCAAACCGATGACGGTGCGGCGAGCCTTCAGCCAGCTGCCGGTGCTTGAGCAGGACGAGTTGCAGGCGCTCATTGAGATGCTCGACATCGAAGGGCCCCTTGATGAGAACCTCCGTTGCGACCTTGAGCGCTACCTGCGCGAGTTTTACCGGGCGCTCAATGATCCGGCGAGCAGCGCAGAGTGGGTGAGCGATCTCTTCCCAACTGGGGGGCCGATGCGGTCTCTGCGGGACGTCGAGGAGCAGGTACCCGTGTTCTCGCGAGGAGGTCGATCATGAAAGTCGAGCGTGGTGCGTCACAGATTCTATTCGGCCTTCTCCCCGGGCAGACCGCCGACCTGGAGGGCCGTATCTGGAAGGTCACGCAGTGGCTCGATCCGATACCCATGGCCCTCGACCAGGACGCAGTACGGAGAGCACTACTTGGAGCCATAACACCGTGGTCGGCGACCAGGAATGACGACGGCCTGGAGCGCGACCTACGCGCTCGCATCAGAGTCGAGGTGGTTGAGCTAAACAAGCACCGTGGCGTCCTCGTCGAGCCGTTCCCTAACCAGTGGCGCTGCAAGGCCTGCGGCAGTATTGCAAGATCTCGTGACGATCGATGCCGTTGCGGCGGAACCACTCGGGCGCAGATGCAGTTCGTCACCTACCACACGTGTCAATCCCCTCGAACTGTGGAGACCTTCCTATACAGCCAGTTCCTCGGTGAAGCTGGCCCAGTAGTCGTGTTCGTAGTCGATGGGGCTCTTGAAGTT
>NZ_JOJE01000032.1 GCF_000720255.1 Streptomyces griseus subsp. griseus | reverse complement strand
CCCCGCACCCGCCCCCCCCGCACACCCCGCACCCCCGCACCCCACGGTCTCGTACTCTTGAGCGCGTGCTGGAACTCCACGACGCTCCCCTCGCCCCGCTGACCACCTTCAGGCTGGGCGGCCCCGCGACTCGGCTGTTGACCGCGACCACCGACGCCGAGGTGATCGACGCGGTGCGGGAGGCCGACGCCGCCGGGACGCCGTTGCTGGTGGTCGGCGGCGGGTCGAATCTCGTGATCGGGGACAAGGGGTTCGCGGGGACCGCGCTGCGGATCGCCACCCGGGGGTACGAGCTCGTCGGCACCCGGCTGGAGCTCGCCGCCGGTGAGGTGTGGACCGACGCCGTGGCCCGGACCGTGGAGGCGGGCCTGGCCGGGGTCGAGTGCCTCGCCGGGATCCCCGGGTCGGCCGGTGCGACACCGATCCAGAACGTGGGGGCGTACGGCCAGGAGGTGTCCTCCACGATCACCGAGGTGATCGCCTACGACCGTCGCGCCGGCGAGACGGTCGCCCTCACAAACGCCGACTGCGCCTTCTCCTACCGCCACAGCCGCTTCAAGGCCGACCCCGAGCGCTACGTCGTCCTGCGCGTCCGCTTCGAGCTGGAGGACGCCGGAGGGCTCTCCGCACCGCTCAAGTACGCCGAGACGGCCCGCGCACTCGGGGTAGAGCCCGGCGACCGCGTGCCGCTCTCCGACGCTCGCGACACCGTGCTGAAGCTGCGCGCCGGCAAGGGCATGGTGCTGGACCCCGAGGACCACGACACCTGGTCGGCCGGTTCCTTCTTCACGAATCCGATCCTCACCGACGCCGACTTCGCCGTCTTCCACGCGCGCGTGAAGGAGCGCCTGGGCGAGGGCGTCGAGCCCCCCGCCTACCCGGCGGGGGCGGGACACACCAAGACCTCCGCGGCCTGGCTGATCGACAAGGCCGGCTTCACCAAGGGGTACGGCACCGGCCCCGCCCGCATCTCCACCAAGCACACCCTCGCCCTCACCAACCGCGGCGAGGCGACCACCGAGGACCTGCTGACGCTGGCCCGCGAGGTCGTCGCCGGGGTGCGAGAGGCCTTCGGGATCACGCTGGTCAACGAACCGGTGACGGTCGGCGTCAGCCTCTGAAACCCGACCAAACCCGGCCTCACACCGGCTGCGCCAGCCAGTCGTCCACCCCCGCCAGCAGCTTCGCCTTCACATCCGCCGGCGCCGCCGACCCCCGTACCGACTGCCGGGCCAGTTCCGCCAGCTCCTCGTCGGTGAAGGCGTGGTGGCGGCGGGCGATGTCGTACTGGGCGGCCAGCCGGGAGCCGAACAGGAGGGGGTCGTCCGCGCCGAGAGCGAGCGGCACGCCCGCCTCGAAGAGCGTGCGCAGAGGAACGTCCTCCGGCTTCTCATAGACGCCAAGCGCCACGTTCGACGCCGGGCACACCTCGCAGGTGATGCCCCGCTCCACCAGCCGCGTCAGCACGCGCGGGTCCTCCGCGGCCCGCACCCCGTGACCGATGCGCTGCGCGTGCAGGTCGTCCAGGCAGTCGCGCACCGAGGACGGCCCGGTCAGCTCGCCGCCGTGCGGCGCGGACAGCAGGCCGCCCTCCCGCGCGATCGCGAAGGCACGGTCGAAGTCCCTCGCCATGCCCCGCCGCTCGTCGTTGGAGAGCCCGAACCCGACCACACCCCGGTCGGCGTAGCGGACGGCCAGGCGGGCCAGGGTGCGGGCGTCCAGCGGGTGCTTCATACGGTTCGCGGCCACCAGGACCCGCATACCGAGGCCCGTCTCCCGCGACGCCGTCTCCACGGCGTCCAGGATGATCTCCAGAGCGGGGATCAGACCGCCGAGACGGGGCGCGTACGACGTCGGGTCCACCTGGATCTCCAACCAGCCCGAGCCGTCCCGTACGTCCTCCTCGGCGGCCTCCCTGACCAGGCGCTGGATGTCCTCCGGCTCCCGCAGGCACGACCGGGCGGCGTCGTACAGACGCTGGAAGCGGAACCAGCCCCGCTCGTCCGTCGCCCGCAACTTCGGCGGCTCGCCGCTCGTCAGCGCCTCCGTCAGCGCGTCGGGCAGGCGGACGCCGTGCTTGTCGGCCAGTTCCAGCACGGTGCCGGGCCGCATCGAACCGGTGAAGTGCAGGTGCAGATGGGCCTTCGGCAGCTCAGAGACATCACGTACACGCTCCATCCAAAGATCCTGCCGTACGTCACCGCCGCGCCGGTAGCTCTTTCCCCGAACGTGGTCTTGCTCGCACACAGCAACGGGGGCCACCTCCGAAAATTCGGAAGTGACCCCCGCGACGCGAGGTGGACGTCAGTCCCGCGCCTCCGCCAGCAGCTTCTGGACCCGGCTCACGCCCTCGACGAGTTCCTCGTCACCCAGCGCGTACGACAGCCGCAGATAGCCCGGTGTGCCGAACGCCTCACCGGGGACGACCGCGACCTCGGCCTCCTCCAGGATGAGCGCGGCCAGCTCGACCGTGTCCGCGGGACGCTTGCCGCGGATCTCCTTGCCCAGCAGCGCCTTCACCGAGGGGTAGGCGTAGAACGCGCCCTCGGGCTCCGGGCAGAGCACGCCGTCGATCTCGTTGAGCATCCGCACGATGGTCTTGCGGCGCCTGTCGAAGGCCTCCCGCATCGTCGCCACGGCGTCCAGGTCGCCGGAGACGGCGGCCAGGGCGGCCACCTGGGCCACGTTGGAGACGTTCGACGTGGCGTGCGACTGGAGGTTCGTCGCGGCCTTGATGACGTCCTTCGGGCCGATGACCCAGCCCACGCGCCAGCCCGTCATGGCGTACGTCTTGGCGACACCGTTGACCACGATGGTCTTGTCGGCCAGTTCGGGCACGACCACCGGCAGGGAGTGGAACTCCGCGTCGCCGTAGACGAGGTGCTCGTAGATCTCGTCGGTGAGGACCCACAGGCCCTTCTCGGCGGCCCAGCGGCCGATCTCCTCGATCTGCGCGCGGGTGTAGACCGCGCCGGTCGGGTTGGAGGGGGAGACGAACAGCAGCACCTTGGTGTTCTCGGTGCGGGCCGCCTCCAGCTGCTCCACGGAGACGCGGTACCCGGTCGTCTCGTCGGCGACGACCTCGACCGGGACACCGCCGGCGAGGCGGATCGACTCCGGGTACGTCGTCCAGTACGGCGCCGGGACGATGACCTCGTCGCCCGGGTCCAGGATGGCGGCGAACGCCTCGTAGATGGCCTGCTTGCCGCCGTTGGTCACCAGGACCTGGGAGGCGTCGACCTCGTAGCCGGAGTCGCGCAGGGTCTTCGCGGCGATCGCGGCCTTCAGCTCGGGCAGGCCGCCGGCCGGCGTGTAGCGGTGGTACTTGGGGTTCTTGCAGGCCTCGACAGCGGCCTCGACGATGTAGTCGGGCGTCGGGAAGTCGGGCTCACCCGCGCCGAAGCCGATCACCGGACGCCCGGCGGCCTTGAGGGCCTTCGCCTTGGCGTCCACGGCAAGGGTCGCAGACTCGGAGATCGCGCCGATGCGGGCGGAGACCCGGCGCTCGGTGGGAGGGATTGCAGCGCTCATGGAGCCCATCGTTTCAGACCGGAAACTCCCCCGGCACGGGGGTTTCACAGACTGAACAGCACCGGACCAGGACCTGAACAAGTGTCCGGAAACCGTGCAGTGGCCTGGGCGATCTTGGCGCTTCCGACCGGCGATCTTCCGCCTGAGGGGCCCGGGCGGGCGCTTTCTGTTCGACGAGGCGCCCAGGAACACGTACACTCTCACCTCGTTGGCCTTCAGCAGCCGTGCCAGCCGGTGCACACCGAGCACTCGGTCGGATGCGGTACGTTGGGGACACACAAAGGGTCGTAGCTCAATTGGTAGAGCACTGGTCTCCAAAACCAGCGGTTGGGGGTTCAAGTCCCTCCGGCCCTGCTACACACACCTTCGCCAGGATGTGTGCGCATGTACGTACAGAAATGCACCGCCGTGCGGCTCAGACCGGGCGCGGCACGGCCACGACCCGGGAACAGGTGAGGACGAATGGCGGACGCCGTGGGCTCCATCGACACGCCTGATGCCCAGGACGAGGCGCCCGAGTCCAAGAAGAAGGCTCGCAAGGGCGGCAAGCGCGCCAAGAAGGGCCCGCTGAAGCGCCTCGCGCTTTTCTATCGCCAGATCATCGCTGAACTTCGCAAGGTCGTCTGGCCTACGCGTAATCAGCTGACGACGTACACGACCGTTGTGATCGTCTTCGTCGTCATCATGATCGGCCTTGTGACCGTGATTGACTATGGACTCAGCCACGCCGCCAAGTACGTCTTCGGCTGAGCCTAGAGCGAAGGGCGCCGAGGTACCCGGCGCCCCTTTTCGCATGTTCCACCCCTATGTATCCAGGAAGAAGCAGCCATCGTGTCTGACCCGAACCTGAACGACGCCATCGAGCCCGATGAGTCGGTCGATGACGAGCTCGACATCGTCGAGGGCGCGGACGAGCAGGACGAGTTCGAGGCTGCCGAGGCCGAAGCGGGGGAGCCGGCCGAGGAGGCCGCTCTGACCGTCGTGGACGAGGACGACGCGGACGACGCGGACGAGGACGCCGACGACGAGACCGCCGAGGAGACCGTCGAGGACGAGGTCGCCGAGGAAGAGGCCGAGCCCGTCGACCCCATCCAGGCCCTGCGTGAGGAGCTGCGCACCCTCCCCGGCGAGTGGTACGTCATCCACACCTACGCCGGTTACGAGAACCGCGTGAAGACCAACCTCGAGCAGCGTGCCGTCTCGCTGAACGTCGAGGACTACATCTTCCAGGCCGAGGTGCCGCAGGAAGAGGTCGTCCAGATCAAGAACGGCGACCGCAAGACCATCCGCCAGAACAAGCTTCCCGGCTACGTCCTGGTGCGCATGGACCTGACCAACGAGTCCTGGGGTGTCGTCCGCAACACCCCCGGTGTCACCGGCTTCGTGGGCAACGCCTACGACCCGTACCCGCTGACGCTGGACGAGATCGTCAAGATGCTCGCCCCGGAGGCCGAGGAGAAGGCCGCCCGCGAGGCCGCCGAGGCCGAGGGCAAGCCGGCTCCGCAGCGCAAGGTCGAGGTCCAGGTGCTGGACTTCGAGGTGGGCGACTCGGTCACCGTCACCGACGGCCCGTTCGCCACGCTCCAGGCGACCATCAACGAGATCAACCCCGACTCGAAGAAGGTCAAGGGCCTCGTCGAGATCTTCGGCCGCGAGACGCCGGTCGAGCTCTCCTTCGACCAGATCCAGAAGAACTAGATCCGGAAGAGCTAGATCCAGAAGAACTGGCTTCTTCCCGGAAGAGCTTCCGACCAGGTCAGGCGATCGCTCGCACGATTGCCTGACCTGCTCGGTTTTTGGCCGCGCATCTATACCCGTTATCGTTGTGCGGTATGCCTGCGTTCGGGTGGTCCCCGGGTGCAGGCAGGACCCGAACCGAAAGGACCCGGAGAGCAATGCCTCCCAAGAAGAAGAAGGTCACGGGGCTCATCAAGCTCCAGATCCAGGCCGGTGCCGCCAACCCGGCTCCGCCGGTCGGCCCCGCGCTGGGTCAGCACGGCGTGAACATCATGGAGTTCTGCAAGGCCTACAACGCCGCGACCGAGTCGCAGCGTGGCTGGGTCATCCCGGTGGAGATCACGGTCTACGAGGACCGTTCCTTCACCTTCATCACCAAGACGCCTCCGGCCGCCAAGATGATCCTCAAGGCCGCGGGCATCGAGAAGGGCTCCGGCGAGCCGCACAAGACCAAGGTCGCCAAGATCACCGAGGCGCAGGTCCGCGAGATCGCCCAGACCAAGCTGCCCGACCTCAACGCCAACGACCTGGACGCCGCCGCGAAGATCATCGCCGGTACCGCGCGTTCCATGGGCGTCACGGTCGAGGGCTGACCCCCACTTTCGTTGCAGACATGCGGCTTCGGCCGCGCGTGGCAGGGCCTGCTCGGCCCGTACCACGACTCCTTCAGAACACTCAGGAGCAGTAGTGAGCAAGCGCAGCAAGTCTCTCCGCGCTGCGGACGCCAAGGTCGACCGGGAAAAGCTCTACGCCCCGCTCGAGGCCGTCCGTCTCGCCAAGGACACCTCCACGACCAAGTTCGACGGCACCGTCGAGGTCGCCTTCCGTCTGGGCGTCGACCCGCGCAAGGCCGACCAGATGGTCCGTGGCACCGTGAACCTGCCGCACGGCACCGGCAAGACTGCCCGGGTCCTGGTCTTCGCGACCGGTGACCGTGCTGCGGCCGCGGAGGCCGCGGGCGCCGACATCGTCGGCTCCGACGAACTGATCGACGAGGTCTCGAAGGGCCGTCTGGACTTCGACGCCGTCGTCGCCACCCCGGACCTCATGGGCAAGGTCGGCCGCCTCGGCCGTGTGCTCGGTCCGCGTGGCCTGATGCCGAACCCGAAGACCGGCACCGTCACCCCCGACGTGGCCAAGGCCGTCACCGAGATCAAGGGCGGCAAGATCGAGTTCCGCGTCGACAAGCACTCGAACCTGCACTTCATCATCGGCAAGACGTCCTTCGAGGACACCAAGCTGGTGGAGAACTACGCCGCGGCGCTCGAGGAGATCACCCGTCTCAAGCCGTCCGCCGCGAAGGGTCGCTACATCAAGAAGGCCGCCATCAGCACCACGATGGGCCCCGGCATCCCGGTCGACCCGAACCGCACCCGTAACCTCCTCGTCGAGGAGGACCCGGCCGCCGTCTGAGCCTCCCGCTCACCCCGGTAGCCGCGTTCGGAACGCGCCATAAAGGACGGGCCCCGCAACCTCTCGAGGTGCGGGGCCCGTCTCTTTCTTTGCGTGCGGATCTCACTTCGCATGCGGACGCAGCGATCGTTTAGGGGTGGGACGGAAATGAAGAGCACGAGTGCGCGTCGGGTGGCGCTGTCGGTCGTGGTGGCGATGACGCTGACGGGGGTGGCCGCCTGTTCGTCCTCCGGCGGCTCGGACGGGGGCGGCAAGGACGACGGCAGGGCGGCCGGCAAGGGGACGGCCCGCGTCAGCCCGATAGCCGCCCTGCGCTCGGCCGAGAAGTCCACGGACAAGGCCGACTCGGCCAGAGTCGAGGCCACGACCGTCATGGGCTCGACGATGTCCCTGAAGTCGAAGGGCACCCTCGCCTGGAGCGACGGCCTGAACGGCAGTCTCACCCTCACCTACACCGGCGGCACCGCGTCCGAGATGATGCGCACGCAGCTGGGGACCACGTCGATGCAGGCCCGGTACCTGTCCGACGCCTACTACGCCAAGATGGGCGACAAGTTCGCGGCGCAGGCGGGCGGCAAGCACTGGATCCGGTACGCCTACGACGACCTGGAGAAGCTCGCGGGCAGCTCCGGCGCGTTCCTCGGGGACCAGATGCGGAACACCACGCCCAACCAGTCGGTCAAGCTGCTGCTGGCCTCCGGGGACGTGAAGAAGGTCGGCGAGGAGACGGTGCGCGGTGTCCGCGCCACGCACTACGCGGGCACGGTGGAGGTCGCCGACCTCGCCACCAAGAACTCCAGCCTCAGCGCCGGCCAGCTCGCCGCCCTGCACCGGCAGCTGGAGCAGGCCGGTGTCACCACCGAGACGATCGACATCTGGGTCGACGACCAGGACCTGCTGGTCAAGAAGGTCGAGAAGGGCGAGATGGCGACCGGGGAGCTGACCCAGACCGCGTACTACAGCGACTACGGCGTGAAGGTCTCCACACAGGCGCCTCCGGCGGACGACACGGAGGACTTCAAGGCACTGCTCGGGAAGCAGGGCGGAACCACGTCCTGAGGGCTCTTTCAGGCCCCGAGGAGAAATCGGAGGATTGTTCGAACCTCCTGGGATACGCTCGCGATTCTGTGTGTCAGCCGTGTGTTTCCTGGGGGAATCGATGAAGACTGCCGTACGTGGCGCCACGCACCGCCGGGTGGCGGGTGCCGGGCTCGCCGCTCTGTTGCTCGCCGCCGGCGCGACCGGTTGCGGCACGGAGAAGTCGCCCGAGATGTCGCCCGTGGCGGCCGTCGCCAAGGCGGCGAAGAAGACGGAGTCGATCAGTTCGCTGCGCTGGAAGATGACCGGTGTGACGCCGGAGGAGGGTCACGTCGAGGCCGAGGCGGCGATGCGCCAGAAGCCCCTGGCCATGAGCATGAAGGTCAGCACGCCCGACGACCCCGAGGTCAAGGGCGCGGTCGAGATACGTGTGGTCGGCAAGGCGCTGTACATCGGTGGGGACGCGATGGCCGGCGAGATGGACGGCAAGAGCTGGATGAAGCTCGGCACGGACAAGCGGGGCGGTGCCGACAACGGCATGAGCTCCGACTCCAAGGGACTCGCCCAGGCCAACCGCAATCCGACCTCGGAGTCCGCCTTTCTCACCGGCGCCAAGGACATCGAGAAGGTCGGCACCGAGACGATCGACGGGGTGAAGACCACCCACTACAAGGGCACCGCCACCCTCGATGACCTGCGCGCCAGCTTCAAGGGCAAGGACAAGGCCACCCGTGAGCGGCGCGAGAAGAGCATCAAGCAGTACGAGAAGATGGGCGTCGACAGCCTCGTCATGGACATGTGGGTGGACGGCGACGACCACACCAAGCGGTTCCGCATGCGCGGCGACGCCGACAAGGGCAAGCTCGACCTGACCCTGACCTTCGTCGACTTCAACAAGCCGGTGACCATCACGGCACCGCCCGCGAAGGACACCGTGGACCTGGCCGAGATGATGAAGGGCCTCGACAAGGCCTGAGCCCCCGTACGGGCGGATTTGCTCGACGGGGACCGGTTCACGTACTCTCCTAAAGAAGCCAAAGACCGCTGGTCGTTGCCGTGTGCTCGCGAGGGTGCCGGTGGCCGAAGGATCCGCTGAACTGCGGACGACCCGCGCAGGTGACTGTGGAAGCGCTCCCGGAGATCGCCGCCCTCGTGCGTGCGACACCCGGTCGAGCTACGCCCCGTGCGCCTGCGCCGGGGCGTTTCGTTTACTCCAGCCCCTTCCGAGCGGTCGTCATCACCCGGAAGGAGGCCGACGCTCATGGCAAGGCCCGACAAGGCTGCCGCGGTAGCCGAGCTCGCGGAGCAGTTCCGCAGCTCGAACGCCGCCGTGCTGACCGAGTACCGGGGTCTCACCGTGGCGCAGCTCAAGACGCTGCGTCGTTCGCTCGGTGAGAACGCCCAGTACGCCGTGGTGAAGAACACGCTGACCAAGATTGCGGCCAACGAGGCCGGGATCTCGACGCTCGACGACCTGTTCAACGGTCCGACGGCGGTCGCCTTCGTCACCGGTGACCCGGTGGAGTCGGCGAAGGGTCTTCGTGACTTTGCCAAGGACAACCCGAACCTCGTCATCAAGGGCGGTGTCCTTGACGGCAAGGCGCTGTCCGCCGACGAGATCAAGAAGCTCGCGGACCTCGAGTCCCGCGAGGTTCTGCTCGCCAAGCTGGCGGGTGCCTTCAAGGGCAAGCAGACCCAGGCTGCTCAGGTCTTCCAGGCGCTCCCCTCGAAGCTCGTCCGCACCGTGGACGCTCTTCGTGCCAAGCAGGCCGAGCAGGGCGGTGCCGAGTAATTCGGCTCGCGAAATGACCGCCGCGTGAGGCAGCCCGCCTGAGGCAGCGGTCGTAGCGGGCCAACGTACGCCCGCCAGACATGTACATCCGGCACCAGCCGAATTAGTGGAAGGATCGCCCATCATGGCGAAGCTCAGCCAGGAAGACCTGCTCGCGCAGTTCGAGGAGATGACCCTCATCGAGCTCTCCGAGTTCGTGAAGGCGTTCGAGGAGAAGTTCGACGTCACCGCCGCCGCCGCGGTCGCCGTCGCCGGCCCGGCCGGCCCGGCCGCCACCGCTGAGGCCGAGGAGGAGAAGGACGAGTTCGACGTCATCCTCACCGGCGCCGGTGACAAGAAGATCCAGGTCATCAAGGTCGTGCGCGAGCTGACCTCCCTGGGCCTGAAGGAGGCCAAGGACCTCGTGGACGGCGCCCCGAAGCCCGTTCTCGAGAAGGTCGCCAAGGACGCCGCCGAGAAGGCCGCCGAGTCCCTCAAGGGCGCCGGCGCCTCCGTCGAGGTCAAGTAAGACCTTCGCGAAGGCCGAAACAGTCCGCTAGGGCTGTAACGCTCACGCACCGAAGAGCGATCATCCATCCGGGTGGTCGCTCTTCGGCGTTTCCGGGGGCCGGCCACGGTTGCCTTGCACCTCGGTTGACGAGGGGTATGGTGATCTTCATCGTGTCTCCGGGGGCCTGAGGCTTCGGGCCAGGGGGCCTTGACGAACCGCACGCAGCGCGCAATTCTCAGGACGCGTCGTCACAACGATCCGGGTTCCGAGGCATGGATCGACGACGAAGAGGGCAGTATGACCGTGCGTTGAGGGCAGACAGACCGAGGGCGTTGAGAACTACGAGGGTCTCGAGAAACCCGCACTGGACATCAGTGTGCCAAGTGGCTACACTGACCCTTTGCGCTGCCTGTTAGCTGTCCCCTGCCCGTCACCAGGGGCATGCCCTCGCCTTAGCACCGACGACTACATGATCCCTTACCTGGGATCTCCGTCTCTGTGCATGGGAGAGGGGCCGGTACGCGCGTAGTGAGTCCGAGCCCTCGGAAGGACCCCCTCTTGGCCGCCTCGCGCAACGCCTCGACCGCGAATACGAACAACGGCGCCAGCACCGCCCCGCTGCGCATTTCCTTTGCAAAGATCAAGGAGCCTCTCGAGGTTCCGAACCTGCTCGCGCTGCAGACCGAGAGCTTCGACTGGCTGCTCGGAAACACCGCTTGGCAGAGTCGGGTCGAGGAGGCTCTGGAGTCCGGTCAGGACGTCCCCACCAAGTCCGGCCTGGAGGAGATCTTCGAGGAGATCTCCCCGATCGAGGACTTCTCCGGGTCGATGTCGCTGACGTTCCGTGACCACCGTTTCGAGCCGCCGAAGAACTCGATCGACGAGTGCAAGGAGCGCGACTTCACGTACGCCGCGCCGCTCTTCGTCACGGCCGAGTTCACCAACAACGAGACCGGCGAGATCAAGTCCCAGACCGTCTTCATGGGCGACTTCCCGCTCATGACGAACAAGGGCACGTTCGTCATCAACGGCACCGAGCGTGTCGTGGTGTCGCAGCTTGTCCGTTCGCCGGGTGTGTACTTCGACTCCAGCATCGACAAGACGTCCGACAAGGACATCTTCTCCGCCAAGGTCATCCCGTCCCGGGGTGCCTGGCTGGAGCTGGAGATCGACAAGCGCGACATGGTCGGTGTCCGTATCGACCGCAAGCGCAAGCAGTCCGTCACCGTCCTGCTCAAGGCGCTCGGCTGGACCACCGAGCAGATCCTCGAGGAGTTCGGCGAGTACGAGTCCATGCGCGCCACCCTGGAGAAGGACCACACCCAGGGCCAGGACGACGCGCTGCTCGACATCTACCGCAAGCTGCGTCCGGGCGAGCCCCCCACGCGTGAGGCCGCGCAGACGCTGCTCGAGAACCTGTACTTCAACCCCAAGCGTTACGACCTGGCCAAGGTCGGCCGCTACAAGGTCAACAAGAAGCTGGGTGCGGACGCTCCGCTCGACGCGGGCATCCTGACCGTCGAGGACGTCATCTCGACGATCAAGTACCTGGTGAAGCTGCACGCGGGTGAGACCGAGACGACCGCCGACAGCGGTCAGACGATCGTCGTCGAGACCGACGACATCGACCACTTCGGCAACCGTCGTCTGCGCAGCGTCGGCGAGCTCATCCAGAACCAGGTCCGTACGGGTCTGGCGCGTATGGAGCGTGTCGTCCGCGAGCGCATGACGACCCAGGACGTCGAGGCGATCACGCCGCAGACCCTGATCAACATCCGGCCGGTCGTCGCCTCCATCAAGGAGTTCTTCGGCACCAGCCAGCTGTCGCAGTTCATGGACCAGAACAACCCGCTGTCGGGTCTCACCCACAAGCGCCGTCTGTCGGCTCTTGGTCCGGGTGGTCTCTCCCGTGAGCGGGCCGGCTTCGAGGTCCGTGACGTGCACCCGTCCCACTACGGCCGCATGTGCCCGATCGAGACGCCCGAAGGCCCCAACATCGGTCTGATCGGTTCGCTCGCCTCCTACGGCCGCGTCAACGCGTTCGGTTTCGTGGAGACGCCGTACCGCCGGGTCACGGACGGCATTGTCACCGACGAGGTCGACTACCTGACGGCCGACGAGGAGGACCGCTTCGTCATCGCGCAGGCCAACGCCACGCTCGACGACGACATGCGCTTCGCCGAGAACCGCGTCCTGGTCCGCCGCCGTGGCGGCGAGGTCGACTACGTCGCCGGTGACGACGTGGACTACATGGACGTCTCGCCGCGCCAGATGGTGTCGGTCGCGACCGCCATGATCCCGTTCCTCGAGCACGACGACGCCAACCGTGCCCTCATGGGCGCGAACATGATGCGTCAGGCCGTGCCGCTGATCAAGAGCGAGTCCCCGCTCGTCGGCACCGGCATGGAGTACCGCTCCGCCGTCGACGCCGGCGACGTGGTCAAGGCCGAGAAGGCGGGTGTGGTCCAGGAGGTCTCCGCGGACTACATCACCACCGCCAACGACGACGGCACGTACATCACGTACCGCCTGGCCAAGTTCGCCCGCTCCAACCAGGGCACCTCGGTCAACCAGAAGGTCATCGTCAACGAGGGCGACCGGATCATCGAGGGCCAGGTCCTCGCCGACGGTCCGGCCACCCAGAACGGCGAGATGGCGCTCGGCAAGAACCTGCTCGTGGCGTTCATGCCGTGGGAGGGTCACAACTACGAGGACGCGATCATCCTGTCGCAGCGCCTCGTGCAGGACGACGTCCTCTCCTCGATCCACATCGAGGAGCACGAGGTCGACGCCCGTGACACCAAGCTCGGCCCGGAGGAGATCACCCGGGACATCCCGAACGTCTCCGAGGAGGTCCTCGCCGACCTCGACGAGCGCGGCATCATCCGTATCGGTGCCGAGGTCATCGCCGGTGACATCCTCGTCGGCAAGGTCACGCCCAAGGGTGAGACCGAGCTGACCCCCGAGGAGCGTCTGCTGCGCGCGATCTTCGGTGAGAAGGCCCGTGAGGTCCGTGACACCTCGCTGAAGGTGCCGCACGGCGAGACCGGCAAGGTCATCGGTGTGCGCGTCTTCGACCGCGAGGAGGGCGACGAGCTTCCGCCCGGTGTGAACCAGCTGGTGCGCGTGTACGTGGCGCAGAAGCGCAAGATCACCGATGGTGACAAGCTCGCCGGCCGTCACGGCAACAAGGGTGTCATCTCCAAGATCCTGCCCATCGAGGACATGCCGTTCCTCGAGGACGGGACCCCGGTCGACATCATCCTCAACCCGCTGGGTGTGCCGTCCCGAATGAACCCGGGACAGGTCCTGGAGATCCACCTCGGCTGGCTCGCCAGCCGCGGCTGGGACGTCTCGGGTCTCGCCGAGGACTGGGCGCAGCGCCTCCAGGTCATCGGCGCCGACCAGGTCGCCCCGGGCACCAACGTCGCCACCCCGGTGTTCGACGGTGCGCGTGAGGACGAGCTCGCGGGTCTGCTGAACCACACCATCCCGAACCGCGACGGCGAGCGCATGGTGCAGCCGACCGGTAAGGCGAGGCTGTTCGACGGCCGCTCCGGTGAGCCGTTCCCGGACCCGATCTCCATCGGGTACATGTACATCCTCAAGCTGCACCACCTGGTCGACGACAAGCTGCACGCCCGCTCGACCGGTCCGTACTCGATGATCACCCAGCAGCCGCTGGGTGGTAAGGCCCAGTTCGGTGGCCAGCGGTTCGGCGAGATGGAGGTGTGGGCGCTGGAGGCTTACGGCGCCGCGTACGCCCTCCAGGAGCTGCTGACCATCAAGTCCGACGACGTCACCGGCCGCGTGAAGGTCTACGAGGCCATCGTCAAGGGCGAGAACATCCCCGAACCCGGCATCCCCGAGTCCTTCAAGGTGCTCATCAAGGAGATGCAGTCCCTGTGCCTGAACGTGGAGGTGCTGTCCAGCGACGGTATGTCCATCGAGATGCGCGACACCGACGAGGACGTCTTCCGCGCTGCGGAGGAGCTCGGCATCGACCTGTCCCGGCGCGAGCCGAGCAGCGTCGAAGAGGTCTGACGGGAGTTCGGCCGGGGCTCAGCAATGAAGCCCCGGCCGGCCCCGGGACCCCCGTTTCAGACCCCAAGACTTACAACCCTGAGAGGGATTGACGCATAGTGCTCGACGTCAACTTCTTCGACGAGCTCCGGATCGGTCTGGCCACCGCTGACGACATCCGTCAGTGGAGCCACGGCGAGGTCAAGAAGCCCGAGACGATCAACTACCGCACGCTCAAGCCGGAAAAGGACGGACTCTTCTGCGAGAAGATCTTCGGTCCGACCCGGGACTGGGAGTGCTACTGCGGCAAGTACAAGCGTGTCCGCTTCAAGGGCATCATCTGTGAGCGCTGCGGCGTCGAGGTGACCCGCGCCAAGGTGCGCCGTGAGCGGATGGGCCACATCGAGCTCGCCGCCCCCGTCACGCACATCTGGTACTTCAAGGGTGTCCCGAGCCGGCTGGGCTACCTGCTCGACCTGGCTCCCAAGGACCTCGAGAAGGTCATCTACTTCGCGGCGTACATGATCACGTACGTCGACGAGGAGCGCCGCACGCGTGACCTGCCCTCCCTGGAGGCGCACGTCTCCGTCGAGCGGCAGCAGATCGAGAACCGTCGCGACGCGGACCTCGAAGGCCGTGCCAAGAAGCTCGAGACCGACCTGGCCGAGCTCGAGGCCGAGGGTGCCAAGGCCGACGTGCGCCGCAAGGTGCGCGAGGGTGCCGAGCGCGAGATGAAGCAGCTGCGCGACCGCGCCCAGCGCGAGATCGACCGTCTCGACGAGGTGTGGACCCGCTTCAAGAACCTCAAGGTCCAGGACCTGGAGGGCGACGAGCTGCTCTACCGCGAGCTGCGTGACCGCTTCGGCACGTACTTCGACGGTTCGATGGGTGCCGCGGCGCTGCAGAAGCGCCTGGAGTCCTTCGACCTCGACGAGGAGGCCGAGCGTCTCCGCGAGATCATCCGTACCGGCAAGGGCCAGAAGAAGACCCGTGCGCTGAAGCGGCTGAAGGTCGTGTCTGCCTTCCTGCAGACCTCCAACAGCCCCAAGGGCATGGTCCTCGACTGCGTCCCGGTCATCCCGCCGGACCTTCGCCCGATGGTGCAGCTGGACGGTGGCCGCTTCGCGACCTCCGACCTGAACGACCTGTACCGCCGTGTGATCAACCGGAACAACCGACTGAAGCGCCTTCTCGACCTCGGTGCGCCCGAGATCATCGTGAACAACGAGAAGCGCATGCTCCAGGAGGCCGTCGACGCGCTGTTCGACAACGGTCGTCGTGGCCGTCCGGTCACCGGTCCCGGTAACCGCCCGCTGAAGTCCCTCAGCGACATGCTGAAGGGCAAGCAGGGCCGTTTCCGTCAGAACCTGCTCGGCAAGCGTGTGGACTACTCCGCGCGTTCCGTGATCGTCGTCGGTCCGCAGCTGAAGCTGCACCAGTGCGGTCTGCCGAAGGCGATGGCGCTGGAGCTGTTCAAGCCGTTCGTGATGAAGCGCCTGGTCGACCTGAACCACGCGCAGAACATCAAGAGCGCCAAGCGCATGGTGGAGCGCGGCCGCACGGTCGTGTACGACGTCCTCGAAGAGGTCATCGCCGAGCACCCGGTTCTGCTGAACCGTGCTCCCACCCTGCACCGCCTCGGCATCCAGGCCTTCGAGCCGCAGCTGGTCGAGGGCAAGGCCATCCAGATCCACCCGCTCGTCTGCACCGCGTTCAACGCGGACTTCGACGGTGACCAGATGGCCGTACACCTGCCGCTGTCCGCGGAGGCGCAGGCCGAGGCCCGCATCCTGATGCTGTCCTCGAACAACATCCTCAAGCCCGCCGACGGCCGTCCGGTGACGATGCCGACCCAGGACATGGTCCTCGGTCTGTTCTTCCTCACCACCGACGGCGAGATGCGCGAGGTGAAGGGCGAGGAGCGTTCCTTCTCCTCCGTCGCCGAGGCGATCATGGCGTTCGACGCGGGCGAGCTCTCGCTGCAGTCGCGTGTGGACATCCGCTTCCCGGTGGGCACCATCCCGCCGCGCGGCTGGACCCCGCCGGCGCAGGAGGAGGGTGAGCCGGAGTGGCAGCAGGGTGACTCGTTCCGTCTGCGGACGACCCTGGGCCGTGCGCTCTTCAACGAGCTGCTGCCCGAGGACTACCCGTTCGTCGACTACGAGGTCGGCAAGAAGCAGCTCTCCGAGATCGTCAACGACCTCGCCGAGCGGTACCCCAAGGTCATCGTGGCGGCGACGCTCGACAACCTGAAGGCGTCCGGCTTCTACTGGGCCACCCGTTCCGGCGTCACCGTCGCCATCTCCGACGTCGTCGTTCCCGAGGCGAAGAAGGAGATCGTCAAGGGCTACGAGGCGCAGGACGAGAAGGTCCAGAAGCAGTACGAGCGCGGTCTGATCACCAAGGACGAGCGCACGCAGGAGCTCATCGCGATCTGGACCAAGGCGACCAACGAGGTCGCCGAGGCGATGAACGAGAACTTCCCGAAGACCAACCCGATCTTCATGATGGTGAACTCGGGTGCACGAGGCAACATGATGCAGATGCGTCAGATCGCCGGTATGCGTGGTCTTGTGTCGAACGCGAAGAACGAGACGATCCCGCGGCCCATCAAGGCGTCGTTCCGTGAGGGTCTGTCCGTGCTGGAGTACTTCATCTCCACGCACGGTGCCCGTAAGGGTCTCGCGGACACCGCTCTGCGTACCGCCGACTCGGGTTACCTCACCCGTCGTCTGGTGGACGTGTCGCAGGACGTCATCATCCGCGAGGAGGACTGCGGCACCGAGCGCGGTCTGAAGCTGCGGATCGCCACGCGCGAGGCCGACGGCACGCTGCGCAAGGCGGAGGACGTCGAGACCAGCGTGTACGCCCGCATGCTCGCCCAGGACGTCGTCATCGACGGCAAGGTGATCGCGCCGGCCAACGTGGACCTTGGTGACGTGCTCATCGACCAGCTCGTGCACCACGGTGTCGAGGAGGTCAAGACCCGCTCGGTCCTGACCTGCGAGTCCGCCGTCGGCACCTGCGCGATGTGCTACGGCCGTTCGCTGGCCACCGGGAAGCTGGTCGACATCGGTGAGGCGGTCGGCATCATCGCCGCCCAGTCCATCGGTGAGCCCGGTACCCAGCTGACGATGCGTACCTTCCACACCGGTGGTGTGGCCGGTGACGACATCACCCAGGGTCTGCCGCGTGTCGTCGAGCTCTTCGAGGCCCGTACCCCGAAGGGTGTCGCCCCGATCTCCGAGGCCCAGGGCCGCATCCGGATCGAGGAGACCGAGAAGACCAAGAAGATCGTCGTCACCCCGGACGACGGCAGCGACGAGACGGCGTTCCCGATCTCGAAGCGTGCCCGACTCCTGGTCAGCGAGGGCGAGCACGTCGAGGTGGGCCAGAAGCTCACCGTGGGTGCCACCAACCCGCACGACGTGCTGCGCATCCTGGGTCAGCGTGCCGTCCAGGTCCACCTGGTCGGCGAGGTCCAGAAGGTGTACAACTCGCAGGGTGTGTCGATCCACGACAAGCACATCGAGATCATCATCCGGCAGATGCTGCGCCGCGTGACGATCATCGAGTCCGGCGACGCCGAGCTGCTGCCCGGTGAGCTGGTCGAGCGCTCGAAGTTCGAGCACGAGAACCGTCGTGTGGTCCAGGAGGGCGGTCACCCGGCCTCCGGTCGTCCGCAGCTCATGGGTATCACCAAGGCCTCGCTGGCCACGGAGTCCTGGCTGTCGGCGGCGTCCTTCCAGGAGACGACCAGGGTCCTCACGGACGCGGCGATCAACGCCAAGTCCGACTCCCTGATCGGCCTCAAGGAGAACGTCATCATCGGTAAGCTCATCCCGGCCGGTACGGGTCTGTCCCGCTACCGCAACATCCGGGTCGAGCCGACCGAGGAGGCGAAGGCCGCGATGTACTCGGCCGTCGGCTACGACGACATCGACTACTCGCCGTTCGGCACGGGCTCCGGCCAGGCCGTTCCGCTGGAGGACTACGACTACGGTCCGTACAACCAGTAAGCGAGCGTCCGCTTGAAGGGCGGTCACCCCACGGGGTGGCCGCCCTTCGGCGTGTTCAGCGGCCGGTCAGTTCCCAGACCGCGACGGCCGTCGTCGCCACGGCGGCCAGGGCGCCGATGCTGGCGATGGGCCAGCGGGAGCGTTCCAGCGCGTCCAGCCGCTGCTCGTGGTCGGCCAGTTGCTTGTCGGTCTGGTCGCTGCGCTGCACCAGCAGGGCGAGCTGCCCGTCGGCCCGCGCGAAGCCGGCCTCGACGGTGCCGCGCAGCCGTTCGAGCTCGACGGCGACGACGGCCCGGTCGGAGGCGGAGGAGTCGGTCACGCCTTGTCCTCCTCTCGGCGCTCTTCGGCCGGCGTGCTCGTGCGCAGCCAGGACGGAAGCGCGGCCTGTACGGCGGGCAGGGCCATGGCGCGGGTCACGCCCGCGGCGACGGCCAGGGCGCCGGCCACCCAGGGGAGGGTCTCGGGGACGCCGACGGCGCCCACGACCGCCGGCAGCAGGACGCACAGGCCGACAGCGGTCTGGACAACGGTACGGAGGGTTCGCTTGGCGGCCTCTGACACGGTGGACCTCGTTTCTCAGGAGCTGTACGGGACCTTCAGCGCCGCCCAGGACTTGGCGCCGGGCCAGCCGTCGGCGGCGGCACCGGTGTAGCCGAGCTTGCGCTGCCACTTGGCGTAGGAGCGGCGGTCGGCCTCGGTCCACTGCGGGCCGGGGCCCGAGGCGTAGTCGGAGCAGCCGACGGCGACCAGGCGCCTGCCCATCGCCGTGACGATCGCGGACCTGGGGTTCTTGCGGAACCACTCGGCGCCTGGGAACGGCTGGTACTGCGGCGCCGTGGAGCCGGGGGCCGAGCCGGCCGGCTTCCTCGCCAGACGCGTGGCGACGCGGGCGCGCAGGTCGGCCATGGCGAAGCCGCGCGGGTCGATCTTGGTGCTGGTCCACTCCTTGTGGCCGATCACCGAGTTGGCGCTCCAGCCGTGCGCCCGGCACAGGGCGGCGGCGGCCCGCTCGATGGCGTCGAGCTGGACCTGGGGCCAGGGATCCCTGCCGTCGCCGAGGTTGACGCACTCGAAGCCGTAGAAGTGGGCGTTGCCGTCCGTGGTGCTGTGGCGGGGGGCGGGCAGCGTCGCGCGTTCGGCGGTGACGGCGGCGAGGACCTCGGGGTCGCCGACGCCGGCGTGGTTGGCGCGGCCGTTGCCGACGAGGTGGACCGTGCCGTCCTTGGAGATCACGCCGTGGCAGAGCGGGCCGGGCAGGGCGGAGTGGCCGTTGAAGCAGAGGCTGACGCTGGACGCGGTGCCGGAGGTGACGGTGTGATGGATGATCACGCCGTTGAGCGGGCCCCAACTTCCCTTGTGGTTGCGGTTGTGGGTGCGCCATCCGGCGTGTTCGACGACGGTGACGCCCTCGGCCCGCAGGGCGGACACGAGGGCGTCGGCGGACAGGGGTCTGGCCATGGGCGGTGCCTCCCGGGCATGAGAAAGCCCCGGCCGGTCGGGCGGCTCGGGGTGCGGGTGGGTGAGGGTGCGAAGGGAGAGGGTCAGACGGCGGGTTCGGTGCCGTCGTCCGGCTCGGGCTCCGGTTCCGGCTCGCCCTCCGGTGTCCACCGGGCGCACAGGTTGACGTACGCCTCCGTGTTGGCCTGGAAGTCGGAGACCGCCGCGGCGACGGCGCGCGGCACGGCCGTCGGGTCCGGGGCGACCGGGTCCGTGCCGACGGGCTCGACGCCGATCCGGCCGTAGCCGCGCAGCACGGCGCCGTTGATGCCGGTCTCGGTGAACTGGGCGGTGACGCTGACGGGGGAGTACTGGCCGGTGAGCGGGTCGGGCGTGATGATGCTGCTGAGGCTGGTGTCGGTGACGTTGATGTAGACGGTGTGGCCCTCCTCGGTGAGGGTGGCGCGGCCGGCGTAGTCGATGGCGATGCCCCAGGGCTGGGTGGGGTCGATGTCCATGGGTTCCTCCGCTGCTGAGGTCGGTGGCTAGGTGGTCTGGAGGCCGTACATGATCCGCGGCTGGGCGTACACCGTGCCGGTGCCCGAGGCGATGCGGGCCTGGATCTCGAACTTGAGCAGGTTGCCGAAGGAGGCGTTGAAGTTGTTGACGACGAAGTCGGTGTAGTCGAACGCCGCGGGAGCCGTGACGGTGCCGCCCCACGGGGTGTCGTTGACCATGACCCGGACCTCGCCGGTGGCGCCGGCGGACACCGAGGTCGAGATGTACATCCGCATCTTCGGCTGCCACAGCGGGTTCCAGGACCGGGCGACGGTCGACCAACTGCCTGACGTGGTGCGCGGCCAGCGTTCCAGGGCCGTGTCGGTCGGCATCGTCATCGACAGCCACGGGCGGGCCAGGCCGCCGGTGTCGACGTCGTCGGCGAAGATCTCCCTGCCGTTGCGGTCGTAGATCCTCAGCGGCTGCTGCGAGGTCGAGGTGCCGTCGCCGTTGTGCAGGCTCAGGGCCATGGAGCCGGTCTGGCGGCGGATGGCGAGGCCGTACTCCTTGCCGGACCAGGCGCCGACCGCGAACACGGCCGGCCCGCCCTCCGGCGGCAGTACGGCAAGGTAGCCGCCGTCGCTGATCTCCACTCCGCCCTGGGAGACCCTGTTGAGGGCGGGCCGGGTGTTGACGGCGGTGGACAGCTGCTGGATCCGGCGTTCCATCGCGGTCAGCCGGTCGATGATGTCCTCGGGCAGCTGGGCCATCAGACCTCCTCCAGGTAGAGCTCGGCGGTGTCGGGGCGGCCGCGCTGCGAGGGACTGACCTTGACGCCGATGATCCGGTAGCGGTTGTTCAGTCCCTCGGTGAACCACTCGTCGGTGACGCGGATGCGGACGGTCCGGCCGAGCAGGGCGGGCGGCACCAGGTCGTCGAGGCGGACGGTGATCTCGGGGATCACCACCGCCCCCGTGGCCTCGGCCAGTTCGGCCTTGGCCAGGGACAGCAGGGTGGCGGTGTCGGAGACCTCGTTGTGGTCCGAGGACAGGTCGATGCGCGGATAGCCCGCGTTGATCAACTCCGTGGCCTCGGGCGCGTCGGCGTACAGCGGGCGGGACTCGGCGGCCTGGTTGGAGTTGTCCGTGGCCCCGCGCGCCCTGGCGGTGGTGCCGCCGCGGGTGGCGTCGCGCGGGAAGGTGTACGCCAGGATGTTGCCCGGCCGGTCCATGACCAGGTCGGTGGTCCCGGTGTTGATCTTCGGGCTGCCCAGCCGCAGCCGGCGCACCCGCTCACCGGTGGACGGGTCGCGGTAGACGGCGATGTGGTGCTCGAAGACGGGGTCCACGGCGGCGAGCGCGTCGATCGCCTCCAGGTAGATCGTCTCGTCCCCGTTGCGCCAGGTGCCCGAGCGGAGCTCGCCGGAGGTTTCGTCCCCGGTCGTGACGCCGATGTCGCTGCCGGGCAGCATCTTCTGCAGGTTGATCCACAGCCCACGGGCGACGGCCAGCGGGTCGGCGTCCTTGTAGTACAGGTTGGCGCGGATGCGGCGGCGGGCCGCGTACGACTCGAAGGTGGCGGCCTGGATGCCGAGGGTCAGCACGCCCCGGTCGTCGCTCTGGAGGGTGCTGGTCCAGACGATGCCGCCCCACCACAGGTCGTTGCCGCGCTGGAGGTAGACCGCGGTGCGGCCCTCCTCGATGCGGCGGACGCGGGCGGCCATCGCCGCGTCGGGTACGGGGACGGTGCCGGAGAGCGATCCGGGTTTGCCGATGTAGTCGTCGACGGTGACGTCCCGCAGGGGCAGGATGTCGATGGTGGTGTCCTCGCGCAGATCGCAGAAGATCGCGCGGTACGGGGTGTTGGTGGTCATGCGGCGGTCAGCTCCTGGTGAGGCGGTGGTCACTGCACGAAGCAGGCGGAGAGCCGCAGGGTGTTGCCGACCTGGATGACACCGCTGGTCGACCAGGTGAGCAGGTACACCGTGCCGTCGGGGTTGATGCGGATGCCGCCGTCGGCGTACCCGTCGGTGGCGGAGGCGTACGTGTCGTGGGCGGGCCGCCAGCCGGCGGGCAGGGTGCAGATCAGCTCGTCGTTGACGTTGCCCGGGTTGGTGCTCCCGGCGGCCGTCGCGGTGAGGGCGCTGGTGGTCCGGACGAGCGAGACGCTGAAGGAGCAGACACCGCGCGTGCGGCGGGCGTTGTACGAGCTCACCGACCAGTTGCCGGACGCGGTGACGCCGGTGGTGTTGGTCTCCACGGCGATCGGCGGCTGGTGGTCGGCCCAGGCGGTGCCGGTCCAGCGCTGCAGGACGCCATTGTTGTCGCGGTACTGGCCGGGGTAGGCGCCGGTGGCCGTGTCCGTGGTGACGGGCAGGATGCCGCCGACGGAGACCGTGGCGGTACGGCGGCCGGTGAGGGCCGTGCCCCAGGGGATGCCGTTGGCGCCGGCGCTCGCCCCCTTCGGTACCGCGACCTCGTAGAGCGGCAGGGCGAGAGGGGGCGTGGCCGGTACGGCCGGGGTCGCGGCCGGGGTGCCCTTGACGATCTCGACGGCGGCCTCGGTGCGGCCGGAGCCGTCGTAGGTGTCGTCGTAGATCCTCAGCACGACGAGGTCGATGCGGCCGTACTGGGCGTCGCCGTCCTCGAAGGTGAGGGGCAGGTACTCGGTGAGCGCGACCGGATAGGCGCCGCGGGCGTCCGCGCCCTGGACGACGGCCCGGCCGGGGCTGACCGTGGCGGTCATGGTGCCCGCGGTGCCAGTCAGGGTGAACCCGGAGATGCGGGACTGGCCGTCGGCGGAGCCCGGCAGGATGCCGGAGCGGGTGGCGACGGGCGAGGTCGGGGTGAGCGTGCCGAGCGGGACGACCCTGGTGTCCTCGAGGGACTGGGCGTCGGGGGAGAGCCAGCCGGAGCGTACGGGCATGGTCGACTCCTTTCTGGGAGGTGGGAGTTCAGGCGATCGGGTCGACGCGCAGATAGCGGGCGTCGAACCAGCAGGTGACCGTGGCGCTGGTCGACCGGTACATGGCGGTGACCGTGTAGGTGGTGCCGACGGCCAGGCCGTTCATCCGCAGCTGGGTCGACACCGACTTGCCGATGTCCCCCGAGCTCGTCGCGGTGCGCTCGTCGTCGGCCGCCCAGATGACGGTGGAGCCCTGGGTGACCTGCGGGGACATGTAGGCGGACACGGTCTCGCTGGACCGGGTGAGCATGCGGGCGCCCAGGCCGATGAGGACCGAGCCGGACGGCGGGGCCGTGAAGGTGAGCGTCAGCGGGGTGGCCGACGCGTCGGCGAGTGTCGCGGTGTACGTGGTCGACGTCGTCGACCCGGCGTCCAGGGTGTTGGCGAACGCCGGTCCGGGCACGGCCGGCAGCCACGCCGTGCCGTTCCAGCGCTGGAGCTGCCCGGCGGCGGAGTCGCGGTACTGGCCGGGGTGACCGCCGTTGGTGAGCGCGCCGGCCGGGACGATGCCGCCCACGTCCCTCGGGTACGGCACCCACGCGGTGCCGTTCCAGCGCTGCAGCGCGCTGTTGACATCGCGGTACTGCCCCGGATAGGCGCCGATGGCCATGTCGTCGGGGACGGTCGGCAGGATCCCGCCGACGGCGACGGTGGTGGGGCGCAGGTCGGTCAGCGCCGTGCCCCAGTCGATGCCTCCGGTCCCGGCGCTGCGGCCCTTGGGGACCACGACCTCGAACAGCGGCAGGGACAGGCCCGGTGCCGCGGGCGCGGTCGGGGTGGCCTCCGGTTTGCCCTTGACGATCTCGACGGCGGCCTCGGTGCGCTCGCCGCCGTCGTAGGCGGGGTCGTGGATCCGCAGGACGACCAGGTCGATCCGGCCGTACAGGGCGTCGCCGTCCTCGAAGGTGAGCGGGACGCCGTCGGTGACCGCCACCGGGTAGGCGCCGCGGGACTCGGCCGCCTGGACGACGGCCCGGCCGGAGCTCACGGTGGCGGTCATGGTGCCGGTGGCGCCCGCGAGCCAGAAGCCGGAGACGCGGTGTTCCCCGCCGTAGGAGCCGGGCAGAATGCCGGAGCGGGTGCCGATCGGCGAGGTGGGGGTGAGGGCACCCAGGGCGGCGACCCGGGTGTCCTCACGGGTCTGGCCGTCCGTGGACAGCCAGGCGGAACGTGCGTTCATGGCGAGTCCTTCCCGGTGGCCGCTCAGGAGGAGGCGGCCTCGTAGCTGCCGTGGAGGGTCAGTACGTCGCCCGCGGCCCAGGTGAAGGGCGCGGACTTGTCCCACACGGTCCCGTTGGTCTTGAGGGCGTCGCGGACCTGGTGGATCGTGCCGCCGTTCGCCGTCGACAGCTGACCGGCGCCCTGGTACGTCAGGAGCGCCGAGACGTCGTGCGCCTCGGCGGTCATGAACCGTCCGTCCAGCTTCCAGGCGGTGGACACCGGCGCGACCGGCAGGGAGAAGGTCCAGTCGGCGTTGGCGTCCTGGGCGCTCAGGTTGGTCGTCGAGCCGATCTTGAGATAGATCCGCAGCTGGACGACGTTGCCCGTCTTCACGTACGAGCCGGCCAGCGTGCCGTTGCCGATGGCGGGCGCGGCGCCGTTCGTGCTGCGCCAGACCGGCGTGTAGTCGGTCCAGTTGGCGACCGGCTGGTACGACGCCCAGGTCGAGCCGTTCCAGCGCTGCAGCACTCCGGAGGAGCTGTCGCGGTACTGGCCGGTGTAGCTGGCCGTGGTGACGGTGCCGGCCGGGGCGATGCCGCCCAGGGCGCTCGGGTACGACACCCACGCGGAGCCGTCCCAGCGCTGGAGGGCGCCGCCGGAGTCGCGGTACTGGCCCGGGTAGGCGCCGTTGCCGGTCTCGCCGTAGGCCGGGAGGATGCCGCCGATCGCGACGGTGCTGGAGCGCAGGTCCGTCACGTCGTTGTTCCAGTTGATGCCGCCCTTGCCGGCGCTGATCCCGGCCCGGACGGTGACCCGGTAGATCGGCAGCGCGACGTCCGGGAGCGGCGGCGGGGTCGGGTTGGTGTCCGCCTCGCCCTTGATGATCTCCAGGGAGACCGTGGACTGCGCCGAGCCGTCGTAGAGCTTGTCGGAGACCTTCAGGACGACGAGGTCGACGCGGTCGTTGGCCTCGCCGTCGGTGAAGGTGAGGGACTGCGGTTCGGAGAGCGTGACGGGGTAGGCGCCCTGGTTGGCGTCGGCCTGGACGACGGCCCGGCCCTCGTGGACGGTGACCGACATGGTGCCCGCGCGGCCCTGCATCCAGAAGCCCGAGAGGCGGTACTGGCCGTCGTAGGAGCCGGGGAGGATGCCGGAGCGGACCTCCAGGGGGTTGGTCGGGGTGGTCGCGCCCAGCTGGGTGAGGCGGGTGTCCTCGCGGGTCTGGCCGGTCTCGGCCAGCCATGAGCTGCGCAGGTTCATCTGCTGGTCTCCTGTGATCTCCGGAAGGTACGGGGGAGGCGAAGGGGCGGTCAGAGCCAGGCGGCTCGTACGGTCATGGGCTCACCACTCCGCGTCGCGCCAGCGGACCGTCATCCGGGCGCCCGCCCCGTCGGTGTCGGGCCGGAACGCCAGCTGGGCGCGGCCCGGTTCGAAGGCGAACAGTTCCTCGGGGCTGCTGTCCGGCGCGGCCGTGTCACGGCGGGAGGCGGTGCCGTTGAGGGTGACGGTGCCGGCGGCGGTGTCGATCACGAGCTCGTCGCCCTCGGCGAGCGTGATCTCGTAGCGCAGCCGGCGGCCGGAGGTGCGGTCGGTCACCGTCGGGTTGGAGCACGGGCCCGTGAAGGTGATCATCGGATGCGTCGGCGCCGAGCCGGAGTTGGCGGCGAGCACGTCTCCGGTGGAGGCCGACTGCCCCCAGTACAGCGGCCAGGTCAGCGGCCAGGTCAGTCCGCTCTCCGGCTGCGGGGCGCCGGTGACCGCGCTCTGCTCGGTGACCGAGTAGCGGCGCGGGTCGGTGGCGTACCACTGCACGGACGCCCGGGCCACGCCCTGCGTGGTGTACGTCCGGTCGGCGGCCAGCACGCGCTGGCTGACCCGGGCCCGCACGGCCAGCGTCTCGCCGTGCAGCCGCACCGCCAGCCAGCGCTCCGCGTCACCGAGCAGCAGGGCCTGGCGCAGGGCGCGCATCGCGGACAGCGAGGACTCGGTGCTGTCCTCCGACGGTACGGTCCACACCGTGCCGCCGATCTTGCGGGGCCGGGCGTAGCGGGCGCCCGGCCAGGCGCCGTGCGCGGTGGGGTGGTCGGCGTCCGAGGCGTCGTACTCGGGCAGGTCCTCCCAGCCGCTCAGTCCGCCGCGGTCGATCTCGTAGGGCGTGCCGGGGCCCAGCAGAAGTCCGGCCCACTGCATCTGCCCATCGCGGGTGATGAGTGAGCCGGGTGCGGTGTCCTCGGTGTATGCGGTTGTGGTCGTCTCGGCCATGGGGCCGTCACCTCACTTCTCAGGCTGGGGTGCGTGCGTGGGCCGCCGCGAGGAAGAGCAGGTCCTCCGCCGTGCCGTGGGCACCGGCGCCCCGGCTCTCGTGGAACTCCGTGATCCGGTGCGGGGGCCCGGGCCGGTGGTGGTTGCGCAGGGCGAGCGCCTGCTGGCGGCGCAGGGCGGTGAGCGGCAGGACCCTGCCCGCCCGACGGGTGGCGCCCGGGACCGCGACACCGCCCTCGGCGAGCATCGGGATCTTGTCCAGGTCGACGCCGAACTTCTTGCCGAACAGGCTGAAGCTGAGGCTGTTGAGCCCGTCGACGATCCAGTTGGCGAACGCGATCAGGCCGTTGACCGGCCCCTTGATCACACCCGCGACGGTCTGCGCGCCGGTCTCCACGAACTGCCCGAGCCCGCGCATCGTCCCGGACAGGGCCGCCTTGATCCGGGTGAACATCCGGGGGATGTCCTGACTGATCCACTTCAGCGCCGGCCTGACCGCGTCCTTGAACCCCCGCCACACCGCGGACACCCGGCCGCTGAGCGCGCGGGTGTCGCCGGTGGTGAGGGCCTTGAGGACGGCGAAGCCGGTGCCGATGAGGGTGGCGATGCCGGTGACGGCGCCCCTGACGACGGTGAGGTAGCCGGTGACGTAGGTGCTCACCGCCGATCCGATCGCCTTCATCAGGGGGCTGATGATCGTCACGTACAGCTCGACGTACTTCAGTACGAGCGTGGCCAGCTGCTCCATGAACCGCTGCCCGGTCTCGGAGTTCATCGCCAGGTCGATCAGCCAGCCGGCGACCGGGAGGAGCAGGCCGGTGACGAAGCCGATGGGGTTGGCACGGGTCAGGGCGTTGATGACCAGCATGACGCCGGAACCGATGGTCATGGCGGTGCCGAAGGTGCCCATGAGGTCGCCGAGGACGCCGGAGGCACTCAGCAGGCCGGCGACCAGCGCCCCGACGCCGCCGAGCCCGGACATGAGTGTCCCGAGCCGCTTGGTGGAGCCCTTGCCCTGGTCGCGCACGGACCTCAGGCCGGACCCGGCGGTGATGGCGCTCCGCCCTGTCCTGGCGATCGAGCGGGCGGCCGTCTCGGCCCTGGCCTTGGTCTGCCGTACGGCGGTGCCGGCCTGGGCGACGGAGGAACGGACGCGATCGGTGGCGGCGGCGGCACTCTTGATCCGGCCGGTGACCGAACGCAGCGTGCTGCCGCCCTGTTCGATCCGCGAGCGGAAGGTGCGCAGGGCGGGCCCGACACCGACGAGCGGGTCGGCGGTCCAGCCGCCGGCTGTTCGCGCGACGGCACTCATCCGCGTGCCTTCGCCAGGAACATCAGGGCGTCCGCGGTCCGCTGCGGGCTGCTCGTCTCGGCCGCGTAGTAGTGCTCGATGTGCAGCGCGCCGCCCGCCGCCCCGGACGCACCGGCGTACGCCGGCCCCTGTGCGGCCGCCCGCTTCAGCAGCCGGTCGAGCTTGCTCAGCGGCAGCACGGCCTCCGCCTCACCGGCCTCGGCGAGCAGCGCCGGGACACCGCCCGAGCGGGGCATGACGACACCGCCGGTGGCGAGCGCGGGGATTCTCGGCAGGCTGACGCCGAACGACTTGCCGCCGACCTTCGGCACCCAGCCCGGAATCGACACCTTGATGCCGTTGAGCCTGCCGATCGCGGAGTTGATGATGCCGATGACCGCGTTGATCGGGCCCTTCACCGCGCCCTTGATGCCGTCGAAGGCGCGGCTCGCGATGCCCTTCAGGCCGCCCCAGATGCTGGACAGCTTGTCCTTGACGGCCCGGAAGGCGTTCGGGATCGCCGACTTGATCCAGCTGACGACGGGTGAGACGACGGCCTTGATGCCCTTCCAGACGCTGCTGACGACCGTCTTGATCGCGTTCAGCGCGGTGCTGATGACCTTCTTCCAGATGGTGACGTAGGTCTTGATGACCGTGGCGATCGCCTTGACGACGGTCGAGACGGCCTTCTTGATGCCGTTCCAGACCGACTTGATCAGCTTCGCGGCGTTCTTCATGATCGGCCCGATGGCCTTCATGACCTTGCTGATCACCGACTTGATGACCTCGAAGGCCGCCTTCATGACCTTCTGCATGGTCTTCGACCTGGTCGCCATGTCGACGACCTTCTCGATCAGCGGCTGGAGCAGGCTCATGAGCATGCCGAAGAAGTTGCCCTTCATCGACTTGTTCATCTTGTCCTGACCCTTGGCCGCCTTCTCGGCCCCGGTCCGGTACTTGCCGAGGTTCTTGCCCGCGGAGGAACCGGTCCG
The DNA here is from genome assembly GCF_000720255.1 of Streptomyces griseus subsp. griseus. Classification (GTDB taxonomy): domain Bacteria; phylum Actinomycetota; class Actinomycetes; order Streptomycetales; family Streptomycetaceae; genus Streptomyces; species Streptomyces griseus_I. The sequence continues at coordinate 94,009 of NZ_JOJE01000032.1, read as the reverse complement.
GCCGGCCCTGCCGATCGACTTCTCGGCCTGGTCGGAGGCGGTCCTCAGGTCCTTCAGTTCCTTCTCGGCGCCCTGGGCGGCCGACTTCAGCGTCTTGAGCTGGTTCGCGCCCTTCTGGCCCGCGCTTCCCATGCCCTGGGCCGCGGCCCCCGCACCGGAGGCCTTCGTCTTGAAGTCCTGCAGTGCGCCGGAGGCTCGGCCAAGTGATCGTACGAGAGACATTCACACTCCAGATGTGTCACCGGGGACCTGCCTCGACGGTTCGCGAGACGGTCGGTTCGCGGCAGCTCACTGGCCGCCGTCGATGGTCGTGCGCAGCTGTTCCGCCCGGTCCACCACGCCGCGGAGTGCCTGCTCCGCGCCGCGGGCGTCCTGAGTGGCGTTGCGCAACGCCTCGGTCGATGGCGGGGGACCGGCCGGGCCCGGCCGTCCCTGGCGGCCCTGGTCACCGCGCGGGCCCGGTCGGCCTCGGCGCCCGGGCGCGCCGCGCTGTCCGCGTCGGCCCTCGCGGCCCTGCGGGCCCTCGGGTCCGCGCGGTCCGGGAGGCCCCGGTTCACCCCGCGGGCCTGGAGCGCCCCCTCCGCCTCCTGCGGCCTCGGCGGACTGCCGGGTGAGAAAGCCGTACTGGTTGTAGTCCAGGCGGAACTGCTTCTTGATCAGTTCCTCGAAGCTCCAGAGCCCCGGCAGGGTGGCGAGAATCGGAACCCACTCCGCCTTGAAGACGGTGAACTCCGACTTGATGCCGTTCAGCTCCGTGGGAAGCCGGGTCTTCCAGTCGGCGACCCACGCGTGATCCTCGGCCGCCTTCCCGTTGTCGTACGCGGTTATCGCACTCTTGATCTCTTTGGAAATGGCGGTTCGCGTCTGGCCCATTTCCTCTTGGCTGACGTACTCGGTCATGTGTGTCCTCTCGTGCGGCGCGTGGTCCGGACATGGCGATGCCCCCTCCCGCAAGGGCGGAAGAGGGCATCGGAGGGTGTGGGGCGCGGGTGGCGCCAGGGTCAGGAGATGGCGCCGATCACGACGCCTGTCACGAGCAGCAGGCCGAAGAGCGACTGGATCACGTAGCCGACCCATGTGCCTCGCGATGAGAGGTAGTAGCTGCTTTCGACCACCGAGGGCTTCCGCGCGTCGAAGACGACCGGGAACTCCTGACCGACGTGCGGCGCCGGCTTCGGAGCACTGACGAGCGCCCAGGTCTCGTCGCCGTCGGCCGTGCGGAAGGAACAGTTCAGAAGTTCCACCGCTGTGCCGCCGCGGCGTATGCGCTCCTGGCAGACCGCGACGGTTTCGACACCCGTCCTCTTGAGCCGCCGCTCACGCAGTTGTTTGGGGATGAAAAGCAGTGAGACGAGGCCGAAGGGTACCGAAATGATCATGAATGGGATGCCGTAGTTCGTTGCGCTCGCGAGCGTTGTGGACAAGTGTGCTCCCCCTTGGTGGCCGCGATGCGAGAGTGCCGCAGCATACAAGCGGCTGTGTCGGCCGGGGGGTCGCCCGCGGTGTCAGCGGGTCCGGCGGGCCTCCGTCAGGGCGTCGGACCAGCCGGCGGCGTAGGCGCGTGACTCCCGGTCCAACAGCTCTTCGTACACCTGGTCGAGCAGGGCCTCGCGGCTGGCGGCGGGGGTGCGCAGGAGGCGGGCGAGACGGGTGTAGGTGTCGATCGGCTGCTGCGGGTGGTTGCTCGTGCCAGTCGCCATGTCGGCCTGCTTTCCCTTGTGTCCGTTGGGCTGGTGGTACACGTGGCGCCTACGGAGGCGTTCGAGACGCGTGTTCGAACTAGTGTACGAGTAATCCTGTGGTTCGGGCGGTGTTTGCCTCGGCAGCTCCTCCTCATCCGCGTGCGGACCTGCGGTGATGCAGGGGGCGCAATGGACGGTGCGTCAGGTTCTTGGGGTCGGGATCCGGCCGTCCTCCCGTCGGTGAACGACATGTGAATGGCTGGGCCCCCGGAGGGACATGGAGGACGGGGTGTGCGACGGTGGACGGCGGGCAGCCGTCCTCGCGCGGGGGCGCGCGAAGGAGCAGCGGACGAGAGCAAGGCCTACGGGGTGCCTGGGGTGGACGGCGACGCGAGCAACACGCGGGACGACCGGGCGATCGACTGGCTTGAACAATTCCCTGATCTGCCGCACCTCATCGCCCGCCTGTCCGAGCTGGTCCACCGGCTCGGACATGCCCCCGAAGACCTCCTCGTCCTGCCCCGCGCCGAGCTCGAACGGCGTGAACTGGCCGCCTACAGCGCCGGCTGGGCCGACGTCGTCGCCGAGCAACTGCCCGCCGTCCGGCGCGCTTATGAGGAGCGGATCACCGCCGCGTACCTCAGGGGCCAGGAGGACGCCCGCACCGGTCGGCGCCCCCTCCGGGCCCGCAGCCCCGAGGGCGAACAGGGCGCCGAGGTCATCCCCCTGCCCCACCTCCAACTCCTGCGGCCTCCGCCGGAGGTGACGCGAGTGGAGGAGCGCGGCGAACGGGAGCGGTCGGTGGCGGACGGTGCGCCGACGCCGACGCCGACGCCTTCGGACGAGGATGTGCCCGCTGAGGAGCATGTGCCGGACGGCGGCTCGGACGGCGGCCCGGACGACGACAGGGGCGGGGGCGACATACTGCTCTCCGCCCGCCAGGTGCGCGAGCGTTCGGCACCCTCAGACCGGCGCCGGGTGGTCCGGCGCAACGGACGGCCCAGTGTCCCTCCGCTGACCAGGCCGGGTGACACCCCCGCCGGACGGGAGAAGGGCCGCCGCCCGGACGCACCGGAAGAGCACCAGGAGCCGCCCGGAACTCCCGGCCCCGGCCCCGAGGACCGCCCCCGGCTCTCCGACAAGGCCCGGGCCCTCGCCGAAGAACTGGGGAAGGCAGAGCGAAGGGCCGACACCGCGACCAGGACGACAACCAGGACCGGCCCATAGGCCCCGGTGAGCGTGACCGGCCGAATGGGCGTGGTGAGCATGACCGGCCGGACGGACGCGGGGATCGTGACCGCTCCGACCGCCGCGACGGATGTGGGAAACACGCCCCGCAGGACCGCGCGGACAAGCGCGATCCGAGGCCGGGGACCAGGCGCCCCCGTTGAGGCCCCGAATGCGGCCCGTTGGGGGCCCACCCACCCGTCAGACGGGTTCGCGGGCCCTGCGGCCAAGGACAGGCCCCCCTCTCCAGCCCCGCTTCTCAGCCGAAGAAGCGGGCGAGTTGGACCGGGGTCGGGGTGGAATCGTCCCGGGTCGGCGATCGGGTGTCGCCAACGGGAACGTCCCGCTCCTCCTCCACTGGGTCGCCCGGGCGCGGTACGGGTACCGGGGGTTCCGGGCCCTCGCCGTCCTCGGCCGTGTTGACCGTGGCGAACATCCAGTTGGCGGCCGCCAGCTGGTCCACCGCCGCGGCCAGCAGATGGTCGGTCACCGACCACTCCGCGGCCTCCCCGTACAGATCCCGGTTGACCGCACTGTCACGCGGCAGGTGCTTGATGAGCACCGAGAGCCGCCGGGCCGAGAGGCGGTCACGGTGCCAGTCGAGCAGGTCGATGCCGTAGTAGCGGAGCAGATCCGCTTCGAGTGCCTCGGCGTGTTCGTCGACGAACCCGACGAGGCTCAGCCTTCCCCCAGGCCGAGCCCGGTCTCCTTGCCGTAGGCCTCCAGGATGGCGGCGATGTCCTGCATGGTGACCTCGTGCCGCTCGAAGCGGGCGAACTGCTCCTCACCCATGAGCAGCCCGAGCAGCCCGTCGACGTCGTTGTCGTCGAGGTCCCGCAGGGCACGGGCGGTGGCCCGGGTCAGCTCGGTGGGCAGCGTGAAGGAATCACCGTCGAGCTCGAACGACCAGGTGCGGCCGAGGGCTTCGAGGCGCTGGGCGCGGGCGGCGTTGACGTCGAAACGGGCCATGGGGATACGTACTCCTCAGGGTTGTCGAAGGGTTGTCGAAGGCTTGTCGAGGGGGTTGCCGAAGGCGTTGCCGAAGCAGTGAAAGAGCGGGCGGGGCGGACGAACCCGCCCCGCCCGGTGGATCAGGCGGCGTACGAGTCGTCCTTCATGACGAAGCTCGCCAGTGCCGAACCATCGGCGCCTGCCATGGCCGTGAAGGTGATGCCGAGCTGGGTCGCGGACTTGCGGGCCAGCTTGATGTCGTCCGCCGCCGTGACCTGGCCGCGCGGGATCCCGAAGCGGTAGGTGACGGCCGAGCCGTCGCTCGCCTGGACGTCGGTGAACTCCAGGCCGAGCGCGCGGACGTCGGCGTACGGACGGTCCGCGATGTCGTACTGGAACACGTCCGTGGCGCCGGCCACCGGGCTGACCTTGCCGCCGCCCATGAAGAACGGCAGCGTGTCCTCGTTGAACTGGAGCAGCGAGAACTTCAGGGTCAGGTCCCGGTCGGAGTAGACGAAGTGCACCGGGCTGACGGCCTGCCACACGTCGACCGGCTCCAGCTTGTCCTTCTTGCTGAAGGTGACGCCGTCGCCGGAGGTGTAGCCGAGGTCCGTCCAGTCGGCGCCCCAGTCGGTGGCGGAGTTGCCGGAGAAGGCCGTCGGGACCTTGGTGTCGGCCTTCGCGACGAAGAGGCGGCCGACGCCGGCGATGCGGATCTCGGAGGAGTTGGTGCCTGCCATGGTTGGGGTTCTCCTTGTGTGAACGGGCAGCGCGCGGATGCGCGCGCCTTCGAGGGGCGCACCCGGAGCGGTGCTCCGGGTACGACGAAGGCCCCGCCGGATGACGGGGCCTTCGGTCTGTGGGGCGGCGCGAGTGCGCCACGGGGTGCTCAGTAGACGTTCAGGAACACCTTGAGCACGCACACGTAGCGGTTGGCCGCGGCGTAGAGGTAGTCGGGCAGCCAGCGCGGGCCGTCCTGTTCCTCGACCTCGGTGATCTGGTTCCTGCCGTAGCGGTTGCCGGCCGCGGCGAGCAGTGCGCGGCGGGCCGCGTTCGCCAGGGTGTGCGCGGCCTCCTTGGTGGGGCCGTACACCTCCAGCTCGATGAGCGGCTGGTCGACGTGGAGTTCGCCGATCCAGGCGCCGCCGCGCCGGTTGACGAGGACGGCGGCGGTCCTGCCGTCGAATCCGTCCGGCGCGTCGACGCGGACGAGGGCTGTGGAGAGTGCGGAGTCGGCCTCCAGGATGTCGACGACCAGGGCCTCGACATCGGGGAAGGCGCTCGGTGGGGTGGGCGTGGTCATGCCGGGTCACCTCGGGCTGCTGGGCGCGCGGGGCGCGGAGTACGGAAGAGGGCGCGAGTGCGTGAGGGAAGGCGCCCCGGTACCGGCGTACGGACAGACGCGGTACGCGTGGGAAGGGCGGGCGCCGCCCGGCTCGCGGGCACAGCTCCGCCGCTGCAGCAACTGTGACAGATATCGTGCGCGCACGCAACTTATTGGGTGGACGGATTTCCCGGGAGCGGTGCGGAAGAGGGTGGGAAGAAGGTGGAGGTGCTGGTCAGGCGCCTGATGCCACGCTGGCCGCCTTCCCCGTCAGTGGACGAATGCCACTGCCTCGGCGGCCGTGCGGCGGAGTGAGCCGTACGTCGTGAGTCGTGCGCGTGGATCAGTCGGCGGAGGAAGTGGAAGAAACGGAAGAGGCGGAAGAAGCGGAAGAAGGAGAGTGCGCGAGTCCCTGGGGCACCGGCACCGGCACCGGCACCGACTCCGTGTCGGTCGGCAGGAACTGCTCCACCACTCTCACGAACATGTCGCGCCGGTCGGCGGGCACGCCCAGCAGATCGGCCACCTCCTCAAGGGTGGGGCGGCGGCCGATGTCCCCGCCCGGTGGATGCGGAGAGGCCAGGTACGCCTGGGGGTCGGCCAGTTCCTCGGCCGTGAGCCGGCCGGAGCGGATGAGCATGTCACGCACGGGAACGCCCAGTACGCGCGCGAGCCGGCGTGTGGTCTCGAGGTCCGGCATGCTCTGCCGCTGGAGCAGGCGGGTGACGGCGGCGCGGTGTACGCCGGCCTCGTCCGCGATCCGGGACTTCCCCCCGCCGCGAGGGCTGTCGATGTCGTAGCCGCGCTCCCGCATGAGGTCCTCGACCCATGCCGCGAACGCGTCCAGATCCTGGCTGGTCATCTCTGCTCGCTTCCCTAGGAGGAGGCAAGTTTAGCTTGCTTGCGCGCGCGGAATTACGTGCTCGCGGGCAAGCACTAAGGAAAATAAGTGCAACATGAGGAGGTTTCAGAGAGGTGGATGATCGCGGTACGTTGCGAGCGCGCACGCAATCTGGCAGGGTTGACGGCGTTCGTTCCATCCGGGCTCGGCCCGTACCAGCAGGGGGACCTCATGCCGATCACCGACCCATGTGGCCAGTCCGCTCCGTCGGACCGCCAGGAACAGCCGACCGCGCAAGCTGCCCTCTGGATCGGTCAGCTCGCCCAGCAGTTCCCCGAACTCGCCACCGAACTCGTCCCGGGCCGCACCTCGGCGACGGCCCGCCCGGCGGTCCCGCCGCCGCCCGGCCTCGGTGCCCGGCTGCGCCAGGAACGCGAGGAGGCACTCCTCCTCCAGCAGCGCCACGGCCTCACGGCCCCGGGTCACAGCGCGGCCCCGCTGCGGCTGCACATCTCCGACACCATCCGCGACATCACGGACGGTGTGGTGGAGCTGGAGGAGGCGGTGCGCGACCGTCTCGGCCTGCCGCGCCCGCGTCGCGTCACCGTCCCCGAGCGGCTGCGCCGGATCGCCGCACTCCTGGACGACATCGCCGTCGACCCCGTCCTCGCCGCCCACGTCCGCGACGAGGCCCGCCGGATGGCCCGCCGCTGCGCCCGCGCGCTGGGTGACACCGAGACCGTCGTACGGATGTCCGGCCGCTGTCCCTGGTGCGACTCCGTGTCGCTGCGGGCCTTTCCCGACCGCGCTGCCGTCCTCTGCGTCAATCCGGCCTGCCGCTGCGCGGACCCGCACTGCGGCTGCCGCGACGACCCCGCCTACCGCCACACTTGGACCGAGGGGGAGTGGGAGCGCCGTACCACCGCCGCACGCCGTAGCACCGCCGCGCGCCCCGCCACCGCCGAGCGTCGTATCACCCCGGCCGCGCGGACCGACCGGAAGGCCGCCCGATGACCGCGCCGCGCGACCGGCCGCACGACCGTCAGGGCGGCGCCCCCGCTCTCATCCCCGGTGAGCTCGCCGCCCGCGAGGTCGGTGTGGCCCCCGCCACTATCCGCAAGTGGGTCCAGCTGGGCCGCCTCACCGCCGCGGGCCGGGCCGGCCGGGCGCTGCTGTTCCGCCTGGAGGACGTCTTCGCCGCGGAGCGCGCCACCCGGCGCACGCAGAGGCGGGACGGAACGAAAACCGAAGAGTGAGAACGGGGGACTGAGACCCTCCGATGCGGGCACCCGGCAGGGCAAGCGATTTGAGATGATTGCTATGGCTCTGCCGGGCTCGCCCATTTGTTTTGACCACAGCGAATGAGGTAGGTACGCTCAGACCTTGTGCCTGGGGTGTGCCCTGGCTCTCGTGCGTGCCTTCAGACCGCGACGGGAGCCGTGAGCGGCCACCGCAATCTGCGCCCTTTCGCCTAGCGGCGGGATGCTGCGGGATTCGACACACCCGACCGCGTGGGTCGGAGATGTTCCAGGTTAGCTTCACCATTCGGCACACAGAAACCGGAGAAGTAGTGCCTACGATCCAGCAGCTGGTCCGTAAGGGCCGGCAGGACAAGGTCGAGAAGAACAAGACGCCCGCACTCGAGGGTTCCCCTCAGCGTCGCGGCGTCTGCACGCGTGTGTTCACGACCACCCCGAAGAAGCCGAACTCGGCCCTGCGTAAGGTCGCGCGTGTGCGTCTGACCAGCGGGATCGAGGTCACCGCTTACATTCCGGGTGAGGGACACAACCTGCAGGAGCACTCCATCGTGCTCGTGCGCGGCGGCCGTGTGAAGGACCTGCCCGGTGTTCGCTACAAGATCATCCGCGGTTCGCTCGACACCCAGGGTGTCAAGAACCGCAAGCAGGCCCGCAGCCGCTACGGCGCCAAGAAGGAGAAGTAGAAATGCCTCGTAAGGGCCCCGCCCCGAAGCGCCCGGTCATCATCGACCCGGTCTACGGTTCTCCTCTGGTGACCTCCCTGATCAACAAGGTGCTGCTGAACGGCAAGCGCTCCACCGCCGAGCGCATCGTGTACGGCGCCATGGAGGGCCTGCGCGAGAAGACCAGCAACGACCCGGTCATCACGCTGAAGCGCGCGCTGGAGAACATCAAGCCGACCCTCGAGGTCAAGTCCCGCCGTGTCGGTGGTGCGACGTACCAGGTTCCGATCGAGGTCAAGCCCGGTCGCGCCAACACGCTCGCGCTGCGCTGGCTCGTCGGTTACTCCCGCGCCCGTCGCGAGAAGACCATGACCGAGCGTCTGCTCAACGAGCTTCTCGACGCCTCCAACGGCCTTGGTGCCGCTGTGAAGAAGCGCGAGGACACGCACAAGATGGCCGAGTCCAACAAGGCCTTCGCGCACTACCGCTGGTAGTCGCTACCCACATCGAGACCGAGAGAAGACTGAAGCCTTATGGCTACCACTTCACTTGACCTGGCCAAGGTCCGCAACATCGGGATCATGGCCCACATCGACGCGGGCAAGACGACCACCACCGAGCGGATCCTGTTCTACACCGGCGTTTCGTACAAGATCGGTGAGGTCCACGACGGCGCCGCCACGATGGACTGGATGGAGCAGGAGCAGGAGCGTGGCATCACGATCACGTCTGCTGCGACCACCTGTCACTGGCCGCTCGAGGACAACGACTACACCATCAACATCATCGACACCCCGGGTCACGTCGACTTCACCGTCGAGGTGGAGCGTTCCCTGCGTGTGCTCGACGGTGCTGTGACGGTGTTCGACGGTGTCGCCGGTGTCGAGCCGCAGTCCGAGACGGTGTGGCGTCAGGCCGACCGTTACGGCGTGCCCCGCATCTGCTTCGTCAACAAGCTGGACCGTACCGGCGCCGAGTTCCACCGCTGCGTGGACATGATCTCGGACCGCCTGGGCGCCCAGCCGCTCGTCATGCAGCTGCCGATCGGTGCCGAGGCCGACTTCAAGGGCGTCGTGGACCTGGTCCGCATGAAGGCGCTCGTGTGGTCCGCCGAGGCCGCGAAGGGCGAGATGTACGACGTCGTCGACATCCCGGCCACGCACACCGAGGCCGCCGAGGAGTGGCACAACAAGCTCGTCGAGGCCGTCGCGGAGAACGACGAAGAGATCATGGAGCTGTTCCTGGAGGGCGAGGAGCCCACCGAGGAGCAGCTGTACGCCGCGATCCGTCGCATCACCATCGCGTCCGGCAAGTCCAGCGACACCACGGTCACCCCGGTGTTCTGTGGCACCGCGTTCAAGAACAAGGGCGTCCAGCCCCTGCTCGACGCGGTCGTGCGCTACCTCCCGACCCCGCTCGACGTCGAGGCCATCGAGGGCCACGACGTGAAGGACCCCGAGGTCGTGGTCAGGCGCAAGCCGTCCGAGGACGAGCCGCTGTCCGCCCTCGCGTTCAAGATCATGAGCGACCCGCACCTCGGCAAGCTCACCTTCGTCCGGGTCTACTCGGGCCGCCTGGAGTCCGGCACCGCCGTGCTGAACTCCGTCAAGGGCAAGAAGGAGCGCATCGGCAAGATCTACCGCATGCACGCGAACAAGCGTGAGGAGATCGAGTCGGTGGGCGCCGGTGACATCGTCGCCGTCATGGGCCTGAAGCAGACCACCACCGGTGAGACGCTGTCCGACGACAAGAACCCGGTGATCCTGGAGTCCATGGACTTCCCGGCGCCGGTCATCCAGGTCGCCATCGAGCCCAAGTCCAAGGGCGACCAGGAGAAGCTGGGTGTCGCCATCCAGCGCCTGGCCGAGGAGGACCCGTCCTTCCAGGTCCACTCGGACGAGGAGACCGGCCAGACCATCATCGGTGGTATGGGCGAGCTGCACCTCGAGGTGCTGGTCGACCGTATGCGCCGTGAGTTCAGGGTCGAGGCCAACGTCGGCAAGCCGCAGGTCGCCTACCGCGAGACGATCCGCAAGGCCGTCGAGCGCGTCGACTACACGCACAAGAAGCAGACTGGTGGTACCGGCCAGTTCGCCAAGGTGCAGATCGCGATCGAGCCGATCGAGGGCGGCGACGCGTCGTACGAGTTCGTGAACAAGGTCACCGGTGGCCGTATCCCGAAGGAGTACATCCCTTCGGTGGACGCCGGTGCGCAGGAGGCCATGCAGTTCGGCATCCTGGCCGGCTACGAGATGACGGGCGTCCGCGTCACGCTCATCGACGGTGGCTACCACGAGGTCGACTCCTCCGAGCTCGCCTTCAAGATCGCCGGTTCGCAGGCCTTCAAGGAGGCCGCGCGCAAGGCCAGCCCCGTGCTGCTCGAGCCGATGATGGCCGTCGAGGTCACCACGCCCGAGGACTACATGGGTGAGGTCATCGGCGACATCAACTCCCGCCGTGGTCAGATCCAGGCCATGGAGGAGCGGGCCGGTGCCCGCGTCGTCAAGGGTCTCGTGCCCCTGTCGGAGATGTTCGGCTACGTCGGCGACCTCCGCAGCAAGACGTCGGGTCGCGCAAGCTACTCGATGCAGTTCGACTCCTACGCCGAGGTTCCGCGGAACGTCGCCGAGGAGATCATCGCGAAGGCCAAGGGCGAGTAACACTCTCCGTTTACACGCCGTAGGCTTGACTCCGGAGCCTCCAGGGGTATTCACCCGCATTTGTGGAGAATGCCCCCGGGCCCGGGCTTTAACAGCAAAGATCACCTGGCGCCGTCCAAGTAAGGCGTACAGAACCACTCCACAGGAGGACCCCAGTGGCGAAGGCGAAGTTCGAGCGGACTAAGCCGCACGTCAACATCGGCACCATCGGTCACATCGACCACGGTAAGACGACCCTCACGGCCGCCATTACCAAGGTGCTGCACGACGCGTACCCGGACCTGAACGAGGCGACCGCGTTCGACAACATCGACAAGGCGCCCGAGGAGCGCCAGCGCGGTATCACCATCTCCATCGCGCACGTCGAGTACCAGACCGAGGCGCGTCACTACGCCCACGTCGACTGCCCGGGTCACGCGGACTACATCAAGAACATGATCACGGGTGCGGCGCAGATGGACGGCGCCATCCTCGTGGTCGCCGCCACCGACGGCCCGATGCCGCAGACCAAGGAGCACGTGCTCCTGGCCCGCCAGGTCGGCGTTCCGTACATCGTCGTCGCCCTGAACAAGGCCGACATGGTGGACGACGAGGAGATCCTGGAGCTCGTCGAGCTCGAGGTCCGTGAGCTCCTCTCCGAGTACGAGTTCCCGGGCGACGACCTGCCGGTCGTCAAGGTCTCCGCGCTGAAGGCGCTCGAGGGCGACGCCGAGTGGACCCAGTCCGTGCTCGAGCTCATGAAGGCCGTGGACGAGAACATCCCGCAGCCCGAGCGTGACGTCGACAAGCCGTTCCTCATGCCGATCGAGGACGTCTTCACGATCACCGGTCGCGGTACGGTCGTCACCGGCCGTATCGAGCGTGGTGTCCTCAAGGTCAACGAGACCGTCGACATCGTGGGCATCAAGCAGGAGAAGACCACCACCACGGTCACCGGCATCGAGATGTTCCGCAAGCTGCTCGACGAGGGCCAGGCCGGTGAGAACGTCGGTCTGCTGCTCCGCGGCATCAAGCGCGAGGACGTCGAGCGCGGCCAGGTCATCATCAAGCCGGGCTCGGTCACGCCGCACACCGAGTTCGAGGCCCAGGCCTACATCCTGTCGAAGGACGAGGGTGGTCGTCACACCCCCTTCTTCAACAACTACCGTCCGCAGTTCTACTTCCGTACGACGGACGTGACCGGCGTCGTGACCCTCCCCGAGGGCACCGAGATGGTCATGCCGGGTGACAACACCGAGATGAAGGTGGAGCTCATCCAGCCCGTCGCCATGGAAGAGGGCCTGAAGTTCGCCATCCGTGAGGGTGGCCGGACGGTCGGCGCCGGCCAGGTCACCAAGATCAACAAGTGATCTTGAGCCTGACTGGTAGCACAGCCTGAGCTGAGCTCCTGAAGGGGCCCGTACGACTTCGGTCGTAGGGGCCCCTTTCGCGTGTCACGAATTGCAGACGCTAGTGCCGCGACAGGCAACGTTCGCCCCGTCGCGACGCTCGGCACGCTCCCCCACTGCCTCAAGGGCGTGGGAGGTGCCCCCACTCGCCGCACCGGCCGAAAGCCCAAGTACATCCAGTACGAGGGCTTCCGGCCGGCACTCCCCCCAGCCTTCGGCCGGGGGGACCCCCAGAGCACGCACCGGACGCCGCCGCTCAACGGGCAAACGTTGCCTGCCGCGGCACTAGTTCAGCACTAGTTCCGTACTTCGCGGGTTAGTAGCGCGGCAGGCCGTGGGTGGAGATCGTCCAGTCGGCGATGGTGACGTCCTCGCCGTAGACGAAGTCCTTGCGGGTGGCGTAGCGGGGGCCGTCGGGGGTGGGGTGGATGTCCGTGAGGACGGCGCCCGTGCCGGTGCGGGGGTCGAAGATGGCGTAGACGGGGATGCCGATCAGAGGGTAATCACGCGACTTTCCGACCCAGTCGTTGTCGGGGTTGGAGCGGGAGACGACCTCGATGGCGGCGATCAGGGTGCGCGGGTCGATGGAGCCTTCGGCGCTGAGATCGTCCCAAGCGATCACCATTACGTCAGGGTGGCGCATGATGCCCTCGGGCTTGTCCTCCACGTCGGGGGTGCCGTTGTGGGCCAGCAGCTCGTCCGGCATGACCTTCTCCAGCCTGCGGCTGATGTGGGCTGCCGTGACCTCATGCGGTCCTCCTGGCGACATCATGTCGTGGACGATCCCTTCCTTGGTGATCTCGAACTTGCCGGGGAGGGTGTCGTCCATCGACTGAACGAAGTCCCGCATGGCCTGGTAGACGTGGGAGGCGCCGTGCTGCGCGTCGTCCGGGGCGATGGTCATGGCGCTCGCTCCTCGTCGTCTGTGCCCGGGGGCAAGGGTCGTCACCTTCATGCTAGGCGGCCCCCGGGAAGGTGGGCGGCTCGGCTGCCCTGACCGGCTCACTCGCGCACTGCCTGCACTGCTGCGTGCAGGACAGCGCTCAATTCCCGCAGGGCTTCCTGCGCGGTGGCTGGATCCTCGTGTTCCAGCCAGGCGGCGACGCCGGGGGCCAGGTGCCGTGCGCCTCCAGCTCGCGCAGGGCCGCCGCGATACGGGTCGTGCCTTCCGGGAAGCGGGCGGCGAGGCTCTTGATGTCCACGCGGGCGCCGCTGGGGAGCGGCTGGATGTGCACGGCCAGGCCGATGGCCAGCAGCGACAGCTCCTGGTGCTGGGCGAGGTGATTGCCGATCACCGTGAAGCGGGTGCTGTGGCGGGTGTGGTCGTGGATCAGGCCGCCGGGGCGAGCGTGATGGCTCGGGTGGTTCTTGGCGGCATGCCGGGACTGGGTGCGCGAGGGCGCGCTAGGGTTTTGCGTATCCATCAGGAAGAGTCGACTTCCTCGGTGGTCAGGCCCTCGCACTGGGATGGCAGTCCCGGCGAGGGCCGTCGAATGTCTGCGGTTGTTGCGCTGAGCGTAGGGCAGGCAACCGGTCCGAAATCCAGCTCAGTTGCCGATGTTCACCCGGGCGGGTGAGCGGAGCCGCCGGCGGGAGGAGGGGTGGGGCTTGGTGCGGGTTCTTTCAACCTTGTGGTCCTTGAGGGAGGCAGCCCGTCGCACCGAAGCGTGAGTTTTCGGGCTTCGGTCGCAGGTCGAGTTCGGCCCACACCGTCTTGCGGGGCGAAGGGCCCTCCAGCACCCCCCAGCGATCCGCCAGCGCCTCCACCAGGACCAGTCCTCGGCCGGTTTCAGCGTCGGCGGACGGGAGTCGTCGCGGCTGCGGTCGGCGGTCACCTCGGGTGTCCGTGACCTCGATGCGGAGGGTGTCGCCGACGACGTAGACCAGGAGCCGGAAGTCGCGTCCCGGTACGCGGCCGTGGGTCACCGCGTTCGCCGCGAGCTCTGCAACGACGTGTGCCGCCGGGTCCGATGGCAGACCCCACGAACGGAGTTGCTCCGTGACGAGCAGGCGGGCGAGGCGGGCTCCGCGCGGGGTCGGCGACAGCTGGACGCCGAAGTTGCGGATGGGGGTGTGGGGAGGGTGGATTTGCTGCTTCACGTCACTCAGCGTGGCGTCGCATAGCTACCGTGAACAGTGACTAGGTCGATACGTACGGTTACTGTCCCGGTGCTGTCCACTGGTGTCCGGGCCTGTCAGGAGGGGGGAGCAGTGCTTCAGGTCGACGGTGAGGCGACGCGGCTCAAGAGTGAGGCGGACGAACCGGGTTGGGAGGTGGATCCTGACGACGAGTGGGGAGTGGCGGTCGTGGCCACGGTCGGGCGTCAGCTGAAGCTGCGCCGCGAGGCGGTCGGGATGCGGGCCGCCGAGTTCGGGGAGGCGGTCGGGTACGGCGAGGACATGGTCTACAAGATCGAGGGTGGGAAGCGGATTCCCCGGCCCGAGTACCTGGACAGGGCGGACGAGGTGTTGGGGGCGGGGGGCTTGCTTTCCGCCATGAAGGAGGACGTGAAGAAGGTTCGGTATCCGAAGCAGGTGCGGGAGATCGCCAAGCTGGAGGCGAATGCGGTTGAGCTCGGGGTGTACGTCGGGCTCAGTCTGCACGGCTTGTTGCAGACGCCGGAGCACGCGCGGGCGCTGTTCGACGCATGGCAGCCCGCGTATTCGCCAGAGGAGTCGGAGCGGCGCGTGGCAGCCCGTATCGCCCGCAAGTCGATCTTCGAAAGGTCACCTGCGCCAGCGCTCAGCTTCGTCCAGGAAGAGGCGACGCTGCGTCGGCCGGTCGGAGGCACAATGGTCTGGCGTCAGCAGCTCGAACATCTGCTGGAAGTAGCGCAGTTGCGCAACGTCACGCTTCAGGTGATGCCGACGAACGCTGAGGCTCACCCCGGGCTGAGCGGGAGGATCGAGGTGCTGAAGTTTCCGGACGGCACGGCCGTGGGCCGTTCCGACGGTGCCTACAACGGCCGACCGATCTCCGATCCGAAGCAGCTGCGGATCCTTGAGCTGCGGTATGGCACCATCCGGGCGCAGGCTCTCACGCCTCGGGAGTCGCTGGCCTTCATCGAGCAACTGCTGGGAGAAACATGATCCGCAATGCCCCCGCCGGAGACGCATCCGCGCTGGCGTGGTTCAAGAGCAGTTACAGCGACGGCCCCGACGGCGACTCCTGCGTAGAAGTCGCCACTACCCCCACCACCATCCACGTCCGAGACTCCAAGCACCTCACCGGCCCCCGACTGGCCCTTGCCCCCTCCAGCTGGGCCGGCTTCGTGTCCTCACTGCATGTTCTGGATGTGCGGGTGGGTGACTGACGTCGTGCAGACGTAGAGCTGCATGGCATAGCTCCGGCCGATGTTGAGCTTGGTCGCGCAGGCGGGGCCGTCGGAGTGGTAGCCGGTGTAGTCGGCGTCCTCAAGGGGGCGCCAGCTGCCGCTGCCGCCGTCCCATTCGCAGCCGTCGAGGGTGAGGAGCGGGCGTACGGCTGAGCCGCACTCGGCGCAGGACATGGGGAACGGGTCGGAGAAGCTCCACGGGCCGTAGCCGCCGACCTTGCAGCCGGGGGCGACGCCGAGGTCGTACTGGTACTCCACCGCGTCCGCCAACTCCTCGTGGATCCGCTCGACCAGCTCGCGCGGGAGTTCGTGCGGGGCCGGGTACTCCGTGACCGGCTCCGGGTGCAGGACGCACGGCTCGGGCAGGTAGCAGTCGTCGCCGATGACGGCCGGGCGGGGCGGGGTGAGAAGGGGGGCGGTGACGTCGGTGGACGTGCGCCAGCGGAGCTCCGTGCGGGGCAGGTAGTCCTCTTCGTGGTCGTACGCGCACCACAGCAGTTGGAGAAGGTCCGTGCCGGCCGGGCGGGGGAGGTCCGGGACGTCGGACGCGTAGAGCTGGGCCACCGGGATCATGGGGACCGGGCCGTCCTGGGGTATTCGCCGTTCACTCGCGCGGTCGACCACGGCCCGCTCCTCGGGGGTCAGCAGGTCCTCGCCCTGCGCACGGGGCCGGGCCCAGGCAGCCGCCAGGACGCGGCGGCTCACATGGACGTCGTCCGGTGCGTACCCGACGTACCACGGCCCGTCGTGCTCCGGGCAGGTCGGCCACGGCTCGTCCGCCGGCCACAGCAGCGGACCGCCGATGGAACTGTCCGCGGCCGTGGGGTTCCCGGCCCGGGGGTGCAGACGAACGGTGGTCCGGGCGAGTGGTGCCAGCTCGGGGAAGTGGGCCGCGATGTCGACGGGGCGCGGTGGCGTGGTGCGGGTCATGGCGTGAGAGTACGGGGCCGAAAAACAGTTGATCAGCGCCACTGCGCGTCACTACCGTGCTGCCGACCTCAGTCGCCCAGGCAAGGACGTGCCGTTGTACACCGTGTGAGACCCCTCGAACGCTGATCTGTCGCGCGTCGCGCATGTGCGCCGCGCTCCTTTCTGCTGCGGTCTTCTCACACTGAAACCGGTGTACTTCTGTGCTCAACACCTGGGTTGTCATGCCCACCTGCCTTCCGCTTGTCCTCCGCCGTTGCCACACGTGCGCGTCCGAGCGTTTCCGGGCCAACGGAAAATTCCGCGTCAACGCGAACCACAAGCTCATCGACGCCTGGCTCCTCGTGCTCTGCACCGGGTGCGGGGAAACCGCGAAGCTCACGGTCTTCGAGCGAATGAACGTGCGCTGCGTACGACCCGAGCTGCTGGACCGGCTGCACGACAACGACCTCGGTCTGGCAGCTGAGCTGCTCCAGGACCCGGTCGTTCGGCGCCGTAATCGCATCGCCCTCGACTGGGCGGGCGCCTGGCGTCTCGACACCGGCGGCTCGGATCACCTGGACCGCGAGGTGATCGACATCGCGGTCCGGTTCGCGGCGCGGATTCCCGTCCGGCCGGTACGACTGATCGCTGAAGGGTGCGGTCTTTCACGGGCGGAGGTCGAGAGACTGATCAGGGAGGGGAACCTCGTCTCGGGAGTCCGCCTGAGCGGCAAGCTGTCCGACGGCTTCACCTTCACGCTCAAGCGCTGAGCACTCCATGAGCCCAGGGGCCTGTCCGGCGAGATCCGTCGGACAGGCCCCTCGGTCAGCCCTCCAAGCGGCTCAGCACACGGACCGCGCGGTCGAACGCCGAGTCGCGGTGTTCGGCGAACTCCTCCTCCGTGAAGACCGGTTCCGTCAGGTGCGGGGGGATGCCGGTGCCGTCGAAGGTGCGACCGGTGCGGGTCAGGAACTCCTCGTTGGGCAGCCAGGCGGTCATGCCATTGGGGAGGTCGCGGGACATGACGTCGGAGAAGACACCCTGGGTGGGCTGCCCGATGCGTACCGTGCGGCCGGGGCGGTCGATGAGGGCCTGCGTGAAGGTCTCGCCGGCGCTCACCGTGGAGCCGCCGGTGAGGATCGCCACAGGGCCGGTGTAGCGGGAGGTGTGGGCGGCCGGGGTGACGCGGATCGGCTCGGGGCGGGTGTGCCGGGTCGGGTCGGCGGGGTCGTTGCGGGCGCGCTTGGCATAGGCGACGTAGGGCATGTCGGTGAGGCGTCCGGCGAGGTGGATGCCGAGGGCGTCGGAGCCGCCGCCGTTGACGCGCAGGTCGATGATCAGGCCGTGCAGGCGCTGGACGCGGGCAGAGGTGAAGACCGAGTTCAGCGCGCGGTCGAGTTCGGCGAGTTGGGCGGCGTACGACCGGTCCGTGGTGTCGTACCCGGAGAAGGCGGAGAGACGCAGATAGCCCCGGCCGCCGGGAAGGTCGGCATAGGTGATCCGGCCGCTCGCGAAGTCCTGGCGGTGCGTGGCGTCGGCCAGGTCACGCTCTACGACGAAGTTCTTGACCCTGGTGTCGAGCTCCTCGCTCGGCGCGGTCGTGCCGGGGCGGACCTGCCCCTTGAAGCGGTCGCCGTCCTGTACGACGACATGGGCGTCGTACAACGGCTCCACCATGCGGTTGAAGAGGTCGTAGAGCTCGTCCCGGGGGGTGCCCGTGTGCACCAGCGGCCGGTAGCGGTCCCGCACGGCGTGCCAGTCGACGCCCTTGGCGGCGAAGAACGGGTAGTTCTCCTCGAAGGACTGCCAGAAGGCGTCGAACGCGGTCAGGGGGTCCTTCGGCATCGGACGCGTGCAGGCGTCGGGCAGTGCGGGAATGCGCCGCAGGGCGCGGTGGCTCACGGATTCGTCCGCACCGAGAGTCGCGCGGTCGGGGCCCGGGCCGGGGCGTACGGTCAGGACGACCCCGTCCACGGTGTAAGTGCCGGGGCCGGTCCGCTGTGCGGAATCGCCCTTGAGGCAGCTCACGGCGGTGGTCTGGTACTCCTGGTACGCGCCGCGACGGAGGTCGAGGACGGTGCCGTAGCCGTCCATGCGCCACAGGCCGTCGATGGTGGCGGCCCCGGAGGCACTGGCGCCTCCGGCTGCACTGGCGTCCGGCGCGACTCCGGCGGCGAGGGTCAGGGCGACGGCTGCGGCGGTGGCGGTGGTGGCGGCGATGCGCACGGTCTTGTTCTCCTCTGTGGACTTGGTTCGCCCCTCACCGTGACGGAGGGAGGCGCGTGCGGACCATCCGGCCAACCGGTGGTTCGGGGCTGAGGACAGCCCTACCCTTTGGGTAGGAAGAGGGTTAGGAGGGCCGGGAGTTGAGTCCCCCCGTACGGATCGTCCTGACCGGACCGACCGGATTCATCGGCTCCGCCGTCCTGCGGGAGCTGGCGGGACGGCGGGCGACGGACGCGCTGTACGTCACGGCCCTCGGCCGCCGGACCACCCACGGGACGCGCGCGCACGCCGACGACTGGCGGTACGCCGACCTGGCCGACGCCGGCTCACTGCGCGGGGTCTGCGACGACGCCGACGTACTGCTGCACCTCGGCGGGGTTTTGGGGCCGACCCCGGAGCACTGCCACACCGTGAACGTGCTGGGCACCGCCGCGCTCATGGAGGAGGCACGGGCCGCGGGCGTCGGACGGACGGTCCACCTCTCCACCGCCGCTGTCTACGGGCGCGGCCCGCACCGCGGCATCGACGTCGACGAGGTGGCACCTGCCCCCGTCTCCGCCGCCAGCGCGTCCCGGCTGGAGGCGGAGGCGTTCGCGCTGGCCGCGGGGGCCGTCGTACTGCGGCCGGGGCTGGTGCTGGGGGAGGGCGACCGTTGGGTGGTGCCCGGGCTGGCCGAGCTGGTCCGGCGTGTGCCGGCCGTCTGGGACGGGGGAAGGGCCCGAATCTCCGCGGTCGCCGTCGAGGACCTCGCGCGCCTCATCGTCGCCCTCGCCCTGGACGGGAACGAGGTCGAGCCCGGCATCCACCACGCCAGCCACCCCGAACCCGTCACCACCGGAGCCCTGCTGCGGACCCTCGCCGATCTGGACGTCCTGCCCCGGGTGACCGAGTCATGGCCCTGGGAGCGCTGCGTGGAGGCGTTGCACGGGACCGAGGGCCGGGCCGGTGAACGGCAGCTCTCCCTCGTCGCCCTCGACCACTGGTACGCGAGCGAGGAAGTCTGGCGGTCGGCCGGCTGCGCGCCCGGCCCGGGGCCCCTGCACCGACTGACCGGGGCTGCCGAGTGGTACCGATCGCGGGTGCGCTGACCAGCGTCGGCCGCGCAGCTCCTGAAAACGACCGGTGATCCGATCGTCAGCGTCGGGCCTGCGGCTCCCCTGTGCTCCAGTCCCAGTCAGTGATCGCGGTGCGCATCAACCGTGCGGCGGATGACGAACGGTTGTCGGCGCCCCAGTAGAGGGTGACCGTGCGACGGCAGTCGGGGTTGTCGACGGGGACCCAGGCAACAGGGGCTTGCGTGATGCTGCGGCGGGCGAAGGCGGGGACGAGACCGATGCCCAGCCCCGCGCTGATCAGGTCGGCGATGGCGCTGGCTTCGTCGCTTTGGCAGACGACCTTCGGGGTCAGGTCTCGTGCGGCGAAGAGCCGTTCGAGCAGTCGGCGTAGCCAGTGCCCCTGGCGGGCGGTGACGATGGGCTGGTCGGCGAGTTCGTCGATGGTCACGGAGGTGCGGCCCGCCAGGGGGTGGTCGAGTGGCGTACCCACTCCCACCGCCTCGTCGAAGAGCTGCACGGACTCCAGGCCCTCGGTGTGGATCGGCTGCGAGGCGACGCACAGATCGACCTCCTGGGCGCGCAGGCGGCGGGCCATGTCCTCGGGCGGCGACCAGTGGAGCTCGATCTCGGCGGCGGGATACGCCTGCTTGTAGGCCGCCAGCGGCCCGGTGAGGGTGAGAAAGGTTTCCGACGCCAGTCTCACGGCGCCCAGGCCCTCGCTGGTGGACTCGGCGACAGCGCGCCGTCCCGCGTCGAGTTCGCCCAGTGCCCGTTCGATGTGATCGCGGAAGAGTCTGCCGCTGTCGTTCAGCCGGAGCCGGCCGCCCCGATCGAACAGCGGTGCGCCCAGTTCGCTCTCCAGTCGGGCGATGGTCCGGCTCAGGGACGGCTGGGCGATGTGCAGCTCTTCGGCGGCCCGGCTGAGGTGCTCCAGCCGGGCCACCACCAGGAACTGTCTGAGCGAGTGCAACTCCATCATGCCCCCGAATACATAACGCCATAGCAATATTCATCTTAGACGCGATAACTCCCGAGTCATAGAGTCGAGTTCGTGAGGAGCCAGGATTCCAGCGCGAACGGACGGGGTGGGATGGCGATGACAACGCAGCACGAAAGGGATGAGGCCGAGATCCGCCGGCACATCCACAAGCTCGTCGAAGGACTTCAGAGCAAGGATCTCGATGGCCTGGGGCGGCTCTACGCAACGGACATCGTGTCCTTCGACGTTCAGCCGCCGCTCCAGCACGTGGGGATCGAGGCCAAACTCAAGAACTGGGCCCCCGTCTTCACGTCCTTCGAGACCGTCACCTATGAGGTTCGCGACCTGACGCTCACGGTGGGCGACGACGTGGCGTTCGGGCACGCCTTCGCTCGTCTCGGCGGCACGCTCAAGGACGGGACGGCGGTAAGCGGGATGTGGGTCAGGGTGACGTACTGCCTCCGGAAGATCGACGGCACCTGGTTGATCGCGCACGACCAGGTCTCCGTGCCGCTCGACATCCTGAGCGGCACCGGAGTGGTCGACCTCGAGCCCTGAGAAGAGCGACTCATGGTCACGATCGACAGATTCCGTCGGGCCGTGCCGGCCCGATCCGACGCCGGCCATCGGAAGTGGTCCTGTGGCTGGGCATTACGGGCGGTCGTCAGCGCGCACGCGGTTGCGATCTTCGGTCAGCCCGTGTTCGCAGGCGTCTATCTGAGCGGCGACTACGACGGACTGCGCTGGCACCTGGCCGGCGCCAACACGGTCACCTCCCTCGGCTACGTGCAGTTGATCGCGGCGATCGTGGTCTGGGTCCGGCTGCGTCAGGCTTGGCCGTTCGTCGCCACGCTGGCGCTGGTGGCGGCGGAGACGGTGCAGTACTTCGCCGGGATGGACGGCGCGCTCTGGCTGCACCTTCCCCTGGGCGTGCTGACCGTCGTCGCGCTCACCGTGATGTTCATCGCCGTATGGCGGCAGCCTGTCCTGCGGCCGGCTCCGCGCACGGCATGGGCCCCGCGCGAGGAGGAAGCCAGTGGCTGAAACCCGTGGAATCGGCAGGCGCCAGTTCCTCGGCATCGGCGGGGCGCTCGGGCTGACGGCGGTCACCGGGCTGACGGCCGCGGCGGGCTTGGCGCGCCATCCGGCCTCCACCGGCGACCAGTTACGCAGCGGTGTGCCGCTGCCGCCCGCGTTCCAGGTGCCGTTGCCGCTGCCGTCCGTCCTGAAGCCGGTCAGCACCTCGGGCGGCGTCGACCGCTACGAAATCACCCAGCGCGAGGCGACCCTGGAGGTCCTGCCCGGCGTCAAGACGCCGATGTGGACCTACGGCGGAACGTTCCCAGGTCCGACGATCGAGGCGCGCCGCGGCCGCCCGGTCACCGTGACGCATCACAACGGGCTGCCCGTGCCGACGGTCGTGCACCTGCATGGCGGACGGACGCCGGCCGCTTCGGACGGCTACCCGACCGACCTCGTCCTGCCGAAGAACTGGCGGGAGCCCGCATCCCCCATCGTGCACGGCATGCACGGCGCGCATGACATGAGCGGCATGGACCACATGGACGGCATGGACGGCATGGACGGCATGCAGGGCATGCAGGGCATGCAGGGCATGCAGGACCCGAAGGCCGTGGTGACCAGGCTGACGCGGGACTACACGTTCCCGATGGACCAGCGGCCGACGCTGCTCTGGTACCACGACCACCGGATGGACTTCACCGCCCCCGCGATCTGGCGCGGCCTCGCCGGGCTGCACATCATCCGCGACGACGCCGAGGACTCGCTCGGCCTGCCCTCAGGGCCGCGGGAGCTGCCGCTCATGATCGCCGACCGGGCGTTCGACGACAACGGCAACCTGCACTACCCGTCCCTCGATCCCACCCTGCGCGACCAGCCAGGTGTCGAGGAGGCCTTCCACGCCGGAGTCCTCGGCGACGTGATCCTGGTCAACGGCGCCCCGTGGCCGGTGCACGAGGTCGACGCGGCCCGCTACCGGCTGCGCGTCCTGAACGCCTCCAACGCCCGCCACTACGACCTCGAAGCGGTCACCGACGACGGACACCGTCTCGACCTCGTCCAGGTCGGCGCCGACCAGGGACTGCTCGCCGCACCGGTCACCCACCGCACCCTGCCGATCGCCCCGGCCGAACGCTACGACGTGGTGGTCGACTTCACGAAGGTCCAGGTCGGCGGCCGTGTCAGAATCGTCAACCGGCTGGGCTCCGGCCGCACACGCGACGTCCTGGCCTTCCGGGTCGCACGCAAGGCCGCCGACCACAGCCGCATCCCCCGCCTCCTCTCCCACGACCTGCCGAACTGGCGCCGGGCGGACGCCACACGGACACGCGACTTCTCCTTCCGCGCCGGACGCATGCACGGCGGCCACGGCTGGTTGATCGGCGGAGTCCCGTTCGACCCGGCCCGCTCCGACGTCACCACCCGGCTCGGCGACGTCGAGGTGTGGCGGCTGATCGCGGACGTGCACCACCCCGTCCATCTCCACCTGGTCGGGTTCCGGGTGCTGTCGCGCAGAGGAAGGAAGGCGCTCCCTCACGACGCGGGCCTCAAGGACACCGTCTCGCTCCGCCCGGGGGAAGCGGCGGAGATCATCACCCGCTTCGACGGCTACCGCGGCCGCTACCTCTTCCACTGCCACAACGCCGAGCACGAGGACATGGGGATGATGGCCAACCTCGACATCATCTGACCTCTGTACCGATCGCGGGCGCGCTGACGAGCGCCGGCCGGCTCAGCTCCCGCGCTGCCACGTCTGGAGGACCGCCAGGGCGTAGGCGACCCGGGGGTCCAGACGCCGCGGGTCGAAGCGGTAGACCTTGTTGACGCCCCGGTAGTCCAGGGCCGTGCCGGTGCCGGGGACGCGCCACCGGGTGCGGATCGGTCTGCCGAAGGTCCAGTCGTCGGTGGTGCCGTCGAAGAACGCGTACAGCAGCGCGCAGAGCGCGAAGAGGAACCAGACGGGCGACGTCACCACGTAGAGGAACCAGGCGTACGAGGTGCCCTGCCTGCCCGTGACCGGCCGCGGGGCGCCGGTGAGCTGCGCGGACCAGCGGACGCGGCGGGGCCAGGGCAGGAGCCTGCCGGGACGGCGGGTGATCCTGGCCAGGGGAGTGCCGTCGGCGGCACGGACGTCGTAGGCGTCGGGTGCGGCCGGGTGGACGGAACACCAGGGGCTGCCACCCGGTCCGTCGTGGATCCAGAACGGCGAGGGCGCCTTGCGGCTCCACCGCTCCGCGGAGCGCGGCGCGACGACCCGGGCCAGCGGGGTGTCCTCCGGGCGGCGGGCGGTCGTCGACCGGATCGTCGCGCGCGTGTCGGCGTCGGGCGGCAGTCCCAGTGACCGCGGATCGGACACCGGAACGGGGTTGTTCCCGGAGACCAGGAACGTGTACGGGCTGTTGTCCACGGGGTCATCCAAACGGGTTGGCGTCGGCCAGGCGGCCGAGGACGTCGCCTGCTGTGTCGCGGGCCCGGTCGATCCCCTCGTGGATCTTCTCCGAGCCGTACTCGACGGGATCGGTGGCGATCCGCACGCCCTCCTTGTAGAGGTTCTTCGCGCCGAGCGCCGCCTCGTAACCGCGTGCCGTCCAGGAGCGGGGGTCGATGTAGCGTCCGACGGTCTCGCCGGCGTTGTCGATGACCGGCCTGACCGAGTCCGCGAGTGCGGGGATACGGCCCAGCGGGGTGTTCTCGATCAGCTGGGGCACCACCTTCTGGAAGGCCATGTCGGTGATGCCGGCACCGGCCTTGTAGAGGTTGTAGTCGCCGAACTCCTTGGCCACGGCCACCTTGAAGCGGTCGGCCAGGGTGTCCGCGGTGATGTGGATCGCGTGGGCCTTGCTGCCGAGGGCGCTGACGTTGCGCATCACCCACTGCTCGGCGTCGTCGCCCAGCTTCGCGGTCCCGCCGACGTGCTCGATGATGTCGTCCGCGCGCTTCCAGGCGTCGGAGGCCTTCGCCCCGAAGTCCAGCACGTTCATCGGGATCTTGACGCCCTTGAACATCCCCTTGCCGACCTTCCCCAGCCTCAGCAGGTCGCCGAACGGGACGAAGCCCACCACGTCCAGGCCGATGTCCAGCCAGTTGCCCTTCTTCGACCCGGCCGCCCAGCCGACGCCGTGGAAGAGGAGCGCGCCCGCGTTGAGCACCATGCCGATGCCCTCGAAGACGACGGCGCCGATGATGGTCTCGGAGAAGACGACCGCGAGGACGTCACAGGCCGCGCTGGCGTAGCCGAGCCAGTCCCCGATCTCGTAGATCGTGTCCGCGTGCTTCTTGATCCACTCCCAGAGGTCGCCCGCGAGGTCCTTGATGCGTTCGCCCAGGCCCTTGACCGCGTCGACGATCATGTCCAGTAGGGACTCGACCGGGGCGTCCTCGGCCGCCTTGCGGATCAGATCGGCGGCGATGTGCGCCGCCACCTGGTGGTCGTGCTGGAGCTCCCGCGCCCTCTTGATGATCGCGTCCAGCTCGTCGCTCGCCTCGGTCACCCGCTTCGTCGCGTGGTTCAGGCGCCGCTGTGCGTCGTGCAGCTCCGCGTCCGTGTCGAACGTCCGGCCCGCGAGCTGCAGATCCGGGTTGCCGCGCGCGTCCGCCAGCGTCCGCCTGGCCGCCGTGGCCTCGTGCTCGTAGTGGCGTGCCTTCGTCTGGAAGTCCGCCAGCTGAGACTCCCAGGTGCGCAGCGCGTGCGCGGCGTCGATCAGTGAGTCGCGTCCGTCGTCCAGGTACTTCGGCAGCACACCGGTCTTCTCGGCGAAGGCGGCGGCCGCTTCGCCCACCCACGCCCCGTCCGCCTTCCCCAGCTTGGTCAGGGTCGCGTGCGCGTCGTGCAGTTGCTTGCCCGCGCTGTTGAGGGAGGTGACGAGCTGGTGCACGGAGGCGGGCACGCCGGGGGCGGGGTCGAAGCCGAGCGCGTCGTAGGACTGTGTCGTCGGTGCTGTCTGAGGATTCATGGGCGGCCTCCTGGGCGCGGTCAGTAGGAGCCGAAGGGGGAGAGCGGAGCGGCTTCCTTCGTGACCGCGTTCAGGGGCGCCTCGTCATCGTCCTCGTCCTCGTCATCGTCCTCGCCGAAGGCGACGGTGTCGGCGATGTCCGCGAGGACGGACTGGTAGTGGAAGAGGTCCTGGACGTCGGCCGTGCTGAGACAGAGCAGCAGCAGGCGGTTCTCGTCAGGGAAGGGCACCCAGACCTCGATGCGCACGAAGAACCGTTCCTGCTGCCCCGGCCCTTCCTCCTCCGGCAGCTCCCACACGGCGCGGGACCCGGCGATGTGGACGACGGCCGGTCCCACGGGAAGGGAGACGAGCTGGACCTCGCCGCCCTGGCCCGCCTTGTCCAGCGCCTCGGCGATGCCCGAGGCGGTGAAGTGCGGGTCGGGGTTGTCCAGGTCGCGCACGCTGATGGTGAGCGTGGCGCGGCTGACGCGCTCGGGAGGCTCGGAACCGTCCGCGCTGCCGCCGACGGGGAAGATGCCGAGCGCGTTGTAGACGGTGCCGCCCTCGACGAGGTTCTGCGCGTTGGCCGCGTACATGGCGGTGGTCACCTTGCGCAGTGGCTCCAGGTCCTCGCGCTCGCCCCAGTAGTCCCGCGCGAACTGCCGTACGCGTGCGTCGAAGGCGTCCTCGTCGTCACCCAGGCCCAGCGGTACGGCGTGGAACTCCGACGGCACCTGGAAGCGGAACGCGGGCGTCTCGGCGGAGCCGGGCATCACTGACCCTCCGCCCTCAAGGACTTGTCGGCGAGCTTCACGGCCCGCACGAGTGCCGTGACCTCCTCTTCCAGCCCCTGGTAGACACGGCCCGACTGCGCGACCTTCTCGGTGATGCCGCCCGTGGCGTCGGCGATCAGCTCGATGCCGTAGCCCCACTTCTCCTGGAAGTCGTCGCACGCCTCCTCCAGCTCACCGGAGCCGGCGCCCTTGGGCCCGATGTCCTTCAGCTGTCTCATCGCGGACCGCATGGTGTCCGCGCACTCGGCGAGATCGACGACGAGCCGGGCCATCGCCTCGAACTCGACCTTGTAGTAACCGGTCATCCCTGCCATGCCCCCGTCATGCACGCTGATCAGCGTGATCATTGCATGCACTCAAAGCGACAAAAGCGAAACGCGGCCCGTCGGCCCCAGGTAGTCACGGAAGCTCCCCGGCCTCTCCACGCGGGAGGGAACCCCGCACGGCGAACCCCCCTGTCACACATAGACGTTCATGACTCGGCGCGAGCGGTTGTGAAGCAACGGTAAGAAAGGGTAAGAAGCTTCAGGTGATCGGCCACGATCGGCTGGACGCGACACGGGGGCGGGGGAGGGCGTGGGGCATGGCCTGGGACGAGTGGGAGCAGCTGAAGGCCGACGCGGCGGAGAGCGGCTCGACAGGGATGCGGCTCAACCAGCTCGCCGCGGAGGGCGGCGGGGGCGAGGGCGAGCTGGTGGTGAACCAGGACGACCTGGGGGCCGTCGGTCATGACGCGTTCACCCTGTACGAGGATCTGCACACCGGGACGGACATCGCCGGCGCGGGGATGAACAAGGACGGCGCCGGATCCACGATGCAGGCCGCCGCCTCGCTCACGTCGCACGGCTTCGCGATGGGTGGCGCACTGGAGCTGACGGTCGAGGTCTGGACGTCCCAGGCGAAAACAGTCCTCCAGGCGTGTGCGCACATTTCCAACCACCTCGACTTCAGCAAGAAGCTGCACTCCGAGGACGACGCAAAGATCTCGGCTGTGCTGCGCAGCAGGGACGGCTCAGCCGTGTCCGCGTCCGAGATCAGCAAGTACTTCAAGTAGGAGTAGCGCGGTGGCCGTCAAGTACACGGATCTCGTCGAGGTGGATCTCGGCAAGCTGGGCACGGCTGTCTCGGACTGGAAGACCGCCGTCGACAAGCTCAAGACCGCTGCGGAGAACGCCCGCGACGGCATGCAGGCCAAGTCGGACAAGGCCCGGTGGGCGGGGGTGAACGCCACGGTGACGCGCGGTTTCGTCACCAAGACGGCGAAGGAGGTCGCCGACCTCCACACCGAGGCGAACAGCATCTACCAGGTCCTCGAAGACGCCCACACGGAACTGGCCTCGCTCCAGAAGCAGATCAGGGCCGCGCACGCCGAAGTCCAGAAGTGGGGAATCAGCGTCCAGGACTACGGTGACGGCACGGTTCGCTGCGTGTACCCACACATCAGGGGCGACGTCGACGTACACACCAAGGAGGAGAACGAGGCCAGGGACGAACTGGAGGGTCGCATCACCAGGATTCTGTCCCACGCCTCGGAGATCGACGCGTCAGTGGCCCGCGCGCTGCGCAAGAGCCACGGCAGCGATCCGCACAACGCCGGGCACAGCTCGTACGAATCCCTCGACGAGGCCCAGGTCGAGCGCGCTGCCGAGTTGGCCAAGCTCGGTCCGAAGATGACCGACAAGCAGCTCACCGAGCTCAACTCGATCATGAAGTGGAACGCCAAGGACGCCGACTTCAGCACCGGCTTCTACAAGTCCCTCGGAGGTCCCGAGAAGACCCTCGAGTTCTACGGCCGTATGTCCCTCGACGGTACGGAAGGGGACGACAAGGAGCGGCTGGCCCTGACCAGGCAGCTCCAGCGCAACATGGGAACAGCGCTCGCCTCGGCGACCGACCCGGACAACAAGCCTCACTTGCCCGCCAGCTGGGGTACCGAATTCAGGAAGCTGGGAACTCAGCCGATCGACCTCCAGTTGGGAGCGCCGAACTCGCCCTACGGATACCAGATCCTCGGCGGGCTGCTGAGGTACGGGAACTACGATGCGAGGTTCATCAACCCCATCGCCGAGCATGTGGTCCAACTGCACCACAAGGACCCCGATTTCTTCATGCGCAACAAGCCGTCGGGAGTCGACCTCGACCTGGGATACAACCCCTCGGGGAAGGTCGGCGCCGGATACGACCCGCTCACCAGCGTTCTGGAGGGGCTCGGGCACAGCCCCGAGGCGGCGAAGAAGTTCTTCTCGGACGACATGACGCCGACGGTGTACAACGAGGACGGCACCGTGAAGAAGGGCGCCACCCTCGACTACAACTACTACGACGAGCTGACGAAGAAGGACTTCAACTGGCCGGGGGACAGCCTCGTCCACCCCGGCAGTGACGAGGCCGCACACGCGCGTGACGGCGGTCCTGACGCCCTCGGGCACGCCCTGGAAGCGGCGACGCTGGGGTACGCGTACGACGACTCGACGCCCACCCTGGCCCGGGACGCGACCTCAGCCGCGATCATGGAAAAGGTCGTGCAGACCTACGGCGACCCCGAGAACGTCAAGGAGCCCATCTCGGACAGCCTCGGCCGCATGGGGGCCGGCTACATCGACGATCTGAACTGGGGGCTGAACGAGAACAGGGACGACAGCTTGTTCGCCCCGAAGAACCCTGACGGGCACGCACAGTTCGGATCGAGCAACGCGATCAAGTTCCTGAGCTCGATCGGGCAGCATCCGGACGCGTACTCCGAAGTCTCCGTGGCTCAGCAGATCTATGGGACGAGCGGGCTGGAAGCGCAGGTTCACGGCGATCAGATCAATCAGCCGCACGCCCGCGAAATCGTGCGGACCGGCGCGGAGATCCAGGGAATCCTCGACCAGTCAAGAGCAGATCAGGTTCGGGCCGAGGGGCTTGCGAAGGACGCGGCGTACAACAAGAGCCTGCAGGAGAAGACCGACTGGATCAAGTTCGGCGCTGGTGTGGCGGTCGCAGGAGGAGCAGCGTTTCTGCCCCCTGTGGCCGCGGTCGGTGTCGCGGGCACGCTCATTCCTGTCTTCATGGATGCCGGGCAGGGAGCTCTTAACCAGCAGATCGGTGCCGTGATCGGCAGCAGTGCGGAGACTGGCCAAATGGACAGCTCCAGCACGATTCAGGAGCAGCGTAATGTTATTTATGATGCAGGTCGTATAGCCGCTGCATCTCCGGTGGATCAATTTTTGGCGAAACATCATATCGACCATGATGAAGGTTTCGGCCAGGACTTGGAAGAGGCGCTAGGGATCGGGTATGCGAAGGGGACCAATGGAGAGGACCAGCGTGGTGTACTTCCCAAGGCTTAGGCTGATGGCCTCGGTCTCGATTGCTGCGGTCCTCATGGTGACCGGCTGCCAAAGTGGCGAGTCGAAGGGAGGGGGCACAGTGAGCCCAAGCCCTGCCGAGACATCCTGTGACAGCGTCCTCAGTGCTCAGGCCAAAGCGGCCATGAAGCGAATTGCTGATATCCCGGACTCCGCAAGGGCCACGTATCTCGGAAATCCGAAGGGAGCGGCTGATGGCCTGGTTGCGCAGTACGATGCAGCAACGGCGCGTGAGGGAAATTTCGAACAATTCTGTGGAGTGCATAGAGGGTCGGCGGGACTATCCTCGGCAAGGGTGAGGTTCTCTATTACGAAAGAAGCTCCTGAAGAAGGCAAGGTTGCCTCGATCTTCAAGGAATACCGCATGGCGAAGACTGCCCTTGCTGGCGTCAAAGTCAGTGTGCTCTATTTTGAATGCTCCAGCAAGAAATTCTCTTTGGGGGCCGGAGCGACGGTGCTGATTCGTGGAGAATTTCGTGCCACGCTTGAACCGTCGGAACGCGAGGATGCGGCGCGACAGGACACCCTTCGTGTCGTGTACGAATCGAGTCGCATCCTTTCGGGCCTGCTCAACTGCAAGTCCAACGCCGGCTTGCCGGCCACCTTCACAATGCCCCCCGAGGTGTGATGGGCCTCTTCGACAAGTTGACAGGAACTCGGCACCCCGCAGACGGTGTTGTGCCAGCTGCTGCCGAGGAGGTACGCGCAGCCCTGCTCAGCCTGAACAGCCCGGATGTTCCGTACGTCATCCGTGACGGTGGCGGGGATGGCGCCGACCTGGTGGCGGAGTGGCGGTTGGCGGAGCCCACCTGGCAGCACTTCTTCGTTCAGTCCCAGTTGAGCCGTGCTCTGCGGATTCGGATGCGTCTGGTCCAGGCGGACCATGAGGTGCGCGCCGTCGAGGAGCAGTGGGAAGTCACCCGCGTCGGAAATCCGCCGAGGCTGGCGGTGTCGAGGCAGTACTCACGCGGGCCGGACAGGACCGTCACACGCACCTGGACGATCGAACGCGGAAGCAGTGGCCGCCTCCAGGCGACGGAGACCTTCCGCTTCGACGGCGCCGACCTGCGCGATCCCCTGCGGAACGCCGTGCTCGACGCCGGCTGGACCTGGCGGGGGCTCCTCCTCGGCAAGCTGTAAGGGTGTGGCGGCGCCCCGATGATCAGCGGAGGGTCGGGATCGCGCCCCCCTCAGCCCTCGTCAGCGTGACTCCCGGCAGGCCGCGCAGTCGCTGTTCCGCGATCTTCGTGAGGTGGTCGGTGGTCGGTGGGGTGGAGCCCAGGCCGATGGCGTAGCGGATGGGGCCGGCGGTGAAGGGGCGGGGCCAGGCGTGACAGTCCGGGGCCGTGGCCGCGAGGTCGGTGATGAGGGCCCGCATCCTGCCTCGTACCCGGCCCTCGTCCGCCGCCGAGTCCACCGTCACGACCGCCCAGGCCGCGTGGCGGCGGTGGAGCGGGGGAGGGGCGAGGAGTTCGGCCCAGGGAGGCGGGGCCGGCGTCGCGTCCAGCAACTCCCAGGCGCGGAACAGCTCTTGGGTGATGAGGTCTCGCATGCCCGGCGTGACCTGGTCCGTGCAGGGGCGTACGGGGGCGGAGGGTGTCGTGATGGTGAGGGGGGCGGGCCCGACGTCCTGCGGTCCTACCGGCTCTCGCCAGTCCCATGCCGCCCAGGTCGCGAAGAAGTGGCGTAGCAGATCCGCCGGGGGCAGGTCGCCGGACTTGCTCGCCGTGCGGGCCGCCAGGACGGACCAGGCGAGGCCCGGCAGGCCCCCGAACGGTGCCGAGTCCAGACCCCGTGCCTTCGCCCATGCCTTGACCTGCCTGGCCAGCCGGGCGAAGGCCGGACCGTGTGCGCCCACCGAGGCGAGCACCGCGTCGGCGTCGCTCACCGCGCTGAGCGCGATCGCCGCCGCCTCTCCCAGCTCGGCTCGGCGAGCCACCGCCTGGGCGGGGTCCAGCGAGCCGGTGGCGACGACGACCAGGTCCACGTCCAGCCCGTCGATCCGCAACCGCAGACCGGGCACGCGGGCCCCGACCACCTCGCGCACATCGGTCGCCTCAGAGAGAGCTGTGGTCAACCGTGTCTGTACCGCGGCGACTTCGACAGACCCGGGCAGTGCCGCCACCAGGTCCAGGTCCGCACCGGGCAGCGCGCAGCCCATGCGCCGGGAGCCGACGACGTGCACGAGACCGTCCCCGAGCACGTCCGTGACGCGGGCCGTGATCAGGTCGGCGACAGCAGCGTCCGTGGCCTCGCCCTCGTACCGCCCCGCCTCCTCCCTCCAGCTGACCTCTCCCGTCCCCAGCGTCACCGTCCCCCGCACCCTCATCGGCTCGTCCCCGCGCCGCGACAGCAGTGCCAGCTCGCCGACCCTGACCGGTGTCGCAGTGAGCCGGGCCTCGCAGGTGGCGGCCAGGGCGTTCGGGTCGGTGGTGCGGCCCAGGCTCAGGTGAGGGGTGAAGCCCGCGCGGCGGCCGCGGCAGCCGGGGAAGTGGCGCAGGAGGGTGCGGTGCAGCTCGGTCCACGGCTCCTCGCCTGCGGCCGCGGGGTCGAGCCAGACGGTGGCGTCGTCCCGGTGGCCGAACCAGTGCACGCCCTCCAGCCGGGCGTCGAAGGGAGCCGTGGCAGCTGTCGCGAGGACCGATGCCGCCTGCTCGAAGGCGTGTTCCGGCACGAATCCGAAGAGCAGGTTCACATGGGGAGGCCAACGGCGGATCTGCGGGTCGTGGTCGCGGCGGATGTCCTGCAGCGGCGGCCACAGTTCCTCGGGAGGGATCCACGCCAGTGCCGTACGGGGCGTCGGCCGTGTGTCAACGCGGTCGATATCCGCCTCCGGACCGTCCGGGGCACCCGACGTCACCTCCGCCCGCACACCGAAGTGATCGGAGATGTACAGCCCCTCCGCCGCGGGAACGTCGCCGTACAGCTCGGCCCGCCGTACCCGCAGGCCCTCCCCGCGCAGCAGCACCCGGTCCAGCCGGGAGGCCCGGCCGGTCAGGGACGAGATCGCGGCCAGCGGGTTGGTGCCCGGGTCGAAGGTGGGGGTCGGGTCGCCGGCGCCGTGCACCTCGCTCCACGCGTCCCGCATCCCCAACGTCAGCTGCGGTGTGTCACCGCCGTCGTTGAAGTCGCCCATGAGGACCAGTTCGGCTTCCAGACCCGCCAGACCTTCGGCGACGCGCGTCAGCTCGGCGTCGCGCCGGACCGCACCGTTCTCGGAGTGGTCGCTGCTCAGGTGCGTCGCCGCGACGACCAGGGGACGCGTGCCCGTCTCCACGACGAGGGCGGTCACCGCCTTGTGCGGGCCCAGCGCGTGGAACGCGGCCTCCCGCACGGGCAACCGGCTCAGGAGCAGCAGACCGCACTCGTCCACGTCCCGCTCCCGCGGATCCGTCCCCAGCGTCCACCCCGCCCGCACCCACGGCTCCCGCAGCAGCGGGACGAGGAGTTCCGCCTCGACCTCCTGCAACGCGATCACGTCGACGTCGGCGTCGCGCAGGGCCCGCAGCAGCTCGGGCCTGCGCCGGGCGCTGTCGATGCGGTCGGCGTCGTACCGGTCCCAGAGGGTGTTCCAGGTCAGCACCCGCACACCATCAGGGCCGGAAGCGGCGCCGGCCGGTGAGCGCGCCGGCACCCAGTCCTCCCCGTCCCACGCATACGGCGTACGGGCCGTGAAGAACGGCGCCCGGAGCAGCCGAGCCTCCCGCACCCGCCCGGCCCCCGTCGCGTCGATCCGGTCCACACCCGTGCCCCGGTCCCACACCACCTCGCCGTCGGCCTCGAAGAACAGCACCCGGTGCCACGGGATCTCGCCGCCGGGCACGAAGGCGGGCAGCGGAACACGCTTGGGCGCGGCCCCGCGCTGCAGGACGCCCAGCACGAAGCGGGCCGGGTCGAAGCGCGCGTCCCAGCGCACCCGGTGATAGATCTCCTCGCTGGTACGCAACGGTCAGCCCTCTCAGCCCTCTCTCGGATCTCTCAGGCCCCCAGGGCCCGTCAGATCTCTTCCTCTACGGTTCCGCCCGCCCCGATGTACCAGGTGCGATGTGCGTCTCCCGGGTACGGCGGGCCGAAGCGGCGCAGCTGGGCGGCGAGCACCTCCGGGGGCACCGGGTGCTCGCGGTGGGCGTTGCGCCGTATCAGCTCGTCCTCGTCGACCAGGACCACGGCGTGCGTGATCAGGGCGTCACGACGGTGGGCGATCGCGTGCACGAGCGAGCGCTGCTGCTTGTTCAGGGACGTGGCGTCCCACACCACGGTCCCTCCGCCGGCCAGGGCCTTGTCCAGCCGGTCGAGCCCCTCGCGCAGGACGGCCTCGTTGGCCCGCTGGTCGGCGCGCGAGCCGCGCGCCTCGCGCAGATCGTCCAGGGAGACGTACGCGTTCACGCCCGGGAGTCCGCGGGCGAAGGTGCTCTTGCCGCTGCCCGCCGGCCCGACCGTCTGGATCAGTTTCGGGAAGGCGCCGGAGCGCCAGCGCCAGGTCGCCGCCACCGCCTCTTCGACCCCGCCGATCCGGCCCCGCGCGTACGCCTCCCGGGCCTCGGCCCGGCACCGGACGGCCGCGTCGGCCGGCAGCTCGGCGAACGCCTCCCGCAGCGCCTGCTCGTCCAGGCCCGCCACGTCCTCGGCGTGCAGTGCCGACCACTCCACCTGCTCGCGCGCCTCGTCCGTGGCCGCCGTGACCCGGGCGACCGCGTGCAGCAGGCCGAGGTCGGCGGCGTGGGACAGCCGCACCAGGCCGGCCCGCCGGTCCTCGTCCGGATACGGCCGATGCAGCGCCGGGTGCAGTCCCACCAGATCCGCGACCCGGCGCGCGAGCGGCATGCCCACCACCCCTGCGAGCCGTGCCGCGAGCCGTGCCCGCCTGCCCGAGTGCAGCAGCGTGGCCAGCACGCCGACGAGCCGGTCGTCCCCGGACCGCCCCGCCGCATCGAACAGGGCGACGGCTCGCGGGTCCCCCTCGCCGGGCAGGCCCACGGCCTCCTCCAGCGCCGCCGCGTCGACGGCCACCCCCGAACGCACCGCCCACAACGCGGCCCCCGGGCCGAGACCGTTCTCGACGACGGCCGCGTGCATCCAGTGCGTGTCCGTCCGCACGTGCCCGGCCCGCACCCACTTGGCCACCCGCCCCCCGAACTCATGAGCGCCGAACCCGTCCACGACCCGGACGACGTACCCCTCCTGCCGCCCGAGATCCAGCCGCAGCGCGCGCAGCGCCCGCTCGTCGAACACGCCTCGCCACAGGACCCGCGGTACGGGAACACCGAGCCCGCGCAGAAAGGCCACCGTCCGGTCCCAGCCCAGGCAGCGGCCGTCCGTGTCCCACACCGAGAAGCCGTAGAACCAGCTCTCCAGGTCGTCGTACGCGATGGAGTGCCGGGCGAACATGTTCTCCCCGCACACCCGCCAGCCCACGGGGATGGCGTGGCCGACGCGCGCCTGGAGGGCCTTGACCCAGGTGCGGGAGGGGTGGTGGGCCGAGTCGAGCGAGCGGGCGTGCAGGCCGTCGGCGTACAGCGTGGTGTTCTCGCCGTCGAGCTTCTCGGTGACGACGACCTCGCGGCCGCGCAGGCCGGACAGGTCGGTGATCCTGAGGTCATCGGCGGTGGCGCCGGGGGACCAGGGCAGGTGCCGGGTCCGCGGATAGTGCGTACGCATCGTGAACGTCCCCCGTGGCGGCTCGTACCTGATCAGCCTAGGAACGCCGGGCGGCCGTGGGCCAGTGGTTTACGGCGTGGGCGGGGGGAGGAGCGGGGGTGTCGCCCGCACGCGTTTGACCTTCGTCACGTCCGGGGTATTCTCTCCAGCTCGATTGGCGAAGCCCCAGCTGCGTATGGCAGACTAGCGGGGTTGCTCGGTCGAGTGTTGATGCTGCGCGCCTCCCGCCGGGGGGACCGGAAGCGAGTCCCACAGTACTCGTCGTTCCAACTGCCGAAAGGCAGCGCTGGGACGGACGTACGGGAATCTTCCGGGAAGTGTGGTGCGGCACCGGCCAGGCACCCGGTGGCCTTTTGGCTCCGGCTTGCGGTTCCGGAAGGGCCGTGTTCATTCCCTGGAGGGATGTTCGAACAAGGGACATCTGTGTCAGTGGAAGCGCGACACGCCCGACCGCGTGGGTCGGAGAGAACGTAAGAGAACACCGGGTTCCGGAGCGTTACGAGAGACAGGACTGCTGAGTAGCCATGGCGGGACAGAAGATCCGCATCCGGCTCAAGGCCTACGACCACGAGGTCATCGACTCCTCGGCGAAGAAGATCGTCGAGACGGTGACTCGCACTGGTGCGTCGGTCGCGGGCCCGGTGCCGCTGCCCACTGAGAAGAACGTGTACTGCGTCATCAAGTCGCCGCACAAGTACAAGGACTCGCGCGAGCACTTCGAGATGCGCACGCACAAGCGCCTGATCGACATTCTCGACCCGACCCCCAAGACCGTTGACTCTCTGATGCGACTCGACCTCCCGGCCGGTGTCGACATCGAGATCAAGCTCTGAGGGCTGGTGATCTGAGAATGGCTAAGCAGATCAAGGGCATCCTGGGCGAGAAGCTCGGCATGACGCAGGTGTGGGACGAGAACAACCGTGTTGTTCCGGTCACCGTCGTCAAGGCCGGCCCCAACGTCGTCACCCAGGTCCGCACGAACGACGCCGACGGCTACGAGTCCGTCCAGATCGCGTTCGGCGAGATCGACCCGCGCAAGGTGAACAAGCCCCTCAAGGGCCACTTCGCCAAGGCCGATGTCACTCCCCGCCGCCACCTCGTCGAGATCCGTACCGCTGACGCCAGCGAGTACACCCTCGGCCAGGAGATCACCGCTGAGGTGTTCGAGGCCGGCCTCAAGGTCGACGTGACCGGCAAGAGCAAGGGCAAGGGCTTCGCCGGTGTCATGAAGCGTCACAACTTCAAGGGCCTCGGCGCCGGACACGGCACCCAGCGCAAGCACCGCTCCCCCGGTTCCATCGGTGGCTGCGCCACCCCGGGCCGCGTGTTCAAGGGCCTCCGCATGGCGGGTCGCATGGGCAACGAGCGGGTCACCACCCAGAACCTGACCGTCCACGCCGTTGACGCGGAGAAGGGTCTGCTGCTCATCAAGGGCGCGGTTCCCGGTCCGAACGGCGGCCTCGTCCTGGTCCGCACCGCGGCCAAGGGGGCCTGAGGTAACCGATGAGCACTGTTGACATCCTTTCGCCTGCCGGCGAGAAGGCCGGTACCGTCGAGCTCCCCGCGGAGTACTTCGGCGTGGAGAAGATCAGCATCCCGCTGATCCACCAGGTCGTCGTCGCGCAGAACGCCGCTGCCCGCCAGGGCACGCACAAGACCAAGACCCGCGGTGAAGTCCGTGGTGGCGGCAAGAAGCCGTACCGCCAGAAGGGCACCGGCCGCGCCCGTCAGGGTTCGACCCGCGCCCCGCAGTTCGCCGGCGGTGGCGTCGTCCACGGCCCGCAGCCGCGTGACTACTCGCAGCGGACCCCGAAGAAGATGAAGGCCGCGGCCCTGCGCCACGCCCTCACCGACCGGGCCCGCCACAACCGCATCCACGTCGTCACCGGCGTGATCGAGGGCGAGACCCCCTCCACCAAGGCCGCCAAGACGCTGTTCGGCAAGATCTCGGAGCGCAAGAACCTGCTCCTGGTCGTCGACCGCGCCGATGAGGCCGCGTGGCTGTCCGCCCGCAACCTGCCCCAGGTCCACATCCTGGAGCCGGGCCAGCTGAACACGTACGACGTGATCGTCTCGGACGACGTGGTCTTCACCCAGGCCGCTCTCGAGTCCTTCGTCGCCGGCCCGAAGGCCAACGACACCGAAGGGAGCGAGGCCTGATGGCTACGCGTCACCCGAGCATTGCCTCCAAGGCTGCGAAGGCCGCCAAGGCCGCGCGCGTCGCCAAGGCGCGTCGCCACGCTGCCGAGGGCAAGAACACCGTCGTCACCCCGGCGAGCAAGGCGTACACGGACCACCGTGACGTCCTGATCAAGCCGGTCGTGTCCGAGAAGAGCTACGCCCTTCTCGACGAGAACAAGTACACGTTCATCGTCGACCCGAGCGCCAACAAGACCCAGATCAAGCAGGCCGTCCAGGCGGTCTTCTCGGTCAAGGTCACCGGGGTCAACACGATCAACCGCCAGGGCAAGCGCAAGCGGACCCGCACCGGCTTCGGCCAGCGTGCCGGCACCAAGCGCGCGATCGTGACCCTCGCCGAGGGCGACCGTATCGACATCTTCGGCGGTCCGACCGCGTAAGCGGTTCGGATCGTCCGATATCGGACGAGGACTGAGAAATGGGAATCCGCAAGTACAAGCCGACTACGCCGGGCCGCCGTGGCGCCAGCGTCGCCGACTTCGTCGAGGTCACGCGGTCCACGCCGGAGAAGTCGCTGGTCCGCCCCCTGCACAGCAAGGGCGGCCGTAACAACGCCGGTCGTGTGACCGTTCGCCACCAGGGTGGCGGACACAAGCGCGCCTACCGAGTGATCGACTTCCGTCGTCACGACAAGGACGGCGTGCCGGCGAAGGTCGCGCACATCGAGTACGACCCCAACCGCACCGCGCGCATCGCGCTGCTGCACTACGCCGACGGCGAGAAGCGCTACATCCTCGCCCCGCGCAACCTGCAGCAGGGTGACCGCGTCGAGAACGGTCCCGGGGCCGACATCAAGCCGGGCAACAACCTGGCCCTGCGCAACATCCCGGTCGGTACGACGCTGCACGCGATCGAGCTCCGTCCGGGCGGTGGCGCCAAGTTCGCCCGCTCCGCCGGTGCCTCCGTGCAGCTGCTCGCGAAGGAGGGCTCGATGGCCCACCTCCGCATGCCCTCCGGTGAGATCCGCCTGGTCGACCAGCGCTGCCGCGCCACGATCGGCGAGGTCGGCAACGCCGAGCAGAGCAACATCAACTGGGGCAAGGCCGGCCGCAAGCGCTGGCTGGGCGTCCGCCCGACCGTTCGCGGTGTGGCGATGAACCCGGTTGACCACCCCCACGGTGGTGGTGAGGGCAAGACCTCCGGTGGTCGCCACCCGGTCAGCCCCTGGGGTCAGAAGGAGGGTCGTACTCGTTCGCCGAAGAAGGCTTCGAACAAGTACATCGTCCGCCGCCGCAAGACGAACAAGAAGCGCTAGGAGCGGGTTTAGATGCCGCGCAGTCTCAAGAAGGGGCCCTTCGTCGACGACCACCTGATCAAGAAGGTGGACGCCCAGAACGAAGCCGGTTCCAAGAACGTCATCAAGACCTGGTCCCGTCGCTCGATGATCATCCCGGCCATGCTCGGCCACACGATCGCGGTGCACAACGGCAAGACCCACATTCCGGTGTTTGTCACCGAGTCGATGGTCGGCCACAAGCTCGGCGAGTTCTCGCCGACGCGCACCTTCCGGGGTCACGTCAAGGACGACCGGAAGTCGAAGCGCCGCTAACAGCGGGGTGGAATGACCATGACAGACACTGGAAGGACAACCATGGAAGCCAGGGCCCAGGCGCGGTACATCCGCGTCACGCCCATGAAGGCCCGCCGCGTGGTGGACCTCATCCGTGGCCTCGACGCCACGGAGGCTCAGGCGGTCCTGCGTTTCGCCCCGCAGGCCGCGAGCGTGCCGGTCGGCAAGGTGCTTGACAGCGCCATCGCCAACGCCGCGCACAACTACGACCACACCGACGCCGACAGCCTCTTCATCTCCGAGGCGTACGTCGACGAGGGCCCGACCCTGAAGCGGTTCCGTCCGCGCGCCCAGGGCCGCGCCTACCGGATCCGCAAGCGGACCAGCCACATCACCGTGGTCGTCAGCAGCAAGGAAGGAACCCGGTAATGGGCCAGAAGGTTAACCCGCATGGGTTCCGGCTCGGTGTCACCACCGACTTCAAGTCGCGCTGGTACGCCGACAAGCTGTACAAGGACTACGTCAAGGAAGACGTCGCCATCCGTCGGATGATGACGTCCGGCATGGAGCGCGCCGGCATCTCCAAGGTCGAGATCGAGCGCACCCGTGACCGCGTGCGGGTGGACATCCACACCGCTCGTCCGGGCATCGTCATCGGCCGCCGTGGCGCCGAGGCCGACCGCATCCGCGGCGACCTCGAGAAGCTCACGGGCAAGCAGGTCCAGCTGAACATCCTCGAGGTCAAGAGCCCCGAGACCGACGCCCAGCTGGTTGCTCAGGCCGTTGCCGAGCAGCTCTCCTCCCGCGTCTCCTTCCGTCGCGCCATGCGTAAGAGCATGCAGGGCACGATGAAGGCCGGCGCCAAGGGCATCAAGATCCAGTGCGGTGGCCGCCTCGGCGGCGCCGAGATGTCCCGCTCGGAGTTCTACCGCGAGGGCCGTGTGCCCCTGCACACGCTCCGCGCGAACGTGGACTACGGCTTCTTCGAGGCCAAGACGACCTTCGGCCGCATCGGTGTGAAGGTCTGGATCTACAAGGGCGACGTCAAGAACATCGCCGAGGTCCGCGCCGAGAACGCTGCCGCCCGTGCGGGTAACCGCCCGGCTCGCGGTGGCGGCTCCGACCGCCCGGCCCGTGGTGGCCGCGGTGGCGAGCGGCGCGGTCGTAAGCCGCAGCAGGCTGCCGGCGCCGAGGCCCCCAAGGCCGAGGCCCCCGCCGCTCCGGCTGAGAGCACCGGAACGGAGGCCTGACCGACATGCTGATCCCCCGTAGGGTCAAGCACCGCAAGCAGCACCACCCGGGGCGCTCCGGCGCCGCCAAGGGTGGCACGACGGTTGCGTTCGGCGAGTACGGTATCCAGGCGCTGACCCCGGCGTACGTGACGAACCGTCAGATCGAGGCCGCTCGTATCGCCATGACGCGTCACATCAAGCGTGGTGGCAAGGTCTGGATCAACATCTACCCGGACCGTCCGCTCACCAAGAAGCCCGCCGAGACCCGCATGGGTTCCGGTAAGGGTTCTCCGGAGTGGTGGATCGCCAACGTCAAGCCCGGACGCGTGATGTTCGAGCTGTCGTACCCCAACGAGAAGATCGCCCGTGAGGCGCTGACCCGTGCGGCCCACAAGCTGCCGATGAAGTGCCGGATCGTCAAGCGCGAGGCAGGTGAAGCGTGATGTCGGCCGGTACCAAGGCGTCCGAGCTGCGCGAGCTGGGCAACGAGGAGCTGCTGAACAAGCTCCGCGAGGCCAAGGAAGAGCTGTTCAACCTCCGCTTCCAGGCGGCGACCGGTCAGCTCGAGAACCACGGCCGGCTGAAGGCCGTCCGTAAGGACATCGCGCGGATCTACACCCTGATGCGTGAGCGCGAGCTGGGCATCGAGACGGTGGAGAGCGCCTGATGAGTGAGAGCAACGTGACTGAGCAGACTGCAGAGGCCCGCGGCTTCCGCAAGACCCGTGAGGGTCTCGTCGTCAGCGACAAGATGGACAAGACCGTCGTCGTCGCCGTCGAGGACCGCGTCAAGCACGCGCTGTACGGCAAGGTCATCCGCCGTACCAGCAGGCTCAAGGCGCACGACGAGCAGAACGCCGCGGGTGTCGGCGACCGTGTCCTCCTCGCGGAGACCCGGCCGCTGTCCGCGACGAAGCGCTGGCGCGTCGTCGAGATCCTCGAGAAGGCGAAGTAATCAAGCGGGGGTTCGCCCCCGCTGCCCCCGCCGGGGGCTCGCCCCCGGGCCCCGGCCCGGCCGGGCGCTCCCGGCGAGGTTTTCGCCCGACCGAAGAAAGACCGCCGCCCGGCGAGTTCCGTGAACGACTTACGGAGCCGCCGCCGGGAAGCCCGGCCGAGGTGCGTGAGGCACTCGCGCTCGTCGCGAGAGC
Source organism: Streptomyces griseus subsp. griseus (assembly GCF_000720255.1). GTDB lineage: Bacteria > Actinomycetota > Actinomycetes > Streptomycetales > Streptomycetaceae > Streptomyces > Streptomyces griseus_I. The sequence goes on along the minus strand of NZ_JOJE01000032.1, from coordinate 52,666 downwards.
GGCCCCGCGGCCCGGCCGGGTCGGCAAGTAATTCCTGCGGGGGTATCCCGGCAGGACGGTTCCGCCAGGCTCGCAGGTTCGGCCCGACAAGGCCCCTGCGGGAACCGGCAGACAAACAGGAGATAGACGTGATCCAGCAGGAGTCGCGACTGCGTGTCGCCGACAACACTGGTGCGAAGGAGATCCTTTGCATCCGTGTGCTCGGTGGCTCCGGTCGCCGCTACGCGGGCATCGGTGACGTCATCGTCGCCACCGTCAAGGACGCGATCCCCGGTGGCAACGTGAAGAAGGGTGACGTCGTCAAGGCGGTCATCGTTCGCACCGTCAAGGAGCGCCGCCGTCCGGACGGCTCGTACATCCGCTTCGACGAGAACGCCGCCGTCATTCTGAAGAACGACGGCGACCCTCGCGGCACCCGTATCTTCGGCCCGGTCGGCCGTGAGCTGCGCGAGAAGAAGTTCATGAAGATCATCTCGCTCGCGCCGGAGGTGCTGTAAGCATGAAGATCAAGAAGGGCGACCTGGTCCAGGTCATCACCGGTAAGGACAAGGGCAAGCAGGGCAAGGTCATCGCGGCCTTCCCCCGCGAGGACCGCGTCCTGGTCGAGGGTGTCAACCGGGTCAAGAAGCACACCAAGGCCGGCCCGACCGCCAAGGGCTCGCAGGCCGGCGGCATCGTCACCACCGAGGCGCCGATCCACGTCTCCAACGTCCAGCTGGTCGTGGAGAAGGACGGCAACAAGGTTGTGACCCGCGTCGGTTACCGCTTCGACGACGAAGGCAACAAGATCCGCGTTGCCAAGCGGACGGGTGAGGACATCTGATGGCTACCACCACCACTCCGCGTCTGAAGACGAAGTACCGCGAGGACATCGCGGGCAAGCTGCGTGACGAGTTCAAGTACGAGAACGTCATGCAGGTTCCCGGCCTCGTCAAGATCGTGGTCAACATGGGTGTGGGCGACGCCGCCCGCGACTCCAAGCTGATCGAGGGCGCCATCCGCGACCTCACCACGATCACCGGTCAGAAGCCGGCCGTCACCAAGGCCCGCAAGTCCATCGCGCAGTTCAAGCTGCGTGAGGGTCAGCCGATCGGTGCCCACGTCACGCTTCGTGGCGACCGCATGTGGGAGTTCCTGGACCGCACCCTGTCGCTCGCGCTGCCGCGCATCCGCGACTTCCGCGGCCTGTCCCCCAAGCAGTTCGACGGCCGTGGCAACTACACCTTCGGTCTCACCGAGCAGGTCATGTTCCACGAGATCGACCAGGACAAGATCGACCGTACCCGGGGCATGGACATCACCGTGGTCACCACGGCGACCAACGACGCTGAGGGCCGTGCGCTCCTTCGTCACCTCGGCTTCCCCTTCAAGGAGGCGTGAGCGAGATGGCGAAGAAGGCTCTGATCGCTAAGGCTGCTCGCAAGCCCAAGTTCGGTGTGCGTGGCTACACCCGCTGCCAGCGCTGCGGCCGCCCGCACTCCGTGTACCGCAAGTTCGGCCTCTGCCGCGTGTGCCTTCGTGAGATGGCTCACCGTGGCGAGCTGCCGGGCGTGACCAAGAGCTCCTGGTAATCCCCCTTTTAGGGATTCCCGGAGCTCTCGGTAAGCAATGGGCGTGTCAGGCGCCCGCCCTTCCATGGCTTAGGCTTGGAGGGTTGGGCGCCTGACGGTCGCCCGTACGCCCGCGGGCCGAGCCCGCTAATGTTTGCTTACTACGCCGTAGGTCCACCGCGCCGCACCCGTCCCGTCTCGGATCGGGGAGAGGGATGGCGCACCAGGAAACCCCGGCGAGAGAGGCCGAAGGCCAATTCATGACCATGACTGATCCGATCGCAGACATGCTTACGCGTCTGCGGAACGCGAACTCGGCATACCACGACTCCGTGACGATGCCGGCATCGAAGATCAAGTCGCACATCGCGGAGATCCTCCAGCAGGAGGGCTTCATCACGGGCTGGAAGGTCGAGGACGCCGAGGTCGGCAAGAACCTCGTCCTGGAGCTGAAGTTCGGCCCCAACCGTGAGCGCTCCATCGCGGGCATCAAGCGGATCTCCAAGCCCGGTCTCCGGGTGTACGCGAAGTCCACCTCCCTGCCGAAGGTGCTGGGCGGTCTCGGCGTGGCGATCATCTCCACGTCGCACGGACTCCTCACCGACAAGCAGGCCGGCAAGAAGGGCGTAGGCGGAGAAGTCCTCGCCTACGTCTGGTAACGGAAGGGAACGGAGGAAACAGCTATGTCGCGTATTGGCAAGCTCCCCATCACGGTTCCCGCCGGCGTGGACGTCACCATCGACGGCCAGACGGTCTCGGTCAAGGGCCCCAAGGGCTCGCTGACCCACACTGTCGTGGCGCCGATCGAGATCGCCAAGGGTGAGGACGGCGTCCTGAACGTCACCCGCCCCAACGACGAGCGTCTGAGCAAGGCCCTGCACGGCCTGTCCCGCACGCTGGTGGCGAACATGATCACCGGCGTGACCCAGGGTTACGTGAAGAAGCTCGAGATCAGCGGTGTCGGTTACCGAGTGACCGCCAAGGGTTCGAACCTGGAGTTCGCTCTCGGCTACAGCCACCCGATCACCGTCGAGGCGCCCGAGGGCATCACCTTCAAGGTGGAGACCCCGACCCGCTTCCAGGTCGAGGGCATCGACAAGCAGAAGGTCGGCGAGGTTGCGGCCAACATCCGCAAGCTGCGCAAGCCCGACCCGTACAAGGCCAAGGGCGTCAAGTACGAGGGCGAAGTCATCCGCCGCAAGGTCGGAAAGGCGGGTAAGTAAGCCATGGCATACGGGCAGAAGATCCTCAAGGGCGACGCTTACAAGCGCGCCGCGATCAAGCGCCGCCACATCCGGATCCGCAAGTCGATCAACGGTACGGCGGAGCGTCCGCGTCTGGTCGTTACCCGCTCGAACCGCCACATCGTGGCCCAGGTGATCGACGACATCAAGGGTCACACCCTTGCGTCGGCGTCCACCCTGGACACCTCGATCCGCGGTGGCGAGGGCGACAAGTCCGCGCAGGCCAAGCAGGTCGGCGCCCTGGTCGCCGAGCGTGCCAAGGCCGCCGGTGTCGAGGCTGTCGTGTTCGACCGTGGTGGCAACCAGTACGCCGGGCGCATCGCCGCTCTGGCGGACGCCGCCCGCGAAGCCGGGCTCAAGTTCTGAGCCTGCCGTAGCTAGCGGAAACAGAGAGAGGTAATTCCAATGGCTGGACCCCAGCGCCGCGGTGGCGGTGCCGGTGGCGGCGAGCGGCGGGACCGGAAGGGCCGTGACGGCGGCGCTGCTGCCGCCGAGAAGACCGCGTACGTTGAGCGCGTCGTCGCGATCAACCGCGTCGCCAAGGTTGTGAAGGGTGGTCGTCGCTTCAGCTTCACCGCGCTGGTCGTGGTGGGCGACGGTGACGGCACCGTGGGTGTCGGTTACGGCAAGGCCAAGGAGGTGCCGGCCGCCATCGCCAAGGGTGTTGAGGAGGCCAAGAAGCACTTCTTCAAGGTCCCCCGGATCCAGGGCACCATCCCGCACCCCATCCAGGGTGAGAAGGCTGCCGGCGTCGTGCTGCTCAAGCCCGCGTCCCCCGGTACCGGTGTTATCGCCGGTGGTCCGGTGCGTGCCGTGCTCGAGTGCGCCGGTATTCACGACGTGCTGTCGAAGTCGCTCGGCTCCGACAACGCCATCAACATCGTGCACGCGACCGTGGAGGCCCTGAAGGGTCTGCAGCGTCCCGAGGAGATCGCGGCCCGCCGTGGTCTGCCGCTCGAGGACGTCGCCCCCGCGGCTCTTCTCCGTGCGCGTGCCGGGGCGGGTGCGTAATCATGGCGCAGCTCAAGATTACGCAGGTCAAGTCCTACATCGGCAGCAAGCAGAACCACCGTGACACCCTGCGCTCCCTTGGTCTCAAGGGCATCAACACGCAGGTCGTCAAGGAGGACCGCCCCGAGTTCCGCGGCATGGTGCACACCGTCCGCCACCTCGTGACGGTCGAGGAGGTCGACTGATCATGGCGGAGAACAACCCGCTCAAGATCCACAACCTCCGTCCCGCCCCGGGCGCCAAGACCGCCAAGACCCGTGTCGGTCGTGGTGAGGCGTCGAAGGGTAAGACGGCCGGTCGTGGTACCAAGGGCACCAAGGCCCGTTACCAGGTTCCGGAGCGCTTCGAGGGTGGCCAGATGCCCCTCCACATGCGCCTCCCGAAGCTGAAGGGCTTCAAGAACCCGTTCAAGACCGAGTACCAGGTCGTGAACCTCGACAAGCTGGCGTCGCTGTACCCCGAGGGTGGCGAGGTCACCGTCGAGGGTCTGGTCGCCAAGGGTGCCGTTCGCAAGAACGCGCTCGTCAAGGTCCTCGGCCAGGGCGAGGTCACCGTGGCGCTGCAGGTGACGGTCGACGCCGTCTCCGGCTCCGCCAAGGAGAAGATCACCGCCGCCGGCGGTACGGTCACCGAGCTCGTCTGAGCGCGATGACGTAAGCAGTCCCGACCGGGGATACCTCACAATGAGGTATCCCCGGTTGGTCGTTCCAAGGCGGGCGGTGAGGCCGGTAAGGTGGCCTGCACTGCTCTTTCACGTATTCGTCGAACCTCAAGACCGTCACCCTTGACGCAGTTGCGCGGGGGTCGCAGGAGGCACCGTGCTCACCGCGTTCGCCCGGGCGTTCAAGACGCCCGACCTGCGCAAGAAGCTGCTCTTCACGCTCGGCATCATCGTGGTCTACCGGGTCGGGACCCACATCCCGATCCCGGGCGTCGACTACAAGAGTGTCCAGGAGTGTGTGGACCAGGCGTCCGGCAACCAGGGCCTCTTCGGTCTGGTCAACATGTTCAGCGGCGGCGCGCTGCTCCAGATCACGATCTTCGCGCTGGGCATCATGCCGTATATCACGGCCAGCATCATCCTCCAGCTGCTGACCGTGGTCATCCCGCGCCTGGAAGCCCTCAAGAAGGAGGGCCAGGCCGGTACGGCGAAGATCACGCAGTACACCCGTTACCTCACCGTGGCGCTCGCCATCCTGCAGGGCACCGGCCTGGTGGCCACCGCCCGCAGCGGCGCCCTCTTCTCCGGTTGCACGGTCGCCAGCCAGATCGTCCCGGACCGCGCGATCTTCAGCACCATCGTCATGGTCATCTGCATGACCGCAGGTACGGCCATGGTCATGTGGCTCGGTGAGCTCATCACCGACCGCGGCATCGGCAACGGCATGTCGATCCTGATGTTCATCTCGATCGCCGCCACCTTCCCGTCCGCGCTGTGGGCCATCAAGAAGCAGGGCACCCTGGCCGGCGGCTGGATCGAGTTCAGCACCGTCATCCTCGTCGGCCTGGTCATGGTCGGCCTGGTGGTCTTCGTCGAGCAGGCCCAGCGCCGCATCCCCGTGCAGTACGCGAAGCGCATGATCGGCCGCCGCTCCTACGGTGGTACGTCCACGTACATCCCGCTGAAGGTGAACCAGGCCGGTGTGATCCCGGTCATCTTCGCGTCGTCGCTGCTCTACATCCCGGCTCTGATCGCGCAGTTCTCCAGCGGTGACTCGGGCTGGAAGCGCTGGGTCGAGCAGAACCTGACCAAGGGCGACCACCCGATTTACATCACTGCGTACTTCTTGCTCATCGTTTTCTTCGCGTTCTTCTACGTGGCGATCTCCTTCAACCCCGAGGAAGTCGCCGACAACATGAAGAAGTATGGTGGCTTCATCCCGGGCATCCGGGCTGGCAGGCCGACCGCTGAGTACCTTTCGTACGTGCTCAACCGGATCACCTGGCCGGGTTCGCTGTATCTGGGTCTGATCGCTCTCGTACCGACAATGGCGTTGATCGGCTTCCAGGCCAACCAGAACTTCCCGTTCGGCGGGACCAGCATCCTGATCATCGTGGGTGTCGGCCTCGAGACGGTGAAGCAGATCGAGAGCCAGCTCCAGCAGCGCAATTACGAAGGGTTCCTCCGCTGATGCGAATCGTCCTCGTCGGGCCGCCGGGTGCCGGGAAGGGCACACAGGCCACTCGTCTTGCCGAGAAGCTGCGCGTGCCGCACATCTCCACGGGTGACCTGTTCCGCGCCAACATCAGCCAGCAGACGGAGCTCGGGAAACTCGCGAAGTCCTACATGGACGCCGGCAACCTCGTCCCGGACGAGGTCACCATCGCGATGGCCAAGGACCGCATGGAGCAGCCCGACGCCGAGAACGGCTTCCTGCTCGACGGGTTCCCGCGCAACGTCTCGCAGGCCGAGGCACTGGACGAGCTGCTGAAGACCGAGGCGATCAAGTTGGACGCGGTGCTGGACCTCGAGGTGCCGGAGGAGGAGGTCGTCAAGCGGATCGCCGGCCGGCGCATCTGCCGCAACGACTCGTCGCACGTCTTCCACGAGACGTACAAGAAGCCGACCAAGGACGGCGTCTGCGACGTGTGCGGCGGTGAGCTGTACCAGCGTGACGACGACTCCGAGGAGACCGTCCGCAAGCGGCTCGAGGTCTACCACACGCAGACCGAGCCGATCATCGACTACTACAAGGCGCAGGGCCTGGTCGTCACGATCTCGGCGCTGGGTCCGGTGGACGAGGTCACCCGTCGCGCGCTCGAGGCGCTGAAGCGCGAGGACGACATCAAGTAGTCGTTCGTACGTCGCCGTAGCCGCGGTTCCCGAGGAGGGGGCCGCGGCTGCTGTGTGGGGAGGCTTGGTCCGCCCCCGTATCGTGGAAAGCGTCCGTCTCTTCCCGGTCCAGAAAGGCCGTAGTCCCCATGGTGCAGATCAAGAGCCCCGAGCAGATCGCCAAGATGCGTGAGGCGGGGTTGGTCGTCGCCGCGATCCACGCGGCTACCCGGGAGGCCGCGGTGCCCGGGGCAAGCACCAAGGACCTGGACGAGGTCGCGCGCAAGGTGCTCGCGGAGAACGGCGCCAAGTCGAACTTCCTCGGCTACGGCGGCTTCCCGGCGACGATCTGCACCTCCGTGAACGACGTCGTGGTGCACGGCATCCCCTCCGAGGACGTCGTCCTCAAGGACGGGGACATCATCTCCATCGACTGCGGCGCGATCGTCGACGGCTGGCACGGCGACGCCGCCTACACCGCCTTCGTGGGCTCCGGTCACTCCCCGGAGCTGGTCGAGCTCTCCCGGGTGACGGAGGAGTCGATGTGGGCCGGCATCGCCGCGATGAAGCAGGGCAGCCGCCTGGTCGACGTGTCGCGGGCCATCGAGACGTACATCCGCCGCCAGCCCAAGCCCGGCGGCGGCCGCTACGGCATCATCGAGGACTACGGCGGCCACGGCATCGGCACCGAGATGCACATGGACCCGCACCTGCTGAACTACGTCGACCGCCGCCGCGGCAAGGGCCCCAAGCTGGTCCCCGGCTTCTGCCTCGCCATCGAGCCCATGGTCTCCCTCGGTACCCCCAAGACCGAGGTCCTCGAGGACGACTGGACCGTCATCACGACGGACGGCACGTGGTCCTCCCACTGGGAGCACTCCGTCGCCCTGACGGACCAGGGGCCCCTGGTCCTGACCGCCCCCGACGGCGGCAAGGCGAAGCTGGCGGAGTACGGGGTCACCGCCGGTCGGAGGCCGGCGCAGCGGCTCGAAGCTTGTGAGGCGCTCTGGCGCCGAGCCCGCGAGAGGGGCGTCGAGGGCGGGGCCGGCGGCAAGGCGAAGCCGGCGGAGTACGGAGTCACGGCCGCGCCGGACCCCCTGGCCTGACGGCGGACCCCGGCCATGACCGCCGGTCGGAGGCCGGCTCAGCTTGCATGATGTGGCTCTGTGTGGGGCAGGCTTTCTCGATTCGTGTTTCCGGGTGCGCTGACGTAGACTGACTCGTCGGCTCTCGTGCACCCGTATGCCTGCATGCGCTCGTACGGAGTCGATCAAGGTAGTCGATTCGAAGGGCGAAGCGTGGCCAAGAAGCAAGGTGCCATCGAGATCGAGGGCACTGTCGTCGAGTCTCTTCCGAACGCCATGTTCAAGGTCGAGCTCCAGAACGGCCACCAGGTCCTGGCACACATCAGCGGCAAGATGCGCATGCACTACATCCGCATCCTCCCTGACGACCGGGTCGTGGTGGAGCTGTCTCCGTACGACCTGACGCGTGGCCGGATCGTTTACCGATACAAGTAAGGCTTGGGCGGGTCTCGTACTCGCCTCTGCGGCCGGGAGGGTCGTGGTTGGACAGGCATGCCCTGTCAAACTCCCCGGAGCGATCCAGGGGAGCCACTCCGCGGGCGGTGTCCCGGAGTGAACTCCAACGGTACAAGTAGATCTTTGCCCTGTTCCCGCCCTTCAGGGCGGGGCGATGACCCGGAGAACCTCATCACATGAAGGTCAAGCCGAGCGTCAAGAAGATCTGCGACAAGTGCAGGGTGATCCGCCGTCACGGCCGGGTCATGATCATCTGCGAGAACCCGCGCCACAAGCAGCGCCAGGGCTGATCGCGAGCAGATCGCACCCCTCTGCCTTTCGTAGAGACTTCGCGCGACGCGAGCTGAATATGTTCATACGCAGGACCCAGGCGAGCGATCGCCTGACACCCCCGGTTCGGAGGCCGGGGACCTGGCTCGTACCTGATACGGCGGCCGGGAGCCGGTTCTGTGGAAGACCTCCGAGGATCAACTGGAGCCATTGAATGGCACGCGTTTCCGGTGTTGACATCCCGCGCGAAAAGCGCGTGGAGGTCGCCCTCACCTACGTGTTCGGCATCGGCCGGACCCTTTCGCAGTTGACGCTGGCCGAGACCGGCATCGACCCCAACACCCGCGTTCGCGACCTCTCCGAGGAGCAGCTCGTCGCGATCCGCGAGTACGTCGACAACAACATCAAGACCGAGGGTGACCTCCGTCGCGAGATCCAGGCCGACATCCGCCGCAAGGTCGAGATCGGCTGCTACCAGGGTCTGCGTCACCGCCGTGGCCTGCCCGTCCGCGGTCAGCGCACCAGCACCAACGCCCGCACCCGCAAGGGCCCGCGTCGCGCCATCGCCGGCAAGAAGAAGCCGGGCAAGAAGTAGTCCGCAGCGGACCTCTGTCCACGGTCTTCGCTGTAGGACCGACCACCTCCCGTAGGAGTTAAGAGATGCCCCCCAAGGGACGTCAGGGCGCTGCCAAGAAGGTGCGCCGCAAGGAAAAGAAGAACGTCGCTCACGGCCACGCGCACATCAAGAGCACGTTCAACAACACGATCGTCTCCATCACGGACCCGTCCGGCAACGTGATCTCCTGGGCCTCCGCCGGCCACGTCGGCTTCAAGGGTTCCCGGAAGTCCACGCCGTTCGCCGCGCAGATGGCCGCCGAGTCGGCTGCCCGCCGCGCCCAGGAGCACGGCATGCGCAAGGTCGACGTGTTCGTGAAGGGCCCGGGTTCCGGTCGTGAGACCGCGATCCGTTCCCTGCAGGCCACGGGCCTCGAGGTCGGCTCCATCCAGGACGTCACCCCGACCCCCCACAACGGCTGCCGCCCGCCGAAGCGCCGTCGCGTCTGACGCACCGGCTCACGGCGGCTCGGCTGCAGGCTGGGGGTGTGGGGGTCATCCCCCACATGTCGCAGTACGGCTGCCGCCCGCCGAAGCGCCGTCGCGTCTGACGCACGGTCGCTTCGATCGGCTTGAGGTTCGGGCGGTACGGCACCGTAAAGGGGCCGTATCGCCCGTACCCTTGCAGTACCCGCGCTTCTCACGGGCGCGGTTTCCGTCGGACGTCAAATAGCGGGCGTCCACGAAAGAAGGGGACGTCACCGACCTGATCCTCAACATCAAGCAGCTGGTCGTCTCCTCGGAGCACGACGAGCCGGTCGTGATGTACCTGCGCAAGCAGGGCCCGGGTCTGGTCACCGCCGCCGACATCGCGCCCCCGGCCGGTGTCGAGGTGCACAACCCCGACCTGGTGCTCGCCACGCTCAACGGCAAGGGCAAGCTGGAGATGGAGCTGACGGTCGAGCGTGGCCGTGGTTACGTCTCCGCCGTGCAGAACAAGCAGGTCGGCCAGGAGATCGGTCGTATCCCGGTCGACTCGATCTACTCGCCGGTCCTCAAGGTCACGTACAAGGTCGAGGCGACCCGTGTCGAGCAGCGCACCGACTTCGACAAGCTGATCGTCGACGTCGAGACCAAGCAGGCGATGCGTCCGCGTGACGCCATGGCCTCCGCCGGTAAGACGCTGGTCGAGCTGTTCGGGCTGGCCCGTGAGCTCAACATCGACGCCGAGGGCATCGACATGGGTCCGTCCCCGACGGACGCCGCCCTCGCCGCTGATCTGGCGCTGCCGATCGAGGAGCTGGAGCTCACCGTTCGGTCGTACAACTGCCTCAAGCGTGAGGGCATCCACTCCGTGGGTGAGCTCGTCGCCCGCTCCGAGGCCGACCTCCTGGACATCCGTAACTTCGGTGCGAAGTCCATCGACGAGGTCAAGGCGAAGCTGGCCGGCATGGGCCTGGCGCTCAAGGACAGCCCGCCCGGATTCGATCCGACCGCCGCCGCCGACGCCTTCGGCGCCGACGACGACGCGGACGCGGGTTTCGTGGAGACCGAGCAGTACTGATCGGTTGTTGCCGGTGAGCATCCGCTCACCGGGTTCCTGACCCCGGTACCTGATACGGCCGGGGCAGATACCAAGGAGAAAGAAATGCCGAAGCCCGCCAAGGGTGCCCGTCTGGGCGGCAGTGCCGCGCACGAGAAGCTGCTGCTCGCGAACCTCGCGAAGAGCCTCTTCGAGCACGGCCGCATCACCACCACCGAGGCGAAGGCCCGCCGCCTGCGCCCGTACGCCGAGCGTCTGGTCACCAAGGCGAAGAAGGGCGACCTTCACAACCGCCGTCAGGTGCTCCAGGTGATCACGGACAAGAGCGTCGTCCACACGCTCTTCACCGAGATCGGCCCGCGCTACGAGAACCGTCCGGGTGGCTACACCCGCATCACCAAGATCGGTAACCGCCGTGGCGACAACGCGCCCATGGCTGTCATCGAGCTGGTCGAGGCGCTGACGGTCGCGCAGCAGGCGACGGGTGAGGCCGAGGCCGCGACGAAGCGTGCGGTCAAGGAGGCGGAGGAGACCAAGGCCGCCGAGGCGACCGAGGTCGAGGACGCCGCGGAGGCTCCCGCCGAGGAGTCGAAGGACGCGTAAGCGTTCTGCCGGGGACTGTTTTGTTGGCGGGTGCGGCTTCGTCGTGGCTTGTCGCGCAGTTCCCCGCGCCCCTTCAGGGCGTTGCGGGTCCGTTCCTTTCGAGGGGCGGGCCCGCTTTTTGTTGCTGAGAGGATCTCTGTGTGAGTGACGAAGTTGAGCCCGGGTACGTGCGGGTGCGCCTCGACCTGTCCTACGACGGCAGTGAGTTCTCCGGGTGGGCCAAGCAGGCCGGGGGGCGGCGGACTGTGCAGGGGGAGATCGAGGACGCCCTGCGGACCGTTACGCGGTCGGGGGAGACCACGTATGAGCTGACCGTGGCGGGGCGGACCGACGCCGGGGTGCATGCGCGTGGGCAGGTCGCCCATGTCGATCTGCCGGAGGGGGTCTGGCGGGAGCATCACGAGAAGCTGCTGAAGCGGCTTGCCGGGCGGCTGCCCCGGGATGTGCGGGTGTGGGCGCTGCGGGAGGCGCCCAGTGGCTTCAACGCGCGGTTCTCGGCCGTCTGGCGGCGCTACGCGTACCGGGTCACGGACAATCCCGGGGGCGTGGATCCGCTGCTGCGGAACCATGTGCTGTGGCACGACTGGGCGCTCGACGTCGACGCCATGAACGAGGCGGCCGGGCGGCTGCTGGGGGAGCACGACTTCGCCGCCTACTGCAAGCGGCGGGAGGGCGCGACCACCATCCGTACGCTCCAGGAGCTGAGCCTGGTCAGGGGTGAGGACGGGATCATCACCGCGACCGTGCGGGCCGACGCGTTCTGCCACAACATGGTGCGCTCGCTGATCGGGGCGCTGCTGTTCGTGGGGGACGGGCACCGCGGGCCGGAGTGGCCCGGCAAGGTGCTGGCCGCCGGGGTACGGGACTCGGCCGTCCACGTCGTACGGCCGCACGGGCTGACGCTGGAGGAGGTCGGCTACCCGGCGGACGAGTTGCTGGCCGCGCGCAGCAAGGAGGCGCGCAACAAGCGGACGTTGCCCGGGGCCGGGTGCTGCTGACCCGGCCCCCGGGTGGGGTTCAGGAGTTCGCCGCCGCGGACGCCTGGGCCTCCCCGCGCCTGCGGATCTGGCGGAACGTGAACTCCGCGAGGTCGTCGCCGGCCGAGAAGACGGCGGTGTCCTTGGTCGTCACGTCCTTGCCGCCGGTGAAGCCGGCGATGGTGAAGTAGGCGTAGCGGCCGTAGGAGTTGGTGGTGGAGCGGCAGACGGCGCCGTCGCAGAAGGCCTTCACGCCCTCGCCGGAGAGCGACTTCACGATGCTCTGTTTGTCGGCCTGCCCCTTTGCCTTGGTCGCCTGGGCCTCGGTGTCGAACACGGCCACGCCGACCGTCACCGCGACGCCGCCCTTGGTGTAGGTGACGCGCATCACACGCGTACAGCCGTTGTCCTTGAGGACCTTGGGCAGCGTGCCCTGGGCGGCCGTCGCGCAGTCCGTGGTGTCGGCCTTCGGCCCCTTCTTGTACACGGTCGAACCCATGGTGAGCTGGGTGCCCGGGAAGAGGATGTCCGGGCTGTTCGAGGCCGTGTCCTTGTCCTTGCTGGCGACGAACTCCTTGGGGTCCAGCGGGGGCGGCGCGCTGGTCGGCGCGAACGACGGTGCCGTGGCGGACTCGCTCGGGAGGTCCGAGGTCGCGGGCAGCGAGGACGTCGGCCGGTTGGCCTCGTCGCTGCCGTTCGCCGACACCACGGCCATCGCCACGGCCGTGCCCACGGCCAGCGTGGCGGCCACACCGCCGCCGATGAAGAACAGCCGACGGCGTCTGGCGCGTGTCTCGGACGCCTCGGCGAGCGCGGCCCAGTCCGGAGAGTCGCCGCTACCGCCGTTCCACGGTTGCTGCGAATTCGGTTTCCAGGGATCCCACTGTGACTGAGGTCCCCCCTGCCCATAGCTCATGGGGCGCATCTTAGACGGGACATGGGGCGTGCTGTTCCGCCCCGACTGCCTCCGCAGCACCTAGCGTTCCGTCAATGAGGACGGGCAAAAACGACATCTCCGGGTGGTTGGTGCGACGGGCGCCCTGGCCGTGGTGGGTGGTGCTCGCGGCGGTGCTGGGGGCGCTGGCGACACATGTGACGCGGGCGATTCCGGACGGCGGGATGGACAACGTGATCGTCGTCCGGGCGGCCCGGACCTGGATGGCGGGCGGCTCCCCGTACGACGACCCGCACTTCCTTTATCTGCCGGGCGCGGTGCTCGCCGCCGTCCCTCAGGCCCTGCTGCCGCCGGCCGCGCTGCGCGTGCTGGTGCCGCTCGCCGTGACGGGCTGCCTGGCCGCGGGCTGGGCCTGTGCCCTGCGTCTGCACGGCGTCCCGCTGCGTAGTCGCTTCGCCGCCCTGGGCCTGACCGGGCTCGCGGCCGGCTTCGCGCCCTTCGGGCACCTGGTGCTGCTGGGCAACTGGACCGTGACCGCGGCGCTCGCGCTGCCGCTGGGTCTGCTGCTGGCGGGCCGGGGCCGGTGGCCGGCGGCCGGGGCGGTGATCGGGGCGGCGGTGGCCCTGAAGCCGCTGCTGGCCCCCGTGGCGCTGCTGTTCGTCTTCGCGCGCCAGTGGCGGGCGCTCGCCATGCTGGTCCTGGTGCCGGCGCTCGCGTCCGCCGGGTCGGCCCTGCTGCTGCCCGACCCAGTGGGCTTCGTCACCCGCACCCTGCCGTTCCTGCTGCGCGGCGACGACGCGTTCGTACGGCTCTACGAGGCATCCCCGGCCGCCGTGCTGCCCCGGCTCGGGGTGCCGGCGCCCCTCGCCGAGGCCGTCGCCCTGCTCGCCTGCGCCACCGGGGTGGTCTGCGCGTACCGGCGCCGGCGACGCGCCGACCCCGGCCCGCTGCGTCTCGCCGAGACGGCGACGACCCTGATGCTGTCGGCGTTCCTGGCGTCCAGGCCGTCGTACGATCATTACCTGCTGGTCGTGCTGCCGCTGCTGCTCGCCGGAGTGCCGTACGTCGGCTCGGTCGCCCGCGGCCCCTGGTTCTGGCTCGCCCTCGTGCCGCAGATCCCCGGCCTGACCTGGCCGTATCTGGAACCGGGGCGGCGGCGCGCCGTCAAGGACGCGGTGACTCTGTGTGTGCTCGCGGTGACGATGATGTGTCATTGTGTCCGAGTGCGGCCCTCCCGCGGGTCCGGCGCGTTCGTCACGCAGCGCCGGGAGAGGGAAGAGGCCGGTAGGGTGAGAACCAGCAGTGATCCCGCGTTTTGACCCCTCAGGGGCGACACGGGTATCCTGCATGTTCGTTGTGTATTGGCTTGCTCATTCTCACGGGACGGGCCCTTACACCGGTCCACCGGGCCGATGACCAGCGACCAGCACGCGGTTTGCGTCACCGCAGTGCGGTCTGGGCTGTCGTGATCGTCTTCGGTGACCTGTCAGGACCATTCACTGAAGAAGCGAAGGCTACGAACCGTGCGTACGTACAGCCCCAAGCCCGGCGATGTGACGCGCCAGTGGCACGTCATTGACGCTCAGGACGTCGTCCTGGGCCGTCTCGCCAGCACTGCCGCCTCCATCCTGCGCGGCAAGCACAAGCCGATCTACGCCCCCCACGTTGACACCGGTGACTTCGTCATCATCATCAACGCCGACAAGGTGCACCTCTCGGGCAACAAGCGGACCCAGAAGATGGCGTACCGCCACTCGGGCTACCCGGGTGGTCTGCGCTCCGTCCGCTACGACGAGCTGCTCGACAAGAACCCCGAGAAGGCCATCGAGAAGGCCGTCAAGGGCATGCTCCCCAAGAACACGCTGGGCCGTCAGATGCTCTCGAAGCTGAAGGTCTACAAGGGTGACCAGCACCCCCACGCTGCGCAGCAGCCGGTGCCGTTCGAGATCACCCAGGTCGCGCAGTAAGTCCGGCCACCCCCTAAGACTGAACAGAATCTGAGGAGAATCGTGGCCGAGACCACCACCGAGCAGCCGGTCGAAGAGACTGAGCTCGTCGACATCGACAGCTACACCACGGAGTCGGACGTCCCCGTCGAGGGCGAGTACACCTCCGAGTCCATGGCCTCCCGCTTCGGCGACCCGCAGCCGGCCGCCGGCCTGGGCCGTCGCAAGAACGCCATCGCCCGCGTCCGGATCGTCCCGGGCTCCGGCAAGTGGAAGATCAACGGTCGCACCCTCGAGGACTACTTCCCGAACAAGGTGCACCAGCAGGAAGTCAACGAGCCCTTCAAGGTGCTCGAGCTCGAGGGTCGCTACGACGTCATCGCCCGCATCGCCGGTGGCGGTGTCTCCGGCCAGGCCGGTGCGCTCCGTCTCGGTGTCGCCCGCGCGCTGAACGAGGCCGACGTCGACAACAACCGCGGCCCGCTCAAGAAGGCCGGCTTCCTCAAGCGCGACGACCGTGCGGTCGAGCGCAAGAAGGCCGGTCTGAAGAAGGCCCGCAAGGCCCCGCAGTACAGCAAGCGCTAATCGCACGCTGCCTGCACGTACTCCGAACGCCCCGGCGGCACGCCTGTGCCGCCGGGGCGTTCGTTTATCACAGCCTTCGGGCGTATAACGGCACAAGACGCTCAAAGGCTTGTGCGATCGAATGATCAGGCATCGTAGGCCTGGAAACGTGGACGTCTCGTGCGTGAGCCGCACAGCACAGGACTTTCGCAAGTGACGCTTGATGCTTCCTCAGGAGGACACGTGGGACGACTCTTCGGCACGGACGGCGTGCGCGGTGTCGCCAACGCGGATCTGACGGCCGAGATGGCGCTCGGTCTGTCCGTCGCGGCGGCGCACGTACTGGCCGAGGCGGGCACCTTCGAGGGCCACAAGCCGACAGCGGTGGTCGGACGGGACCCGCGAGCGTCCGGGGAATTCCTGGAGGCCGCGGTCGTCGCCGGCCTCGCCAGCGCCGGCGTCGACGTGCTGCGCGTCGGCGTGCTGCCGACGCCCGCGGTCGCCTACCTCACCGGCGTGCTCGGCGCCGACCTCGGTGTGATGCTCTCCGCGAGCCACAACGCCATGCCCGACAACGGCGTCAAGTTCTTCGCCCGCGGCGGCCACAAACTCGCCGACGAGCTCGAGGACCGCATCGAGTCCGTCTACGACGAGCACCGCACCGGCGCGCCCTGGGACCGGCCGACCGGCGCGGGCGTCGGACGCGTACGGACGTACAGCGAGGGGTTCGACCGGTACGTCGCCCACCTCATCGCCGTACTCCCCAACCGGCTCGACGGGCTGAAGATCGTCCTCGACGAGGCACACGGTGCCGCCGCCCGGGTCTCGCCGGAGGCGTTCACGCGAGCCGGTGCCGAGGTCATCACCATCGGTGCCGAGCCGACCGGGCTCAACATCAACGAGGGCTGCGGGTCGACCCACCTCGACAAGCTGAAGGAAGCGGTCGTCTCCCACGGGGCGGACCTCGGGATCGCGCACGACGGGGACGCCGACCGGTGCCTCGCCGTGGACCACACGGGTGACGAGATCGACGGCGACCAGATCCTCGCGGTGCTGGCCCTCGCCATGCGGGAGCGGTCCGTGCTGCGGTCCGACACCGTCGTGGCGACCGTCATGTCCAACCTCGGCTTCAAGCTCGCGCTGGAGCGGGAGGGGCTGACGCTCATCCAGACGGCGGTCGGTGACCGGTACGTGCTGGAGGAGATGAAGGAGCACGGCTACGCCCTCGGTGGCGAGCAGTCCGGGCACGTGATCATCCTGGATCACGCGACCACCGGGGACGGCACGCTGACCGGGCTGATGCTGGCGGCTCGGGTCGCGCAGACGGGACGGACGCTTCGGGAGCTGGCGTCCGTCATGGAGCGGTTGCCGCAGGTGCTGGTCAATGTGCCGGATGTGGACAGGACCCGTGTCGGGGACTCAGCCGAGCTTGCTGCGGCTGTTGCCGAGGCGGAGCGGGAGCTGGGGTCTACCGGGCGGGTTCTGCTGCGGCCTTCGGGGACCGAGCAGTTGGTTCGGGTGATGGTCGAGGCGGCGGACATTGATCAGGCCCGGTCTGTGGCCGGGCGGCTGGCCGATGTGGTGAAGTCGACGCTGGGCTGAGAGCGGGTTTGAGGTGCGGGGTTCTGTGCTTCGCGGGCTGCGGATGCTTCGTGGCTTGTCGCGCCCACGCGGCGGAGCCGCAAATCGACAGAGCCCCGCGCCCCTTCAGGTGCGCTTCCGCCACGCCCATTTCTGGGCGAGCAAGGTCATCGTTCCCGCCAGGATGATGCCCAGGAGGTTCAGGAGGAGTTGCTCCGTTGAGCCCCAGGTCTGTTTCGTGTCGCCGTAGCTGAGGGCTACCGCCGCGTTGGCGGCGGCCGGCACCGTCGTCACCGAGATGGCCACGCCGACCAGGGCTCCGGACTTGGCGGAGGTCAGGGAGAGGGTGCCTGCGGCGCCGGCCAGGACGGCGACGATGAAGGAGAAGGCGTCGGGGGCGTAGACGAAGCCGGTCTGGGGGCGGTCGGCCTCCAGCTGTTCCTTGCTGAACAGGTCCAGCGCGTCCATGAAGAGGCTGAAGCCCACCGTCACCGCCATGGCCACGGCGAAGCCCACCAGGAGGGCGATCAGTGAGCGCAGGGCCAGGCGGGGGGCGCGCTGCACGATCGAGGTGGAGATTCCGGCGAGCGGGCCGAACTCCGGGCCGACCGCCATCGCGCCGACGATGAGGACCGCGTTGTCGAGCACCACACCGCAGGCCGCGATCATCGTGGCCAGCGTGATGAAGGCGAGGTAGGTGACGGAGAGCGTCGACTCCTCGTGGGTGGCGTCGGTCAGGTGCTCCCACAGGACCGCGTCCGCGCCTTCGCCGGGGGCCTCCGCCTCGGCCTTGTCGGCGCGTTTGGACAGCGACAGGTCGATGTTCTCGACGGCGATGGAGCCGGTGGTGTCCAAACCCAACTCCTGTAGGTCAGACAGGAGTTCGTCGCCGGCCTCGCGGGCTACGTCGCACAGGACCACGTCCCCGGCGGGGTTGCGGGCGGCGCCGGGCAGCACGACGAGGTGGGTGGTGCCGACCGTCCTCTCGATGAGGCGGACCACGTCGTCGGTCGTGGCGGACGGCGTGATCAGGCGCAGATGCAGCATGACGCCTTTCTAACGCATCAGAGTTTCCGCAGGCGCAGCCGCTGCACCTTGTGGTCCGCACCCTTGCGGACGACCAGGGTGGCGCGGCCGCGGGTGGGGGCGATGTTCTCCAGCAGGTTGGGCTTGTTGATGGTGCGCCAGAGGGTGCGGGCGTAGTCGACGGCCTCCTCCTCGGAGACCTGCGTGTACTTGCGGAAGTAGGAGTCGGGGTTCTGGAAGGCGGTCGCGCGCAGTTTGCGGAAGCGGCTGAGGTACCAGCGCTCGATGTCCTCGGCGCTCGCGTCGACGTACACGCTGAAGTCGAAGTAGTCGGCGAGACCGACGCGGGTGCGGCCGTCCTTGCCGGGGAGGGCGGGCTGGAGGACGTTCAGGCCCTCGACGATCAGGATGTCGGGGCGACGGACCGTGAGCCTGCGGTCCGGCACGATGTCGTAGATGAGGTGGGAGTAGACGGGTGCGGTGACCTCGTCCTTGCCGGCCTTGATGTCGGCGACGAAGCGGGTGAGGGCGCGCCGGTCGTAGGACTCGGGGAAACCCTTCCGCGACATCAGGCCGCGGTCCTCCAACTCCTTCGTGGGCAGCAGGAAGCCGTCGGTGGTGACCAGTTCCACGCGCGGGTGCTCGGGCCAGCGGGACAGCAGGGCCTGGAGGAGGCGGGCGACGGTGGACTTGCCGACCGCGACCGAGCCGGCGACTCCTATGACGAACGGGGTGCCCGACTGGGAGCCCTGTTCGCCGAGGAAGGTGTTCAGAGCGCCTCTGAGGCCGTCCGTGGCGCCGACGTAGAGATTGAGGAGACGGGAGAGCGGCAGGTAGATGTCCCGCACCTCGTCGAGGTCGATGACGTCACCGAGGCCGCGCAGCTTCTCGACCTCCTCCGCGGTGAGCGGCAGCGGCGTCTTGTCGCGCAGCGCGCTCCACTCGGTACGGGTGAGGTCGACGTAGGGAGTCGCCTCCGGCTTGTGCCGGTGGGCGCTCCGGGGTATCGAGGAGACCGGAGAGATCACAGTCCATTGTTAACGGAGTTTGAACGGGTTGGCGGGTGGGGTCCGTCACGCTCGCCGCAGAGGGCGGTTTCGGCGGTCGTTCGGGGCCGGGGATTTCCGAAATCGGGCATGCTGTGCCGGAAAATGCCGGGCTTCGGCCCGTAGGCTGCGGCCCATGTGCGGAATCGTGGGATACGTGGGTTCACAGTCGGCCCTCGAAGTCGTGATGGCCGGGCTGAAGCGTCTGGAGTACCGGGGGTACGACTCGGCGGGCGTCGCGGTGCTCGCGGACGGCGGGCTGGCCGCCGCGAAGAAGGCCGGGAAGCTGGTCAACCTGGAGAAGGAGCTGGTGGACCGGCCCCTGCCGACGGGGACCACGGGCATCGGGCACACCCGGTGGGCCACGCACGGCGGTCCGACCGACGTCAACGCCCACCCGCACCTCGACAACGCGGGGCGCGTCGCCGTCGTGCACAACGGCATCATCGAGAACTTCGCCGCGCTGCGCGAGGAACTGGCGGAGCGGGGGCACGACCTGGCCTCCGAGACCGACACCGAGGTCGTCGCGCACCTGCTGGCCGAGGAGTACTCCTCCTGCGCGGACCTCGCCGAGGCGATGCGGCTGGTGTGCCGGCGCCTGGAGGGCGCGTTCACGCTGGTCGCCGTGCACGCCGACGATCCGGACACGGTGGTGGGGGCGCGGCGGAACTCGCCACTGGTGGTGGGCGTTGGACAGGGCGAGGCCTTTCTCGCCTCGGACGTCGCCGCGTTCATCGCCCACACGCGGTCGGCGATCGAGCTGGGTCAGGACCAGGTGGTGGAGCTGCGCCGGGACGGAGTGACGGTCACCGGCTTCGACGGCCGCCCGGCCGAGGTGCGTTCGTACCACGTCGACTGGGACGCCTCGGCCGCGGAAAAGGGGGGTTATGACTACTTCATGCTCAAGGAGATCGCCGAGCAGCCCAAGGCGGTCGCCGATACGCTGCTGGGACGCATCGACGCCTCCGGTTCACTGACGCTGGACGAGGTGCGGATCCCCACGGGGGTGTTGCGCGAGGTCGACAAGATCGTCGTCGTCGCGTGCGGTACGGCCTTCCACGCCGGGCTGATCGCCAAGTACGCCATCGAGCACTGGACCCGCATCCCGTGCGAGGTGGAGCTGGCGAGCGAGTTCCGCTACCGGGACCCGATCCTCGACCCGCGGACGCTGGTCATCGCCATCTCGCAGTCCGGCGAGACCATGGACACGCTGATGGCGCTGCGGCACGCCCGCGAGCAGGGCTCCAAGGTGCTGGCGATCTGCAACACCAACGGCTCGACCATCCCGCGCGAGTCGGACGCGGTGCTGTACACCCACGCCGGCCCGGAGGTCGCGGTCGCCTCCACCAAGGCGTTCCTGACGCAGCTCGTCGCCTGCTATCTGGTCGCGCTGTACCTGGGCCAGGTGCGCGGCACCAAGTGGGGCGACGAGATCTCGGCGGTCGTCCGGGACCTGGCGCACATCTCCGGCGAGGTGGAGCGGGTCCTGGAGACGATGGAGCCGGTACGCGAACTGGCGCGCACGCTCGCCGACAAGAACACGGTGCTGTTCCTCGGGCGGCATGTGGGCTACCCGGTGGCGCTGGAGGGCGCGCTGAAGCTGAAGGAGCTGGCCTACATGCACGCCGAGGGCTTCTCGGCGGGCGAGCTCAAGCACGGGCCGATCGCGCTGATCGAGGAGGACCTGCCGGTGGTGGTCGTCGTGCCCTCACCTCGGGGCCGGTCCGTCCTCCACGACAAGATCGTGTCCAACATCCAGGAGATCCGGGCCCGGGGCGCGCGGACCATCGTGATCGCGGAGGAGGGCGACGAGGCGGTCGTCCCGTACGCCGACCACCTCATCTCGATCCCGGCCACCCCGACGCTCCTTCAGCCGCTGGTGGCCACGGTGCCGTTGCAGGTGTTCGCGTGCGAGCTGGCCACGGCTCGGGGGAACGAGGTGGACCAGCCCCGGAACCTGGCGAAGTCGGTGACGGTGGAGTAAGCCGGTCGGAGACCCCGTTGCCTCGGCGGCTACGCGCCCGGTGACGCAAGTGGGCCCACGTAAGGTGCAGCGCATGAGCATCATCGGGGTCGGCGTCGATGTCGCCGAGATCGAGCGGTTCGCGGCGTCGCTGGAGCGTACGCCCGGGCTGGTCCGGCGGTTGTTCCGGGAGAGTGAGTTGCTGTTGCCGAGCGGGGAGCGCCGTGGGCCCGCCTCGCTCGCCGTGCGGTTCGCGGCCAAGGAGGCCCTGGCCAAGGCGCTGGGGGCCCCGCCCGGCCTGCTGTGGACGGACGCCGAGGTGTACGTCGAGGACAGCGGCCGGCCGCGGCTGCGGGTGACCGGGACGGTGGCGGCCCGGGCGGAGGAGCTCGGGGTGCGGTCCTGGCATGTGTCACTGAGCCATGACGCGGGGGTGGCGTCGGCCGTGGTGATCGCCGAGGGGTGAGGCCGGTCCGTCCGGGCGTTCGGCAAAAGGGGTGGCGGAGCGGCGATGAACGCACTCGGTGCGTCACGGACGGGGAGATTCGCCGGGGACGGGGAAGACTCGTTCGCATGCGTAGTGCTTACAGCGTGGAGACGGTCAGGGCGGCGGAGCGGGAGCTCATGGCGAGGCTTCCGGAAGGGGCGTTGATGCAGCGGGCGGCCGCCGGGCTGGCCGCCGCCTGTGCCGACGTGCTGGGGCGGGTGTACGGCAGCCGGGTCGTGCTGCTGGTCGGCAGCGGCGACAACGGGGGAGACGCCCTGTACGCCGGGGCCAGGCTCGCGCGGCGGGGCGCGGGCGTCACGGCGGTGCTGCCGGCGCCCGAGCGGGCCCACGCGGGTGGGCTGACGACGTTGCGCAGGGCGGGCGGGCGCGCGGTCGCTCCCAGTGCCGCGGAGGAGTTGATCGAGCGGGCCGATCTGGTTTTGGACGGCATCGTCGGCATCGGGGGCAAGGGCGGCCTGCGGCCGGACGCGGTGCCGTTGGCGGTCGCGGCGGAGCGGTCGCGGGCCACGGTGGTCGCCGTCGACCTGCCCAGTGGCGTGGACGCCGACACGGGGGAGGTGCACGGGGCCGCCGTACGGGCGGACCTGACGGTCACCTTCGGCACGCACAAGCCGGGGCTGCTGATCGATCCGGCGCGGGAGTACGCCGGGTCGGTGCGATTGGTCGACATCGGCCTCGACCTGCCCGAGCGGGCCGAGTTGGAGGCGTTGCAGCACGCCGACGTGGCCCGGTTGCTGCCCAGGCCGGCCGCCGAGAGCGACAAGTACCGACGGGGTGTGGTGGGGATCGCCGCCGGGTCCGCGCGCTATCCCGGGGCGGCCGTGCTGGCGGTGGCCGGGGCGCTGCGGGGCGGGGCGGGGGCCGTGCGGTACGTGGGGCCCGCCGGGGACGCGGTGATCGCGCGGTTCCCGGAGACGCTCGTGTCGGACCAGGGGCCCCGGCTGGCGGGGCGGGTGCAGGCGTGGGTCGTCGGGCCGGGGGCCGGGGACGACGCGGCGACCGTGGCGGAGGTGCTGAGGGCGGAGGTGCCGGTACTGATCGACGCGGACGGGTTGCGGCTGGCGGAGGTGGCCGCGGTGCGGGGGCGGGCGGCGCCGACGCTGATGACGCCGCACGCGGGGGAGGCGGCGGCGTTGCTGGGGGTGGCGCGTGAGGAGGTGGAGGGGGCTCGGCTGGCGGCGGTGCGGGAGTTGGCGGGGCGGTACGGGGCGGCGGTGCTGTTGAAGGGGTCGACGACGTTGGTGGTCGGGCCGGGGGGCGGGGATGTGGTGCGGGTGAACGCGACGGGGACGGGGTGGCTGGCGACGGCCGGGAGCGGGGACGTGCTGTCGGGGCTGGCGGGGTCGTTGTTGGCGGCGGGGTTGTCGGCGGTGGACGCGGGGAGTGCGGGGGCGTATCTGCATGGGCTGGCGGGGCGGTTCGCGGCCCAGGGGGCGCCGGTGGGGGCGCACGATGTGGCGGAGGCGGTCGTGGGCGCGTGGCGGGATGTGCGGCGGGGGTGAGGTTTCTCTGAGACGTGCCGGTGGGCTGGAACGCGACGGCCGGACCGGCATGCGGGGGAGCGAACGCCGGACGGGCTAATCGGTGGGGTGGGGGGAGGAGGAGCCATGGGGTGTGCTGTGGCTCTGAGAGACTGGGGGCGCCATGAATGAGACAGGATCTGTGTCGACTGCGCCCCTACGGGCCCGTGCTGAGATCGATCTGGCCGCGTTGCGGGCCAATGTGCGGGCCCTGCGTGGGCGGGCGCCGGGCGCGCAGCTGATGGCCGTGGTCAAGTCCGACGGGTACGGCCACGGCGCGATCCCGTGTGCGCGGGCGGCCGTGGAGGCGGGTGCGACCTGGCTCGGTACGGCCACGCCGGAGGAGGCCCTCGCGCTGCGTGAGCGTGCCGGAGTGCCGGCCGAGGTGCGGATCATGTGCTGGCTGTGGACGCCGGGCGGGCCCTGGCGGCAGGCGATCGAGGCGGATCTCGACGTCTCGGTGAGCGGGATGTGGGCCCTGGCCGAGGTGCGGGAGGCGGCGCGGCTGGCCGGACGGGCGGCCCGGATCCAGCTCAAGGCCGACACCGGACTCGGGCGCAACGGCTGCCAGCCCGGCGACGACTGGGCCGAGCTGGTCGGCGAGGCACTGCGGGCCGAGGCCGAGGGGCTGGTCCGGGTGACGGGACTGTGGTCCCACCTCGCCTGCGCCGACGAGCCGGGGCATCCCTCCGTCGACGCCCAGGTCGCCCTCTTCCGGGAGATGGTGGCGTACGCCGAACAGCGGGGTGTGCGCCCCGAGGTGCGGCACATCGCGAACTCGCCGGCCACGCTCACGATGCCCGAGACGCATTTCGACCTGGTCCGTACCGGTATCGCCCTCTACGGCATCTCGCCCAGCCCTGAGCTGGGCGCCCCCGCCGACTTCGGGCTGCGCCCGGTGATGACACTGTCCGCGTCCATCGCGCTGGTGAAGCACGTCCCGGGCGGACACGGCGTCAGTTACGGGCACCACTACGTCACTCCGGGAGCCACCACCCTCGGCCTCGTCCCGGTCGGCTACGCGGACGGCATCCCGCGGCACGCCTCGGGCACCGGCCCGGTCCTGGTCGGCGGCAAATGGCGTACGGTCGCCGGGCGCGTCGCGATGGACCAGTTCGTCGTCGACCTCGGCGGAGACGAGCCCGAAGCGGGCACTGAGGCGGTGCTGTTCGGGCCCGGCGACCGGGGTGAGCCCACCGCCGAGGACTGGGCGAAGGCGGCGGGCACCATCGCGTATGAGATCGTCACCCGGATCGGAACACGCGTTCCCCGCGTCTACGTCAATGTGGCCACCTGAAGGCGTCCACAGGTGTGCGTCCGCGCGGACGCGGCCATGTGAACAATCGACGGGACGGGTAACCCGCACCGATAGGCAAGTGCACCACCCGCATCACCCATACCGGTACGGCAGGTGAACCACCTGCGTCCCGAACGGCCAGACAAGCGATCAGCGGCGAAGAGGAGCGGTACGTGAGCGAGAGCAGTGCGGAGGCCGTCGCGCACGCCGCCTCGGTGGCCGTGGCCTCCGCCGCGGACGCGACGGCCGGGGGCTGGCGCAGGGCGACCGGCATCGCGGGCGCCGCGATAGGTGTCCTCGCGGCGGGAGCGGCCGCCGGGGTGGCACTCGAACGGATGACGGTCGGCCGGGGCATGCGCAGAAAGGCTCAGCTGGCCCTCGACTCCACCGGGCCGTACGGGTCGTTGCGCGGCACACCCGGCAAGGCGCACGCCGACGACGGCACCGAGCTGTACTACGAGGTCGACGACGTCGAGCCCGAGGGCGGACCGGCCCCCCGTCGCCGACGCCTCTTCGGCCGTAAGGCGCCCCTCCCGGTGACCGTCGTCTTCAGTCACGGCTACTGCCTCAACCAGGACTCCTGGCACTTCCAGCGGGCCGCGCTGCGGGGCGTCGTACGGACCGTGCACTGGGACCAGCGCAGCCACGGGCGGTCCGGGCGCGGGGCGGCACAGATCCAGGAGGACGTGCCGGTCACCATCGACCAGCTGGGCCAGGACCTGAAGGCCGTCATCGACGCCGCCGCGCCGGACGGGCCGCTCGTGCTCGTCGGTCACTCCATGGGCGGGATGACGGTGATGGCGCTGGCCGCGCAGTATCCGGAGCTCATCCGGGAACGGGTGGTGGGTACGGCGCTGGTCGGGACGTCGTCGGGGCGGCTCGGCGAGGTCAACTTCGGGCTCCCCGTGGCCGGCGTCAACGCGGTGCGGCGGGTGCTCCCCGGGGTGCTGAAGGCGCTGGGGCAGCGGGCCGAGCTGGTGGAGAAGGGGCGCAGGGCGACGGCGGAACTGTTCGCCGGGATCATCAAGCGGTACTCGTTCGCGTCCCGTGACGTCGACCCCGGGATCGAGCGGTTCGCCGAGCGGATGATCGAGGGCACGCCGATCGACGTGGTCGCCGAGTTCTACCCGGCGTTCACCGACCACGACAAGACCGAGGCACTCGCCCACTTCACCGACATGCCGGTGCTCGTGCTGGCCGGGGTCGCCGACCTCGTGACGCC
This sequence comes from Streptomyces griseus subsp. griseus, assembly GCF_000720255.1. Lineage (GTDB taxonomy): Bacteria > Actinomycetota > Actinomycetes > Streptomycetales > Streptomycetaceae > Streptomyces > Streptomyces griseus_I. The sequence goes on along the minus strand of NZ_JOJE01000032.1, from coordinate 27,031 downwards.
GAGCGAGCACAGCGAAGCCATCGCCGACCTGCTGCCGGACGCCGAGCTGGTCCTCGTACCGGACGCCGGGCACCTGGTGATGCTGGAGCACCCGGAGGTGGTCACCGACCGCCTCGCCGACCTGCTCACCCGCACGGGCGCGGTGCCCGCAGGGGCTACCGTGGGTGGCTATGGAAGCACCAGCGGCACCGCGCAACCCGGCTGACCTCGAACTGACCGTCACCTCTCCCGAGCAGATGCGGGAGCTGGGCCGCCGACTGGCCAAGCTCTTGCGGGCCGGTGACCTCCTGATGCTCAGCGGGGAGCTCGGCGCGGGCAAGACGACGCTCACGCGCGGGCTCGGCGAGGGCCTGGGAGTGCGGGGCGCGGTCACCTCGCCGACCTTCGTGATCGCCCGCGTGCACCCCTCCCTCGGGGACGGTCCGCCGCTCGTCCACGTCGACGCGTACCGGCTCTCCGGTGGGCTCGACGAGATGGAGGACCTCGACCTCGACGTCTCGTTGCCGGAGTCGGTGATCGTCGTGGAGTGGGGCGAGGGCAAGGTCGAGGAGCTGACGGAGGACCGGCTCCAGGTCGTCATCCACCGGGCGGTCGGAGACACCACCGACGAGGTACGGCACGTGACCGTGTCCGGGCTCGGGGAGCGGTGGGCGACGGTGGATCTGAGCGTGCTCTCCGCCTGAGGCGCGGGGGCGCTGAGTCGATCGTATGAACGTTCCGACAAGACGTCGGCAAGATGTTGCGCCGGGCGTCCCGGGCGTGGTCACATGGTATCCAGCCCCGTAGTTAGGTGTGCCTAAGTACGTCTGCCCCCGGCCCCTCAGGAGGCGCCCATGTCCACTGCGGAGACCAAGGTGGTCCAGCCGCGGCCGTACGCACTGCCCGGGGTGTCCATGCGCGACCTGCTGGCCTCCTGCGCGGCCGCGCACACGATCTCGACGCCGCCCCGCGTGCCGGACCCGGGGACGATGGAGCGGACCGAGCCGCGCCGCAAGGCCGCCTAGGGAAACCGGCGGGCGCCGGATCACTCGATCAGGGGACCACGACGATGTGCTGGCCGATCGTCGCGAACCGCCACATCGCCTCGCCGTCCGCGCGCGACTCGCGGATGCCGCCCGTCGGCACCGACGCGTCGGCCGGCTGCGGCACACTGCTCGTGGCCGCGCTGAAGCCGACGGGCACGCCTTGCAGGACGGCGAAGCGCACGACGTGCTCGATGGGGGTGCCGTCGGTGCCGGTGACGGCGCTCGAGCGGGAGGTGACCCGGTAGTGGCCCGGGGTCGGGTCGACCGTGCCGGGTGTCACCTTGAACGTGCGCCGGACCGCGCCGTCCCCTTCGACGAGCCACACCCGGTCGCCGCCGACCGAGTACACGACACGCTCACCCGTGCCGGAACGACCGGGCGGGACGGCGGGGTCCTGCTTCACCCGGGGGGCCTTCGTCACCGGAGGTGAGGCGCTCGCCCTGGGCCTGGCCAGGGAGGGGGGCGCGCTCGCCGACGCCTGGTAGGCGAGGAAGCCGACGGTGCCCACGGCCGCCACGGTGAGCCCGGCCACGATTGTCGAGCTGCTCCTTGCCACCGTCGCCACCTCTGCTTCTGTCCTTCGAGCTTCGCCGTGCAGCCCTGTGCGTGTGCGTCCAGGTGCTTCCCGGCGACGTTAGCAGTCACCGGGCGCCGCACCGTGGCGGCCGACACGGGCCCCTGGGCGCCGTAGGCTGTTTGCGTGCTCTTGCTCGCTCTGGATACCGCCACCCCAGCCATCACCGTCGCCGTGCACGACGGAACGGACGTCATCGCCTCGTCGAGCCAGGTGGACGCGCGCCGGCACGGCGAGCTGCTGCTGCCGGCCGTCGACCGTGTGTTCGCCGAGGCCGGACTGAAGCTCGACGCCGTCACCGGCATCGTCGTCGGCATCGGCCCCGGCCCCTACACCGGGCTGCGCGTCGGCCTGATGACCGCCGACACCTTCGGACTCGCCCTCGGCGTCCCCGTGCACGGACTGTGCACCCTCGACGGGCTCGCCTACGCGTCCGACATCGACGGCCCCTTCGTCGTGGCGACCGACGCCCGGCGCAAGGAGGTCTACTGGGCGCGCTACGCCGACTCCCGGACCCGCCTCACGGGCCCGGCCGTCGACCGGCCCGCCGACATCGCCGAACAGGTGGCCGGACTGCCGGCCGTCGGCGCGGGCGCGCTGCTGTACCCGGACACCTTCCCGAACGCGCACGAGCCGCAGCACGTGTCCGCCGCGGCGCTGGCCGCGCTGGCCGCCGAGAAGCTGGCGGCGGGCGAGGAGCTGCCCGCGCCACGGCCGCTGTACCTGCGCCGTCCGGACGCCCAGGTCCCGAAGAACTACAAGGTGGTCACCCCCAAGTGACCGATACGACCGTGACTCCTCGGCTGCGCGAGATGCGCTGGTGGGACATCGACCCGGTACTCGAACTGGAGAAGGACCTCTTCCCCGAGGACGCCTGGTCGCGGGGGATGTTCTGGTCCGAGCTGGCCCACTCGCGCGGTCCCGAGGCGACCCGCCGCTACCTGGTGGCCGAGTCGGACGACCGGATCGTCGGATACGCGGGGCTGGCCGCCACCGGTGTCGCGTCCGACAGCGGTTCCGCCGAGGGCGCCGACATCCAGACCATCGCCGTCGCCCGCGACCACTGGGGGACGGGACTCGGCGGGCGGCTGCTCACCGAGCTGCTGAAGGCGGCGACCGCCTTCGAGTGTGCCGAAGTGATGCTGGAGTGCCGGATCGACAACGTCCGCGCGCAGAAGCTGTACGAGCGCTTCGGCTTCGAGCCCATCGGGTTCAGGCGCGGCTACTACCAGCCGGGGAACGTGGACGCCCTGGTGATGCGCCTGATCACAGCGTCCAAGAGCGGCGCCGCCGCGGAATCGACATCAGTGCAAGGAACCGACACCCATGGCTGACGAACCCCTCGTCCTCGGCATCGAGACCTCCTGCGACGAGACCGGCGTCGGCATCGTCCGGGGCACCACCCTGCTGGCGGACGCCGTCGCCTCCAGCGTCGACGAGCACGCCCGCTTCGGCGGGGTCGTGCCGGAAGTGGCCAGCAGGGCCCACCTGGAGGCGATGGTCCCGACCGTCGACCGGGCGCTGAAGGAGGCGGGCGTCTCCGCGAAGGACCTGGACGGCATCGCCGTGACGGCCGGCCCGGGGCTGGCGGGGGCGCTGCTGGTCGGCGTATCGGCGGCGAAGGCGTACGCCTACGCGCTCGGCAAGCCGCTCTACGGCGTCAACCACCTCGCCTCGCACATCTGCGTGGACCAGCTGGAGCACGGGGCGCTGCCGGAGCCGACGATGGCGCTGCTGGTGAGCGGCGGGCACTCCTCGCTGCTCCTGTCGACGGACATCACCTCGGACGTGCGCCCGATGGGCTCCACCATCGACGACGCGGCGGGCGAGGCGTTCGACAAGATCGCGCGCGTGCTGAACCTGGGCTTCCCGGGCGGCCCGGTCATCGACCGGTACGCGCGCGAGGGCGATCCGGAGGCGATCGCCTTCCCGCGCGGCCTGACCGGCCCGCGCGACCCCCTGTACGACTTCTCCTTCTCCGGCCTGAAGACGGCCGTGGCCCGCTGGATCGAGGCGAAGCGGGCGGCGGGCGAGGAGGTGCCGGTGCGTGACGTGGCCGCGTCCTTCCAGGAGGCGGTGGTGGACGTGCTGACCCGCAAGGCGGTACGGGCCTGCAAGGACCAGGGCGTCGACCACCTGATGATCGGCGGCGGTGTGGCGGCCAACTCCAGGCTCCGCGTACTGGCGCAGGAACGCTGCGAGGCGGCCGGCATCCGGCTGCGGGTGCCGCGCCCCAAGCTGTGCACGGACAACGGTGCGATGGTGGCGGCGCTGGGCGCGGAGATGGTGACCCGGGGGCGTCCGGCGTCCAGCTGGGACCTGTCGGCGGACTCGTCCCTGCCGGTGACGGACCCGCACGTGCCCGCTCCCACCCACGACCACGTGCACGAGGTGAGCGGGGAGAACCTCTACTCGTGACGCTCGCGCTGATGTGGGAGGCCCGTGCGGTGCCCGGCCGGGGCGAGGACCTGCTGACCTGGGCACGGGCACAGGGCCTGCCGGCCGAGCCACTGCGCCGCGAGACCTTCCGGGCCCCCGGCGACCGGGTGCTGGTCATCACGTGGTGGGACGCGCCGTACGACGCAAAACTCCCGGAACTGCCCGATCCGGACGGTGAGTTGGTGACGCGGGCGGTGCATCGGTGGCGGTTCGAGGTGGTGGGGGAGGAGTAGCGATGGGTCCGCTGCCCGGGCGGCCCCCCGAGCCGCCCGGACAGCGGGAGCCGGCCCCCCAACAAGCCGGCCGTCCCTCAGGCGCGAGCCACCTCCGCCTCGCACCGCAGGTGCCGGTCCGTCCCGGCGTCACGCACGGGTCCGGTCAGTCGCAGAGCAGCCGCGTGCCGCGTCTCCGCGCTGGATGTTCCCAACCGCAGTTCCAGCGCCCCCGGTTCGACCACCCGCCGCCCCGCGCGGTCGGTGAAGGCCGACAGGTCCGTGTGGAAGTGGAAGGTCACCCGCGCCGACTCGCCCGGGTCCAGTTCCAGGCGCTGGTAGCCGATCAGGCGGACGTCGGGGCGGGTCACGGAGGCCACCGGGTCGTGCAGGTAGAGCTGGACGACCTCCGCACCCGGCACGTCGCCGGAGTTGCGGACGGTGAGGGAGAGGTCGTACGAGCCGTCCGTGGCGATCTCCGTCGGTTCGGTGCCACCGGTGAAGTCGTCCCAGGTGAAGGTCGTGTAGGAGCGGCCGTGCCCGAAGGGGTAGAGCGGGGTCGGGTCGAGGTTGCTGACCGCGTCGGCGAGGCCGAGCGGTGGTTGGAGGTAGGTCCACGGCTGGCCGCCCGGTACCTGCGGGACGCTGACCGGGAGGCGGCCGGAGGGGTTGACGCGGCCCGACAGCACCCCGGCCACCGCCGGGCCGCCCTCCTCCCCCGGGAAGAAGGCCTGGACGACCGCGCCCAGGCGGCCGTGCCAGCGGCCGAGCGCGTACGGACGGCCCGTGAGGAGGACGAGGACGACCGGGACGCCCGTGCCGATCAGCGCGTCCAGCAACTCGCTCTGCGCGCCGGGCAGCCGTAGCTCCGTCACGTCACAGCCCTCGCCCGAGGTGCCGCGACCGAACAGGCCCGCCCGGTCGCCCAGGACGGCCACGCAGACGTCCGCCTCCGACGCCCGCGCGAACGCCTCCGGGAAACCGGAGGTGTCCGGGTCGGACACCCCGCAGCCCTCCGCGAACGTCACCTTCGCGTCCGGGAGTTCGGTGCGCAGGGCGTCCAGCAGCGTCGGGATCTCGATGCCCAGCGGCACCTCGGGGTGGTGGGGCAGGACGTGGGAGGGGAAGGAGTAGCAGCCGAGCATCGCCAGGGCGTCCGCCGCCCTCGGGCCCACCACCGCGATCCGGGTGTCGGGGGAGAGGGGGAGCAGACCGTCGGGGTTGTCCAGCAGCACCACCGACTCCTCCGCGAGCCGGCGGGCCAGGGCCCGGTTGGCCGCCGAATCCAGATCGATCCGCTCGGGCTCGGCCGGCTCGGGGCGCCAGTCCTCATCCAGCAGGCCCAACTCGCACTTCTGCTCCAGGACCCGGCGCACCGCCCGGTCCACCAGCGCCTCCGGGACCCGGCCCTCGCGGACGGCCTCGGTCAGCGGCTCGCCGTAGCACTTCAGCGTGGGCAGCTCCACGTCGATACCGGCGGCCAGCGCCAGACGGGCCGCGTCGGCGGTGGAGCCGGCCACGCGGTGCAGGCTCTCGAGGAAGCCGATGCCGAAGTAGTCGGCGACCACCGTGCCCGCGAACTCCCACTCCTCGCGGAGGAGTTCGGTCAGCAGGGCGGGGTCAGCCGACGCGGGGATGCCGTCCGTCTCCGTGTACGCGGCCATCACCGACCGCGCCCCGCCCTCGCGCAGCGCCATCTCGAAGGGGGGCAGGGTCACATCGGCGAACTCCCGGATCCCCGCCCGGACGGGCGCGAGGTTGCGGGCGCCCGCCGAGGAGGCGTACCCGGCGAAGTGCTTGAGCGTGGCGACGACCCCGGCCGACTCCAGACCGCGCACATAGGCCGAGCCGACCGTGCCGACCAGGTACGGGTCCTCGCCGATCGTTTCCTCCACCCGGCCCCAGCGCGCGTCCCGTACGACGTCCAGGACGGGCGCGAGGCCCTGGTGGACGCCGACCGAGCGCAGGTCGCGGCCGATGTGCCGGCCCACCTCCTCGACCAGCGGCGGGTCGAAGCTGGCGCCCCAGGCGAGGGGGACGGGGTACGCCGTGGCGCCCCAGGTGGTGAAGCCGGCCAGGCACTCCTCGTGGGCCACGGCCGGGATGCCGAAGCGGCCCGCGTCGGCGATCCGGCGCTGGGCGCGGGCCAACGCCTGCGCGCCCAGCGCCGGGTCCACGGGGGCCGTACCGAAGGAACGGGTGAGCTGGCCGAGGCCCAGGGTGATCAGCTCGTCCCAGTCGTAGTCGGCGGTCATGTCGTGCTGGTGCGGGGCGACGCCCTCGCCGTCCGTCTCGGCACCCACCCACACGCCGTAGAGCTGGGCGGTCTTCTCCTCCAGGGTCATCCGGGAGAGGAGGTCGCCGACGCGGGCGGCGACGGGCAGGGCGGGGTCACGCCAGGGGGCGGTGGTCATGAAACTCCTGTCAGAGGTCGGTGAGCCACCAGGTGGACGTCCGGTTCGTCGAATGTTTCGTTGTGTATATCGAATGTTCCGGGGAACCTATGGCGCCGCACGGGGTTCGTCAAGGGGTCGTGCGGGGATACGATCGCGCCCATGACACCCTCGGAGCCCGCTGAAACGCGGACGGAAGACCGGCCGACACCACCGACGGGGGACAGGCCGGCGCAGACCGCGACGCTCGCCGAGATCGCCCGGGAGGCCGGCGTCTCGGCGCCGACTGTTTCGAAGGTCCTCAACGGCCGGGCCGACGTCGCCCCCGCGACCCGCTCCCGCGTAGAGGAACTTCTGCGCGCCTACGGCTACCGGCGCCGCCGTGCCGAGGCGACCCGCTCGCCCCTGATCGATCTGGTCTTCCACGAGCTGGAGAGCGCCTGGGCGATGGAGGTGATCCGGGGTGTGGAGAACGTGGCGCGCGACGCCGGGCTGAGTGTCGTGCTGAGCGAGAGCGCGGGCCGGCTCACCCCGGGGCGGACCTGGGCCGACCAGGTCGCCGCCCGTCGGCCGCACGGGGTGATCCTGGTGCTGTCCGGGCTCGACGAGTCCCAGCGCGCGCTGCTGACCAGCAGGTCCATCCCGTTCGTCGTCATGGACCCGGCCGGTGATCCGGGCGCCGACGTGCCGTCCATCGGGGCCACCAACTGGCAGGGCGGGCTCGCCGCCACCCGGCACCTGGTCGACCTCGGGCACCGCAGGATCGGCGCCATCAGCGGGCCGCCGCAGATGATGTGCAGCCGGGCCCGCATCGACGGCTACCGGGCCGCCCTGGAGACCGCCGGGCTGCCCGTCGAACAGGACCTGATCAAGATCGGGGACTTCCACCACGAGGCCGGCTACCGGCTGGGGCGTGAGCTGCTGAGCCAGGACGACCGCCCCACCGCGGTCTTCGCGGGCAACGACCTCCAGGCGCTCGGCCTGTACGAGGCCGCACGCGAGCTGGGGCTGCGCATCCCGGAGGACGTGAGCGTGGTCGGCTTCGACGACCTGCCGGTGGCGCGCTGGGTGGGGCCCCCGCTGACGACCGTACGGCAGCCGCTGATGGAGATGGCGGAGGCCGCGGCCCGGCTGGTCCTGGAGCTGGGGCGCGGCGAGGGCGCGCCGACGGCGACCCGGGTGGAGCTGGCGACCAGTCTGGTGGTGCGTACGAGTACCGGGGAGCCGTTGGCCGGAAGGTGACCTGTTGACGGGTGTGGGGGGTGCCTCCACACTCCTCCGAAGTCAATCGGTTGCACGACCGAAACTTTCGGAGGCACCCGCAATGAGAACCTCCAGAACTTCCAGGACCACTTCCAGGACCACTTCCAGGACCGCCGGGACATCCGTCTCGCCGCTGTGGCGCCGCGTCTCCGCCGTGTGCGCCGGCCTCGCCGCCACCGCGGCCCTGCTCGCAGCCGGCACCACCGCCGCCCGGGCCGCCGACACCCCGCTGCGCGACCTCGCCGCCGCCAAGAGCAAGGTCGTCGGTACGGCGGTGACCGGCTCCAAGCTCACCGGCGGCTACGGCGACATCGCCGGGCGGGAGTTCAGCTCGCTCACCCCCGGCAACGCCATGAAGTGGGGCTCGGTCGAGCCGACCCAGGGGAACTTCAACTGGGCCGAGGCCGACCAGATCGTGGCCTTCGCGCAGGCCCACGACCAACAGGTGCGCGGCCACACCCTGGTCTGGCACAACCAGAACCCGAACTGGCTGACGAACGGCAGCTGGACCCCGGCCCAGCTCGGCGGCCTGCTGCAGAACCACATCAACACCGAGGTCGGCCGCTACCAGGGGAAGATCGCCGCCTGGGACGTCGTCAACGAGCCCTTCAACGAGGACGGCACCTACCGCCCCACGCTCTGGTACAACGGCCTCGGCGCCGACTACATCGCGAGCGCCCTGACCTGGGCCCGCGCCGCCGACCCGGCCGCCAAGCTGTACATCAACGACTACAACGTCGAGGGCGTCAACGCGAAGTCCACCGCCCTGTACAACCTGGTCAAGTCACTGAAGGAGCGGGGCGTCCCGATCGACGGAGTGGGCCTCCAGGCGCATCTGATCCTCGGTCAGGTGCCGTCGACGCTCCAGCAGAACATCCAGCGCTTCGCCGACCTCGGCGTCGACGTGGCGATCACCGAGCTGGACATCCGGATGGCGCTGCCCGCCGACACCGCGAAACTCGCCCAGCAGCGCGCCGACTACAAGGCGGTCACCGCCGCCTGCGTGGCGGTCGCGCGCTGTGTGAACCTCACCGTCTGGGGCTTCACCGACTCCGACTCCTGGGTTGACAGCACCTTCCCGGGGTACGGCGCGGCCACGCCGTACGACGCGAACTACGCGCCCAAGCCGGCGTACTACGGCATCGCCGAGGCGCTCGGCGGCGGTACGACCACTCCGCCGCCCACCGGGGCGTGCACGGCGAGCTACGGCGTGGGCAGCCAGTGGAACACCGGGTTCACCGGGAACGTGACGATCTCCTGCTCGGGCGCCTCCCTGTCGTCGTGGAAGGTGAGTTGGACGTACGCCCCGGGCCAGCGGATCACGCAGGCGTGGAACGCGACGTGCAGTCAGTCGGGGGCGGCGGTCACCTGTTCCAACACCTCGTACAACGGAACGGTTCCCAGCGGCGGTTCGGTCACCTTCGGGTTCAACGCCTCGTGGAGCGGGAGCAATCCGGTGCCGACGGTGACGCTGGGCTGACGTACCCGGAGCACCGAGGGGCCGGGAATCTGAGATTTTCCGAAGAAAACAGGTTCCGCGACACCGCTCGTCATAATTCGGACTTACGTTCCTCTCCGTGAGGGGACACGTGCTGAAGGCCGTCGGCCTCGCCCTCGCCGGCGCCCTGGTGCTGGGCGTCGGCGCGGCGGGGTGGGCGTACTGGCATCTGAACAACAACATCAAGGGCGTCGACGTCAACAGCGCGCTCGGCGACGACCGCCCCGCCAGGGCGGCCGCCAGGCCCGCGCCGACGTCCTCGGCGTCCTCCGCCCCGCTGTCCACCGAGCCGTTGAACATCCTGGTCCTCGGCTCGGACTCGCGCAGTGGCGCGGAGAACGCGGAGCTCGGCGGGGGCGACAGCACCGGCGGGGCCCGCTCGGACACGGCGATGGTCGTGCACCTCGACGCGGGGCGGGCGTCGGCGACCGTGGTGAGCATCCCGCGCGACACGCTGGTGACCCGGCCGTCCTGCCCGCTGCCGTCCGGGGGTTCGACGACGGTGGCGTACCACGCCATGTTCAACAGCGCGTACGCCGTCGGCGGGCCGGTCTGCGCGGTCAAGACGGTCGAGTCGATCACCGGCGTCCGCATGGACCACTACCTGGAGATCGACTTCTCCGGCTTCGCCGAGCTCGTCGACGCGCTCGGCGGGGTCACCGTCACCACGGACCAGGACATCGACGACAACGACAGCCACCTGCACCTGGCGGCGGGCACACACCACCTCGACGGCAAGCAGGCCCTCGGTCTCGCCCGCACCCGGCACGGCATAGGCGACGGCAGCGACCTCGGCCGGATCGGCCTCCAGCAGAAGCTGGTGAAGTCGCTTCTGGAGCAGATCGCCTCCAGCGACCTGCTGACCGACCCAGCCCGGCTCTACAAGGCCGCCGACGCCATCACCGGCAGTCTGACCACCGACACCGGACTGGACTCCCTGGCCGAGTTGACCCGCCTCGGCGAGAGCCTGAAGGGCCTGTCGGCGGCGGACGTGACGACGGTGACCATGCCGGTGGTGCCGGCCCCCTCGGACCCCGACCGGGTGGTGGCACGGGAGCCGGCGGCGAGCGAGCTGTGGGAGTCGCTGCGCTGAGGACCCGCGCGCTGAAAGCCCGCCGGGCGCTACAACTATCGGGCACCCCGGGCGGTCTGACGCGGTGACTGCATTTCCGTAAACAGGGGGATTTCCGATGTCCACTCAGCGTTCGTACAGAATCTGGTCCGTACCGCTCGTCGCCGGTGTGCTGGCGCTCGGCGGTATTCCCGCCCTGACGGGCACCGCCGGGGCGGCCACCGCCGCCCCCGTCCGTGACGACTTCAACGGCGACGGCTACAAGGACCTCGCCGTCGGTGCCCCGATCGCCACGGTCGGCGGCAAGAAGGGCGCGGGCTACGTCACCGTCATGTACGGCGGCCCGCACGGCCTGACCAAGGACCATCGCACGGTCATCAGCCGCGCCACCAGCGGTATCCCGGGCAGCCCCGCCGCCGGCGAGAACTTCGGCATCCAGCTGTCCAAGGGGGACCTGGACGGCGACGGGCGCACGGACCTGATCATCGGGCAGGAATCCGCCACCCGGGACGCGGTCGTCGTCTGGGGCGGCAAGAGAGGTCTGTCCGGCGGGGTGTCCGTGCCCGCGGCGGCCACCCAGGCCGGTGACTTCGACGGCGACGGCAAGCAGGACCTGGTCCTGTTCCGCGGGGGCCGCTCCCACGTCGACGACCCGATCGGCACCAAGGCCACCGTGTGGCGGGGGCCGATCTCCCGGGCCGGGAAGCCGGCCGGCACGAAGGACTTCGGCGCGACCGACCTCCTGTACGACGACGTACTGGAGTCCGCCGCCGGGGACGTCAACGGCGACGGCCGCGACGACCTCGCGCTGACCGACTACGTCGGCGAGGGCAACTCCACTTCCCGCTTCTACCTGGCCAACGCCTCCGGGGACGCCTTCACCCGCTACGAGGCCCCCGAGGGCGACGGCGGGGTGGCCTTCGGCGACATCAACCACGACGGCTACGCCGACGTCGTCCGGGGCGCCACGAACTACTCCACGATCACCGTCGCCCTCGGCTCCGCCTCCGGTCTGAAGCCGAAGTCCACCTGGAAGTCGTACAGCCAGAACACCGAAGGAGTCCCCGGCGGCAAGGAGACCGAGGACTACTTCGGCGACGCCGTGGCCGTCGGCGACATCAACGGCGACGGCTACGCCGACGTGGCCGTGGGCGTGCCCGGCGAGGCGATCGGCGACGACGACGGGGCGGGCATGGTCAACGTTCTGTACGGCAGCCGCAACGGCCTGACCGGCAAGGGTGCCCAGGGCTTCACCCAGAACACCAAGGGCGTCCCCGGCACCGTGGAGTCGAGCGACAACTTCGGCGGCGCGGTCAGCCTCCTCGACATCAACCGCAACGGCTACGCGGACCTCGCGGCGGCGGCGCCCCGTGAGAACTCCGGCGACGGCGTGGTCTGGTCGCTGCGGGGACGTCCGACGGGCATCGTGACGGACGCGGCGTTCACCTTCGGCGGGGGGACGGTCGGGGCGCCTTACACGAAGGCGTGGTTCGGCGGCGTGCTGTCGTAGCAGGTCAGCGGGCAGGGAAAAAATCTCGGAAGAAATCCGCGGGGCCTGTCGATCCCGGCCTCTCCCGGTCGACGTACTGGTGAGAGGCCGGGAAGGACCGGTCCCGAAGCGACCGAGGAGTCACCATGCCGCGCTACCTGTCGATGGTCCGGACCGACGAGAAGAACGCCCCCGCCGAGGGTCCCAGCGACGCGCTGATGCAGCGGATGGGGGAGCTGATCGAGGAGATGACGAAGGCCGGGGTGCTGCTGGACACCGCCGGGCTGACGCCGACCGCGCAGGGGACCCGGGTGCACTGGGAGAAGGGGCAGCTGTCGGTCACCGACGGGCCCTTCACCGAGGCCAAGGAGGCCGTCGGCGGCTACGCGATCGTGCAGGCGAAGGACATGGCCGAGGCGATCGAGTGGACCAAGCGCTTCCTGAAGGTGCACGAGGAGCACTGGACGGTCACCTGCGAGGTCCGGGAGATCATGGAGGGCTGAGCGCCGCACGGCTCGCCTTGGCCGTACGGCCGTAACGGTGTCGAATGGGGGGCTGTGACCACCTCACAGCCCTCCCACACCGACGCCCGCGCCTCCGTCGAGGCCGTGTTCCGTATCGAGTCGCCCCGCATCATCGCCGGCGTCACCCGCGTCGTGCGGGACGTCGGGATCGCCGAGGAACTCGCGCAGGACGCGCTGGTGGCCGCGCTGGAGCAGTGGCCACGCGACGGCGTCCCCCACAACCCGGGCGCCTGGCTCATGGCCATCGCGCGGCGCCGGGCCGTGGACCTGGTGCGCCGCCGGGAGAACTACGCCCGCAAGCTGGCGGAGATCGGCCGCGACCTGGACACCACGGTGGCCCCCGAGGAGCCGGCCGACCCCGACGCCATCGACGACGACCTGCTGCGCCTCGTCTTCACCGCCTGCCACCCCGTGCTGTCCGCCGAGGCCCGCACCGCCCTCACCCTCAGGCTGCTCGGCGGTCTGACCACGCCCGAGATCGCCCGTGCCTTCCTGGTCCCGGAGCCGACGGTCGCCCAGCGCATCGTGCGCGCGAAGCGGACCCTCGCCGCCAAGAACGTCCCTTTCGAGGTGCCTCACGGCCCCGACCGCGCGGCCCGTCTCGACTCGGTCCTGGACGTCATCTACCTGATCTTCAACGAGGGCTACGCGGCCACCGCGGGCGACGACTGGCTGCGCCCGGCGCTGTGTGAGGACGCGCTGCGGCTGGCCCGGCAGCTGGCGGCCCTGATGCCGAAGGAGCCGGAGGTGCACGCCCTGGCCGCGCTGCTGGAGTTCCAGGCGTCCCGCACCGCCGCCCGCACGGGCCCCGACGGCGAGCCCGTCCTCCTCGCCGACCAGAACCGCCGCCGCTGGAACCGCAGGCTCATCGCCCGCGGCGTCGCCGCCCTGGCCCGCGCCGAGGCCACGGCCACGGGCGCCCCGGGCCCGTACGCCCTTCAGGCCACGATCGCCGCCTGCCACGCGCACGCGTACACCTACGAGGAGACCGACTGGGCGACCATCGCGACCCTCTACGGCCTGCTCTCCGCCCGCGCCCCCTCCCCGGTCGTGGAGCTCAACCGCGCGGTCGCCGTGTCGATGGCCGACGGCCCGGCCCCGGCCCTGCGGATCGTCGACACCCTCACCGCCGAACCGGCCCTCCGCGACTACCACCTGCTCCCCAGCGTCCGCGGCGACCTCCTCCAGCGGCTCGGCCGTACGGCGGAGGCCCGCGCGGAGTTCGAACGAGCGGCGGAACTGACCCGCAACGAACGCGAACGCGAGCTACTGCTCCGCCGGGCGTCCACGGCCGCCGACCAGTCCGGCCGTCACTAGGCCGGCCGTGTGCCGGGCGCGACCTCGCTGCTGCTTGGGCCTGCCGTCGTCAGGCCGGGGGCAACCTCGGCCGCCGACCAGTCCGGCCGTCGCTAGGCCGGCCGTGTGCCGGGCGCGACCTCGCTGCCGCTTGGGCCGGTGGTCCGACGGGCAGCCGCGTGCCGGGGCAGCCTCGGCCGCCGCTCGGGCCGGCCGCCCGACGGGCAGCCTTGGTCGCCGATTGGGCCGGGCCGCCCGGTGGGCGCCTTGGCCGTCGACGAGGCCGGTTGTCCTGCCAGGCGGCTCTGCCATCGGCCAGGCGGGCCGTGTGTCGGGGGCAGCCTTGGTCGCCGACTGGCTCCGCTGCCCGGCCGCCCCGTGGGTGCCTTGGCCATTGACGAGGCCGGTTGTTCCACGGGTGGCCCTGCCGTCGACTGGGCCGCTGTTCTACGGTGGCCCGCCGTCGACTAAGCCGGTCGTCCCCCGGGCAGCCCTTGCCCCGCTGCCGATGAGGCCGGTCGTCCCACGACACCCCCGCCGCCAACCCGGCCGGCCGTCCCGCAGGCGGCCACCGGCCGCTGACTACGCCGGTCGTCCCGCAGGCGGCCCCCGGCCGCTGACTACGCCGGTCGTCCCACCAGCATCGTCGGGGCCCCCGCCACCCGGGTCAGGAACACCGTCGCCGAGTTGGGCCCTTGCGGCTTCACCTTGCGTCGGAGCTCCTCCGGCTCGACGGCCGAGCCCCGCTTCTTCACGGTGAGGACGCCGACCTCGCGTTCCCGCAGCAGGGCCTTCAACTTCTTGACGTTGAAAGGGAGCTGGTCGGTGATCTCGTAGGCGGTCGCGTACGGAGTCAGGACCAGGGCGTCCGCGGTGATGTAGGCGATCGTGGGGTCGATCAGCCCGCCGTCCAGGTCCTCGGCCACCTCGGCGACGAGATGTGCGCGGATGACGGCGCCGTCGGGCTCGTACAGGTACCGCCCGACGGGCCGGACGTCCGGGTCGGGCAGCCCCCGCCCCCACAGCGTGCGGGGGCCCGGCAGCAGCGTCGCCCGTACCGTCCCCGGGTCCGTCCCGAACCAGAGGACCGCCTCTTTCACGTCCCCGCCGTCCGAGATCCACTCCGCCGCCGCCGCTTCGGGAACCGCCTCGTGCGGAATGCCGGGGGCGACCTTCAGGGCGGCGTGCGGGGCCTTCAGGGCCGTCTCGACCGCCCAGGACAGCGGCGGCGAGTACGCCTCGGGGTCGAAGATCCGCCCACGTCCACCGCGTCGAGCCGGGTCGACGAACACAGCGTCGTACCCGTCCGTGTCCACCTCGGTGACGTCCGCCTCCCGCACCTCGATCAGTTCACCCAGCCCCAGCGCCTCCGCGTTGGCGCGCGCCACGGCCGCCGTCAGCGGATCCCGGTCCACCGCGAGCACCCGGATCCCGGCCCGGGCCAGCGCGATCGCGTCCCCGCCGATCCCGCAGCACAGGTCGGCCACGGACCGCGGCCCCAACGCCCGGAAGCACCGCGCCCGGTACGTCGCCACGCTCGCCCGCGTCGACTGCTCGACCCCGTTCGGCGTGAAGTACATGCGTTCCGCGTCCTCGGCCCCGAACTTCGCCGCCGCCCGCTGCCGCAGCCGCGCCTGGCCGAGCGCCGCCGACACCAGCTCGGCGGGGTGCTCGCGGCGCAACCGGGTGGCGACGGCGAGTTCCTGGGCGGGGTCGGTGCCGCGCACCTCGTCGAGGAGGGCGCGGCCCTCGGGTGTCAGGAGGGAGGCGAAGGCGAGGAGAGGGTCGTTCACCGGGTCATTGTGGGCCAGTCGGTGGACGGCGTGCCGCCGGCCGCGGTGTCGGGGCCGGTTCCCAGGCGGCGGCTGCGAGGATCCGGCACCATGCGAGTGGTCGTACAAAAGGATAAAAACCGGGCGCATGGGCGGGTGCTGAGCCGCGGCGTCGTCGCCGCGGTCGCCGCCGCCTCCGTCCTCGCGGGCTGCGGTCAGGCCGATCCGGCCGACGGCAGCGAGGCCCACCCGGCTCCGGGGCGGCAGCAGCGCCTCGAGGCCCCCGCCGCCCGCGCCCTCGACTCCTACGCCACCGAACTGCGCGCCGCCCACCGGGCACGCGTCGCCGCCGCCAGGCGCTGGGGACTGCGGCGCGTCCCGCTGACGCCCCCGGCGCCGCCCGCGAAGAAGCCGAGGATCACCACCCGCGAGGGATTCGAGGTCGACGACCACGAGGAACTGGGCCTGCCCCCCGTCTTCACCACCGTCCCCACCGGACGCAGGGTCGTCTTCCTCACCATCGACGACGGCGCCGAGAAGGACCCCGCGTTCCTGCGCATGATGAGCGAGCTGAAGGTCCCGTACACCGCCTTCCTCAGCGACTACCTGGTCAGGAAGGACTACGGCTACTTCGCGCGGATGCAGGCCCGCGGCGTGACCCTGAGCAACCACACCCTGCACCACCCTTACCTCCCGGGGATGTCGTACGCCCGCCAGAAGCGCGAGATCTGCGGCATGCAGGACGTGATCGAGAGGCACTACGGCAAGCGCCCCGCCCTCTTCCGCCCGCCCTTCGGCGACTACGACCAGGCCACCCTGCGCGCCGCCAAGGCCTGCGGCATCAAGTACGCCCCGCTGTGGGACGAGGAGGTCTTCGTCGACCGCTGGGAGTACCGCGAGTGGGACCGGGACCTGCACCCCGGCGACATCGTCCTCAGCCACTTCCGCGGCCGACGCCACTGGAAGGGCACGATGCCCGACATGATCCGCCGGTTCCTGAACAAGGTCACGGAGAAGGGATACGCGGTGGCCCGGCTCGAGGACTACCTGTGAGGCGGCCGCGGGGTCCGGTCCGGCCGGGAAGGCGGCTACGAGGCCTGGGAGCCGGGATGCTGGCGGCCGCCGTCCTGCTCAGCGGCTGCGCCCAGTCCGTCGACCCCATCGAACGACTGGGCAAGAAGGCCGCCCAGCGCGTACGGCCGCACGACCCGGCCGGGGAGCGCCCCTACCGCCGCTGGGGGCTCGCGGCGCCCCTCCCACCGCCCCCTGAGCCGCCGACGCGCCCTCTCACCGGCAGCGCGGGCCGAGGGTACGGCCTCCCGCCCGTCGTGGACCACGTCCCCACCCGCGACAGGGTCGTCTTCCTGACCTACGACGACGGGGCCGAACGGGACCCCCGGTTCGTGGACATGGTCCGGGAACTGCGGCTTCCGGTGACCATGTTCCTCACGGACAGTGTCGTCGGCCCGGGCTACGGCCACTTCGCGCGCCTGCGGTCCGTCGGCGCGACCATCCAGAACCACACCCTCGACCACATCTCCCTGCGCGGCCTGCCGCACGCCGGCCAGCGCGCCGAGATCTGCGGCCAGCAGGACAAACTCAGATCCCGCTTCGGTCTGCGCCCCCGCCTCTTCCGCCCGCCCTACGGCACGTACGACACGGCCACCGTTCGGGCGGCCGCCGATTGCGGCATCACGGCGGTCGTCCTCTGGCGCGCCTCCATGGGCCCCGCCGGCCTCACCTACCCGCACGGCCCGCACCGCCTTGTCCCGGGCGACATCATCGCCGTGGACCCCGACGAGTCCTTGGGCCCGACCTTGCGGGAACGCACGACACGCGTGCTGCGCCGGGTGCGGGAACAAGGCCTCACGGTGGGCCGACTGGAGGACTATCTGTAGGTGGTGGAGTGCCTGTGGATCAGCTCGGTCGCACGTACGCCAGAAGGGCTACGAGCAAGAGCGCGACCATCATCTGGGCCGCCCCGGTGGCCCGATGTCCGCCACGGAACAGGAAGACGCCGGCCCCGAAGGCCGCCAGCGCCATCACGCCCATCCACACCAGCATCCCCGTCGGATGCCCGGCCATCCCGATCACCAGCGCGAACATGGCCCCGAAGGCGACTTCCGCGGCCAGCAGGACGGCGAGGACGCAGCCGTCGGCCAATGAGGAACGGGACTCCGAGGAAGACGGCTCCATTGAGGAATCGTACGCATGTTCGCAGGAAACTCGGCGCCGCGCCACGGGCAATTGGCACTCCGCTTGACCGAGTGCTAATCGCGGTCATAGTCTCAGCTCTGGCACTCCCCACTGGAGAGTGCCAACGACGCGACGGGCAGGTCCGGCACCCGCGACGACGGATCGACCTGGTCGCCACCTCAGACAGTTAACCCCGTGAGATCTCCGAAGGGGGAGGTCGGATCGTGACGACCACCAGCTCCAAGGTTGCCATCAAGCCGCTCGAGGACCGCATTGTGGTCCAGCCGCTGGACGCCGAGCAGACCACGGCCTCTGGCCTGGTCATTCCGGACACCGCCAAGGAGAAGCCCCAGGAGGGCGTCGTCCTGGCCGTGGGCCCGGGCCGCTTCGAGAACGGCGAGCGTCTCCCGCTCGACGTGAAGACCGGCGACATCGTGCTGTACAGCAAGTACGGCGGCACCGAGGTGAAGTACAACGGCGAGGAGTACCTCGTCCTCTCGGCTCGCGACGTTCTC
This sequence comes from Streptomyces griseus subsp. griseus, assembly GCF_000720255.1. Classification (GTDB taxonomy): domain Bacteria; phylum Actinomycetota; class Actinomycetes; order Streptomycetales; family Streptomycetaceae; genus Streptomyces; species Streptomyces griseus_I. The sequence continues at coordinate 8,763 of NZ_JOJE01000032.1, read as the reverse complement.
GCGATCATCGAGAAGTAAGACACCTCGAGCACATTTGATGCTTGACGCTGCGCCCCTGGCCCCCGCGACCACATAAGAAGCCGGGCGCCCGGGGCGCAGTGCCTTTTTTCACCCACAGATTTCGAGAGGGCTCCCGCTGTCATGGCGAAGATCCTGAAGTTCGACGAGGACGCCCGTCGCGCCCTCGAGCGCGGCGTCAACAAGCTTGCCGACACGGTCAAGGTGACGATCGGCCCCAAGGGTCGCAACGTCGTCATCGACAAGAAGTTCGGTGCCCCGACCATCACCAACGACGGCGTCACCATCGCCCGCGAGGTCGAGATCGACGACCCGTTCGAGAACCTCGGCGCGCAACTGGTGAAGGAGGTGGCGACCAAGACCAACGACATCGCTGGTGACGGCACCACCACCGCCACCGTGCTGGCCCAGGCGCTCGTCCGCGAGGGCCTGAAGAACGTCGCCGCCGGTGCCTCCCCGGCGCTGCTGAAGAAGGGCATCGACGCCGCGGTCAAGGCCGTCTCCGACGACCTGCTCGCCTCGGCCCGTCCGATCGACGAGAAGTCCGACATCGCCGCCGTCGCCGCGCTGTCCGCCCAGGACCAGCAGGTCGGCGAGCTCATCGCCGAGGCGATGGACAAGGTCGGCAAGGACGGTGTCATCACCGTCGAGGAGTCCAACACCTTCGGTCTGGAGCTGGACTTCACCGAGGGCATGGCCTTCGACAAGGGCTACCTGTCGCCGTACTTCGTGACGGACCAGGAGCGTATGGAGGCCGTCCTCGAGGACCCGTACATCCTCATCAACCAGGGCAAGATCTCCTCCATCGCGGACCTGCTGCCGCTGCTCGAGAAGATCATCCAGGCCAACGCCTCGAAGCCGCTGCTGATCATCGCCGAGGACCTCGAGGGCGAGGCCCTGTCGACCCTCGTCGTGAACAAGATCCGCGGCACCTTCAACGCCGTCGCCGTGAAGGCCCCCGGCTTCGGTGACCGCCGCAAGGCGATGCTGCAGGACATGGCCGTCCTCACCGGCGCCACGGTCATCTCCGAGGAGGTCGGCCTCAAGCTCGACCAGGTCGGCCTGGACGTGCTCGGCTCCGCCCGCCGCGTCACCGTCACCAAGGACGACACCACGATCGTCGACGGCGCCGGCAACAAGGCGGACGTCGAGGGCCGCATCGCCCAGATCAAGGCCGAGATCGAGAACACCGACTCCGACTGGGACCGCGAGAAGCTCCAGGAGCGCCTCGCGAAGCTGGCCGGCGGCGTGTGCGTGATCAAGGTCGGCGCCGCCACCGAGGTGGAGCTGAAGGAGAAGAAGCACCGTCTGGAGGACGCCATCTCCGCGACCCGCGCCGCGGTCGAGGAGGGCATCGTCTCCGGTGGTGGCTCCGCGCTGGTCCACGCCGTCAAGGTTCTCGAGGGCAGCCTCGACAAGACCGGCGACGAGGCGACGGGTGTCGCGGTCGTCCGCAAGGCCGCGGTCGAGCCCCTGCGTTGGATCGCCGAGAACGCCGGCCTCGAGGGCTACGTCATCGTCTCCAAGGTGGCCGAGCTCGAGAAGGGCAACGGCTACAACGCCGCCACCGGCGAGTACGGCGACCTGGTCAAGGCCGGCGTCATCGACCCGGTGAAGGTCACCCGCTCCGCCCTGGAGAACGCCGCCTCCATCGCCTCCCTCCTCCTCACGACCGAGACCCTGGTTGTCGAGAAGAAGGAAGAGGAAGAGCCGGCCGCAGCGGGCCACGGCCACGGCCACGCCCACTGACGTACGTCGACACCGAGGCCCGGCACCCCTTCGGGGGCGCCGGGCCTCGGTGCTGTTCTGAAGCCCGCCTGGCCGCCGTCAACCGCCGCGCCGGCGCAGCAACCTGATGGCTTCAGCGAGCGCCGCCCCAACCCTTACCCGGAGGGCCTGCGGGCCAGGGCGAGCGGGGCAGGACCACGGAAGGCGTCGGCGGCGCCAGGAAACGGTGTTCGTGTCCGCGGCGCCTCTGCTCAAACTCCGGACGGATGCTTCTCCAGCCAGCGCCGGGCGCCGACCTCGCTGGGGTATTCGCGAACCGTGAGCATGGCGACGGTCCAGCCGACGCCGAACGCGGCGAGCGCCGGAAGGACGGGCGCGGCGAGCAGGACGAGGGCGCGGCCGAGCATGGCGAGCCCCGTGCTGCGTCTGGCCTCGTCGCGCTTGGCGCTGCTGAACTCCGAAGGGGTGGGCGGATTCAGGAGCTGCCCGCGGTGGGCCCGGCGCTGCACCAGCCACCCCCAGACCAGGGCCGCACAGGACACGGCCACCTGCGCCCAGTCCCACACGGTGCGCACGGCCGACGGCAGCACACCGCGGAATCCGTCGTAGAGGGCGAGCGCCACGAAGCAGCAGAAGGCCATCACGGAGAGGAAGACGACGGCTGTGAGGACCCGGCGCAGCCAGTACCGGGAGCCGCGCTCGTACCAGCTGGTGCCGAGACCCTTCAGCGCCGGGATGCGGGCGGGGGGTTCGTGACCGGATCGGGAGCGGGGTACCTCAGAAGATGCTTTTGATGCCACTCCAGCAGTCCTTCGCCAGTCGTTTGCCGTCGTCCCAGGTCTCTGTCGCGACATGCCCGCTCCCGTGCAGGACACCGCCGACCACCCCGTGGTCGTGGATGTCCTCGCTCCAGTGCTCGTGGAAGCCGTGGTCGATCAGGCCGGTCGCACCGATCACGATGATGCCGCCGACACCGGCCACCACGGCCGTGGGTACCTCGACGGGCGCGAGGGCCACCACGCCGGCCGTGATGGCCGTACCGGCGGCGAGGCCGGCGAGGTTGGCACCGCCGTCCACGGCTATCGAGTGCTGCCAGGACCACCCCTGGTCATGGTCGCCCTTCGCCTCCAGCACCCCGCAGGCACCGGCGGCGGCGACGTCCAGGACCGGGATCTCCTTGAGGAAGTCCGGCACCTTCTCCAGACCTTCGCCCATGCGCAACGCATCGGCCGCATCGGCCAGTTTGACGTTGAGGGCACGGTCGTAGGGGAGTTTGGTGCTGCCGTTGTCGGCGCGGGCGATGGCGTCTTCAAGGGAGTCGACCTTGGTCACCGTGTCGCGGTAGGCGCTCTTGGCCGGGAAGTCGTCGGGCATGGCGCGGCCCTGTTGCTGGAACACCCGCCGCTCCGCCTTGAGTTCCTTCTTGGCGGCCCGCGCCTCGGCCTTGGCGTCGTCGATCTGCGTACGGGCCTTGGCACCGCCCGCCCGGGCGTCCTCGGCGTCGTACGCGTAGAGACCGCGCAGATAGTCGGCGACGGTGACCTTGTCCCCCGGGGACACCGCGTCGCCCTCGCCGTCATCCGAGGTCACCTGCGCGTACAGCCCGCGCAGCTTGTCCGCCGCCGCCAGCCGCGCGTGCTGCGCGGTGTGCAGGATCTCGGTGCGGGCCGTCTCGTACTCCTTCAGCGCGGCGGCCACCTTCGGGTCGGAGGTGACGATCGGCGCGACGACACCCTTGCCCGCCATGGGCAGGTTCTTGCGCGTGGCGATGTGCTCCGCGTTCTGGAGGGCGGTCTCGCAGGTGGTGAGGGCGTCGGCGAGGTCGCCGACGACCTTTCCCACGGAGTGCACGAACGTGGCGAACGCCCCCACGGTGATCGCGTCGGCGGTCCACTGCGCGCGGAAGGTCGTGGCCGCGTCGCCCTTCCAGCTCCCGCTCGTGTCGTCGGCCAGTGCGTCGACGGCGGTGGTGAGGGGCTTCGCGACGCCGTCCAGCTTGTCCTTGGCGTTCAGATACGTGTCGGACATCGTGCGCAGCCCGCCGATGTCGCCGCCGACCCAGCTGTCGCCCATCAGCCCTCCTCCAGCTTCAGGTCGTCGAACAGGCCATGCACGTCGATGTCGTGCCGGTGGAAGGAGTCCCGCGCGTATCCGACCTTGTCCCCGTGGTCGTCGAGCTTGTCCGCCAGGCCGATGTGCAGGCCGACGATGAGGTCGGCGACCTCCTTGATGGCGTGGTCCAGCCCGCCGTCGCCGCCGCTGACCACGGGCGGTGCCACGTCGGCGTGCAGCTTGCGCCAGTCGGTTGCCTGGTCGTGGAACGTCTTCGCCATCGTGGTGAGGTCGTCGTAGATCGCTTTGAAATCGGCCCCCATCAGCGCACCTCCCGTGTGTAGGCGGCCAGGTCGGCCGGCTGCCAGTTGTGGTGTCCGGGGGCCACCCGTGGGTCGAGGAGGACGGTGACGCCCTGCTCACGCATGCCTTCCGCGAGCGGGCCGAGGGACGCGGCGACCCATGGCTGCGACTCGCCGAGCGCTTCCACCAGCCGTTCGGGCGTGGTGAAGGCGAAGGCCACGGTTCCGTTCGCCGGGTGCTCGAAGAGCTCGTAGACGATGAACGGCACGCGGGCCGTACGGCCCCCCGCGCCCGTCGCCGCGAGCGACCTGGGGTGCGCCGGTACGAACACCGGCGTCCGGTAGGCGGGAACCCCCGGTTTCGGGCCCGTCAGGTAGTCGGCGTCCGGCCGCTCGGGCGGTGCCTCCTCGACGAAGTCCAGCAGGCGCGAACGGGGCGGCGCGGGGGCCGGTTCCGGAGGAGTGGCCGCATCCGGATGTGCCGCCGCCCGCGGGTCGACGTAGTCGAACAAGCGTGAGCGTATCGGCGTCCCCACCGCCGTCACCTCTTCCCCGTTGTCCTCCGCGCCGGTTGAGGCCTGCCACGGTAGTCAGGGGGCGCCGGTTCAAATCCGCTCATGTCGGCTTACTGGCAGGGGCCCACACGGAACGCATGCGATGTTTTGGCGGCGGGCTGATCAGCCCTTGACCGGTTGATGGGCCGGCAGCGGTCGGCTCCAGCGCGGGCATTGCGGCCGGTCCGTCCGAGCGACGAAGAAACCCCCGGTTCGCTGATCACGACGCCGCCGTCGACGACTACCGGGGCACTACGGACGCGCAGTTGGCCGCCAGGCTGGTGGGCGAGCTCCATGAGCTGCTCGCCCTCGACCTGGAGGAGTCCGACTAAGCACTGGCCCCGGCCGAGCTGGGTATGGAGGTCGACCCGCCGGCTCCGTACGCGCCGAGCGGCTGGCCGGAGCTGGTCGCCCACCGGCTTGGCGGGCCGGGTGCCGTGTACGCGCCGGAGACGCCGGAGGGCCGGGAGTGACCCTCCCCGCGGACGAGTTGGGGCCGCTGCTCGACACCCGCTCGTCCGAATATCGCGTCTACGTCCGTGCCGGGCGACTGCGCCGCGTCGGCGAGACCCGGACCGTCATGAGGGCCGTTGCCGAAGAAGTGCACTCCCTCGTCCTCACTTTGCACGAGGAGTACCGGCACCGATACGCCACAGACGGCCCGACCCCCGCCGAACAGATCGAACTGTCGCTGTACCCCAAGGATCCGGACGAGGCCATCGCGCTGATGGGCCGGTTCGCGTCCAGGGACCTGCTGTTCTCCGAGTTCACCTTCATGGACCCGACCGAGGCGCAGTCGATCGCCGAAAGCATCGTGCGGCTTCTGGGCCCCGAGGCGCGCTGGTGGTCGAACACCGACGGATCCATTTCGGAAGGCCTCGTGGGCTGCACCCTGGACGGTCTCGTCGTAGGAACGAACGGCGACCGTTTCGCCGCGCTGATTCAGGTGGCGGACGACTGACGCGGTGGGCGTGAAGTCGTCGACGAGTTCCCCTGGCCCGGCGCCCGGCGGCGGCCTCAAGGAGCGCAGGACACAACGGCCCACACGGTCTTGCCGGGCGCACCCGGCCGGGGAGCGACACCCCACTCCTCGGCCAGGGCCGCCACGAGGGCGAGCCCGCGTCCGCCGTCCGCGAGGGGCCGACCCTCGCGTACGGGAACCGGCAGCCGCTCCCCGCGTACGTCACTGACCTCCACCCGGACGCGCCCCTCCTCGTCGTACCTGTGGAGCCGCAGTTCGGCGTCCCGCCCTGGGACCCGGCCATGGGTGACGGCATTGGCGGCAAGCTCGGCCGTGATCAGTTCGACGGCGTCGTTGACCTCAGTGCCGTACGGCCATCCCCAGGCGTCCATCTGCTGGGAGGCGATGCGTCTGGCCAGGCGGGCGCCGCGCGGGGTGGAGCTGAACCGGAGGGTGAGGCCGGGCTCGCGGTCCGGGCGGAGGGCGGTCGTGCCGACGGTCGTGTCGTCGTGGGGAGGGTCATGCGCCGAAGATCCCGCGTCCGGAGTAGCTGTGACCAGGGGTGACGGTGGTACGACGCGGGTTTGTCGGGGTGCGGCGTAGCCCTGTGGGGGCTGTGGGGTACAGGGCCGTGGGGCCTGCGGCGGACCGAAGAAGACCCCGATCGCTTCGACGTCATCGGAGCCCTTCGTCTGCCTCACAGCCGTCGGCGATCATGCCCCAGGCGATTGACCCGGCACCCACCCGAAGGCGGTCTCGGGCCGGGCGGTGTGGTGGTGCACACCCGCGGCCCCTGCGAGCGAACCGGTGTGCTGACGGTCGCCCGGCGGATCCGTACGGGCCTCAGGACATGCTGCCCCGGCACACCGTCCCCGGGGCCGGGGTGCGGCCCGTGCGGAGGTATTGGTCGACCGCATCCGTGACGCAGCGGTTCTGCGGGTATGTGCCGTGGCCCTCCTCCTCGGCCGTCAGCAGCACGCCGACACCGTCGCCCAGGGCGCGGGCCATGTGGCGGGCGCCGGGGTATGGGGTGTTCGGGTCGCCGGTGCCGCCGACCACCAGGACGGGGGCCGCGCCGTCGGCGTTCACCTGGGGCGTGGCGCGCTCGCCGTCGAACGGCCAGTCGTAACAGAGATAGACGCCGCTGGACCAGGCCGCGCCGAAGACGGGTGAGGCGGCTTTGATGCGGGCCTCGTCCCTGTCGAGGCGTTCGAAGCCGGGGCGCAGGCTGGAGTCCGCGCAGGTGATCGCGGTCCGGGCGATGCGGCTGTTGTCGAGCGGGGTCGCCGCGCGGTCGGCGGAGCCGATGTCGTCCGCGCCCTTGCTCAGCGGACGGCCGTCATTGTGGTCGATCAGCGCGGTGAGGGCCTTGGCGAGCGGCGACCAGCCGTCTGTGCCGCGGTTGAGATGATCGAAGACGGCGTGCGCGAGGTCGTCGGCGGCGAGGTTCCTTCCGCTGCCGGCCGGGGCGGGCTCCTTCTCCAGACGGTCGGCCAGGCGCGTCATGCGTCGCGCGGCTTCCTCGGGCCCGTCGCCGGTCGGGCAGTGGCGGATACGGGCCGCGCAGTGCGCGGCGAACCGGTCGAACGCCGCCTGAACCGCCTTGACCTGCGACACCTGCTCCTCGTTGAGGTCCTCGGTCGGATCGACGGACGCTTCGAGGACGAGCCGTCCGACGTGCGACGGGTACAGGTGGGCGTAGACCGCGCCGAGCGCCGTTCCGTACGAGACGCCGAAGTAGTGCAGCCGCTCGTCGCCGAGGAGGTAGCGCATCAGGTCGAGGTCGCGCGCGGTGTGCGAGGTGCCGACGTACGGGAGGAGCGCCCCGGAGTACTTGGCGCAGGCGTCGGCCCCGTCGTAGCCGGTGTCGTCCGCGGTTTTCCCGCAGCGCACGGGGATGGTCGCGCCGACGCCGCGCGGGTCGAAGGAGACCAGGTCGTAGCGGTCGAGGAGCGGCTTGTACTGGTTGAGGTGTTCGGGCAGTCCGCTCACGCCGGACAGGCCGGGGCCGCCGAAGTTGAGGACGAGCGAGCCGATGCGCCGGGTGTTCGGGCCGGTGGCCTTGCGGCGGATCAGGGCGACGTCGATCGTCCTGCCGTCTGGTTTCCGGTAGTCGAGGGGGGTCTTCATGGTGGCGCAGTCGTAACCCGTGCGCGCGGTGGGCGGCGAGGTGCAGCGGGACCAGTGGAGGTGCTGGCCGGTGGTGAGCGCGGTGGGCAGACCGGCGGGCGGGTTGTCCGCGGTGAACTCCGTACGCGGTTCCGCACTTCGGCCGGGAGCGTCGTGCTGGAGCCAGGCGCCGATGGCCCCTACCGCGGCGAGGACGACCCCGGCGATCATGAGCGCAACGGCCGAGAGGCCCGGTCTGCCACTCCGTAACGGATGCGCGTCACGCATTGAAATCCCCGTGCTCCCGCCCCTGGACGCCCAGGCCTCGTGCCTGCATGCCCGTACCCGCGATCGTCCGATCGTTCGAATGAGTGCAGATTACTAGCCGCCTCCGACAGCTCGGCTCGCGAGAGTGCCCGGAATTTCAGACCGCCCCGTGCCCACGCGACTCCCTCTGCGGCGGATCCCCAACTCGGTGAACGTACGCGGTCACAGCACTGGACCCACTCCTTCGGCCGCGTCGGTGAGTTGGCGTGCAGGTGCCATGCGCGTTGCTGCGCCTGGCTCAGCCGTGCAACGCGGGCAGAGTGTCTCGTCGCTCAACGGCCGGAAGAGCATGGGCTGGAGGTGGGTGCCCTCGCACTCCCGTGTTCCTTCCAGGCGGGAGGAGAGGCGGGGGCAGGTGGGTCCTGTCGGCTGGGACGAGTCCGGCCTGGGCGTCGGCGGCGTGGGTTCTGGGACGGGCGTGACCTCGCGGAGGAGGTGGCGCAGGAGGCCGCCGGGGCGGTGGACGGGGGTGCCGTCGTCGGGAAGGGCACGGTGGACGGGGGTGCCGTCGTCGGGAAGGGCACGGAGGATGTGGGTGCGGATGGCTGCGGGGGTGTGTCCGGCCGCGAGCCAGCGGGCGGTGAGGCGGGTCAGCTCGGAATGCATGGCTCGGGGGATGTGGTGGAGGGCAGGGGAGAGGTGGGAGTAGGTGGCGGTGAGGGCTTCGGCCTCTTCGAGGGGCACGGCTTCGGGTTCCGGGGCGGGGGTGGTG